>CAVYEV010000070.1:0-26538 GCA_963767545.1 Terriglobia bacterium
GCGGACCCAGGAGCGATATAACAAGAAGCCGGACAAGACGTTTCACTGGGACCTTATAGATTAGTGCATCTGAAAACGGGGGTAGTGTCAACGAATAGCGCCAGCTTTTACAAGCGTTTACAAGATATAAAGATTGCGCTGGGTTGCTGCGCCCGGCTAGCGCAAAGAGATCTTGAGAAAATCCACCGCCGATCCGACTAACAAGATGTGGCCCTCGCAAGATGTGCCATCGAGAGACGCTGGAATCAACAAACCCTTCGACCGCATCCTGAAGGACCTCGCAGATGAAGCGCCCGTCTTCTTCCTGCGGTTACTCGGCATGGTGCCTGCCGGCACCGCTGTGGACATCCAACCGCTTCGTCCGGAAACTGCCCCAGCCGTGGTACTGCCGGATTATGTCGCCGTAGTTCGGACTGGCACTGCGGACCCGATCATCTTCCACGCCGAGTTTCAGTCCAAATACTACCGCGATTTACCACGCGATATGGCGCGATATGGCGGAAGCCTGGCGTGGCAGCACCAGATGCCGGTGGAGTCGGTGCTCGTTCTCCTGCGCCCTCAAGGAGTGCCGGCCATGATCGCCGACATCGGACACTACGATATCGGGAAAACCATCACGGAGCATCCGTTCCGGGTGGTGCGATTGTGGGAAATCGACCCGACATTGGTGCTGGAGACAGACGACCCGAGACTCCTGCCCTGGGCTCTGCTTATGAAGTCGAGCGATGAGCAGGTGCGCAGGATAGCGGTCATGATAGCGCGTCAGGGCGATGAAGAATCGATGGGACGGTTCTTGACGGTGGGAAGCATTCGTTATGATAGAGATTCGCTGAAGGAGATGTTAGGAGGCAGAGAAATGGGTTTGATACGGGCCATTTTGGATGGATCCAGCCTGGTGGAAGAGGAGCGGCAGCAGGCTGCGGCGAAAGGCCGGGTGGAAGGCTGGGAAAAAGGTCGAGTTGAGGTCGAGTTGAAGGGCGGGTGGAAGGCCAGGTTGAAGGCCGGGTGGATGAGGCGCGTAGGTTTCTGCGGCTACTGCTGAGGAAGAATTTCCCGGAACTGGAGTCCTTGGCGGAGATCGATCGGATCCCGACCGTCGATAAGCTGGAAGCTCTTGGTGAAGTAATCGTTAATGCGCGCGGCTCCGAGGCTGTCCGCGAAGCCATCCTGGCAGCCGCCAAGCCAAACTGAAAACTCCTGTGCTGTATGTTTACTGAATCCCCTTCGCGCGCTGGCATCTTCCCCTGGCAAGGCTGCTCGAAATGCCGGCTGGCAGGTTACTCCGGCGGAGGGTACGAACTGTGATTTTTGAATACTCGTCGGCGCACCGTTCCGAATCCCTTGAGCTGTCAGCGGTGAGCCGGTCATAAACGTCCGCAAATCGCCGTGGGCTTCTTTCTGCCATAGGCTTCTTTCTGAGGAACAATGACGCGCCCGGCCAGCCCGGTCGCGGGATCACAAACTCATTGATGGACGGCTCATAATGCTGTGCTCAATCCAGTGTGAAGTTGTAACTGTTACTTAGCCTTGTATTATCCACCACAATCCGGCCTAGCCGGTTATCCCACGTAATCGGCTGCGAACTCCATGGAAACGGCGATTCCCATAGGGTGAAAACTAATCGTCAAAGCCAAATGGCCACCCCGAACAAAGAAAATAGGCACACTTCCGGGGAAGAGTCAGTCGAGAGCAATATTCTAATATCAAAGACCTGCGGTGACGCCTCCTACAAAGGAGCATCCCAGGTTACGCGGGGTAGTAAGCTCAAGCCCCACTGAGATTATCGACAACCTCGAGGAGAATTTTCGAGGCAAAGAGCTTTTGTCCAGGGGGCACGAGTATTTCGTCGTGTGCGTGGGCGGAAAATATAGGAATCAGGCCGCTTTTGCCGGCGCCTGCTGGGCTTTCCGGCTTTGAGTCGGGTTCAAGGGTCAGTTTTATTGTCCTTTCGTCCTTTCGTCTCGACTTGGTGACGCAAATAGGGTGAATTTCAGCGAGCTTTTGACTTAATGCTCTTGCTGTCAGCTTCAAATTGAGGGCGGCAACCAGTTCTGTGGCTGTTCCTTTCCACTCTCCTTCTCCTTCGGTGGTGATTTTGATGAGGTCGGCTTGCAGTTTGTTTTCGGCTCGGGTGAGAAGGTGTGAATCTTTCCTTTTTTGCGGCGAACGACACGAAATTAGGCGAAAATAAGGCGAATACGCATCGCCCCTCAAAATCGCCGTTGCGATAGCCGGTGTCATAGACATGTCTATAGGTCGCACAAGTATAGATCTATAGGTCGCATAAACCGCAGCTCGGCCTGTTCGGGTCCATATTGACACCAAGCCGACGACCCTTAGTCGTAGCCGAGTCAATAATATTCGTTGCGGCCAAAATGTTATCTCTATGTTGTTGCTTTCATTGCTTTTATTTTGCAAATTGAGGTCTCCAGCAGAGTCGGGCCCACTGCGCCGCGTTGTATGCCAACGCGTGCCATTTCGCGTCTTGTTTCACTTTTGCCAAACCCCTTAGGTAGGTCTGCCTGAAATTGAACTTGGTTTTTAACCATGCATTAGGATATTCCGCCACTGGCCTCGCTTTGCGATAAACAGTTTGCCCCTCCTCAGTGGCCATCTTCTCTTTGAGTCGAGCCATGGCATGGTAGCCCGCATTGATTTCTATCAACTTACTCTGTTTGTTTCCGCAGCATGCCACCCGCTGCTCGCATCCTTTACAGTCGGCCATCTCCGCCTGATATTTTTCAAAGCGCTGCCCGCCAGCGCCCGTCGCCACTCCCACACATTGCAGAGTCTTTCCCGCCGGACAGATCGCGCACTGATTCGCGGCTTGAAACTCAAACCGATTTGACCCATAGGTCACTACCGCTTGGTTTCCCCGCAGGATCTGATTACGTTTTTCCGTGTTGGGAATGGATGCGTAGAGGTCGATCTTTTGTTGTTCCATATCACGTGCATTCGCATAGGTGGCGTATCCGGCATCGACAACTACCTTCTTGGATCCCGGCCCAGATTGTGATTCACCTGTTTCATTCCAAGCTTTAACCCGCTGGCATCGGATGCGCTTTGGATCGCATCCACGGCTACGATCACCGTGTGCTTTGCATCCGTTACCAGTTGCACGTTGTAACTTGGCTGGTAACCGCCATTCGCCCCTTTTATGATGCGCGCCTCCGGATCGGTGTAGCTGACTCGGGCTTCCTCCTGATCGCTTTTCGGTAAATTTGCCCGCACCTTCTCCAACTCGCCTAGCGCCGCCGTTACCTTTTCCACCCGTTCCGCTGCGGCCCGCTTCTGCGCGGCTATCGCGGCCACTTTCTGATCCTTTCCGAAGTCCTCTTTCTTGGTCTCTTTCAACAACTCCTCGGCTTGTTCCAGGCGTTTCTGCAATGTCTTCTCCCGGCGGAACGTGTCGCTGGATGCCCAGGCTCGCACCTTGGTTCCGTCTTGCGCGACTAACTCCAGATCAATCAGCTTCTCTTGGTCCATCACTGCCAACACTTGCACAAATAGCTTATCCAACGCTCCGCTGTGTTGTGTCCGGAAATCAAGGGCTCTTATAGTTCACTTTCTGCATTCCGGTTAGCCACTGAAAGCAGGATGATAACCACATAGGCCGGCGATTTCCCGCGCCGAGTTTGTCCCGCAACAATAGCCGTATAGCCACAAACTGATCAACAACTGCGGCGACGTGTTTGGCCGTCCTGGCAGGTCGAACATGGCGGACTTATTCTCCACAAAAGCGGACAGTTCCAATTTTCCGATCAGTTCCCAAATCGCTCTTGCCGTATGGCTTTCCGGGATGAGTTTCTCAACGTCAATAACGACCATCATGGTTTGATCTCGACTCACCTTCCGTATTCTGATTGTGTCTATCGTTTTATTGACTTTCCGCTCTTCCTTCGCGGGTTGCTCTTCGATTGTCAGTAGGGCTTGGCTTGTCATTGCTTGATATACCCCATAATACCAAACATTTAAATGTCACATGTTTTTTTCACACCTTCTGACGCAATGGGGTGAATTTGAGCGAGCTTTTGACTCAGAGCTCTCGGCGGTCAGCTTCAAATTCAGCGCGGCGACAAGTTCTGTGGCTGTTCCTTTCCACTCTCCTCCTCCTTCGGTAGTGATTTTGATGAGGTCGGCTTGCAGTTTGTTTTCCGCCCGGGTGACGCAAACCAGCTCTTTTTGATCGACATCGATGGGTGCGGCGGCGGCCCATTGCACGGCTTCGGGGAATCTCGCCTTTTCCGGGCGCGGCATGCCCGGGAGAAAGCGGAGCGCGACCGCGAGGAGAAGCAGGATGCCTTCGACGATCGATTTGCGGTGCTCTTCGAAGCGGCGGTTGAGTTCGTCGTTGGGAAGTGGATCGGGGAGGTCGGGGAGTTCGACTGGGAGGATGCGGCTCGACAGGCGGTCGGCGGCATCGGGTTCGTTGGTGGTGATGATGATGGGGCGGGAGACGTTCTGCATCTCGCCGTGGAAGCTGGCGGGGAGTCCGGTGGAGAGGCGGGCGAGGACTTCGGCGGGGCGGCGGGCGAGGCGGGTGGCTCCGTCGATGAAGACGACGTGATTGTCGCGGGCAATGCGTCCGCCGGCGGCTTCGTTGGTGGGGGTGAAGTTGATGGGGGCGAGGCTCGGGTCGACGAGGGCGCGGAGCATGCGTGCGGCGGAGGTTTTGCCGGAGCCTGCCGGGCCGGAGATTTGGAGGATGGGGTAGTCGCGCGGGTGTTGGTTATCGTCTGCAGGGCGGAAGGCGGCGAGTAGCCAGACGACGACGCGGAGCCAGGCGGGGCGGTCGTTTTCGAGGCGGAGGAGATGGCGGAGTTTGTCGAGTTCGGCTATGGGGTCGATATCGTGGAGGGGGTCGACGGCGGGTTGCGGGGCTACGGTTGGGGATGGGACGGTGTCGATGAGGTTGCGGCGAAGGCTCCAGCCGTCGCGGGTGATTTCGATGTGACGGCCGCAGTTCCAGGCGGGGTCGAGGTGGATGCTGCCTTCGTCTTAAGGGCTCCAGCCGGGGCGCCGATGCGGAAGTGGACGTCGCGGGTGCTGCGGCTGGCTTGGGATTTGAAGATGAGGAAGGCGGCGCGGAGGGCGGAATCGCTGGGAGCTTTCTTGTGGCGCTGGTAGTATTCGCTGGCGGCGCGGAGGCGGACGCTTTTGTGAGAGAGGGGCGTGGAGACGCTGCAGCCGTCGCCAAAGCGGTAGCTGAGGAAGCGGATGCCTTGAGGGGTGATGAAGGGAATGCCCAGGTTGTTGAGGATTCCGATGAGCTCATGGGAGGCTTCGTAGGAATTTCGCTTGTAATACTCGGGATAGACATCTTCTGGATATAGTTTGCGTTCGGGCATATTGCGTATTCCAATGCACGAATCATTAAAAAACGTAACAGAACTGTTCTATTTCTGGTTGTTGCGGCTTATTGAATTGCCACGGTGACTCCGGACGGACTTGGGTTGCCGCCAACCTTCAGCACGATCGGGATTGCGGTACCTTTTGGCGCTCCCAGCGGAATGAGAATGTTGACCTGAAATACACCCGCCACAAGTCCCGAAGAACTTCCGTAGTATTGAACCGGTGCGTCGACTCCGCCGAGCGTTGCCGTAATGGCCGCTAACAGTTTGGAGGGATCGCTGCCGGCGAGCTGGCCATCTACTCCGGGCGGGTTGGTCTGCCCTCCTCCCGTTGCAAAAATCTGTAGCACGGAACCGGTGGGTGCAGGGTTTCCAGAACTGTTCGCAGTATTATCCTGATTGAGCACAGCGCCTTGTCCGGCTCCCCCGGAAGCAGTGAAGATCGCGGGCGAGGACGAGGCGAGAAATTCCGTCACCGGGCTTGAGGCGACGCCCTGCGCCTCCACTTGAACCTGCGTACTCACGGCGCCAGCGACCGCGAAAGGAACGATGGCGTTCACCTGGCCATCCGACGCGTAAGTAACAGGCGCGGCGGTCCCGTCAAAGAGAACACGGGTGCCGCTCAATGAGGTGGTCACGTACTGGCCGTCGGAGGTCAACTGCAGTCCGGCCGGCGTGGAGGGTCCAAGCCCCGAGCCGAAAATGGTGATGAGTTCACCGGGCGCGATCTGGCCGCTTTGAAAGCTAGCCCCGTTCACCACCGATTGAGCCGTGAAGAGAATGCCGACGCCCGCCTGACTGAGCGCGACCGATTGGCCGGCCACGGTCAGGGTCCCGGTTCTCGATTGCGATGTGTTGTTGGCCGCAAGGGTATAACTGAGTGTCGCGTTGCCGGATTGCGTGCCGCCGGCTTGCCTCCGATGCTGATGTTGCCGATCCAGTCCACGGGATTCTGGACTGTCCAGGAACAGGAATTGTCGGTTTGCACGGTGATCTGGCCCTGACCTCCGGTTGAGGGGAAGTTTGCCGTCGGCGGCGAGACAGTGTAATTGCACCCGGTGCCGAACTGCGTCACAGGTGTACATCTGGTTATTGATCTGAATTGCGCCCGTGCGGGTCGCGACGGCGGTGTTGGGCGCTACGGTGTAGGAGAGCGAGCCATTGCCGGTGGTACCCGAGCCTGCATTGAGCGAAATCCAGGACGCGGCGGTGCTTGCGGTCCAGGTGCAGGCGGTAGCAATCGCGAGACTGAAGTTGCCGCCGGCGGGTTGTATGGCAGTGTTGGCCGGCGTGAAGTTGTAGGTGCAGGGATAGGCGTCCTGCGTGACCGTGAACTGAGTATTGTTGACGGAAATCGATCCTGTTCGCGGAGTGTAGAGTGTGCTCTTGTCGATGGTGTAGCCGACGGTGCCACTGGCGCCATTGCCGGATTGGCCATATGCAACGAGGATCCAAGCGCTGTTGCTTTTCGGGGTTCGGGGGCAGTTCGCTGAGTTGGCGTTCACCGCAAAAGAGCCGGTCGTCGACGCGGCCGAAACGTGAATTGCCGCCGGATTGAGGGTGAGCGTACACTGCGCGGTGGCAGATCCGCAAGCGGTCGCGGCGAGTACGAAGATATGGATGAACTTCAAAGCGATTAAACCCGGATTGTGCAGAGAAGGCCACTCTGATCATAGCGGCACCCGGCTACAGTTATGGTTCACTATTAGAAATGGTTGACGCGCCGATCCTGAGTATCGACAGGAAACCGGTGGTGGGCAGGCGCTACCAATGCCGCTGCGGACGAGTCGTGTTCTTCCGCAATAGCAAGTGCCTGGCTTGCGGCACTCCGCTCGGGTATGAGCCGCGTCTCGCGAGCATTTGTCCATTGGATTCGGCTGGGGATGGGACGTGGAGCTTAGTCGGCTGGTCCGGTTCGAGGGTGTACCGTCGCTGCGCCAATCTGGAGACAGCGGCGGCGTGCAATTGGCTGCTCGATGCGGATGAAACGCAAACGCTATGCCAGTGCTGCCGGCTGAATCGCACGATTCCGGATCTGTCGCTGGCGGAGAATGCGGATGGCTGGAACAAGATCGAAGTCGCCAAGCGGAGACTGGTGTCGTCGCTGATCAAGCTGGGATTGCCGGTGCGGTCGCGGGTGTCAGAAGATCCCGCGCAAGGGTTGGCTTTCGATTTTCTGCGTTCGCTGCCGGGCGGACCGCGAGTGATAACCGGTCACGAAGACGGCATCATCACACTCAATATGGAAGAGGCGGACGATGCTACGCGCGAGCGCACTCGTCTGAATTTGCGCGAACACTATCGCACACTGCTGGGGCATTTGCGCCATGAAGTGGGCCATTATTATTGGGATCGGCTGATTTGTGGAACACCGCTGCACGAGGGATTCCGGGCGCTGTTCGGCGATGAGTCGCAGGATTATAATGCCGCGTTGCAGCGTCATTATCGTGAGGGCGCTCCAGCCGATTGGCGGGATCGCTTTGTTACGGCGTATGCGAGTTCTCATCCGTGGGAGGATTGGGCGGAAACCTGGGCGCACTATCTGCACATCGCGGACACGTGGGACACGGCGCTCAGCTTTGGATTAGGCGTGGATGCGGCGCTCGATTTTGAGGGCTTCACGCGTGAGGCGCTTTACTATCCGGAGCAGCCCGGGTCGGGGAGTTTTCTGCGATTTCTAAATTCTTGGACAGAGTTGACAGCAGTGTTGAATGAATTGTCGCGATCTATGGGATTGGCCGATTTTTATCCGTTCGTGTTATCGAAAAATGCAGTGGCGAAGCTGCATTTCGTCCATACGACCATGGCTTCGGCAGCGGCGGATAAGATTGATTGAGAGGCAGGGCACATGCAAGGCGGGACTCAGGCTCGGCCGGCCTATCCGTGAAAGAGTCCTCCCATGGTGAGAACATCGGACAGCTAGTCCTGATCACTGTTCACGAAGCGGTTCCCTGATCATAGGAATCCCCTGTGATGCTCATGATATTGTCGACCTGACACGTAGGACCCGCTATTATCACGGCACACTTGGCGAGAGGGTTCCATGCAGATGATCCCTTACGAATATGAATCGGGACTAAAGTGGCCCCATTGTCAAGACCAATGTTTGCTGGCAATTAAGCAGCTCTGCGCGAGAATTCGGAGGAATAGGGAATTGGCGGGGACTTGAGCGTTGTGCCATTCCTGGGGATTCTCGGCATCCGAACTCAGGACCCGAGCCGACATCCGAGGCAATAAACTGCTGAATACTATTGAGCGGGCGCGGCGGATTGAGGCAACGGTTTGTCTCGGCCGTGGCGCTCGTCGGCGCGTTTCAGGGAAGAACGAAAACCCGGGCGATCTTCAGCAGGCGCGGCGATGTACGACAAGACCGGCCGAACGGCCGGTGAACATTGACGATGACTCACTTTCAATGCCATCAGGCCTGTTCAGCGCTTACGGTCTGAATCAGAAAAACCCAATGAAACCGGGGGTTCTTACAGATTCTCGCGTAGAGCCAAGAAATCGTCGCTACATCCCCGAACGCTCGGCAAAATCCAGCTCCGGGCGTGCTATTAAGAGACTGGGAAGACAGAAAAAAAGGCGTAGGCAACATCATTCCGGCATCCTTAGCAAGCCGCGCCGGCGGCCCGCGAAGCAATCAATCGAATTCAAGATTCTTTTTCTCGTATTGAAAGTAGATGTCAATCAACCGGCGCCCTTAGTATGTGCAGTGTATCCGTTGGTTTTAATTGCCATCTTTTCGACCACGAACCAACGCCGGTGAAACCAGAGTTCGCGCGGAGGCTGGCAAGAAAAATTTCTCTCGCTATGTAATAATCACCCCCGCGCCTGGTCTTTAGTTGTGAGATTAGAAGGAGGTGCACCCTGGAACTCGCGGTCAGAGAGGTAAACACAGCCACGGCACCCGGTGTCATTGAACGAATCTTCGAGGAAAGCCATAGCCTCGTCTTCCGCACAGCGTATCGGATCACGGGAAATGCCGCCGATGCCGAAGATGTGCTCCAACAGGTATTTCTTCGCCTCATCCGGCGCGGCAACACCTCCGAGCCCCTTGAAAATCAGGAGAGCTACCTCCGGCGCGCGGCCATCAACCAATCGCTCGACGTGATCCGCAACCGGCGTGACTCCCAAAATATCCCTCTCGACGAAAAAACACCCGCGAAGGACGACCCGCGTGAGCTGCGCGACATCCTCCGCAGGGCGCTTGCGGCGCTGAGCCCGCGCGCAGCCGAAGTTTTCGCGCTGCGTTTCTTCGAAGGCTACAAGAATCCCGAAATCGCGCGCATGTTGGGCATGTCCCAGGTGCAGGTTGCCGTTCTTGTGTTTCGTAGCCGTAAACAACTGCAAAAAGAGATTAAGTCGCAATCAGGGGTGAGAGCATGAACCAACTGGATAAAATTGTTTTCGATATCGCGCACGATGAAATTCCCGGCACGCAGGTCGATTCGGCCGCCGCACGAGTGCGCCAAAGCCTGTTCGGACAGACCGCCGCTGGTCCCCAGCGCATCCGCAGTTGCGCCGATTTTCAGACGCTGATACCCGCATATCTAAATAGGACACTCTCCGCCGGCCGCTCCCTGCTATTGCAGGATCACACCCGTGAGTGCGTCACCTGCCGGCATACCCTCCAGAACGCGCGCAACGGTGTTGCCCCGACGCTAATTCGCCCCGCGACCCCGCCTTCTCACGCGATAGCAAATTTCTGGGCGATTGCCGCAGCCGCCATCATGGCCGTGGGACTGAGCGGATGGCTGGTCAGCCGCGCGTTCGTTACCGGGAGCGGGCGCATCTCCGTCCAAACTGTAAGCGGCACTCTTTACGCAGTTTCTGACCGCGGCAGCACGCCTATCTTCACCGGACGCGAAATTGTTCCCGGCCAGCGTATCCGGACTGCCAAAGATTCAACCGCGGTAGTTCGCCTCGCCGACGGCTCGCTGGTTGAAATGGGCGATCGTGCGGAACTCTCTGTAACGTCCGCGAGCCATGGCACGAATGTCCGTCTCGATCGCGGCAACATCATTGTTCAGGCCGCAAAACAGCGTACCGGCACACTCGACATCCTGACTCCCGACTGCACGGTATCCGTCAAGGGCACCATCTTTGCCGTAGCGCGTGGTACCAAAGGAACGCGGGTCAGCGTTGTGCAAGGAGCGGTGAAAGTGGCGCAGGGAGCCCAGTCCGAAATGCTCAAACCGGGCGATCAGGTAACCACAGACAGCAGCCTCACCCCGACCGCGGTGAGGGATGAAGTCGCCTGGAGCCGCGATTCGGCCCGCTACTTCGCGCTGCTGAACGAGTTCAACAGCATCAAGAAAAGCCTCGATGCAATGCCGTCTTCTAACCTGCGCTATCAATCCAGGCTGTCGGCCTATGTTCCCGAAAGCGCGGTGTTGTACGCGGCGATTCCCAATGTCGGCGCGACTCTCGGCGAAGCCCAACGCCTGTTCAACGAGCGTCTCCAGCAGAGCGAAGTGCTCCGCACCTGGTGGAGCGAGCAGAACGAAGGCCCCAAGCTCCAGGAGATGGTCGATTCTCTGCGCACATTCAGCCAGTATCTCGGGGATGAGATTGTCGTCACGGTGAACGGTAACGGCCGCGGTGACTACTCCCTGCCGGTGATCCTCGCCGAAGTCAAGCTTCCCGGACTCGAAGGGTTTCTGACCACTGAAATGCGCAAGCTGGCGATGCACGGAGCTACCCCTATCCCGGCCGCGCAGCTGCCTCAAATCGTGCGACTCGAGCCCTCTTCACCGGATTCGCATGAGAGTTACTACGGCAACAAAGGACGCGGCGCATCCCGTGTGGCGCGTGCTGCCCACGGTAAAGACAATCCCATGCTGATCGGCCTGAACGATCGTCTGATGGTAATCGCTTTCGATCCGGGACAATTGAGCGATGTCGCCGAACGTGCAGCGGCGGACGATCCCACTCCCTCGGGAACCCTGTTGATGAACAACGTCCAGTCGTCCTACAGGGATGGCGCTGGCTGGCTGATGTGCGTAAACATGGAACATATCGCGCGCAACTCCGTAGGTAACGGAAGAGGAAAGCATGGCGGTCCCAGAATGCCGCGAGGCATCGAGGCCATGCGCGATCTGATCGTGGAACGCAAAGACATCGGCGGACGAACCGAAAACAAGGCCACCTTGACGTTCGAAGGAGGGCGTAATGGTATTGCCGGCTGGCTTGCCGAACCTTCGCCGATGGGGAGCCTCGACTTTGTGTCTCCCAACGCAACCTTCGCAGTGTCGATGGTACTGCGCAATCCTTCCTGGATGCTGGGCGATCTTTTCCAGATGCTAAAGGAAGACGACTCGCAATTTGAGGAAGAACTCAATCGCTTCAGCCAGAAGGTCAGGATGCCGCTCAGCCCCAGTCTCGCTCAGCCTCTCGGTGGCGAGTTTACCTTCGCCGTTGACGGGCCCATCATTCCCCTTCCGAGTTGGAAGTTCGCTGTGGAAGTCTATGACACGGACCGGCTGCAGTGGACCATCGACCAGTTCATCGGCGTGTTCAACAGCGACTCCCAGTGTCCCGATTGCAAGATCAACATTGCCAAGGAACAGTCCGGCTCTCGAACATACTATACTCTGACCACCGATAAGCTGGCCTATGAAATCGATTATGTTTACGTCGATGGCTACCTGGTCGCCGCGCCCAGCCGTACGCTTCTCAATCAGGCCATTCAGAATCGCGAGACCGGCTATGTGCTCTCTCATTCTGAAGCATTTCGATCGCAGCTTCCGCGCGATGGGCGACTGAACTTCTCGGCGATCGTTTACCACAATCTCGGATCGGCGATTAGCCCCATCGCCAACCAGCTCAGCGCAATGAGCGGAGCAAATGCCGCTCAGCAGGCCTCGATCAAAGCAATCGCCGACAACGCGACTCCCGGTCTGATCTACGCATATGGCCAGCCCGACCGAATCACCATCGCTACCGGCGGCACATTCTTTGGCTTGGATTTGAACGCCTTGGCACTGCCGAACCTGATCAACTTGGGAATGCACAGGCGCGCAGGTAGGCAGCCGCCAAACTAGAATGACTCCCACAATCGAACTGGCCGGACTCGATGTGCACCTAGGATCGCGTAAGATCCTGGACGATCTCACCTGCTCTCTGTCCGGCAGCACGATCGGGCTCCTCGGCCCTAACGGGGCGGGAAAGTCCACCCTCATCAACACTCTGCTCGGATTCCATCAACCAAGTCGCGGCGCCGCTCGCATCCTCGGCCTGGACACCCAGGCCGATCGCGATCAACTTCGTTCCATCATCGGCTTCATGCCGGAGAACGATTCCTTCGTAGCCGGTATGACGGCTATCTCTTTCACTCGTTTCATGGGCGAACTCTCTGGCCTCCCCAAAGAAGCTGCGCTGGAACGCGCTCACGAGGCGCTTTTCTACGTCGGGCTTGGCGAAGCTCGCTACCGTCCGCTCGGCAGCTACTCGCTCGGCATGAAGCAACTCGCCAAACTCGCGCAGGCCATTGTTCACGGGCCGAAGCTGGTCATTCTTGATGAACCGACCAACGGCCTTGATCCGCCGGCCCGTCAGCGCATGAAGCGCATGATCGGCGAAATGAAGGAAAGCGGAATCCGCATCGTCCTCTGCTCCCATCTGTTGCGCGACGTGGAGGACACGTGCGAAGAAGTGCTCATTCTCAAGAACGGCCGCATCGTGCACTACTGCAATATCGAGGAGGAGCGCAAAGCCAACCTTCGGTTTGTGGAAATTGAAACCCACGGAGACGATGCCGGTTTCGTCGAAGCGCTCGAAGGACTGGGTTGCGAGTGCGCGGTTGCGGGCGATCGCCGGATCAAAACCGTCATGCCGGAAGGCGTAGAGATCCGCGATATCTACCAGGCCGCCAGCCTGGGAAGCCTTCAATTGCGCCGCCTTAACTACCGCCGGGATACGCTCGAAGACATCTTCCTGAAAGCCATGGAGGAGTCGAATGGCCGTTTATAAACGCAGCTACTCGTCCTATGCGGGTAAACTCACTCCGCGCTGGTCGCGCTTCCTGATCCTGACTCGCTACTCGGCGCAGGCGCTCTTTCAATCCCGAGTGATCACGTGGATATTCTTACTCACCCTCATCTTCCCGGTGCTGGTGATTGCGAGCCTGTACCTGAACCACAACGCGCGCCTGCTCTCGCTGCTGAAGTTTCGCTCCGATCATTTGATGATTATCGATGGGAGACTGTTCATGCTTCTGATGTCGATCCAAGGATCGTGCGCGTTTCTCATGACGGCGTTTGTTGGTCCCGGCCTGGTTGCGCCCGATCTCACCAACAACGCGCTGCCGCTCTATTTTTGCCGCCCGCTCTCGCGAACCGAATACGTGCTTGGCCGGGCGTGCGTGATTCTATTTCTGCTGTCTTTCGTCACCTGGATCCCCGGCCTGATAGTCTTCGGAGTTGAAACGAGCCTCTCAGGCGGGGCATGGGGCTGGGACAATCGTCAATATGCTGCGGGCATTCTAGTCGGCTCATGGCTCTGGATTTCGGTGCTGACGCTGCTCGCCCTGGCTCTCTCAGCATGGGTCCGTTGGAAAGTTGTAGCTGGCGGACTTCTGCTTGGAGTCATGTTCGCAACCACTGGATTCGCCGGCGCGATAGAAGTCATCCTGCGTTCCAACGCCGGATTCTATTTCGATCCTGCCGCCCTGGTGGCCGTCATCTATGCCCGTTTTTTTGAAGTTCCAGTCCACACGGATATTTCTACGTCCGGCGCATGCATCGCCATCGTCTTGATCTGCGCATTCTGCGTCTGGCTTCTATCGCGCAAGATACGCGCATTCCAGGTGGTGCGTTGATGCAACAGATCGTGTTCGACAACGTGTCGAAATTCTATGGCGACGTGCTCGGCGTCAACCGCATCACCCTGACAATCCCGCCGGGCATCACCAGTCTGGTCGGCCCCAATGGCTCCGGCAAGACTACGCTGATGAACCTTATGACCGGCCTGCTTAAGCCATCCCGCGGACGAATCAGCGTACTGGGTATCTCGCCCGACAACCCGGAAGAGCTATTCCGGCAACTCGGCTATTGTACGCAATTCGACTCCTTTCCGCGCGGCTTCACCGGCTATCAATTCGTCTACTCCTTCCTTCGGCTTTACGGATGCACTCACGCCGAGGCGGAAGATTTCACCTGGCGCGCCATCGACCGTGTCAACATGCGCGACGCCGCTCACCGCAAAATCGCGAGTTATAGCAAAGGCATGCGCCAGCGCATCAAGCTGGCCCAATCTACCTGCCACGGACCTTCTGTGCTGGTATTGGACGAACCGCTCAACGGACTCGATCCTCTCGTGCGAGCCGAGGTGATCGCCCTGCTGCGCTCGCTTGCCGAAGAAGGCATGCACATCGTCATCTCGAGCCATGTTCTTCACGAAGTGGACATGATTTCCGACCAGGTGATCCTTCTCAGCAACGGTTTCGTGGTGGCGGAAGGCAAAATCCGCGGCGTTCGCAACGAACTCGACGAGCGTCCCATGCAGATCCTGATCCGCTGCAACAAACCGTCGAAGCTTGCGTCCGAAGTCTTTGAGCAGGATAGTGTGGTGGAGGCCCGGATGCACGCGGACGGAAAAGGTCTGCTCGTGAAAACGCGCGACCCCGATAAATTCTACCTGCTGCTCAACAAAATCGCCATGAACGGCATAGGAATCGAATCCGTATCGCCGGCCGATGACGACGTGAATTCGCTCTACGAGTATTTGATCGGCTCCGGAGAGAGCGGAGAGGGCGGCAAATGAAGATTCTGTGGCTCACCCAAATCGCCGCGGTGATCCGTCTCGAGATGCGCAAGACCTTCTTCTCGCGGCGCGGTCTGTGGGTGTACTTGTTGGCCTTTTTCCCGCTGCTTCTCTTCGCCGGACATTCAATCATGATGATCAGATCGCACAGGCCGTGCGACTTCGCTGAAGACACAAACATCTTCGCCGGCATCTTCCAATTGCTGGATCTGCGGCTGGTGATCTACTTCGGCTGTCTCGGCATCTTTATGAAATTGTTTCGCGGCGACGTGCTCGATCGCAGCCTGCACTTCTACTTTCTGGCGCCCATCCGCCGCGAGGTGCTGGTCGTCGGCAAGTACCTGTGCGGCATTATCGCGTCGGTAGTGATCTTCACGAGTAGCACGATCTTGCAGTGGTTCGCCCTCTACGCCCATTTCCCGATAGCCACGGTCGAAGCATATCTCCGCGACGGCAATGGCTGGTCGCATCTGCTCGCATATGCCAGCACCACCGTTCTCGGCTGCATCGGATACGGCAGCGTGTTTTTGTTGACCGGCGCGCTCTTCAAGAATCCCATCTTCCCCGCCGCAGCCGTCCTCATTTGGGAGAGCATCAACGCATTCCTGCCGTCGCTCTTGCAGAAATTCAGCGTGATCTATTACCTCAAATCTCTGTGTCCCATCGAGGCGCCTCCAGAGGTGCGTCCACCCTTCACGCTCCTCATCGTCAATGCCGACCCGATTTCACCGGCCATCGCGATCTGGGGAATCCTCCTCTTCACCCTGATCGTCGTAGCAATAGCGGCTTTGCAAGTGCGCCGCATGGAGATCAGCTATAGCGCGGATTAATCTCTTCTCTGACACAAACGTGACACAATTTCTGTCTCAATCCGTAGCAACATTGCTCAGCCTCAAATACGGGATGCGGTAAATGTCACGTCGAAATCGCCATTAGGTGATCGGTATTGTCTTAACCATCTCAGCTCTCGCGCAGAAGCAACCACAGGTGAAGGATCAGGCCGAGTACGATCTCTATAACAGCGTTCTACAGGCTCAGAATGATCCCAATAAAACAGCTTTCAGCTTCTCAACACCTGGAATGAGAAGTACCCCGACAGCGAGTTCAAGCTCATGCCGGCGGATCTGTTCACGAAGGACTACCTGGCGCTAAATCAGCCACCGCAGGCCGTCAAATCCGCGCAGGAAGCTCTGGGGATGACCCGAAGGACGTCAGCGCGCTCGTGAACATCCTACGCGCCGCGCCTACGTCCGGCCGACCACGCCCGGCATTCAGAAAGCCGGAGAAGAAACGCGGGTAACGCGATTCTCAACCAATCGACAGAATGAAGCCCGAGAATGTCTTCGCAGCGATTGGACTAATGCAAAAACGGAGATCGAGCCCTTGGCGAGTTTATGCTCTGCTGGTCAAAGGTCATGCAAAAGGACGATGCGGCAGCCGAAACAGCACTCCGCTGCGCGCTCGCGGCGAGCAGCAATCCGCTCGTCCAGTATGGACTCGCCACCTATTGGCTGGGTACTGCCCTCTACACCCAGCATTAAGATTCCGGAGGGGCTCTATCTGCGCCAGAATGAAGGGCGAGCGGCCCAGCATGGGCAGTTCGTTGATGGCGCATTGTCGATCACTGTGCCGGCGTCAGCCGACTGCGTGTTCAATGCGTCAGCCGACTGCGTGTTCAATAGGGTTGCATTCGCAGTGACCTCTACCGTCTGCGTGATGTCTCCCAACTTTCTGCGCAGATTGAGGCCGTGTTTCTCCGCTGCGTGCACCTCGATTTCGGACACAACCAGCGGCGTGAAGCCGCTAGCCTCCGCCCGCAGCCAGTACGTACCTGGCTCCAAAAGACTGAACATATACGATCCGGTGGAATTGGTCTCAGCGTTGAACCTCAAAGGCTGTCTGAATGTTGGTGACTTGCACACTTTTGCATTTGGCACCAACGCATTCGAGGCATCGGTGAGGATGCCGGTGATAGTGCCCCCGTACTCCTGTCCGTAAATCCAAGTGGCGGCTGCGGCGGCCACGCCGCAGAGCCAGATGCTTCGGTTCAATAAGACTGCCTTCCAGTTGCAAGCTACGTTATCGACTTTTGATGACATGTATTAACTAACTCTCTGTTCCCCCCGTGGTATCCTACGCCCGATATGGCTCTCCCTAACGGAAGCCGGTTCGGTCCATATCAAGTGAGCGCCCAACTCGGCGAGGGTGGGATGGGTGAAGTCTACCGTGCTCACGATTCCAGGCTGGGCCGCGATGTCGCGCTAAAAATCCTTCATTCGGACGTGGCGTTGAATGCCGACCGCCGGACGCGTTTCGAGCGCGAGGCCAGAGCAGTGGCTGCGCTGAATCATCCCAACATCGTTGCGCTGTACGACATTGGAGAAGAGAATGGCATCGTTTATTTCGTCAGCGAACTGGTGGAGGGCGAACCTCTACGCAGCCGGATCGCCCGCGGGCCGATGCCGGTGCGCGAACTGTTGGACATTGCAGTGCAGATGGCAGATGGCATCGCGGCCGCGCACGCCGCCGGTATCACGCATCGGGATTTGAAGCCCGAAAATGTCATGATCACGCGCGAAGTCCGCGTGAAAATTCTCGACTTCGGTTTGGCCCGTCAAAACCAAGCTGCGGCTCCAGCCCCGGAGAGAACCGTCACGATGCATGAGACCCAGCCTGGAACCGTGATGGGCACCGCGAACTACATGAGTCCGGAGCAGGTGCGCGGCGGGGCTGTCGATTTCCGCTCGGATCAGTTTTCGTTTGGCATCATGCTCTACGAAATGGCCACTGGCAAGCAGGCATTTCAACGGGAGACTGCTATCCAGACGATGTCGGCTGTAATTGCGGATGATCCGCCGGTTATGGAGCCGGGCGTGCAGTCGAAACTGCCTCCTCCGCTGCGGTGGGTGATAGAGCGCTGCCTCGCGAAAGAACCGTCGCGCCGCTACGAATCGACGCGCGATCTGTATGAGGACCTGCGCTCTCAACGCGATCATCTGTCTGAGGCTTTCTCGACTGCGGGATTGCCGGAGGTGAGGGGATCGAAAGCGCCAGCTTCCCGAAACCTTTGGAAGCTTGCATCTGGCCTGCTTCTGCTAATTGCGCTCGGTCTGGCTGTTTTGCTGGTAATGAGCCGCAATTCCGGAAATAACATTGGAAATTACCGTTTTACTCCGTTCGCGGTTTCATCGGAAGGGCAGGGGAATCCGATTTGGTCTCCGGATGGGAAGGCCGCCGCTTACCTGGGTGAAGTGAATGGAACGTATAGGTTATTCGTACGGTACCTGAATGCGGAGGCGGCGAATCAACTCACGGCGGCGGGAATCAGCGGACTTTATGGCTGGTCGGCAGATAGCCGTCGGATTTTCTTTCGCGGAAATAATCCGGACAGAAGTGTGCCAAAGAACGCGGTTTTCTCCATTGCAGCGATAGGAGGCGACCCCGAATTGTTAATGGCTATCGATGCCGTTACAGCCACTATATCTCCGGATGCAAAGACGCTGGCGATATACAAACAGGACGCGGACGGGTTCCGGAGAATCTACATATCGTCCCCAATCGGTTCGCCCCTCCAGCCGTACCCCTCAGCCCGGTTTGCTACGAAAGCACAGATCAACACCCCTCGTCTGTTTTTCTCTCCCGATGGGAAGAAGCTATTATTCCTCGTCAATGATGGCATCGAGAAAAGATGGCTACTGCCATATCCGGCAGCACCGAACGCGACCGGAACGGCCGGTCCGCACGAGGTTTTATCCTCGCTGCCACAGTCCGGTTTTACGCCCGCGTTCGCATGGTTTCCAGATAGCCGTCACATAGTGCTTGCGTCGCCAGCCTACCTGAATGGCCCACTCAATCTGTGGAGTGCGGACACGGCCGGCCCGAATTTGCGCCGGCTCACATCGACACCTTCTTCTCAACATCTTCCTTCCGTATCGCCGGACGGAAAGCGGATTCTGTATCAGGAAATCGGCTCGGATCTGGATATCGCGAAGGTTTCCCTTACGGACGGAAAGATGATCAGGCTGATTTCTACCGACCGCGACGAATACATGCCGGCCTGGGCTGCCAGTGCTCCGAAGTTTGCGTACGTCACAACGCGCAATGGTCCCCCCGAAATTTGGGTGCGCAATGAAGACGGTTCCGACCGGCCGCTGGTAACCTCGGCCGACTTCGCACCCGCCGCGGTCAGTCAATTCATGAATCCTTTGCTGACCCCGGAGGCAGATCGTGTGGTCTATACCATGCGCGAGATTGGAGGAAAGACTGTTCTGTATATTTCTTCGGTGTCAGGAGGCGATCCGGCCCGGGTCACCAATTCTGGAAATTCAGTAGAGGTCACAGGTTCGCTGTCGCCAGACGGGAAGCAGTTGGTCTATCTGGAACTGTCCGGCGACCGAGCGCACTTGATGCTCGTGAAAACGAGCGGCCAAGCTACTGCAACGCAACTCCGGGACAATGTCAACAACGCGCTTCCGCAATGGTCCCCGGCCGGCGAATGGATCACGTTCAACGACAACGACGGCTGGAACCTGCTATCGCCCGATGGAAAGACGGTCAAGCGCCTTGGCCAGATTAGTGCTCATCACCTGGCATTCTCGACGGACGGGAAAAAGCTGTACGGAATTCGCGACGAGAAGGAGCACGAATACCTGTTTTCCATGGACGTTTCGGGAAGCAGCCGCGATATGAAAACGATTTCGGAAATCGGCAGAGATTATGCGCCTGCGTCGTACGTCAACCCTGGGTATCGGTTGAGCGTTGCGCCTGACGGCACCTGCGCTATCTACTCGATTGCGAGGTATAAGTCGAGTATCTGGCTGTTTGAGGGCTTTCAGCAGTAGAATTGCGGCTTTGGGAGCCTGAGCGCGGGTAGTCCCTCCGTAATTGCCTCAGTAACGCGATAAGCTCATGTCGCGTACGTAGCTTATGAGTCCATCGCAAGCCAATGTTCTGGCGGACACCGCCACCCAGAGTTACATTGACCACGTTAACCCGCAATGGGTGCGGCTCCTCAACTTGCTGCAGATGGAAACGGCATACGAGCGTTGCTCGGGAGCGGAACTTCACAGCACCAATAACGGTGTGATCCTCGATTTTCTCTCAGGCTATTGCGTTCACAACGCCGGGCACAATCATCCTGACATTATCCGTGAACTGCACGCTGAACTCGACCGGCGCGGACCCGTGATGCTCCAGAGTCACGTCCCCGATCTCGCGGGCGAACTCGCCAAACGCCTCTGCCATCTAGCCGGAGGCAATCTCGAGAAAGCTTTCTTCGCCTGTTCCGGCAGCGAAGGCGTCGAAGCGGCCATGAAATTCTCGCGGGCCAACACCGGACGCGAAGGCTTTCTCTATTGCGACGGGGCGTTTCACGGGCTTACCTGCGGCGCTCTGTCGTTGATGAGCGAGCCTTTCTGGCGCGGCAAATTTGGTCCGATGTTAGCCAACACGACAGCGGTCCCGTTCGGCAATATCGATGCGCTGCACGATAAGGTGAAGAGCCGCAGTTACGCGGCGTTTGTGGTCGAGCCGCTGCAATCGGAAGGCGGTATCGTGATTCCGCCGCCCGGCTATCTCAAAGAGGCGCGGAACCTGTGCGCAAAGTACGGAACGCTCTTTGTTCTCGACGAAGTGCAGACCGGTATGTTCCGCACGGGGCACTTCCTGGCCGCGCATCATTATGGAGTCGACCCTGACATGGTGGTCCTCGCTAAAGCGCTAAGCGGGGGACTCGTACCCGTGAGTGCCGTGCTGATGACCGACAAAATCTATAGCTCGGTCTACGATTCGTTGAAGCGCTCCATCGTCCACACCTCGACCTTCGGCGAAAACTCGCTCTCCATGCGCACTGGGCTCGCGACGCTCGATGTGCTGGTGAAGGAAAGTCTGGGTCCGCGTGCTCTTGCCATGGGCGATTTGCTGCGCAGCCGTTTGCGCCAGGAACTCGCTGGCTACGAAATGGTGCAGGAGGTCCGCGGGCTGGGAATGCTATCCGGTATCGTATTTTGCCCGCCCAAACAGTTGCGTCTCCGGTTGGCGTTTGAATCTTTCCGCCACATTCATCCCGCCATGTTCGGCCAGGTGATCGTGATGCGCATGTTCCGCGATCAGCGTGTGCTCATGCAGATGTGCGGAAATAACTTCATGGTCCTGAAGGTGGCGCCGCCTCTGGTCGTCAAACCGGAACAGATCGAAACATTTGTCAAGGCGAATTCGTGATGTAATTCATCTGATGCATCATTCGACGGAATTCTGGGGAGAAGCCCTGGGACTCGCCCGCCGTGCCATGAATGTATGATTTATGTTCGAGCGACGCATTTGAATTCATCGAATAGCGAATGAAAATAATCAGCGCGGCGAGCGCGTTTCCCAAACACTACTACCCGCAGGAATTGTTGCTGACCGCGCTGCGCAACTACTGGGCCGATGAACTCGACCGTCCGGAAACTCTTGACCGCCTGCACGGACGCGCCTGCGTCGATGGCCGTTATTTGGCTTATCCGATGGAAGAGTATTACAAGATGCAGACGTTCGGCGACTTCAATCGCGCCTGGGTGAAAGCCGCTGAAGAGTTAGGCAGCCAGGCGTTATGCCGGGCGCTCTCGCACGCCGGTCTCGATCCGCAAGCGATCGGCGCTATATTCTTCGTCTCGGTGACCGGGATGTGCAGCCCTTCGATCGACGCGAAACTCGTCAACCGCCTGAAGCTCTCGCCGAACATCAAGCGCATCCCATCTTCGGGCTGGGCTGCGTCGCCGGAGCTGCGGGCATCGCGCGCGCAGCGGATTACGTTCGCGCATATCCGGAGCAGGTCGCCGTGCTTGTCTCGGTCGAACTGTGCTCGCTCACCTGGCAGAAGGACGATCTCTCGGTAGCGAACCTGATCTCCTCCGGACTATTCGGCGATGGCGCCGCGGCCGTTCTGGTGGCGGGCGCGAATTGGAGCGGCCGGGTCCGGAGATGCATCGCCACGCGCTCCACTTTTTATCCCGATACCGAAGACGTGATGGGCTGGGATATCTCGGAAAAAGGGTTCCAGATCGTGCTCTCGCCAATGTTCCGGAGGTCATCCGCGAGCACCTGGGCCACGACGTGGACGCATTTCTCGCGGAGCACGGCTTAACGCGCCAGGAAATCGGATCGTGGATCATGCACACCGGCGGCCCCAAGGTGCTCGAAGCCACTCAGGACGCGCTCGGCGTCGGGCGCGAAGCACTACAACTCTCGTGGGATTGCCTGCGCAAGACCGGCAATCTCTCCTCCGCCTCGGTGCTCTGTGTGTTGGAGGAGGTTATGAAACGTAAGCGGCCCGAGCCGGGAACGTACAGTGTGCTGGCCGCGGCCGGCCCCGGTTTCTGTTCCGAGTTCGTGCTACTCCGCTGGTGAAAAACAAGATGTCCCAAACGTTTTTCGATACTGACGTTTTCGTGATCGGCGGTGGGCCCGCGGGCATTGTGCCGCGATAGCCGCACGCTACAAAGGATTGCGCGCCATGGTCGCAGATGGAAACTTGCCTCCGATCGACAAAGCATGCGGCGAAGGCCTTATGCCTCACTCCATCGCAGCCGCCGCCAGGATTGGCATTCGTCTACCAGAAGACTCCGGTTTCCGGTTCCCCGGCGTTCGATTCCACGGCGAGGGTCGCATGATTGCCTCCGAATTTCCGCAAGGATATGGGCTGGGACTCCGCCGCATCATTTTGCACGAGGAGTTGGTGAAGCAGGCGCATCACGTGGGCGTCGACATGTTGTGGGGGACGCCGGTTACCGGCATTGGCGGCAACACGGTCCAACTGAACGGTCGGAGCGTATCCACCCGCTGGATCATTGGGGCCGACGGTTCAGCATCCCGCGTGCGCCGCTGGGCTGGCCTCGATTCCTTCAGCCGTAACTCGCGGCGTTTCGCGCATCGCCAGCATTTTGCCTGCCAGCCCTGGACCGATCATATGGAGATCTATTGGGGCGAGGCCTGCCAGATCTACGTGACTCCGGTAGCGAACAACGAAATCTGCGCCGCAGTGATCTCGCGGAAGCCGGAACTCCGTTTAGCCGACGCGCTGAAGCGATTCCCCTTGCTCGAAGCGCATCTGGCTGGCGTGCCCGCGTCCAGCAGCGAACGCGGCGCAGTAACCGCGAACTGTGGTCTGAAAAATGTGACGCGCGGTAGCGTCGCGCTTATCGGAGACGCATCCGGCTCAGTCGACGCGATCACCGGTGAGGGCCTCTGTCAGGCATTTCAACAATCCGCGGCGCTGGCCGATGCGATTGCACGCGAAGACCTCACGCACTATGAAAAGGCTCATCGCCGCATCGGTTTACGTCCGGCTCTCATGGCCGACATGATGTTGACGATGGATCGATGGCCTTTCATCCGCCGGCGCGCCCTGGCGGCCATGGCGGGACAACCGGCGTGCTTCACAAAGCTGCTAGCCGGGCACGTGGGAGCCCTTACCCCATTTCAAATGGCCACGGCTGCAATGATTCTCGGATGGCGAATGGTTTGTGTATGAATCTGCGTCTGGCTCTCATCGCGCTTTCAGTCTGCGTCCCGGCGATTGGCGCGGACTATGATCTCCAGTTCACGCCGCAAAGCAGCAAGGTCAATTGGACGCTTGGCGACGTTCTACACACGGTTCATGGCACGTTCAAGCTCAAACGAGGCGACATCCGTTTCGATCCCGATACTGGCAAAGCCAGCGGCGACGTAATTGTCGACGCCACAAGCGGCAATAGCGGCAGCAGCGCTCGCGACAGCCGCATGCACAAGAACGTACTCGAATCTGGCAAATTTCCCGAAGTTTTATTCTCGCCTGACCATGTGGAAGGAAAGGTAGCACTCGCCGGCGCCTCCAACGTGAGATTGCACGGCTTATTCACCATCCATGGCGCAGCACATGAGATTACGGTGCCGGTCCAGGAGTGACAGGGCGGCGATCTGACTGCAACTCTTAAGTTCGAGGTTCCCTATGTAGCTTGGGGAATGAAAGATCCGAGTAACATGCTGCTCAAGGTGAATAAGTCGGTCGAGATCGAAATGGAAGTTGTCGGCCACGTGATCTCATTGGGCGCGGTGAGCGGTGAAGCGAAAGAAGCTGCTGCCGTCGTCGTTCTGCACAGTGAACTCCACCGTATCCCCCGACAGTGTGCCGTCGTAATGATAAATCAGACTTCGCCCTCGCAACTCGCGTGCGGCATCGAAGGTGAGGTTGCGGCCCTGCAGCCGGATTTTCGTCAGAGGAATCTCACGGTCGCCCGCCAGTAGAACGCCAGCGAGTCCGGAATCGGAAGCAGTGAATCGCAACTCTATCTCTTCGGTGCGGCCTATGGGATCGGGCGATCGCCCCGTCCAGCGTCCCGCCACCGGATTATCTGAAGGCGCGCTGAACATGCACGCCGGGACTACCGCGATAAGAAAGACGAGAAGAATGACCCTGATAAACAATTCCGAATTGACGGGAGTTCGAGCGATTTGGTGACGTTTCAATGGTAAAGTTTCGTAAAATGGGCTTCAGTGCGCGGGTTGCTATTCGGACCCTTTCGCCAGCACCTTGACGAATTCGTATAAAAAGGTGTCCCTCGTAGAACGATTGCACCGGCATGCGCTCGTCGCGGCCGTGCGCGCGAACGTCGTCCCGATCCACGAAGAAGCCCTGTGCGCCGATACGCGGAATCCCGGCGGGGCGCAGGTACCCGTCCGTCCGATCCGCCCACGGCCATAGTCGGCAGCGCGACGACGCCCGGCCACATCGTATCCGTTATGCGCGTGAAAGCCTTCATAATATCGGGACGCAACGGAAATGCGGGGCGTTGCCCTCATCCTTCGTGATCGTAACCGCCACCTGATCGTCGGCGATCACTCTCTTCAGTTCCGCCAGGACATGCTCCACGGAGTCCTCGGGCAGCACTCGGCAATTTACGTTCGCTGCCGCTAACTGAGGTAGCGCATTCGTGGCATGACCGCCTTCGAGTTGGTAGCTTCGCAGGTGGTTCTCATCATCGCGTTCATCGGGGGAGATCGGTGGCAATTTTGCGCATCGCCTCTTCTGATCCCTCGGCTACCTTTGCCAGATTGGCGGCAAGGTCACCCTTTTCGATTTTCGCGGCTTGCTGAAAATAGGCGCGTGTAACTTCGTTCAGATGGAATGGAAACTTGAAAGTCGAGAGCCGGTAGAGAGCGCCGGCCAAATGGTAGATCGCATTGTCCGGCACCGGCCGGGCGCTGTGACCGCCCTTGTTACGAACCTCGAACCGGAAGTCTGCAAACGTCTTCTCGCTCAGCTGAAATACATTGGCCAGCCGCTTGCCATTGACGACTCACCGCGCCGCCCTCATTCAAAGCGAAATCGGCGTCGATCAATTCCCGCTTATTCTTCACCAGCCAGTCGACGCCATTGTATGGGCCGCCGCCTTCTTCGTCCGCCGTCAGCGCTACGATCAGGTCGCGATCCGGAGCGAAACCCTCCCTTTTGTAACGAAGCAGATTGGCGACCCAGATTGCCGCCATCGCCTTATCGTCCATGGTGCCGCGTCCGTAGAAGTAGCCATCTTTCTCGACAAGCGTAAACGGATCTGTCGTCCAATCCTCGCGCTTCGCCTCGACCACGTCGGAGTGCGCAAGCAGCAGGATGGGCTTGCGCGCGCCGCTGCCATGGTAACGCACCACCACATTCGCCTTCTTCGGAATGGCGCCTCCGACGAAAATTCCGAGCCGGGGAAACCTGCCGCCTTCAATCGCGCAGCGACTGCCTCGGCGATCGGCGCGGTCGAGCCGGTCGTGAACCCCGATTTGCTCTCAACGATCTCCTTGTAAATGTCGTGCGCCAGACGCTGATCGGCCTCAGACGGCATGAGATCGGCCGCGCTACAGGCGAAGCACAGCAGGGGCAGGATAAGCATCCGTGGCATTTGCCCATTCTCCCACGCAAATCGAACTACTCTTGCGAATCGCCAAACAACAGGCCGCTGCGGCTGTATCCGCCAGACGCGGTGGAATACAGCGTAGGGCCATCCCCGCATACTGGGATCGGTAAGAATCTGTTGTGCAAGCGTTGGATAGTCGGCATCCGCTATCCTCGAGTTCAGCGTCATATGCAGAGCCGTGGCCGAGGGCGTCAGAGTCTCAACCGGTCGATTGCTATTCGAGGACCTCTTCGCCGCCAATAGAAAATCTGGCGTATCGAATGAACTCGAAAAAAAACCACCAGAACTTCCGGCGCGGGAATACCCCCTGGCTATCAGATCCGCATCGTTCGAATCGGCGGGCTTTTCCGCATGACGGATGATGCGAGTCTGCCGCGGTTGGGCGCTCATGCGGGCGCAAAACAATAACGAAATGGCGATGAGTGCGCTGACAAACGGCTTGCGCGCGATTCCGGCGGCATGCATTTATGAAACTGTTACACAGATCCCATGCGGCATCTCGCTTA
>CAVYEV010000071.1:0-62332 GCA_963767545.1 Terriglobia bacterium
CATTCCTGTTCATCTACCATGAAAGCGATGCGCTTCGCCCTTTTGTTCCTTTTCGCGCTCCAGGTTCTGGCTGCGCCGAAGCTTCTCCTCAACACACGGGACCTTGATCGTATCCATAAAACCGTCGCCGCGGAGCCATGGGCGAAAGACATTGCGCAGCAGCTCATACGATCCGCGGATGCGTGGCCGGAAAGTCACGTCCGCGAATACGGACTTACCAAATTTGAAGCGCCGCAACAAGGCGCCGGATGGTCGCATGTTGTTTTCGCCGTCTCATGGCGTGCGGCTGAAGCAGAGCGCCGGGCAAGAACATTTGCCCTGTGGATGGCAAAGACTATCATGGCTGGCCGGTAGACAACGTCGTCTACATGCAGCGCAACGACGACATTGCCGAGCGCGGCGCGCGACCTCGGGTCTCGCCTTTCAATTGACAGGTAAGCCGGGCGTACGCGGAAAAAGGCTCGGCGCATCTTCAGCTGCCTACGCGGAGATCATCTCAAGCTGCCGATCCATGATAATCAGAACCGGCTCGACACCAAGAGCGGCGCGCGTGTGATGTCGCAGACTCTCTCCGAGGCGAAATGGCTGGTGCCGCTCGCATTCGGGTACGATCTGGTGCGCGATGGGATGCCGGGGGGCGAAGAACGCGAGCGGCTTCGAAGTCGAAGGTTCTGCGTCCGGCCGCGGAGGTTATCCAAGCGCTACCATGCGGGTAAGAGCAACTGGCAATCCTGGCACAATGCCGCATTACTCGCGGTAGGTCTTTTGCTCACCGTCGATCGGGATTTGATTCATCTCGCAGTGGACGGGCTCCGAGCGGACTCGATTTCCAATTGCGCGAGAGCATCACACCCGACGGCCCATGGTTCGAAGGGTCGTGGGGCTACCATTTCTTCGCGCTACTCCGCTGTTGCTGACCGTCGAGATGACCCGGCTTGTATGCCCAGGCGGATCTCGCATCCATAACAGGGGTGGTCACCGACACAGCCAAAGCTGTCATGGCCGGGGTCTCGATCCAGCTTCTCTCTATCTCCCTAACTCCGCCTTTCTCCTCACATCTCTCCAATTACTCGCTATCCACAATGTCCGGACTCACTACTCCCTGCTGAGCGGCGGTTTTGTCATGTTCTCCGGGATGGTAAACATTGGCAGGCGCGCTTCTTGCAGCTTGTGCTGCGATTTTGAATTTTAGCGGACGGCGGCGGAAACTGAGGCCCTAAAATTGGAAGCGAGCCAGCATCATTCCCGACCGCTGGCCGCCAACCGACGTCGAGTTGATATAGCCGAACCCGCTAGTCAACACGCCGGCTGCGCTGGCGGTCGTAGTTGCGAGAGCGTTAGTCGAAGTGCCTGCCCCAAGTTCGACGCGATTGAAGATGTTGATGAACTCCGCGCGCACCTCCATCGTGATCCCCTCTCGAATACGGAAGATGCGCCCGAAGCTCATGTTCTCTGAAGGCATCCGCGGAGAACGGTAATCGCTATAGTACGCGGACGAAGTGCCCCATGTTCCTGGCGCGGGATCGGTCCATGCTGCCGGATTCAGCGCCAACTGCTTATTTGGGTCTACGCAACCGCAGTTCGGGTTATTCAGATACAGCGGCTGACCCGGAACGCGATTGGCGAACGTACTGCGGAAAAGCAATTGGCTCAGATTGTTCTGGGCCGCTGGAACGGCGATTGGCAAACCGCTGGCGTACGTGAAAATCGCGGACGTCGTCCAGTCACGGACGATATTCCGGATCGGCGCGTTCGGTCCGAAACGCTGTGTACGGTAGGTGACGGCGAGATTGAAGAAGAACGGCTGATCGGCGGCCGAAATGGTCTTCTGATTCTGACGGTTGAATACATTGTTTACCGGGTCTCCGCCGCCGGTTCCGGTCTCCGCTCCCAGAACTTCGTTCTTCGACCAGGTAAAAGCCGCGGTGGTCGTCAAGCCGTGTTTGAAGCGTTGGGTCACTTTCGTTTGGAGCGAGTCATACCAGGTGTTGCCCAAATCCGCCCACAAAGAATTTATCGTCCCGAACTGAGGGAATGGCCGCAGGGACTGAGCGAGAGTCTGGCCGATGGGGAATCCGGCATAGGGTATCCGGAAGCCGCGTGCTTGTGGCAGTCCGGAGGCGAAGGTCGACTTCAGCAGGTTCTGATCGGTCGTGCTGCTGAGATTCAGGCCGGCCGCGGCGATTCGTTGCGTGCTCAGAGCGTTGATGTCGATCAACGAATTAGCCTGATTCCACACGCTCCGGTTGCCTACATAGGAGGCTTCCACCACGATATCTTTGACGACCTCGCGTTGAATGCTGAAGCTCCATGAATTGATCCGAGGCGGCCGCCCTCCGCCGGTCGGATCGATCCAGGTGGGCACGGGGCTGATCTGACCTGCCGCGGGATAGAGTCCCGGACTATAAAGCGGACCTACCAATGCCGAGGGCGGATAGACCAAGCCTTGGCTGAGCGTGGTAGCCTGTGCCCCGAAGGTTGGGGCCGAGACGCTGTAATTATTCCAGCCGACGCCGATCGCGTTTGAGAAGTAACTGGAATTCGGAGTGGTGCCGTAGACCAATCCCCAGCCGCCGCGGATTACCGTCTTCGGCATCGCTTGCCACGCAACTCCCAGCCGCGGACCGATGGCATAAGGGTACGCGTTCGCGAGCGAGCAGTTACATTGTCCCGGACCATTGCCCGCATATTGCAGGCCACCTAGCAGGCCGCCAGCGGAAGGATTGACGACCGACGGTCCAAACGACCCGATGCGATTGTGAATCTCGTGATACGGAGCTTGGTAGTCCCAACGCAGACCGTAGTCCAGGGTCAATTTCCGGGTCAGTTTCCAGGTGTCCTGGATATACAGCCCCCAGGCATTCTTACGAAGTTGGGGCGCCTGCGGAGGGCTGACAAAGGCTGAATCGGCGAGCCCGAGGAGGAAACTCGCGTATCCATATCCGATGGAACCGCCACCCACGTTGCCGGTTCCGAGATAAGGAAGCGCGGTCTCGTTATTGTTGAACGTGTAGTTACCCTGTGTGTTCGCGGCCGTTTGGTTGATCCATGTATCGATGCGGAACTCGCCGCCTGCTTTGTAGGTATGGTTGCCTCGCGTCAGAGTTCCGGATAAGACAGCGGTGGGTTTATCTGCGATGGTGATCGCCCCGCCGTTGGTACTTCCGATGGATACGCTCGATCCACCATAGGTTGCCGATCCGAAGCCGATCGCGGGAAATCCCGGATCGACCGCGCCCGCGAGTCCGAGCTGCGCCAGCGAGTTATATCCATTCACCTGGCTGATCGGGAACGCATTCGTGTAGTAATGAACGAAACCGGCGCCGGCGTGAATCAGGAACGTCGGCGTTACTGAGAAGTCATACGCCAGCCGGTAAGTGTGCGTCGGAATGCTGCGCGTGGTTTCAACGGAGATTGGCTGAGGGAGGCAATCGTTTCTGCCGAAGCTTTCATAATCGTATTCCGACCAGTAGAAGGAGAGGTGCGATCTGGTTCCGAAGTTTTGATCGATCTTGAACGTCGGCAGGGTTCGGGTATCCGGCGTGGCGCAGGTCTGGGCGAAATTGTTGACCGATTGGTTCAGAGTCGGAATAGGGATCAGCGATTGGATCTTCAGCGCGACCGGATTTAACCGGCTCTGAGGGATTATGTTGCCGGCAAAAGGGTCCGTGACGATCTGCCCGTTCAGGATGCGAGCGGTCATCGGATCGTAAATCGCATTCTGCATGATTGGGCGTCCTGCGATATCAGTTCCGAGAACTTTGTTCGTGAGGATGGCGCTGAAATCGCCATTGCGCATTGCCGGGGTGGGCAGCGTAATAAAGCTGGAGGCGTTTCCTATGGTCTGGTAACGTTCCCAATTGAAATAGAAGAATGTCTTGTTGCGCCCGTTGTAAACCTTCGGAATGAAGACTGGGCCACCAACGGATAATCCCCAATCGTATGCCCGCGACTTTCGGCCGTAGATGCGTGAATGGCGTCGAGGCATTGAAAGCTTCGTTCCGGAAGTACGAGTAAGCGCTGCCGTGTATGTCGTTGGTGCCGGATTTAGATGTGAAGTTGAACAGTCCCCCTTGTACCTGTCCGAACTCCGCAGCGAAATTGCTCGACTGCAACGCGAACTCCTGGATGGCTTCCACGGAGGGCTGCTGCTCCAGGGTATGCGACGGATCGATGGAACTGGTAATATCCTGCCCGTCGACCAGCACTTTGTAGGTTGTAGATGGAGAGCCGTTGACTTTGATGGTAGAACTACCCGCCGGGCCATTCACGTTGCCCAGGACGCCGGGAACCTGACTCGCCCAGTTCAACGGGTTGCGCACATAGAGCGGCGGAAGGGACATCTGGTCGAGCCGCTCGTTGGTAGTGACGAAACTCTGTTCGGCGTTCTCGGTCTTGAGTAGTTCCGAGTCCGCAGTGATGGTGACCGATTCGGAATTCGAGCCGACCTGGAGCTCGATATCGACACGCGCTATTTGTGCGACCGCGACCTCGATACCCTTCTGTATGAACTTTCTAAATCCGGGTACGTCTACCGTCAGAGTGTAAGTACCGACTGGCAGCGAACTCAGGGTATAGTTTCCGGTCGATGTAGTGGCGGCCTGATACTTTCCACCGGTTTCCGAGTGCGTTACGGCCACGGCCGCATTGGCAACCGCGGCACTTTGTGGATCGAGTACGGTTCCTGTAATGGTTCCGCGATCGCTCTGCGCGAAGGCGGTGAATGCGAAGACAAGCCAAGTAGCGCCGGCAATGCAGCTTTTCATAGAAACCTTCCTGAACGAGTCTGGCTAGCAAGCTATCAGAAACGAAAACAGGCGTCAAGCGCATCGGCTCAACGCTCCCAACGCTTGTCAGCCACGCTGCTAGGGCGCGCGGCGATAAATAGGCACAGTTAGCGGTCGGGAGGTAAATTGGCGAACGTCAAATTCTTACAATCCAGAACCGTAACAGCTCCCCCGATAGCTCTCTTTGCGTTGGTAGCGAAACAAGTCGCCTTCACCTGGTTGAACTGCGGCAGCCTCTGTTGCTGCCAGGGCAACTGGTGGAACGACGAGATAGTCCGGAAGGCTCGATCGACGCCTTGGCCTACCACCGCGCGATCGTCGGCGAACTCGATACCGAAGCCCAGATCGGCGGCTGTCGGGACTATGATCGCGCTGACGATCGCTGTACTGCGATGGAATACTTTTGCGCCGGGTAGCGGTAGACCGATCAGGTCGCCGATCAGCGGGATCTCGACCAGCGGCGGGATGATAGGCACCTTGGTTCGCGGACGTTGTACCAATGCCGAGAAAGAACTGACTTCAAACAATTTCACCGATTCAACCCGGACTTTAGTAAAGACGTTGTGGCGGGCTACTCGCGACAGCGGATCAGTCTGTGAATTTGCCGCTCCATCTTTGTAGAGCGCGGGCGGCGAATCCTCCTGCGCCCACAATTTTACGTCGAGTTCCGCGGATGAAGCGCCTGGCAGAGTGTGCGGTGTAATGTCCAGTGTCAGTTGGCGTCCGATCTGCGCTTTAGCCGCGCTCGGGGTCACCGCGGCAGAGAGAGCCAAGGGAAGGCTGGTCCTCGTCAGAGCGCCAGGAAGCAGGGTCTGGAGATTTAAGCCCGGCGCAGCGGGGTTGGACGAATCCGGACTGGGAGTGCTGGGTGCCGGCGCCGTATTCACATTGACGATCGTGCCCGTGGTTGAGGCCGGCGCTGGTGAACCGGAAGACCCCGCCGCCAGATTGCTCAGGATATTTGACAGGGTCTGGTACTGCGGGGCGCTAAACGCGCTCTGCGTCTCGGTGTCCACCAGAGTTTCGATGCCGCTGATACCGCGAACCGTGACCAGACCGTCCGCTACCGCACTCCGATTCGCGCCACGCCACGGCTTGTACCAATGACTGTCATGAAACTCGTTCTGAACGTCGGTCATGAGCTGCCGAGAGAATGCCGCAACATCCTGATTGAAAGCCACGACGAGAGGGTTAAACTCGGCATTGAGTTCCTGCGCGCTATGAGCCAGGCTGTAGGGCGAGAAGTCTTTCGGATATTGCAGCGCCATTTTGTAGTTGAAGAGAAAGTTCGTTGTAGCGGCGCGCAGCAGCCCCATTGGCGTGGAACTGAGCGAAGCCTCGTTCGGCGGAAGCTCGGACGCAAGTCCGGCAATGGCTTTGTTATCGAGGTTGTTTAACTGGCGCAAGGGAAATGTGGAGAATCCGTGATAAGGCACGAAACTCTTCGCCGCCTGAACCAGAAAACATGAGAGCGGTAAAGTCACTGCCATGTGGCACTCCCTCTGCGCAGTCAAATCGGCGCGGTCCAGATCCTCGCAGCTAAGCTGTTGGTCGGCGTCGATCGCATCCACTTCGCGGCGCCGCACCGCTACCCGGCACGCCTGAACTCCAGCGGGCAGACCACGCGCTGGCGGCGCAAGAGCGGGCCCTGTGGCATTCAGCGCGGTTTCAACGAACGGGCGCTCAGGGAAGCAATCGTTGCCGTACAAGGGAAAGTTTCCCTCCATGCACCCGACAGTGGTAAAAACCGTATGGAACGCGTCTTCTCGTTTCGCGGCCATCAGCCCGAGCAGGATATTGGTGAGCGTTGGCTTCAGCGGCGAAAAAGCCTCGGTATAGCCGAGGCAGTAGGAATCTGCGCCGCACAGACCCCACTGATCGCGCTGGGGTTGAGAAATGCACCCGGGGCCGTCGCGATGAGTTGCGCACCTGGCGGGTTCGCTGACGAATCGTTGGGTCAGATAATTTGCGAAGTCGGTATCGAAATAGCCGGGCTGCTGCATACGGCGGCTCAGGTAAGACCAGCCGTATTCGATGGCGTTCTGCAACGCATCGTTGTGCGCGCTCACGGCGCTCCGGATAGCCTGGCTCTCGTCCGCAAGATCTTTTCCGCTCGGCGAACTCTCCTGCAGGCTCCACATATTCATCAGTACCTCCGGACGAGGCAAATCAAGCAGTGCGAGCAGCCTGGCGCGCTGATGATCCGTCACTGCCGTGGCGCTCGTGAACACGACGCTGTCTCCAACCGCCGTCATCCCGGAGGCGTATGTGGAAGCGGGATGCGCCTGGGGAGTCGCCGCGGGAGTTCCTGAAGGTGCGCCACTGGCCGGCGGCGAGGTGATCGGCGCAGTCAGTCCGGGCGCAAGAGCCGATGTCGATACGGGAGAACCGCCTAGCTCAGAGACAACCGATCCCGCGTCCCTATAGAAGAGCTGTTTGACCGGCGGCGCAGTGTAGTCGCTGAAGCCTTCATCGAGCAGGCGCCGGTCAAAGGTTTCCACGTCCGCACTCGATACGGGGACGTCGCTCTTGAGACGAATTATGGAATCCGAGAGAACCTCAGTTCTGATTGCGCCTCCCGACCATTTCTTGATGTTTGCCGCGGCAGCTTCGGAGGTGTTGGGGAGAACGGGGAGATCTTTGAAATACGAGTAGGCCGGATGAGCCGTGGCAGCAATACTGGCATTGAGCAGATCGAGTGCATCGCCGTCGCACTTGGACGCTCCGCACGAGACAATCAGGCTGCTGTTCGTGTCGTTGGTGATCTTCAGTTTGTCTCTCGACAACGCGACGATGTCCGATGCATTTGACGCTGGCACTCGCCTCTGATCCGGTTTGCAGGGCTTGTCGCTATCCGCAATCGCAGGAGGAGGACCGTCGAGGGTGTTCGAAACGCAGAAGAACGGCATCTGAATGCGTTCGCCGCCGATCGGGTTTGCCGCGGTTGGGAGATTCTTTAGAGTGTCAGGCGTGGCATTCTTGATCTGATTGCGGAGATTGGCTAATTGAACGGGATCGAGGTGCTGGTCCGTCTGCAACCGGATCCTCTTTGGAGAAATCACGCGGCCGGTTACGCCGTCCGACATCTTTGCTACCGCCGCCGCTAACGCTTCAGGCTTGACTCCAGACGGTACGTCGACGTCTTCAAAGTATCGGGGCGAGGGTTTGGCAAGCTCGTTGATTACGTCCCTCAACTTGTTTCCCTGACTTGGTCCGCACACTTTCGCGTTGCAAAAGACCAGGATGTGAAACTTATCGCCCTGCGTAATCGTGTGCTCCGTGTCTTTCGAGAACGCGGAGACAATATCATCGAGATTCGCCCCCACTTTCACGGCGGTGCCAGGACACTGGAGCTTCAGATTGACGCGAACCGGCTCTTGCCTGGAATTTAAGCCCGGTTTGATGCAGAACGCGATTGCGGTCGAAAACGCAAGCTTCACCGGTACGGGAAGCTCGGGCTTGTCGAGCGACACCTTGACAGAGATGGGCGCCGTGGTCTTATCGTCTTTTGAGCCGGCGGCCAGAAGCGCCGAGGCGGCGAGTACAAGTACACTGGAACGTTTGAGCATAGCCGTCCTTATTGATCGAGTTTTTTGCCAACCACCTGAAATAGATTCGGCCGACCGTAGATGAAGCATGCACGATAAGCGATCCGCTCAGGCTCGTCATTCGCACTCTTCAGCAGTTCCGCAAGACCCGCATACTCGCCATTTTTCCATAGGCGGTAAGCGTGCGGTAGAGTGAGCGTAAATTGGCGGGGAAATGGCTCGCAATTTGAGCTTCCGCGGCCACACAATTCCGTGGCGAGATCTCGGGTATGCATCCGGCGGCGGCAAAAGATTCGGACGTGAGTTTGAATTTGTGCATCGCGATGACTCTCTATAAAGTTCGCTTAGGTCCTCTAAAAGAGTATGCGAAAATTTGATTGCGCAGGGGACACCGGCGTCGCTGGTCTGGAAAGTGTGTCTTGATTCATCGTCTGTCGGTCTGGTTATAAATGACGATTAGTCGCCAAGAAGACGCCTAAAGCTTTACCAAAGGGACGTGTAACGCCCTGATCGCAGCGCACGGTGCGGGAGTTCTCCTGGCAATGACATTTCTCGCAGCCATCGCGTTGCCATGGGTTACTGCATCCTCTAATATTCCTGTGCCCGGTTTGTCCGGATCGTTTCTTGACGCGACGTGCGGTACCAGCGATTGCCCCTGCGCGGCGGATACCCACTTCTTCAGGACGGGGTACGGCGGGGGCTGCAGGCAACCCAGCACTTTCAACTCGTCCTCATCGCCCCACACTTGACCCCTCGGCATCGGTCAACATCAGCCGCGCTGGGGGGAGAGTATGCTAGCTAGTGCATAATCGCGTTAATACATTTCTGTATTAGAATGTCTGGTGATTCCTCGACGCGCACCTGAACTGGAATGCCCAGCGGAAGACAAAGCAAGTTTGGTTGACATTACAAAGAGCCGTATAGAGGAGGCGCGCAGTGTGGAGCGTGCCCGAATTATTCTTGCCTGCCTTGAAGGCAAAGAGATTCAACAGGTGGCGCGGGAGTTGGGCGTCTCTATTCCCATGGTGAGCAAGTGGCGCAGGCGCGTCGCGCTGTGGGGACCGAGAGGTCTGCGGGATGAACCGCGTTCGGGCAAGCCAGTCACTTATGACGCTGCATTTCGCAACCGCCTTCTCACTGTAATCGAGCAACCGCCCCCTTCTGGCATGTCGCACTGGGATGGGCCGGCAGTGGCGGAGAAACTCCACGCCAGCGTGTATGCGGTCTGGCGGGGTATTGCGTCGCGAGGGCATCTACCTCCAAAGGCTGCGCAGTTGGTGCATGAGTACTGATAAGGAGTTTGCGCTTAAGGCCGCTGATATCGTGGGCCTGTACCTGAATCCTCCATTGAACGCGCTGGTGTTGAGCGTTGATGAAAAGCCGAGCATACAGGCATCGAGCGACCGACTGGCTACATAGAGACTGAGAGCGGCACCGTGGTGCGCGCCTTGAAGAACACTTATAAGCGCCACGGCACGCGAATCTGTTCGCCGCTCTTGAAGTTGGCACCGGCCAAGTTCACAGCAAGACCACAGACTATAAAAAGCGGGGAGACTTTCAGAACTTTCCGGGCGGCGTGCTAGCCGATCAACCGCGGGACAAAGAGATCCACGTGATCCTGGACAACTACTCGACGCATATGAAAAATGATGATTGGTTAGCAAAGTTTGAAGGCCGGTTGCAGTTCCACTCACTCCGACCTCTGCCAGTTGGCTAAATCAGATCGAGATCGTGTTCAGTCTGCTGCAGCGCAAAGCACTCAGCGGAGCCAGTTTCAAGAACAAGGATCGGTTGCGCGAGGCATCGAAGCCTTCATCAAGAAGCATAACGAGCATGCCAAGCCGTTCCGCTGGCGCAAAGCGCGAGGTCAGGGGCAGTCAGCTTCGGAATACTATTGTTAACTTCTGCAATTAAACACTAGAATAGCTGGGACACTTCGCATTCAAGAACTTTTCCCTCACGGAAAGGGTGCGGGGACAAGTCCGCGTCGAAGCGTATAACGTCTTCAACCATACCAACTTTAATGGCGTGGACACGGCAGCCAAATTCAACGCGGCGGGCCAGCAGACCAATCTGACACTGGGCCAATACAGCTCGGCGCAGTTCCCGCGGCGGCTGCAATTGGCGCTTCGGATTACCTTTTAGACGTATCTACCCGCGTGCTCTCGCGCACCACGAGTACCGGCTTAATGCGCACAGCCTTCGGCGCCTTCCGTTTCTTGGGACCGATCATTCCGAGCAGGATTTCGGCCGCCTGCTCACCGGTGTACGTGCTCTGCTGATCTATGGTCGAAAGGGGAACGCGCAACAAATCCGAGTAGTGTACGTTGCCCGCTCCGATTACCTTGACATCTTCGGGAATTCTCAGGCCCGCTTCGATCACCGCCTTCATCGCGCTTACCGCATAGGGATCGTTGAAGCAGACGATCCCGTCGGCTCTGGAATTGAGTGCCAGCAGTTTCTTAGTGGCGGCGTAGCCTTCGTCGCCGACGCCTTCGACGACCAACTCATCGCGGTACTCGATACCATGAGCGGCCAGCGCCGCGCGATACCCTTCCAGCCGGCCGAGCCCTGTGGTGATACGAGGTCCGGCGATGTGCCCGATGCGCTTGGCGCCTTGCTCGATCAAGTGCTCTGTCGCGAGGCGTCCGATTTCACGGTTCTCCGCTCCAACGTAAGCGGCCTTGGTCTCGGCAAACCGGCGATCGATCAGCACGTACGGCGTGCCGCGTGCCTCAATACGGCGGAACATCCCATCTTCTCCGGGGAATTGCGATGATGCGAGAATCAACCCATCCACCTGGCGCGATAACAAGTGCTCAACCTCGCTCCGTTCAAGGGCAGCATCTTCTTCTGAGTTGCAGATCACCACATCGTAGCCGCGCGGGCGCAGCTTTCTCGTGACGCCCTTAGCGATTTCGGCAAAAAACGAATGCATCAGGTCGGGTACCACCAACCCGACGATGAACGTCTGCCGCGCCGCAAGACTGCGCGCGATCCAGTTAGGCTGATAGTTCAACTCGCGAACGCGATCGAGCACCCGCTTGCGTGTCGCTTCGCTAACATCAGTTTGCCCGCGCACCACCTTGGAGACAGTCATCACCGAGACATTCAGCTCTTCGGCAATGTCCTTCAAACGCACTGGCGGGCCGTTCGCATCTCTGGACATCGGTGTTATCGCAGTATATCCCACTAGAATATGAAAGGAGATCAAGCGGTGGATAACAAAGAACTCGCGCGCGTCCTCTGGGAGACTGCGGACCTAATGGAAATTGCAGGCGAAGACGGCTTCCGCATCCGCAGCTATCGTAATGGGGCGACGGCGATCGAAGGTCATCCCGAGAGCATCGCGGCGATTCTGAAAGATCCCTCACGCAAGGTCACCGAGATCTCCGGTATCGGCAAGGGATTGGCCGCAATACTCGCTGAAATCGAGGAGACCGGTTCCTGCGAACGCCGTAACGCGCTGCTCGAAAAGTATCCCGCCGGCGGCTCTCGAATTCCTCAAAATTCAAGGACTCGGGCCCAAGAGCATCGCCCTGTTGTTCGAGCACTTCCAGGTCGACCACCATGGACGAGCTCGAACAACTATGCCGCGATCAAAAGCTCCGCGATCTGCCGCGCATGGGCGCGAAGCTCGAAGAAAAGGTCCTTCGTTCCATCGCGCAGTACCGGCTCCGAACCGGGCGTTTCCTTCTTAGCTTCGCCCAGCAGACCGCCGATGAACTCATAGCCTATCTCAACGGCGACGGCATCGAGTCGATCGCGCCGGCGGGCAGTCTGCGGCGAGGACGAGAGACGGTCGGCGACCTCGATTTGCTGGTTACCGGACCAAGCGCCGTCGGCTCTCTGGAACGTATGGCGACTCATCCGCGCGTGCATGAAGTGCTGGGACGGGGCGTAAACAAGACCAGCGTCAGATTGGGACGCGAAGGCCTGCAGGTGGATGTCCGGGCGCTTCCGCGCGAGAGTTTCGGCGCCGCCATGCAATACTTCACAGGCAGCAAAGAACACAACGTGGCGATCCGTCAGCGCGCGGTTCGCATGGGGCTCAAGCTAAGCGAATATGGCCTCTACCGCATCGAAGACGATGTCAAAGTAGCTGGCGAGACTGAAGAAGGCGTATACCAGGCGCTCGGTCTCCGTTGGATCCCGCCGGAAATCCGCGAGAATCTCGGCGAGATAGAACTGGCCGCCGAAGGCATCGTGCCCGAACTGATCGAACTCGATCAGATTCGCGGCGATCTCCACATGCATACCACCGAGACCGACGGGCGCGCCACGCTTGAAGAAATGGCGGAAGCATCGCGGCAACGCGGCTACGAGTACATCGCCATCACCGATCATTCGAAGTCGCTCGCCATGGCGAACGGGCTTGACGAACGCCGGGTGACGGAGTTCGCCGCCCGCGTCCGGCGGCTTAACGAAGATCGGAAGTCTGGGCATTCGGATCTTCTCGGGCATCGAGTGCGACATTATGAGAGACGGGACGATGGATCTCGCCTGGGACGCGCTCGCGGAACTCGATTTCGTGATAGGCAGCGTTCACAACAACATGAACATGGAAGCTTCGGAGATGACGGACCGGCTGCTGAGCGCGCTGGAATGTCCATCCTTGCGCGCCTTCGGCCACGTAACGGGACGCTTGCTATTGAATCGCGACCCGTACCCTTTCGACTTCGGACGCGTACTGGACGAAGCGGTGAAGCGCGGTGTCATGTTCGAAATCAATTCGAGTCCCGAGCGGCTTGACCTCAATGCCAACATGGCGCGCACGGCAAAGAGCAAAGGCTCGAAGTTTGTGATCAATACCGATGCGCACCATCCAAAGCACCTGGCCAACATGCGCTACGGTGTCGCCACTGCCAGGCGCGCCTGGTTATCGCGATCGGACGTTCTCAACACGGCATCCGTAGAAGAGTTCGAAAGGTTCGTCAGTTCCGCCAGATAGGCGTAGTGAAGGCGCCGTTGCCGGCAACATCCCACACCGCCAAACGCGCCCACTTCCACTCTGGAGCATTCACGTCCCATGTGAAATCGCGTTTATCGAACTCCTTGGTATCCGTCAGCGGTATCGTCTCGCGGTGCGTCGCTCGCCCGTCGCCCCAGACAATCTCCGCCATACGCAGCGGAAACGTCCAGGTCAATGCGGCCTTTGCCGTGATCTTGTCGGAATTTGGAACCAGGCTGGTCCGCGTCAGCAAGACTTCGCCCGTTGTGGTGAAGTAATCGCCTTTCGCCAGCGCCGCCAGTGCGTCCCCCCAATGGTCGAACGAAGGCAGGGCCGGAAGCCGTAAATAGTTTACGTTCATGTGGCCGTAGAGCTCGTGGGTTGAATTGACCTGGAATACATCGACTTCGCCGATCAGGCGCTTATGCAGACCCCAGTTATTCAGATCGTCCACCGTCTTGAAGGATCGGTCGCCCAGGCGCGGCGAAGAAAGATCCGTATTCATGGCCTTCCACCCCGCGCCCAGGTGGAAGGAGCTTTTTAGTTGCTCGCTGTCCTTTATCTGATCCGGAAATCCGGTCGAACCTTTGGTTCGCGGATGCGTCTGATACATGTAGCCGTTCTCCGCGCGAAGCAGCGCGATTGCGTCTTCAGCGCTACCCACGTGATAGACCGTTCCGTACTTAGGATCAGTGGACCGGAATGGATCTCCCGGATTGCGCTTCATGAACCAGTAGACCGGCTTGGGAAAAACAATTCCCCAGTGTCCTCCCAGATAAGTGTTCATCTCCTCGCGACGGAATTATCAGGAAGTTGGCATCCGATTGCGCACGGCTCGCGTCGAAGTACGCCTTCAACTCCCGAAGGCGGATCTCGCCCGTATCGGAAGGATGCCCGTCGCCATGGAAGTCCATGAGCATCGCGATGTTCACGCCCATACCTTTCAACACCGGCTTAAACGGGGGCACCCAATCGTTACCATGGTCCATTGCCTGTACGGTATATGCATAATGCCAATGCGGCGCGAATGTCTTATATCCATCCAAAGGAACAAATCGGTCCCGATGAGTGTAGGGCAGAACGGAATCGAGAACTGCGGTCGCCGGACGGTCGTCTACCAGAATAAACAGATCTAATTCCTGCTGCGTTCCGGGGGGAGCATTCATCCAGGGATAGTAAGGCGCATTGTCGTCGGGCAGTTGCCGGATTCCCAACGACACATTGCCACGCCATGACGTGTACCATAGATAGCCCATGTTAGTGGTGTAATCGCGAGCCATGAAATACCGGTGGGGCGGCGGGAAAACTGCCACGCTTCCTGCGCCGGTGGCGGCGGAAACCGTGCGGTAACGGACCGCTACCGGATTCCACTCGGAAGCGTGAGGCGCCTGCACGGTTTGCAATTTGCCCGCAGTGTCGTAGTAGTTGACCTTCGTGTCCATCGTTCCCCCGGAGCGGCGATCTTCATCGACGGCCATTCGGATACCGGCATCGTAGTAGAAAGCAGTGTCGGGCTCATTCGTACTCACGATGGCGCGCTGTTGGATGAGGCGTGCTGCCGGGAAAGAAAAAGTAGTGAATGTTGCCGTGAAAGATCCCGAGTTCGAGTCCGTCGAACGAAATATCGAGACGATCGCCATCGAATTTCGCATGCGCCGCGGTTAACTTGAAATTGCCCAGGAAACTCCGTGTGCCCTCAGGATGGCTTGGAGGAAAATCGAAGAACTGGTCAAATCCCCCTCTTCGCTTGCCTGTCGAGGCCCGGTATACAGGTTGAGCGCGGCTGATAACTGTTTTGCCGTTCACTGCGATCGATGTGATCAGCGGTCTGCCCGGATCCAGCGAAAACTCGCGCAGCGCAAGGGCGCCCGGCTTTGTCCTTCCAACTGACGAGAGCTGAATCGGCAGTCGAGGTTACCCCGATCGAGCCCGGGCCGGGTCCGCCGATGTCGAACGGAACCGCCGCAAGGGCAGTCAATACCGATGAGACGAGGAGGATTATCGATTTCATATTGACCTTCATATTAGAATTTGATCCGGCCTTGAAACTCCAGAAACCGCATCGTGCTCGAAGTATTGTTAGTAACCTTGCCGAAGGTCGAATTCGTCGGATTGAGATCCGGCGGATTAAATTGCGAATGATTCTCAACATTTAACGCGTCCATGCGCAATTGGAAAGAAACCTTCTCTTTGATTTTGAACGTCCGCTGTAAATTGACATCCAGGCGCTTCAGCCCGTCTGCCCGGCAGTTACCGATTCGTTCCGGGAAAACCTGAGCCTGAAAAGCGGCGGGCTGTTGGGATGCGCTGGTCACAAACCCGGACGTATTGAACCATGCATTGAGCGTTCGCGATCCGGAGCAGATGTTGTTGGGATCTCCGTTATAGAAAACATTGCCCCATTGCAGCAGCGGACCCGGTTGCGCTTCGAATGCCGCGGCGATCTGCCAATCGCCGGCGATCGCGGCGAGCGACGCCCGAACGAGCGAACTGCCTCCCCTTGCCAAACGGCAGCTCGTAAATTCCGGTAGCGGCAAACGATACGGGACGCCGTTGTTGCTCAATTCCCAACTCGGAGTAGTATCGTACTGCTGGTAATAATAGTCGCGGTCACGCTCATACAGTCCCGTGAAATTCCCGGTGATAGTGAAACCTTGCGCCAAGCGCCGCCGGAACGTAAGCTCAACCGAGTGCGCTTTCGACGCGCCATAAGGACCGCTCTCGGTCAATCCATTCATTTGCGCGAACGGCTGCAAAAGCTGGCTAACCCGGATGGTAGAGCTGGTGAAAAATGCGCGAGACGTCAAGCCCTGATAAATCACCGGGTTCGATGTTTGCAGCGAAGCGAAATTCCCAATGTAGAAAGGGTTGGGCACGTTCTGATTCAGATTGCTAGCGATAGTGTTGTCGCGCGTGGTTCCCATGGCCCAATACTGCGCGGGTAGCGCGCTCAGCGTCCTGGTGATGCGCAGGTCACTCGCGTACATTCCGGTGTAAGCAGCCGATATAACCATATTGGCTCCGAATTGACGCTGCACTTCGGCGCGCCATCTCTGCACACGAGCGCGCTTGAAGTCTGGATCGAGAAATGTCCAACCGTTGCCGTCTTTCGCCATTAGGCCAAGCGCGCTGCCGACGGGCGCATCGAAGCGCGTCCCATCGCTGCGCACCGGGAACGGATCGGTCATCGGCGAAATACCAAGAGCGGGATTACCGGAAAGCCACGTCTGTCCGAAATTCGTCGACGAGGGATCGCTGGTGGTGCGGCTAAACCCGGACTGGTCGGGCGAGACCGTCTGCGCATTGAGAGTGTCGTAATAGACCCCATAGCCGGCGCGGAGCACCGTTAACGGAGTGATTTGATAAGCGACGGCCGACTCGCGGCAGAAACATCAACTGGCCCGCCGGAAATCGTGGACTCCCGCTGGATGTATATACCGAACCGCCGAGCACGGCAAACGACGACGCCGCGAGTTCGGGAATCGGATGCTGTGCGTAGGCGGCCTCCGCCAGAGCCGTTATCGGGAGGTTGGCGGTCGGGTCAAACCCCGCAATTTGCCTGTTGTAGCGTTCCTTGATCCCGAACTCATATTCCATCCGGAGCCCGAAATTCAAGCTGAGCTTAGACGTTAAGCGCCAACTATCCTGCGCATACCATCCGATAGTATGGGTTCGACGTCGTATACGTCGCATTCGAATCGACGTTCGAGGTCGTCGGAATTCCCAGCATGAACGCGGCCCAGCTATAGCCCAGGCCACCCGTCGCAGTGAGGCAATCGTCCTCCTTGCATGTGTACATGTTGCTGAAATTGTACGCGCCCGATGCGTTGCCCGGATTCCCACCGGACTGACGGTGATCGCGCACATCGATGCCTCCGCGGATCGTGTGCGCGCCGCTCACATGGAAAGCGTTTCCTTTTATCGACAGGACTTCATAGTGCGTCCATGTGGGCACCGATTGCCCCAGCGAGGCATAACCCGAGAAGTTCATCACAGGCAAGGCGTGATTCACGCCCGCCTTCGCATCCATATAACTTGGAAGACCAACAGAGCTTGGAGTGACCGCCAGCGCCACGGGCGTGAGAATATTCCCTTCCCGGAAATTATTCGCTCCCGCCTCGACATCGAATATCGTGCGAGCGCTGGGCGTGTAAACCCAGTCCGCGAGGATGCCCAAATTGTTCCGGTTCACGCCATTCGTCATCAGTCCCCGGTCCGTCTGCCAAGTCCAATCATTCCGGTCCTCGCGGTATTTCAACCAGTTCCAGCGGGCGAAAAAGCGATGCTTCTCGGAAGGCTGATAGTCGATCCGGTTAGCGAATGCCTCATAGCTCCAATTGTAAGGCTCGGCCGGATCCAGGAAATTATTTAGCGGCTGCAGATTTGCGCTTGCTGGAGAATTATTCGGCGCGGGCAGGAACTTCACATAAGCCCCATACACAGGGTCGATGATACGATTCTGCGGGATGATGTTGCCCGGTATCGGTGTCCGAACGTAGTGACCGGGCCGGCTCGCGTCGGGTTGCACGCTTAACGGATCATACAGTTGAAATTGCGATCCGGCAGCCAATAAATCTGAGAAATTTCCCTGACGCTCCTGCAATGTTGGGAGCGTGTATGGATTAGCGGTTCCCGTAGTCTTGCGGTCGTCAAAGCCATCGAAGCTGAAAAAGAAAAACAGCTTGTTCCTGCCGTTCAGGATCTTGGGAATGATCACCGGCCCGCCAATCGACGCGCCGTAGTCTTGATCGTGCCCGGCGGGGTTGGAAGGCTGGCTGCGCAACTGTTGCGCGCGCGCTGTATTGCCGGCCGCATTGGCCGCGTCGATGGCCGTATAATATGCCTGCTTTACGAAGAAGGGCGTGCCGTTCCAACGCTGATTCCAGTACTGGTCCGTGAAATCTCCGTGAAAGGAATTGGTTCCCGCTCTCGTCATGGTGGCGATCGACATGCCCGCCGTGTGTCCAACGCTGGCATCGAAGTTTTCAGTTTCGACCTTGTACTCCTGAATCGTCGTTGAGTACGGCATATAAGCCACGCCTTCAGAGCCGTTGCCCATATCGGGGACGCCATCGATCGACCAGTCGTTGGCAAACCCGCCCACGGCATGTGAGTCCGCGGTGCCGCCCAGCGCGTTGACCCCGTTATAGCGGCGGTTGTTGCTGGACTGTACGCCCGGCGCGATCTTGATCATCATCAATGGACTATTGTTGAAAATGGGCAGGTCCACCACATCGCGGTAATCCATCACTCGTCCGGCGCTGACGCTGGCCGATGGATCGATCAGAGGCGCTTCCGCGGTAACCGCTATTGTTTCGGTGTTGGACCCAAGCTGGAGACTGATGTCGATCTCGACTCGTGTGCTGAGCGGTAGCACGATACCCGACTGAAGCGATTTCTTGAAACCAGGGGCCTCGGCGGAAATCCTGTAATCGCCCGGCAACAGCAATTCGGCTTCGTAATAGCCCGTTGCGTTTGTCTTCCGGGTTGTGTTCGTGTTGGTTCCGGTATTGGTAACTACCACGGTTGCGTCAACCACCGCCGCATTCTGCGGATCGGTGACCCGGCCAAAAATGGTGCTGCGGGTTTCCTGTCCATATCCGGCGATAATCAAAAAGAGGGTCAGCAGCGTGGCCCTGCAAAAACCCCTGGCGGCTGCGGGCATTCGACGATTCATTTTTTCACCTCGTAATGGCTATCATTTAAATCACAATCGGCGGGGCGTGTCAAGGAAATTTCTCATATCGCTTTAATGTGTTTCACAACGTGAACCGATCGCGCCTGAGTGGCGCCGGCTCTGTCCAGTGAGTCTGAGAAGGACACACTGACCAAAAAAAACGGCGGGCATTAAAGCCCGCCGCTCGACGATCCACGGATTTGTAAGGTGCTTACCGCCGTCCTGCGAAGCTACGACCAAAATTCGCTGCCTCACCGCTACGGAAATTCTCGTGAGGTTGTGATACGCCCCGAGCCTGCTCTCTCGGCGCGCTGAACGAATTGCGTTCATAAGTCCGGGCGGCGGCGCTACCGGCGCTGTCTGACCAAGCGACCATTGTCGCGAACGGCCGGGCGGTTGCGAATAAGTTGTGCCGAAGCGGATGCCGTTAGAACCATTTTCACGGGCCTGCTCTCTCGGCGCGCTGAACGAATTGCGTTCATAAGTCCGGGCGGGCGCTACCGGTGCTGTCTGCCCGAAGCGGCTGTTGTCGCGAACGGCCGGCGAATACGTTGTGCCGAAGCGATTGCCGTTGGTAAAACCATTTGCATGCGGGGCGTAGACCCGGCCGTTACTAAACGACTCATGCCGCCGGTCGAAATCTTCGCGGTTATACCAAGTGCGGCCCCATACGGCGTGGTTCACCAGCAGCACGTGGTTATTCCAGTTGAAGCCGCCGCCCCACCCCCAGCCGGCGAATGCGCCAGTCGGATAACCGAACCTGAAACTGATAGCTCCGCCGGCGAAAAATCCAGGGCGAGGAGGGGCGAATACCACGTACGGATCGTAGGTGGGAACATAGATGAACGCCGGATCGACCGGTTCGATCTCGATCCCCGGGCCTGAATCTACGACACTGATCTGCTGATTATTTCGCAGGTAACCATACTGTTCCGCGGAACGCCGCATCCTTTGCACTGCATCCATCACCGCGCCCTGGTTTGCCAGGACTGCGTTTCCGAGCGCGCTCGTCCAGTTTGGATCGCCGGCCATCATGTCGAGTACGCTTGGGAAGGGAATAAGCGCCTGTACTGCCGGGTCGAACTGGAGGTTGGCCTGACTAATGGCATTCGCCAGATCATTGCCACGCAGATTGCGGTACTGGTCCGCAACGCTGGCGGCCTGCGCAATCTGGTCCGGAAATGACGCGGCTGCCAACAGCTGAGCTAACAGCGGGTCGGGGTAGAGCGCAATCCGCGAAACCAGATTATCCAATTCTCCCGCGGAGAAACTCGGCGGAGGAGGATAATCCTGGGCCATGACCGGCGCGGTGGTGATCAGGAAAGCGCTGGCGATCACCAGGCCAGCCTTTATCAAAGTGAATCCTTTTGCCAGTTTCATTGGGTGTCTCCTTTTCGAGAACAACCCTTAGAATGCAATAGAGTGCCCAAACATAAAAGCTTTGTAATCAAGCAGTTACCGTGAGGCGCTCGCAGCGATTTGAAGCCATTCGGTTGATTACCACCACCAAATATCCGGCTTCACTCTATCCCTGGCGAAACCGCGGTAGGACGCTGCCTGAACGGTATGCGCAAGTGCAGCACGCGCTCGCGCTTACGTTCTTCGTCCAGATCGCGGACGCGCGCTTTCAAGAGATCGTCAAGCGAGACGATGCCCGCGAGTTTGCGCGTCTCCGGATCGACGACAGGCAGGCGCGTACGGCCGCTTTCCGCCATCCGGTAAACTACCAGGCGCAGCGGTTCATCGGGATAGCACACCACCGGATCGCGGTGAAGCGTTCCCCTCCGCGTCATGACGCCTTCCAGTTCACCCGATTCCGTGATCACCGGGTATAGCATCTGACCGCGATTGCTAGTCGCATTACGCGGACTGGCGTTCGGAGGCAGGGCCACGATGTTGGTGCGCATCACCTCACGAACAAACAGAATCTCCAGCGGATCGACCGAATATTCGCGGCTCAAATGGAACCCGCGCCGCGCCACCTTTTCCGTGAGAATCGATCGCTTGAGCGCCAGCGTAGTGAAGCCATGCGCCAGGAACGCCGCTACAGTCAGGGGCAGTAGCAGATTGATGTCGTGCGTCAATTCCAGCGCAAAAATTATCGCCGTGAACGGCGACCGCATTGTACCTCCCAGGATCGCAGCCATGCTGACCACCGGCCAGAAACCCGCGCCTTCATTGGGCAGGAACATGGCTTCCACCCCGCCCAGCGCTCCGCCCATCATCAAGAGCGGCGCCAGCACGCCTCCCGAAGTGCCGGAGCCGAGCGAAACAATCCAGATCACCGACTTTACGAGCAGAATGCCGGCGATCAGGAGCCGCGGTACGTCTCCCTGAAGCAGCGCGCCGATGGTGCCGTAACCGACTCCGAGCGCCTGCGGGAAGATCATGCCGCCGATTCCCACCACGACGCCGCCAATTGCGGGCCACCACATCCAATGAATCGGCAGCTTGTGAAACGCGTCCTCGGCCGCATAGACACCGAGAGTTAGTAGACCAGAAAGCATGCCAGCCAATATTCCCGCCAGCGCGCAGCCGAGCAGGCCTTCCGGTCCGATAAACATCGGATGTGGAGGTACCGGAAACAGAGGCCCTAAGCCGATCACATAACGGCGAGCGGCGCCGGCGGCTACGCTGGCAAGCGCCACCGGGATAGCGCTACGCGGCTTCCATTCGAACAGCAGCAACTCTACTGCGAGAAGAATGGCCGCGAGCGGAGAAGCGAATGTCGCTGACATACCGGCTGCCGCTCCCGCTACCAATAGAGTTTTGCGCTCGACGTTAGTCAGGTGAAAGAACTGCGCGATCATGGAGCCGATCGCGCCGCCAGTCATGATGATTGGACCTTCCGCCCCGAATGGTCCGCCCGATCCGATCGAGATTGCGGAAGAGAGCGGTTTGAGAATCGCGAGACGCGGCTGCACGCGGCTGCCATTGATCAGAATCGATTCGATGGCTTCCGGAATGCCGTGGCCGCGTATGCGCTCGGAGCCGTAACGCGCGAGAAACCCAATCACCAGCGCCCCAGCAACCGGTACCAGCACGGCCCACCATCCCAGATGATTGCCGGCGGGCGAAATGAGGCCGGTGCTCCAACGTCCGAAGTAAAAAAGGTTAGTGAAAAGCCCGATCAATTTCAGGAGCCAATAAGCGACGTAAGTGCTGACGATACCGATCAGGATCGCCAGAAGCGAAATCGGGATCACCCGTAGCGTGGTAGTGAAGTCGCCAAGTTCTTTGAGGGCAGCCGGGGGCTTCATCTCGCCGCTTCCTCCTGTGAAAAGCTGACGATGGATTCCAGGGCGACTACCAGGGCCGGCCCGCTGTCCCGCAATTGGCGGATATGTTCGCTCGAGAGCTTGCGCAGTATCCTTTCTCCGTACCCGGTCACGGAGACGATCACTTGCCGACGGTCGTGTTCGCTGTGCGCGCGGGCTACCAGACCACGCGACACCATCCGGTCGATCAACTCGACCGCGCTATGATGCTTGAGTTGCAGACGCTCGGAAAGATATCCAATCGTAGGTCCCTCTTCCGGGTTGCCGGAGTAGCCTTTGGCCGCAAGAAGCACTTGATGTTGCTGCGGCTCAATATCGCTCAAACGGGCAACCTCCTCGCTGAAATGGAGGAACCTGCGAATGTGGTATCGGAAGTCTGCTAGCGCCTGATAATCTGTCACACCTCAATTATATCGTATTACGATATTTCTTGTGAAGCGGCACCGAGTAGCTTGAATGCGAGCTCTTTTCAGGACACGGACCGGACTCGGGGACATAGGAGGGCATGCAAGCGCTAATCATTATCGATTGACTTCTGAAGTGAGGTTGAGGATAATCCGCTACGCTTCGCCGCGAAATTTTTCGAAGCACGTCCCGGTCAGTCAGCCTTCAGAGTTCAGAGAACTAGGCCGGTGGCGCGCACCCGAACAGCAACGCCCAGTATCTTACTTTCGATGCTCGGACCGGTAAAGCTCTGACGCTCTCTTCGATTCTGACGGATGGCGCAATGCCTCACTTGACGGCGCTCGCGGAGGTAAATTTTCGCAGGGTTCCTGGGCTCTCGCCGGACGCTAACCTGACCCAGGCCGGGTTCGATTTCCCAGACGGCCGGTTCGAGTTGCGCGGCTCTTCTGGTCTGAGCCCGCGGGCGCTGCTGTTTTTCATCAACTGCCTTGACGTGGAGCCAATCACTCCGTGGCCGCGACTCGTTGCGCATTCAGCAGACCGCTGAAATCGCCCGTGCGGCGTTACGCTGAATAGGCAGGCCGATCCGGCTTATTCAATGTATGGTTTACTGAGATCGAAACACTCATGACTCCCAATCCTGCACTCGGCGTCTTCTTCCACTGGCTCGGCGGACTGGCATCCGGCAGCTTCTATGTGCCATACCGCGGCGTAAAAGTCTGGGCTTGGGAGACCTATTGGCTGGTCGGCGGCTTCTTCAGTTGGATCATTGCCCCTTGGGTGCTCGCCGGGCTTCTCACCAACGACGTTACCGGCGTGCTGAAGGAAGCTCCCGGCTCGGCGATCTTCTGGTCCTATTTCTTCGGCGTCCTGTGGGGCCTCGGAGGACTGACTTTCGGCTTGACCATGCGCTACCTCGGGATGTCTCTGGGCATGGCGGTGGCGCTCGGGTATTGCGCGGCGTTTGGGACGCTGATGCCGCCAATCTTTCGCGGCGAGTTCGTGGACAAGGTGCTCGGAACTCACTCCGGTGTGGTCATTCTTATAGGAATCTTCGTCTGTCTGCTCGGTATCGGGATTGCGGGGCTTGCCGGCATATCCAAGGAACGCGAATTGCCGGAGGAGCAGAAGAGGGCTGCAATCAAGGAATTCAATCTGAAAAAGGGAGTTGGCGTCGCTACATTCTCGGGCGTAATGAGCGCGTGCTTCTCATATGGCCTCGCGGCGGGAGAGCCGATCAAGCATATTACACTCCAGCACGGGACGACCACGTTGTGGCAAGGCCTGCCCGTATTGATTGTTGTCCTACTCGGCGGCTTCACGACCAACGTGATCTGGTGCGTGGCGCTCAATATCCGCAATCGCACCGGCTATCAATACTTCACCTCGGAAGTTCGCAATCCAGTAAATGGCGGCGAGCCGCCCATCGAGAATCCGATCGATGCGCCAGGCGAAGAAGTTGCCCGGCGAGCGAAGGTGTCGAGCGTGGCGACGCTCGCCAGAGTAGAACCGGCCCGCGCGCCGATGCTCACGCAACTATCTCCTCTGCGCGCTTGCCGGCACTACCTGGTATTTTCAGTTCTTCTTCTACACCATGGGCGAGACGCAGATGGGCAGGTACGGCTTCTCGAGCTGGACGCTGCACATGGCGAGCATCATCATCTTCAGCACGCTCTGGGGCATCGCGCTGAAGGAGTGGAACGGCACGGGGACCCGCACCAAAGTTCTGGTGTTCCTGAGTTTGCTTGTGCTCGTCGGGTCCACAGTTATCGTCGGCTATGGGAATTATCTGGCGACTGCGCCGGCTGCCAGCGCGTTGCGTTGAAAGCCGATGCCCTAGAGTTCCCACAGCGCCTGCGGACTCGAGATTTGACGACCCGGGAGTAATTCCGGCGGAAGTACGCGCACCGGATGTCGCGCCTCCTACTGAAGCCGGTCCGGAACAAGACCCGGCGAAAGCACACCCACCCACCGTTGTGACGCATACGCCACGCAGATCGGTGTCGCTCAACGAAGCCCCCGCAGCGCCACCGAAGCGAAAAATATCAACATCAATACCGCTCCCGGAGTAATAAGGCGTGATGTTGCTTTGTTCAAGAATTCCGTCAATATAGAAGTTGGCGAGGTTGTTGTTTACGTCTAGTGTGAACGTATGAAACGTGCCTTTGACAGGATACGGCATCAACGGGGCATTCGGAACGGTAACAGTGTTAATGCTGAATCCGGCGTCGGATAACCCGACAGCATAGCCGAGAGAGTTGAGATCGGACAACTGAAAGTAATAACCCTCGCGTGTGCCTGTCCCGACATTCGGCACATAATTCGAAGAATTGATGCGCACCGTTCCCGAGAGGTACACGTGTTGTGACACGTCCGTAGCGGCTGCGATACTCCAGGACTGATTTACGTTCTGGACATTCTTGACCTCATGCAGCAGCCCTCCCGAGACGAATGGCGGCGGATTTCCGTTATCTCCGGTGTAACTCCATCCTTGAGTCTGGGGCAGCGACCCGAGGCTCGCGTCGTAACTCACGTTGGTGGCAGCCACAGCCTGGGCGGCTGTAGCGATGATTAACCCGAAATATGCGAACGTTTTCATTGTTGTTCTCCTGTTTGTAGTCGCGTTTTTAAGCGGGTATCCCGCTCTACGAACAGGAACAAGACTGCTAGGCACAATTACATAAATCGGGTTTAGAAATTACCGATTAGAACAAAAGGAGCCCAATAATACGGATGTCGATAGGCCGGCGCTCCAAGTCTCAGCATCCGCAGTTTCGCCTGGCGCAGAGCTTCCGAGGGTAGAAGGCTGGCCGCGAGTCCACCGTAAAACCTCTTCATGAAGTCGGCGGCTGCCAAATCGTTCACCTCCCAGTCGCTCACCACAACTCGGGCGGCCCCGGCCCGAAGAAACGCGGTACTCAATCCATCGACGCCTTCGCCCCTGACCAGTTTCCCCAAACCTGTCTGACAAGCCGAAAGCACCACGAGATCGGCATCGAGCCGAAGCTGCAGAATTTCCGCTGACGCGCAGAATTCCATCGTCCGAGCCGCGCAGCCACAGGCAGTGAGTACGATGCCGCATCGGCTCGGGAATCTGTCGTCGAATACGGCATGCGTGGCAAAGTGCAATCGTTTGTAGTCCGTCAGTCTCTGCGTTCTTGACGGCCGCTTTTGTCGCTTTCTCGTGAAGCCAAAGATTAGTTCTTTCAGGCGGGAAAAGGCCCGCAACCTGCTTCAGTTCGTCCTCTGCATGAAACAACGGAGCGAAGCTGTATCCCGCGCGCGTGTACACGCCGCGCACGACCGATGTGGTATTGTCGACCGGCGACTGCGAAATGGCCGGCGATCCGAAACCAGCCAAGTCTAGGCGTTGATCCCGCGGATGGTCCCGACTCATACGCGCCAGTACCGAAGCAGAAGGCGCGTAGGCTATCGTGACGCTTTCCACCAGAAATTTCCCATCGAGACCGATCAGCGTTTCGAACGGAAGGTAATGAAGAACGCCATCCGCAACTATCATCACCTTGGATGCGTTCCGCAACTCCGCTGCGGCGGGTCCGCACAGCAGTTCATACAACTGTCTGGCTTGGTCGCGATAGTGGTTATCTTGGGCGCCCGGCGGCGTCGAAATCGCGTCACGATATGTCTTGACCTGCGCTGTGATTTTGGATCTTCCAGGCAACCAAAACATCTGGGTGCGATGGCCGGAAACAACCCACAAATAGGAGCGTCGATCACCGAGCGCATAGTCAAGTAGGACAGCGCCCGCCGCCCGCATTTGGCGTTCAACCGTGGCCAGATCGGAAGGCTCCCTTGCTTCCGCAACTTTGCAGCGTCGGCGTCATTGAGTGTATCGAGGAATACGCGAGCGCGCCCCCGTTCCGAATAATCGAATGCTTTGCGATCATCATGCATCGACGACAGCGCAAACAGAAGATCTTCGTACACGCGCCAGTTTTGAGATACGAAGGCGGAACGTAGCTCCGCGCCGGGAGCGGTACCGCGCATTGCCTCCAGGTTATCGACGGAATGTTCCAGGTGCGTGACCGCGTTCCCGTAGCGTGCACCTTTAAGGCTGAGTTCCGCCAAGCCTCTATGTGCCGCAATCAGCAGATCTGGAGAATCGATTTTCCTGGCTATTTCCAGCGCGGAATCGAATCCAGCGGAAGCTGCCGGAGCCTCGCCGATCTCCATTCGCAAATCAGCCACCTCGATGAGCGCTTGCGCTTCCAGTGCGGGAGATGCGATAGATTTAGCGGCCGCCAGTCCATCTATCGCCCGGTCCAGAGCCTGACCCATCTCGCCTGCCTGCCGATATACGCCTGAAAGGCTGAGGAGGGTCTCGGCTCGTGCCGTCACATACGATGTGTGGCCCGATAGCACGAGGGCTACCTTAAGTTCGCGAAGTGATTCCTGGGTCCGGCCCATTTGCGAATACAACTCGCCCAGGGCGGCGCGGCAGCCTTGCTCCTCCCCAGTGTCATGGCGCAACCTCGCACTATCGAGCGCATCGAGAACAAGCCTGGAAGCTTCGGTGAAATCTCCAAGTAGGGCATAAACCTCCGCGATATTGCGCTGTCCGGCGCCTGCTTGCAAATACATCTTCAATTTACGAAAGAGATCGATCGAGCGTCGCCCATACTCAAGAGCCTTGAAATAATCGCCGTGGCCGGCGTACAAAACGCCGATGGTTCGCAGGACATAGGCCCGATCAACATCACGCGTGGAGAGGTCCCAGGCCTGCAGATAGCATTTGAGTGCCGCTTCGAAATCGCCTCGTCTATTGTAAAGCGAGCCGATTGTAAGGAGCAGCTGATCTACTCGCAAGTCTAAAGATTCGAGCAGTTGCTTCTGTTTGAGACGAATGGTTAAGGCACCGTCCGGATCGCCCGATGCAAGGCGCACACTGGCAAGACTTCCAAGAAAGTCGCTTTCGCTGCGGAGCGATGGACGTTCCCGAATGAGCCCTCTAAATTTCTCCTCCCAGGGCGGGATAGCCGCATATTGACCTGCTTGTAGGAGTGCACTGAGGATCTGTTCAACCACTCGTTCCTGCGCTTCCCAGTCATCCAATCTCGTCCAGGCACTGAAAGCAAACTCCAGATCGGCCAGCGACTCGCCGTAATCCCGATTCCTAAGTAATAGGAAATTTGCGAGCTGCTCGTGCAAGAAGGCGTTCAGTTCGACGTTCGGCTCGTTTTCCAGTATCGTCAAGCTTTTCCGTACCAGCCCGATAGCTTCGGGTAGACGTCTGGCAACCGCGAACGAGTTGGCACGCGCCAGCATCCGGCAGAGGAAATCAGGGCCCGCAGGCAAAGCGCGCGCCAATGAACGCTGGTCGTCGAACGTGCTACCCAGTTCGGTGTAGCACCAAAATGCGTCTTTTGATCTCTTCACGCAGTTCTCATAGTGTTGCCTCGCCACTGTCAACTTTCCCTGCACTTGCTGGGAGTACCCCAATCCGTAATAAGGCCAAGGGTTGGAAGTGTCTGATTTGGATAGCTCACGAAAATATGATTCGCTCGCGGCCGGAGTATGCGCCTCGACACTTGCAGTCGCAATAAGCCTGTACGCCCGAAAAAACCCAGCGTTCTTGGTAATAATGGCCTTCGCTGCATCGATTGCTTCAGCGTGGCGACCTTGCCCCAGTAGGAGCCATGCACGGTTGTATTCCTGCAAATTCCCCGCCCGGACGAACAGTGCTCCAAAGAGCAAGGCAAGCACCAATCGATGTTTCATCGTGAGAAGGGGAAATCCAAGTTTCGCCCTGTGCCGCTCGGTGTAACTTCAGTCACATGCAGCACGTATTGGCCTGTTGGAAGCTCAGACAGCGGGTATACAACCTCAAAGTGGCCGATTCCATCGTAGCTGTGCGCTTCGAGAGGTCCGGCGACAGTCTTGCCGTCCCAATTGGCAATCGTGACAGAGTACCTGAAACCCTCGCGGATCGGAACGAAAAACAACAACGCCAGAAAGTGTTCATCTCGAATTTCACCTCCTACGGTCACCGACGTTGCTGAACGAGACGAATCCAGCTGCAGCACTCTAGTGTTCTCCAAGCGAGGGGGTGGCGAAGACTCGGCCTTAAGAGCGGGTTGATGCCGAAAGACGCCGAGATACGCGGGATAGATCAGCGCGGCCGCCAGCACATACGCGGCAATCGGATTCCAGAATATCTCGCCGAGACCAAAGCGTCTCGGCTTGCCCGCAGTCGTTTTCTCGCGCTGCAGAGACGCACTGAAACGGGTCTGCAATCGGGCCGCGACGGCAGGCCATTCGGGCCCAGGTTCGAGGGGTTCATCGAAAGCTCGCATGCGTTCCACAAGCGCCTCGCAAATGCCGCATTGCGTCAAGTGGCGCTCTAAACGCTCGTTTTCTTCATCCCGCAGATTGCCGCTAAGAAACCGGACGAAAGTGTCCTCATCGGGACAGCGGCTTTCCCTTCGGCGGCTAGTCATCGAGCACCTTCGGTCCAAAAGATCTGAAACCGGCGCTTGCCATTTTGGATATTGCTCCTTACCTGGTCATCGGAATAACGTGTGATCGAAGCAATCTCCCGATAGCTGTAACCCTCCCAGTAGAACAGCTTCAGGCACAGGCGCTGCTGCACGGGCAGTTGCCGCATCACGTCGGCGACATCCGCGGATGTATTTAAAAAGTCCTGGACTCCAGGTGGCTCCTCGTTGATCTTCTCGTCCAAACCCGTTAGTTCACTGCGAACAATAGCCGACATTAGATGATTGAGACAGAAATGCCGTGCGATCACCTTCAGCCAGTTTAGGAAACAATCTTCCTCGTATTGGTCGATCCTCATGAAAGCCCGAACGAAAGTATCGTGGGTTATGTCTTCCGCGGCTGAACTGTCGTCAAGAACCCTACGGCAGGAATAATAAATCTGTCGGCGGTGACGGCTAAACAACTCCGCGAACCATGCAGGATCGCGGGTGGCCTTAAAACGGCGGACAAGCGCTTCATCGTCCATTTGTTCAGGCGTTCGTGCGTCCACAGAATACAGCGGCTAAAACCGCGCCCCCCTCCAATATTGCTTTGATATTATGCGGCATCGGCTCGCGGTAGCGCAAGCCGCGAGAGATCACGAAGAACACCGGCTAGCAGGGCCCTGGGTGGATTCCTGCTAGCATCGAGGCGATGGCGCTCGCACAAATCGGCAAACAACTCGCTCAGCAGGCGCTTGGCGAGAAGATGAAAGACGTGATGGACTCGCTCCGTCCGCCGGATGTGATCAAGATACTTGATCCGGCGAAACAGGAGAAGCCCGTCGTTCCGGCGCAGGGCGAGTCATTGGGGTCGGCAATAATCGGGCAGGTCCAGGCCATGCAGCGGGCGTGCAAGGACGATCAGGAGCTGATCGTTATGTGCGGCGCTGGTCTTGAAACACTGCGGGTGCTGGAGTTTTTCGCTCCCATCTGGCAGGTTCTGGTGATGACCGGCATCGATACCGACCACAATGTCACGCGTGTGGTGACTCCGACGGAGTCGATTCAGCTTGTTTGTAAGGTAATGAGCGTGCAACCGGGCGCGAAGCCGGCGCGCGTCAGCTTTATTCTTCCCAAGTCAAAGTGACAGGTAGTTCACTGATTGGCGTCAATCGTCTGCTCAACCTCTTCCCACTCCAACATCAGCGATTCCAGATCCTTGCGGCGCGCAGTGAGAAGTTCGCTCATCTCGACGGTCTGTTCCACGCTGACGAAGTTTGCCAGCGCAAGTTCGAAGTCGGCGATCTCGACTTCGAGCCGTGTGATCTCGTCTTCAATGGCGCGGGCGCGATCCTTCATGTGCCGCAGCTTGATGGGATTCAGGCGGCGGGACCCATCTTCTTTTGGGGCTCTCGAGGCGGCTGATGAAGCGGCGGCCGCGACAGGAACTGCCACGGCAACCTGCTTAGTCTGCCGAGCCCTTTCAGGAATAGCGGGTTCAGCGGCCTTGCGGTCCGGACTTCCTTCCTTGCGCCAGAGATAGTCCTCGTAATTGCCGGGGAACGGGGTCACCTCGCCGTTGCCAACCTCGAACACGCGAGTCGCCAGATTATCGATGAAGTAGCGGTCGTGGGAAACGAAAACGACGGTGCCCGTGAAATTCTTCAGCGCGTTGAGGAGAACATCCTTGGCGCGCATGTCGAGGTGGTTAGTGGGCTCATCGAGCAGCATGAAGTTGCCGGGCTTCAGGAGCATGCGGGCCAGAGCGTAACGATTGCGCTCGCCGCCCGAAAGCACGCCGATTTGCTTGAACACGTCGTCGCCTGAGAAAAGAAACGATCCTAGAATCGTGCGAAGTTCGGTGTTGGTTGATCGGGTAGCTACGGTGCTTAAGTCATCGATCATTTTGGCATCGGGATCGAGTTCTTTGTACTGATCCTGCGCGAAGTAATCCGCTTCCACGTTGTGGCCGAGAGTGAATTCGCCGCTTGTAACGGGCTCGGCGCCGGCGAGGATCTTGATCAGCGTGGATTTCCCCGCCCCGTTGACGCCAACTAGGGCAACGCGGTCGCCGCGCTCGATAATGAAGGTCGTATTGCCGAAGACGAACTTGCTGCCGTAGCTTTTGGAGACGTTCTTAAATTCCGCCACGATGCGGCCGCTGGGCTTGGGCTGCGGGAAGCGGAAGTGTATGGTCTCTTCTTCGGGCGGGATCTCGATGCGCTCAATCTTCTCCAATTCCTTGATGCGGCTCTGCACCTGCCTGGCTTTGGTAGCCTGGGCACGGAAGCGGTTGATAAACGTCTCGAGATGGTGAATCTTTTCCCGTTGATTGGCGTAGGCGGCATGAAGCTGGGCGCGCCGCTCGGTCTTCAGGACCTCGTACTTGGAGTAGTTGCCCACATAAAAGTGGACGCGCTTGTTCCAGATTTCGATGGTCCGATTGACCGTGACGTCCAGGAAAAAGCGGTCGTGCGACACCATCACGAAGGCATTCGGGTAAGAGGCGAGATACTGTTCGAGCCAGTTTCGAGCTTCGAGATCCAGGTGATTAGTCGGTTCGTCGAGCAGCAGCAGGTTGGGTTTCTCGAGCAGCAGCTTCGCGAGCGCGATACGCATTTGCCAGCCACCGGAGAACTCTTCGGTCCTGCGCTTCCAGTCGTCGCGGGGGAAGCCGAGTCCCGAGAGAACCGATCCGACTTGCGACTCGATATTGTAACCGTCGCGGGCGCCGAATTCGTTCTCCACGCGATGGAATCGTTCGGCTACCTGGGCATATTCCGAGGTTGCGTGATTCAGTTCGGACATGCGGCGCGTGAGGTCTTCCATCTCGACCTCCATGAGCCGCAGATCTTCGAATACAGTCATGCACTCGGAAAAGACCGAGCGCCCGGAGAGCGACAGGCCATCCTGCGGAAGGTAACCTGCGGTTACGCCCTTCATTGTCACGATGGAGCCGTAATCCAGCGATTCGATGCCCGCAAGGACTTTGAGGAGTGTGGATTTACCGGTGCCGTTGCCGCCGACAATACCGGCGCGTTCCTTCGGATTAACCAGCCAGTCGAGATCTTCGAAGAGGACTTTGGGGCCGAAGCGTTTCCCGGCTCCCGTGAGCTGAATCACGCCTGCTGAACCTGCTCCATTAACTCTTCGACGCTCTGAGGCGGATTATAGATCAGGATGCGGCCGCAGCTTTCGCAAAACATCACCTTGTCGCCGCGGCGGAGTTCCTGCATGAACTGGGGGCGGACGCTTATGTGACACGCCGCGCACCGCCCGTCGCCTACTTCCGCGACTGCGATTCCACGGCGAGCTTTACGAAGCCGCTCGTACTCCTTCAGAACGTCCGGGCTGATTTCCGCGGCGGCCGCCGCGCGCCGCGCCCGCAATTCCGCGAGCTTCTTTTCGTCGACAGCGGTTTTCTGACGGGCTTGCGCCTTTTCCGTCTCGACGTGCTTCTTTTCTTCTGAGAGCGCCTGCTCCGCTACTTTGACGTTCTTATCTAGCGGTTCGGATTCGCTCATCAACTCGAGAATGCGGTCCTCGTGCTTGCGGACCTCACCCACGCAATAATCGACCTCGTACTGAAAGGACTTGTACTGATCGTTGTTTTTCGCCGAGAGCATCTGCTCGCGAAGCTTTGAAATCTTCTGCTGCTGGATCTGGATTTCGCCCTCCAGCCGCTTTCGTTCCTTAGCGTTGGCAACGAGCGCTGCCTTGTCAACCTCGACACGGCGCTCGTGACCCGCGAGTTTCTTCTCAATTTCTGCAATGTGTTTGGGGAGAGCGGAAACTTGCTTGCTCAATTCTGCTGCCTGGTTATCGACTTCTTGAAGCCGTATAGCCGCTTTAGCGTCCGAATGCATGTATTTAAATTTTACCATCTACTGGGACGGGCTTCGTAGCGTTATGGCCGCAATCTTCGTCTTCCAGCGTTACCCAGACAATGCTCTTCCAAATATCGCCCTAATTTCGCGTTCCGGTGCTCGGCTCCGACAAACTTGACCGCCAGGCGGCCTTTTGGTGGAGTTAGCCCGTAAGTAATTGAAGGGGTTCACGCAAAAATTTCCGAAAGTGCCGTCAATGCACAGCGTTGGTGACTGTGTTGCCGTTGCCGCGGAGCGTCGCCGGAAAACCGCGTGCCGTCAGTTCGCAGGTGATGTTCACCAGTCCTTTGGGTGTATTCGAAGGAATCAGAAGGTTGATTTGATCAATCACCGGGGACGATTTCTGCGGACCGAAGTACGACGGCGTGACAGCGGTGCTGCCGACCATGCAGGTTCCGCCGGTGGCGTGGCGCAATCCGGTACCGTACAGCGAGAGGTATACGTCGGACGTGGAGTTTACTGGAATCGGGAGATTGGCTGGAATTGGTGTTTGAGTGCCGTCCGGGGCAACGCTTACAGCGCTCGCGGCAGGCGCTCCGTGGCCGGAGCCGTCGAGTGTGAAGATTCCGGTGGCGACGGGTTGGATAAATGTTGAATGAGCGCCTTTCGGTCGGCCGTTGCCGATCACGTTGATCATCGCGAGTCCAATGGCGGCATTATCAGGGACCTGGAAGTTGATCTGGGTCGGGCTGACGTAGAGGAGCGGGGCCTGGAAGATTTTGCCAGAATCGTCTACGAGCTCGATTTAGGTGGGCGACTGGACTGGAGATGGTCACGCAAAGGCCGGCATCTTCCGTCCGTCGAGTAACACGTGGTGGCTCGATACCAATAATAATGGCGTTTACGATGCGGGCGATCTGCCGCCGTTCACGTATCCAGGAATCGGTCCGAGCGCGTCCGATCTTCCGGTGGTTGGCGATTGGAAAGGCATTGGTAGAGCCGGGGTCGGCATATTCCGCGGCGGGATGTGGGTACTCGATACAAATTACGATGGCGTATTCGAGCAACCGGTCGCGGGTACCGCGCAGTCAGCCGGATCGGATGCGGTGTTCTTCTTCGGCGGTCTCGCTGGAGGCGGTGACGTTCCGATAACCGGTAACTGGTCTGGTGGAACGATCACTTACGTCGGCTATGTTCGTGTTGACGGAGGCCCCGGCGGGCCGTGGCTGTGGGTGACGGATACCGGCCAGCCTGCCTCGCCGCTGCAAAGCGCTCATGTGGAGAAACCCGGCATCGGCTTCGGCGGATTACCGGGCGACGTGCCGGTGTCAGGCGATTGGCTCAACGACGGCACGGCTCAATTCGGCGTGGTGCGCGCCTCCGGCGCCTCTGCGCCTTTTCTGTGGGTGCTCGACGGCGGTCTGCCGCTCGCGCCTCAGAGCAGCCACGGAATCGGACTGCTATTTGCCTACGGCGGTGCGCCTGGCGACGTGCCAGTGACTGGCAAGTGGTAAGAGGCGCATAGTCAAAGCTCCAAGGCCGCGCGGTCCCATTTGCCCAAACGCGCTCCCGCATCGTACGTGCTCTCCAGGAATTCGTATAAGGCATCGTCGGGCGAGCCGGCATGGCGCACATCATCGTACATGAGAATGAATTCCGATAATTGTGGGTTCCACGCGGTCGCGGCAGGCCTCGGTTGCGCTTCTTCTAAACCGGCAGGTTTTGGAACCGTATAAGAATAGAAGGCCGCTCCGTCCACAGCGCCTCCACCCGGCCAGAATCCGGCGCTGCATACTTCGTGTGAGTAGGCCGGACCGCTAATCACACCGCGCCGCGGCGGCGCACGGCGTCCGGAAAATCTCGTACAGGCGAGGTCGCAACTGCCCCAAAAGAAGTGGACAGGGCTGCATTTGCCGATGAATTTTGCGCGAAATCTTTCCATTACTTTCGACGTGGAAACGAGAATGCGCCAGAATCGATGCGCGTACTCGGGGTCGTAAGAGCAGTTGGCGAAATCACAGTCGAACGGAACGGGCGCAGCAACCTCCTGTGGCTTGAGATTGATCTTCACCGCGATTCCCAAAGATGCCAGGCACTCCGAGATGCCTTGGTAAAAACTGGCAACCGACTCCGCTATCAACGGTCGGGATATCGTGGCACCTTCGCTGGCGCAAATCTCAACCGAATGGTTTTGGAAATCGAGCTGGATATCGAATACTCCTGGTCCGTACGGGATTGCTCCCGTAGTCAGTCCGCGAGAGTTCACATACAGGGTTACGTGCCACCAGTGATTCAGAGGCGGGGAAAGGGTCATGCGGATTTTGCCCACAATTTGGGTCCACATGTGAAGAGTGCGATATGTATCCTGCCACTCGTTTAACGGCAAAGCCGGCCAGCGCTCGATTTCACTCATACGGTTCAGTCTTGTATTTAATATTTAATCAGAACTTCGGCGATTCGCGGTCAGCCAGCGAGCGCGGTCGAGGATGTTGCTACGCCGGGGGTTGCCAATCACATATAGAGGTTCAGCGATGCCATGGTGAAGACGGTCAGACTGAGCACGTTGGGTGGATGACGCAAATGCCCGATTTTTGAACTTCGCCGATGAGATGGTTGGCGAGTGCGCGGCCGTTATGCGATACGAGTCCGGTCCGCGGCGTCTTTGCGAGGAGCGTGACGTAAACACTGGATTTTGCTGCGTTTCTATGCAGTCGTGTCTGTAATTTACGAAAGAGAGCCAATTTTCGAGGAGACGATCCAGCCGTGACACAAACGCTCGATTTTGAAACTAATCGTAAAAACGATGCGGGTAATCCGCCGGTATTGTTCATAGAATGGACCTTGTCTTAACTGCTGAGTGCGCCGGGAGATTCCGTCTTCTTTGAAGAGGAATCTCCCGGCTGTCTCGAATGCCCAGGTGTTCATCCGCGGGAAGCCGCCTGAGGCTTCATCGCGATTGCTCTCCCTATGCCTGAGGAGGGCGAACAGCGGGCAATCTCCCTCGCGATCTCGGACCATAATCGAAATCGCTCGCGGCTTGCGCCGGGGCTGCTGGGGACGCACGGCAACCTCTCTGATTTCACATTGACACACGCGATGTTGAGAATTGAGAGTGCGTTTCTGTAAGTGACTGAAATTATTCGGATTAAAAATGTGAAGGTGGCGAACTTTTTAAACCGGCCAATCGACTGACGGCAGACCTTTGATTCTCTTCCAGGTTGGATTCCAATGTTTTGGGCTCGTCGGAGAAATCTGTGGGTCACCGATACGCTCCAATGGGCGCCGGAAGCTCGGCTCGCGCAACCCGCCCAGCCGATGTGGGATAGCGCGGCTTCAGCTTTTCCTGTTCGTAGCGAGTTGCCTTTCGAACCAGTTTGCCCTCTCCGGTAAACGCTAAGCCGTCAAGCGAGGATCTATCGTAGACAGGCGACATCTCATCGTCGGGCGTCTTCCTTCCTCTTCCACCGTATGGCGCGACTACGTGCCTCAAGCCGTCTTCCCGTTTGGGATGTCTTGTGCAATTATTCTTCCCGCAATGCGTCCATCGGTTGCAGGCGTGACGCACGCCAGGCGGGTCCGTAACTGGCGGCTAGTGCTACGACTGCCAGGAGCGCGACGGCAGTTCCGAGCGTCAGCGGATCGTGCGGTTTCAGCCCGTAGATCAATGACGCTGCGGCCTGTCCCATCCAGGCGGCCAGACAAAGCCCGATCGCGAGTCCGGCTGCCAGCAGGAGAAGGGCCTCCCGCAGGACCAGCCTGACTACGCGGGACCGGGTCGCACCAAGTGCGATCCGGATACCGATTTCGTTTCGCCGGCGCGCCACCATGTAAGCAATCACCCCGTACAGCCCGAGCACGGCGAGCACGGCGGCCAGGAATCCGAAAGCTCCCGCCAGCGCAGCCATCAAGCGGTCGCGCATCAGCGATTGCTGGATCTGTGTCGTCAGCACTCTGAAATCGACTCCAAGGGCCGGATGGATTTTGGCGACTGCGGTCTCCGCATTGCGATAGAACTCGCCCAGAGGGGCGGTCGTGCGGAGTACAAAGGTCGCCCCTGTCCCGGGCCGTTCGTTCTGGCCTTCAGGCATATACGCGATCGGTCGGTTGTCTTCGCGGAGCTCGTAGTATTTGGTGTCCCGCACCTGCCCGACGACCAGAAACTGCGAATCGGGCGTATTGCCGAACTCCTCGCGGCGGAATGTCCGGCCTATCGGGTTCTTTCCCTGAAAGATCTTTCGCGCGAACTGCTCGTTGACAATCGCCACTCTGGGCGAGTTCAATGTATCATGGTCGTCGAAATCGCGGCCGGCAACATAAGCGATCCCCATCGTGCGGAAGTAGCCAGGACCCGTACGGTTGAAAAGCACGTCCAGCTTTGGGCCGCCAAATCCGGGCTCCCATGCATTCTGATCCCAGCCGCCGCCGCCCACGGGCGTCATGTCTACCTCGGCGGCCGACACCGCGCCCGTTCGCTGGCGAAGTTTCTCGAGCGTTTGGCGGCGGATCTCCAGGATGCGCTCCTTGGGGAATTGGGCCGCCCGGTAGTCTACGCTTACGGCAACAATGCCCTCCGGGCGAAATCCCGGATCGATCGCCAGTAAGTTCTGCAGGCTCCTTACAAAGAGCAGCGCTCCCGCCAGCAACACCAGAGACATCGCCACCTGACCCACCACCAGCAGACGCCGCAGGCTGAACTTCTCGCGTCCCGCCGTGAGGCCACGGCCCGATGTCCGGATGACGGTGGCCGGCGCCACTTCCGTCGCGCGCAGCGCCGGGACGAGGCCGAACAGGAGACATGTCAAAACGGCGATCCCTGCCATGAAACCCAGGACCCGCCAGTCCATCGATAGCCCCACAAACATTCTGTTCCGCTCTGTCGTAAAGAACCCGATCAGGCCGCGGCTGAGCAGAGCGGCCAGGCCCGCACCCAATCCGGTTCCCAGAAGTGCGAGCAGCATGCTCTCGGAAAGCAGTTGGGAAACGAGCCTCCAGCGGGAAGCGCCGATAGCCTGGCGAATGGCGATCTCCCGTTCGCGTACGCTGGCACGCGCCAGCATCAAGTTGGCCAGATTCGCGCAGGCGATCAGGAGTACAAGGCCCGTCGTGGCAAAAAGAATCCAGAGCGGGTCTTGATACCGTCTGCGTAATTGGGAAACGCCGGCGCCGCCAGGTGTCACGTTGAGCTTATTGGCCAGAAACTTCTTGGCATCGTCCGCACGGTATTCTTCCGGCAGGCTTTCCCGCATGATGGCCGGCGAGGCTACCCGAATCTGGGCGTTCGCTTGTTCGATCGTCAATCCCGGTTTGAGCCGGCCCATGATCGAAAGCCACCACGCCGTTCGCGAAGGGATGCGACCCTTGCCCGGCTCCCAGAACATGGGGTCGGAGCAGAGTGGCACCGCAACTTCAAATCTCTGCCCGATTTCCACGCCAAAAAACTCCGGCGCCATTACCCCGACGATGGGAAAGAGTTTGCCATCCAGCCGCACGGTGCGGCTGGTGACCGCGCGGTCCCCGGCGAATTCCGACTGCCAGAACGAATACCCGAGCACGGCGGCGGGACTACCGCAGCCTGCCTGATCGTCTGCGGCTGTGAACACACGGCCGACAACTGGACGGCCGCCAAGCACGCTGAAGAAGTCCCCGCTTACGAAAAGACCTTCCGCGTATCTTGCCTTGCCGTCTGTCGAGAGGTTGAACTGTTTGGCGCTCCAGGCAATCACGTCGGAGAACGCCTCCTGTCGCTTGCGAATACTTTCCCAATTGACGGCATGTAAATGTGGCGCTGCGCGTGGACCACCAGCCGGATCGTTTGGAATTTGGGGCGTAGTCCAGTAATCCCAATTGCTGCGGATTGGCAACCGGCAAGGCACGAAGGCGGATGGCATCAATGAGTTGAAAGATCGCCGTATTTGCGCCGATTCCGAGCGTGAGAGATAGCACCGCCACGCAGGTGAACATCGGGTTCAAGCGCAGCTGGCGAAAACCGAAACGCAAGTCTGACCAATACCGGCCCATTTCTCCTCCAGTCCTTATATACTGCGCCGACGGGGAAAGGTTAGGTTGCCAATCGGCGAAAACCGCCCCGATAGAGAGCGCTTGGTCGCCAAAGGGGCGAGCGATGCCAGCCTGCGATGGCTCGCCGAATCGGTAGCCGCTACGCCGTTACTGGTGGTTAGGCGCGGTCTCTTTTCCAGATCGCGTATCAATAGTTGCTCTGGCCGGGACTGGCTAATTGTCGGTTGGAGTGCGTTCGACGTGATCAATCACGATCGTCTGTACGGCCTGCTTGCGAGGTTCGAGCTTGAGGCCGATCTGCGCCATAGCGTCGAAGATCGTCGGCCCGGAGTCGTCGGCAGATCGTTCGGCTGTACTCACTTGCGCTCCCATAGGGCCGCGCTGGGGACGAAACGCGAACTGAAAATCGTACGCGCCGGTGAGTTGGGTCTGCGTCCACCACCGGCCGGTCGATACCCGCGCCGCCCATTCCCGGCAACTGACTCACCAGTTGCGTGATGCTCACGTTGTGGCAGTCGCGATGCCGCAGACCGTCCTGGGCCGGGGTCCAGGAACAGCCGCTTTTGCCGGGTGCTGCCGGCGTCTGCAGCTTGGGCCCGTTCTTAGCCGCCACCAGCACGAACACGGGTGCCAACTTCGGCTCGCGATGAATGGCCAGCTTGAAGCGGTCCTCCAGCAAAGACTGTACCATCAGGAACAGCGTCGGCTCCGGCGTATCCTGAGGAGCTTTGGCGACGATGTCGAAGCGGTCGGTCTCGACCCATTTGGGCGCACCCACGATCATGTCGGCCTGCACGCTATAGGCACCCATGATGCACTGTTGGACTGTGATGTTGTGCAGTTCGACACGTCCCCCGGGGAGAAATCCGCCCTTCGCCTGAAGCGGATCGCTCGTATTGGTGTTGGCCTTAATAGCCGCGACTTCAAAACTCGGCTTGGGCGTGGCTGCGGGCTGGACCGTTTGCGCGACCATGTTGCCGGTGGATGCGGCGATCGCCAGAAGTAAGGACGCGAACCAGTGTCTCATTGACGATCTCCGTGCGGCTTCCCTCAACTGTACAGCATAGGAGGTGCTTACGCGACCCGAGTCGAATCCGGCGGCGACCGTTTGGTTCGGCCTGTCTGGTTGGTTCCGATAAGCAGGTTCGAGGGATCACACGCAGGGACAGCTCAAGGGAACCCAACGCGACTTTCGGCTAACTGGTTTGTCCAAATGGCCGATGCATAAACACTGCTCCGTCAGGGGAGGATGTATCCGCAGTGATCGGCAAATGTCATCAACAGCGTTTTTTGCGGCAGAGTGACTGCGGTTTGATTTCTCTAGGGGACGCTACCCAGCCGGCAGGCGGCGGCAACAAAGACAGACTCTATTAAAGGAAACGATGACCAAACACCACATTTTTCGCGTTTGCGTGGACAACCGGGATGCACGATGGGTCTCTTGAATATTCTGTATGCCCCGTAGTTTGAAACGACGTATAGGAAACCTGAACAACATGACTTTTTCTAAACGAGTATTGATTTCGATCATCGCGGTGTTCGCGGCTATTCCGGGCATCGTATCGGCCCAGCCTGTTGTCGTTGCCGGCGCCAGCGACTCCAATCTCGACGTTTCGGCAGTTCAAGCAGCTGTCGACAAAGGCGGCGAGGTCGTTTTGAAAGGACACTTCTCATTCAACCGGTCTGCGACCGCACCTTCTGGGGCTCTCTATAACCGGATGATCACGGTCTCAAAGAACGTCGTGATCTCAGGTGACAGCTCGAACGGCGAAATGCCCACCATTGACGGCGGAGAATGGCCATTCCTCGTCGACGCTGCGGACGCAGTCGTGACAATCCAGGGATTGCACTTCGTTCACCCAAAGGCGGGCGCGATCTGGATATTTGCAGTCGACGGCATCACGGTCAGCGGCTGCCGCACCGAGGACAAAGAGCCTAGCATGGATTTCGGCTGCAAGCGGGGCAGTCGCTTTTTGCATAGCGCTGAAGTGCCTGGGGGCTGAGCTAATCGACGGTGAAGCGCATCGCCTGGAAATCCAGCAGAAAGCCATCTCGCATCGCGTCTATTCCCATCCAGCCGTCCCAGTACCGTTTGCCGGCATCCGACACAGGCGTAAAATTCGCCTTCTTGATACTTAGCTGCCGGCGGAAAACGTCGACCCACAATTCGGGAAGCTGCTCGATTTTGCGGGCCAGAAGCGTGCCGCCGACGCCCGCCACTTTTTGCCGAACACGTTTCATTTTCGATGTCTCTGCAGAACTCAGCGCGCTGCGGAACGACGGGTAGAACTCGCTGGAAAACGCCCCCGTATCGAAAAACAACTGCAGCCTGCGATCGCCATGCGACAGTTCCACCACCGGGTTCAGGCTGTCGAAAAACAGGTTTGGCTCTCCTTCAAGACCAGCCGACTCGGCTTCTGCCGGGTGAATGCGAACCGTACCATCGCGCGAGATTCCGACTCGGCCGAGCGCGCGAATCGCCGGAAGCCCGAGGAATCCACGCAGTTGCAGCCGCATCGGGGCGAGGTACATGGCCCTGTCCGCGAATACCAGAAAGACCACGTTGCGGATATGGGCGCTTCCCATCACGATGTCAGCAGACGCTACGCGGACCGGATTGTCGCTTCCGGTCGCCCCGGCAACAGACGCCTGCGAATCACGAATCGAAAGTCCCATACGCTTGGCTTCCGATTCGGAGACTGCGGAGAAGTTGGCGCCGGTATCGAAGATCAATCGAGTGTCCACGCCGTTCACCTGAACAGGGACATCCCACGTGCCTAGCCGGTTGCGGATCGCCTTAATAGACGGTCTATCGAAAATCTCAACGCTTTCGGGAAGGACACCGCGGAACGAGGCGATGAGAGGATCGCCTTCATCAGGCGAGTTTTGGATCGCGTCGCCGTATCGCCCCAATCGCACCCATGCCGAGGATATTTCCTGCTGTGCCTGGCGCGCTAGGTCCGGAGCCGGATCTGTAGCGAGGAACTCCTGGAGCAGGCCGATACCCTCTTCTTCGCGACCAAATCGGCTGGCCACCACGCCTCGATAAAAAAGAGTCTCGGTAGTACCGGCACGGGAATGCTGCAACTCGCGGCGAAGTTCGAAGAAGCGCTTGTCTTGTACGAGTTGGCGCAACGGCTCCAGGTCTCCGGCCGCCAGCGTGGAACACACGAGCAGCAAATTTAACTTCTGCATAACGATGCCGCTGGACGAGGCCAACCCATTGAATAGAATCTAGCAAAACGCCCACAGCGTGGCTGGTGGCTGAGAGATTCTTAGAGAATTAGGCTTCCGGTGATCGCCTCAGCCTAGACTCACACGCGGTTCACTTTGCCAGTTTTGTCGCCATGTCGTACGTGTGCTCCCTCCAGACAACTCCTGCATCACGCCACTCGGAAGTGAATGCGATTCGTGGCGACTCTCAGCCTGAAGAGTTAGCCAAGAAAGTGGCAACCGAGGTTGTCGGTCAGGCGCGCGGTCGAGTCGATTCTGGTAGTCGCGAACGGCAGGTCTACGCTGCGCCGTCAGGGAGGATCTACCCCTTCGGCTGGCAGGGTGGTTCCGCCACAGTGGTCAATATGAAGGTTCGAAGTTGGGACCAATACCGGTGGTCAGCCGTGAAATCTTACACCTGGAGCCCGTCCCATGACCAGTGTGGGATGCTGAGACCCTTCGGCACATCATCGGCGGAATGGTGGTAGCGGGACATCGTTGTCGTGGTCGCCCAAGCGAAGTAGTCGTGTAGCACTTGTCGCAAAGTGCCGTCGTTGGCTAGTCCGACATCAGCCAGAGCCTGGTCGAAGCAGGCAATCGCGCGGCGATCCATTTCATCGTGCTCCCCGTTCCCACTGTGCATCTTGACGACGGTGGTCTCGTCACCATAGGAATCGGAATAGGCGGTCGGGCCACCGAGCGCCTCGGCCCAGTAAGCGGCGAGTCGCTCGACATGCTGGGGGTGGAAGCCGTGGCTAAACGCATGGGCGACCACGTCGTCGGCCATCACCCGACGATGCCAGGCGTCGGCAAGACGGCGCATGCCGTCGTTGCCACCCGCCGCCTCGAAGACAGTTTGCATGCGTCCATGATGACACCTCCCGCGTCTATGCAAGACCATGGCCCCCGGCGAGTTCACCTGGGTCGGACAAGTCACCAAAACGACTAAACCGACAGCCCTGCCCGCCGGGTTCGCCAGAATCGATCGCCCCTACGCCGTTAGGCGGGTCCAGCCCAGCAAATGTTAGCGACGCGCGTTATACGACCAGGTGTCGCTTCAGCCTTGCCTAATTTTCCGAGGGCTTCACCGCCCGGTCGATAACGAAGACCTCGACCGGCGCTTTCTGTGCTTCGAGCTTCAACCCCAACTGCTCCTGAAGCGCTGAGAATAGCGATGGTCCGGACGCGTCGTCGGTGGCCGGACGGGGTGGTTCGCCCGGCGGCACCATCGTCGCGCGCTGATTTTCATCCGGCGTGTACTTCAGCGTGATGTCGTATTTTCCGGTCAAGCCGGTTTTATCGACCACCTTGCGTCCGAGGCTTCGCGACAGCATCGGGGTTATATCGCCGACGGTCGCCGCAGTCCCGGTCAACTGCGATGCTCCCCCCAAGACGTTGCCGCAGAACGGCAGCTGGCCTGGAGTCGGTGGCCCGAGCGGCTTCGACGGATCGCGCGCGGCGCAGCCGCCTTCCTTCGATTCGACCATCCCCGGACCCAGCTTGCCGTCCTTCCTCGCTAGTACAAGTGCGTAGACTGGAAGTTCCTTGGTTTCGCGATGAAACGCGAGCTGAAAGCGGTCGGCCAGGAGAGACTTGAGCATCTCCTTCCACCCGTTCGGACCCGCCGGCGAATCGGGCTTGGCTTCGATGTTGTAGCGCGCGGTCTCGATCCATCCCTGTCCGCCGGAAACCTGAAACTCCTGAAGGCCGTACGCGACTTGGATCAGTAGTCTTAGAGTCACATTGGCAGCGTTGATGCCGCCGCCCGGCATGGGACGAACGCCGAACATGAAGTGCTCCGAATTTGGAGCCGCGGATTTGATCGAAGCAACGGCGAATTTGGGGCCCGCCCGTGCCGTCTGCGCCGGGGATTGGGCCTGGACTGCGGTCGCATTAAGTATTCCCACTGCAATTGGCACAGTTACAGCCGACACTGCGGCCGTCGCAAGAACGACTTTCCATGCGAATGTCAGCCTGAGGCCGACCTGGTGCGACATGATCTGCTGGATTCGCTTCCCGACATTTGCGCCAGAAACCCCAGCGACACACGCCATCGGAGATTCCAAATACAGTTCGCAAACCTTGAGGATGCCTTCCGCGTATGTCCGAGGTTCATTGCCCAGGCGCAACACTTCCTCGTCACACGCCCGCTCCCGTTCTTGAAAGATCCGGTCCCCGACCCACCACACTAGTGGATGGAACCAGAAAACGGCTTCGATCAACATTTGGACGACAGACATCACATTGTCCCGGTGGCGGGCGTGACAGAGTTCATGGGCAACTACGGACTTCCACTGCTCAGGCGACAGATGATCGAGAATGCCATCAGGCAACAACAGAATCTGGCGAAATACACCGAAAACACCCGGCTCCAAGAATAAGGGAGAAGAAACCACGGGGATCCGAAGGCCAAGCTGAATTGGCGATCCGGCGCGGACAGCCGCGGCAATCCGACGCAAGCGGAGGAGCCATGAAATTGAGATCCCGATAAACCCGCCCGCCCACACCCCGAATAGAATTGGCGAGAGCGGGCTGGGCGTCGGAGGCACGGTCACCAATACTGGTGATGAAGCAGTCGTTGCCGCAAACGGTTGGCTGACTTGCTGCATGACGAGGGACAGGTCAGGCGCAATTACCGGAGCCGTTCGCCATTCGAGACGACCACCGATTGCCATCAGCAAGGAAAGCGGGATCAGGAACTTCATAGACGCAAAGACCCAAATCCAATACCGCACTCGTGCTGAATTCTTCCGCAGCGCCAGTGTCAGCAGACCCGCAAGACCGGCGAACAGCGTGGATTGCCACAGGTGGTTCGCAATCGACGAAAGAGATTCGGGGATCATTTCGTTTCGTCCTTTCTTTCATGCTCCAGAAGGAATTTCTCCGCGTCCCGGATGTCTTCCCGCGTGAGCGAACCAGATTCGATCAGATGAGCGATGATGGGCCGGGCTCTGCCGCCAAACAAACCCAGGAGATCGTCGATCAGCTTACGTTCCGCCGCCTCTCTGGAAATCCCAGCCTCAAAGATGAATGCGTTGCTGATCTTTTTCACGCGCCGCAATGCTCTTTTTGCTTCCAGCCGGTAGACCATCGTCTGCACTGTGCTGTACGTCGGCCGCCGTCGTGCGGGAAAGGTCTCGTGAATCTCCCGAATGGAGCACAGCCCGTTCGTCCACAGGGCCTCCATGAACGTAAGTTCCAGCTTGCTTAGTTTCGGGGCGCCATGGTTCCTTATGACTCATGTGGTTTACTTTATGACACTGTAAGTATTTTGCAAGGCTCTTCCTTGCAGTGTTCTCCGAGAGTGTTCGGGATCATCCGGAATGCCGTTCGGGTGAATTTGGCTTCACAGAGGGCGAAGCGGGCGGTTGCGCGAGTCCACCGGGTATTTGGTCATGGCGAAGTATTTGAGGAAGCGCCGGCCGGTGGCAGGCGTAAAGGCACCTGATGGGCTTTGTCAACTTGCGAGGCGGGCTGTTACAGGTCCGTGATGTCCGAGGTCTGATACCCGGTCTTCTCTTACACTCCCCACGCCTGAGGATGGCGAAGATCCGGCAATCTCCCTCGGGATCTCGTACCGCCCGCGCGGGACGCCTCGCCCGCATCCGCGCCCAAGGCAAGGTGCGCCTCCGCAAACTATCGCAGCGAAACATCCCATATCTTCTCGCGCCGCGACTTGCCCTCGGGGCCGGTAGCTTCGAGCGTCACAATGAAATCGCCGCCTTTTCTGTATTGATGGATTGGATTCTGGTCGGTGGACGCTGTACCGTCACCGAAGTTCCAATTCCACGACGTGGCTTTACCGGATGTCTCGTCTTTGAACGCTACCAGACGGCGGTCCATATCGATCACCTTAAAGGACCAGTTGGCGTCGAACTTCCGGAACTGTGGCTCCAGCGGCATCAGCCGGAAAGCCACCAGTTCGCTGGCGTTTCCATACATGGTGTGCTGGCGCGAGAGATTCCAGAACGAGTGTGACTCGCTGTTCGCGTCGTCGTAATCGAGGATCGCCCAGGCAAGGCCGATCAGCTTGTCCTCGCGCAGCACCGATTCAATCGCGCGTTGCGGACCCTCGCAGCCTGCATAGTCGAACGGCGTGATCCAGAATTCCAGCGTCAACCGGCCCGATTCGCCAGGCTTGAAATTGTAGTTGTAGGCTGCGTTCGCGTAGGGCAGTTCTTTGACATAAGAGTTGCACCCCCAGGCAAGCGCCCAGTCCTTCCCAAGCGGCGGCGTCATGATGTGATAGTTCTGCGCCTGCACGCCATGCATGGAGAAATGGGCGTCGCGCTCGGTGAGTTCTTTGGTCGGTTGGAACCGCTCAATCAGCGGACCGCCGGAAAAATCTCCATCGACCACGACCTCGAAGATGTCGTTGTGCAGTCCGGGCTTACCGAAGTCCCAGTAGTTGTCATACGCCTCGTAAAGGAAATAGAGGCGATTGAGTCCCTTGACCCAACCGACTTTGACCTTCACGTCGAGATCCTTCGGATCGGGCTTACGGTCCTTGTGCGTATCGTCCACCAACTGGTCCATGCCGATCGCGTAATCGTCGGGCACGATCTTCCAATCCTCGGCATTACCGTCGATACGAGGGATCTTGTCGGCGGGAAACTGGAAGATTTTGAAAGTGATCCCAGGCCGATCGGCGGCTAAAGCAGGAACGGAAAGGAGTAATAGAAAAGCGAGTTTCATGGACATTCTTTAGCGCTCGTAAAACGGGAGTGCCTTGTCGAGAATCACGAGCGCACGCGCCAATAAACTGCATATCTCTCTCCGAAGAGACGGTTCAAAGGGATGAGGGAAATATCCCGCGGTTGACCCGTGGTCTGAAAAGTAAGCGGCTGATCCGCGGCCGGCTTGATCCACGCGGCAGGATCGCTCGTGGATGCGTGAAGTTCGGGGCCGGGCTTCGGATCGCCTACGAGAACGTGGCCTTTGACCTGCTCCGCGCGGTTGCTGGATTGCATATCGGCCGTCAGTCCCTCGGAACCTAAACGTCCCGCCAGCACCAACGGTCCGTACATGAAGGCTTGCAGACCGGAATCGTCGGGCATCGGTTGGACGTGCAGTTTCATTGGAAGTGTCACGTCGATTTTGTCTCCTGTTTTCCAGGTGCGCTTTATGGATATGTAACTGCCCGGCTGGATCTTCGAAACCGGCTTTCCATTAACCTTCACCGAGGCGCCGGCTCCGGCCCACGACGGGATGCGAATCCGTACGTCGAGCATCGATGGGCGATCACAACGAAACGAAATCTCAGAATTTTCGTTATCGGGAAATTGAGTTTCCTGATGGATGGCAACTTTTTTCTCGCGCCAATCGAGAGTCGAGGGGATGAACAGGTTCACATACAACGAGCGATCATCGTGGAAGTAGATGCTGTCTTGTAACTTGGAGAACGACTCGGTGCCTGTACCGGTGCAACACCAGAACGATTCGAGCGGGAGGCCGAACATTTTCCAATAGCCCGAGGCCAGGGGCACATAGTACATGGTCATCCCATCCTTCGGGTTCATGGTGCCCAGAATGCCGTTAAACAGGGCCCGCTCATAGAAGTCGGCGGCGGCGGAATCGGCTGTCCACGAGAAGACGTGGCGCGTAAGTTTCAGCATGTTGTAAGTGCAGCAACATTCCTCTGTATGAGCGCTCAAGCGTGCGGCCAGACGATCGGGCGCGCCAAAGCCTTCGTGATCGCTGTTGCCACCCGTGCAATAAGAGTGGTGATTGACAACCTCGCTCCAGAAGTATTCCGCGATAGTGCGATAGCGCGCGTCGCCAGTGAGTTCGTATTTGCGGGCGGCGGCGATAGCTTGCGGAATATGCGTATTGGCATGTAGTCCTTTCAATACGTCACGTCGCTCTGCAAGGGGGTCGAGAAAACTGCGCTTTTCGAAGCGGGATGCCAGCGTCAAATGGCGGCGGTCGCCGGTAACGGAGTAGAGATTGCCGAGCACGTCCGCCATGCCGCCAAATTCGACCTTGAGAATGGTCTGCATCTCCTGATCGCTGATGGGATCGGCCCATTTGGCGGTCCACGCCGCCATACCATTGAGGACATCGAGCGCCTGCTGGTTGCCGGTATAGGTGTACATGTCTAACAACCCCGCGAGTTGCTTGTGGATGGTATACCAGGGTGCCCAAACCTTGCCGCTGGCTTTCAGCCGATCGAAGAACTCAGGCGGGAAGGCGCTAAGATAACCGCCTCCATTCGCTTGCTGGCATTTCGCCAGTTCGGCGACGATGAGATCGGCTTTCCTCTTAAGATCCTCGTCCCTCGCGCTCACCGACATCATGGCGCAGGCGGAGAGATAGTGCCCCAGGAAGTGCCCGCGCAACTCGACGTTGGGCGCTTCCCAACCGCCGAGTGGCAACGCCGAAGAGGGGAGTCCGGCAGTCAGGCGAAAGGTATGCAGCAATCGGTCGGAATCGAGCGAGTGCAAATATTCGCGGTTCCGATCCATGAGCGCTGACCATGGGCTATCGAGGAGATGGACGGCTTCGAGTGGAAATGGCTGAGCCTTCGGTTGTATGGATTCGACTGCGGATATGGTCTTTGTTGGCGCACCCGGGAGTGCGGGCGGAAGACATCCAGCCGCCAGAGCGGTTCCAAGGAAGCTGCGACGGTTCATGGTCGAAGAATATGCAGGTTGCGCGTCAGGTGTCAAGCTGCGCAATTGGCCTTATTTTACGCGTGACGGGGCCACTCCTGAATTACGATATAAAAAATGGGCTTTCTCCAAAGAGTTCTCGTCATTTCGCTTGTTGGCCTCGGCGGAGCCTCCGCACAATCTCCGCTCGGCACTGTGACGGGGCTCGCGATGGACCCGAGCGGCGCTGCCGTGGCAAATGCACAGGTGAGCCTGACGAACATTCAGACTAGCAGCAAGGTTGGGGTGAAGACGAACTCAGCCGGAGTCTATTCGTTTCCCAATCTTTTGCCCGGCGATTACAAGCTGTCGGCCTCCGCACCCGGGTTTCAGGACCTCAGCGCGGAGCAGTTCACTGTTCGGCCTTTTGCGACCATTCGCCAGGATCTGCATTTCGCACTGGCATCGAGCGGCACGCAGGTGACGGTATCGGCATCGGTAGCTTCAGCAATCCAGGTGGATACTCCCTCTGTTACCGCGGATCTTACCGCGCGGCAGATCGAGGACTTGCCGACCAACCTTCGCAGCATCTACGATAATTCCGGCGACTCCGGACTGATCTTTATCATGCTGCCGGAACTGATTCCGGGCGTCGTGCAAGTGGGGTCGGGCGCGAAGTGGATTACTCCGGGCGGGATGGCATCCGGCACCAAGCTCAAGGTGGACGGCATCGAGACGGACTTCGGCAACTTCGGGGCGCCGGATTCGGTGTCGCAGCCGTCGTTCGAAACGGTGCAGGAGTTCAGCGCGAATCTCATCACCAATAAAGCCGAGTTCGGCGGCATCGGAACGGTGACCACCACCACCAAGTCCGGAGGCAACGCCTTGCACGCCGATCTCTTCTGGTATGCGCACAACAGCGATTTTGACGCTCGCAGTCCATTCCTTACCTCGAAGAGCTTCACCAATCTGCACAACTACGGAATCTACGCGAGCGGACCGGTGCGCAAGGACAAGACGTTCTTCACGTTTGTCTACGACGGGACGCGTGGTGTCCGTGGGTATCCCTTCGTCTCGAATGTTCCGACCGTAGCGCAGCGGGCGGGTGACTTCACCGGCAGCGCCGCGCTTAAGAATCCGTTCGGCGGAATCAACCCATTTTCCGGTAATACGATTCTGCCGCAGTACCTTAGTCCGCAGGCGCTGAAACTCGCGCAGCAGTTCTTTCCGCTGCCCAATTACGGCCCGGCGAACTCGACCTCCGGCAACTACCGGGCATCGTTCGATGGACCCGAAGTACACCACATTGTTGAAGGCCGGCTCGATCAGAATTTTTCCGATCGCCATTCCGCGTTTGTGCGCTATCAGTGGAAGAAGGACAACTATCAGATCCCCGGCGCACGCTCCGCGCTGCCACCGCAGTCTACAGGCACGTCGACCAACATCCGCCGGGTGAACTTTTTCACTCTTGGCGACGTGTTCAGCCCGATGCCGAATTTATCGAATGAATTCCGCGCAGGGGTGCTGGTGCTGGTTTCAGCATCGGGCGCGGACCTCACGGGTCAATCGGTTCTCAATGCCGCGGGTATCGCCGGATTGCCTTCGCGCGCGGGGATTAACGGCATTCCGAACATCTCGATTACGGGCCTCACCACTGTCACGCAAAGCCTCTTGAACCCGGTGAATGACGGCCATTCTCAAGTCAGCGACAATCTGAGTTGGGTTCATGGACGCCACACTATGAAGTTCGGCGGAGAGTTCGTCGACTGGTTCGTCAACCGATATCTCACAACCAATGCCGGCCTGTTCGGGAATTACGGCTTTCAGGGCGGATTCACGGGCAATCCATATGCGGACTTCCTGCTCGGGCTGCCAACATCCGTCGTGCGGCTCGATCCGTTCCCGGCGCAGTACAACCGCTGGTGGGATACCGCTTTTTACGCGCAGGACGATTACAAGATCCGGCCGCGGCTCACGCTGAGCTATGGATTGCGCTACGAATACAATCAGCCGGTTCATGCGGAGAACGACAATATTTACTCATTTGATACGGCCACGGGGCAGGTGGTGATTCCGAGCGACAACGCGCGCAAGCTGATCAGCCCCTATTTTCCGTCGAGTCTGCCGGTGGTACTGGCGAGCCAAGCCGGGCTTGGACGTACGTTGCGGCATGGGGATAAGAACAACTTCGCGCCGCGTCTGGGGCTTTCGTGGCAATTGGACCAGAGCGGGAAAACGGTGGTCCGGGCGGGCGCGGGCGTTTTCTATTCGCACTTCTCAGGCAATATCGCCGCCGATCTGGGGACCGGCCCGTTTGCCATCTCGACAACCAATACGAATAGCTTCAGTAACGGTCAGCCATTGTTCACCCTGGCCAATCCGTTCGCCAGTCCGGATCAGCAGGCACTCTCAATCTGACCGCCGTGAGTCCTGATTTGCTGAACCCGATCGTTTATCAGTACAGCCTCACCTTGGAGCGGCAGATTAGCGATTCGATCGGCGTACGAGCGAGCTATATTGGGTCGCACGGATCGCAACTGGCGTACGAGCGCAATATCAATCTGCCGATGCCGTCGACGGTCAAGTTCACACAGCCGGCGCGGCCATATCCTCTATTCGGCAATATTATCTACGGCGACTCGGGCGCGAATAGCTCATACAATGCTTTGCAGCTGCAGGTCCAGAAGCGTTTCACGCGGGGCCTGCTGTTCAGTTCGGCGTGGACCTGGGCGAAAGAACTGAGCGAGGTTGACGACAACGGCGACTTCGAATTGAACACGGTCATCGAGAACCCATACAATCGCGCGCGCGATCGCGGGAACGTGTACTCGGTGCCGCGTCATCAGTGGGAGAACCAGTTTATCTACGATCTGCCGTTAGGTAAGAGCGTGGCTCTTCGCGGATGGGAGGTCAACGGTGTGTTCAATCTTTCGTCGGGCAACTGGCTGAACCCGCAGTTCTCGGGGACCGATACGTCGAATACGAATACGGTCGGCGGACGTCCCGATCTCATTGCGCCGGTCCAGTATCCCGGTAGTGTGAATGGGTGGTTTTCGACGGCATCATTCGCGGTGCCGCCGAATGGGCGCTTCGGGAACGCAGCACGGAATTCTGTCGAGGGTCCGGGGTGGATTCTATTCAATGCGGGGCTGAGCCGGACATTCAAGATGGAGCGTTACGGCGCCGTGCAGTTTGGCGCGACCTTTCAAAACATTGCGAATCACGAGAACCTTGGCGAACCCAATCTGGTGATCAACAACGTGAACGGCGGGAAAATTACGAGCACCGCGATATTCCCCCCGGCGGGTAGCCCGCGGACCGGACAGTTGCTATTGCGTTGGAATTTCTGATCGCAGCGGAGCTGGGCTTTTGTCGCTCATCGAATTAGCGGGCCCAGGCAAGGCGTACATATAAAGGATTTACAGCAAGCTGCATACGTCGCCTAAGTGATTTGGTCGATAGCAAACTCATCCGTTACTTGCGGGCTGGGATTATGTTAGTAACTCAGAAGTACAAACATGTGCCCTTAATACCATTAAGTGGGTTTTAGTCCGCATAGGACTACTATTGAGTTCGTAAGTGTACTTTCCACTTGACTTACACTGAAAATCACATTAGTCTTGCAAGATATATCGACTTGTGGCACTGAGAAAGTCTATAGGGCAATTCTTCTCGCCCGCAATCGATCAGGAGGAGATTTCACGGTGTTTTTTTCAACGCAGATCAAGTTACTCGGATGTATTTTACTGGCTGCCGCCTGTTACGGCGACACAATCGTTTTTGAGAATTCATCGGCCGCGCTCGGCGCTAACGACAGCGTAGTCTGGAGCCAACTGGGTTCCGATGGAACGGTCATACCACACGCATATTCCGCGATTTCCGTTGGCGGGAAGCCAATTTCGGGAACCTATGCGGGAACCACAGGATTGGTAGCTGTTGCCTGTCCCGCCGTGCCATCGTGCAGTTGGGGTCCGGTTGTAGGGATCGCAGCCGGCGACTATCTCGACTGGTCTTTCGATGGGTCCAGCGGCTTGGGGACCGGGCCAGACACTTTCACCGTTCCTACCGGTTTCGGAGTTGGGGCAATCATTTCTGCCGATGTTCAGGCAGGCACTATGTACACCGCCAGGTTGGAACTCTTCAACGGCAACACGTCACTCGGTTTCGTCACGCAGAGCAGCGATGCGAATGGCGACGCATTCTTCCTAGGCGCGCTCGACACGACCGGCCCTAATGTCAACAAAGCTGTCTTCAGCCTCACCGCGATCAATGGCGGAGGAGACTTGGGCGACTTTGCACTGGATACGTTGTCTCTCAAGAATCAAGTGGTTACCGGCATTCCCGAGCCTGCCACATGTTTCCTGATGGGGGCGGCGCTCCTCGCGTTTGGCTGGAAGTTGAAGCGGCGCACATAGCCACACAGCAAATTGCCAAGAGTTCCGGTTCGGATGGTACTCCCATTCGCGCCAATCCAGTAATTGTCAGAGAAACGAGTCCACATCTGTCCGGAGCAGCGGGGAAACAAAACCCGCCGCTTGACGAACTGTGCGAAATGTTTCTATCATGAAGCCTCATTGAGGTAAGAGGACCTATGAAATACGTATTTAAACAGACGATTTGTTGCGCCGCTAGCGTATTGGCGTTGGCTAGCGGGACGCTGTTAGCTCAGGACGATAACTCCATTCTTCCGGCCTACTACGGGGTCCGGCCGTGGACTGGCGGAGATGGCCAGGATCAGCAGAGTGCCCTGCTGGCCGGCGGTACGATACCGATGGGCACCTTCAATTTCGCTCAAACCAAGACAGGCACCAACGTTACCGAAACGATTGTGGGCCGGAGCCCTTTTCTTCCCGGCAAGACAAACACCAACATCAACGTCATTCTGATTCCGATAGTTATTACAATCGGAACGACAACGTTCGATTCCACCGCGGTGGAAACCTGTGGAAACGGCGCGGGTAAGGGACTGACAAGCACTCAACTCCTGGCGGGATCGCCGTTATTCGACACGTTGCCGTGGACTTTGAATGGCGTCAATGTGGGAACTACACAATTCGGCGACGCCTTTCGGCGGGGCGAATTCTGGTCGCTGGTCGGCGGCTCGAATTACCACACGCACCTGAACCTGACGACCGGACCGACGGTGACGATTTCGTCTGCTACGGTTGGGACTAACGGGATTATCAATGGCACCGGTTGCGGCACGCTGGGAATCGTGTCCAACGCCTGGTTCCAAAACCTGCTCGAAGGCACGATCATTCCCGGCCTATCGGGGAGCGGCGTCGGCCCCACGAACTTCCCGATCTTTGTGCTCCGCAATGTGGTTCAATCCGGAACCACTCCACCCACGATTGGAAACTGCTGCATCATCGGTTATCACGGCGCGTACGGCTCGCCGGTACAGACCTACTCTCCGACTGAGTACGACACAAGCGGACGTTTCGGCGTCAATCTGCAGGATAGTTCGGTATTGGCCCACGAGATACTGGAATGGTTCGATGACCCTCTAGGCAGCAACCCAGCGCCTGGTAATTGGGGGGCGATCGGCCAACAGAGTGGTTGCCAGAGCAATTGGGAGGTCGGCGACCCGTTGTCCGGCACTCTTCAGTCTGCCGCAGGCACCGTTGGTGCCAATGGCGTGACTTACCACCTTCAGGAGTTGGTATACTTCTCGTGGTTTTTCAACTCCAACGGTACTCCTTCTATTGGTACGGGCGGCAAGTTCTCGAGCAACGGCACCTTCACTGGACCATCGAAAGTGTGTCCTCCTGGAGGCACGAACTAAGCAGGACGGTTTATCAGGATTGGTATAACGAAAGCCATGCGGCCTACAAAGCCTCGTGGCTTTCTCGTTTTCAGGAGTTCGAAACAGCCGCCGGGCGCAACTCGCGCTCGATCAGATCATTGATGTTGCCGGCGGCAAACTCTTTTGCGCCGCGGACGGCGTTCTTGATCGCATTTGCATCCGAACGGCCATGGCTGATGACGGTCGCGCCCTTGACTCCCAGCAACGGCGCGCCGCCAATTTCGGAATAATCCATGCGCTTCTTGAAATCGCGATAAGCCGCCTTAGACAGCACATAGCCTAACTTGCGCGTCAGGGTCGCCTGAAGCGATTCGCGAAGCATACCGCGAATGGTGTCCACCAGTCCTTCACTCACCTTCAGCGCGACATTGCCGATGAAGCCATCGCACACGATCACGTCGGCGATCTCCCGTATAAAGGTCGCGGCCTTCCACATTGCCGATGAAGTTGATGTCGAGGGCCTTCAGCAGCGGCGTGGCGTCGCGGGTCAACTCGTTGCCTTTGTGCTCCTCCTCGCCGATCGAAAGCAGGCCCACCCGCGGCCTCTCGACCTTGAGCACGATGCGGGAATAGAGCTCGCCCATCACGGCGAACTGCGCGAGCATGTCCGGAGAACAATCGACGTTGGCGCCGATATCGAGCAACACCGCGGGCGTCCAGGAGCAGTCGGGAAAACAGCGGAAAGCGCGGGACGATCGACGCCCGGAATCTTGCCGAGAACCATCTTCGAGATGGCCATGCACGCGCCGGTGTTGCCGGCCGAAACGAAGGCGTTCGCCTGGCCGCCGGATACCAGCCGGCAGCGCGACGTGAATGGAGCTGTCCTTCTTGGACCGTGCCGCTTTCGCCGCGCTATCCTCCATGGAGATGCGTTCGGAGGCATGCACGATTTCGATCGGGAGTTCGCGCCATCCCTCATGCTGGTTCAGTTCGCGCCGCACCACGCCTTCATCACCTACCAGGATGATGCGCACGTCAAGTGTTTTCGCGGCCCGGATAGAACCTTCCACTTCCGGTTTGGGAAAATGGTCGCCGCCCATCGCATCTACAGCAATGCTCACCATAGATTGACTTTACACTTACTGCTCGGCGACTTCGATAACTTCGCGTCCCTTGTACTGTCCGCAATGCGGACAGACGCGGTGGGGCAACTTGGGCTCATGACAATTGGGGCATTCAGCCTTGCATGGCTGTTTCAAGCTATCATGCGCCCGGCGCTTACCGGTGCGGGCTGCGGAGTGTCGTCGTTTGGGATTCGGCATTCGGGTACCTCAAAATTCTTACCGCTTCAGCGGCTTTTGTCAACTATTAGTTATAAGATCGCGCTACAGATTCGCAGCGCGCTCCAGCGGTCATCCTCCTGCGCTTCAACGCAGCGGCAGGATGTTTCATTGCGGTTCATGCCGCAAACCGGACAGATACCCTCGCAGGCTTCGCTGCATACCCGCTGCATGGGTAGCTGCAAAAAAAGCTGTTCGCAAAGGATGTCTTCGAGCTCCATACCGGGTTCCTGATAGATACGCGATCTCGGCTTCGCCTTCGTCGATAGCGACTTCATCTTCTCTCGAAGAGCATCGTCCGGGCGATAGAACAGGTCGAAAGACAAATCAATAGGGATATGCCGCCGGCCCGAGACAGCGATCGCAGAGAGCCTCCACGGTGGTCGTCATCCGGCCTTTGATCCGCACTTCTCCGCCAGTATGAGCGAGAATTCTGCCACTCCCACAACATGAAGGGAGCGGTTTGCGTAACCTCGGAACCGGAAAAATCGATCTCACCGGGCGGAAAGTCTCGTCGAAACGGATTTCCTTGACTTCCAACTGCTTAATACTGAGCAACATGGCGCACCGGGGCGAACTAGCTAGTATAGCAGGTGACTTGGAGGCGCGATGTGGGAATAGATTGGTTTGGAATCGCTTCAGATACTATGACCGATACGCTGGCGGATGATCTCCTCGCGTCAATCAAACTAACGGATCTGAATAGAATCGGAACTCGCGCTCGCGCTGTTTCAGCAATAAGAATGTTCCGGAACCCGCGATTGTAGCCAACGGGGTTGTATATCTGCTGTCCAGCGGAGAAAACACGTCGCAGACCGATAGCGAAAGCGGTCTGATGAACTCGGAGCAACGCCTGAAAACCGCATCCGGCCACACAATTCTCTATGCGCTCGATGCGGAGACGGGTAAAGAGCTTTATAACGACGCTCGATTCGAACCTCTAGTCGTTTGTTTGGACGAGCAATAGGCGGAAGCGCTTCTCAGACAGACATCGCGGCCTGCATCATGGCTCTCGCGTAGCCGACATTGAATGCGTAGCCCGTGTACAGCCGCCGCCCGGGTAAGTCGACTTGAAACCGCCAGAGGTATCCGCGGAATCTCCGTGGTCGGCATCGAGGGCGCGCGGGATGCTCCGGATACATCAGCCTCGGATATTTTAGCCGCACCAGCTCACGCATGACGCCGAACATATCGACCTGCCCTTCATCGATGAAAACTTCGGCGTATTTCTCGTGAGGTTTCTCGACGCGCACGTTGCGGTAGTGCACATGGTTGATGCAGTCTTTCTTCATGAAATAGCGGCAGACCTCGACGGGATTCTCGCCCATCTCGCGAGTGACGCCACAATCGAAGGTGATCCCATTGTTCGGGCTGGGAACGATATCGACCAGCTTCTTCCAACCTTCCAGGCTTCCCATGATCTGCCCCGACCCGCGGCTCAAGGGAGCCGGTGGATCGTTGGGATGCAAGGCCAGACGCACGTTCGATTCCTTGGCAACGGGCACGACCGCTTTGAGGAAGTAAGTGACATTCCCCCACATTTCGTCGAGCGAATGCGCGCCTTCCGTTGGGAAGCGGAGGGAGATCCTTCATGCGCGCGTAATCGAATGCCGTATAGCCGGTGCCGGATCTCCCTCCTGGCTGTAGTAGCCTTCCATGGCGCGATGCGCGTAGAAGTTGTACTCGACGACAGGCAATCCGACTTTGCCGGCAGCCCGGATAGATTGCGCACTTTCTCGATCTCTTCGTCGCGGCCCGGCTTGCCGTAAATGGCGTTGTTGAACCCGCCGATCATGAGATTCGCGAGGGTCAGTCCGGCCGCTTTGTAACTATCCATCATGGTCCGCAGTTCGGCCTCCTGCCACGGTATTCGGGGACCTCCGCGCAGCACGTAGTTGACGCCGAGTTGCTTGACTTCGCGCATGGTCACATCATTGACGCGTCCCAAGCCGAGGCATAGCTTAGGCGTTTGCGGGCCTTCCATAATGGGCCAATTGGTTGCTATGGCAGCGTTGGCGCGTCGGCGCCTGCGCCGCGAGCGCAGTAGCTCCCAAGGCCTGCATCATGCTTCGTCGGGAAAAGCCGAAACTCATTTCATTCGCTCCTTTTGAAGAGTCTATCTAAACCACAGACTGCACGCCGCCGCTCCCTGACGGCCACGGATCAGAAACACAGAATGAGTTTAAGCTATCAGATTTTCGAGAGGAGAGATTGCCTGCTATTTCATCTTTATGGAAACCAGGCGATTGTTATCCGTCAGCTCTGTCGGATAATCGCCGGTGTAGCGCGCATAGCAATACTCGTGGCGTTCGTCACCCACTGATTCGCGCAACGCGCGGAGAGAGATACGCCAGCGAGTCGGCCTCAACGAAACGTCGAATCTCTTCAGTGGTGCTGTTTGCGGCGATGAGTCGCTTTTGTTCGGAGTATCGACGCCGTGGAAGCAAGGAGAAATGGTCGGCGGGCAGGAGATGGGCATATGGACTTCCCGCGCGCCCGCTTGCCGCACCATTCGGACAATCTTGCGGCTGGTGGTACCGCGAACAATGGAGTCGTCCACCAGAATCACGCGCCGGCCCTCCAGCAGATGCTGACGGATTGAGCTTCAACTTGACGCCGAAATCGCGAATCGCCTGAGATGGTTCAATGAACGTTCTTCCCACATAGTGATTGCGGATGAGAGCGTGCCGGAACGGCAGTCCGGGTTCAGCGGAGTAACCGAGCGCCGCAGCGACACCGGAGTCCGGGACCGGGACTACGATATCGGCATCCGCGGGGGCCTCGCGCGCCAGCAGGCGTGAATTCGTAACGCGTTGCCGCGAGTTGATCGTTGCCGGGGCCGGCTGATGGCAACGGGGACAAACCGCCGTGGAACCGTTGCGTCGATGCACGGAGATGTCGATAGTTCTTGTGAACCGGTCGTGCTGGTCGATCAATCCGGGAAGAGGTAGCAGCGGTTCAAAATCGAAGATAATTCCATAGCGCGGAAGGAAGCGGCAGCGGAAAACCTCTACCTAAACTGCGCCACGCCCAACCTGTCACCGCCAACCTGAGGCTGATAAGCGAGGAAATCATCCGCGATCTCAAGAAGGAAGCCACCGCAACCTCCCAAAACCGTGGTCCGGCCAGGAACTCCAGGCCGCCGCACCAGGGAGTCGCCACATGTCGATGCAAGCGGCCTCGATGTTTGGCCGTTGACGCCCGCTCAACTGCCCAGAGAAGAACTCGTCCAGCGTTTTCTTCGTCCGATCCTGACCGAACCAGAGCGGCTCGCCGCTCTCTAAATTACTCACCACGGTAATGAACTTGGTCGTCTTTCCCAGATAGATCTCATCGACACCTATCTGTTTCAATGCCGGTTTTCGGCGTTGCGCATTCCACCGTTCCAAGTACCGAAGATCGATCGCCCGCACCGTACTTTCCGCCAGCGCGAACTGTTTGGCCACGCGCCGCACCGACGCGCTTTCGCAAGCTTGTCCCACGACCTCTTGGAAGCGCTTGCTGAAAGGAGCTTTGCTCGGAAGTTGCTCCACCTTCTCGATCTTCAAACCGCAGTCCGGGCAACGTACCCGGTATAGCTCAATCACCACCGTGGTGAGGTACTCGAAGCACGGCAGATCCCGTACCTCGCGCTCGGTCACATCCGCCGGCTTATCGATTCTGCCCCCGCAACCCGAGCAAATCAGCCGCCAATTCCCGCGCTTGCGTCGCACCCACAGCTTCAAGGTCTTGGCATCTTCGTCTATTTCTTGCTGGTACACCGTGTACCCCGGCCATCCCAGAATCTTGGTCCAGTCGTCTCGTCTCAACCCGCCAGTCTACCCAAAACCCGGCCACTATCGAAACTCACGCCTGCGCTCCGTCTGTCAGATTCCTGCGCAGAGCCCCTTTTAGTATCCGAACTGTGAGTTGGTCGAGGGATTGGAATCGAATATGCCGCAGAGAGTTTCGAGGCATTTTGCCGAACAGAGTTTCGACGATGTTCAGCCATGAGCCATGTGTCGGCGTCAAGAATGTACTGAAACCGGTTAGGGTGCGTGGTCAGAAAGGCCTGCGCCTCTTTGGAAATGTGAGAAGAGTGATTATCGAGTATGATTCTGATGTTGCATTCCGGAGGATACCTCGCGTCGAGGTCAGACAGCAGGCCAAATGAATTCGATGCTGTGATGACGGGTCCTCCACGCGTGCCGTGATGTGACCGTCGTGCAGATCCAGCTCTGCCAGTATGGAACAAGGTACTCGTGATCGCGGCCGATCTTCTGGATGTTTGCCAGGCACAGGCGGCAGGTCGGGAGCGGTATTGGCGATGGCCTGCACGCCGGGTTTTTCATCCACCGAAACCGTGATGACATGGGAGGCAGTCTCGCCGGCAACCCGCTTGGATCAAGGTGCGATACAACTGTGACACCCGAAACGTTGATCGGAGCCTGTGCCCCTCGGGCCAGCCACCATCGGGCTTACAAGCTGTCACTCTCCAGCACCATGACGCGAAAATGATCGGGTCGAACCGCTCACCGAGTTCGCGGAGGAGCGGTGCCGTCATGGCGTGATCGTTCGATCGCTGACAAGGGCGAAGCTTCCGTTTGACTGGCGCACATACCGGAGCACCTGGCGGCGTAGCGGTTGTTGACCCGGGAGGAAGAACTCGACAACGTCGACGCTGCTGTTGCTGAGTTCGGGCAGGTAAGCCATGGCGTCGGCGACATCCTGCGCGCCCCCTGACCGGGGCGCTGGATGTGGACCGCGAGCGTCCCGCCTTCGGGCGCTTCGGCCATAAGCGCATCGAACTGGCTCGGCTCGGCCGGCGTAGATTCCACCTTGCCGCGTATGGCCGATCTAATCCGTTCGACGGTAGCGGTTCCTTGGCCGCCTGCTCCGCGGGGCCGGTAGCCGGACCGCGATCCAGTGAGCGTCGTGTCCTCCCAGCGGGAACGGACGACTGTACCGTCAGGCTGACGGATATCTACAATCTTGTCGGCTGTGCGGCCCTCGGTATCGAGACCCGCGACCTTAGTGGAAGACTGCGGGACCAGTTCGATGCTTTCGACTTCGGGACGCGACGATAGCTCGACGATGCTCTCAAATTCCGCCGCCGCAGCGCGCGTCCTGATCGGCTCGTAGCGGCCCGCCCTCGGCGAGATCGACAGCGCTCCGCTCTTGGTGTGCCCGAACAAGGTGTCGAGCGTCGCGACTGACTCCGGCGTGGCGCGCACCTTCGGGTAGCGCTTCAGGAAGTTTGCCACTTCCTTGGGGTACCGTATCTTCCGGCCGAGCGGATTGGTCCCTTCGGGCAACTCGGCCGCAACATCGCCTGGACGGGAGCCGCCCCCGACAGTCCCGGCGTTGCCCAATTCCTCGCCGAGTTCCACGTGAAGCTTGAGACTCTGCTCGAGTGAGTCGATAACATCTTCGGCGGCCGCAGTATCCGTGGTCTCACGGAGCGCAGCGGCGATCTCGCCAAGTTCTTCACGTCCCAGAGGGATTTCGGCGGTTTCCGCGGCGTCGAGTAGTGCTGCGAGTCTGCCCTTCAGCGACTTGACGTGACCGGGAAGCCGGTCGAAGAGTTCCGCGTGTCCGCGGATGTACTCCAGCGATTCTCTTAGCTGGGCCGCGGCCTCTGCCGCCTGCTTCGGCTCGGTGAGACGGAGTTTGTCGATTTCGTCAAGGCGCTTGGCGAGTTCCGTGTTCTTCTCCAGTTCGTCGGCGTATTCGACTCGCAGGAGGGGGCACGGGTCGGGACTGCAGATCTCGATTCCCCATTCATCGACCTCGATGTGGTGAGGGCCCTTGACATCCTTTCTCACAGGCTCAGAGGGTTGAGAAGATTCTGTCGCAGGATTGGATCTCGTTGGCTCACCGACTGCCGCGGGGTCCCCGCCCGGTATCGGTCCCTCCGGCGTGGATCCGCCGCCCGTGAGATCGGGGTTCGATGGCGGACTTGCCGGCCCGCTACCCTCGCCCATGATCGCGTTCAGGCGGTCTGCCACCTTTTGGCTTCGCACGACGACTTGCGTCCCCTCAACAGGCGCGGCGGCACCGGACGTCTCCGGAGTGCCGATGGGTCCAATAACTACATCGCAGTTCTCTTCTCCAATCGAGGTCAGAAATTCTTCAAAGAGCTTGCCCCTCGTTTCGGGCTGTTCACGAACAAACTTGCGCCTCGTTCCCAAACCGGGTGAATCCTTTAGGAGTGGCTCGTCCAGGAACCGCCGCCAGGCCTCTTCGTGGGGTCCGCCGGGGCGCACATCGACAACATCGCCCAGTACAGAACGATTGACTTCCCACTGCAGAACCTTTCGCGGTCCGCTTTGCCGCTGGCGAATCCGGAGATCTCCGGCTGCTTCGGCGATTGCGACCCCTTCCTGGCCTTCCGCTAGATAGAACCCGCGGCCAAAGTCTTGATGTTCGCCGGGACTATGGTTTACGTCGATCTTTCCCGGGCCGAGTCCACCCATGTTCCGATAACTTGGGGTATCGGTACCGTGAGAAAGAACCACAACTTCATTCCCTGGACC
>CAVYEV010000072.1:0-33214 GCA_963767545.1 Terriglobia bacterium
GCAAACAGGAGGGTCCAGAGTCGGCCCTGTCCGACAATCCGGAATCCGATTCTCCGGAAAGCGATTCGGCGGAAGTGGAAAATCCCGCGCCTGAGGATCCCGCGCGGATGTAAGGCTTTTTAAACGCTATAATTTTTGGTTCCCGCTTCGGCGTTCGTGCTACGCATTGACGACGAAATGCTTTCGAACCCTCCAGACACTCACCACCCACGGTATCCTTTGGGCTTGGCGATGAAACCGACGAGTTTCTGGACCCTGGATTGCCGCTCGATACGCGGCTGAAGTCCGTCCAGACAGGGCCTGCTGTACAGGCAAGACGCGAGGGGCATTGCATCCCTCGGCAACAAATCGGTAATTATCGGCAACACCGTGGCAGGCGAAACGTCCGCCGCGTTTTTCAACATAACTCTGAATGAACAATTTTTCTGAACTATCTCTGAGCTCCGTACTGCGGAGCAACCTGGGGAAAAACGGCTTCGTGACCCCGACTCCCGTACAGGCGCAAGCCATCCCACCCGCTCTCGAAGGACGCGATCTTGTCGCGACTGCTCAGACCGGCACGGGCAAGACTCTTGCGTTCGTCATTCCCATGCTGCAATTGCTTGGCAATAAGCCAAGCAGCGGCATCAAAGCGATGATCCTGACCCCGACCCGCGAACTCGCGATTCAAATCAACGAAACCTTCGCCAAATTGGCAGCCAACACCGGCATCAAGGCCGCGGTGATCGTGGGCGGACTGAGCGAATCCACTCAATTGCGCGCAGTCAAGCAGGGCGCGCAGGTATTAATTGCGACGCCTGGGCGTCTGTGCGATTTTCTCAATCGACGGCTGGTGCAGCTTGGCGGCGTCCAAATGCTAGTGCTGGACGAAGCCGATCGCATGCTGGACATGGGTTTTCTGCCTTCTATCCAAATAATTCTCAAGAGCGTGCCAGCCGCTCGGCAAACCATGTTCTTCTCGGCAACCATGGAAAAATCGGTCGCCCATCTGGTTCAAGCCCACGTCAAAAACCCAGTGCGCGTCTCGATTGGCGCAATCACGCAGCCGATAGATGACGTGAAACTCCATCTCTACCAGGTCGACCAGGATCGCAAACTCAGTCTGCTCATGCAGCTCTTGAGCGAGGACGCATCCGGATCGTTCCTGGTCTTCGCGCGTACCAAGCACGGTACCGATCGTCTGGCCGACAATCTGGTTCGAGCCGGTATCAAGGCTGCGCGCATCCATGGCAATCGCAGCCAAAGCCAACGCAACCAGGCGTTAAGCGGATTCAAGTCGGGCACCTATCGAGTTCTGGTCGCAACGGACGTTGCTGCCCGCGGGATTCACGTGGACGGCATCGCGCACGTGGTTAACTACGATTTGCCGCAAGCCCCTGAGGATTTCATTCACCGCGTGGGCCGCACCGGCCGCGCAGGCGCTCTTGGGACCTCCTCGACGTTCAGCACGCGCTCGGAGAACGGCGACATCCGCAAGATTGAGAAGGCGCTACGCGTCACCCTGATCCGCCGCGACGTGAGCGCCGATCTCCAGCCCGCTAAGCTTGTGGTTCCGGCTCCGGCGGCGTGGCGGGAACGCGTGAACAAGAAGCGGTCATTCCGGCCCGCCAAACGGCGGCACGCCGCTTAAGGTTTTCGCACACTTCTTGGACACCTATTGTTCGGCCGGCTTTGACTTAGGCGGAGAAACAACGACGTTCAACGCCGAGAATTTCTGATCGGGATCGCGCGTTGCATCGACAGACACAACCGTTCCGAGAGCCACGCCGGCCGGCTTGATCTCCTTACCGTCTTTGAGGAAATGAGTTTTCCGCGAAATGCGAAAGGTGATGCTCTGCCCATCGGAATCGACGTCGATTCTTAGCTCTTTCTTGGTGAGCTCCTTCAAATTACCCTGGAAAGTAACGGCAGGGACACCATACAAGCCGGGATTCGCGGTCGAGTTTGGACCGCGCGTGCGGCGTCCGTACGTACCCTGACCGAACAGCAGAAGAGGCGTCAGAAGCGCGGTGAGGACCAGGCCAGACATAATTCTCGGCATCTGCCTTCATTTTCGCATTGACGAGAAGGCATGATCGTGTGCTGGATCAGCGTTCGTTGCGGACTGTAATGGTCCGCGCAGCGCCAATCACTTGGCCATTCTGCACAAGCGCAACATCCACATCGCCGAGGGGAACATTCCCGGGAAGTAACACGTTCATCTGGCATCCGCCTTCGGCGCCGACCGGCGAAAGGTACGTCCCCGGAACCGTTTTGCCGTTGATTTGCGCACTCAAGATCATCAGATTCGCATCGGCAGGCGCGTTGCGAATCCATAGACTGACCGCGGCATTCGGTCCCCTCCGAGGCACACATGTAGAACCATCGGAGATCAAGGTTACGGCAACAAGTGTAGCGACTGGGATCTGGATGTCCACATCGTCGCGATACACGCGGCGGCCACCGGAATACGTGGCCAGGGTCTGCGGCCCGTAAATACCGGGCGGAATAAGAGAAAATAAACATTGGTAAAGAACCTGGTTAGTTACCGTGACGTCGATATTCTCAATTCGCTTATCGGCGAGTTGAAATTCGATTGTGCCAGGTTCCTCTATCCCTTCCATAAGGATCTTCAGTCCGCCGGACTCGCTTCGCTTCTCCATAGCCATATTTCTCGCATCGTAAACGGCGCTGACGCGAGGAACAAGTAAGACGGGTTCGATACTAATGGCCCGCATGGGACTCATCACTTCGCCGTTGCATACGAGCGCAACTTCCACGGTACCGATGGGAAGGTTCCTTGGGAGTGTCACGTTCATCTGACATCTTCCGTCAGCAAGAATCGGCGTAAGGTATGCTCCCCTGACCGGTTCGCCATTGATTTGTGCACGCAAGGTAGTCAAATCCGCGCCGCTCGGCGCGTTCCGAATCCATAGACTGACAGCGGCCTGCGGCCCGCGTTGCGGAACACTCGTAGAACTACTGGAAGTCGAAGTCACGGCATCGAGGAATGGCCTCGGCCGTTTCCTCAACGTCACCCACATATATTGGGTTTGCTCACTCGACAATGCGACCAATTCCATGCCTGCGCTATGCGCAAAATCGACGATCTCGGTAGCGGGTAGCACGCAGCCATTCCAAGTGGCCGGATTATCCGAATTCGCCATAGAGGGCGGCGTTCCTCGAACTTGAAATCGAGCGATGCCCCCGGCAAGAGAACACGTTGGATCTCAAACAGGTAGTTGAGAACAATCTCCTTGCTTGGGATATGCTGGAAAACAACATAGGAATAGACAAACGAAAAATAATTGTCTTCCAAGGGAGCCAAATCAAAGCCGTTGTTGACGAGAAAATGGGCATTGGGAATCTGCCGCAAACGTTCCTGCGCGATTCGGATCATCTCATCGGAGATGTCGACGCCGTAGATCTCATCGAAATGACGGCTGAGCGGTAGAATCAGGCGGCCAGGACCACACCCGATTTCAAGCGCTCGACGGGCCACTCCTTCTCCCAAATAAGCAAGTCGGTACAACTCCCCCTCAATCTCGGGAATTACTTCATCGGCGCTCCTCTGAAACCCGTCTTCAGCCTGATTGGGATTTGCGAAAGCGACATAATAATAAGCATCTTCCTTTGCCCGGCGGTTCCAATCGTCGCGCATCAAGCGGACAGAATCGTCCATAGCAGTATTCATGGCCTTCTCGCTTTTTCGCAGTATACATCTTAGGCGCCGCTCGTATATCGAATCTCGCCCTTTCCCCAGACAGTCTGCCGCCCAACTCCCGTCCATTGCGCGGCTTGCAGGTACGGGAGGAATTCCTTCAAATCTCCCCGATACAGGGCAGTACCCACGAAGCCGCCGATCGAGTGAATCTGCCCGGTTCTCCCGGACCGGCGCTCGGCCTTAACCACTTGAATTTCGCAACGCTCCATCGTGATCGCTTCGGCGCGCTCGCCCAAAGCTTGGAAGTCAACCTCCAGCGGCCCATCTCCGTAGATCGCCCGCAGAGCGCTGATACGGTCCCGAATGCGGCGGAAGAGAATTGGGAATTCCGGGCGCTTCACAAGCTTGCCAATGTCCTTCAGTTCCATGGGCGTGACGAAATCAACCTGGATGCGCGTGATCGGATCATTGCCAGGACGCAGGCTTAATTCGATATGCTCCGATTCTGCCCTCTCGATCGACGCGCGGGCCCGGCTGGGACCAATACCTTCTTGCGCCACGGCGGCGAAGATGGCATTGAAATCGGCAAGACTGGAGTCGAAGACATGCACGGTTGCCTCAAACGTACAGCCCGGGCGAATCGTCACTCCGTCGAGATGCGACACGCGAAGTACGAACGGGCGCGGAGGGTCCAGCAAACCGCTCGGGCCGCTGCCAGTAGTAGCTTTCGGAGCAAATATCCGTGCGTAAGCGCCGGCGTGACGATTATGGAGAATCCGCCCCAGGGTCCCGCGCACCACGTTGGCGGCTTGCCCGGGCGGAAAGCAAATCTCGTCCAATGCGCGGAAACAATAGCGGACGCGATGAAGCGTAAAGGCGTGCAAACTTACGAGATTACGCGCTCAAACGAACGAGTACTTGTCGCTCTTATCGTCCCAGACGATCTTCTTGTTGTGCTTGAACGATAGGGTCGCCATATGACCGGAAATCGCCGCCTGCTGCCCGACAGGTGGCGGCGCGATAGGCTTCTCTTTGCCCTGCACCGACAGAATGAAGTTGCGGAAGTGGTTGATCGCGCCGTCCGACTCATTGAAATCGGCACGGCCGTTCAGGTGGATTGGCTGGCGTGAACTGATGGACGCCGGGGCTTTGCCTTTAAACAATTCCGGCGTGAAATAGAGATCCTGCCGATTCAATACCTCGATAGTCCCTTCATTGCCGCACAACTGCTCGCCGAAACCATAGTGATCATTACCGAAGTAACAACTGTAGTTGATATGGAAGTTGTCCGCGTATTCGTAAATCGCGCTGAAGGTGTCAGGCGTATCGCGGTCGTCGTGCCACCGGTAAATGCCGCCCGACGCCATGCAAGATTTCGGCACCGTCTTGTTCAGCATGAAGTTGACGATATCGGTCTGGTGGACCAGCAGGTCGGTCGAAATGCCTCCAGAGTAATCCCAATAGAGCCGCCATTGGAAGTAGCGCTCGGGACTCCAGTCGTGTTGCGGCGCCGTGCCCAGAAAGCGTTTGAAGTCGGTATTCTGCGGCGTCGCTTCGGCAGGAATCACATATCGCCACGCGGGATCGTCGGGTAGCGAGTTCCTATACCAGAAAGCGCGGACGTAGTGAACGTCGCCGATGATCCCCTGCTGAACCAGTTCCTTCGCTTTCTTGTAAAGCGAGGAACTGCGATTCTGGGTTCCAACCTGCACCACCTTGCCGGATTGCTCCCAGGCCCGCACGATGTCGAAGCCCTCCTCAATCGTGTGCGCAAGCGGTTTTTCAACGTACACGTGCTTACCCGCTTTCAAGGCGGCAATCGCCATATCGTGGTGGAGATGCTCGGGCGTCATGATGAAGACCGCGTCCACAGTCTTATCGGCGAGCAGGTCGTGATAATCCTTGTAGGCCGTGGGCGTGGTACCCCATACAGTCTTCATGATGTCTTTGGCGCGGGCGATATAGCCCTCGTAGGTGTCGCAGATGGCGGTGATCTGAGCGTCGTTCGGAGCCGCGGTATGCAGCCAGCCCAAGCCGGCGGACCCGCGAGTGCCTACGCCGATCCATCCGATATTTACGCGATCATTCGCCCCCAAAGCGCGCTGGGGCGCAAGCGGTCCGGCGAGCGCGGCTGCTGCGGCGGATGTTTTCAGGAAATTGCGGCGGGTGCTTTCGGAAAATTCGCTGGGCATAATGTACTCCGTTTAACGGCTTCCAATTTGATGTTATCGCATGTGATCGCATGTGGTGGCGATGCAATCCTCACACCCGTGTGTGTCAAGCTTGAGGCGTGGCGTCAACCGTCCATCCCGGTCTCTGCTCCACGTGCATTTACGTCAAAATCATACGTTCAGACCGCGGCTCGATTTTCTTTCGTTGCGGTCTCTCCGATAGCGACTCGCGATTTCCGAAGTATCCGCAGTTGCCCGTGCTCCAGTGCGCCGGCTGGAAGCTCAAGCTTAATACCTAATCGCTGAGTGCCTAATCGAGCAGGCTGGCCGCGGCTGCATCTAAGAACCACATCACTCCACGCCCGTGATGGGTACTCATCTGGGCAGGATACTTGAGCGGATCGTAGGGCTCATCGATCACCGCCTTTACCGCGGAAGCTTTATCTTCGCCGGCCACCAGAAAGAGAGTGTGTTTGGCGGCCATGAGCACTCCGGGAAGAAGTGTCACGCGCCATTGCAATTTCTTCTCTACGTAAACAGCGGCGGCGATCCCGTCGTGGTCTTCAATATGCGGGTCGTCCGGAAAGAGGCTTGCAGTGTGGGCATCCGGCCCCAGCCCGAGATGCACGATGTCGAAATGCGGCAGTTCCCCGGCTTTCAGATTGAAGAAATCGCGGATATCCTTCACATAGGCTTCAGTGGCTTCATGCGGCTCCAGCTCGCCGTGAATCCGATGCACCTGCCGGCTCATCATGCGGGCCTTTTTGACCAGGTGCGCGTCGGCTAAACGGAAGTTGCTATCGGCATGATCCGGCGGCACCGCGCGTTCGTCTACGAAGAACAGGTGAACGCGGTCCCACGTGAAGCGCGCCCCGGCGAGAGCATCAAAGTACAGTCCTGGAGTAATTCCTCCCGACACGGCCATCGTCGCGCATTCCTGACCGGACAACATCTCCGTAAGAAGACCCAGAGTGTGGCGCGCGCACGCCTCGGCCGCGGTCCGTGGATCGGGATATTTGTTCCATCTGACGCTCATGAAGAATACACCAGTGTATGCGATAACAGACAGCCACTTTCGCCGGCAAAGCGAAATTATGCTCCGCGCAGGTTTCGCTTGCGGCTCGTGGGGAGGTATGATATTTATAATTCAAAGCTAAGTTAGCGTTTCGATTCAATCCGATCCGTCCTGCCCCTATGGTTGACGTATCGTCACAGAACAAATCGCGAAGGAAGGCTGCCCGTGGAGTCCGCTAATCGGAAGTTGATACGTCCGTCGTTCACTGAGGTCAAGGAGCAGTTTTCGCCACAGCGAAAGGTTCAGAAGAAGCCCATCCCTCCGGACCAGACCAACGCTGAGAATTTTTACTATCTCAAGCAGATGCAGGGCAAGACGCCCATGGTTTTCGTGCTCAAGGATGGCGAAACACTGCACGGCGTCATTGAATGGTATGACAAGTCGTGCCTGAAGATCAATCGGGACGGCGATCCCAACCTGCTGCTCTACAAGTCGAATATCAAGTACATGTATAAGGACGAGTAGCGCTTTTCGGCTCACTGTCATCAAAGGCCTGGGCGCAGCGCCAGACGATACTCTCGGCGCAGTCCCGCTGCGTCGTAGCGCCGCTTCTCCACGTCTGTCTCGGGAATCACCGGCGTTATGTGCACCCGATGTCCATCCTTATCGAGCGCCACGAATGTAAGATAGGCCGATGACGTATGCTTCAGTTCGCCGGTAATCAAGTCTTCAACCAGCACCTTGACCCCGACCTCCATTGAAGTCCGGAAAACCCGATTCACGGACGCGCGCAGCCGCACCAGTTGACCGATGCGAACCGGGTGAAGGAAGTTCATATGATCCACCGAGGCCGTCACAACCACGGTTCGGGCATGGCGGATTGCGGCAATTGCACCGGCGAGATCGACCAGGTGCATCACCTTGCCGCCGAGCAGATTCCCTAACGTATTTGCGTCGTTGGGGAGTGCCAACTCTGAGTACTCTGCCTGGGATTCGCGAACCGGCTTGCCCTCAGGCAGCGGTTCGGTCAACGCGTCCTCCGAAGATAGCTGTTCAGAAAGGCGCGGGCTTGCCTCTCAATAAGCGTCGAGTCGATGGGATTGCCCGATTCCCGCAACTCCAACGTGCCGTCGCGATGTGGATGATGATCCCGCTCCAATACGTAGCGTATTACCACAATCCCCGCCGCGCGCTGCACAATTCCAAACCGCACAGTATCGGGCGTGTCGGACATATCGTCGTGGGGGAAGCTTGGACAGCATCCCTTCGCATAGCCGGCGTTGCAACACGTCCGTACGCGGGCGTCGGGAACCTCGACGGGCTCCTGGCTAACGGCCGCCGAACAAAGGCCGGCGTGCGGATCGCCCAAGGGCATCCTTGGAGGGTTAGGCCACGACTCCCAGGAAAAAGGAGTTGTCGGATCGAAGAAAGGGCAGGCCATCCGGCTGGTATAGTAGCACAAGCATGACGAATAACCGGATCGATATCCTGCGAGGAATGGTCGCATCGAATCCCAACGACAGTTTCGCCCGTTACGGCTTGGCCATGGAGTACATCAAGGCTGGCACGCTGCAGGCAGCGGTGGATGAATTCGCCAGTTTAATCCAGGTTAATCCGAGCTACCCCGCGGCTTATTTCCATGGGGGCCAGACGCTCGAGAAGTTGGGGAAGATCGACGATGCCAAAGCGCTGTATCGCAAAGGCATCGAGGTGACCACCACTATCGGCGACGACCATGCGCGCAGCGAGCTGCAGGCCGCGTTGGATATTCTCTAGCACGTTTATGTGCCGCCCCGTCCCGCCAATTCGCTGGCGGCAGAAGTGCCCGGAAATCACAGCGTTTTCGTTTTTAAGTGCCGCTGAAACCCGAATTACCACTACTCCCTTGACAAGCCGCCACCAATCAGTAGAATAAATCGTATCTCGGTCTCTTTCTTATGCAAGCCCCCTGTGAGCACAAGCGAACTGAAGTCATGGTGCGCCGGGACGGCGTCGACTACCTTGAGTGTCTCGATTGCCGTCAGATCTTCGAAGCGGAAGATCTGGAACCGGTGATGGTTGAAGAAGATGAAGAATAACACCGGTCCATCAACACTCTCCTAGCTCACCCGGGAAAGTCCATCGTCACGCGGCTTACGCAAGCGCGCACTACGATTGAAGTGTGTCTCCACGGCAGGACCGCTTGCCGCAAGTCCGGGTCACTCCAGGCCGCTTGGTAGCATTACCCTTATATGCACGATCTCGCCTACTTCCGCAACAATCTCGACGCCATCGCCAGCCGTCTATCCACGCGCGGCTTCCAGTTCTCGCTCGATCAGTTCCGGGAACTGGACTCGAGCCGCCGGTCGGCAATCCGCGAGGCCGAAGAACTGAAGGCCGGAAAGAATGCCGCCAGCGAAGAGATCGGCAAACTGAAGCGTCAGGGCGTAGACACGTCGGAACAGCAGAAAAAGATTCGCGAACTGGGCGACCGGATCGCCGATCTGGATAAGAACGTTCAACAAATCGACGACGAGTTCAAGCAATTGCTGGCTGGGATTCCGAACGTACCGGATGAATCCGTCCCGGTGGGAAAGAGCGCCGAAGAGAATGCCGAGATTCGCCGCTTCGGCGAGCCGCGAAGCTTCAATTTCGAGCCCAAAGCGCATTGGGATCTCGGGCCGGAGTTGGGCATCCTGGACATGGAGCGCGCGACGAAAATCACGGGCGCACGCTTTGCCGTGTATTGGGGCGCCGGAGCGAGACTTGAACGGGCTCTCGGCAACTTCATGGTGGATATACACACCCGCGAGCATGGCTACACAGAGGTGCTGCCGCCGTTCCTCGTCAATTCGAGCAGCCTTTACGGCACGGGCAACCTACCCAAGTTTGGCGACGATCTCTTCAAATGCGAGAAGACCGATTTTTGGCTGATCCCGACGGCGGAGGTGCCGGTGACCAACCTGTATCGTCAGGAGACGCTCGATGGCGAGAGTCTGCCGATCAGCTTATGCTCGTACACGTCTTGTTTCCGCAGTGAGGCCGGCTCCTACGGGCGCGACGTGCGCGGAATTATCCGCCAGCATCAGTTTCAGAAAGTGGAACTGGTGAAGTTTACCCGTCCCGATCAGAGTTGGGCAGAGCATGACAAGCTCACCGCCGATGCCGAAGACATTCTGCAGCGCCTGGGATTGCCCTACCGGACCGTTGTGCTCTGTACGGGTGATATGGGATTCTCGTCCGCCAAGACGTACGATATCGAAGTCTGGCTGCCGGGCCAGAATGGGTTCAAGGAGATATCTTCATGCTCCAATTTCGCCGCTTTTCAAGCGCGCCGTGCCGAGATTCGTTATAAGAGCGGAAGAGGTAAAGCCGATTTCGTGCACACGATTAACGGCAGCGGTCTGGCGATCGGCCGCACCTGGGTCGCCATCGTGGAGAACTATCAGCAGCGCGACGGCAGCATCCTAATCCCCGAGGCACTGCGATCTTACATGAATGCCGAGCGCATCGATACGAAGGGCAAGCTGGTTTGAACGCTTGGCGTAGCGCCAGGCGTTGGCTGCATCGGTTCTTCACTCCCGGGCTGACGGGCGCAATGAACGCGCAGTTCGCCGCGTTGCAGCCGATGAATCCTTTGCCATCCCGGGCGGCATCGAGGAAGTCCTTTTTTCCGTCCAGCATCATCAGGGGATAGGTATCGACTCGGCCGGTTCTGTCGATCGTGACTCCACATCCGTACTGAAACGCTCGCCCACGTATTCAGGCTTATGAACGAGATCGCGCAGATCGTGCGCACTGGGAAAGATCCCTTCAGATTGTAGGCCACTGGCGCGAAGGTGCGCATTCACATCGCCCATAGCGGGCTCAACGTCATGTCGCTTCTCAAGATCCATGCGATGCGTAGACAACCCCACATCAAGCTGCCGCGGCTAGTCCGAAAATTCTTGTGCTACGGTCGAGAGTATGCAACTTACAGGAAAGAAGATCGTCATTCTGGTAGATAACTTATATCAGGAAATGGAAGTCTGGTATCCCTTGTACCGCTTCAAGGAAGCAGGCGCAACGGTAGTCTGCGCGGGAGCGGCCGCGGGTTCAACTTATACGAGCAAACTCGGTTATCCCGTAAAGGCGGATCTTTCCTACGATCAACTTGAGGTGTCCGGTTTTGACGGCGTCGTGGCACCGGGCGGCTTCGCACCCGATTACATCCGCCGTCACCCGAAGGCGATGCAGTTCGTCAAAGAGTGCGACGCGCAGAACAAGTTGGTCGCTGCAATCTGCCATGGACCGTGGATCTTATGTTCCGCGGGAGTTTTAAAGAACCGCCATGTAACTTCATTCTTCGCAATCAAGGACGACGTCGTTAATGCGGGCGCTAAGTGGGAAGATAGCGAGGTCGTAGTCGACCGCAACATAGTCACTTCGCGGAAGCCGGAGGACCTGCCCGCGTTCTGTCGAGAATCAATCAACGTACTGCTGCGGTAGCTGACGCTCCAAAAAAAATGCCCGGAGGGACGATATGGCCGTCCGCTAGCAACAAGACTGAAATTTGGCGAAAACTACTCGGCCATCTTAACGCTTTGGACGTCCAGTGTGTCGCCCTCGGCCTTCCCGGTGATCGTCACCTTGTGGCCAAGATGCTCCTTTATTTTGGATGGTATCGCTAACTTGTAGACCTTATCGCCCACAACAGCCACCGGCTGCGCGCCACCCTTACCGCAGCATTCGCAACGCACTTGCTGTTCATATCGCATGCATGCTTGGCGCCACACTTCGAGTCGCTGATGTAAGCCTGGAATTCTTCTGCGAAGGCGCTGAGGCTAAACAGCGACAGGGCCATAACTGACGAAAAAATGATCTTCTTCAAGGGGCTGCCTCCTAAATCGAATTACTTCTAGTACTATACGCCGCGTATTGACAAGGATGCAAACCCGACTTACCCGATCAGGCGCGCAATTTCATCCGGATCATTCGCAACCACCACTGGCGTGTTAGCAAACGTACTATTCAACCGCATCCGCCAGGAGCATCCAATACGGCGGTATGATACCGATAAATGTAATCCGGGTCTTTCAGTACGTTGCCGGTGAGCACCGCCACAACATCCGCATTCTTCGCGATAACCTCCGACGCACGGAGCTTCCGCAATCCTGCTAACGTTGCCGCCGAAGCCGGCTCGCAGCCAATGCCGCATTCCCGATAACGGCTTTGGCATCGGCAATCTCCTGCTCGGTAACCTTCTCGACGACACCGTTGGTGGCCATGATCTCGAACTTCGCCTTCGGCCACGACACCGGGTCGCCGATCTTGATTGCCGTAGCCAGGGTCTCCGGATGATGCACGGCGCGAAAATCGCCGCCTCCGCGCATGAATTCGTAAAACGGCGCAGATCCTCGGCCTGCACCACGGCGAGCCTGGGCAGGCGATCGATAAATCCGGCTGAATACAGCTCGCGCAGTCCTTTACCGAAGGCCGAAATATTGCCGAGATTACCCCCAGGTAGCACCACCCAATCCGGCACGGCCCAGTCGCGCTGATCCAGCATCTCGATCATGATGGTCTTCTGGCCTTCGATGCGGAAAGGGTTGATCGAATTCAGCAGATAAATGCCGAGCCGTTCGGCCAAGACGCGCACCAGCGCCAGAATCTGATCGAAGTTTGCCTCCACCTGAAAGGTCCGCGCGCCGTATTCCAACGCCTGCGCCAGTTTGCCGTAAGAGATGTTGCCGTTGGGGATGAAGATCAGCGGGTTGAGTCCGGCGGCCGCCGCATACGCCGCCATGGATGCGGACGTATTGCCCGTCGAAACGCACGCGACTCGCGACATCCCCAGGCTAACCGCCTGCGTTACGCCGCACGTCATCCCGTTGTCTTTGAACGAGCCCGTCGGATTGAATCCCTGATGCTTGAACGTGATCCCGTCGAGGCAGGCGTATTCCGCCGCGCGCAGATGCCGCCAGCAATGGCGTATTGCCCTCACGCAGAGTGACTACGATTGAGCCTCGCATCGTCAAACGGCAACATCTCGCGATAACGCCAAACACCGCTTTGATCGACTGGACGATTGCACATGCGCCGTTCGCGCCAGATCTTTTTCAGCTCCGCGGGAGCGATATGCGGCGCGACGAACCCGGCCTCCAGCAAGCCTCCGCATTTCGGACAGATTGTAGATGACTTCGGTCATCGCGTAGCGGGCGCGGCACGCCTCATTAATGCAGATCAACTGAGAATTCATCGGGAACTTCGATTGTGCCACAAGCCCGGTTTTAGCAACGCTCTGCACTACCATTGGATATGCTTTCTGTGCACATCGAGAACGGACGCGTGGAGGTCCGCGACATTGCAAAGCCACGACGCCCGCCCGGCTATGCGCTGATCCGCACCCTTGCGGCAGGCATTTGCAACACTGACCTCGAGTTGCAGCGCGGCTACTACGGTTTCTCCGGCATTCCAGGCCACGAGTTCGTAGGAGAAGTGGTGGAAGCCGACGACTTCAAATGGGTAGGACAACGCGTCGCGGGCGAAATCAATCTGACCTGCGGTAAGTGTTCGTATTGCCGCCGCGGGCTGGGGCGGCATTGTCCCAAACGAACCGTTCTCGGCATCGTACGTCATCCCGGAGCGTTCCAGGAATTCTTCACGCTTCCCGAAGGTAACCTGCATCTGATCCCCGCCGAAATCGCAACGGAAGACGCAGTCTTCATCGAGCCGCTCGCCGCTGCCTGCGAGATCCTGGATCAGGTGCATATCCCGGCGGGCGCGCACGTCGCGGTTCTCGGCGACGGTAAGCTTGGGCTTCTGATTTCGCAGACGCTGCACGCGCACGGCACGAAGGTGCGGCAGTTCGGACATCACCGCGATAAATTGCTCATTGCCGAACGGGCCGGTGTCGTCACGGAATCGGCGAACGCCCCGCCTCCCGAGGCCGAGTTCGACTTTGTAATAGACGCGACGGGAACGCCCGAAGGATTGCGCAATGCGGTAAAGATGGCGAAGCCGCGAGGCACGATCATCATGAAGTCTACGGTGCACGGCGAGGTCGCGATCAATACGGCGCCTATTATCGTGAACGAGCTTACCTTGATCGGCTCGCGCTGCGGCCGGTTCGAGCCCGCTTTGGAATTGTTGCGCCTAGGAACCGTCCGCGTCAACACTTTGATAACCGACCGATTCCCGCTCGCCGCAGCGGCGGAAGCGTTCACGCGCGCTGCGGAAAAGGGGACGCTCAAAGTTCTGCTTACCAATGAATCTTGAATCTCCCGTAAACTTCCGTCTATCCACACAGCATGGTGTAGTTCGCGATACCGAGAAAGGCGTCCTTTCAGCTTCCCAATCTCCAGCTTGTTTTTTGGCGATGTGCTTAGTCCTCAGAGCATGGCGAGCGCACCGGCCACTATCCCACGGATATCATCGACTCGTGGCGAAGAAGGCAACAGCCGGATCTCGATGGAAGACTATGCTATCGCGGTGCTCGACGCAATAGACCACTCTGAAAGAGAGAATCTGCGCCGGGCATTAGCGCGGCTGTTGTTGCGTCATGCAGTGCAGCGTTCCCAAGCCCAATACCAGTTCCGTGCAATTGATGCCGATCACTTGCCGCTCCGGCATGGCTTCGGCCAGCGTATTTAGAGCGATGCGATCGTTGGGGTCGTTAAACGTCGGCACCAGGACGATTCCATTCGCGATGTAGAAGTTGGCGTAGCTTGCAGGCAGCCGCTGTCCATCGAAAAATACGGGTGACGGCATCGGCAATTCAATGACACGGAACGGATACTGCCTCAGAAGCTCGCGATTTTCCCGCAGCGGCCCGTAATTTGCGTCGCTCGGATCCGGCTCAGACGCGACCGCAATCGTCGCCGCGTCAACGAAACGTGCGAGGTCGTCAATGTGCCCGTGCGTATCGTCGCCGGCAATGCCGTTTCGTAGCCAAAGCACCTGCCCGATGCCAAGATAATCATTGAGCGCCTTTTCGATTCGCCCGCGCGCCATGTCTGGATTGCGCGCCTGAATCGGACTGAGAAGGCATTCCTCGGTGGTCATCAGCCAGCCCGCCCCGTTAACGTCGATGCTTCCGCCTTCGAGTACCAGCGGCGGCGTCCACGAGCGCGTACCGGCCAATTCGGGATCTTCGCGCCCGCCGCTTCATCGAGCTGCCAGTTGTCGTACTTCGCCCAGGCATTGAAGCGCCACTTCACCGCCGCGACTTCACGGCCCGTATCCCGCGCCACGATGAATGACGGCGCGAAGTCGCGGGTCCACACGCGATCTGTCTTGACGCGGTAGAAGTCCACCGCCTCCAGGCTCGCGCCCACCTTCGCCAGCAGCGTTGCGCGCGCTCTGTTCCACTTCTTCGTTCTGAACCAGAATGCGAACGCGCTCCACTCCGGCCAGCTTACGCACGATCTCGCCATAAACCCAGGGAATCGGCTCGAAGCGTCCCGGCCAGTCGTCTTCGTTATGGGGCCATGCGATCCAGGTAGCCTCGTGCGGTTCCCACTCGGCGGGCATGCGGAATCCCAATTGACGCGGAGTCATACGAGCATGCGGCTAGTGATCGGCCCATACGCATCGATGCGTCTGTCGCGGAGGAACGGCCAGTTGCGGCGCGTCTCATCGATCTTCGCCGGGTCGATTTCGACAATGAGGATTTCCTCCTTATCGTGCGATCCCTCCGCAACGATGCGTCCGAACGGATCTGCGACAAACGAAGCGCCCCAGAACTCCAGGCCGCGCTCCGGAGGTCCTTCGAAGCCCACGCGGTTCACCGCGGCAACGTAGATGCCGTTGGCAATGGCATGACTGCGCTGGATGGTGCGCCATGCGTCGTGCTGCGCCACTCCGAACTCGGCCTTCTCCGACGGATGCCAGCCGATCGCGGTTGGATAGAAGAGGATATTCGCGCCGCCCATCGCCGCCAGCCTCGCAGCTTCGGGATACCACTGATCCCAGCACACCAGCGTCGCGATACGGCCCACGGCAGTGTCGAAGGTCCGGAAACCCAGGTCGCCCGGCGTGAAGTAGAATTTCTCGAAGAACAGCGGGTCGTCCGGGATGTGCATCTTACGATAGATGCCGAGCAGCGTGCCATCGGCATCGATGACTGCGGCCGTGTTGTGATAGAGTCCCGCGGCGCGCTTCTCGAAGAGCGACGCGATCACCACCACATTACACTCGCGTGCCACCGCGGTCAGGCGGTCGGTCGAGGGCCCGGGAATCGGCTCGGCCAGATCGAATAATCGGGCGTCCTCTTCGCGGCAGAAGTATTGCGACCGGAAGAGCTCCTGCAGACAGACGATATTCGCTCCGCGAGTTGCCGCGTCGCGGATTCGCCCTTCGGCTTTGGCCAGGTTTTCATCTGGATCGGTGGAGCAAGACATCTGCACGAGCCCGATACGGAAGGTTTTCTCTTGCACTTATATCATTGTATGATTCGTGCGCAAATACTCGACCGATTTGCTAATCCTCTTCGATATCGACGGTACGCTCGTGCGCCGCGCCGGCCCGCATCACCGCCAGGCACTGGTTGATGCGATCCGCGCGGTGACTGGTCTTGAAACCACCACTGAGGGCATACCGGTCCATGGCATGCTCGATCCGGACATCATGACCCAGATGATGTTGCGCGCGGGTGCTGCGCCCGAACTTATCCGCGCCAGCATGCCGCAAATAAGAGAGGAAGCACAGCGGGTGTACGAGGCTGCATGTCCCGATCTGCGTGGCAAGACGTGCCCTGGCGCGAAGAGGCTACTGTTACGCCTCGCGCGGGCTCGTGTGCCGTGTGTCCTTGTCACGGGCAACCTCGCGCGCATCGGCTGGAAGAAACTGGATCGCGCAGGACTGGCCCGCTTTTTTGTCTTCGGATCGTTTGCCGGAACCGCACATACGCGGGTTGCGCTGGCTCGCAATGCCATCCGCATGGCACGGCGCAGGGGCTTACTCCGCAAGGGCACCAGAGTTTGGTTGGTCGGCGACGCGCCGCAGGATGTCGTGGCAGCGCGGGCCAATGGGATCGGTTGCGTTGCGGTACACACTGGAGTATCCGGGCCTCTCGATTTGGGGAAGCTGCATCCCGCAATGCTGTTGAGGGATCTTGCAAGGCTCACCGTAGAGGATCTGCTTTCTTGAGGAGTTGTCTTTGCCGGTTCGGCTTGTGTCAATGAAGGGGTATCATGTGTCGAATCAAAAACGTGTCGGGCCCACTATCCTTTATCCCATGCGTGCCCTTTTGTTAGGGCTCTTGCAACTCCACTCTTCCGGCCGCCACAACTAGCACCTACGACGTGACCACAGATTGGGAAAATACTTCGCACCCCAATGGCCTCTGGCAGTACGACGCGGGGCTCGACTCCTCTCCCGTATCAGAGCAACCTCGGAAAGGGAAGTTGCTTTGCTACTGGCCAGAGGACGCTGAGGCCGATGCTTGCCGCACACGCTCCAGCCACGTTTCTAAGATGAATTTTTCTTTTTGCGTTTGCCATTCGGATTCCTGGAGAACATTCAGCTTATCGTGAGCGATGTACGGGATGTTCTTTCCTAAAGCCATCGTGCCGCCTTCGCGGTGCTCATCGGCGTACATTTTGTCCATTGGCACGTTATTCTTCGCCGCCCATTCGCTGATGTGCGTCTGGTCGTGCGCTATCGCATCCCAGGTTGGGAAATGCAATTCCTTGTTGAGCCACTCGGCAACGGGCCGTGTAATGAAATAAGGACGGTGCCCGCCCTCCGGTGTAAAGCTGTACTCGAACGCCTTCTTGGCGTCCGGACCCAGGAGCTTCGCGGTACGGTCGCGCATATCACGGAAAAAGGATTCGCCGTGAGTCGGGATGTTGACCACTTCATCGGTACTGCCATTGTGAATCAGCACGGCGGCATGCTGGGCCGCGAGAGCGAAAATCGTTGCACCGCGATCGCCCAGAAATTGAAGCGACGAATAGGGAATTCCCTGGCACATTTTCTTGGTGCTGGAGTCGAGTGTCTCGCCTGGACCATCGAGCACAGCGCCTGCGACCGGCGCACAGGCGCGTAACCGGGTCTCCACGGCGCAAGACCAGGACACCACGAATGAGCCCATTGAGTAGCCGGTAACAGCAATACGCGCAGGATCGACATCCGGCCGCTGGCGAAGATAGCTGACGGCCTGACGGATATCGGTCATCATGAGGCCGCCCATCCAGCGTCCGTTTTCGTCGGGCGGGACGTACTTGTCGTGAGCGCGCGTGCCGTCCTTGTGCTGCGAATTTCGCTCCCCTTCGCCAATCGGATCGTAAGTGAGAACCACGCCGCCCGCCCGCGAGAAGAGGACTCCGGCATATTGGGCGTACCAGGTGTACTTATCGCCGCCATGTCCATTGACGATGATGAGCGCGGGCCGCTTCATCGCGGTATTCGCAGGGTGGTATACGATTGCAGGAACCTGCATGCCCAGTTGCGTGGTGTAGCTGACGCGGTCGGCTACGATACCGGGTTCGACCTCGAACGAGCCGTGCGCCTGCGCATTCAAAGCTGGCAGCGGATTCGGTACGTGGAAAGTCTGCTGGATTCTTTCGCGCAATGCGGCTGCATTATCAAGCGCCAGGAGAGATCCGGCAGTCAGAAGACTTATAAGAAAAGCTCGCATATCAGGCAGCTTTTGCGCATAGAAAAGATTCGATCTCATCGATCTCGGATTGTGTCAACCGGAAATCCATAGCCCCAACGATCCCATCCACCTGCTGAGGCGATCGCATTCCCACAATTGCACCAGTGACCGCCGGATGACGGAGCGTCCAAGCGATTGCGACCTCTCCAGCGCTCCTGCCGTGACGCTCACCGATCACTTTCAGCAACTCCGCGATCTGGAGGTTGCGGGTCAACGCAGGCTCCTGAAAGTCCGGATTACGGCGCCGAAAATCGTCTTCCGCGAAGGACGCCACGCGTTCTCTCGTCATGGCCGCCGCTCAGCAGGCCGTTACGCATCGGCGAGTACACTAGCACGCCGATTCCGTGCCGCTCCGCATAGGGCAGAAGCCCATCTTCAGACCCTCGCACCAGCATTGAATAAGGCGGCTGCAATGAAGTGATTGGCGCAATTCGAGCGATCCGCTCCATTTGTGGGACGCTGAAATTGGAAACGCCGATCCAACGGACCTTTCCCTCCTGCTGGAGTTTCGCCATTTCGGTCCAGCCCTCTTCGATATCTTCGTCCGGCTCCGGCCAGTGGACCTGATAGAGATCGATCCTTTCCAGCTTCAAACGTCTCAGGCTCGCCTCACATTCAGCGCGCACGGAATCCGCCTTGAGCCTCTTACCGATCTGGCGCTGCTCATTCCATATGCGCGCACATTTGGTGAACACGTAAGGGCGAGGAGAAATCCCTTCGATCGCGCGGCCAACCACCTCTTCAGAGTGACCCAGCCCGTAAACCGCGGCAGTATCGATCCAGTTCACGCCCTTATCGAAAGCGGCGCGTATCGCCGCAATGGATTCATCGTCGTCCTGGGGCCCCCACGAGAAGGCCCAACCCGCGCCCCCCATTGCCCAGGCGCCGACGCCAATGGGCGTGATCTCCAAATCGCTGTTGCCGAGTTTCTTATTCATCGCCACCATTATCCCCAGACCGGAGGAGGCGAGATGCTAAACCATCATCAAAGTGGATATAGGGCGTTCAAGCCTAAGTGACACAGCGCGGCTGAGAGCAGCCATGAATCGCGAGAACCGCCCAAGATCCAAGCGACCGGCCGCTGAACTCTTTCCGCGCTGTGTCTTATCCACATACTGTTGACTATCTATCGGTTCCGCAGCGGAAAACCTTTAGAGGCCGTAGAATGAAATTTATTCATCCATGGCAAATAAACGCATAGGTATACTTACCGGCGGCGGCGATGTCCCCGGACTCAACGCTGTCATCAAGACTGTCGTTTACCGCTCGGGCGAGATTGGCTACGATGTCATCGGGATCCGGAGAGGTTGGGAAGGTTTGACCCACCTCAATTTGGGCGATCCCGCGAGCGAGTTGCGGTACGTACTTCCACTCAACCGCGACAACACCCGCGCAATTGATCGGACGGGCGGAACGATGCTGCACAGCTCGCGCACCAATCCGCTCAAGATGAAAAAACTGCCCGATTTTCTCGAAGGTACTGCATTTCCGACGAAGCGATCTGTAAAGGATGGAGTCGAATCCACGGTTTTCGATATGACCTCGCAGGTGCTGAAGAATATCGGAAGCCTGGGACTCGATTACCTTGTTGCGATTGGGGGCGACGACACCCTCAGCTATGCGGCCCACCTCGACCGTCAGGGTATAAACGTTATCGCCGTGCCCAAGACAATGGACAACGACGTCCGTAACACCGAATACTGCATCGGATTCTCGACCGCCATCACGCGCGCCACCGAAGCCATCGACCGGCAACGCACTACGGTCGGTTCCCACGAGCGGATCGGCGTTTTCCGCGTCTTCGGGCGCGATGCCGGCTATACGTCGCTCTACACGGCCTATGTGACATCCATGCGCTGCTGCATCCCCGAATTTAAGGTGGAATTGCCGAAACTCATCGATCTGCTGATGACCGATAAGAGGAACAATCCCAGCAGTTACGCCCTTGTCATATTGTCTGAAGGCGCGGAGTGGCAAGGTTACAAGATTCGCGAAACGGGCGATGCCGACGCGTTCGGTCACAAGAAGAAGGCCAACGTTGCGGAAGATCTTAGCGATGAGATCAAGAAGAGCACCGGCGAAGAGACTATCGTGAGCGATCTCACCTACGATCTGCGCAGCGGCGATCCCGATTTTATCGACAAGATGATCGCCACGACATTTGCAAGCATGGCCGTCGATTGCATCAAGAAGGGCGAGCATGGATTGATGATGGGGATCTCCGAAGGGAAATATGCGGCGGTGCCGATTCCCGACCCCAAACTTGGACCGCGCAGGGTAGATATCGCGACCATGTATAACACCGATCGGTACCGGCCGGCATACGGCAACAAGATTGGGATGCCAATCTTCCTCACGCGGTCGTGAAATGGCCTGCATGGTTGACCGGCTTCCGGAGCCACCAAGACCCGAGCAAAGCGAGTAGTGTGCCACAACACCTGACCGGTGAATTACGTGAGCAGATCCGCCAGTCGTTCGACGAATCGTCGCGCGACGAAGAACACTTTCCTTCGACTATCGATCCTCGCATCTACCATGTGCGTCTGATCGCCGGGTATTTCGGCGATCTGAAGGGTAAGCGAGTGCTTGACGTGGGTTGCGGCAAGGGCAGGTTCGCGCGCATTCTTCTGGCCGAGAATCCCGGCGCCGAATTGTGGGGGCTGGACATTTCCGAAGAAATGCTGAAGTATGTGCCGGGGGAGGTCCACACACGCGCCGGTTCGATGACCGAGCTCCCTTTTGAGAGTGCGTATTTCGATTGTGTGTACGCGACGGAGTCGCTGGAGCATGCCGTCGAAATCGATCGGGCGGTGGCGGAGATATGCCGGGTATTGAAACCTGGCGGCCGGCTCGTCATTATCGACAAGAACGCAGAGCAAGCCGGCCGTCTTGAGACTCCGGCGTGGGAGAAATGGTTTCATCGCGAGGAACTCGAAAAGCTTTTGCGGCGGGATTGCCGCAAGGTGTCGAGCCGATTCATTTCTTATTGGGAGGACGTCGAGCCGGACGGACTCTTCATCGCGTGGATGGCGGAAAAGTAGCCGCAGAATTCTTACCGGAATATCAGCCTGCTAGCTGGCGAGACAGCAGGCGAGATCAAGCGTTGGTCAACGACTCAACAACTATGCGAGCCATCATTATTGGCGCTGGCATCGGCGGCTTAACCGCCGCGATCGCGCTACTCAGGCGTGGAATTGAAGTGGAGGTGTACGAGCGATCGTCGACGCTGGGAGAAGTTGGCGCGGGCATCGCTCTATGGCCGAACGCGGTGAAAGTCTTACGAAAGCTCGGTCTGGGGGATCGTCTTCAATCGATTGGCCTTTCGAACATGGATGGCGCTCTTCGGCGCTGGAACGGCACTTACATCTCTCAAACTCCCGCCCGGGAATTGGAACGGCGATTCGGAAGTGGCATGATTATTGTTCACCGCGCCGAGCTACTCGATATGCTGGCAGAAAGTGCCGGCCCGGCGAAGATCCATCTCAGTCATGGCTTCTCGTCCTTCGAACAGAATGCTCGCGAGGTATGCGCGCATTTTACTGGCGGGGCAACTGCCACCGGGGATGTTTTGGTCGGCGCGGATGGGCTTCATTCGCGTGTACGAACTCAACTCGGGCATGTAGATCTGATTCGTTATGCGGGCTACACTGCCTGGCGCTCCGTCGTACCGTTTGATCGCTCAGCGGTCGTACCTGCGGAAACGTGGGGTCGGGGAAGGCGTTTCGGCGCGTTTCCCGTTCAAGGTAATCGAGTTTATTGGTTCGCAACCAGCAACTCCCCGGAAGGGGAGCGCCAATCTGATGGCTCTCCAAAGCCTTTGCTGCTTTCGCTTTTCAAAGGATGGCATGAGCCTGTTGAAGCTCTAATTCGAGCGGCAGATGACTCCGCGATTCTTCGCAACGACATCTATGATCGCGATCCGTTACGGGAGTGGGGCCGGGGTCGAATCACTCTCCTGGGTGATGCTGCCCATCCTATGACGCCGAATCTTGGCCAGGGTGCGTGTCAGGCCATAGAGGATGCCCTGGTTCTTGCTAGCAGTCTGGCCGAGACAGACGTGATAGCAGGCTTGAGGAAGTACGAGAAAATGCGCCTCGCTCGAACGCGCCGAATCGTCCTTGCTTCACGCCGCCTTGGTGCTTTAGCGCAGATCGAGAACCCACTGCTGTGTTGGTTGCGAGATACGGCTTTTCGACTAATTCCAGATAATGTAACGTATCGAGGGTTAGCGCCGTTCGTTGGCTATAACGGCCATCTGACTGATTAGCTGTCGCGAATAGCCGGCCAGCCGATTGTTTCAAGCCGGCGTAGCCCGCTACAATCGAATCAAATGTCCTCCTCTCCTGTCCTGACGTCCTCACGGGATCGCTTCCGCGCCGCTCGAACCCGAGAGTTCACCGAGTCGGTCATTCGCGAGATGACACGGCTGGCCTTGAAACACAATGCCGTCAATCTGGCTCAGGGGTTCCCCGACTTCGCGGCTCCGGAAGAATTGAAACGGGCGGCGATTAATGCGATCGAGGAGAACTTCAATCAGTATTCCATCACGTGGGGCGCCAAACCATTTCGCGACGCGATCGCCGCAAAATACCTCCGCACCTACGGGCTGGAATTTGATCCGGAGCGTGAGATAACGGTGTGCTGCGGATCCACCGAAGGTATGATCGCCTCTTTGTTAGCGGTTACAAATAACGGAGACGAGGTGGTTGTGTTCGAGCCGTTCTACGAAAACTATCATCCTGACACACAACTTTGCGGCGCAACCCGGAAGCTTGTGTCATTGCGCCCGCCGGAATGGAATTTCGATCGCGAGGAGCTAAGGCAGGCATTCTCTTCGCGCACTAAAGCCATTATAATTAACTCGCCAAATAACCCAACCGGCAAGGTCTTTTCGCGTGAAGAACTCGGTTTTATCGCTAAACTATGTCAGGAGTTCGATGCATTGGCAATCACTGACGAGATCTATGAACACATAGTTTATGACAGCCGGGAGCACGTGCCTATGATCAGCTTGCCAGGTATGCGCAACCGGTCCATTCTCGTCAACAGCATGAGTAAGACTTACTCGGTTACCGGTTGGAGAGTAGGTTGGGTACTCGCGGCTCCCGATCTGACGGATTCCATCCGGAAGGTCCACGATTTTCTAACCGTGGGCGCGGCCTCTCCGTTGCAACAGGCAGGCGTGTTGGCGCTTTCATTGCCCGAATCTTATTATACCCGTCTCGCGCAAAGCTATTCCGCTAAACGCGATGCGATTATATATATTCTGAAGAAAGCTGGTTTCAGTTGCTATCATCCGCACGGTGCGTATTACGTCATGACGGACATCTCTGATTTCAGATTTCCGAATGATACCGCTTTCGCGAGATATATTGTGGAAGACATCGGAGTAGCAGCCGTTCCGGGTTCGAGTTTTTACAATAATTCTTTTGCAGGAAGCCAACAAATTCGCTTTTGTTTTTGTAAGAACTATGAGACGCTAGAAGAAGCCGGGAAGCGGCTTTCCAGAATTTCACGCCACTGAACTCTAGTCGTCGTTGCTCCGGCGGAAGGGACCCCCAAATGCTTCCGTCTTTTCTGATTAGTGAACGCCAAGTCCAAGAAAATGGCCTTAGTCCGGCGACGGACATAGGCACACCCATCAACGAACCCATCGAGATAATTCTCGGCATCACGCACGCCAAAGAACAACAAAGCCTGGACCTCAGTGTCTGGGGTTCGGACGACGGTCAGAACTGGGGTGACCGTCCCCTTGTTGAATTTCCCCAGAAGTATTATTGTGGCACCTACCAGATGGTTCTCCGTCCGCTACGAAAGCGCATCCGCTACCTGCAGGCACGCTGGAATGTAAGCCGGTTGGGCCATAGCCCAAAACCTCCAGTCTTCGAGTTTTACCTTATGGCCAGGGATCTCCAAGCACGAGCCATGGCCCGGACAGCCTGATACCCATTTTCGCCAACTGATGGATCATTCTCGACGGCGAGGCTACGACGGACTGAGACATGTCGCGTCGTAGCCCCGAAACGCCCGATTCGATTACAGCGCAGGCGTCGAACGCCTCGCTCTCGACTCGGCGGTATGCTCTCGGCAAAGATTGTCGTCCCTTGCGGCTCTCCAGCCTGCAGGTTTCGCAATTGGTAAAATAGTTCTTCCGCCAATCGAATGCCCGAACTCAAGCCGTTGTCCCCAGATATTCTTGTCCATATCGCCCAGACTTTGGGGATAACACTGAGGGCTCTGGTAGCCACCATCGAATTGCTCGATGAAGGCGGCACCGTTCCCTTCATTGCCCGATACCGGAAAGAAGCCACGGGCAATCTGGACGAAGTGCAGATCCGCGGGGCAGAAGAGAAGCTGGCATATTTCCGCGAACTGGAAGACCGGCGCGAGACCATTCTCCGGACCATCGAAGAACAGGGCAAACTCACGCCTGCACTGAGGGCGAAGATCGAAAAGGCGCTCGAGAAAAACGAACTCGAGGATCTATACCTTCCCTACAAACCCAAGCGGCGGACGAAGGCTACCATGGCTCGCGAAAAGGGCCTCGAACCCTTGGCGCTGTATCTCTGGCAACAAGAACCAACGGACAAACCGCTACTCGAATTCGCCGCCACATTTCATCAACGTGGAAAAGGGCGTTACTACGGTCGATGAAGCGATCGAAGGCGCGCGGCACATCATCGCCGAGATGGTCAGCGAGAACGCCGACTTTCGCAAGGTACTTCGCCAGATGATGCTCGAAGAAGGCGTAATCGTCAGCAAGAAGATCGAAGACGCCAAAGACGATAAGGGGAAGGAGTTTAAAGGGAAAAGGACGAGCAGGAAAAGTTCAAGATGTACTACGAGTATCGCGAGCCGGCGTCGAAGATTCCGTCGCATCGCATGCTCGCCATCCGCCGTGGGGAGAACGAAAACGTTCTCTACTTCCAGATCGAACTCGATCCCGCGCGTCCCATCTCTTATCTGAAATCGCAAGTTCTGAAGCAGCCGGGCGACTGGACTCCGCACCTCGAACTTGCGATCGAAGACTGCTATAAGAGGTTGCTGAGCCTCTCGATCCAGTCCGACATCCGTCTGGAACTTAAGAAGCGCGCCGAAGCCGAAGCCATCAAAGTCTTTCGCGAGAATCTGGAGAACCTGCTGCTCGCGCCGCCCGCCGGACCGCTCGGGGTGCTCGCGATTGACCCCGGCATCCGCACTGGCTGCAAGATCGCGGTGGTCGACGATACCGGTAAGTTTCTCGAGCATACGGTCATCTATCCGCACGAGCCGAAGAACGATGTCGACGGGTTCGAAGCGCACGCTGAAGGCACTGATCGCGAAGCACAACGTTCGCGCCATCGCGATCGGCAACGGCACCGCGTCGCGCGAGACCGACTGCGATCGTGCGCCAGTTCCTCAAAGAGGAGAACCTGGACACGGTCTTCAGCGTGACGGTCAACGAATCCGGCGCTTCCATCTATTCGGCGTCCGATATCGCGCGCCAGGAATTTCCCGATCTCGATCTCACCGTTCGCGGCGCCATCTCCATCGCGCGCCGTTTGCAGGACCCGCTCGCCGAACTGGTCAAGATCGATCCCAAGTCGATCGGCGTCGGCCAGTATCAGCACGATGTCGATCAGACGCAACTCCACAAATCGCTTGAGACCGTAATTGAAAGCTGCGTGAATCGCGTCGGCGTCGATCTCAATACCGCCTCCTGGGCGCTGCTTCGTTACGTTGCAGGCGTCAACGAGCGGACCGCAATCAAGATCGTCGAGTTCCGCAACGAGAACGGCAAGTTCCGCTCGCGCCTGCAACTGACGGCCGTGCCGGGAATCGGACCGAAGACGTTCGAGCAGGCGGCCGGCTTCCTGCGCATTCGCGGGGGCGAGAATCCGCTGGACGCGACGGCGGTGCATCCGGAGTCATACAAAGTGGTGGAGCAGATCGCGAAATCCGCAGGCGTCACGCGTGGACGAACTGATCAGGAAGCCGCAGTTGGTCGAGAAGGCCGAAGTGAATAAGGACGCCCTCGCGGTCGGCGTTTATACCTTGGGCGATATTCTCGAAGAGCTGAAAAAGCCGGGACGCGATCCGCGCGAGAAATTTGTCGCGCCGCAGTTCCGGGAGGAAGTGAAGGAGATCGCCGATCTTCAGCCAGGTATGACGCTCGAAGGCGTGGTGACTAACGTGACGAAGTTCGGCGCATTCGTCGACGTCGGCGTACACCAGGATGGGCTGGTCCACATCAGCGAACTTTCGGACCGCTATATCAAAGATCCGAATGAAGCCGCGAAGGTGGGCCAGATCGTCAAGGTTCATGTGTTGAGCGCCGATCCCAGGTCGAAGCGCATCGCCCTGTCGATGAAGACGCCGGGCGGGGTTCCCAAGCCGCAACCGCAGGCGCGTCCACAACCGCAGGCGCGTCCGCCGCAGCAATCGGGGTCCCAACCGCAATCCCAGCCGAAGTCGCAGGGCAGGCCACCGCAGAAACCGCAAGCTAAGCCAGAGCCGCAGCAACCAAGTCTGGAAGACAAACTCGCCGCCCTCGCTAACCGGTGGAAGAGCAGATAGTGCCCGTTGCCGATTCGCGGCGGAGGCATTTGCCAGCGCTGACTGGGCTCCGATTCGTCCTCGCAATTTGGGTTATTGTGCATCATCTGACAGGGAAGGGAATGATGCTCGAGCCATGGGTTGCGTCGCTTTCTCCCGGGCTGCAATCGCTGGCGCGCGGCGGATATCTCGCGGTCGGCACGTTTTTCGTACTCTCCGGCTTCGTACTGGCGCGCAGTTATCGGGAAAGGGAGTGGGACCGCGGCAGACTGGTCCGCTATGGCATTGCCAGAATTGCGCGCGTCTATCCGGGATATCTGCTGAGCCTGATCATCGTGTCGCCATTTATGTACCGGTCGCTCTTCGCGGGGGGAGCGGGAGCATCACGGCGCGCGGCTCTCATCACGGACTACAGCCTGGTGCTGCAAGGTTGGACGGGCGCTCTCGGCGTCGGCTGGAATACGCCCGCATGGTCGCTATCCTGTGAGCTGTTCTTCTATCTCTGTTTTCCGGTGTTGCTGATGTGGCTTGGCAAACGGACATGGCCGCGCATGACCGCCGCTGCCGCAATCTCGATCCTGCTACCCGTTTCCCTCGCGGGATTGCACGTGCCTTTTTGGTGGAAACCGCTTTATCATACGGCGGACTTCGTAGTGGGTATTTTGGCATCGCACGCTTTCGACGCAATCGCTGCGCGAGAGGGCGCAATGGAGCGAATGGGCATGTGGCTGTACGGCGCCGCGGGATCGGTGGGCGCGCTTATTGTTGCCTTCCCTCGCCTTCTACGCGGAGCCATTGAACTGAACAGCGCGCTGCGGCCAGTCAACGTGGTGATCCTGATCGGCCTTGCGATCGGCGGAGGATTTCCGGCGCGGCTGCTTTCGTGCCGCGTGGTCAAGTATTTGGGTAAGGCCAGTTACTCGATGTACATTCTTCACGTACCGCTGCTCTGGTGGTATTCGCGGTACATCTGGAGCAGCGCTTCGGCAGTTTCTCAGGCAGCGGCAGCCGTGCTTTATATAGGTTGCGTGATTGTAGTCTCCGCAATCGCGTTCGAGTTAGTAGAGGAGCCAGCCAATCGTATGATACGCCGATGGGCCGAGAGCCGTTGAGAGCAGATTCCTATGGAAGTTTCATGAGCCAGACGGAGCCAGTGGTCTGCTGGCGTTCAAAGATGATGCCTGGGACCGCGGATATTGAAGGTGTGGGTGGGACGGAGTTCGGCCGGACCGCCTGACGCCAGCCGAATGGGGAAGGGATCGCTCATGCGCCGCTGCTTCGCATCAAACCGGATCGCCACAAGTTGCGAACCCTTGAATCCGTAGATGAACGGCGTGCTTACGCCATACTTCCATACGTTCGCAGGCGGCTGGAACTCAATCCATTCGGAGCGAGGGATCGGCTCCGGACGCCACGGCGCAATCCAGTGCCGCTGCGTTGCATCATCGCCCGGACGTTGTGTCGTGGTGAGAGCGCGCTGCCCGGTGAACATTTCATACAGCACCGCGCCGAAGGAAAAGATATCCGAGCGAGCGTCCACGCGGGCGGCCTTCGGCCTGCTCGGGCGACATGTAGGGGATGCTGCCGACGATTGCGCCTTCTTCGGTGCGCGGTATGTCGAGAGCAAGCGTGCGAGTTTCATCGACTGCCGCGGCGGTTGACTCGCGAGGCGCGGTCAGCTTGGCGAGGCCGAAGTCGAGCACCTTTGTCCGGCCGTTCGCGTCCACCATGATGTTGCCGGGCTTGAGGTCGCGATGCACGATGCCGGCGGTGTGCGCGGCGCTGACAGGCGTCGGCGAGCTTGCATGGCGATACGCAGGCCATCGGTCAGCCGCATACCTTTGCGTGGAATGACTTCATCGAGCGGCTTGCCATCGATGAACTCCATCACGATGTAATGTCGGCCGTCCTGCTCGGCGATGTCGTATATGCTGACGATATTGGGGTGATTCAGCGCGGAGGCGGCGCGGGCTTCGTGCATGAAGCGGGCGCGGCGGTCAGGATCGGCGAGGCGGGCTTCGGGGAGGAGTTTGATGGCGACGAAGCGGTCGAGACGCGTATCCCGCGCTTTATAGACCACGCCCATGCCGCCTTCTCCGAGCTTTTCAAGCAGCGTGAAAGGTCCGAGGTGGGCCGGGTCCACATCGGTCTATGATACTCCCGGTGAAGAGGGATGTCGCCGACTTGGTTGCCGCCCTCAATTTGAAGCTGACAGCAAGAGCATTAAGTCAAAAAGCTCGCTGAAATTCACCCCGTTTGCGTCACCAAGTCGAGACGGAAAGAGGAAAGGACAATAAGACTGACTCTTGAACCCGACCCAAAGCCGGGAATCCCCAGAGGAGCCGGCAAATGCGGCCTGATCATTCGCCGCTTTTGCGTACTCAAGTCTTCTCCGAAGAATCACTTAAACAGACGGCGATGTGTCAGCGGCCGTACACCATGCTTACCGAACTCGCGAAAGCGATATTATCAATTCACCGTTCCGCCGCTCGCGGTGAGACCAGGAGGCCACCTATGCGTTTGAAGATAGCACTGGGGTCTGTTGCTGACCCGCTCGTTGACAGGTCAATCGATCACCGGCACCATCCTTGGTACTGTGGAAGACGCTGGCGGTCTCGCCATCCTTGGCACCGGCGTCACTTTCACCCAGACCGCGACTGGCGCCAGTCCTCGACCCCCTACCGACGCGCGACTGCCAGCAGGTCTCGCACCGCGCTCCTCTCCTACTCTACCCTCCGGCAGCCATCGACCGGCCAAACCAGCACAAAAACGTCGACGATATCCTCACAAGTCCCGTCTATAAATAACCAGGCGTATCGCCCGCTTCCCCGAATTTCATGGGCGACTGCTGCCGCAGTCAAGAGCCTTTCATCCCCCAAAGCGCCGCGGCGCCCCGGTCGTGCACCATGAACATTCAATTTGGGCCCTCTTGCGTCATCGCCATCCCGCTACACTGGTAGTCTCCCAATGGGTGAGGACTCCTTTAGAACCATATTGGTCTCGGCAGGCGAAGCGTCCGGCGACCGCTACGCCGCGTTGCTGGTGGAAGAATTGAAGCGCCGCCAACCCAATCTGCGCTTCTTTGGCTGTGCGGGAGCGCGTCTGCGTGATGCCGGTGTGGAGCCGGTCGTTCGCGGGCGAGAGCCTCTCAGTCGTCGGACTGGTCGAGGTAATTCGCCATATCCCCCGGATCTACATGGACTTCCGCCGGCTAGCCGAGGCCGCCAGCACGCGCCGACCCTGCATCGCCATCCTCACCGACTCGCCCGATTTCCACTTCCGCGTAGCCGCCGAACTCGCCGGCTCTGCCGTCCCGGTCGTCTATCTTGTCGCCCCCCAAGTCTGGGCCTGGCGCCAAGGCCGGACCAAAGTCATGCGCCGTATCATCGACCGCCTCCTCTGCATTTTCCCTTTCGAAGAAGAGTTCTTCCGCAGCCGCGGCGTTCCCGCCGTCTACATCGGACACCCCTTGGCCAGCCGTGTCCGGCCGTCTTCTCACAAGGTCCGACTTTTTCAGGAAACACAGCTTGCCCGTCGACCGTCCATTAATAGCGATACTCCCTGGTAGCAGGCAGGGCGAGGCGGCCCGTCATCTGCCGATCCTGCTGGAAGTGGCTGGCCGCCTCCACCGGGAATCGGGCGTGACTTGCATCCTTCCGGCGTCGGCAACCACCGGCGTCGAATTCTTTCGTCAACGCATTGGGGATGCGCCTGTGACGGTAATCGAGGGGGAATCGTGGGATGCGATGGCACATTGCAATGTCGCGTTGGCGGCAAGCGGCACCGTAACGGTCGAAGGCGCACTGCTGGGCGCGCCGATGGTTACCTATTACAGCGTGAATGCGCTAAGTTGGCTATTGGGGAGGCGTCTGGTAAGGGTGCCGTTTCTCTCCATGGTGAATCTCATCGCCGGCCGGATGATCGTCAGGGAGTTCATGCAGGACGAGATGACTGCCGATAACCTTGTTAATGAGGCACAGCGGTTGCTCGATCCGGCGGCGGCGGCGCGCATGCGCGAGGATCTGGCGAAGTGGCGCGGCAGCTTTCGGGCGATCGCGATGCCATCGCGCGCGCGGCCGATGAAGTAGAACGATTGTTGGATGAGGTGAGGACGAGGGATGCAATTGCGGTTCAGTAGTTTCGGCATTCACGACTGTGATTCTCGCGGGGGCGTTCGCGACGGTACGGGCATGGCTCAGGATCGCCGCTCGCGTATCGATGTGGATCATTACAAGATCGACGCGGATATCAATCTGAAGACGCAGTCGATCACGGCTAAGGCGACCGTGAAGTTCGTCCCGCTCGACGACAAGACGCAGTACGCCACCTTCGAATTGAACGGCGCGCTCAACGTCTCCAAGGTCACGGACGATAAAGGCCAGCCGTGTCCTTCTCGCGTTCCAACCAGGACAATACCGTTCGTCTAACCTTCGATCCGCCGCTCGCCAAGAACCAGCCCGTGACTTTGGTCTTCAGCTATGACGGCCACTTGACCGGCACTGAGGATTCGCCCGTCTACGGGATCAAGTTCGCCAGCCATACAGCAGGATTACGCCTTACCTGCTCTATCCCGCGCGCTGGTTCCCCGTTAACGGCTACACCACCGACCGGTTCTCCGCCGACCTGAATCTGAGTGTCCCATCGGGCTCCCGCGCGGTCGCCGCCGGGTATCGAAACGTCGACTCCGGCCGGCGACAAGACGACTTACAGCTTCCAGTTCTCCCGCGCTTCATTTCCAGCGCAGCATCGCGGTCGTACGGGTACGCCGGTCAAGAGCAACGTCGACGGCATCACCACCACGCTCTATTTCCGCGGCGATGAGCGGAGATGGCCGGCAGCTATGGCGAGGAGATCGCCAAGATCATGAACTACTTCACCGGCCTGTTCGGGATCGCTCCTTACGCGAACCTGACGGTGGTCGAAACGGAAGATGGCGCGCCCAACGGCTATGCCGCGCCGGGTATTCTGTTCCTCAGCCCCGGCGCGCATCGGGCATGCGGTGAATCCGCGCTTGCTCGCCAATCAGATCTCCCGGCAATGGTGGGAAGAGGAACTCTCGCCGGTCACCCGCAATCATCTGTGGCTGGAGAACGGCATGGCCAATTATCAGCGAAGCGCTCTGGACCGAGCACGACAAAGGCGCCGCCGCCTTCGAGGCGCAGATGAAGGACGAGGCGGTCGCGGCCCTTACCGTGGAAAACGTGCCGATCATCCAGTCGGCCCGTCGAGGAAGACTATTCGCCCGAGTTGTGGGCGCTCACCGGCAGCAAAGGCGCGGTAGTCATGAACATGCTGCGCTACATCGTCGGCGATCAGAAGTTTCTACGCGGCGCTCAAGCAGTACGTGCAGGAGCATGCCTGGAACTCCGTCACCACCGAGGATCTGCGCAAAGACGTTCGAGCAGGTCTCCGGCGCAGGACCTGCGCGGCTTCTTCATCCAGTGGATCGAATCGAGCGGCGCGCCGGAGTTCAAGCTCGAGTACACCGTATTCCGCACGCAGAAAGGCTTCCGCGTAACCGGCAAGATCTCGCAGGACCTCGACACCTTCCGCATGCCCGTGGATATCAAGATCGAGACCGAAGGCAATCCCGAGAAGCAGCGCGTGGATGTCGTCGGAACGTCGTCCGAATTCTCCATCGACACTTTCGGCAAGCCGAAGTCGGTGACCATCGATCCGGATAACCATGTGCTGCGCTACAGCCCGTCGATTCGTGTCGCGGTCGCCATCCGGCGAGGCATGCAGTTTGCCGAGATCAGCGAGTTCAGTGAGGCCCTGCGGGAATATCAGAAGGCGCTCGAAACGCAGCGCAACAACTCGCTCGCGCATTACCGGATCGCCGAGGTCTACTTCCTGCAGAACAACTACCAGTCGGCAGCCAACGAGTTCCGCGAGACGCTAAAGGCGAACTCGATCCCAAGTGGACCGAGGTCTGGTCGCAATCAATCTCGGCAAAATCTTCGACCTCACCGGCCAGCGCGACCGCGCGGTTAACGAATATCAGCAGGCCCAGCGCACTCGCGACAATACGCAAGGCGCACAGGACGAGATCCAGAACTGCTCCGCAAGCCCTACGAGCGCAAGAAAACGGATGGTGTTTAGCGGCTTATCCGCAATCCCGTCTTAGCGATCTTCCAATCATGCACCGCGGGCCCATCGCCTCCGTCCTCCTGAAGAATCTCCCGTAATTCGGCCGCTGCTTCAGGACTCTTGGCCAGCAGCATCATGAA
>CAVYEV010000073.1:0-27599 GCA_963767545.1 Terriglobia bacterium
AGGCAAAATAACTGCAGTTTCGCCGGTTTTGACGTTGGCGAGGGCATTGTTGCCACGTGTTGGGCACACTACGGCGGCGACGCCGGAGAATGACGACCGGCGTCATTCGGATGCTGGAGTTCGGACAGCCAGGGACGTTAGCCTATACTCGACCCTCCCGCGCCGTCAGTAGGAACAAGAACAGTGGAACGCCGAGCGTGTTTGGCGTCAGGCCGGACCGAATCGATCACGAGTTAGAGTTTGTCGGCACTGTTGACCTTGCCCGCTGCGCAATAGGCCACGTTGGGCCGGATGAGCTGGGCTTTAGTGAAGTCATAGAGCCGGTAAACGCCGTCGTGGTCCTGCAACAAGAACACCGCGCACGAACGGTATTCCGTCCGCGAGAGCAGGAACAGATGATTGGCGCTGAAGTTGAACATGAGGAATACAAAGAGCGGAGATACTGAGATCTCCGCCCCATCGGCAGCGCCGTTGAGGGGTTAGCCGGCGGACTCCTCCGCCGGGTTATCGCACGCCGCGGCGCCTGACCAAAGCCGGATAGAGCTACTCTTCCGGCGAGGTAGGATTCTTACTGGGTTTGCGCAGACTGTCGCCACCGAGTAAGAAGATTTCGGAGTTTTCAACTAAACGATCGGCGATCGCAGTCGCAATGGTTGTATTAAAGAGGATGATGCCCCAGTCGGAAAACGGTGTGTTCGTTGTGATGATGGTGGAACGTTTCTGACTGTGTCGGGTCGAGATAACCTGATAAAAGAGATTGGAGATTTGTTGGTCGAGAGACAGTGGCCGCGCTCCGCCTCCCGGCTGCGGTTCATACTTCTTCTCGCGCAGTTCTTTCCTGATTCCGCCTAGCCACTCCTCTGCTCCCCTCGCCTCGATCGCCGCGAAGCTCACTCCATCCACGCCCGGCGCTCCCTGGTTAGCTCGCACCTTCTCCTATGCGTGCCGCAAGATGTCTTCCCGCCATACCTTGTCGTAGAGCAGATAGAAGCCGTAGTCCGGTTCCTTCTTCGCCTTCCGATACAGCTTGATCTGCAGGTCCCGTATTTTACTGGGTGTTGCCAGACTCATCGTCAATCACCTCTTCTTCCCTCCTTCTCAAGCTTTCCTAAAGTAAGGGCCCCTCCCTCGGCCGGCATTACCCCGCTTCTTCGGTCCTACGGCCCTTTCCGAGGCCCAGGCTGGCCATGACCCTGCGGTCATGTCGGAGTCGCTACCTCCGCCAACCCCGGGCGTCCCCTAATTACTCGATTTGCTTCCCTGCATGCCGTGCTCACTACCCCGGTGGAACGGTTCGGGCTCGCCGATCTCGTACTGCCTTCCCACACGGCCTTCCCCGTCCGTCAGACGGGTCGGCTCCCACCACTCGACTTTCGAGGCCTGCTCGAGCTTCACTCACGTTACGGCCTGCTGGTTTGCTCACCCGGCCATTCGCCGGGCTTTGTCACCGAGCTTCCCCTGAATCAGTTACTCAGGCTACCGTTAGCTACTGGATCTGATCGACGTCTGTCCAGGTGGGTCCTTCCCCCACTGGTGAATCGCGCCGTTAGGGCGCTCTGACGCAAATGCCCGGTTTTTGGATTTGGGTTAGGCGGAGGTGGGGGGCTCAGATGCATTCGAGGGCGTGTGGGCTGGAGAATCTAACGGCCGGTAGATTTCGGGGCGTAGCGATGCAAAGGGTTATTCTTTGATCCCGGTCTGGGTTCGATCTCCGTTTTGATAAACGCTCACTGGCATATTGACTCGATATACGTTGCATTCCACCACTCTATTCCTACGATAGAGTACGGGATTGCGGCATATGTCCAGGTTTTCGCGCAAGTCGTTGATTCTGCGGCGCCGATTTTAGCGTTTCAGCTGTTACGTGTATTCGTATCTCGCAAAGACGCTCATGCATTGCGGACAGTATTAGAACTCTCGCCAAGACGTCAAGGTGGCAAAGGAACGCAAAGGGAGACCCTTCTGTTGTCGCGGACCGACTTCAGAGATTGAAGGCGACCAGGGTCTTTCCGTCGCGGTCGACTATGCGCAAGCGATATTTGCCATCGGGCAGCATCGGGACGGCTGGTTTGAGGGGGTCGGCGATGAGGAACTGGTCGACCGGAACGGCATCGGGCTTGTCGGCAAGAAGAAAAACCTGGAGCAGCGTGACGCCAGCCTTGCGGAGTTCGGGGACGGCAGCCCGGTAGGCGGGGAGTTGCGCGATCGACCTAGGCTGGCGCCAGCCGCCGGTGGAAAGCCAGGCAGGCCGGCCATTCCGGTATTTCGCGGGTGGGTGGATGACCGCGATATCGGCGCCGTCCGAGTTTTGGGGGAGAAAGAAACCGCCGGCTGAGCGCAACACGAAGGGCGCAGTGCGATCGGCGTATTTGGCCGCGATGATCGGATACTCGGGTTGTCGATCAGCACGTTCACTGAGTGAGCTTTGATCGATGGTCAAGGGATCGATTTTGGTTAGCTCGCGGAAATGCCAGCCCATCAGGTGTCCGAAAGGGGCGTCGGTCTTGAGAATGTGCCCCATCCCGCCGTGAACCAGAAGTTTCGCTGCGGGATGCGCCGCGAGAAGGCGCGCGAGATTTCGCGCCTGGCCCAGTTCCCTGCCCTCCATGCAGTTGTCGCCACCAAGAGCGCCGAAACCATGGGTATTGAAATCGCGCAACTTGGCGTCACTGCATTGGGAAGGAGCATCGTAAGGCAGTAAGGTGAAACCGAGGTCGAGGGCGCGGCGAATCAAGTCGCCAAAGACGGGGTCGTCAGTGTAGAATCGGCCAACTTTGGGATAGCGGGCAGTCGTGATCCCGGAGCCGAAAGCTTCCGCTGCAAAATATCGAAAGCCCTGCTTTTGGAGAATTCGGAGGAGTTCGGTGGTGAAGGCGCGGTGAGAAGAATCCATGTGCTCTTCGTTAATCATCACCACGCGGCGGTTATGTGCCGCTTCGGCAATGGCTTCCAGCGCGTCGATGGGGTGGTATTTCTCGATGGATTGACGGAGGCCGGGATCATCCACGATGGGTTGTGGCGTGGAAGTCAAATCGGCCAGACCAAGAGCAGAGCGGTATTCGCCTACGTAGGAGTTCAACCAACTTGCGGCCGAGACGTAATTCAGGCGGAAATCGGGACTGGCCATGTATTGGCTCTTGCGGGCCTGGAATTCAAGCCAGACAGGAAGGAGGTTATTGGTTCGTGACCCTTTCTCCAGGAGGTCAAACGGGGGGAGCAGCGCGGCGGCCCGGAGCAGCGAGAGAAGAAGGATGGAAATGGACGCATATCGAGCGATTTGGAGCTTCCCAGGCATACAAGGAATGATACTCCCGCGACACACTCAAGGGGTGCGGTATCGCAGGGGTCGATTTTGCCATTTCGGCTGTTACAGTGAGGTTAGATAATTATCGGCATTATCGGGGCTCATCCGCAAGATGCTGCTTTTCGTGCAGGTCCAGGACCCGCGACGGGCGAATCGCTGGCAGCGTTCCGACTATAGAATAGAGGCGATGCGAAACGCGCTCCTGCGATCTTTGTCTTGGCTGGGCAGTCACGAACTGGGCGTATTATGCGCGGTGGGCGGGATCGCCGCGGGAGTCTGGATCTTCGCCGCTCTCGCCGGTGAGGTCAAAGAGGGCGACACTTTGCGCTTCGATCGCGCACTGCTTCTCGCCATGCGGCGTCCCGGCGACCTCGCGCCCAAAGGCTCTCCATCGTTCCAGGAAGACGCCCGCGATGTTACCGCGCTCGGTGGCGTGGTGGTGCTAACGTTGATCACTGTGGCGACTGCCGGGTTTCTGGCGCTTGACGGAAAACGCCGCATGGCGGGCTTCGTCTGTGCGTCTATCCTGAGCGGATCGATCGCCTCGAACTTACTGAAGGACCTGTTTCACCGGCCTCGCCCCGACATCGTGCCGCATGCCGTCTATGTTTCATCATCGAGTTTCCCGAGCGGTCACTCCATGCTGTCTGCCCTTACGTATTTGACGCTCGGAGCGCTGCTCGCCCGGTCGCAGCAGCGGAGAAGCCTTAAGGCTTACTTCCTGGTGCTCGCGATATTCCTTACCTTCTTGGTCGGCGTGAGCCGCGTCTACCTGGGCGTCCATTGGCCCACCGACGTGCTGGCGGGCTGGACCGCCGGAGCGGTTTGGGCACTGCTGAGTTGGCTCGCCGCGCGGTGGATGCAAGGCCGCCACACGCTGGAGCTAGAGGCTGAACACACGCCGGAATCGAGTTAATGTTGTTACGAAAGCGTCTGTTATGAAAGTGATCTTATCTATAGCTATGCGCTTGGCAATCGCTTTACTCGGGGCCACCCTGGCCGCGCAAACTCCCGGCGCTCAACTGCGCTGGCTGCCTGTCACCAGCTCGGATCTCGAGGTGGACGGACTCCCCTGGTTCGCGCAGAATAAGGGCGAACTCCTGCGTCTTCCGCTGTCGCTCGAAAGAGTCGTTCGCCCCGAGGTCTGGAATCTCGCCAAATCTCCTAGCGGCGGCCGCATCCGCTTCCGCACGGATTCGCCAACCATTGCCATCCGGCTGGAGTATCCGTCCGCGCCCAACATGGCAAACATGCACGCCTTCGGACAAACCGGCGTCGATCTCTATGCGGGCAGCATCTACATCTCCTCGGCGATCGCCGATAAAGATGCCGCTCCCGGCAAGACTTACGAAAAAGTTTACTTCAGCAAGATGCCTCGCATCGAGCGCGATATCACCATCTATCTGCCGCTCTACAAACCCGTCAAGGTGCTCGGTATCGGACTTGAACCCGATGTTCGACTCAGCCGCGCGCGGCCGTTCGCTTATCGAATCCCGTAGTCTTCTATGGAACCTCTATCACCCAGGGCGGATGCGCCAGCCGCTCCGGCATGAGCTATCAAGCCATCCTCGGAAGGATGCTAAACATCGATTTCGTCAACCTCGGATTCTCGGGCAATGGCATGGGCGAACCGGAGATGGCTGCTGCGGTAGCCGACATCAATGCCGCGTGCTACGTTCTCGATTTCGCGCAAAACAACCGCACAGTGGAGTCGGTCGCGAAGGTCTATGCTCCGTTCATCGCGACTCTTCGCGCCAAGCATCCGGAGACGCCTATCCTCGCTATAACGCCGATCTACAGCGCCAGTGAAGCGACTGGCAACGTCGAAACGCAAAAGATGCGCGACCATATCCGCCAGGTGGTCAGCCGCGCGATCGCCGCGGGAGATGGCCATCTTCAACTCGTCGAAGGAACAGATCTGCTGGGCCCTGCGCAAGGCGACGGTCTAGTGGATGGGAGCCACCCCAATGATTTAGGGTTTCAGTCCATGGCGACTGGGCTATCCACCGGTTCCGCAAGTTCCTCGGCTTGCCTTGAGATTTGGAGCCGGAGGAAACAAAACAAGTGCTAGGCTGCATCTCAATAGCAACACGTCGCAACAGGAGGTCAAAATGGGTTTTATCTCGCCGTATCAGGTCTATGCCGCTCTCTGTCTGAGCTCGCTATGTTCCACTTCGTACCGTCTATGCCCAGTTACTTCAGGGCACGATCAACGGGATAGTCACCGATCCGAGCCAGGCCGCGGTTAGCGGCGCAACGGTTACAGTGACTAACCAGGGGACCACTCTAAGCCGCGAAACCACTACTAACACGGTGGGCGAATATACTTTACCGACGCTCCCTACTGGCGATTACAAACTTACAGTCAACGCGCAGGGCTTCAGCCCGTACTCACAGACCGGCGTCGTCGTCACGCAGAACGAAGTAACTCGCGTCAATGTTGGACTGGTTGTTGGCCAGGTTAATCAGGATGTCACGGTATCGGCGCAGGCCGGAAACCTGCAAACCGATAAGGCCGACGTCCACACCGACTTGACTACCAGGAGCCTCACCGATCTGCCTACTCCTCTCGGCCGCAATTATCAACTTCTGCTTCCCGTCATGGTACCCGGCGTCGCCACGCCAACCAGCGGCGGATCGTTCGCGGCGAATCCATCCCGCGCGGTCTCGGTGGGCTATAACGGCACTTCGGGATGGGGCAACAGCACCCGTATCGACGGCACCAGCGCTACCGATTTCAACGGCACATATCCGATGTATTCGCCCGCTCTTGAAGCCATCGAAACGGTAAACGTCGTGACCAATTCTTTCGACGCCGAACAAGGTATGGCGAGCGCCGCGGCCATCAATATTCAGACGAAGAGCGGCTCCAACCAGATTCACGGATCGGCTTTTGAATACCATTCCGACCAGCATCTCAAGGCTTACGCCTGGGCTGCCGATCGCACGCAAGCCGCGCCCAAGTACATCAACAACCAGACCGGCGGCACGATAGGCGGTCCGATCAAGAAGAACAAACTGTTCTACTTTGTAAGTTACGAAGGGACATTCATTCGACAGTCCACCGCGCTGTTCTCGCAAGTGCCGACCGCGGCTATGAAGACCGGCGATCTCTCGGCTTCTCCCACCGCAATCTACGATCCATCGACAGGCAATGCGAACGGTACCGGCAGAACGGCGTTTGCTGGCAAAGTTATTCCTGCGTCGCGCATCGACCCAGGCATTCAGGCGCTGCTGAACCTGAACGAATGGCCCAACCCGAACACCGGGAACAGGCGCGTACGGACTCGCGAGAAACTACTTCAGCACATGGAACCAGCGGCCAGAACCGAAACCAGTACGACACGAAGCTGAGTTGGAATCCGACGGACAAGCTGAGCGTGTTCGTGCGCTTCGGATTGAATGACAACACCTGGACCAACCCGCAGCAGTACGGCCCACTCGGCGGACTCGGCTATAGTCCTTCCAATTCGGCCGTCGGCGTAGGCGGCGGAAAGATCTACAGCGGGACCATTTCAGCGAGCTATATCTTCACTCCGAATCTGGTCGCGGATGCCTATTACGGATACTCCCGCAATGATGCCTTCACCTCGCCGCCGTTGCTGACCCAGAATCTCGCCTACACCTTGCTGGGCATTCCCGGGACTCAAACGTCTCAATTGCAGGGCGGCGGGTTGCCCGCGTTGATGATCGACGGTTTCGGCGGCGCCGGAGCAGGTCAGATTCCCGAAGTAACCCTTGGACCGTACAACAATTTCCAGCCGCAAAATATCCAAAACTACGAAACCGAGTATGTGGGTAACGTAACTTGGATCAAAGGTACTCATAACATTCGCGCGGGCGCTGAGATCAATTTGCAGCGTGATAACGAATTCCAGATTCAGGCGACTTTCTGCGGCTACTGTCTTGGCGCAGGCGGCTTTCAATTCGAGCAGGGAACTACGCAACTTAACGGCGGACCGCCTGGCAACGATTACAACGCGTTTGCCTCATTCCTCTTGGGCCTGCCCCAAAACGCGGGAAAGGTGACCTTGTTTCCGCCTCAATATCAGTACTATCAGAATATCTACGCCTTTTACATCCGCGACCAATGGCAGGTTAACCGCAAAATTACTTTGACTTATGGTACGCGGTGGGAGGATTTTCCGTTCGCGAATCGCGGTAACCGCGGCATGGAGTATTTCCAACCGTCGACTAACACCATGGTGATCTGCGGCGTCGCCGGAAACCCGGAGGACTGCGGAATCACTAAGGATAGCCATCGCTTCGCTCCCCGTGCGGGCGTTGCTTACCGTCTTACTGATACGACAGTTATCCGCGCAGGCTATGGACTTACTAACGACCCGACTAACTACGGCTCGTCGCTTGGGAACCGGCAGAATTATCCGGACATCGTGGCCACGGCGCTTACCGCTCCGAATAGCTACTCGTACGCGACGTCCCTACGCCGTCGGGCTGCCGAACGTGGCTCCTCCCAACTTCAACTCGGGTTCCGTGCCTGTGCCATTGACTGCGGGAATTTTCACAGTGGACAACAATAACTACGTTCGCGGTTATGTGCAGTCCTGGAACTTCACGGTGGAACAGCGGATAAAGAGTTGGATCGCATCGGCCGGTTATGTCGCCACGCGATCGGTAGATCCGATCGCCACCTTAAGCGAGAACTGGGGACCGATCGGCGCGGGGACAGCGGGTGAGGTTCTCAATGCGCTATATGGACGGGCCGCTACCACCAACATGATCGGCACGGAGGGGACCAACAAATATGATTCGTTGCAGGCCAAGGCTGAACATCGCTTTGCCCGCGGTTATCAGATCGGCGCGACTTATACCTTTGCCAAGGCGGAAGGTTATTCCACGCAAGTGGCCATCCCCTATGATTTCCGCCTGAACTATGGGGCGCTTGCCAACGTTGCGCATCATGCCGTGGGAGTAACTTGGATCGCCGATTCTCCGTTCGGCAAAGGCAGGAAATATCTGCAGAGCGGCATCGGCGGAATGCTGCTCGGCAACTGGCAATTCAACGCGGTTACCATTCTCCGCAGCGGAACTCCTTTTACAGTGACGGCTTCGAACACGAGTCTGAACGCCGCAGGCTCTACGCAATTCGGCGACTGCCTCAGCCCGCCTCACCAGCTTGGCAGCATCTACCAGTGGTACGACAAGAGCGCGTTCGCCGCCCCGTCCGCGGGCCGCTTCGGCACTTGTGGCACGAACAGTCTCTGGGGACCCGGACTGATCAACATGGATAACAGCCTGAACCGCACGTTCAATATTAGAGAACGTTTGCAAGTAAAGTTCAGCGCCGAAGCTTTCAACATCGCCAACACGCCCCACCACTCGAACCCGACAAACAGCGTGAGCAGCGGCACGTTCATGCAGGCGCTGGGAATCGCCAATACCGGGCGCGAGGGAATCGACGAGCGCACCTTCCGGTTCGGCCTTCGGCTCGGATGGTGAGGCTTTTACAGTGCCCGACTCATGAACCTGACGCAACTCTTCGACCTCTCCTTTCACGGACGGCGCGATATCATCGCGCTCGAATTCGCGGGCAGCACGTTCACCTTCGGCGACATCGACGAACGCAGCAATTGCATGGCTGCAGTGTTGCGCAACCGCGGCCTGCAGACGGGCGACCGCCTCTGTGTCTATCTCGCGAATTGCGTGGAGATGATCGACCTCTATCTCGCCTGCGTCAAACTCGGCGTCATCTTCGTGCCAATCAACATCCTTTATCGTGAGCGGGAGATCACTCACATTCTGGCCGACTCGGATCCTAAGGCTGTTATCGTTCGAGAAGGCATCCGCAGCGCCACGGTTCCAGTCTGGCTTCTCGACAATCTCCAACCGTCCGAGCACGCCGAACGCCCAACCGTGCCGCTCGACGGGGATGCCCCTGCCGCGATCGTCTATACCTCCGGCACAACCGGAACATCGAAAGGCGCTATTCTAACCCACAATAACTTCGCGGCAAACGCTCTGAATCTTCTTACGTGCTGGCAGATATCCGAGGCAGACCGGTATCTCCTCGCGTTGCCGCTGTTCCACGTGCACGGCCTCGGCAATGGCCTCCACTGTTGGCTGATCGGCGGGTGCCGCATGCGTCTCCTGGAGCGCTTCGAGCACCAGAAGGCCGCGACCGAGTTCCTCGATTTCCGCCCGACGCTGTTCTTCGGCGTCCCCACAATTTACGTCCGCCTTCTTGATCTGCCTGCCGAAGCCGCGCGGGAAATCGGCGCGTTTATGCGGCTATTCGTCTCGGGATCGGCACCCCTGCCACCACAGGTTCTCGAGGAGTTTCGCTTGAAGTTCGGGCACACGATCCTCGAGCGCTACGGTATGTCGGAAACGCTGATGAACATGTCGAATCCCTATGCCGGCGAACGGAGGCCAGGTACGGTAGGACTGCCGCTGCCGGGCATCTCAGCGCGTATCAAGGATGGCGAAGTGCAATTGCGTGGACCGAACATCTTCGCCGGCTATTGGCGTCGTCGAAGAGGCCACCCGTTCCGCTTTTGACGACGGTTGGTTCAAGACCGGAGACATGGCCGAATGCTCGCCCGATGGTTATTACACCCTCCTGGGACGTAAGAGCGATCTCATCATTTCGGGAGGCTTCAATATCTATCCGCGCGAGATCGAGGAGTTTCTTCTGGAACTTGAAGAAGTCGCAGAAGCCGCGGTCGTCGGAATTCCCGACCGCCTCCGGGGAGAGGTGCCTGTGGCGTACATCGTTGCGTGCAAGGCTTTCGAACCAGAGGCGCTAGAGGCGAAGTGCCGCGAAAAGTTCGCCTCGTTCAAAATCCCACGCGCATTTGTAGCTGTCGACAAGTTGCCGCGCACGGCGCTAGGTAAGATACAGAAGCACCTGCTACCCAAAGAGTGAACAGAAAGCCATGGAACTCAAAACTGCCTGCCGAGACCGTTACATGCATCCGCGCGATGAAATCCTAAAGGCCATGGAGCGGATCTATCAGTACCGTATGACGACGACGTCCGGCGGCAATCTCTCCATAATGGAGAGGAATGGCGACGTGTGGATTACTCCCGCGCGTATCGACAAAGGCGCATTGCGGCGCGAGGACATCGTCTGCGTGCATGCCGACGGAAACGTCGAGGGCATTCGCAAACCTTCGTCGGAGCTTCCGATTCATCAGGAAATCCGGCGTAGGCGGCCGGAGCTGGGCGGCGTGGTTCACGCTCATCCGGTTGCACTGGTAGCTTTCAGCCTGGTTCACGAGGCGCCGAATACGCGCGTGTTCCACCAGTCGCGACGCGTATGCGGCGAGGTCGGCTTCGTGCCGTATGCGTTGCCGGGCAGTCAGGCACTCGGCAAGGTTGTGGCCGACACATTCGAAAAGGGCTACGATTGCGTGATTATGGAGAATCATGGCGTGGTGACCGCGGGAGCGACTTTCCAGGAGGCATTCCGCCGTTTTGAAACGCTGGAATTCACGGGCAAGACGCTCATCAAGGCCAAGCTCCTGGGGGGCGAAGTTCGTTTTCTGACGGACGAGCAGGTGAATCTCGAGCAGCGCCGTTTCAGCGGTCTCGAGGAGTTCGCACCGGACTGCCCATCGAGCCAGGAGAATGAAGCGCGCCGGAGGCTCTGCGAATTCGTGCGCCGCGGGTACCGGCAGCGGCTGTTCATCAGTACACAGGGGAGCTTCTCGGCGCGTGTCACGGCGCGTTCATTCCTGATTACCCCATCGGAGGTGGACCGCGCGCAGATCGAGGTAGACGATCTTGTTTTAGTGGAGGACGGCCGCTCGGAAGCTGGGAAACATCCGAGCAAGGCGCGCTGCGATTCACGAAGCCATCTACCGCCGGCATCCGGATATTGGCGCGATCATCAACGCGTATCCGGTGAACGCGACTGCATTCAGTGTCACTGGCGTTCCGCTCGACACGCGAACCATCCCGGAGAGCTACGTGGTGGTCCGGCATGTGGGGCGGATACCGTTCGGGCTACAGTTCGAAGATGGCCGGGAACTGGCGCAAGTCCTGACGCCGAAACAACCGGCGCTCATTCTGGAAAATGACGGCGTCCTTGTGACCGGTTCCGATGTGCTGGAGGCGTTCGACCGCCTGGAAGTGCTCGAATCGACGGCTGAGGCTATTATCAATTGCCGTGCTGTAGGGTCTTTGAAGCCGATGTCGGATAGCGTGACGAAGGATCTCGATGAGGCATTCTTCGGCGGCTGCTGAAGCTTTCGCCGATTCCCATCGACTACCGCACCGCGGTTACGCGATCTCCGGGAAGCGGGGGTTCACTGCCGGAAAATTTACCGGCGGCGAAGCGCCCGGTGACTGTCGTGATCGTCACCGCTCCGATCTTGCGTACCCCGCGGATCACGTCAAAGTGCGCGCCGATCCGCGGATCCGGTCCCGCGAGGAATTTGATGCTTACAATGTCGCCGTCGACGTTCGTGATCCCGCCCTGCAAAGGTTGCGCCAATCTCGACTGAAGCTCCACGCTTAACTTGTCGGTAGCGCCCTGGAGCGATACTCCGTCGGCCGCGGCTCTCGCCATGGGACGCGCCTGTTTCGTATCGATCACCTCGGCGGAAACAGCCACACGGGCAACGTCTTTGGCCGCAGCGAACGCACCACCGCCGCCAGCACTTTGCGCGGCCTTGACGCTACCGACGATTACCGCGTCTGCGCCGACACTGCGGCCTAGCGCTGCCGCCTCCTCCGTGCTGGGGGTACGGCCGGTCCTGGGTTGTGCCTGAGCCGCTTGCTGAACTCGCCCCCGATCGATGACACGCACCTGTCCGCTATCGAGCAGCCGGTTTGAGAGGATGTCGGCTGCCTGCGCGCCGCTCTGGTTTCGTCCTGCGCCATTTGCGAAATCGAGCACGGCGACCTGCGATGCCGGATTGAGAAATCCAGCGGATTGGCCTGCAATACCCGGTGGCGTTCCGGGCGGGATTGCCGCTGGCGCGATTGGACGCAGGGGTGCGGCGGCGATTTCCACTCGTTCCGAGGGTTGCCGGGAAGCGGCCGTCGCGTTTCGCAAGGCGTATTTCCGGTCTGTTGGAAGTTCGCCTGTGACAGGCTTCTGTTTTCGGACAATCGGCTCTTTAATGGGTGAGTGACGTTCCGGTGCCGCCGGCTGCGGCGTAACCGGTGCCGGAGTTGGCGCTTCGGTTATCGCCTTTTGTGGGGCAAGCTCAACCGGGCGCTGCCTCAACACAACGAAAAGCAACATCGAAGCCGCCATGGCGCTGCCAAGCGCCAGCCACATCGGACGGAGCCTCCAGAAGCTCCGCCTGACGGGCTCATCGACTTCGATGCGATTGGCAAGCTGCGCACGCGTTTCCGGAGATTCAATCAACGCGGCAAACTCCAGTTCGTCCGCGACCTCGTTGAAAAGGTTCTGGTCGTGCAGCGCAGCTTCGAAGAGCGTCCGGCGTTCTTCAGGCGTCAGGATTCCGGAAGCGAGCCCTCCCAGCAACTCACGAGCCTGTTGCGGGTTCATCGCTTCGCCTCCTTGTGCTTCGCATCCTTCGTTTCACCGGACATCTGTTTGGTAAAGCTTCCACCCATCAGATCCACTAGTTGTTTGCGGCAACGGAAATCCTGACTGTAAACGGTGTTGATCGAACCCAGTTTCAAAAGTTTCTGAATCTCAGCGAAATTATGTCCTTGCAATTTCCAGCGAATCATCTCCCGGCAGCGCGGCGGAAGTTTGCCGATGGCCGCGGCTAGACGGTCCATGGTTTCCCTGCGCTCATATTCATCGGCCGGATTGCGCGACAGGTCGGGGATTTGGATCTCATCCACCGAGACGTGGCTATTCTCCCCTCGCCGCGCCGACTTGCGGTACGCCGCGCCCAGTTTAAACCGCGCAATCTGAAGCGAGAGGGGGACCAGATCGGCGATCCCATCCACCTGCGGATACTTCTCTTCGAGCAGAATCAATACATCCTGGGCGAGATCCTCGGCGGAGTCCCTCCCTATACGAGATGCCGCGTACCCGATAATCCTTTCGCGTAAGGTCGCCAGAATGCTACCGCGGTCCACGGGGCCATTGTAACCCTGTAAAATGGGCGGCATGACCGATGCAAACCGCCGTTCGTTTCTGAAGGCCAGCGCAGCTTCGCTGGGATCGTCGCTTCTGCTGCAAGGCCAGTCGCCAAACGACACGGTCAGAGTGGCGTTCATTGGCGTCGGCAATCGCGGCTCGTTCTTGCTGAAACACATGCTCACCGTGCCCGGGATTACGATCGTCGCGATCTGCGATCTTGATCCCGGCCGTCTGCAAGCCGCCATGTCCGCCGCCACCGCGGCCGGCAGTCATCCCGAAAGTTACACCGAATACCGGAAACTTCTCGACCGCAAGGATATCGATGCGGTGGTGATCGCGACGCCCGTGGATCTGCACAAAGAGATGGCGATTGCGGCTCTCGAAGTCGGCAAGCATGTTTACTGTGAGAAACCGATGGCGTTTGATGCGGAACAGTGCCGGATGGTCGCGACTGCCGCCGCTAATGCGAAGGGAATATTTCAGCAGGGGTTCCAATTGCGGCACGATCCCAATCGCGCGGCTTCCATGAAGTTCATTCATGAGGACGGCCTCGGCAAAGTCGTATTTCTGCAAGGTTACCGGCACACGTCCGACCTGCCGCGCAACACGCCCTGGTATTTCGATCGCACGAGGTCCGGCGATAACATCGTTGAGCAGGCATGCCACATCATCGATTTGATGGTGTGGGCAGCCGGGACGCATCCTCTTCGCGCGTTCGGCAGCGGTGGCGTGAGCGTCTATAAGAACTTGCCGCCGGGGCGGACCACCATGGACAATTACGCAGTTATCTACGAATTCCCTAATGATGTGCGGTTTGAATTCAGCCACATCTTCTTCGATCCGCCCGGTTTCTCGGGGATCAAGGAACGGGTGTATGGCTCTCACGGCGCGATCGATCTGGCGACTGCCAAATGGACCGAACTGGATAAGCGCGGCGAGAAGCAACTCGAAGTTCCCGACGCGGGCAAAGACTCTACCTATATGTCGCTCGCGGCGTTTATCGACAACGCGAAAGGCCGGAAGACACCGCTGAACAACGCGGAGTCCGCGCGGATGTCGACATTGACCGCGTTGCTGGGGAGGAAGTCGATTTACGAGCGACGAGTGGTGGAGTGGAGCGAGTTGAGTTAGCGCTAGCACGGGGTAGTACCTTGCAAACTGGCAGTACCATAGACGGCATTCGCAGGTTGAGGTATTGTGTACGTAGGGCTGAAGCTCATGGCAATGAGCCCCAGCCCGTCAAAGCTACGGCGATTCAGTATGAACCGCAGCCAAACTTTGAGTAAGTTCAAGAATTTGAACTTACTACGTACAACGAGGTAAATACGCAGTACGCAACACCCCCTTTCCGCCCATAGATTGGGGTAAGGCCCGTGCTATTATCCCGGGCTTTACATTTGGAGCCCCAGTAGCTCCTTCGGGAAACTTGACTCTTATCCGTCTATCGGCCGCCTACTTGGCTAACCGGTACAATTTCGAAAAACTTTAGGAGCTAGCGGGAGAATTTGGCTGCCCTTCCGGCGCCAGGACTTGAACCTTAAGCGGAGGCATACCCACCACATCATAGGTTGCCGAAGCGATGCCTATTCCAGCAGTGTCCAATGCATCGAGGATATCGCGGCTGATCTGGTTCTTTAGCTCCCTTATGCCGTGGTCCTCCACCACAAAGCGTACCGCCAGTTCGACCCAGTTATCCGTGAGACGAACGAACACCCGCGGTCCGAGCTCGGAGCGTTTGAGGAAGTATCGCCTCTCCAACTCTTTTAAAGCCTCTTCCCCGATTTCAGCAATGTCTTTTGTATGTCTCCGCACCGCATCGAGGAGAATCTGTTCCGCCTTATTGCGATCCGCCGAATAAGAGATGGGCAGATGCATCTCTTCCCAGAGGAAAGGGAAATCTCTGGTGTAATTATAAACAGGCTCGTCGAAGACCTTAGCATTGGTGACGCTGACAATGCGCCCGCTGTATTGCCGCGCCTCCACCCACATCGCCGGGTCGGCGTTTTGAGCCTCCGGCGGTTGCCCCATTTCCATAATCACGGTCTGCAGGAAGCCCAATCCCACCACGTCGCCGCGAATTCCGCCCATGGTGATCCGGTCTCCCACGTTGAATGTCTTACCCCGCAGGATGAGAATGTAGCCGGCAAGCGCCGTAACCACTCGTTGCAAGGCGAATGCTAGCCCGGCGGTAACGAGCCCGATAGCGGTCGCGAGGCGTGTGGGGTCGTCGAACCAGATCGAGAGCAGGCCGATGATGTTGACCAGCGCGACTGTAATAGAGATGCCTTGTCGAGTCCAGAAAACCCGGCGCTCGTTTTTCCCACCTCCCACTGCGGCGGTCAGCCACTTGAGTCCACGTCCCAGCAGCCATACCAGAATGAGAAACGCAATCGAGAAGAGAAGCTTCCGCCCGTTTTCCGCATTGAAACCCACCAATTTAACGCCCAGAATCTCGACCGATCCGTGCGGTCCGACAAGTTGAACGATATTCCTCATGCCTGCGACTCCATCTTTCGAAGGAGTGCAACGCTGTTACCACTGGACAATGCTTGGGCATGGCTCCGCGCCTGTGTGTCCCGATTGCGGACTGTTCGTCACATCGCGCTGTTTCGGTTCGCGCCGGAGGGTAAAGCTACCGCGGCCCCGCGCATCCGCTCAAGTTCGACCACGATTCTTGCGTGGACCATATCGCGCAACGCGGTCGTCTGTTTGATGTTCCAACCATCCACGGAGACAGCCTCTAAGATTCTCAAGTGGATGTCCTGTGTTGCGCCGAAGACCCACGAATCCTTCGGCAGCGCCGACCCGGAACCCTCGACCACCAGCGGCAGAATCGAAACTCGTTCACGAATGGCAAGCTGAAATGGACCTTCGTTAAACGGTAGCACCTGGCCGTCAAGCGATCGCGTACCTTCGGGAAAGAAGACCACCGAGCAGCGTTGCCGCAGGTACCGGCCGCACTGCAATATCGCTCTGGCGGCTTTGCGGGTATCCGATCGATCCACTGGAACGTCACCTGCCATGCGCATCATCCAGCCCAACACGGGGAAGCGGAATAACTCAGCCTTGGCCAGCCATTTGGTGTTCAGTTTCAGATGTGCAAGCACCGGTATGTCAGCCAGCGATTGATGGTTGCTGACCACCACGTACACACTATCGGAGTCGACATTCTCTTCCCCGGCAATGTGAATTCTCCAGGGACTGATCCTCGCCAGCATGCGCCCGAGACAGCGAAAAGAACGCGCCGTTCGCAGCCATGGCGCCTGATCAAACAGCCGGACTAAAACTATTATGGGGACCCAGGTCAAGACGAGAGAGGCGCTGGCAGACCAAATCCAGATCGAGCGGAATAGACGGATCATCGTTAATAACGGAGCATCCTGATTCTAACAACGTCGCACAGTTACACTCCGTGAGCCGTTTCCGCTAATTAACTCCGCTCGTCTCAAAATGTCATCGGAAATTTCCTGCGGCCTGTCGATATCCAGCACAACCAGGCGGCTCGATTCACCCGCTGTCTGAATCGATAAGCTGCCAACTCCGAGAAGTCGCTACCCAAGGCTCTGATCGACGCGCACGTCCTGAACCTTCACCAATTGGATCGTGCGCGTGGATTTGAGAGCAGTCCGGTCTCATACCGTTACTTATCGGGGATTTTCAGGATCATCTTTGCATTGGATAAGTCTGTCACGATAAACCGAAATTGATGGCGGTACAATCTGAACCTAGGATGGAGTACTTCGAGGATTCCGAGTCGCATCTTTTAGCAGAGCTGCGCCGTATCGACATACTGGTTCAGGCGCGCGTCCGGTCGGCGCGTGAGCTTCAGCATGCCGATCCTCAATTACAGGGTCTGTATGTCTCCGATGCTGAAGTCGATCGCCTGTTGGATAACTCCTCCGGCCTGCCGCAGTGGGCATCTGAGCCGTTACGCGAGGACTTCCAGATGGCTGTGGATAGGGCATCGCAGAGGATTTCTCAGTTGGCGGACGCCAGCGAAACACGAGGTATCGTACTTCGCGTCCGCGAACTTACTCGTGCCTTCAATCTGTCGAGACTCGATATCGATATCCTACTTATTGCATTGGCGCCTGAACTGGACCTCCGATACGAGCGCCTTTATGCTTTCCTGCATGATGACGTTACAAGAAAGTTCGCCACGGTCGATCTTGCGCTGAACCTGTTGTGCCGGTCAATGAAAGAAAAACTGGCTGTGCGGGCGCGGTTTGAACCGCGGGCTTCACTACTTCTCCACAGTCTGATCGAACTCCGCGAAGATCCAGCCAACTTGAACTTGTCGCTGCTCGCAAAAACGCTGAAAGCGGATTCCGGCATCGTAGACTTTCTTGCCGGAGGAGCGATTCCCGATCCGCGGCTTCACCCCGTAGCCCGAATGATCGAGCCGGTGTGCTCTTTTACCGATCTGCTGCTTGCGCCAGATCATGTGCGCGGACTCTTGCGCTTCAACGGAGAGCCCGGGGTCTTGCACTTTCAGGGCCCCCAAGGAGCGGGAAAGAAATCGTGCGCCGAAGCCATGTGCAGTCATCGCGGCGTTCGACTGATTATCGCGAGTGGCTCACAATTGGCGTCGTCGAACGACTTCGATGCGAAACTCCGGCTTCTGCAACGCGACTGTCAATTGCATCGAGCCTTTCTTTTCGTTGACGAGTTTGACAGCTTCCTGGACGAGACCAAGCGGCTCACTACGATGGGCTCATGCGCGCAATTGCCAGTTGCGCAAGCACCACTATCCTTGCTGGAGAGGAAACGTGGGAGCCGCCGGGATCTCTTCTCCGGGGCCGCTTCGCGCGCGTGAGTTCGGCATCCGGAGTTCGAAACGCGTTGGCGCTCTGGAAAAAAGTTGCCGGAACGGCGGACGCCGATCTCGAGGCGCTCGCCAATACGTTTAGCTTTACCGGTGGGCAGATCGGCGAAGCCATGGCGGTAGCGCGCAACCTCGCGCAATGGCGCGGTCAGCGCGAAGACGCGGTGACCATGACGATCTGCTGATCGCGTGCCGCTCGCGATCCAATGGAAAGCTGTCGAAGCTCGCCACGCACATTACTCCTCGTTACGCCTTGGACGATCTGGTGCTCCCGCCCGAGCGTCTCCGCCAGCTTCGAGAGATTTGCGACGCGGTTAAACATCGCGCGCGCTCTTCGATTCGTGGGGTTTCGGCGCCAAACTCTATGGCAAAGGGATCAATATCCTGTTTTCCGGATCGTCGGGTACCGGCAAAACGATGGCGGCGGAAGCGATGGCTCACGAATTGGGACTCGACCTGTATAAAATCGACCTGTCCACTGTCGTCAGCAAATATATCGGAGAGACCGAGAAAAATCTCACGAAGATCTTCTCGGAAGCGCGCAGCAGTAACGCCATTCTATTTTTCGATGAGGCCGACGCGCTGTTCGGAAAACGCACTTCCGTGCAGGACGCGCACGACCGGTATGCCAATATCGAAACCAACTACCTCCTGCAGAAAATGGAAGAACACGACGGTCTCGCGATTTTGGCCACCAATCTCTGCAAGAACATGGACGACGCCTTTACCAGGCGCCTTCACACGACCATCGAATTTCCCATGCCGGACGCGGAGACCGGCTACGATCTGGAAAAATGTGTGGCCCAAGAATAGCCCGCTCAATCCCGATCTCGATCTGCAATTCATGGCGCCGCGCTTCGAAGTGTCAGGAGGCAGTATCCGCAACATTGCTCTCTTAGCCGCATTCCTGGCCGCTTCAGACAATGCACACCCGATCGGCATGAATCACCTGATGCGCGCAACGAAGCTCGAATATCAGAAGATGCGCACGGTCATAACTAATCTGGATTTCGGGGATTATTGATTTACCAGTTGGCGCTATTTACACCTGCTCTATCTCCGATATCTATTTGACAGTTCAACGGGCTGGATCAATTATCAAGAAATTCTGACAAGAGCAAATTATTTGCGAGATATTTATTCAAAGAATGCGCACTAACTAGATGGGCATATGCGGGTGATGCACGATGGTTGCGCCACGTGAAAATCTGTAGTAGCTTTGATACTCCCGTTAAAGACGGAAGTTATTACGATTATGTTGCAGGATCTGGACAAATCGCTCGAAGAACTGCTGAAGCGCGAATTACCTTCCGTACTCGTCGAGCAAGTCAGCATAAATTTCAGCGGCTCCCGACAATCAATTTCCTCCAGCAACTGTCACTCTTCCGGCAATTGATTTGTTTCTCTACGATGTTCGCGAGAACCGCGACGTACGAAGCAACGAACCAGTTTCTCGCCGCGGGCCCGATGGCACTGGCACTTATTCCCCTCCGCCCGTGCGCGTCGATTGTTCATACCTGATTACAGCGTGGCCGAGCCCATCCGCGCCAGCGCTGACCGTGGACGAACATGGCATCCTGGGCGCCGTGTTGCAGATCCTGTTACGATATCCCATTCTGCCCAGCGTAGTGTTACAGGGAAGCCTTACCAGCCAAGACCTGCCGTTGCCAACTACCGCTCTGCAGCCTTCGCGAATGCAGAACGCCTCCGAATTCTGGCAGTCGCTCGGCGGAAAGCTAAAGGTGGCGCTCAGTTTCACGGTAACGATTTCGGTTCAACCCATAGATTCATTCGTTTCCGGATCGTCGGTCGTCGATATGCGTCATACCTTGTCGCAAACTGTGGGAGTGGCGTAGTGTCTGCGCAAGTGGTAATTCATCATCAAGTAGCGATCGCGGGTCAGGTAACCGATGCTGCGACGGCCGCAACAATCGAAGGGGCGCTAATCCAAATCTCCAGCGCGCCGGCCGCATTCACTGACTGGCTTGCCCTCCGTAGCCTGCAGATGGAGCAGGTTGGGATACCATGCCCACGCGGCCAGATCGTACTCACTCAAACTCGGAGGAATTTTTTTATTTTATCGATTTACCAGACGGTGCTTATGTCGTAAATATCTCACTTCCTCAAGCGGGCAGCCGCTACGGCGCGGCTCAAAGCAATTTTGCAGTCTCAAGAGATGCCCAAGGCAATCTCAGACCCACGACTGCAAAAGTTTTGTCCCCCTCCACGGTATTAAGCGGCACTGTGACCGGGGCAGGAAAGCCCGTTGTCATGGCTGAAGTACGCGTCCAGGGCGGCGAGGAGAATACACGCAGCGACGAGCAAGGCAAATATTTATTCGCCGGGCTCGAAACGGGAAATCGCTCGATTCAGGTGCTGGCGCAGGGCTTCAAACCGCTGGTGCAGACGCTGAAACTCGGTCCCGCGGGTACGGCGCAGACTTTGGATTTCGCATTGGCGGGTGCTTGACGCTCTTTGTAGACAATTTATTTAATTTTTCTTGAGGGAGGAAGACTAATCGATGCCAACGTATCTTTCACCAGGGGTGTATGTCGAGGAAACGCCTTCGGCCGTCAAGCCGATCGCCGGAGTCGGGACAAGCACGGCTGCTTTCATCGGAATCGTCCCCGATACCGTGCAGGTACCCGGTTCGAATTCGGCGTTTGACCACGCAACCTGTCAGCGCCACTAACGAACCTTACATTCTCAACCCAGCCAACGTCGTCGCGGCGGGTGCAGTTCAGCTATGCACCACGTTCACCGACTTCGTCAAGCAGTTCGGAGATTTCTCCACCGACGCCGGCCAGCATAATCTGGCCCACGCAGTTTATGGGTTTTTCAATAACGGCGGAACTCGCTGTATGTGGTGCGTGAGAAGGACGTCACCCCACTCGGAACCTCGACCCTCAAGAAACTCGCCGCCATCGACGAAATCGCAATTGTCGCCGCCCCGGGCATCACGGACGCTGCAACTCGAAGCGCAATTGAGCAGCATTGCGCGGTGGATACCATGGACCGCTTTGCCATCCTGGACACCGACAAAGACCTTGCGGGCGACGATCTCACTTTGCTGACGCCCTCCAACAATAAGAATGTCCTCCCCCCGAATTCCGATTACGCGGCGCTCTATTTCCCGTGGATCGAGGTGTTCGACCCTGCGGCCAAAATTCAAACCCCGAGCGGCACAGGACTCTCGTACGTCCCGCCCAGCGGCCACATCGCGGGGATCTATTCGCGTGTCGATACTCAGCGCGGTGTCCACAAGGCGCCCGCCAACGAGGTCGTATTCGGCGCCCTAGATCTACGCTACCCGATCGGCAAGCCACAGCAGGACGGCCTCAATCAATATGGCGTCAATTGCATCCGGTCGCTCGGCGGCAATATTCGCGTATGGGGCGCCCGTACCATCGGCGGAGATAAGAACGCCGATTTCAAATACGTGAACGTGCGGCGCTTGTTCCTGTATCTCCGCAAATCCATCGACCAGGGTACGCAATGGGTGGTGTTTGAGCCCAACGATTCCAAGCTGTGGGCCAAGATTACGCGCAACGTCAGCGCGTTCCTCACCGAAGTCTGGCGCGACGGCGCGCTGTTCGGCAACACACCGCAGGAAGCCTTCTACGTGAAATGCGATGCCGAAACCAATCCGCCGGACATTCGGGATTTAGGCCAGGTCATTACCGAAATCGGCGTCGCAGTCGTGAAGCCCGCGGATTTCGTGATCTTCCGGATCGGCCAGTGGGCCGGCCCTGCGCAGTAAAGGAGATCCGGCGCGATGACGGGATTCGTAACCCCCGGGGTTTACCGCCAGGAAGTGTTGCCAACTCCACCCGTGGAGTTGCGTACGGGCGTGCCTGCATTTCTGGGGTATGCCTCCGGGGCCGCCGCGGTTAATACCCCAGTTGCGCTGACTTCCGCCGCCGATTTCACCGCGCGTTTCGGCGGTCCGATGCCCGGCAGCTACTTAGCCAACGCTGTGGGCGGCTTTTTCTCGAACGGCGGAACGCTCTGTTATGCGGTGCGTCTCGACGACACTCCGGCGCCGGAACTTGCACTGCAGCGCGGCCTTGATCCGCTGGCTGCCCTCGACACCATCGACCTCATCGCCGCGCCCGACATTATGCGCTACCGGCAGCCCGGAAATTTAAAACCGGATCCCGGCCAGGTTACCACCATGCAATCCGCCCTCATCGCCCACTGCCAATTGATGGGTGATCGGTTCGCGATCCTCGACTCTCTTCCCGGTGGCGGCGTGGTTGCGCAGCGGGCAGGAATTCGATCCCCGAATGCCGCGCTGTATTATCCCTGGATTCGAACGAGTGCGGGATTAATGCCTCCCTGCGGCCATGTAGCAGGCGTTTACGCGCGCACCGATGCCCAAACGGGAGTACACAAAGCGCCGGCCAACGCAGCGCTCGACGATGTTGTGGATGTCGAAATTCCCGTCGGCGGAGCGGAGCAGGGAGCGTTGAATCCGCTGGGAATCAACTGCATCCGGGCTTTCCCCGGCCGGGGCATTCTCGTATGGGGCGCGCGCACTCTTTCGAGCGATCCCGCCTGGATATACGTTAGCACCCGCCGCATCTTTCTTACCGCGGTCCGCTGGATCTCGCGCAATCTCACGGGATTTATCTACGAGCCCAACAACGAGGCGCTCTGGGCGCTTGTTGCGCGCGAACTCAGTGGCTATTTCTTGCGCTTATATGAAAGCGGAGCGCTCGCCGGAGCAACGCCGCAAAGTTCCTTTTACGTCAAGTGCGACGCCGAAACTAACCCGCCCGCTACTCGCGATGCGGGCATGCTGGTTACTGAAATCGGGTTGGCGCTCGGCGTCCAAGCGAATTCATTGTGGTGCGGATCGTTCAGACTGCGAGCGGCGCGGCCATTACAACTCAGGCATCGAATTAACAATTTATAGGACTGGAGACAGGAGAACAAACTCATGGCAACTGGAGACCGCAGAGATCCTTACCGCTCATATCATTTCCTCGTGGAGATCGACGGCATCACGCGCGCCGGATTTCGGGAGTGTTCTGGACTCGACAGCACACAGGACCCAATCGAATACCGGGAAGGCAACGACGGCTTGGTGACTCACAAAATACCCGGCTTGGTGAAGTATTCCAACATCAGCTTGAAACGCGGCGTAACCGATGATACCGACCTTTGGAATGGCGCCAACTGGCTGCATCGGGAACTGTGGAGCGGCGCAACGGTTCGATTGTCCTGCTAGACGATACCGGCCAGGAGAAGGTCCGCTGGAACTTCATTTCGGCTGGCCCAGCAAGTGGAGCGGCCCGAGTTTCAACGCGACCGGCAACGAGCTGGCTATCGAGTCGCTCGAGATCGTGCACGAAGGCTTGAGTCGCGCGAAGTGATCGTCACACGGTAGGGGCAATGCAGATTGAATTTCCTTTTACGCTGCCTCGAGGTTATCTCGATGCGGAGGGCAACCTCCATCGCGACGGGGTCATGCGTCTGGCAAATGCCTTCGATGAGATCGGGCCCATGAAAGATCCGCGCGTGCAGGCGAACCCCGGCTACCTCGTCATCATTCTGATGTCGCGCGGTGATCGTGAAGCTTGGCGCCGTGACCCATATCAATCCGAAGACGGTCGAGTCCCTGTTCTCCGCGGATCTCGCTTACTTGCAGGATTCTTCGCAGAATCAATTACAACGGGCACAATCGTCTGCCGTTCAGTTGTCCGCATTGTGAAAAGGAATTCGACGTGGAGATTGCAAGCCCGGGGGGGTAGCGAGCTACCCCTCGGAGGCGCTGCACGAGGAAGTAGCTTACATCGCACGCCATTTTCATTGGCCGTATGAGCAGATTATGAATCTCGATCATCGCGAAGCGTCCGCTGGGTTGCGGAAATCGAAAGGAGCTTCGGAAATGCTGCAAAAGCGTAATTTGCCGCTCACCGCGTTCCGTTTTCAAGTTGAAATCGGCGGCATCACCGCGGGCGGCTTCAGCGAAGTCTCCGGGCTTAGCGTCGAGACGGAGGTGTTCGAATATCGAGAGGGTGGAACCAACGCGTTCATCCATAAACTTGCCGGCCCCGCTCGCTATCCCGGCAATTTGATTCTCAAGCGCGGCGTCGCGGATACCATCCTTCTCTGGAGTGGCTGCAAGCCGTGATCCAAGGCATCGTGATCCGGCAGCAATGCGCGGTCCATCTCATGGACGAGCAGGGCAATCGGGCTGTGAGTGGGAATTCCGTGACGCATACCCCGTGAAATGGACAGGTCCGGAACCCGCGGCGACTCCAACACCGTCGCGGTGGAATCGATCGAACTTGCGCATCACGGGATCTCCATGGCGGGACTCTGATATAAGCGGTCTCAGCGATCTCATCTGGCATCGCTACGCGGCGTCGCCGGCGCGATTCCACTGGAGTTCGGCATTGGCCTCGTGTCGCGAGGGACAGAAAACGCCTGCCGCTGCTCGCAGACCTTCAGGCTCGCTGGTCGCCGGATATTGCCGACGTGCCGCCCATACGTTGGACGGAATGTTTCCAATAGCGGAGAACCTACGTCACCTATCCAAACAGTGACGAACCCGCGGCGCACGCTCTCACCGGAATCGCCGTCGATACAACGCGCCATCGCAAACACATCGTCTCCAATCTCCGATGCAGCGCCAGTAACCGCCGTGCGTCCCTTGTATCGATAACCGGGCACGTTCAGCGCTCAATTCAAAGATCGTTATCGGCAGCTTCACCGCAGTCTATCGAGCACGCCATTTCCGGGGAAAATCCTGCCGCGTTCCGCGTTGAAGAAGCTTCGAAGACCGCAGCCGCTTTTGCCGATGCGAGACGCCAGTCCTCGGCTGCCACCGATCCTGGGCCGGATGCTCCACTGACCACACCGGCCAAATCCTCCAGACCCATCGTGCAACTGCGAGAGGCGCGGCCAAAGATCCTGCAGCGCGCGATCATGTCCTCGGCGGGACTCTCGAATTCGTCGCCCGCGATCCAGGCAGCCGCTTCTCCCATATCCGCGTCCCATACGTCCGGCGCAACCATTCAACGGTCCGTTATGGTAGATGCGACTTCAATTTCGACAGACATTCCCTCGATCATGACCACCTCCCCGCGAATGTCCACGCAGGTTAGCAACCAGTCCCCGCTGACCGCCCCGCCGACCACGATATCGGTTCCGGCGATAGTTCAAGCGGGCTCGCAGACGAAACGATGCACAAATTACTTCGCCGTCTCGCTATCGAGCGCGAACGCAGAGGAGGCCGCCGGTGGCTCTAGAAAACCTGGAAATCCAGATGGAGGTACCCGGAGGCAACTTTCGACCTTATTTCCGGGCGATGTTCAATCCGAAGCAACTATCTTTCTCCACCAGAACTCGCTGGCATCCGGTGCGTGTGAGGGGTCGCGACGACCCGGACAAACAGTTCACCGGCGGCGATGGCACCTCCCTGAGCCTCGAATTGTTTTTCGATTCTTACAAGGCCGGCGGCGGCGTGAAGGATGCCATCGATCAGTTACGTCAACTCATGATGAAAGATCCCACTTTCGGGCGTCCCCCCAAGTGCCTCATATTTTGGGGAGTCTTCGGTGGTGTTTCCGGCAAGCTCTACACCGGCATGCTCGAAAGCGTACAGGAGACCTACACGCTTTTTCGCAGCGACGGCACACCGGTTCGCGCCACAGTTCAGTGCAGTTTCATCGAGTTCACGGACAAGCAGGAGGAAGCCGCTTCCAAGAGCCCACAGGAGGAAACATCGACCTGACGGTGAGCGCCAGCGACACGCTCAGCAGCATCGCGGCGCATCAGTATGACGATCCGGGCGCGTGGCGCTATATCGCCGAAGCCAATGGCATCGACGATCCACTGGACGTTCCGTCGGCTCGCCGCTTGTCATTCCACCACAGACAGGAGGGTTGGCATAAATGGCCACAGCTTCACTCGACCTGTCGGCATCCAACTTCCGAATTCGAGTCGGCGACAGAGATTTGCCCGATCAGGCAAACCGGGACATCACCGAGGTGGCGGTCGAAGAAGACGTCGACGCTCCCGGGATGTTCACCTTTACCCTGAACAATTGGGATTTCGAAGGCAACTCGGTCCGGTGGTCGGACTACGATCGGTTCGCCCCAGGGGCGAAGTTACTGTTTGGATGGGGTATGGCAAACAGCTCGATTCCTTGCTGACAGGCGACATCACCGGTCTCGAGCCGGTATTCGCCGCGAGCGGTATCCGGCTCCTCACGGTACGCGGCTACGACCGGCGCCACCGTTTATTGCGCACTCGCCGCCGAGGTCGTTCACCGATATCACCGACAGCCAAATTGCGGATCAGGTAGCGGGCGACGCCGACCTCACCGCGAAATCGGGCGACTCCGGCGTGGTGCACGAGTACGTATTGCAGACAATCAATCCGACCTCGAGTTCCTTGAGACCAGGGGTCGCGCCATTGGCTATGAAGTCGCAGTCGAAGGCAAAATTCTCTATTTCCGTCCTCGGCAAATCGCGCAGAGCGAAGCGCTCGCTTTGAAAATCGATCAGGATCTGATCGAGTTTTATCCGCGCCTCTCGGTGCTCGCTCAATAGAGCGTAGTTCAGATTCGAGCCTGGGACCCCGTTCAGAAGGAAGATATTCAGTCGCAGGCAACCGCTGGCGACGAACTCGCCGTCATGGGAGATACCGCCGGCCCGGCGGTCGCAAAAAGGGCCTTCGGCGACGCGCCGCTCACCATCGCCGACAAACCGTTGCGTTCGCAGCCGGAGGCCGAGAGTGTTGCTCGCGGCATTTACAACGAGATGGCTCTCGACTACATCACCGGCGAAGGGGTGGCCGTAGGCAGCACTGATATTCGCGCGGGCAAAGTCGTGCGAATTACGGGCGCGGGCAGCCGCTTCAGCCGCAAGTACTACATAACCGCAACCGCGCATTCGTGGTCGCCCCGGTACGGATATCGCACCGCGTTTACCGTCAGGAGGAACGCATCGTGACAAACCTGGACATGATTCGCGATCTGATTTCCAGGGCAATTCGGACGAGCGCTATTGGGGCGTGGTTGTCGCCATCGTGACGAACAACAAAGACCCCAACGGACTGAATCGCGTAAAAGTCCGTTTCCCCTGGTTGACCGATGACGATGAGAGTCATTGGGCGCGCGTGGCTACGCCGATGGCGGGCAACGGCCGCGGCTTCTACTGCCTTCCCGAAGTTGACGACGAAGTGCTGGTCGCATTCGACCGCGGCTCGGTCGAATACCCCTATGTCATCGGCTCGCTCTGGAATGGCAAAGATGCTCCCCCCGAATCGAATAGCGACCGTAAGAACAACATGCGTACCCTAAAGTCCCGCAGCGGAAGTCTGATTCGCCTCAACGATACGGACGGCAGTGAAAAGGTCGAAATCATCGGAGCAAATGGGGGCGCCAGCATCGTCTTCGATCTATCCAACAACTCGATCACCAT
>CAVYEV010000074.1:0-20500 GCA_963767545.1 Terriglobia bacterium
GCCGATACTCAATTCCAGGGTCTGTATGTCTCCGATGCTGAAGTCGATCGCCTGTTGAACAACTCCTCCGGCCTGCCGCAGTGGGCATCTGAGCCGTTACGCGAGGACTTCCAGACGGATGCCGACAGGGCATTGCAGAGGATTTCTCAATTGGCGGACGCCAGCGAAACACGAGGTATCGTACTCCGCGTTCGCGAACTTACTCGTGCCTTCAATCTGGCGAGACTCGATATCGATATCCTGCTTATTGCATTGGCGCCTGAACTGGACCTCCGGTACGAGCGCCTGTATGCTTTTCTGCATGACGACGTCACAAGAAAGTCCGCCACGGTCGATCTTGCGCTGAACCTGTTGTGCCGGTCAATGAAAGAAAAACTGGCTGTGCGGGCGCGGTTTGAACCGCGGGCTTCACTACTTCGCCACAGTCTGGTCGAACTCCGCGAAGATTCGGCCAACTTGAACTTATCGCTCGTCGCAAAGACGCTGAAGGCGGATTCCGGCATCGTAAACTTTCTTGCCGGAGGAGCGATTCCCGATCCGCGGCTTCATCCTATGGCCCGAATGATCGAGCCGGTGTGCTCTTTTACCGATCTGCTGTTTGCGCCAGATCAGGTGCGCGGACTTTTGCGCTTCGACGGAGAGCCCGTGGTCTTGCACTTTCAAGGCCCCCAAGGAGCGGGAAAGAAATCGTGCGCCGAAGCCATGTGCTGTCATCGCGGCGTGCGTTTGATGATCGCGAATGGCTCACAGCTCGCGTCGTCGAACGACTTCGATGCGAAACTCCGCCTTCTGCAACGCGACTGTCAATTGCATGGAGCCTTTCTTTTCGTTGACGAGTTTGACAGCTTCCTGGACGATGCCAAGCGCGCTCACTACGATGGACTCATGCGCGCAATTTCCAGTTGCGCAAGCACCACGATCCTTGCTGGAGAGGAAACGTGGGAGCCGCCGGGATTTCTTCTCACGAGCCGCTTCGCGCGCGTGAGTTTCGGCATACCGGAGTTCGAAACGCGTTTGGCTCTCTGGAAAAAAATTGCCGGGACTGTGGACGCCGATCTCGATGCGCTCGCCAATACCTTCAGCTTTACCGGTGGACAGATCGGTGAAGCGATGGCGGTCGCGCGCAGCCTCGCGCAATGGCGCGGTCAGCGCGAAGAGGCGGTGACCATGAGCGATCTGCTGATAGCGTGCCGCTCGCGATCGAATGGAAAATTGTCGAAACTGGCCGCGCACATTGTTCCTCGCTACTCCTTGGACGATCTGGTGCTCCCGCCCGAGCGTCTTCGCCACCTTCGAGAGATTTGCGATGCGGTGAAACACCGCGCGCGCGTCTTCGATTCATGGGGTTTTGGCGGCAAGCTCTATGGCAGAGGGATCAATATACTCTTTTCCGGATCGTCGGGCACGGGCAAGACAATGGCGGCGGAAGCCATGGCCAATGAATTGGGACTTGACCTGTACAAAATCGACCTGTCCACCGTTGTCAGCAAATACATCGGAGAAACCGAGAAAAATCTCACCAGAATCTTCTCGGAAGCGCGCAGCAGCAACGCCATTCTATTTTTCGACGAGGCCGATGCGCTATTCGGGAAGCGCACTGCCGTGCAGGACGCGCACGACCGGTATGCCAATATCGAAACCAATTACCTTCTGCAGAAAATGGAAGAACACGATGGCCTCGCGATTTTGGCCACGAATCTCTGCAAGAACATGGACGACGCCTTTACCAGGCGCCTGCACGCGACTATCGAATTTCCCATGCCGGATGCGGGGGACCGGCTACGCATTTGGGAGAATGTGTGGCCCAAAAATAGCCCGCTCAATCCCGATCTCGATCTGCCATTCATGGCGCGGCGCTTCGAAGTGTCGGGAGGCAGTATCCGCAACATTGCTCTGTTAGCCGCGTTCCTGGCCGCTTCAGACAATGCAAGCCCGGTCGGCATGAGTCATCTGATCCGCGCCACGAAGCTCGAATACCGGAAGATGCGCACCGTCATAACTCATCTGGATTTCGGGGATTATTGATTTATCCGTGCAGCTATTTACATCTGCTCTATTTCCGATATCTGTTTGACAGTTCAACGGGCTGTATCGATTGCTACAATTCCTGACAAGCGCAAATCATCCGTGAGATATTTATTCAACGTAAAGCGCACTAACCGACGTGCGGATTATGCGGATTATGCACGATGGTTGCGCCACGTGAAAATCTGTAGTAGCTTTGATACTCGTGTTAAAGACGGAAGTTTTCCGCTTATGTTGCAGGATCTTGACAAATCGCTCGAAGAACTGCTGAAGCGCGAATTGCCTTCCGTGCTCGTTGAGCAGGTCAGCATCAGTTTCGCCGCTCCCGACAATCAATTTCCGCCCGCCGCTGTCACTCTTCCGGCAATTGATTTGTTTCTTTACGATGTTCGCGAGAACCGCGACGTACGAAGCAACGAACCAGTTTCCCGCCGCGGGCCCGATGGCACTGGCACTTACTCTCCTCCGCCCGTGCGCGTCGATTGTTCATACCTGATTACAGCGTGGCCAAGCCCATCGGCGCCCGCGCCGACCGTGGATGAACACGGCATCCTGGGCGCGGTGTTACAGATCCTGTTACGTTATCCCATTCTGCCCAGCGTAGTGTTACAGGGAAGCCTTACCAGTCAAGACCTGCCGCTGCCAACTACCGCTCTGCAACCTTCGAGAATGCAGAACGCCTCCGAATTCTGGCAGTCGCTCGGCGGAAAGCTAAAGGTCGCGCTCAGTTTCACGGTGACGATTTCGGTTCAACCCACAGATTCATTCGTTTCCGGATCGCCGGTCGTCGATATGCGTCATACCTTGTCGCAAACGGTGGGAGTGGCGTAGTGTCCGCGCAAGTGGTAATCCATCATCAAGTCGCGATCGCGGGTCAGGTGACCGATGCTACTACGTCCGCAACAATCGAAGGGGCGCTAATCCAAATCTCCAGCGCCCCGGTCGCCTTCACCGACTGGCTTGCCCTCCGCAGTCTGCAGTATGGAGCAGGTTGGGACACCATGCCCACCCGGCCGGATCGTACCCTCTCTAATTCAGAGGGACTTTTTTATTTCCTCGACTTGCCCGACGGCCCTTATGTGGTAAGTGCGTCGCTTCCACAAGCGGGCAGCCGCTACGGCGCGGTCCAAAGCAGTTTTGCAGTCTCAAGAGATGCCCAAGGTAATCTCAGACTCACGACTGCAAAAGTCTTGTTGCCCTCCACCGTCTTGAGCGGTGCCGTAACCGGGGGAGGAAACCCCGTTGTCATGGCTGAAGTACGCGTCCAGGGCGGCCAGGAGAATACACGCAGCGACGAGCAAGGCAAATATTTATTCGCGGGGCTCGAAACGGGAAATCGCTCGATTCAGGTGCTGGCGCAGGGCTTCAAACCGCTAATGCAGACTGTGAAACTCGGTCCCGCGGGTACAGCACAGACTTTGGATTTCGCATTGGCGGGTGCTTGACGCTCTTTGTACACAATTTGTTCAATTTTTCTTGAGGGAGGAAGACTAATCTATGCCAACGTATCTTTCACCAGGGGTGTATGTCGAAGAAACGCCGTCGGCCGTGAAGCCGATCGCCGGAGTTGGGACTAGCACGGCTGCTTTCATCGGAATCGTCCCCGATACCGTGCAAGTGCCCGGTTCGAACTCGGCGTTTGACCCGACGCAACCTGTCAGCGCCACTAACGAACCTTACATTCTCAACCCAGCCAACGTCGTCGCAGCGGGTGCGGTTCAGCTCTGCACCACCTTTACCGACTTCGTCAAGCAGTTCGGAGACTTCTCCACCGACGCGGGCCAGCATAATCTGGCCCACGCTGTTTATGGGTTCTTCAACAACGGCGGGACTCGCTGCTATGTGGTGCGTGAGAAGGACGTCACCCCGTTCGGAACCTCGACCCTCAAGAAGCTCGCCGCAATCGACGAAATTGCAATCGTCGCTGCCCCTGGCATTACCGATGCCGCAACTCGAAGCGCAATTGAGCAGCATTGCGCCGTGGACACCATGGACCGCTTTGCCATCCTGGATACGGACAAAGACCTTGCGGGCGACGATCTCACGTTGCTGACGCCCTCCAACAATAAAAATGTCCTCCCCCCGAATTCCGATTACGCGGCGCTCTATTTCCCGTGGATCCAGGTGTTCGACCCCGCGGCCAAAATTCAAAACCCGAGCGGCACCGGACTCTCATACGTACCGCCCAGCGGCCACATGGCGGGGATCTATTCGCGTGTGGATACGCAGCGCGGTGTCCACAAGGCGCCAGCCAACGAGGTGGTATTCGGGGCTCTCGATCTACGCTACCCGATCGGTAAGCCACAGCAGGACGGTCTCAATCCGTATGGCGTCAACTGCATCCGATCTCTCGGCGGCGACATTCGCGTATGGGGCGCCCGTACCATCGGCGGAGATAAGAACGCCGATTTCAAATACGTGAACGTGCGGCGCTTGTTCCTGTATCTCCGCAAATCCATCGATCAGGGTACGCAATGGGTGGTGTTTGAGCCCAACGATTCCAAGCTGTGGGCCAAGATTACCCGCAACGTCAGCGCGTTCCTTACCGAGGTCTGGCGGGACGGCGCACTGTTCGGCAACACACCGCAGGAAGCTTTTTATGTGAAATGCGATGCCGAAACCAATCCGCCCGATATCCGGGATTTGGGTCAGGTCATTACCGAAATCGGCGTGGCAGTCGTGAAGCCCGCGGAATTCGTAATCTTCCGGATCGGCCAGTGGGCCGGCCCCGCGCAGTAAAGGAGATACAGCGCGATGACGGGATTTGTAACCCCCGGGGTTTACCGCCAGGAAGTCTTGCCAACTCCGCCCGCGGAGTTGCGCACGGGCGTGCCTGCATTTCTGGGGTATGCCTCCGGGATGGCCGCGGTTAACACCCCGGTTGCGCTGGCTTCCTCCGCTGATTTCATCGCGCGCTTCGGCGGTCCGATGGCCGGCAGCTACTTAGCCAACGCCGTGGGCGGCTTTTTCTCGAACGGCGGCACGCTTTGTTATGCCGTTCGCCTCGACGATCTTACCGCGCCGGAAATTGCGCTGCAGATCGGCCTCGATTCAATCTCTTCGCTCGACACCATCGACCTCATCGCCGCGCCCGACATTATGCGCTACCGGCAGCCCGGCAATTTGAAACCGGATCCCGGCCAGGTTACCATCATGCAATCCGCCCTGATCGCCCATTGCCAATTGATGGGTGATCGTTTCGCGATCCTTGACTCGCTTCCCGGTGGCGGCGTGGTTGCGCAGCGAGCGGGAATTCGATCCCCGAATGCCGCGCTGTATTATCCCTGGATTCGAACGAGTGCGGGATTGATGCCTCCGTGCGGCCATGTAGCGGGGGTCTATGCGCGCGCCGATTCCCAAACGGGAGTACACAAAGCACCCGCCAACGCTGCGCTCGAAGATGTTGTGGATGTCGAAATTCCCGTCAGCGGAGCGGACCAGGGTGCGCTGAATCCGCTGGGAATCAACTGCATCCGGGCTTTCCCCGGGCGAGGCATTCTCGTCTGGGGCGCGCGCACTCTTTCGAGCGATCCCGCCTGGATATACGTCAGCACCCGCCGCATCTTTCTCACCGCGGCACGCTGGATCTCGCGCAATCTCGCCGGATTTATCTACGAGCCAAACAACGAGGCGCTGTGGGCACTCGTCACGCGCGAGCTCAACAGCTATTTCCTGCGCTTATATGAAAGCGGAGCGCTCGCCGGAGCAACGCCGCAGAGTTCCTTTTACGTCAAATGCGACGCCGAAAATAACCCGCCCGCTACTCGCGATCTGGGCATGCTGGTTACTGAAATCGGGTTGGCGCCCGGCGTCCCAAGCGAATTCGTGGTGGTGCGCATCGTTCAGACTGCGAGCGGCGCGACCATCGCAACTCAGGCATCGAGTTAACAATTATAGGACTGGAAACAGGAGAACAAACTCATGGCAACTGGAGACCGCAGAGATCCTTACCGCTCATATCATTTCCTTGTCGAGATCGACGGCATCACGCGCGCCGGATTCCGGGAGTGTTCGGGACTCGACAGCACGCAGGATCCGATCGACTACCGGGAAGGCAACGATGGCCTGGTGACTCACAAATTGCCCGGCCTGGTGAAGTATTCCAACATCAGCTTGAAACGCGGCGTAACCGACGATACCGACCTTTGGAATTGGCGCCGAACTGGCTGCGTCCGGAACGGTGGAGCGGCGCAACGGTTCGATTGTCCTGCTTGACGATACCGGGCAGGAGAAGGTCCGCTGGAACTTCATTTCGGGCTGGCCCAGCAAGTGGAGCGGCCCAAGTTTCAACGCGACTGGCAATGAGCTGGCTATCGAGTCGCTCGAGATCGTGCACGAAGGCTTGAGTCGCGCGAAGTGATCGTCACACGCTAGGGGCCATGCAGATTGAATTTCCTTTTACGCTGCCGCGAGGTTATCTTGACGCGGAGGGCAACCTCCATCGCGACGGCGTCATGCGGCTGGCAAATGCCTTCGATGAGATCGGGCCCATGAAAGATCCGCGCGTGCAGGCGAACCCCGGCTACCTCATCATCATTCTGATGTCGCGGGTGATCGTGAAGCTTGGCGCCGTGACTCATATCAATCCGAAGACGGTCGAGTCCCTGTTCTCCGCGGATCTCGCTTACTTGCAGGATTTCTATCGCAGAATCAATTACAACGGGCACAATCGTCTCCCGGTCAGTTGTCCGCATTGTGAAAAGGAATTCGACGTGGAGATTGCAAGCCCGGGGGGGTAGCGTGCTACCCCTCGGAGGCGCTGCACGAGGAAGTAGCTTACATCGCACGCCATTTTCATTGGCCCTATGAGCAGATTATGAATCTCGATCATCGCGAACGCGTCCGCTGGGTCGCGGAAATCGAAAGGAGCTTCGGAAATGCCGCAAAAGCGTAATCTGCCGCTCACCGCATTCCGTTTTCAAGTTGAAATCGGCGGCATCACCGCGGGCGGCTTCAGCGAAGTCTCCGGACTTAACGTCGAGACGGAGGTGTTCGAATATCGAGAGGGTGGAACCAACGGGTTCATCCATAAACTTGCCGGCCCCGCTCGCTATCCCGGCAATTTGATTCTCAAGCGTGGCGTCGCGGATACCATTCTTCTCTGGGAGTGGCTGCAAGCCGTGATCCAAGGTATTGTGATCCGGCAGCAATGCGCGGTCCACCTTATGGACGAACAGGGCAACCGGACCGTGAGCTGGGAATTCCGTGACGCGTACCCCGTGAAGTGGACAGGTCCCGAACTTCGCGGCGATTCCAATACCGTCGCCGTGGAATCGATCGAACTTGCGCATCACGGGATCTCCATTGCGGGTACTCTGCTATGAGCGACCTGGGCGCCTCTATCTGGCATCGCTACGCCGCGTCGCCGGGCGCGATTCCGCTCGAATTCGGCATTGGCCTTGCGTCCCGCGCACAAGAACGGCTGCCGCTGCTCGCAGACCTTCAGGCTCGCTGGTCACCGGATACTGCCGACGTGCCGCCCGTACGTTGGCCAGAGATGTTTCCAAACACGCCGGAGAAAAGCATGCCCGAGAGCCCTTCGCCGCTTACCCAAACAGTGACGACCCCGCGGCGCACGCTTTCGCCGGAATCGCCGTCGATACAACGCGCCACGGCAAATACATCGTCACCAACCTCCGAAGCAGCGCCAGCCGCCGCCGTGCGTCCCGTGGTGTCGATATCCGGGCACGTTCAGCGCTCAATCCAAAGATCGCCAACGGCAGCTTCACCGCGGTCTATCGAGCGCGCCATTTCCGCGGAAAATCCTGCAGGGTTTCGCGTTGAGGAAGTTTCAAGGACCGCAGCCGCTTCCGGTGACACGATACGCCAATCGCCCGCCGACGCCGGTTCTCAGCCGGATGCTCCACTGCCTACACCTGCCAACTCCTCCAGACCCATCGTGCAACTGCGGGAGGCGCGGCCAAAGATCCTGCAGCGCGCGATCATGTCCGCGGCGGGACTCTCGAATTCGCCGCCGGCGATCCAGGCAGCGCCTTCTCCCATGTCCGTGTCCAGAACGTCCGGCGCAACCATTCAACGCTCCGCGATGGTGGATGCGACCTCAATTTCGACTGACGTTCCCACGACGATGACCACCTCACCGCGAATCTCTACGCAGGATAGCAATGAGTCCGGCGCCGGCCACGCCACCGCGCCCGACATCGGTTCCGGCGATAGTTCAAGCAGGGTCGCCGATGAAGCGATGTATAAACTATTGCGCCGTCTCGCTATCGAGCGGGAACGGAGAGGAGGCCGCCGATGGCTATAGAACACCTGGAAATCCAGATCGAGGTCGCCGGGGGCAAATTCCGGCCTTACTTCCGGGCAATGTTGAATCCGAAGCAATTGTCTTTCACCACGAGAACTCGCTGGCACCCCGTGCGGGTGAAGGGCCTCGACGACCCGGACAAACAGTTCACCGGCGGCGATGGCACCTCCCTGAGCCTTGAATTGTTTTTCGATTCTTACGAGGCGGGCGGCAGCGTGAAAGATGCCACTGATCAGTTGCGTCAACTCATGATGAAAGATCCCACTTTCGGGCGTCCACCCAAGTGCCTCATATTTTGGGGAGTCTTCGGTGGTGTTTCCGGCAAGCTCTATACCGGCATGCTCGAAAGCGTGCAGGAGACCTACACGCTTTTTCGCAGCGACGGCACGCCGGTTCGCGCCACGGTTCAGTGCAGTTTCATCGAGTTCACGGACAAGCAGGAGGAAGCCGCTTCCAAGAGCCCACAGGAGGAAACATCAACTTTGACGGTGAGCGCCAGCGACACGCTCAGCAGCATCGCGGCGCATCAGTATGACGATCCGGGCGCGTGGCGCAACATCGCCGAAGCCAATGGCATCGACGATCCGCTGGATGTTCCGTCCGGCTCGCCGCTTGTCATTCCGCCGCAGGCAGGAGGATTGGTATAGATGGCCACTGCTTCACTCGACCTGTCGGCATCCAACTTCCGAATTCGAGTCTGCGGTAAAGATTTACCCGATCAGGCAAACCGGGACATTACCGAGGTCGCGGTCGAAGAAGATGTCGACGCTCCGGGGATGTTCAGCTTCACCTTGAACAATTGGGATCTCGAAGGTAACACGGTCAAGTGGTCGGACTACGATCAGTTCGCCGCAGGGGGCGAAGTTACGGTTTCGCTGGGGTATGGCAGACAGCTCGAATCCTTGCTGACAGGCGACATCACCGGCCTGGAGCCGGCATTCGCCGCGAGCGGTAGTCCGGCTCCCTCACGGTGCGCGGCTACGACCGGCGCCACCGTTTATTGCGCACTCGCCGCTCGCGGTCGTTCACCAACATCACCGACAGCCAAATTGCGGATCAGATAGCGGCGATGCCGGCCTCACCGCGAAATCGGGCGATTCCGGCGTCGTGCACGAGTACGTATTCCAGAACAATCAATCCGACCTGGAGTTCCTTGAGGCCAGGGGTCGCGCCATTGGCTACGAAGTCGCAGTCGAAAGCAAAATTCTCTATTTCCGTCCCCGGCAAATCGCTCAGAGCGAAGCGCTCACTTTGAAAATGGATCGGGATCTGATCGAGTTTTATCCGCGCCTCTCGGTGCTCGCTCAATCGAGCGGAGTTCAGATTCGAGGCTGGGATCCCGTTCAGAAGGAAGATATCCAGTCGCAGGCAGCCGCGGGCGACGAACTTGCGGTCATGGGAGATACCGCCGGCCCTGCCGCCGCAAAGAAAGCTTTCGGCGACGCGCCGGTCACCATCGCCGATAAGCCGCTGCGTTCGCAGCCGGAGGCCGATAGCATCGCTCGCGGCATTTACAACGAGATGGCTCTCGACTACATCACCGGCGAAGGAGTGGCCGTGGGCCGTACCGATATTCGTGCGGGCAAGGTCGTGCGAATTACGGGCGCTGGCAATCGCTTCAGCGGCAAGTACTACATCACCGCAACCGCGCATTCGTGGTCGCCCCGCTACGGATATCGCACCGCGTTTACCGTCAGGAGGAATGCATCGTGACAAACCTGGACATGATTCGCGATCTGATTTCACAGGGCGAATCGGACGAGCGCTATTGGGGCGTGGTTGTCGCCATCGTGACGAACAATAAAGACCCCGACGGACTGAATCGCGTAAAAGTCCGTTTCCCCTGGTTGACCGATGACGATGAGAGTCATTGGGCGCGCGTGGCTACGCCGATGGCGGGCAACGGCCGCGGCTTCTACTGCCTTCCCGAAGTTGACGACGAAGTGCTGGTCGCATTCGACCGTGGCTCGGTCGAATACCCCTATGTCATCGGCTCGCTCTGGAATGGCAAAGACGCTCCGCCCGAATCGAACAGCGACGGTAAGAACAACATGCGTACCCTAAAGTCCCGCAGCGGAAGTCTGATTCGCCTCAACGATACGGACGGCAGTGAAAAGGTCGAAATCATCGGAGCCAATGGGGGCGCCAGCATCGTCTTCGATCTATCCAACAACTCGATCACCATTAAAGCCGAAGGCGATCTGACGCTGCAAGGGCCAGCACGTCGTCATCAAAGGCACGAAGGTGGATATCAACTGATGGGACAACCAGCCGCTAAACAAGGCGACCAGATCGTCGCCATTCACAATCACGTAGTCCTGGTGCCCTCTCCCGGCGGCCCGGTGCCGACGCCAACCATATTTCCCTTCGCTGGCAAAATTGACGGAGACCTGAGCGCGGACGTCAATATCGAAGGACAACCAGCCGCGACCAAGGACAGCACTGCGAGCAACTCTCCGCAACATGTTCCGCCCTCCGGATCGTTTGCAGTCGCGCCTTCGAACAAAGGGCAGATCGTCAATGGAAGTTCGAGCGTCAACATCAACGGAAAGCCCGCCGCGCGAACGGGCGATCCCGCTAACGGGTGCGATCTACCTGGCGCCCAGGTAGTCGCGGCGGGAGTGACCGTTTTCATCGGATAATCGCATGGCTAACAAATTCCTCGGCTCGGGCTGGAACTTTCCCATCAAACCGGATAGCAGCGGCAGAATCGCATCCGCGGCTTATGAAGACAGCGTTCGCCAATCCATCTGGCTGATCCTCGGCACCGCGAAAGGGGAGCGCGTGATGCGTCCCGATTTTGGCTGCGGCATCCACGAATTGGTGTTCGCCACCGCAACTGCGGGAACCGCCGCAACCCTCACTCATGCTGTCCAGCAAGCGCTGATGAAATGGGAGCCGCGCATCGACGTACTCGACGTCAAGGTGAGCCTCGCGGGCGGCGGTCAGACAGTGATGATCGACATCTCGTACCGCGTTCGCGCCACTAATAACGCCTTCAATCTGGTCTATCCGTTCTATCTGCAGGGAGGCGGGGCTTAATGGCCGGGAGTTCCCAAACTCCGCTGATAGATAAGCGCGCCGCCGCCGATATCGTATCGGCGCTGCGCAACGGTGGCGTACCCAGTGATGGGCTCGGCTTCGCGCTGGCGCAGATCTTTGCGCGCTACTGCGAAATCGTCATCGAGCGCATCAATCTTGCGCCGGACAAGAATTTCCTCGCCTACCTGGATCTGCTCGGCAACACGCTATTGCCGCCCGAAGCCGGCCCGCGCGCCGCTTACGTTCTCGCTTGCTGCGGGCGCTACCCGCGAAGCCGTCGTACCCGCGGGCACGCCGGCCGCCGCACAGCTCTTGCCGGGCGAACAGTCGCCCGTACTCTTCGAAACCGACCAGGAACTCGTGGTCGCTCCGGTTCAACTCGCCAAAGCCATGGCGCGCGATTCGCGCACCGACCTGGAGCATGACGTCACAGCTCTCGCCGACCCCGCCTCGACGGCCGAACTCTCCGCATTTAAAGGTAATCGAGTCATGGTCCACGATCTTTATATCGGGCTGCCCGACATCCTTTTTGCCCCGCCACTCGCGTCCACCATCTACGTCAGTTTCACGATCGCTCCCGCCCAGTTTTCCGGTGTCCGCGAGATCGTGTGGGATGCGTGGGACGGATCGCGCTGGACCGGCATCACCGTGTCTCTCGATGCCACGAACCGGTTAACCGCCACTGGGCAAGTCAATCTCAAGGCCGTATCTCCCGGACCCAAACTCGCTGTGAACGGAATCACGGCTCGCTGGATTCGTTGCCGCTGGCGAAGTCCCTATTTCAACCGGCGCGGCGAAACCCGGCATGATTCCCGAAGACAACCTTCCGCAAATAACCGATATTCAGGTGGCCTCCGGGTCCTTCTTCGATAATTCCGTCATTCAGGCCGCGTTCGTCAACGATAAACCGATTGATCTAAGCAAGGACTTTCTGCCCTTCGGCGAGCATCCCAAAGTTGGTGACACTCTTTACCTCATGAGTCCGGCATTCGGCCGCAGCCAGAGTTCCCCTACGCTCGCATTTCAAGCCACCGACAGCTACGCGATCGCGGCGTTTGGCAAGCCGATAGTCAACTGGGAGTACTGGAATGGTTCGTCGTGGATGCCGATCAAGGTGGATTCAACGAACGCGTTTACCCAGAGCGGCACTGTCAACGCGCTGATTACCGGAGATCCGCAGCCGCGGACCAATCAATGGACTTACCGGATATTGGGTTCGCGCACGCCTCAGTTCGGGAAACTATGGTTTCGACGCGCATGTCGAATCGGCCGACCGCCATGGCGCCTTCCAACCTGGCTCCCCCTTCGTTCCAATCCTTGAAGGTAGCCGGCGCGATGACCGTCGCAAACCAGAAACCCGTCGCGCTCGTCACCTGTAACGATTGGCATTTCGAATCCCCCGCGCTTCCCTTTGTGCCCTTCAAAGCCACCCGGGAAACAACCTTGTCGATGGGCTTCCGCACCTGGCAGGTCAGGCCTTCCCGAATCGTACGCTCTCCCTCTACATCTCGGTCGCGCCGCTCGCCTATGGCGCCGAGCCTCCGGATAATCCGTTCCCCAAATCGCCGCCGCATCTCACCTGGCAATACTGGAACGGCAACATGGACCTCTTTGATTGCCGGCGACGGTACTAGCGCACTAACGCGCGACGGAATGCTGCAGTTTCATCGCGCCGCCGGATTTCACTTCGCGCTCCGATGACGGCGCCGATCTCTTCTGGATTCGCGCGCTCTGGGATAGCGGCGATTATGAACTCGAGCCGCGGCTCTCGCAACATCCTGCCTCAATACCGTGACCGCGTCCCAGAGCGCCACGCTCCGCAACGAGATCCTGGGCTCGTCTCCGGGAACAAAAGTCAGGTCTTCTCGACGGCCCGGACGCCCATACTCCCGGGTCAGCAACTCCAGGTTCGCGAGGCAGCCATGCCTCCGTCCGACGAGCAGGCTTCCATTCTCCGCGACGAGGGCGCCGACGCTATCGTGGTGGACGCAAACCGGCATCTGGGTTCGCTGGCACGAAGTCCCCGATTTCTACGCGTCGGGTCCGGGAGATCGCCACTATGTACTCGATCGCCTCTCTGGGCAGATTCGCTTCGGCGATGGCCAGAACGGCCGCATTCCGGTCGCGGGATCGAACAATATCCGCATGGCCCTCTATCGAACCGGCGGCGGAACTGCCGGTAATCGCCCCGCGGCCAACATCACCCAGATGAAAACCACCGTTCCTTATGTGGACAGCGTCACAAATTACGAGGCCGCCACGGGCGGAACGGCCGCGGAAGATTTGCCATCACTTCAGGCTCGCGGTCCCCGCACGGTGCGCCACAGCGGACGAGCCGTAACAGCGGAAGATTACGAAGATCTCGCCATGCTTGCGTCGCCCGCCGTTGCTCGCGCCAAGTGCGCGCCCACCCGGAATCTCGAAGCTTCCGGAACCAACCTCGCCGCCGGACAGGTCAGCCTTATCGTCGTCCCGACTTCGGCCGTCGCGAGGCCCGCGCCGGATCGTGACGCTGCTCGCCGATGTGCAGCAGTACCTCGACCTACACCACATTCCCACAGTCGATCTGACCGTGGTCGGGCCGCCGTTCGTCAGAGTGGACGTGTCGGTAACCGTCGCTTTGACCTCGCTCGATATCTCGAACGATGTGGAAGTGGCGGCTCAACAGGCTCTCGCCGCCTATCTCCACCCGCTGACCGGAAGGCGCGACGGCGCCGGTTGGGATTTCGGGCGTCAGCCGCACAAATCTGAAATCTACGCGCTTCTGGCCTCCGTGCCCGGTGTACGATTCGTGAAATCGCTTGCCATCGCGCTAACCGAAGAACCGCCCGGAGCGCTCGCCTCGGTTTACTTCCTTGTCTATTCGGGAACTCATCAAATCAACATGGTGTTCGAAGGATAAGCCATGCCCCTTCCCCTTCCCAATCTCGACGACAAGACCTACCAACAACTCGTCGACGAAGCGATCGGCAGAATCCCCGTCGTCACACCGGAATGGACCAACTACAATGCGTCCGATCCGGGCATCACGCTCCTTGAACTGTTCGCGTGGTACACCGAAGCCCTGCTGTATCGGAACAACCGCGTCACCAGCGTAAACACCCAGGCATTCCTGCGGCTTCTCAATGGTCCCGATTGGAAGCCCGCGCCCGGCCAAACGCTGCAGGATCAGATTCGCCAGACGGTGTTGGCTCTGCGCACTCCTCAACGCGCCGTAACCGCGGCGGACTTTGAAGCTCTGGCCTTGATGGCCGACCCGTCCGTAGCCCGAGTCCGCGCGTTTCCTCGCATGAATCTCGATGTCATCGTTGCCGGTAGCCGCGCCGGACGCGCCAGGATACGTGAGCGTCATGATTGTTCCAGCCGCGGACTTGACCGTCAACCAGCCGGTACCGTCCCCGGCACTGTTACAGACGGTGAGCGACTATCTCGATCCCAAGAGACTTATCGCCACCGCGGTTATAATCGTCGGACCGCGCTATATAACCGCCAATATTTCCGTCACGCTGGCGCTGCAAAGCGATGCCGACCCCAATACCGTTCGTTCCTCCGCGACCGCCGCGCTCCAATTGCTGACCCATCCCATTTTGGGGGGCTTCGATGGCGAGGGCTGGCCCTTCGGCAGAGGCTTGTATGCCTCCGATCTGTACGCGCTGCTTGGATCGCTCGCCGGCGTGGACTATGTCCAGGACCCGATCGTCATTCAAACGGACGCGGCGCCATACCGAACAAGGTCCCGACGGAGTCGCCGGTGTGATCCTCTATCCCGGCGAACTCGTCTCCGCCGGTTCCGTCACTTTGACCTTGCTGGCTGCCGATGGGAGTAAAGTTTAAAATGCCCGCGGCTCAACTGCTCAGCCGTCTGCCTGCGATCTTCGGTGAGGATCCGGCGCTCGGCGATTTTCTCGTTCCATTCGAAAAGATTCTGCTCGGCCCGACCAGCGACGGTTCGGCTCTGCGTGAAATCATCGCCGGGCTCGCGGCCTATTTCGATCCCACGCAAGCCCCGTCCGAATTTCTCGGATGGCTCGCCGGTTGGGTCGCGCTGAATCTCCGCGCCGATCTCGACGAGGCGCAGCGCCGCAGCTTCATCGCCAATGCAGTGCCCCTCTATCGCCTGCGCGGCACCAAAGCCGGTCTGGAGCGATTTCTTTATATCTACACCGGCCTCGCTCCCACTATCACCGAATATGAGAAGGCGAGTTTCCAGATCGGCGTGCATTCTACTGTCGGCGTGGATACCTTCCTGGCGGGAGGCGGCGAGCATTATTTCAAAGTGGTGATCCGTATCTCCCAGCCGGATCCCGCCGCAGAGGAAAAATTCTGCGCATCGCCACCGCCATCATTGAAGGCGAAAAGCCCGCGCATACGATTTATGACCTGATTGTGGAATCGCCATCGATGCAGATCGGCGTAAATTCCACCGTCGGGGTCAACACGGTACTCGGTACCGAGACCCAATAAAGTTTGTAATCAGGAGAGAGAACAAATGGCCAATCCGATCAAGCGGCTCAATTATTTCGATCATCAGTTCCTGCGCGCACAGGATTTCAACGATGAGCAGGGCTACCACGTGGGAATGCGCCGTCAGCACAACCGGCTCTTTCACTCCTGGGGGATTGCCAGTGGCATGGTGGTCACCTACACCGCGGGTACGTCCGTTGCTTCAGTATCTGCCGGCATGGCGCTCGATTCAGCGGGCAATGAGATTGTGCTCGTCGATGCGGCGTCGACGCCCGATGTGTCGAGTATGAAAGGCCAGACCGTCTTTGTGACCGTCACCTACATCGAGCAGCCTAGCGACCCCAGCAGCGATGCCGGCGCGTCGGGGAACACTCGCATTACCGAGACGGGCAAAATCGAGGTTGTTACCACTCCGGCCAATCCCAGTCTGAACCTGGTGCTGGCGCGGTTGACGATTGACGCCGGCGGAAAAATCGCCAGTTCGGATAACGGCGTAGACCCCAATAGCCGCCGCATCGCAGGCGCGAGCGGAGCCGATATCGTTGCGCATAGCCTCACTCTCACCGATGCCAACAACACGGTAACCACCTGGCCAAAACTCTCGGTCTCCGCGCTGTCCACAACCAGTCTCACCGGCAATCTGGCTGTTGGAGGCAATCTCAGCGGCGGCAACCTCTCGTGCCAGAGTGTCAATGCCGTCGGTTCGATTTCTCTTATGGGCGGGGTCACCTCAGGCGGGCCGATTTCCTGCGGCGGCAATTTTGGCGTTTCAGGAACCGCCACCATCGATGGCGGTGCGGCTTTTTATGGGAACGTGGAGATTAGTGGCTCCCTTAAGGTTGACAGCAATCCCGGAATCACTCACGGGCGATTATCAATGGCCGGTGGCCAAGGCCCTGGCGGTACCACTGGGTCTTGGAGCAGCTTCTCGTTCAACGCCACTCACAACGCCCCTAACAACAATTGGGTCTTTACCGATCCGACCAGAGCGTGCGCAACCATCGAGATGGACGATAGTTCCGGACATTCTCGATTCGAAGTATACACAACCACGCTTACAGCAAAAACCGCATGGGCGCTTCGATTCGCGATTAATGGCGATACAGGCGACATCTCTCTTTGCCCGAGCGGCGGAAATGTCACTTTCCATGGCGCCGCGGTCACATTGTCCGACGGACGTCTAAAGAGTAGTGTCGAGCCGATCGAAGATCCCCTCGCCAAGATCGCAGCGATCCGAGGGGTCACATACAATCTCACAGCGCGTCCCGAGCGCGGGCGGGAAATCGGCGTGATCGCCCAGGAAGTGGAGCAGGTCTTGCCCGAACTTGTGGTGACTTCGGAAAAGGACGGTATGAAAGGCGTGGACTATGGCAAACTCACAGCGGTTCTTATCGAGGCCATAAAACAACTCAAGCAGCAGGTTGACGAGCTGAAGAGCGCGATGCCTAAATCTAAATCTATGATGCAGAGCTGAAGACATGGGCATCGAACGACAGGCACTCCCAGCGAGGGAACTCCATCAGGACGCAATGGAGTGTAATCCGAAGTTCTCCCGCGCAACTCACGGATTGGCGTCGAACATCCTGCGGCTACAACGTACGATCGGGAACCGCGCAGTCCAGCGCATGCTCAACCTCGAACAGTCGAACAGGGCCACTCCCGTTCGTATTCAACCGCAGCTTCGAGTCGGCGCCATTGACGACCCGCTGGAGCGCGAAGCGGATCGCATAGCGACTCAGGTGTTGCACGCCGCTGATCCTGCGCCGCAAGCCAAATGTGCCTGCGGTGACACGTGTCCGAAATGCCTAGCCGGACAAGCAACTCAAGGCACAGAGCCTGGCATACTGGCTTCCCCCAGTGTCCACGCTGTCTTACGGTCTTCCGGGCAGCCGCTCGACCCGGCAACCCGAGCGGTCATGGAATCGGGATTCGGGCATGATCTGAGCCGGGTGAGAGTGCATACAGATTCCACGGCCGCAGTGTCGGCGCAAAGTATGGACGCGTTGGCATATACGGTTGGCGAGCATATCGTCTTTGGTCCCAACCAATTTGTGCCATCTACCGATAGCGGCAAACGACTGCTCGCTCATGAACTCACGCACACTCTACAGCAAAGCGGCGGCTCTCCGATAATTCGGCGGCAGACTGATCCTCGGCAAATCGATACGCAGATCGAGTTCGTACGGCAGCAACTGATGTTGCCTGTGCAACCCCCTCCGGCCCGTTCTCCTGCAACAACTGCAAGACCTCGAGCGGCGGCGTGCGCTAGGAGTTGTTAATGCACAGCCCCGGGACGCCCCCCAATTCGGCCCCGATGGCTGGACCGGGAATTCGCAGTTAGTGTGGTATTACCACTTCTACATTGATCGGCTCGGCTACTCTTACGAAAAGGGCGGTGATAATCGGGGCAGGCTCATTAATCCGCAACGTGTGCACTTCGTCGACATTACCTGGGACGCCAGCGCGCCCAAGATGACCAGCATGATCGTTGTCAGCAAGTTGTCCTATGAGGTCAGTGAATTTAACTTCCTATCGAATAGGTTTGAAACGATTTATCGGCAGATTGAGCAGGTGGAGTATGAACACAAACTGAGCATTCTGGAGAGAATCGGTCATGGAGTAAGTGCCACCGCAAAGTTTGTCGGCGGAGTTGCGATCTGCAAAGCTGGAACTGTAGGGACTGTTGGTTTCGGTGCGGTAGCCGCGTGCGCATATGGAGCCGACGTCTTCGCCTCCGGGATAGACGAGCTCAGGGGCGGCAGCGGAAGAACGTTGACGAATCGAGTTGCGACCTACGGCCTCAGTCAACTTGTCGATGCCGACACGGCGCAATCCATCGCTGATTACGGGGAATTTGCGGCAAACTTAGCGTTTGTCATTCGCGCTGCAAAATCACCGCGAATGGGTGAGCCGGGGACAAACTCTGCTGCCCGAGACTCGAAGGCATCGGAGCTTGCGGAAGAGAGCGCTCGCCGTCGCGTCTTCGCGCAGAAGAACCCGCCCGTTGCAGATCCCAGCCTACCGCCCGGACAAGGATTTACAGACAAGTTTGGTAATATCACCTACTCCAGTGCCGGTTCAGCAACAGACCAGGCGTTGGCTCGCTTCCACGAACTAGTCCACTCGTTCCTATCGCCACGCCTCAGCTTCCTACGCGAAATGCGTGCTGATTTCGGAATGTGGGGGTACCAAAAGTCAGCATTCTTGAAGTATTTGGAAGAGGCTCTTGCCGAGACGTATGCGCAAGTGCGGGTAACCGGTATGGGTAAGGTGCTAACGGGTATTCGTTTCCCGATCGCCGAGGGCTATGTGACTCTGAGTCGTGTCCTCACTCAAGCAGCCATTGGGACTGTGGTATACGGAGGCATCGTTTATGGTGTTTATGTTTGGAAGAGTGACGATGCTAGGCCATAGGATTCTTCCCCTTTCACCATGACAAAAATAAGAGCAATTGACCTGGCCCATGAAATTGCCGGAACCGAAGGTTGGCTTTGGCGTGAGCCTGTGAAAGCTACTTACATTCGCCGCTGGCTCATTGGATTAGCGGCGTGGGAGATCATTTCAAACTGCGACAATCGTGGTATCAATGTGAAAATATTGATCGAGGACGCGACAGGCCGTATCTTAAAAAAGGCCTTTTTGCCTCGCTGATTCGCTCCCGGAACTCGTTGTAACGTCGGAGAAAGACTGTATGAAAAGGCGTGGATTATGGCAAACTCACCGCGGTTCTCATCGAAGCCATAAAACAACTCAAGCGGCAGGTTGACGAACTGAAGAGCGCGATGCCAAACCCGCTGCCATCTGAAAGATCAGGAGATTCGAGAATGCAACGCAGAACGGTTCTTGGTATCGGCGTTTGAGGAACACAAGGTGCGAGATTACGAAACCACGCGAAGCTCCGATCTGCACCCGCCGGAACCAAGTGCCGTTCCAAGGCCGGAAAGCCTCGCCGGTCATCACAAGGTTCTTCAACTGCAGCGTGTTCTGGGGAACCGCAGAGTCGCCGAACTGATTCAGAGCAAGCGACTGACGGCACAAGGCGGGATTCTCGGTATCCAACGAAAGCTTGCCGTCGGCGCGGCAGACGACCGGCATGAGCAGGAAGCGGAGCGGATTGCCAAGCAGGTCGTGTCGATCCCGGAGGGGGCAGTCGAACACGCGACCGCGGTTGACCGGCGCGACCCACCTCTTGCGGGCGCCATCCACCCGTTGGTGCAGACGAGATCCGAAGAAAGCGAAGGGTCTAAGAGCGGCAGCTTTGACGCTGGAGCGCCGTTCGAACACCAACTCGGCCTAAGTGAAGGGCGAGGCGCTCCCTTGCCGGACGAAGTGCGTGATTTCATGGAACCGCGATTCGGCGCCGATTTCAGAGGCGTGCGCGTGCACACCGGCCAGAATGCGGAGAGTATGAGCCGGGCGGTCGGCGCCGATGCCTTTACGCATGGCTCTGATATCTATTTCGGTTCCGGGAAGAGTCCCCGGCAACTGGATCTGACTGCGCACGAATTGACCCATGTCATTCAGCAGACGCATGGCGCAAGTTCCGTCCAGCGCAGGTGCGAAAGCTGCAGCACGGAAGATACGCCCTGTCCACGATGTTCGAGCGAGTTGGACGACATGATCCAGAGGCGCACGACCACGGAGACAATGGTGGAACCTGTCGTTTACCATTCGAGAAGTTCCCCAGACTATTTAATTCAA
>CAVYEV010000075.1:0-61922 GCA_963767545.1 Terriglobia bacterium
TCGGAAGGGCTGTAAAAACAGGCATTCGAGCAAGGGGGCTGGACAAAAGCGGCAGGAGCCCGTGGCATCTGGGCTGGATCAGTGCGGGTGATGCGGTAGGTCGCGCCGAACAGTTGGAGCGGGAAGTACATCCCTGCAGCGACGTCTGGACCGGTCGTTGAGTGAGAACGAGCGTCTCGAGCAAGAGATCGCACGAATGCACAAACTGCTGGAAGAGGCAGTGCGCAAAAAGAAGCGCAACACAGCCCCGTTCTCCCGCGACAATCCGAAACCGAATCCCAAAACAGCGGGGCGTAAAGCGGGGGACCAATACGGTCAGCAGGCCACGCGTCCGGCACCGTTGAGGGTGGATCAGCAGATCGCTGTGCCGTTGCCTGCCTGCTGCCCACATTGCGAGAGCAAGGTGATTGGGCGGGACACCCAGGCCCAGTATCAGGAAGACATCGTTGAGTGACCCTGGTGCGGCGATTTAACGTGGAGGTGGGGGTGTGTACCGGCTGTGGACGCAGGGTGCAAGGAAGGCAACCGCTGCAGACCTCCGATGCCTTGCACATAGGCCAGGTACAGATCGGGCCGGAAGCGTTGTCGTTGGCGGCACTGTGGAATAAAGAGATGGGCATGTCGCATGAGCGAGTGGCGCGGTCGCTGCAATTGGGCTACGGATTGACGGTGAGCCGCAGCGGGATCTGCCGGGCTCTGGAACGGTTGGGCGATTGGCCGCTCCCACCTACGATCGATTGAAGGCTTCGTTGCGGCACAGTCCATTCAATGGACTGGACAACACGGGTTGGCGCGTAGGCGGCCAGTTGCAGAATTGCCGGGTGATCGGTAACGAATGGGTCACGGTATACCTGATCGAGCCGCATCGCGGCTTTGCCGAAGCAGCGGCGGTACTGGGGGCCGATTATGATCGCTTTCTGGTGCATGACGGAGCCCGGACCTGGTACGGTTTCTTGCAGGCTTTTCACCAAACCTGCCTGGCGCATCCGATCCGGCGTTGCCGGGACCTACTGAAGTTTCTGACCGGGAAGGCGCGGCAGTTTCCGCAGGCGGTACTGGAGCTACTGTTGGACAGTCTGCACTTGCGGGATCGGCGCCAACAGGACTGGTCGGCGAACACGGTTGGCAGTGGCCACGGGCCGCCTGGAGGCTCGCTTGGACCGACTGTTGGCAACGACACTGTGCCATACCGCTAATCAGCGTTTTGCGCGCCATTTACAACATGAGCAGCCCCACCTGTTCACCTTTCTGTACTGTCCTGGCATTCCGGCCACCAACAACTTCATTGAGGCAGCGATTCGTCTGATGGTGGTGGCTCGCAAAACCTGGGGCGGCAACCGGACCCTGAACGGCGCTCGAACCCAACAGATTTTGACCAGCGTTTTGCGCACTTGCTGGCAACAGGGCAAAGATGCTTTTCAGCAGTTGGTTACCCTACAGCATTCTCAGCGGCCGATAGTGCTCGATCTCGTTCCAGCTTCTCTATCTCCCTAACTCCGCCTTTCTCCTCACATCTCTCCAATTACTCGCTATCCACAATGTCCGGACTCACTACTCCCTGCTGAGCGGCGATTCTGTCATGTTCTCCGGGATGGTAAACATTGGCCTTCATCGACCGGTACCAGGCGGTCATTGTGCATCTTGCCCAGCGGCACATGCAGCGTCCATTGCTCGCCTCCGAGATGACGCAGGCAATCGGCGGAAAGATCGGCGGTTTCACCAATCCGCATGCCGGTGAGCCGGGTCAACAAGAGCACATTGGCGAGCCAGTCGTCACTGCGCCGGCGTAGTTCGGCGCGCAACCGTGCATCATCGTCAACCGTCAACGGTCGGGGCAGAACGTCATCCCGGCGCGGAATGTCTTCGCTTCGCAGTAATCCCGGTCGCGGTGGAGAGGAATGGTCGCCGAGCAACTCCAGGAGTCTGCGTAATCGTACCAGGTGCCCGGCGCGTGTCGCCGTACGCCAGGCTTTACCAGTGTGATTGACACGCCGCGTCCAGAGAAACTCGAAGCACCCGAGCAGATGCGGATCGCGCCGAAGTTGTGCGGGGCGTTGCACCTCGGGAAAGTTCTGGCTCAGATACTGAAGAAAAAGCCGGACCGTATGGCGATACATTTTCACCGTTGACGGCCGCAGCGTCGTGGCCAGCAACTGTACGCGTGATTGGAGCGCCTGTTCGAGAGGATGCGATAGTTTTTTCATTTCAGCGGAGGCTGCTCCAGTTTCGCGATTCGTTCGACCGCGCGCGCATACTCAGCGAAAACGTCCTGCGGAGCCAGTTGAATGTAGAGCATCGTGGTCTGAATATGCGCGTGTCCCATCAGGCGCTGCAGGGCGGGCAGGCTGACGCCCGCACACACCATATCGCTGCCGAAGGTATGCCGGAACCGATGGGGGTTGGCCGGAGCAACGCTGCTGGTCTTACGATGGTGGCGAAACAAGCTACGTAATCCCGCCGGGGTCATCGCTCTGCCGCGGGCGCGGCCTTTCAATGAAACAAACACCTCCGGGGCATTGGTGAGCGGCCGTTCGGTCTGCAGATAACACCGCAAAATGCGCATGGTCTCGGGAGGCAGCGGCAGCAGGCGCATGCGCGACCCCTTGCCGTGTACACGGATTTGCGATTCACCGAACAGCAAATCCTCCAGCTTGAGCGTTATCACTTCACGCGAACGCAGGCCGTTGAGTAGCATCAGCGCCACCATCGCCAGATCGCGGGCGGTACGGAAGCTGCGCCAGAAACGCCGTACCTGTTCCCTGGTTAAGGGCTGGATCACGCGTTGCGGCACCTTCACTTTGAGATCCGCCGAAGCCACTGGCACACGTCCCCGGCCATAACCGAGTGGCGAGCGGCGATACCATTGGCGCTGGATCAAATAGGGCGCATGCGGCATGTCCTGCTGGAAGTAAAAGCGGAACAGGCGGCGCAGCATGGCGGAGCGCATATTGATGTGCTCGGGCGAAAGTTTGGGTATTTGATCCACTTGGCTGCGAACAAAGTCGACCAATGTAGACTCGGTGAACTGAGCGGCTTGAAAATTCCAGATATCGACGTCCGGCTGACGACTTCGCCACCGAACGAAAGACAACAGCATGTTGGCATAAGAGCGCAAAGACAAAGCGGCTACCCCGCGCAAGCATTGCGCATCCAGAAATTTATTGACCCATTCCAATTCACGACCCTGTTCATCCACTACGCAAACGGTGAACTGCTGGCTGGCAGGTCGGCACGAAAAATCGTTTGAAAAGTCATGATCGAGCCTGCTCCAGACAGCGCCGGAAATCGACGGCGCCGTTTTCGCTTGCCAGCAAACTGTTGGGATCATGTCCGTCAGGCAAAATTACTCGCCGCATTCGGATACCCGCTTGCCGAAGGCGTGCGCTGACCTGCGCGGCGGCGCGTTGACCGCTACCGTTCCGGTCGGCATCGAAGCACAGATAGATGCCGCGACCGGGAGCGGCTTCCAGTTGAGCGAGTTGCAGGCGGTTGAGGTGCGATCCCAAAACCGCGACCGCATTGCTAAAGCCAGCCTGCCATAAGGACGCCAAATCGAACAATCCTTCCACCACGATGGTGCTGCGCATTGCGCTCGCCGAATCCCACCCATACAATCCACCCTTGGATCGCGGCAGGAAAAGATGACGCCACACGCCCCCATCGATCGAACGCCCATAGAGGTTCCCGGCTTGTTCCAGAGGAAAAATCACGCGCCGGAAAAAGCGGTCGCGGCCACGCTCATCGATCAGACCATGGTCTATCAACGCCTGGTAGCCAAAGCCTAGATCCAACAGATGACCACGCAAACATGCGCCTGGCGCATAGCCGATGCCCATTCTCTCGATCACCGCTGGATCATGGATACTCCGGCGCGCCAGATATGCGCCGGCTTCGGCGCTATGCGGCAACTGCTGACGGTAAAACCGGTAGACGGCTTGCATCAACTCGGTCGGGCTGGTTCGAGTTCCTACGGCCTGTGCCTGCGCCTCACCGAAACGCTGTCTCAAGCCGGCCAGGCTGCCGCAACGGCCGCAGCCATGACAGTAAAAGACCTGCTTGCGCCGGTTGACATAGAACGACGGCCGGGTCTCGCGATGAAATGGGCACAATCCCGGAACTTCCTCCTGCCCGAGGTCGCGAGAGGGCTTCCAACCGTGTTGTTGCAAGTAATCGAGTATCGCTATCTGTGGCTGAAACGGGCGGTCCAGCGAATAAATCACGACGAATTAATCTCCGGGATCAGAATACGGCGGCAAGCGAACCAATCCCAGGCAAAAATGGTGTTTGCACGAAAGTCCATCAGCGACGTGAGACTCTGCTTCCGTCGTCGCAACCATCGCCGAACCGTACACTCGTCAGCGGCGCGATCCAACTCCTGGCAATCGGGAGCGGCTCGTTCGACGGCCTCACCGGCCGCAACTCGCTCCAAGGTTTTACGCCGGTACGGGAAGCTGTAGTGGGAGCCCGGAATACACCAGTCAGGAAGTATCGTCAGGGTTTGACGGCAGGCGGTGCACAGGCCACGCCGCACGCGAATCCACGTATGTTCCCAGTCATGTGCTTGCCTTCGCCGCCAACCGTGTCCGATTACCGCTATCTGCTGGCATCCTGGACACCGCCGAGGCAGCCATTGGCTGTCCGCCTCGCCAGGCTTGCATTCATCGCCGGAACATGGGATAACAACAATCACTCGGCAGCGAAGGTGCGTCCTGGAGTTGCACCCGGCTAAGGCACACTACTCCAAGCCGCCTCCTTCGCTCCTAAGTATTAGAATCCAAACTGGAAAAGAATCATAGCCCTACCCTTTTCGGATTGGCCGGTTTTCTAGTCACAACACCTTTTCACTTTTTCTCCCTTAAGAAACAGCGACTTAGAATCGTTCGCAGAAAAACGCTACCCATGGGCGGGATACAACGAAGGTAGAAAGAGGGTTGTACGGCCTCTTCTATTGAAATTCACAACATTTTCAGGACTTTTCTATGAGCGAACAGCTTCAGCAGATGCAGCGGCTTCAAATGGCAGGAACTCTGGCCAGCGGAATCGCGCACGATTTGAACAATCAACTTACTCTCGTCCTCGGCAATATCGATCTTGCCCTGGATCACTTACCAGCCGGGTACGACGCGCACGACTTGCTCGAACTGGCCAAGACCGCCGCCGGCCGCTGTGCCGACATGTCGCACCGCTTGCTTCATCTGGGACGTCCAGCGGGAGTCGCGATGACTCGCGTCAACATCGCCGCCGCGGTTATTGAGTCACAAAGAATGCTCGAGTGCGTTAAGCCGGCGAAGACCCGGATGACCATCGAAACCGAATCGGGACTCTTCATCCGCGGCAATGCTACCCAAATCCAGCAGGCCTTGATTAATCTGGGTACCAACGGTTTTCAAGCGATGCCGCAAGGCGGAGAACTGCGAATTCATGCCTTCCATGAAGAGGGTAGAGTCAACATTTCGGTCAGCGATACGGGTTGCGGTCTGCCAGCCTCGATGCGGCAACAGATCTTCGAACCGTTCTTCACCACTCGGGAGGAACAGGGAGGCACGGGCTTGGGATTGGCTTCCGTGCGCTCGATAATGGTCGGTCATGGGGGGCAGCTCCTTCTGGATAGCGAAGTGGGGAAGGGTAGCTCGTTCATCCTGAGCTTTCCGGCACTGAACCCGCTCGAAGAGTAGCAGGAAAGCCGCTGAATGAGCCAGGATCATCCTTGCATCCGAATTCGAAATACGGTAATCTCTATAGATATACAGGAGATTCGCCCAGTGACCAATCTGGCCCCCGAAACGGACCTCACACCCCGCGCCGAGTTCGAACAGCGGCATGACGACACTGTACGTGCCGAAATCGAACGATTCCGCAGCGACATTAACTCGTTCCTGGCCGGAAATTACACCGACGACCAGTTCCGCGGGCTACGTCTGCGATTCGGCTGTTACGGGCAACGCCAACCCGGCGTTCAGATGATCCGCACCAAAATACCGGGCGGTAAACTGCTCGCTTCGCAATTGGATACACTGGCTGAAGTTTCCGACGAATACGCCGGCGGCAAGGGGCATTTCACTACTCGCCAGAATTTGCAGTATCACTTCGTGCCTCTGGCGCGCGTGCCCAACCTCATGCACAAGCTGGCCGACGCTGGTCTTACCACTCGCGAAGCCTGCTTCAACACGGTTCGGAACGTGACGGCATCGCCTTATGCGGGTCTGCTCTGCGACGAAGTTTTCGACGTAATACCGTATGTACAGAAAGTAGCGTACACTTTCCTGCGGCAGAAGCTTACCGATGCCATGCCGCGCAAGTTCAAGATTGCTTTCGATGGCGGCGGCGAAAAGGATCGCGCGCTTTGCAGTATCCACGATATGGGCTTTCGTGCGGTGATTCGCGACGGCCAGCGCGGCTTCCATGTGGTGATTGCCGGCGGTCTCGGTCCGTTGCCGACGGAAGCTCAACTCCTCGACGAATTTCTGCCCGAGGAGCGGCTGATTAACCGCGTCGAGGCTGTTCTGCGCGTCTTTAACAAATACGGAAATCGTCAGAACAAGAATAAGGCGCGGCTCAAGTTTGTCATGCGCGAGCGCGGTATCGTATGGCTTAGAGAGGCGATCGAAAAGGAATATTCCGATATCCTCGCGAACGGCGGAATTCGCCGAGCCTGCGATTGTTCCCGAAGGCTTCGGAGGATTTGAATCGAGTCCGCAGCCGCTTGGAAACGGTTCGTTACTGCCCGTTGTGAATAAGTCTTCGAGCGGTGATCCTCAATATGATCGCTGGCTTTCCACCAACGTCACGGAGCAACGCCAGCCGGGATACGCGATCGTAACGGCGCTGCTCGAACAGGGCAATCTTACGAGTGTGCAGATGCGCGGTCTCGCCGATCTCGCACGCACGGCGGGGGATAGCACTCTTCGCGTGACCGTCGATCAGAATCTTCTGCTTCCGTTTGTGCAGCTCGCCAATCTTCCGCGAGTCTACGCGGCATTGAAGGAAATCAATCTTGCCGGCGCGGGTGCGCACGAGTTGGAAGATGTGACCACGTGCCCCGGCGCTTATTCGTGCAATCTGGCATTGACGAAGTCCATGAATCTTGGCGCGGCGCTGAGCCAGACGGTCCGGCGAGTATGACGATCCCGGCGTGAAGAAGCTCGCGATCAAGGTAAGCGGCTGCCCGAACTCTTGCGGCCAGCACTGGATCTCCGACTTCGGCTTTTACGGTAACGCTCGCAAGATCGAGGGCAGGGAAGTTCCGTACTATCAGATGTTGCTCGGCGGCGGGATTGACGAGACTGGGATTATGCGCTTCGGCATGGCGATCCAGAGTCTCCCTGCGAAACTCGCCCCGATCGCTGTCGAGCGCGTGCTCGACCATTACATCGAGGTACGCGAGCCGGGTGAGACCTTCCGCCAGTATGTTCTTCGCCATAAGGTCGAATTCTTCCGCCAGAAGATCGCCGATCTCATTAAGCCGGCTGAGCTTTATCCTGAGATTTATCAGGATTGGGGCGACGACGCGGCATTCTCCCTTAAGCTGGGACGCGGCGAGTGCGCCGGGTAAAGCCGCATCTAAGCTCCAGCACGGACCCCGATGAGTAGATCGGACATTGGGATGCGGATACCTTTGCCTGGCTCTGCCCGTCGATTCTTCCCGCGCGGAGACACCGATTAGCAATTCGTCGAGGAAACGCCGCCGGCGTTCGGTCGTGTCGGCGCGAGCTATGCCGTGCGAGAGTTCGAGTACGCGTTAGCCGCTTCGACATCCTTTGCGAACTCGGGATCGATTGTCGCCGTGGGGTCTGCCCTCATCATAGCGATGCTCTCCGCGATTTTGCGTCGCACCGGTTCGCTGCGCGGATGACAGCCACCGGCCGTGCGTGGCGCTCGACGATGACCTCGCCTCTCTAGCTCGGAGTCCTGGCCTGTATCTCGTCCAGCAAGCGTTGCGCGCCATAGAGCTTGGCCAACGCTTCGGTCATCGCGGCGGTGTGGACAGCTACGGTGCGGTTGGTCTCAATATCATAAACAAAATCGCCGCTGAGCGACTCGATATTACCGTCGAAAACCAGCCCCACGATCTCACCTTCGCGATTGATCACAGGTGATCCCGAGTTACCGCCGACCGTGTCTAGCGTCGATACGAAATCGAGCGGAGTCTTCAGGTTCAGCTTGCTCTGGTTCTCCTGATAACGCGAGGGCAGCGCGAACGGTCCATCGAAGTCGAACGAGTTGGCGCGATCGTACAGCCCGTAGAACGTGGTCTTGTAAGGGGCCTCAGTGCCGTTCATCGGATAACCCTTCACCGTGCCATAGGAAAGGCGCAACGTGAAATTTGCATCGGGATAGGTGCTCTTTCCGTAGATCGCGAACCGCGCTTTGCCGAGTTCTTCGCCGGCCTTCTGAATCACGCTCTGGACGTTATCGTCGGTCCACTTGATGTATTCGCGTTGCATCGGGTCGAGCTTTCGCATAAGCACAATCATCGGGATCGGTTGAAGCGCCTACGGCCGCTTCGCCGCCGTCGACCAGCCGCTTACGAAACGCCGGATCGCGCAGTTCGGTTCCGTTTATCAGCGACGTTGCCACTTCATCGGGCGTCCTGCCCTGCAGCACGATTCTGAGAAATGGATCGTCCGCGCCCACTCCGGAGAGATCCATCGCGAGCGAGCCCGTTAGTTGAGCGATTTCCATTTGCGGATAGATTGGGGCCGGAGAGAACATCCGGAACCGCAGAGATTCGAGTTGAGAATCATGGTAACCGGGAAGCCGCTCGCCATCTGGCTTTTTCACCTCTGCTACATAGCGCACGATCTGCCCGGCGAGAGTCGCGAGTTGGCTGTTAAGATCGTGATAGGTCTCCTTCCTTGAACCGCGAAGCGGCTTTGGCCTCCGCCCTGGCAATCTCGTCCCAAGCCGATCCGTACGCAGCCTTCCATCGCGGATTTGCCATCACTCCAGATTTGAACTCGTCTTCTTGTTTCCGCTTCTGGGCCATACTCGCTGAGTCGAGCAGCCCCTTGTAACTGCCTTCTCTCGATTTGATGCCATTCGCCAGGCGAAGGAGAGGACCGCAGCCTGGCGCGCCTGCTCCGGACCCTCCGCCGCATACTTCCGCAGAACAGCCATGAGCTGTTTGAGAGATCTTGATCATGTCCGGCTCAACGTAGTCGCGGGCGAACTCTAGTTGCGCCATGGTGTCGAGGCGCCCGGTGCGTCCGGGATTGCCGGATTCGAAGACCAACTCTCCGTTCGCCGCGCCCTTCGGGTTCCAATGCAGATAATTCGGCGTGTCGATCGGCTTCCCGTTCTCGTAAACACGGAAAAGCGCCATGTCGAGGTCGTAGCGCGGATACGTGAAGTTGTCGAGGTCGCCGCCGAAAAAAGCGATCTGATGTTCGGGCGCGAACACGATGCGCAGGTCCGTGTATTTCTTGTAGCGGTAGAGCCAATACTCGCCGCCCTGATAGAGCGTGACGACATCGGACCGAAGTCCCGTCTTCTGCTGGCTCTCGCGTTCGATCTGCGCAATGACCGCGCGGCGCGCCGCGAACTCGCCGCCGGCGGTCTGGGACGTTTTGAGCGCGGCACTCACGCGCTGCGTCACGTTCTCCATCGAAACCAGGACATTGACCTCAAGATCCGGCGCCTTGAGTTCCTGATCCTGCGTCGCGGCGTAGAAGCCGTTCTTGATGTAGTCGTGACCGGCGGTTGAGTTCTTTTGCAGTTGTCCACGCGCTACGTGGTGGTTGGTCAGCAGCAAGCCGTGGGAGCTGATGAAAGACCCGGAACCGCCGTCGTTGAGGCGCGCCGACGAGAGCCGGACGTGATCCAGCCACTGTTGCGTGGGTACGAAGTTGTACTTGTCCTTGAGCTGTTTAAGCGGTGGATTGTCGAAAGTCCACATGCCCTCATCGGCATAAGAACATGTGAGGAGCACGCATGATATTGCGAGCGCGGCGAGTCTGTAACGCGGCATTGATCTATTGTGATGATACGCGGTTAAGTGGGAAGGAGTTTCCGGGCGCGGGAAGGCCGGGTGAACCGTGCTCTTCCGCATGACCCACGGCGGGAGTTCGCGCCATCTCGGCGTGTGAGAGGATATGATGAGCTTGTTGAGCGACACGGTCCCCCTCAGAAAGCGCTTTCCGAGTCGGCTGCTCCCGGCATTCGGATACGCAGTATCGGCGATCAGTCTTATCTGGGTGCTGCGGCATACGCCGTTCCGGGAGAGCGAGGATCATCTAAGGCATCTAAGCTGGTTCTGGGTAAGCTTTGCCATGTTCTTCGAGGTCGCGGCCAATTTCTGCCACGCCTGGCGATGGCGGATCATCCTAAGCCCGGCTGAGGAGGTGCCATTCTTCCGATGCATTCAAGCAGTCCTGATCGGTCTGTTTGCCAGTGAAGTCCTGCCGGCCAAGGCGGGCGAGGTCATCCGAGGCTATCTGTTGACCCACTGGACCAAAGTGCATTTGCCGCTGAGCATTACTTCCGTGGCGATCGAGGCGGTTATCGACGGCATCTGGCTGATGGTGATTTACTTCCTGGTAACGATCGGCATCTCCAATATTCCGCATAAATTGGAGGACGCGGCGTTTGCGCTGGGAACCGGCGTAGCGGTGTTGTCGATCGTATTCATCTACCTGCTATTCCACAAGCAGCATTCCCACCAAATGATATCGGGGAATAAATGGGCGTCGCAATTCCTGCATTTTCTCGATGAACTGCATCGCATGGGCAAGCCTTCCACGCTGGCGGCCGGGTTCGGTGTGAGCTTCCTGTACGTGCTCTTCCAGACCCTGTCGATCTGGTCGCTGCTGCATGCCGACCAGTACGACTTCGATATCCGGCAGGCCGCTCTCATCGTGATCGTATTCCGGATCGGCACCCTGGTTCCAAACGCACCCGGGAACATCGGAACGCTGCAGTTCTTCACCTATCTTGGAGTGCGGCTTGCGGGAGGAGAAGACGCTTCGGCATTCGGGCAGGTCAATTTCGTATTCATCACGCTCGCGCGTATCGCCCAGGGAGGGATCGCGATACTGCTGACCGGGGTTAACTTGACGGAGGTTCATCGTCATGCGAATCGCGCCCACGAGACTCGCATGCGCCCCCGGCGGGTGGGCTAGAGTAAGACGGTCCAATCGGAGCCTTTCTTTAGCTCCGAATGGCCGTAGCAAAAAAGCTATACATGGATGCAAATACAAACGCTTGGCCATGGCTTGCCTCGCGACAACAACTTAGCGCCGACGAACTCAAAATTGCTGCAGAACCTGATTACTTCTCAGAAGTGAATCCACCAAAACGTCCACGAAAGGGCGCCTCCAGAAATCTCTTAATCTAACGCCAATGCTCCGCGGGGGAAGCTGCATCGGAACAGGCGGTAACATCGTCGAAGGCTGTTTTTTAGATTTTCTTATGCAACGACGCGACTTTCTCAAGATGGCTGGAGTGGCCGCCGCAAGTGGCCGGCTGGTGGGGCAGCAGCCGCAATCCTTTCTGGCGCCCACCGGCCCGCAAGACGTGGCCAAGACCGATTTCACGCTGGAAATCGCGCCGGTCACGGTCGAACTCGCGCCCAATCGCATTATCAGCACCATCGGATATAACGGCACTTCGCCGGGGCCGCGGCTGCGGATGAAGGAGGGCGTGCCGGTCACGGTGAACGTGGTCAATAACACCGACGTGCCGGAGTTTGTGCATTTTCACGGCTTGCTCATTCCCTCCGATGTGGACGGATGCGGAGGAAGAAGGCACCCCGGTAGTGCCTCCGCACGGAAGCCGCCGTTATCAGTTCACGCCCACGCCCGCCGGCACCCGCTGGTATCACACCCACACCATGTCGATGGACGACCTGCACCGCGGCAGTTTTACCGGCATGTTCGGCTTTCTGATCGTCGAGGGAGCGAATAATCCCGGCAACTTCGATCAGGAACACTACCTGGCGCTGCGCGATTGGGAGCCTTATTTCACCAACCAATTGATGGATAACGACGATCTCGATCCCGCGCTGGCGCAACCGGAAAAGCCGGCGGTGCTCGATACGCGGCCGCCGGGGCTGGAGGTGCCGGCCGATATTTTTTCCATCAACGATAAGGCGCTCGGCGCCGGCGAGCCGATCCGCGTGCAATCCGGGCGAACGCGTGCTGTTTCATTTTCTGAACGCCAGCGCGATCGAGAACCGCCATCTGGCGCTGCCCGGCCACAAGTTCAACGTGATCGCGCTGGACGGAAATCCCGTGCCGACGCCGGCGGCCGTGGACGTGTTGATGCTGGGTCCGGGCGAGCGCATCGATGCCTGGGTGGAGATGAACCAGCCCGGGGTTTGGATCCTGGGCGCGCCCGAGGACCCGGTACGCGAAGGCGGGCTTGGGCATCGTCATCGAATACGCCAATCAACACCGCACGCCGCAGTGGACGCCGCCGCCCAAATCCGCCTGGGACTACACCATCTTCGGCAAGCCGCCGTCGCAACCGGCGCCCGCCGAGCGATTGGACATGGTGTTTGAAAAGGTGCCGCGCGGCGCGGGCAAATTCAACAGCTTCACGGTAAACGGCAAACCCTATCCGCACGATCAGGAGTTTCTGCTCAAGCAGGGCACGCGCTACCGGCTGACGTTTCATAACCGCACCGACGATGCGCATCCGCTGCACCTGCATCGCCACCAGCTCGAGATCGCCGAGATTTATGGCAAAGCCACCTCGGGCGTGATCAAGGACACGGTCGTGGTGCCCACCTATGGGCGCGCCAGCGTGGACTTTACCGCCGACCAGCCGGGACCGACGTTATTTCACTGCCATATCCAGCAGCACATGGATTACGGCTTCAAGGCGTTGCTGCGCTACCTATAAGGGAACACGCGAGACTACCGCGAAGACTATACTCGTTACGATGCGGACTTTGCCATTCGCTCTGTGTCTTCTGATATGGACGGAGACTTCCTTACGTTCACAAGACGCTCTTCCAAAGGCTCCGGCCGACATCAAGCCGGGCAGCATCACTTATGAGGATGTCGCCTATCCTTACCCGGTAGCATATTTCCCGTTGACTATCTACGGTCAGGACGTTCGCATGGCCTACATGGACGTCCCGCCCTCAGGCGCGCCGAATGGACGCACGGTCGTGCTGTTTCATGGGATGAACTTCGGTGGCTTCTATTTCGCCGGCCCGATTGAAGCCCTTCGCAAAGTGGGCTTCCGCGTCGTCGTGCCGGACCAGATCGGGTTCGGTCGATCCTCGAAGCCCGTAATGCCCTACAACTTCCACGACATGGCCCTGAACAGCCGGAAGCTCTTGCAGTCCCTCGGCATCAAACGCGCTGCCATTGTGGGTCACTCGATGGGCGGCATGCTCGCCGCGCGGTTTGCTGCCTCGTATCCGGACATGACCGAGTTGGCCGTCCTCTACGATCCGATAGGGCTCACCGATCCCCGTTTCGAGAGGCCCTGGCGAACGGCTGACGACGCCTACAAAGCGACGATGGCGCAGAACGAACGACCAGCGGTATCAGGCGTTCTACGCCAACATCCGTCGCTACTTTCCCGCGGCCGGTGCGTGGAAGCCAGAGTACGAGAAGTATGCGCGCATCCTGTACGCTCCCACACTCGGCGGCGAATGGCCCCGGCTGGCGATGGTCCGCTCCATTTATCAACAGATCACGTATCTTGACCCGGTGGTCTACGACTGGCCGCACATCAAAGTTAAGACGCTGGTGTTGGGCGGGGATTTAGATGGCCAAGACTTCCCAGCATTGGCGAAACACATTGCCGATACCATTCCCGATGCCCGGCTGGTCGTCGTTCCGAATGCTGGTCACGTCCTTCATCTGGAGGTGCCGGAAACCTTCTATCGGGAATTGCTGAAATTCCTGAAATCATCGGCACTTGACGGCGGCGACCTATTCCAAGTCACCAGGCAAGCGCATAGTTATCCCCTCTCGGATCAGCACCGGCCGACAGAACTCCAGTCGTGGGGTCGATGATAATTGCGCAGGTTGCGTTCATCATCCACGGACCTTTCACTTCAACGTTGTGGCCGCGAGCCGCCAGATCCGCGCGAACTTCGTCGGGGATTCGGCTCTCAACTGCAATGTTGCCGGGATACATGGTGTGGGGAAACTCCGATGCAGGAAAGCTCGTGGTGCTCCAGCGCGGTGCTTCGATGGCTTCCTGAATGTTCATGCCGAAATCGATTACGTTGAGAAAGGTTTGCGCGATGCGGGTCGGCTGTTCGTCTCCCCCGGGACTGCCGATAATCATGTAAGGCGCACCATCCTTCATAACGATTGTCGGCGTTAGCGTAGTGCGCGGGCGCTTACCCGGTTCCAGCGAATTGGGATGCCGCGCGTCGAGCGAATAGTAGTCGCCCCGGCAGTTCAGCATGAAACCGAGGTCGGCCAGGACAACCCCTGTGCCGAAAGGCGAGTGGAGACTCGGCGTAAGCGACACGCCGTTCCGATGCCGATCGACCACGGCAAGATAGCTGGTGTCGCCGTCGTGCCCCGCCTGCCCCAGTGTGTTCGCCGCCATGGCCGAGCCGGGCCGGAACTCATGCGATGCGTGACGTGAGTCAATCAGCGCCCGGCGTTCGCGGGCGTACTCCTTCGAGAGCAGCACGTCGAACGGAATTGCAATGAAATCGGTGTCCCCCAGATATTTCTCACGATCCGCGTACGCCAGCTTGGCCGCTTCCACGCAGAGATGAATGTAATCAGGAGAATTGTGACCGAGAGCCTTGAGGTCGTATCCTTCAAGCAGGTTCAGGAACATCAGTTCCGTAGGTCCTTGCGTCGCCGAAGCATTCTTGTAAACGTCATAGCCGCGATAGTTCACAGACACGGGCTCTTCCACCTTGACGGTGTATTGCGCCAGATCCTCATAGCGATAGAGTCCGCCGTTCCGTTCGCAAAAATCCGCCATCGTTTCTGCTATGTCGCCCTTGTAAAAACGATTGCGCGCGGCCAGTAGCGCCGTGCGGCGGCCGTGCGTCAGACTCTTCTGCTCGGCTTCCACCAACTTTCGAAGGGTCCTCGCCAGGTCACGATTGCAAAGCGTTTCCCCGGATTTCGGAGTACGGCCCACGGGCAGAAAGATTTTTGCCGTGGTCTCGTATTTGCTCAGCTTGGCCGAATGCTCGACAAAATATTCGACCAAATATTCGCTCACTGGAAAACCATTTTCCGCGAGCTCAATGGCGGGCGCGAGCAGATCGGTGAAGCTCATCGTGCCCCATCGATCAAGCAGGACGTAGCAGGCGTCGATGACGGTCGGCAGAGAAGCAGACAAAAGTCCGTCATTTACCGGAATCCGGCCGCCTGCGTGGCTGTTGAACCAGTCGATCGTGGCAAGTTTCGGAGCAGTGCCTGAAGCGTTGATAGAAACTACGCGCTTCGCCGCCGCATCGTAAATCAAGATGCACGCATCACCGCCGACACCCGTCATGGCGGGATCCACCACGGACAGCACCATCTGCGCTGCCACCGCCGCATCAAAGGCATTGCCGCCCGCATGCAGGATACGCTCGGCAACTTGAGTCGCCTGCGGTTTGCGTGTCGAAACGGCGTAGCCGGTGCCGCGTATGACTGGACGCATCGTCCGCGCGTTAGCTGCTATAGGGATCGAATCAAATGTCATAATTCGTCAAAAGCCAATCGTGCGGCGCCCAGCAGTCCGGCTCGCTCTCCTAATTGCGAGAGCTCGATTCGCGCTTGAGCGGCTGCGCGGGGAAGTGCCCATTTCAATACTTCACGCCGGATCGGGTCAAGGAGCAATTCTCCCGCCTGCATCAGGCCGCCGCCCAGCACCACCATTTCGGGGTTGAATATACTGATCAGATTCGCCACGCCCATCCCGATGTACGCAGCGGCTTTCTGGAGCGCCAGGCAACAGCGTGCCTCGCCCAACCTCGCACCCGAGACCACACTTTCCGCCGACTCGTGACCTGCGCGCCGCGCCACCGCGGGACCTGCCGCCTCCGCTTCCCAGCATCCGATGCCGGCATAGAGATCCTCGAATTGCGGGTTCAACGCCATCCATCCCACGGCGCCGGCCGAGCCTCCGACGCCTCGGATCAACCGGCCGCCAGATAGTACGCCCGCTCCAATACCCGTTCCCACGGCCACGAAGACCACTTCCTCAAGCCCTTTCGATACACCAAGCCAGTGTTCGCCGAGCACGTAGCCGGCGCGGTCGCTTTCGATGACCAGTGGCACACGCAGCCGACATTTCAGTTCGTCAAGCAGAGGGAAATCGGCATCGCCCCATAGGTTGGGAGCCCATGCTAAACCCCTCGTGTTCGCAATGCCTGGCACGATTACACACGCGCCCGAGAGATTACTCCAGGCCATGCCTGAGGCTCCGACCGTGGCGTGCGACTCCGCGGCGATCTGTTCTACGGTTCCGCTGAAAGAACCTTTTTGGACTGGTTCGTTGCGAATCGAAAGAATCCGGCCTTCACGGTCTATGACCGCTGTCGCGAGTTTCGTGCCGCCGAGATCGATTGCGAGGACCGGCATTTAACGGCCTTGGTATCTAACCAAATCAAGCACACTTCGATAACGATCGCCGCGCCTTACGGCCGTCACGAACTCGAGCGACTCGCGGCCCTGTAGGTACGTGAGGCGCCGCGCAGAGAGTCCCAAAGATCCCTTTGACAAATCCAGGATCACGGCATCGTCATCCGGGATGGAAATTGCCGAGTGGATCTCGCGCGCATGAGACGGGAAGATCTCGAATTTCTGCTCCAGCGTTTCGTAAAGCGAAGCCGAAGAAAAATCCTCATTGACGAGCGCCGGGGCCGGTTTCAGCGGAATGTGCGCCGTCTGACTGCCCATCGGTTCCTCGTCGGCCAACCGCAGCCGGCGGAGCACGAAAACCTCTTCGCCTTTGTCGAGCGGCAACTGTCCTGCAATGTCGGCGTCGCACTGGATGACTCTTTGTTCCAGTACGCGAGAGGAGGAACGAAGCCCGCGCTTCGACATCTCGCTCGCGAAGCTGGTCAGTTCTTTCGGACCTTGCTCCACGGTGACGCGGGAGACGAACGTACCGCGTCCTCGCTCACGGCGAATGTAACTCGCCGTCGAGAGATCGGTCAACGTGCGGCGGACCGTGATGATGCTAACGCCGTAGGCAGCAGCCACCTGATCTTCCGACGGTAGCCGGTCGTCGGGTTTCAGTTTTCCCGACCGGATTTCCCGCAGCAAAATCACCTTGAGCTGGTGATAAAGCGGTACGTACAAGGTGCGGTTTAGCAGCGCAGGCATAGCGTGGATATAAAGACTATGAGAATTTGCCGCACGAATCAAGAGAGCGTATTCGCATCATCTGCCGCTCCGGGTCCGACATCAGTGCGACCGCATATTCAAACCCGCCCAGGCAGCCACGCATTCTGGCGAGGCTCAGGTAGTAATCGTGATACCGGATGAGGCCGGTTTCACCGCGCCACATGGGAAACAGGGCGCAAGCTTCCGCCCATTTTTCGTAGACAGGAGTTATGTCGAGCAGAACATCCGGACGGTAATCGTCGGCGTCCTCCCAGTTGTCGGCGAAAAAGAGCCGCGGGGCCGGGTGACAGGGCAAGTCGCGCGGGAGGCCTCGCAACTCGGCATAGAAGATTGCATCGCGCACAATATTGTGGGTGTTCCGGTGGTCCTTATGCCAGCTACCTTTCCAATGTGTAATCACAATCGCAGGTTGGTGTTTCCGAATGCAGTCGCAGACGGCGAGAGCCGGAGCGTCCGTCGCAGGAATTTCGGCATCGAGATACGGGAGGAACTCGGTTTGTGCCCCGAGCAGGATGGCTGCCTTTTTCGTAGCAGCGCGTTGCATCTTCCCGTATTCCCGCGGCGGAATTGTGGGGTGTCCCTTTTCTCCAAGGGTCAGGTTGACGAATACTCCGCTACCACCGTTGTCGATATGTTGCGCGACAGTAGCGCCCATGGTAAACAGTGCGTCGCCGGGATGTGCAGCAATGGCCATTATCTTACTCACAGATCTTACTCATAGGAAGAGGCTGCGCGGAAATGCGAGTAGTCACCCATCAGCCGCGACATAGCCAGACCGGTGAGGAACGTCGCCGTGGTCCCGATCAGAACATACCAGGTAAATGCGATCTGGGTGGTGAACCGGACACAGAGCATGGTAATCAATCCGAAAAGCATACCTGTCATCGCCGCCGGTTCACGAACGGATTTGGTCAACAATCCGAGCAGGAACACACCCAACAGCGAGCCGTACAGAATCGATGCGATCGTGAGGCCCGCTTCCAGTACCGATCCCCATTGCCGCGCAATCAGGCCCACACCAAACAAGATACCGCCCCAGGCTATTGTCGCCCACTTCGCCATCCGGAGGAAATGAGAGTCCTCGTGCTTTCCGGCTAACGGCCGGTAGAGATCCATGATCGTTGTAGAGGCAAGCGAGTTCAATGCCGCGCTGAGATTTGACATACCGGCAGCGAGGATCGCTGCCATCACCAGCCCGGCGAGCCCAATTGGAAGATGTTGCCACACGAAGTCCAGGTAGATTCGGTCAGGTGAAGACGGAGGCGGCAGGTGGGCGTCAGTGCGATATACGAAGAGCAGCACTCCGATCAGCAGGAAAAGGGTGAACTGGAAACAGATCACAAACCAACTCGCGAATAGCGCTGCGCGGCTTTCCATTTCGGATTTCGCCGCAAGCAGCCGCTGCACCATAAGTTGCTCGACGCCGTGACTTGCCGTCGTAAAGAAACATCCCCCGATCAAACCTGCCCAGAAGCTATAACGGCGTGCGAAGAATTCAGCCGACAGCGCAAAGCGAAAATCGAAGACTTGAAATTTGTGAGCGGCGCCGGCCACGGCCGCTACGTGCTCCCATCCCCCTGGAATCTGGTGGAGGATGACCAAAAGACTCGCGACGGCGCCGACTACGTAGAGACACATGCCCAAGACGTCTGTCCAAATCACGGCCGTCAACCCGCCCTGAAGGGTGTAGAAAAGCGTCAAACAGACAATCAGCAGAATCGAAGTTACCTCGCCTGACCCGAGAACGGTCGCGACGATCAGCGACATGGCGAACACGCGAACGCTTTCCGCCAGCGTGCGAAGGACGAGAAAGCATCCGGCCGTCAGCTTGCGAATGCGCTCTCCGAATCGGCGGCGCATCAGCTCATACGCCGTAAACATTTCACCCCGGAAATACTGCGGCAGGAACAGCGCCGAGATGATCACGCGAGCGAGCAGGTAACCGAATACCAACTGAAGGAATGCGAAGTTACCGGCAAAGGAAAGCGTGGGTGTGCCGATCACGGTAAGAGTACTCGTCTCGGCCGAGACGATGGAGAGCGCGATGGCCCACCAAGGGGCGGAATGACCGCCCAGGAAGTAATCCTTGAGGCTCTTTTGGGAAGTTCGAAAATGCGCGCCGAACCAGGTGACTCCGACGAGGTAGGCAACGATGATTGCAAGATCGACGTAGCGCATTTTCAGCCGATTTTTGGCAAGGTTCTCATAATCTTATTACAAGTACGGAATGTAAGCCGGCCGGGCTTTTTTCGTGGTATGGTCTTCGTTATCGCCACTACCAAGCTCACCATCACGCTAGACAACGATCAGCTTGAAGGAATTTGCGCGCTTGTCGCAGCAGGCCAGGCGGCGAGCGTCTCCGGCTTCGTGAAGCATGCCGTCAGCGTCGCTCTTTTCGATGCGGCGGGATGGAGAGAATTGCTTTATGAAGCGCTACAGGAAACCGGCGGTCCACTGACCAGGAAGGAGCGCGCATGGGCCGACGCAATTCTTTCTCCTCAAAAGCAAGCGGCACATGCGGAAAGGCAAGGCTGCGTGAACGGCATCACTTTCGATGCCGGTGGACTCATAGCGCTGGACAGGAACCATCGAGGAGCAATCACACTTCTGGCGCGCGCCATCGAGCGCGGAATGCGCATCACCATTCCGGCGACGGCGCTGGCAGAAGCCATTCGAAACCCGGCCAGAAGGTTCGTGTTGCGCGGTTAATTCGACAACCCTGCACAGATCTAGTCGCGCTCGATGGCCCGGGCGCGACGGCTGTGGGACTCTTGTTAGCACGAAGCGCAACAGCCGATATCGCAGATGCCCATGTCGTGGTTTGTGCACAGACGGCCGGGCAGCCCACTATTACCAGTGACTCCGATGATCTCCGGGGACTAATTCCCGGGCTTCGGTTAGTCGCGTTCTAACACGTATCACTTAGTGTCCCAGGTCTCGTTGAGGATCGCGCCGAACTTGTCTGTCCAGTGTGGGAACCCGGCGAAAGACAAAGCGGCTGCGGTTTAGTGATGATAAGTCGGCTCGAACTCGGACAGCTTCTCGACTGGATTTTGAGATTTATGCACTGGTCAGAACCAAAAATATCGAGATCATCCTCCAGAATGCACTCGAACGTTTTTCGAGCTACGGGAAAAGAAACGGCTCTAACCACGTTAACTAAATGCTTCCAAGCGGAAGTCACCTCAGTTCGGCAAGTGCACTGGCCAAAACGGCCAAACCTCCGGTAGGCGAGGCGCTATTTTGAAGCGCCTTATCCGCGGAGCCTGACGGTCCCGACGATTCTACAGGCACCGACAACTCGCATATTATGATTGATGTATGCTTCGATACCACGTGGCGTTTTACCTCCCGAATGCGCCCGGTGAAATGGTCGTGGCTGAGGCACTCGACTTCCCTGGCGCGGTGACCCAAGGGTTCGATCTGCAAGACGCACGGCAGATGATCAGCAGCGCGCTCGAAGACCTCGCACAGGTGTTGCTTGAAGAAGGAAAGCCGCTCCCAATTCCAGCGCGCGAAGCTCAGAGTCCGAACGCCGGCTTGGTGGAATTGGTTCCCTTGACAGTTCACGCGGGAACCGGTTCCAGGTGAAGCGGCACGAGCTGCTGGACCACTTGCGTCGACACGGAGCACTCTTGTCCGCGAAGGTGGCCGTCACACGATCTTTTCGAATCCCGCCACAGGGGCCAAGGCTCCGGTGCCGCGTCACGGCGAGATCGACAACAGGCTTGCGCGCAAGATATGTGAACAGCTTGGGATTGCGCCGATTCGCTGATGCAAGCGCATTTATCAGTATTGATTTACGAAAGGGCGATCCTACCTCATTGAGCACTGCGCCAGCTGCCGCCGCGATAACGCCCAGCCCCAAATCAGGTTGCCCCCGCGGCGTTGATTATCTCGGACAACGCCCGCCGGATTTTGCGCTGTTCGGTCCCGAGGGCATCGCCCTGCCGGCTAAGTACCCACAATATGGACGTCTCGGCGATTTGGCCGGCGCGTTCGGCGTCGCTCCGGTCGAAGAATAGCGTGCCAAAGAGATTCCAGGCGGCTATCGTCGTGTTCTGGTGCTCTACCCCAAGCTCTCTAAAGCACGTGTGGAACACTTCCTGTTGTAGATTCTTTGTGCGTTCAAACTCGCCTACCGACTGAAAATACTCTGCCAGATAATTGATGGCATCAATTGTTCGCGGATGCGAGTCCCCAAGGTAGCCGCGGAGAATCCCAAGCACGAACTCTAGACCTGCACACGTACCATCATCATTCGGCTTCGCGAATCGCCCAAATGCTCCCTGCAAGGGTTTCGCAAACTCTTTCCGAGTGATTCGTCGGCAAAACCGCACAGTGGAAGCCGTGAGCTCACTGCCGGAAGTGAGTTAGTTCCGGCGCTCAAAAAAGCTTATCGAGGTACAGGAAAAGTGCACGTTGTATCATTGACTTTCTCACAACCTAATATATTCTTGTACTTAATCCTGAGCTTATGTCAGCCACTCGCTATTACGAAAGAATCAACGACCTCCTTGCCCACATCCACGCTTCCCAAGGCGAAGCCATCGCAAAGGCCGGCAGCCTTTTCACCCAAGCCATTCTCGCGGGCAAGCGCGTGTATCTCTTCGGGAGCGGCCATTCCGTCATCCCGGTCCTCGATATCTTCCCGCGCTATGGAAGTTTCGTTGGCTTCGTTCCGCTCTACGATCCGCGGCTGATGTGGTCGAATGTCGTCGGAGCGGGCGGCGCGCGCGAACTGTTGTGGCTCGAGCGCCGCGAGGGGTATGCGGAAGTTTTTCTGCAAAGCTATCCCCTCAGCACTGGAGACTGCATGATGGTCTTCTCCCATGGCGGTCTCAATGCCGCCCCGATCGAAGTTGCCCAGATCGCTAAGGCAAAGGGACTTCAAGTAGTCACAGTCTCTTCGCTCAGTAACTCAAAAGTTGCCCGGCCCACGCATTCGACGGGTAAGGTCCTCTCCGACTTTGCCGAGGTAGCGATCGACAATTGCGTTGAACCTGAAGATTCGCAGGTGGATATCGGCAGGCCGGAGAAAGTGGCGGCGGGATCGACCATGGCCGCCGTTTTCATCGCCATGTCACTTGTCGCGGAGACGGGAGCACAACTGGTTGCGAACGGTTACCAGCCCGTTACCTTCGTTTCTCCCAATGTTCCTGGGATCGAAAAGGACCACAACCAGAAGGTCTTCGAAACGTACGCTAAGAGGCTCCATGAGGGCTATTGAGCCGCGCTGTGCGGGATCTTCTTCGTATTTGAAGATGTCCAGCCGCATCCTGTTATTTGGGATGGCTTGCGCCTCGTGTGCCATAGCGCAGGTGAAAACCGGCCTCGATGTCCTGGTCGCCGAGAACTTCTCTCCAATCGCCGGCAAGAGAGTGGGACTGGCCACCAATCAGACAGGCATCGCGGCCGATGGGCGCCGCAACGTCGATATCTTCGCGCACGCCCCGAATATCAAGCTGACCGCAATCTTTTCGTTCGAACATGGTCTCGAGGGAACGCGCGAGGATACCCACATCGATTCAACCGTCGATCGGGCGACCGGTGTGCCGATCTACAGCCTGTACAACGGAGACGTTCGCAAACCGTCTCCCGAGATGTTGAAGGATATCGACGTTCTGGTCTACGACAAACAGGATAACGGCGCGCGCTTCTACACCAGCGTTACTTCGATGGCGTACCTGATGGAAGCCGCCGCACAACACCACATTCCGTATTTCGTGCTGGACCGGCCGAACGGACTCAATGGCGTGGATGTCGGCGGAACTCTGCTCGATGCGAAATACGTTTCATTTGTGACTTATATGCCTGGCTGGCCGATTCGCCACGGAATGACGATGGGCGAAATGGCGCGTCTTTTCAACTCCGAGAAGAAACTCGGCGCCGACCTTCATGTGATTAAGATGCAGGGATGGAAACGCTCGATGTGGTTCGATGAGACCGGCGAAGAATGGGTAAATCCCTCGCCGAATATCCGGAACCTTACCGAAGCGGTTCTTTATCCCGGCACTTGTCTGCTTGAGGGAAAATCCGTGTCGGTCGGACGAGGTACCGATACGCCGTTCCAGATCGTCGGTGCGCCGTGGTTTCGTGCGCGTGAAGTCGCCGCTTATCTGAATGCTCTCAACCTGCCGGGAGTGCGCTTCGTTCCGCGGAAATTCCGGCCCACCGCCGCATTATTCAAGGGAGAAGAGTGCCAGGGTATCGATATACAACTTGTTAACCGGGAGATCTTCGATCCGGTCCTCATGGGTATGGAACTCCTTGCGGCCACGATCAAGTTTCACCCCGGAAAAGTCGAGCCTACGATGCGCTTGCTCGGCAGCGATGAGGTACTGGCGAAATTGCGGTCGGGGAAGAGCGGCCGGCAGATTCTGGAAGAAGCGCGGCCGCAACTAGAACAGTTCAAGAAACTCAGGGAAAAGTACCTGATTTATTGATGTGAGGCATGATTCGACGCCTTGTCCTTGTCGCGATTGTCGGCTGGTCCACGCGCCTGTGGGCACAGCAAGCGGTCGAACGTCCGTTTCTTGGAATCACATACATTGCCCGAACCGAGACTACGCCTCGATTCCGGAGCATGCACGTTGTCAAAATTGATCTGACCGCGCACGGAATCCGTTTCAAGTTGACTCCGCCGGCCGGTTCACTCGATACCATCCGCCAGAGGACACTCGATTTCTTGAATCAAGAGCATGCTCAGGTCGCCATCAACGCACACTTCTTCACTCCGTTTCCATCCGCCAGTTCCGCGGCACACGTTATTGGCTTAGCCGCCTCTGATGGCGTGGTCTACTCCGGATTCGAATCGCCGGAGCAGTCTTACGCGATTGTGGCGTTCGCCCCGGCCATCAACATCGACTTCTTTAATCACGCCAGCATCGTGCATTACGATGGACGCGTCGCCGATGGACGGCACATCCGTGAGGACGTGAAGTTATGGAATACGGTAGCGGGCTCAGCGCAGATCATCACCAACGGTGTGAAGACTATTCCGCGTTACGCTGACGCGCAAAATCCTGATGGATTGCTGAACGCGGGAGGTCCCGGTAATTTCTCCAACCGCAATTCCTGGTACGACCGCGTTCAGGCCCGGACTGTTATCGGCGTCACGCAGGATGAGAGGACGTTGGTGCTTTTCACCGTGGATCGGGCCGCTGGAAGCGTTGGAATGAATTTGGGAGAGATTGCCGACCTGCTTCTCGATAACTATGGCGTCTACAACGCTCTCAATCTCGACGGTGGAGGATCAACTACCATGGCGATGGAGAACCCGGCGACCCACACGGGCATGATCGTCAACACCTCTTCCGACAACCGCAAGGGCCGTGCCGTGGGTAGTAATCTCGCGGTTTTCGCCGAGGCAGCATCGGCACTTCGATAGCAATACCTGGCTTGAAATCCCTGATATCTCTTATCGTCTCTTATCGTTGACAACCAGTTATATCAACCGTATAATTCATCTTGTTTGGTTCGTGAGGATCGACGTTGGGTCCGTCTTAGAAGTGCCCAATCGCTATCCAGTTATCCGGGCGGACTCAGATAGCCATAACTGACTTTTCCAACACCCGAAAGGGGGCATCTGTGTCTTCCATGAGATCGCGCAAAATTGAGACTTCCAAATACCAGCCGCTTTCTTGCTGCTGCGTATGCGTGTTATTGGTTCTGCTGTTTTGTTCTGTTGGTCTAGCCCAAGTTGTCACGGGAGACTTCCTGGGCACGATCACCGATCCGAGCGGCGCCGCAGTGGTCAATGCCAAAATCGTGGTAACAAACACTGGTACGCATGAAACCCATGCACTGGAGTCGGGCAAATCGGGCGAGTACACCGTGACAGCAATGCCCAGCGGTTACTATTCGATCACCGTAACATCCAATGGTTTCAAGACAGCGGTGGTCAAGGATCTCAAGCTGGACGCCGGCAGCCGTCTGCGCCAGGACTTCACGATGGCTCTCGGTGAGAATAACCAGACGGTGCAGGTAGTAGGAGAAACCCCCGCGTTAGTCACTGACACCGCCACCCTGAGCGGGTTCGTGGGAGAACAGCGGGTCGAAGACCTGCCGTTGAACGGCCGCAACTTCTTCCAGTTGGCCGATCTCGCGGCTGGCGCCAATGAAGGGCCGGCGGCATTGCCGCTGGCGAGCGGCACCAGGCCCGATGACCGCCGCCAGTGGGCTTCTGTTTCCGCCTTTGGTCAATCGGACACGTTGAACAATATTATGGTCGACGGTTTGGATAACAATGAAAAATCCATCGGCAGCACTGGCATCCGGCCCGCCGTCGAGTCGATCGCCGAATTTCAGGTGCAAACCAACAATTATCCGGCCGAGGTCGGCAAGACGCCGGGCGCTGTGGTCAATGTAATTACCAAATCCGGCACGAATAACTTCCACGGCGCGGCGTATGAGTTTGTCCGTAATAGCGAGTTCGATGCCGTGAACTTCTTCACTCGGCCAGGCGCCAATGCCGAGTACCGGCAAAACCAGTTTGGCGGGGCGTTCGGCGGCCCCATTCGCAGAAACAAGACCTTCTTCTTCGGCGACTACGATGGATTGCGGATCGTCCAGGCGCTCGCGTACGTCAGTACGGTGCCAACGCTGTTCGAGCAAAAGAATCCAGGTAATCTGTCGGACATAGGGGGCCCGGTCTTGCCGGCCAGCCAGCTCAATCCGATCGCGCTGAAGTACTTTGCGCTGTATCCCGCGCCAAACCTACCGGGCACGAGCCTCAACTATGCGTCCAGCCCGAACCGGACGCAGAACAGCGATGTGTTCGACATTCGCGTTGATAATAACTTTTCGGATCGGGACCGATCCACCGTCCGTTACAGCTTTAACAAGGTGTACACTACCACGCCGGACAGTTTTCCCGCGGTCAACGGAATCCAGCCTGGCGGTTCTACCGCTTCTTATCCAGGAACAGCGCCCGATCAGGCGCAGCAGATCCTGCTGGCGCATACCCACACCTGGGGAACAAACAAGGTGATCGAACTTCGCGCCGGCTACACGCGAATTAATAACGCGTCGTACCCAGTAGACTATGGGCAAGACCTTGGTACGCAGTTCGGCATCGTGGGCGCCAATTACAACGCCTCGACGGCGTGCCTGCCCTCGGTGAGCATTACCAACTATACAGGCTTCGGTAACTGCGGTGCGTTACCGCTGATCGACCTCGACAACATCTTCCAGTTTGGAGGCTCGCTCTCACAGACAATCGGCAAGCATACTCTCAAATACGGTGCGGAACTGCTCCGCCGCCGCGTGTACAACTTCCAGAACGGAGCCGGTCCGGGCAGCTTCACCTTCAATGCACTTCCTGCGATTGCGGGTGTTTCAGCGGCGGCGCTGCCCCTGGCGAACTTTTTTGAAGGGAACGCGTATTCGGTTTCTCGCAGCGTGCTGTTGTCGGCTTATTACTTTGAACGGTGGGAGCCGAGCGCCTACGTCCAAGACAGTTGGCGAGTGAAGCGATGGCTCACTTTGAATATGGGCCTCCGCTATGACGTCTTCACTCCCTACACCGATGCCAGCGGGAACCAGCAATTTTCCTGCTTCGACGTGGTTACGGCCCAGACGTTGATCGCAGGGCAGAATGGCGTGTCGGCAACCTGCAACGTCAAAACCGATTTTGCAAATCTGGCTCCTCGCTTTGGCTTTGCCGCAAACCTCGGCCACGACACGGTGCTGCGCGGCGGGTATGGGCTAGTCTACTTCAACGATCAGACGGGGCCGCTTTATCCGTTCCTGAATCCGCCGCTATACGCGACGTATTCCCCCAATGTCCAGACTGTCGGCCTGTCGACGCCGCTCCCGCTGCCGACGAACACTTCAGTGATGGCTTCGCGATACGGAATGGCGCCCGATTTCAAGAACTCCCGTGTGAACCAGGTCAATCTGACTCTCGAGCATGCGTTCAAGGGAACCGTGGTTCGCATGGCATACGTGGGCGAGTTCTCGCGCAATCTGCGCGTCGTGCCGAATATCAATCTGGCGCCACCCCAGCCGCCCCCCTTGAACAGCTATGCCACACTCCGGCCGTATTACAACCTGCTGCCGAGCGTCACTGGTATCTATATCGTGTCATCGTTCGGCGCGACGAACTACGACGGCATGCTGACGACAGTCGAACACCGCCTCTCGCATGGCTTGAGCTTGAGCGGCAGCTATACCTGGAGTCACTCGACGGGCGACTTCCAGAGCTACTCGACGGGAGGCTCCTACTACAGCGCTATTCCATCGCAGTACGGCAAGTTGGAATGGGGCAATACCGACCTGGACGTTCGTCAGCGTTTCTCAATGATGTTGAACTACGCTCTGCCCTTCGGCCACAACCTGACAGGCTGGCAGGCACGCGCCGCATCGGGCTGGCATTTCAACGCTATCGCGGTATATCAAACAGGGTCCCCGTTCTCGGTGCTGAATAGCAGCCCACTGAGCAACACTGGCGTCAGCAGCGATCGTCCCAACGTGATTGCCGATCCCAATATTTCCAATCCGGCGATCACGCATTGGTTTAATACGGCTGCGTTTGCGCCGCAGGCGATCGGGACGATCGGTTCGGAGGGACGCAATATACTCACTGGGCCGCCGTTCCGTCACTTCGATTGTTCAATTTTCAAGGATTTCAAGATCCAGGAGCGCTACACGCTGCAGGCGCGCTTTGAAGCATACAACCTGACGAATACTCCCAACTTTGCCAATCCGGGAGCGACGTTGGGCACCAGCACCCTGGGCGTCATCAGCAGTACGAGAGGCGCCAGCACTCCCCGCGATTTGCAATTCGCGATGCGATTTTCTTTCTAAACCAGGCATAGTATTTTGGGAATAAGGCCTTCGGAATCGGTGTCGCATTTCTTCTGGTGGCGCTGTCCGCTCAGGAGAGCGTCCCTTTCTCTCATCAGGTGGATGCGATCTTCGCCGCCTACGACCAGGCAAGTTCGCCAGGTTGCGCCGTTGGCGTCGTGCGCGACGGCGACTTCGTCTACAAACATGCCTACGGGAGGGGAAGCATCGAACTTCAATCGCCGCTTTCTCCAGCGTCGGTATTCTACATGGGTTCGGTCTCAAAGCAGTTCACTGCCGCGAGCGTAGTGCTGTCTGCCGAGAAAGGCTACCTCTCGCTCGATGACGACGTACGCAAATGGATTCCGGAGATCCCGTTTTACGGGCACGCCATAACTCTTCGTCACATGCTCCACCACACAAGCGGCCTTCGCGACGAGATTGGTCTGATGTCGCTAGCGGGCCAGCATGTGGAAGATGTCCACCCGGCCGCTGAAGTGATCGATCTGATCGCTCGCCAGAAGGCGCTCAACTTCAATCCGGGCGACGAGTACCAGTACAGTAACTCGAATTATTTCCTGCTTGCGGAGGTAGTGCATCGCGCTACCGGGGTTCCCTTTTCCAAGTTCGCCGCTGAGAATATCTTCAAACCGCTTGGCATGACGCACACGCGCTTCTATGATGACCGCACATTCGTCTTGCCGGGCCGAGTAGCCGCCTATTCGCCCCGAAACGAAGGGGGCTTTCGAGTCGATTGGTCCACGAACTTCGAGAAAGTCGGTGACGGCGGCCTCATGAGCAGCGTGGACGACATGCTTTTGTGGGATCGCAATTTCTACCACAACAAACTGGGGAAGGGAACTCTGCTGCCGGAACTGCAGACGCGGGGCGTCTTGAACAGTGGCAAGATCATCAATTATGCTCTCGGATTGATCATCACAGAATATAAAGGACTGCCGATCGTGGAACACGGCGGCGCACTGTTTGGTTATCGCACCGAGATCTTACGCTTTCCCGAGCAGAAGTTTTCCGTTATTTGCCTCTGCAACCTGTCATCTGCTGACCCCGGGGAAAAAGCTCGAAGAGTCGCCAATATCTATCTCGCCGGACAATTTCCCGCGACTCCCAAATCGGTAGCAATAACTCCGCGGTCAACTACTCCTATTCAATCTGACCTCAGCGCCTTGGCCGGGATCTATCGCGATCCAAGCGACCGCTCTTTTATTATGGTGACTGCTCGCAACGGAGGTCTCGAAATCCGCAATCCGCTTGCCGAGCACAACTCACTCCTGCAACCCACCGCCGCCAATCTCTTCATCGACCCGAGCGGTGTAGAGTACTCGTTCGAGTCGTCAGCAAAAACGGGCGTGCGGATGACATGGCACACCAGCCATGACAGCGCGAAGCACCTTCTGGAACGGATACAGCCAGTCAGATCAGCCGCTGCTGAACTCGCGGGCTACTCCGGTGACTACTTTAGCGGCGAGTTGCTGGCTACTTACAGAGTTCACAGTCAAGGCGATAAGTTAAGCGCTAAGGTTGGCTGGAACGATCCCATCGAATTGCAGCCGAGCCTGCGCGATGAATTCCAGGGCCGCTTGACGGGCGAGTTCCGTGAACCGATCGTGATTCAGTTCGTGCGTGAAGACGGGAAAATCGCCGGCTTTGACCTTTTCGCGGGTTTTGCCGACGGCGTTCGCGACATCAGGTTCGTGAAAAAGTAAAACATGCAAAGAACCTTTTCCTTACTGTTGCCTATCCTTGCTTGCACTCTGCTGTGGTCCGGCGCTGTTACCGCTTCTCCGGTCAAGGTTCTCGCCGATGCAACCGCCGGCCAGGACCAGCGCTTCCCGGACGCATCTCTGGAAGTGGAGAAGTGGATTAATGAGAAGGCCTTTCCCGGAGCGGTTCTCGCAGTCGGACAGCACGGACGGTTACTTATGTTGAGGCCGTTCGGCAAAATGGACTACTCCGCTAACGCGCTCGCGATGCCGCGTGATGCGATGTTCGATCTCGCTTCGCTGACTAAGGTCATCGCAACAACCACCGCTGCGGAGTTGCTCTACGACCGCCACAAGCTCGACCTCAATGCCGCGGTGATTCAATACATACCTGAATTCGCCGGAACGCCGGGGCATGAGAAGGTCTTGGTACGCCACTTACTGAGCCACAGTTCCGGGCTGAACTCAAGCGAGGTCTTGTGGAAGCAGGCAACCGACAGAGCGGGCATCATGAGCTTGATTTACAAGCTGCCGCTCGACTGGGAACCCGGAACCAGGACACAATATCGCGATTACAACATGATTCTGATGGGTGAGATCGTTCAGCGGATTACGCACCAGCGGCTCGACAATTATCTCGCCCGTCATGTTTTCCACCGGCTTGGCATGAAGGACACGCGCTACAATCCGCCTTCAAAGCTGATCCGACGCATCCCTCCGACTGAGCAGGATGATGTGCTGCGCCACCAGATGGTCCGCGGGGTGGTGCACGATGAGAATGCCTTCCTTATGGGTGGCGTTAGCGGCCACGCCGGCCTATTTTCGTCTGGTCGCGACCTCAGCCGGTTTGCGCAAATGTATCTGAACGGCGGCGTGTACAACGGCAAGCGCATCGTGAGTAGCGAAACCCTCAAGCTTTTCATGGAACGTCAGCTTTCTCCTCCGGGTACCACGCGGGCGCTGGGCTGGGACACTCCGGCCAAGGGCTCCTTCCCGGGTGATCTGGCATCTCCATGCGCGATTATTCATACCGGCTTCACCGGTACCTCGATCTACATTGATCCGGAACGCGACGCGTTCATCGTTTTGCTGACCAGCCGGGTTCACCCCACTCGCCAGAACTTGCTGATCAACCAGGCGCGCCCTGCGATCCACACGGCTATTCTTGCGGCTCTCGACCGCGAACATCCCCTGACGTCCAGGGCGCCGGTTTACGATGTGCCGAGCAGCGAAGTCTTTTCGCCCAAAATTATGCGAGCGCGTTCTGTCGCCAGGTAGCTTTATTAGGATCGACGGCAATATACCGACATGTTTCATTCAGCAACAAACAGTATACGCCGGCCCTGTGCGTCCTCAAGGCTGGTCTTCGATTATGTTTCAGAAGAGGCCCCTCCTTTGTCCATCCGAAGACCTCAGCGATGCGGCTATTAGCAATCACGCGATCATTCCGCTATTCTCTCTCTATGCGAGCTCTCTTACTTTTTCTGCCTTTATTGCTGTCGGCATCCGTTCGCGTCTACGTAGCCAATAGCGACGACGACCACATCACTGTGATCGATCCCGTGACCGCCCAGGTTGTCGGCAACATCAAAGTATCCGCCAATCCTCATGGCATCGTCTCGTCGCCCGACAAGACGCGTTTTTATATCAGCAGCGAGAGCAAAGATGTCCTCGATGTCTTGGACCGGCACACGAATAAAATCATTCGCAGCGTACCTCTCGGCCGTCGGCCCAACAACGTCGCCATCACTCGCGATGGACGCCGCGTGTACGTCTGCATCCGGCAGGAGACTGTGGTTGCGATTGTCGATACCGCATCGCTCGAAGTGGTGAAGCGTGTCGAAGTCGGCCATGGGCCGCACAATGTCTACCTAACGCCCGACGGAAAGTATATGCTTGCAACGGCCATGGACGATCGCAAGATCACGGCGATTGATGTGAAGACCGAAGCGCCGGCCTTCGAGATTCCCGTTGGAGGCGTACCGCGTCCGGTGGCCATCGACCCCGCCGAAGGTACGCCGAAGCGCCTCTTCGTGCAGCTTTCGAATCTGCACGGTTTTGCGATCGTCGACTATGCCACCCGCGCTGTGACGCGCCGTATTCTTCTTCCCGATGCTCCGGCCGGCGCCAAGCCGCTGATCCCCGAGACCTTCTCGCATGGAATTGGAATCGCACCCGACGCGAAGACGCTTTGGGTGGATAGTCTGCTCGATAACTCGGTTTCGGTATTCACCATGCCGGATCTGGAGAGAGTGGCAACGATTCCGGTCGGCCATGGACCCGATTGGCTGACTTTCACGCCGGACAGTAAGCGCTGCTTCGTCTCCAACGCAGGCTCAAACTCGGTGTCGGTCCTCGACGTCGCCACGCGCAAGCAGATATCGCAGATTCCGGTCGGCAAGGTACCCAAGCGAATCATCTGCACAGATTAGGGTAACCATACTACCGGCGATACGCTTCACAGCCTAAAGAGCAATCTTCATCATGTTCCGGATGTAGTTCGCAGTGATGCGAGCGCTTTCGATCGGCGGACGCCATGGCGAGGTATCGAGTTCGACCACCAGAAAGCCCTTCCACTCGATGCTATCGAGATATGTTTTCAGAGCGAGGAAATCGACTCCTCCGGTTCCGAGCGGAAAGAAATAGGGGTCTTTCATCTGATCCCAGCCGATTCCAGGCACGTTCTTCGCGCCTCCGCGATTTTCCGCCTTGGTGTCCTTGAGATGAAACTCCACGATCCGTTCTTTGAGCTTCTTGGTCAAGGCGATTGGATCCATTCCTGCCATCGTAATGTGGCCTGTGTCCAGGACAAACCGCACGTGCTTGGGATCGGTATTCGCCATTACGTAGTCGACCTCGCTCCGGGTCTGGAACTGGCTGCCGAGATGAGCGTGGACGCCAAACGGAATCCCCTCTTCTTGCAAGCTGCGCCGGCCCAGGATCTCAAGCGTCTCGGCGATATTCTTTAAGTCTTCTTGCGTGGTACCCTCTGGCCGCCGGCTGCCCAGATTCGTTTTCTGATGGTCGCACCCGAATTTTTTGGCGAACCGGACTACGCGGAGATGGCTTTCGATGACGTCCTGGCGCGCGGCGGGATCCTCGAAGCGCGTGCTCCCTCCGCGCGGACCACCGGTAATCGCCGCGAACTTGACCCCGATTCCGTCAATCCTCTTTTTCAGGCCCGCTGCATCCCCGGGGATGAACTCGTTCAACGAAGTTGCAAACGCCTCAACGTAGTTGAAGCCCACTTCGTGAGCTTCCGCGAAGCCCCTGAATGGGTCTCCCGCCCACGTCGTGGCCGGATCGGCGCCCCGTGTGTTGGCGGTGTATCCAATTTTGTACCGCGGCTCTTCTCCAAATATTCGCGCGACCGCGAGCGCGGTCGTGGAAGCCGCCAGAAGAAAATCTCTGCGATTCATGCGACCTCAGCAGGCATCATCATACACCCGGGCGCCACGCCATCTCATCTCAATATCATCTGCGCAGACGCACGAACCCGGGAGTCACATACCAGCGATCCGATTCAGAAGGTAGTCGACAATAGTCAGGAGAATCGAACCCAAAACAGCCGGCAGGCAACCATTGACACGGAAACCGGGTACAAACTCCGATGCCAGTTTCAACATCAAACCGTTGATCAGAAAATAGACAATTCCGAAAGTAAAAATAATAAACGGTAGCAGAACGACTTTCAGAATGAGTCCAACGGTCGCGCCGGCCAAACCGATCACCAGTGCGGCTATGAGCGCGGCTCCTGCGCCATCCACCTCAATGCCCGGAAGAATTTTGGCCACGATCAGGAGAGCGACGCCGCTGAGAAGCCAGTGGATTAGCCAGTAGCGCATCGCCTGATTATACTCGCCCGATTACACTCCCTCAAAGGTGCCGCAGTTGCCTGCCGCGACGCCGCGACCCTCCCCTGCCACGCAGGGTCGTTTGCGTGAGACAATCTCATGACAGGGGTTGCTGCGGCATTGAAGTCTTAACGATTTCGGGAGGGATGGATGAATCGCACGGTCTGGCTATCAATTGCGACCGTCGTCTGGGTACGTATGGCGACCGCCGACGTTCTACCTTCGCTTGACGCCCAACGTCTGGCTCGTGGCATCTTTGAGGAACTCATCGAAATCAATACCACCGATTCCGCCGGTTCCACAACCGCCGCGGCGGAAGCAATTGCGGCACGTCTGAAATCCGCTGGATACCCGGACGAGGATGTTCAGTTGCTCGTTCCGCCCGCCGCCCCGAAACACGGTAACCTGGTCGCGCGCCTTCACGGCTCCCGTGAGGATAAACCGATTCTGCTGCTCGCCCACCTGGATGTCGTCGAAGCGCGGCCTGAAGACTGGTCCGTCGAGCCCTTCAAATTTCTGGAACGCGACGGTTACTTCTATGGGCGCGGTACCAGCGACGACAAGGCGATGGTTTCGATCTGGACCGCGACCATGATCCGCTTGAAGCAGGAAGGTTTCCACGCGCGGCGGGATGTGATTATGGCGTTAACCGCGGGCGAGGAGAGCGGGAAGGATAACGGAGTCGATTGGCTGGTTGCCAAACATCGCGATCTGATTGATGCCGGGCTGTGCCTCAACGAAGGCGGCGACGGGCAGTTGAAGAATGGCAAGCGTCTGTTGAACGGAGTGCAAGCCGCGGAAAAGATTTACGTGAGCTTCGCACTCGAAGTACGCAACCGCGGCGGCCACAGTTCGCAGCCGCGCAAGGATAACGCCATTTATCAGCTTGCGCATGCGCTCATCCGTATCTCGCAGTTCGATTTTCCGGTACGCCTGAACCCAGTCACGCGCGAATTTTTTGCCCGCACCGCGCCCACGGTTGAAGGCGAACTTGGGTCCGATATGAAGGCGCTCGCGACGGCCTCACCGGACCCTCAAGCTGTCGCACGGCTATCGAAGGCGCCGTATCTGAACGCGCTCATGCGCACCACGTGTGTCGCGACTCAGTTACAGGCGGGACACGCGGAGAACGCGTTGCCGCAGTCCGCGCGCGCGGTGGTAAATTGCCGCATGCTGCCGGACGACAATGCGGACGCTATTAAAGAGAAGCTCCGTCAGGTGATCAACGATCCGGATATCCGGATCGTTGAGATAGAGCCCGCGAAGGCTTCGCCCCCTTCGCCGATCGGCGCGGAGATCTTCGGAACCATCGAGCGTGTCACGGAAAGCATGTGGCCGGGTGTGCCCGCGGTGCCATTGATGAGCACGGGCGCGACCGACGCGCTGTTCCTGCGGCGCGCGGGCATTCCCGCTTACGGCGTGTCCGGCATCTTCGCGGATGTCGACGACAACCGCGAGCATGGCAAAGACGAACGCGTCGGAGTGAAGGAATACTACGAAGGTGAGGAGTTTCTCTATCGACTGGTAAAGATGTTGGCGCGTTGATTCGCCCGGCCGCCGCCAAAGCCGGCGTGATGTTCACGCGTACAGTTTGATGAGCCGCCACGGCGCCCATTGCGGCTCGTAGCCGGATACCGCCTATCGCCGAATTCGCCAAGGTGCCCCGAGGCGATCGCGCTAATGCGGAACGCCGGTTCATCGCTGAATCGAGCATCACGCGCATCGGCGAACCCGACGTTATCGCCGAACTCGCAGCCTATCTCGGGAGCCCAAAGGGCCGGTTTATTCACGGATCGCCGATCGACATCGCCGGAGGCCAGACACGGACCATCTGACCATTACAGATCGAATCGAACCGTAGCGGCCACTTCCACCTTGTCAAGATCCACGCCCGAGCCGTCCTCCTGGTCGTAAACTTCAAGATCCTTCTCGACGCCGCCAGGCATGTACAGGTGAGCTTTCTTAAACTTCCCCAGTGCGTGAACCGTCACGTTCTCCACGCCGTACTCGGAGTAATTCACAAGCTGCACGTAGATGGATCCGTTAGGCCCATCCTCCAGATTTGAGAGCATCGAAGCCACATTGAACAGCCGCACTCCGAGATTCTTGCGCCCGATCATATTCTGTACATCGTGCCAAAGGTCGTCGATGTGCTTCAGTTCATTCTCGTCGAGCGTGATGCGGTTCTTGTCGGCCGGTACAGCCTCGTCCGCCCCCGGTGGCGCAGTGAGCAGCGTTCCTCCGGCTCGCGTGAAATTGCGCAGCACCTGCAGTTGTTCGGGAGTGAGCGCGCCCGGTTCCACATTCACCGCCATCGTCGTACCCTTGAGCGCCTCGATCGATAGCCTCTGCGGCGGAATCGCGCGGACCGGCGTATGCTTCACGCCGATCATATCGAGGATGCCGCCCGATAGCAGCGAACCATGTTCCGCGTCCTGAACCACCGCGAGTTTGCCGCCGGCCGGCAGGTTGCGCCACTCGGGATGGCTAGCGTAAAAACCCAGCAGTTCGATCATCCGCGACCAGATCTTCAATGCCCCCGCATCGCGGCTGTGAACATCGGCGGCAAAATGGTCATCAAGCGCCACGATCCATCTCGCGCCCACCATCTCGGCGTCCCCGATCGCCTGCAAATAACGTTCGCCGCGCACCACCTGATCCGTAGGCGGCGTGTTGCCGATCCAGACCGCGGCGTGATCGAAGGCGCGGGCCGCGCGCAGAAATCCGGAGTTAGTATCGATCCATGCGGAACCCGACGGCCCCGCCTTGGCCTTCCCGTTATCTGTAACCTGGATACCGGGCCACACACCCTGGTACGTGCCGATAATCGGATCGCTACCCGCCAGCCGCATGGTAGCGCGTGAGGTGAGTTCGACCACAATCGCCGGAGATCCAGCGAACATGTCGCGCAGCTTCGCCGCGACCTGAGGCGGGAAGTTCCCATCGAGAACCAGCCCGGCGAGCTTCTCCGCCCGGACTTCCTCGGCGGCTGTCGTCGGATCGGCACCCGCGTGTACGACCAGCATGGCATTCAGTCCCCTTGCGGAAGCCTTTGTCGCAAGCGGAGAACCAGCCGGAAGGAGAATTGTGTTGATCGGAGATTTGGCCAAAAGATCGAGCGACTGGGCGTCGGACCATGGCCAGCGCATCGGCACCCATTCGGAGGGCGAAGCGAACGCGCGCATCGACAATAGAAAGAAAGCCGCGAAGCCCAACTTACGCATATCTAGTAGTTTAATTCAAGTCGGGTGTCCCCATCAGCGCTAACTCAAGCTGGGTGTGCGACTTCAGAGTGAACGATTGTCGAGTTCTCTTTTTTGTACTCCACATCCGAACGTAGTGATACGTTAGGACAGGAGGGACACCTTGCCCGAGACTCTTGTCGAACTTGAACAACATCGCACCAGCGTTCTGTCTCAGATTTTGCAGTTAGGTGATTTCCGCAGCGGCTCGGTCACGCCCATTAGCGGGCGCTGCGGAAAGCCAAACTGCCACTGCCATCAACCGGGCCAGCCTGGCCATGGTCCGAACGTCCGTCTGACTCGAAAGGTAAATGGGAAAACCGTCAGCGAGAGTTTCTCTTCAGTGGCCGAACTTTCCAAAGTGAAGCGGGAGGTGGAGGCTTTTCATCGCTTTCGCCAACTCTGTCAGGAGTTGCTGCAGGTGAATGAAAGGATCTGTCGGGCGCGCCCGGTTGAGGACACCATTTCACCAGAGGAAAAAAAACGGCGGAAGCGATCCAGCAAGAGGTCGCGCGCGAAGTAGATCAACTGTTGCGCGCAATCTTCAACGGTCGAAGTAAGTGCGGGTATCTGGATCTGGAAGCCATCGAAATGGCAGCGCGCTCGGCAGTGCACCAAGCCGCGGCGGCAGCCCTCAGCCGACTCCTGCAGTTCCCGGTTCCGCCTCCCGCCCAGCGCATGGTGGCATGCTCCTGTGGTAAGCAAGCTCGCTACCATGAGTTGCGCTCCAAATTGATTCTCACTGCCGTGGGTCAGGTGGAAATCTCACGCCCCTATTACTTGTGCCCCGACTGCCACTGTGGCCAGTATCCGGCCGACGCTGAACTGGATGTGGAGAACGCGGCGTTCTCACCTGGAGTACGCCGCATGCAGGCACTGGTGGGACAGGAGTCGTCCTTCGATCATGGCCGCGAGCAGATGAAAATCCTCGCCGGTTTGGAAGTAACCGCCAAATCGGTGGAGCGCACGGCAGAGGCGATTGGCGCTGACATCGCCGAGGGCGAGCACCGTGAAATCGCCAAAGCTGTTCAACTGGATTTGCCCGTTACTGTGGGTGAACCGATTCCCATCCTGTACATACAGATGGACGGAACGGGCATCCCGGTGGTGAAGAAAGAGACGCAGGGCCGCAAAGGCAAAATCGACGGTCAACCGGCACATACGCGCGAAGTGAAGCTGGGATGCGTCTTCACCCAGGCCACCTGGGATAAGGAAGGCTATGCGATTCGCGATTTGGATTCGACCACCTACACCGGAGCCATCGAGACCGCCGAAGACTTTGGAAAGCGCATCTATCTGGAAGCTTGGAACCGTGGCTGGAGCCGCGCGGAAAAGAAAGTTGCTATGGGCGATGGAGCCGAATGGATTTGGAATCTGGCTGATCTGCATTTTCCCGGTGCCGTTCAGATCGTCGATCTCTATCACGCGCGCCAGCATCTGTGGGATTTGGCGCGCAAGTTGTACCCCAATGATCCGGTGAACCAGAAAGACTGGATAAAGGCTCACCAGAAGCGCCTGCTCGACAAAGGAAAAATCGAAAAGCTGGTTGTTGCGCTGCGCTCCATTCAATCAAACAATCTCGACGTCCAAGAAAAGATTCGCACCGAGGCCGATTACTTTGAACGCAACGCCGACCGTATGCGCTATCCCAAGTTCCGCCGTCAGCACCTCTTTGTAGGCTCCGGTGTGATCGAAGCCGGCTGCAAGACAGTCATCGGTTCCCGCCTGAAACAATCCGGCATGTTCTGGACCGTTCGCGGTGCTAACTCAATTATCGCCTTACGATGTTGTCACCTCAATGGCCGCTTCGAAGATTACTGGGAAGGTCGCCGGGCCGCCTGACTTCCACATCTATGTCGCGCACCCACTCAAGCTTAAGCGTGGGCTGTGGCACCTTTGCGGAGAAGATCGAAGTCCATTGGCCGAGTGGCGCAACGCAGGAACTATCGAATATCGCAGGTGATCGGATCGTAGAGGTTCGAGAAGCGAACCGATGAGCAACTCTCGATAGCCGTCGCACTTCTCCGCGGCACGGCGCGGTTCAGAACGCTCCGCGAAGGAAATCGGGAAAGTCAGGGTTAAGACACGGTTAATTCTCTTTGCGCGAATATGGTTGACTTTGCCACCGTACCTGGATAGAGTCATTCAGGGTTGGGCAGCGATAGCCTAACCAACGAGAGGGATCTCATGCGGCTCACTTTATTCGCGGTACTCTTCACAATAATATCGGCGGCGCCGATAAGCGGACAGGAAACTCGAGGTACGATTTCCGGTACGGTTACCGATCCCACCGGAGCGGCAATCGTCGGCGCGACCGTGGTGGTGACCAACATCGATACCAATACGGTGCTGCAGGTGGTCTCGAACAGCGACGGCTACTACGAAGCGCCGCTCTTGTTACCCGGCAATTACCAGATATCCGTCCAGTCGAGCGGGTTCAAGAAATACGTTCGTTCCGGCCTGATTCTTGGCTTGGGTGAACTGCAGGAAATAAAGGTCAAGATGGATGTCGGGTCGGCGAGCGACTCGGTCACTGTTTCGGCAGAATCGCCAGTTCTCGATACCAGCACTACTTCAAGCGGGAAGGTTCTGACCACGAAAGAGATTATGGACTTGCCGGTCTTAGCGAATAACATAATTATCCAGACCCGAATGGTGCCTGGAGTACAAACGTCCGGAACCACGCAGTATCTGACCCACGGCCAGATCGGCGGAAGTTCGACCAGCTATTTCGCGGCCGGCAATATCGGCGGAAACGAGTGGACCCTGGACGGACAGCCGCAACTCGGCGCGAGTCGAAACACGACGTTTACGCCTCACACGGATATGATCGCCGAGTTCAAGGTGGAGTCGTCCAGTTTCGACGCTTCCTTCGGACACTCGACCGGCCTCAATATTAATATGCTAAGTAAGTCGGGCACAAATGGCTTGCATGGCACTGTTACCTGGGAATATTGGAACGAACAATGGGCCGCCGCGCCGTTCTTTATACGGGAACAATATTTAGCGAAGCTCCTGAGCGCTCAAAATGCCGGCAATACGGCGCTCGTGAACTCGATCAAGTCGACGCCGGAGTACCCGAAGGGGCACTCCAATAACTTCGCCGGTACTATCGGCGGACCCGTCGTGATTCCGAAACTATTCAACGGAAAAAACAAATTGTTCTGGTTCTTCGCCTACGATGGCGCGCGCGACGACATCCCTGCCCGCCCAAGCGATATCAACGATACGGTTCCGACCGCGCCAGAACGCACCGGAAACTTCTCCGATCTTCTCCCGTTAGGGTCACAGTACACCATCTACGACCCGCTGACTGTACAACCGAATCCGAACAGCGCCGGGCACTACACCCGAACGCCGTTTGCCGGGAACATCGTCCCCCAAAGCAGAATCGTGAACCCGATGTACAGTTTCTATAACGCGCACATCCCGTTGCCTAACAACAATCCTACAAGCGCGAATCAGGCGCCGCTTACTAACTTCCTGCCGAATTGCCAGCCCGATAACAACCATTACAACGCCTTCCAGAATCGAACCGATTACTATAAGTCGGAGAAGAGCCGTTTCTACTTCCGTTGGAACTGGAGCCACTACGTCGAATATTATGGCGACCTGACCTGTTCCGGACTGCTAACCACCGACGACACCCGCAACAACATTAGCGGTGTGGTCGACTGGACCTATACGTTTAACCCATCAACAGTTCTTGATTTCACGGTAGCCGCGAATCAATGGTTCCAGAGGAACTACAACTATGGGCTCATCCAATACAAACCGACTTCCGTAGGGCTGCCATCATATCTTGATCAGTTCTGTCAATCGCATGGCGATTGTGAACTGCCGCCCGTAACACTCAGTGGATATTATTTTTACAACGGAGCGACTTACGGGCGCGGTCTCTCAACTTACCCGAAGGAGCGGTCGCAAGGGATTAAACTGAATCTGTCGCATGTGCGCGGCAAACACACGTTCCGGGCGGGAACCGATTTCCGGGAACAAGTTCGTCATGATGTCGGACAGAACGGCAACTCCGCAGGCATTTTCAGCTTCGACAACACCTACACGCAGGCGACCGATAACGGAGCCATACCCGCGGCAAGCATCGGGCTAAGCTGGGCTGCGTTTCAATTAGGCATCCCGACCACCAGTTCCATCGACAACAACACCAGCATCACGGAAGGAAATCCTTACTACGGCTGGTACGGCATGGATACCTGGCGCATTACTCGCGATATTACCGTTACGGTTGGATTGCGCATGGAATACGAACTCGGACCGACCGAAGCATATAACCGCGCGATCGGCGGATTTGATCCAAACGCCCAGCTTCCCATAGCCGCCGCGGCCCAGGCCGCTTACGCCGCGAGCCCCGTTTTAGGAGTGCCCGCAAGCGCGTTTATGGTGCAAGGCGGCGACTATTATCTTGGTGTGAACGGGGCGACTAACAAGTTATGGCAGAATCAGTTGATGTTTCTGCCTCGTCTCGCCGCGGCCTGGCAAGTTACACCGAAGACCGTCGTGCGCGCTGGATATGGAATCTACTACGACACTCTCAATGTGATGAACGAGGCAGCCAACCAGTCGGGTTTCTCCTGCACGCAAACCAACACATCCAGCAATAACTCTGGCGTCACCTTCAACCAAGGCAACCCCTACAATGGCATCTCCCCACTTACCAATCCGTTCCCAAGCATGGCGGGGGGCGGTCCACCATGCACACCCTACGGGAATTCACTAGGTTCCATGTACCAGGTGGGCCGCGGATTTACGTTTATTCCTTACAACCGTGAACATCCTCAAGTCCAGAGGTGGAGGGGATCTATCCAGCGGCAGCTTAGCAATAACATGCTGGTGGAAGCTACTTATTGGGGACAGTGGGCGAGCGATCTTGGTGTAACCCATCAACTCGATGCGTTACCCTCCCAATATTGGGAGACCGGATTAGTTCGCAACAATACGCAGAATAACCTGCTGACCACCAATGTTGCGAATCCCTATTACATCGGAAATTTCGCGTCTTTGCAGAACTCGAACCCTACGCTCTACAACTACATGTCCTCGCAGTCCTTCTACGCGAGCAAGACTATTCAGGCACAGCAACTCGCTCGGCCATTCTCCCAAATGAACGGCCTCTTTCAGGCGAATACGCCGCTCGGACGGGATAGGATCAAGGCATTGGAGGTCGATTTTAGCCGCAGATTCTCGAATGGCTTCAATCTGAACTTCTCTTGGTCATGGCTGTCTGCATGGGACAAAATGATCTTCAACAATCAGTTTGACCCTGTGCCGGCTTGGTATCCGAGCAACAACGCCCGTCCCCAGCGCCTCACGTTGAACGGCCTTTACCAAGTCCCGTTCGGAAAGGGGCGGCAATTCTTGAAAAACGGGTCTTCTGGGTAGCGTATTGGGCGGATGGGAAGTAGCCGCGACGTGGGAGTATCAATCCGGCGACGAGATCAGTTGGCCGAATATTTACTATTACGGCAACACGGGCACACTCTCATCGGACTTGAACAATGTATCACGGAATCTGAATCAGTGGTTCAATACCAGCGCTCAATTCGAACGCAATCCGTCGAACCAGCCCGCGTCCTATTCGGTGCGAGTGTTCCCGCAATATATCAACGGCGTCCGGGGCGATAAGCTGCTGCAGACCAACGCGAATCTGCATCGGGATATCAAATTCAAAGAGAAACTTACGGGCCAACTCCGCGTTGATGTGTTCAACGTGTTCAATCGTTCGCAGTTCTCCGATCCGGATACCAATCCGAACAATACGACATTCGGTAAGGTGACGGCGCAGACGGGATCGCAGAATCGCTTTGTTCAGATCCAGGCCAGAATCGTTTTTTGAAAATCAGTTTTTTGAAATCAAATGACACGAAGAAAATGTTTTTCATCTCTTGCGGCCGCTTCGGTAGCCGCGTCAATTTGTGCGCGGAAAGTCGATGCAGCGCTGGCCCCGATCAAGATTACCCGAGTCCGGATCTATCAGCCGCCTAACCTGAACCAGCTCTTCAACCAGAGCAACATGCTGTGCACTGTTGAGACGGACGCCGGGATTACGGGAATCGGCGAAGGCGGCGCAAAGGACACTCTCGAACAGTGCGCCGGTAGTCTTATCGGAAAGAATCCATTTCAGATAGAGACGCTCTGGCAGACGATGTACATGGAGTGGTTCTATCCGCCGGGTAAGGAAAAGATCCACGCCCTTGGAGCGCTCGATCTCGCACTTTGGGATATCAAAGGCAAAGCCCTCAAGCTACCGGTGCATCAGTTGTTGAACGGTTCCGTGCGCAACTACATGGAGTGCTATCCGACTGGCGGGGTAGGCGGCGGTCAACGGGGCGCTGGCCGCGCGCCGATGAGCGTGAAAGACCGGGCCGCCGCGACGATCGCGGCAGGATATCGCGTCTATCGGACCGGCGGCGACATCGTGCAGGGCGAGACATTCGACGTTCATTCGCGCGTTCGACTGATCGCCAAGCACTGTAAGGAGATTCGCGAAGGTGTGGGAGAAGATGGCAATTGGTCTATCGATCTTCATCAGAGATTCGATTACCCGGACGCCCTGAAGCTCTGCCGGTTGATGGAGGAATATGATCCATATCTGGTCGAAGATCCTACGCGCGTCGAGCAATTTCTCGACGACATCCCAAAGCTGCGCGCGATGACGACCTGTCCCTTGGCCGCCGGCGAAGAGTGGGGCCAGCGCTGGGACTTCCACAAGCTCGTGGAGAATCACGACCTCGATTACATTCGCGCCACACTCCCCAACGTTGGCGGGATCACGGAAATGACGAAGATTCAGGCCCTCTGTGAAACTCACGCAGTGGGCATTGTTCCCCACTTCACTGGACCGATATCAACGGCCGCATTGGCTAATTGCCTGGCACCCTATCCAGGTCCTGTGCTCTTTGAGTACAACTACGGTGAGAGGCCGATCGACTATCTTCCCGAGTGCCTGGATTTCAAGCAGGGCAAACTGTACACGAATGACCGGCCCGGACTGGGCGTTTCGGTTGATATGAAACTGGTCAAGATGATCGGCGAAGTAACGACGCCAATTCATCGGCAGATCTATAAAAGGCCGGACGGTTCGCTGACACACTGGTAACCGATTACTTATCGCGTTTTGTCGCCTCCCTTTCCAGGTTGAACGGAGAGATAATACTGGCCATGTCCACGACGCGCCGTTCCGTCATCTCCTCACTGTTTGCGACCGTCGGCCTCGCTGCCTTCGATCAAGCCGATGCCGCCGCCGCACAAGCGCCCACTGCGAAGAACGCGCCCATCTCACCGAAGGACAACCTGAAGGTCACGCGGCTTGAAACGTTTCTGTTAAACCGCGCTGGCTGTTTTTGAAGGTCCACACCAACGCCGGTATCATCGGCTACGGCGAGCCGATAACCGAAGGCCGTGCGCTCACTTGCGTGGAAGCGGTGAACGAAATCGAGCCGTACCTGATCGGCAAAGATCCACGTCGCGTAGCGCACCACTGGAGGCCATCTACCGTCACGCCTTTTATCGCGGAGGACCGATTCTCACGAGCGCGCTGAGCGGCATCGATCAGGCGCTGTGCGATATCAAGGGCAAGGCGCGGGGCGTTCCCGTTTACGAACTGCTGGGCGGCCCGAAGCGCGACCGGGTTCGCGTCTACGCCCATGCCGGCACGCCGGAGCAGATGAAAGCCATGCAGGCGCAAGGCTTCACCGCGTTCAAGACTGGTCCCGCGAAGAAGCGTCCGGCACGCAACATCGAGACACCCGCCGCTGTAAACTACGCGGCTGAGCGATTCGCCGAACTGCGCCGCGTTATGGGCAACGATGTCGACATCGCGATCGATTTTCACGGCCGCCATCAGCCCGACTACTGCCAAGTTGCTTATTAAGGCGCTGGAACCGTATCAGCCGATGATCATCGAGGAGCCCTGCCAGGCGCAGAATCATGACGTGATGGCGGAGACCGCTCGGGGTACACACTTGCCCATCGCGACCGGGGAGCGCGTATTCACAAAATGGGGTTTCCGCGAGGTGCTGGAGAAGCGGGCGGCGGTTGTGTTGCGGCCGGACATGTGTCACGCCGGTGGGATCACGGAGGTTCGTCTCATCGCGGGCATGGCCGAAGCCTACTACGCCGATACTGCGCGTCGATTCCGAACTTCTTGTGTCAGGAGCAGGTATCGCTTCGCGAAGGTTATCTGAAGAAGCCGTTCACGGTTCGCGACGACTATCTTAATTCACCGACGAGTCCTGGCTTGGGGATCGAGCTCGACGACCACGCGATCGAGAGCAAGCTGAATCACGACTGGTAAGCTCGCACGTTAAAGTTTGGCTGCTCCTTCGAGGCTGCGCCACAGATACCATGCCGCGATGGAGCAGTACGGATGCCACGACTCGGCAAGCTTCTCGATCTCGGTGGCGGTCGGCAGCGCTTCGAATCCATAGGACTTTCGGATAGCGGACCTTACGCCGAGATCGCCGACGGGAAGGACATTGGGCCGCTGCAGCGCAAACATCAGGAACATGTGCGCGGTCCAGACGCCGATGCCTTTGACTTTCGTCAGGTGCTCGATGACGGCTTCGTCCTCGAGTTCAAGCAGCGTTTCGAAGGCGAGTTCGCCTTTTGCAGTGCGCCGCGCAAGGTCGCGGATGTACTCCGTCTTTGCGCGCGAGAGGCCTAGCTTCCGCATACGGGCGGGCCGTAGGCGAAGGATATTCTGTGGCGTGAGTTGGCCGCCAGGCGTGGCGTCGACCAGTCGCTTCAGGATCACGGAAGCTACCTTGCCGCTTAGCTGCTGATACACTATCGAGCGTACCAGTGTATCGAAAGTAGGGGTACGGAATTCGATGGCGTATGCTCCTACGCGATCGATGATCGCCCTCATGACAGGGTCTTTGCTTAGGTGTTGAAGTGCTTTCTTCATCGCTTCGTTTAAATACTGCAGTGAAACACGACGGTTACAGTAGACGTCACAACGATTATCGGATATGAAGCGGACAGCTTGGGTTGCGTCTTTTTTCGTCCTAACTGGGGCGCTCGTGTGTTGGAGAACCGGCTGGGCACAGGACCTCGACCAGCCGATCAAGGTCGATGTGGACGTGGTGAGCGTACTCGCGTCGGTGCGCGATAAGCACGGCTCTTTCGTTACAAACCTGACCAAAGACGATTTCCAGATCTACGAAGACGGCAAGTTGCAGCCGGTCAAGTACTTCACGCGAGAGACCGATTTGCCATTAACAATCGGGCTGCTGGTGGACGTAAGCGCCAGTCAAGGAAATCTCATTGAGATCGAGAAGAGCGCGGCCGGCCAGTTTCTCAGCCAGGTGATCAAGAAGAAGGACCAGGCGTTTCTCATCAGCTTCGGATCGGAATCGGAGTTACTGCAGGATCTGACCAACTCCGTTCGGCTGTTGACGCGGGGGTTGGACGACCTCAAGCTCAATGCCGGGTTCTCGGGCATTCATCCCTCCACGGTTCCGGGCGCTGATCGTCCGCATGGCACAGTGCTCTACGATGCGGTGTTTCTGGCCGCATCCGACCGACTGGTGCATGAAGTCGGCCGCAAAGTCATCGTGCTGATCACCGATGGTGAAGATCAGGGCAGCAAACTGTCGATGCAGAAAGCGATCGAAGGCGCACAGAAGACCGATGCCGTGATCTACAGTGTGTATTACGTCGATCCGGGATTCTATAATCGCGGCGGCTTCGGTATCAACTTCGGCGGCGGCGGCAAAGGCGTCCTCAAGAAGATGTCCGATGAGACTGGTGGTCACGTGTACGAAGTAGATCGCCGGCACACTCTGAACAACGTATTCGAGGAACTACAGCAGGAGATGCGCAGCCAATATGCTATTGGCTACACGCCTTCCAACCCGAATAAGGATGGCAGCTACCGCAAAATCGATATCAAGCTGAAGGACAAAGATCTCAAGATCCAAGCTCGGAAGGGTTATTACGCCATCAAGCCCGGATCTGAGATTTAGTTCAACTGACTGAATGGGAGGAACGAAGTCTATTGATGCGGTGATGACCGCGACATCCAACGATGCGAAGCTCCTCAGCGTCACCGATCGAGGGAAGCTGGAAGCCGGCAAACCGGCTGAGTTATCCCTTTCGTGATGAAGGATGGCACCTTCTACAAGCGTCCGTGATGTGGAGCAGCTCATTTCGTCAGCCCCAATCGCTTCTTCAACTGCGCCTTCTTTTCATCCGATATAAGAAAGATGTCGTCCGGATAGTGAAAGTGCTTGGTCATCTCGTAGTAGATGTAGAAGCTGCCGTTGTTATCGAGACCTAGGCCGGCGAGGTATTGCAGCCGAAGATTGCGATCCGTATTGATCTCCGCGCCATGTAACCATCCGCCAAAATCGCTGCGTCGGCCCGAGTAGGTGGACAGCAGTTCCACAGCCGACCCCAGCTTAACTTCCTGCAGTGACTGAAGTACCCGCGCGTAGCCGGGTTGCTCGAGTCTGCGCTGCATGCCATCCACATCGATGCGCAGCGTATCCGACTGTCCTAGCAGCACCAGGTCGTAGCCCATACCTGCGACATCGTTGTCCCAGCGGTGGCGTTCGGGAACGATTCGATAAAAGGTCGCGATCTCGCTCTTCACCGTGGCCATGTCGCTGTCGTAGAGCGGAATCCACTGCGTCACCATGCCGCCCGGATTGAGCCGCGCTTTCACCAGCTCGAAATACTCTTTCGAGTAAAGCGTGGCGCTGCCTTTTACCCATGGATGAATCGGATCGGAGGTGATGATGTCGAACTTCTCGCGCGCCGTGAGCATATAGTGCCGCGCGTCGTCGTAGACGATGGTGGTGCGCGGATCGTGCAGGACGTTGTAGTTCTCGCGGCTGAAGAAGCGCGTGGTGGCGGGAGGCACCAGCGGCTCCATCTCGCAGATCACGATGCGCTTGATCTCGGGATAAGTCACGAACGATCCGGCGGTCACGCCCGCGCCGAATCCGACGATCAGCACCGACTGCGGCTTGGGATGCGACGAGCGCGGGGATATGTCCGAGCATCCGTTCCAGGCGCAGGTCGTGCGACTCGTTGGAGGCTTCGGTTTTGCCGCTGATGTGGAAGAGCCGCTTGCCGTCGTCCCACTCCGAGACGACGATCGATGCGTTCATGCCCTCGCCGACATACAGCGCGTGTCCGCGGTTGAAGTGAGGACGGCATGCGGCGGCCGTAAGCGACCATTTCCCAGGGCAACGGCGGGACAGCTCCAGGCGAGAAGCGCCGCCACAGCAACCCCAGCGAGCAGACGTTCATGACGACCGCAAGGCGAACAGCGCCGCGATGGCCGCGATCACGATCAGCACGCGCTGCGACTGCCGCGTGCCGAGCCACGGAATCAGGATCGAGGCTGAAACGATGGCGCCGACGATTGCGCCGATCGTGTTCGCCGCATAGACGCCGCCCGCGAGCTTACCCGAGTCCTCGCCTTCGCGCGCAGCCGACGCGAGCGCAAGTGGAAAACTCGCGCCCCAGAGCAAAGTCGCCGGGAAGATCGCCCAGATACAGCGCACAAGATCGAGCTGGAAATCGATCCATGGATTGCGTGAAAGCGACGGGTTGATGGGCCAGTAGGGTAGGGACGCGTAGATCATCCACGCAGTCCACGCGATCGATGCGGCGAGCAGCAACTGGCTCGTCGCCTAACCAGCACGAGGGCGCTTCGCAGCCCTTGCAAGTGCCGATCCGGCCGCGCTGCCGAATCCGATGCCGGCGAGGAAGACAGCGAGAATGATGGCGAAGGTGTAGACCGTCGCGCCCAGTATCAGCGACAGCAGGCGCGTCCAGACAACCTCCGCGCCGAGCGCGGTGAGGCCCGATAGTGCGATCGTCACGTAGACGGGCCAGCGTCCCGTCCCGGCAGTCTTTGCCGCCGGCCGGACCAGCATTGGCGTCCGTGCAGCTCAGCGCGAAGCTGGCGAGCGCCGTCAGTCCGTTGACGCCCGCGGCCACGAACGTAGCCGTCGGCATGTCGTAGACGCGCAGCAGATAGAATCCCGCCGCGAGACATCCCAGCACGGCGCCGGCGGTATTGGCGCCGTAGAGAAAACCAAGCCGCGAGACACCTTGCGGGGTGGCTTCCAGCCAGCGGGCCATCGCCGGCAGCGACGCGCCCATCAACAAGCGTGGGCGGCAACAGGCAGAGCTCCGCACAGAATGCCGCGCAGAAGCATTCCCGGGCAGCCCTAATCCGATCCCCGCGACATACACATAGCGCGCCAGCGGGACCAGAAACAGGACCGCGATACCGAGCAGTCCGATGCCGAGTTCGATGCAGCGCGTAGACTCGCAGCGGATGGCGCCGCGGCGAGACGAAGCGCGGCAGAAGGTAGCTCCCGGCGCACAGCCCGCCCATGTAGGCGCTCAGCAGAACGGCCATCGAGACGGCAGTCGAGCCCACGACCAGTTGCAGAAGCTGCAGCCAGACGATCTCGTAGATCAGCGCCGCGCAGCCGCTCGCGGCGAACAGAACCAGGAGGACGGGGAACAAGCGCCGGGGCACAACTAACCGGCTTCCTCGTTGGCGCGGCGGAGGAGGGAACGCATATAGGCGATGCAGTATGCTGTGCCGGCGCGCTGGATGCCGCTGTCGCCCGCCAATTTAGGCACATGATCGGGTTCCGCCGACGCCGTTAAACTTCACTTGCCGCAGAGCCTTCATCACCTGGTACATGTCCATATAGCCATCGTCCGGAAACGTCTCGACGAAGTGCGGCAGAGGCGAAGTCACATTGCGGAAATGCACTTCGAAGATTTTGCCGCGCGAGCCGAAGTCCTGAATCATCTGGAAGACGTTCTTGCCCATGCGATCGCCGCCTTCGGACCAGGTACCAACGCAGAAGGTCAGTCCCCAATTGGGACTGCCACCTGCGATCTGCTCAGCGCGATGATAGCCGTCATAATGAGTGAACAGCTTGGCGACGCTATTCATCTTGGCGAGCGGCGGGTCATCGGGATGCAGCGCCAACTTCACGCCGGCCTCGTTGCCACCGGCAGGACAGCCTTCATGAAATAGGTGTAGTTGGCCCACATATCGTCAGCCGAGTACTCGCGATCGAAGGCCTGCTTCTCCATCTTGCCGCGGAAATCGGTCAGATCAAATTCACGCGCGGTGTAGCCTCGCCGCTGCACCATATTCGTCGTATAGGTGTTCGCCGGATGGAAGTCGTATGATGCGATAGGAATGCCGAGTGTGCCGAGATTGCGCAGAAAGTCGCAATAAGTCGCAATATCCTCATCGCGGCCCGGCTTGCCCAACTGAAGGCGCGTAGTGCGGTAAGAATAGTGCACGCCGGAGTAAACCTGCATACCGAACTTCGCGAAGCGCTGCTGGATTGTGCGAAGCTGATCGAGACTGATCGGCGCCTCGCCAAATTCGAGACGGGCCCAGCGTAGCCCGATCTGCTGGAAGAAGAGCAGATCGTCATCGGTCACTGCGCGGGCATTGATGCGATGCGCGATTTTGACGTTCGCGGGATCCTGCTCGTCGATTGCGAGTAAGGGGGCTGCTGCCAGGATCTTCAGCAGTGCTCGGCGATGGATCATCATGCGCTTTTTGTATCATGCGCTGGCTTCCGCATTGGCGCGATTCATGAGCGCCTTCATATAGGCGAAGCCGTAAGCGGTCTGGGCATAATTTCCGCCAACCATCGCCGGACTGTGATCGAGGATCACGATGCCATCGTAATTCACATCGCGCAGCGCCTTCATGATTTTGTACATGTCGTAGTAGCCGTTATCCATGAAGGTCTCGACGAAGTGCGGCAGGGGCGCGCTGACGTTGCGGAAGTGGATCTTCCAGATCTTGTTCGCGCCGAAGTAGCGGATCATCTCATCGGGATCTTTGCCGGTCAGCTTCTTGCCGCCTTCGAGCCACGTCCCACAACACAGACAGATACCGACGTTCGGACTGTTAGCAATCTCCATGGCGCGCTTGTAGCCTTCGAAGTTTCCAAAGATGCAGCGCGGTACGCCCGCCAGAACGGGAACGGGCGGATCGTCCGGATGAATGCCGATTCTGACGTTGGCCTCCTCCGCCACGGGAGCGACTTGTTTAATGAAGTAAGTGTAGTTGGCCCAAATCTCATCTTTCGAGAATTCGCGGCCATGCGAAAGCGGATGGATAGAACTTCTGGTCGACCCAGAGGCCGTATATGTCCTTGCTGTTCAGGTCGAACTCGCGAGCGGATGCTCCACGCACATTGCCGCGGCCGCTATGCCAGATACCGTTGCCCATATGCGCGTACGTCGTGTAGTAGATTCCAGCTTTACCCAGGTTCCGGAGATATTGTTTATACTCTTCGATTTTCTTATCGCGACCCGGAAGGTTCAGCGTGACTTCGGGCATGTTGTGGACGCTGGTATTGCCGATATTCCAGACAGCAATTCCCGCATCGGCGTAGCGCTTTTTAATCTGCATGAAGCCTTCGGCGGTGCGCAGATCGGGCGTCGAGCCGACACTGACGTATTGAGCGCCGATCTCGCGGAGGAATAGCAGTTCATCGTCCGAAGGCTTGGCTCCGGCTTGGGCGCAAAGCTTGATGCCGGGGTCGTTCTTGTGAACTGCGCTGGTGGCGCGTCCCGAGGCGAGAAGCGCAGCGGCTCCCAGGGTGGCTATTTTATGAAATTCACGGCGATCCGGTTGAGTGTTCATGGATATCTCGCAAGGACAGAGTTTATCCTAATCCGTTACCGGGGATACAGGCCGGGCAAATCTAACTGAAAACGTTGCGCCCTCGCCGGGTTTGTTTTCTACTTCAATTTCCGCTCCATGCGCCTGGGCGATGGATCTGGCGATCGCAAGGCCGAGACCCGCTCCGTTTTGGCGAGTTCTGGCAGGGTCTCCGCGATAGAAGCGCTCGAAGATATGAGGCAGATCTTCGCTTTTGATACCGTCGCCCGAATTTCGCACGGAAATTGCAAGCCTCCCGTTTGACGACGAAGTGCCGATCTCGACGATGCCCTCCTGCGGCGTATATTGAAGAGCATTGTCGAGCAGGATCGTTAGCAGGCGGCGCAGCGCCCGACCATCGCCGATTATCGTTCCGCCATCCGCGGCACACTGCGTTCGCATGGAGATGCCGCGCACTTGCGCCACCGGTGTGGCTTCACCGGCCGCTTCTTGCGCCAGTTCATTGATGTTGATTCGCTCGCCACGCAACATCAAGGTTCCGGAGTCCGCACGGGCGAGGAGCAGGAGATCCTCAGCCAATTGGGTCATCCATTCCGCTTCATGCTGCACATTCTCGAGCGCCTTCCGGTACTCCGAGGGTTCGCGGTCCCGGCGCAATGCCAATTCGGCGGTGGTGCGGATGACAGATATGGGTGTCCGTAATTCGTGCGAGGCATCGGCGGTGAACTGCCGCATCTGCTGGACCGATTTGTCCAAACGCCCGAGCATTTCGTTCCAGGTGTCTCCGAGGCGCTCCAGTTCGTCGCCGGTCTTGCTGACGGAGAGGCGTTGGCCAAGATTCTCGAGGCCGATGCGGCGGGCGGCGCTGGTGAGTTGGTCCACTGGCGCGAGCGCGCGACGGCTCATCCAGTAACCGCCGAAAGCGGCGAAAATAGCGAGCATGGGAGCCGCGCCAAGCAAGAGCCAGCGGAACTGGGCGAGAAAAGTATCCGCTTCAGCGGTCGAAGTGGCGACGGCCAGATCGTAGGTCTCGCCTTTTATCGCGACGCGCTTTCGCATGGCTCGATAACGGAAGCCGCTAACGCGCAGATCGCCAATCCGCGATTCTGGCGCAGTCCAAAGGACGTTTTGCGGCAGACCCGCGGGGACAAGAATATCCCTCGCGCCGCGCCCGCGAACGGCTGTGAGTTCGCCTTCAGGCGATTCCAGCGCGAACTCCCTCAGCTCCTCGCGAAGAGCATTGAACGACTCCAGAGACTCCTCTTCAATCGCCGCGTTCAAGCCCTGGAGTCGCTGAGTAATGCGGTCGTCGGCACTCGACGCGAGATAGCGTTGCACCGCAAACCATATCCAGCCGGAGAAGATCAGCAGTCCGGCGAGCAGCATGGCCGCGTACCAGAAGGTAAGGCGCGCCCGCAATGAGTGAAACACGGTCATTCACCGGCCGCCGATTTGCGAAGGCAGTATCCGACACCGCGTACGGTCTGAAGCAGCTTATCCTCACCCGGCGCTTCTAGTTTGGCACGGAGCAGGCGCACGAAGGCATCGAGCGTATTGCTCTCGATATCACTGTCGTAGCCCCACACCTTTTCGATGATCGAATTGCGGGTCAAGACACGGCCAGCGTTGCGCACCAGCAGCAGAAGCAGCGCAAACTCGGTCTTCGTAAGGGCGATTTCGCGTAGGCCGCGGGTCACCTCGCGAGTGGCTTCGTCAATTTTGAGATCGCCGGCCCGCAGGACGATGGGATGCGGGATGGGGCCGCGGCGTCCCACAGCTCGAATGCGTGCGAGAAGAATCTCGAGCGAGAACGGCTTGGTGAGATAATCATCGGCGCCTAGATTGAGGCCGGCGATCACATCCCGATTGGCGTCACGGGCGGTGAGCATGAGGATGGGCGTTTGATTGCGCGCCTCTCGCAGACGCCGTGCGACGGTGAAGCCGTCGATGCCCGGCAGCATCACATCGAGCACGATGACGTCGAAGCGGCAGGACTCGGCGGTGCGGAGCGCTTCCAGGCCGTGATGCAATACGGTTACCGAGAAGCCCTCCTCCCGCAGTCCCTGGCGCAGCAGGTCCGCCATGCGGTTATCGTCTTCTACTACCAGTACGTCCATACGGTTTGGTCTCGCGGCACAACCCGATAAGAACTGTGGTACCACACAAAGATGAAAACTATCTGTAATATCGTTTAAGGACCACTTCATGCTGTGCGCATCCCGGCTCGCGATTCTCGCGCTATTATCGGCCGCGGCGGTGCACGCGCAAGTTGCTTTGAGCGGCCGGGTGGTAGACGAGGATGGAGCGCCCCTCGCGCGGGCGCGCATCTCGACGCGCAAAGCCTCCGAGACTCCGCAGACCGCGGAAACCGGCCCGACCGGAGCTTTCACGCTCAGACTGCCCGATTCCGGCACATACCTCGTGAGCGTGCAACGCACGGGATACTTCGTCCTGGCGGATCGTCCCGTCGAAGTGACACGAACGGGGCGGGAGGTCACGCTTGTACTTAGCCCGAGCCGTGAGATTTTCCAAAGCGTCAACGTTGGCGAGACCTCCTCTCCCGTGGATCCTTCACAGACAGACCGCGAGCAGCGGTTAAGCGGTACGGAGGTCAACGACATTCCGTATCCGGCAACGCAGAGCCTCAAGAACGCTCTCAAACTGATTCCCGGGGTCGTCGAGGATCCGGCCGCGGGCGTACACTTTCATGGCGGAGCAGAGTACCAGACCCAATACACGCTCGACGGCTTCGATATCACGGACCCCATCACAGGCCGGTTCAACACGACGCTCGCGGTGGAGGGCATCCGGTCCGTGGATCTCTTGACCTCGCGCGAGCCGGCGCAATACGGCCGGGGTTCCGCGGGATCGATGGCGGTGCGAGTGGAAAACGGCACGGATCAATACCACTTCACGGCGACTAATTTTATACCGGGCATCGACACGCGCAACGGCTTCACGCTGGGCGCCTGGTCGCCGCGAGCGGGATTTTCAGGGCCCCTGAAAAAAGGGCGCGCCTGGTTTTCCGACAGTATCACCGGAGGATACAACAACGGTATCGTAACCGGTTTACCGCGAGGCCAGAATAATAATTCATCGTGGTCGGCGGGGAATTTGTTCCATAGCCAGGTAAATTTGACACAATCCAACATTCTTTTTAGCGATTTCCTGAGCAATTTCACCAGCCAGGCGCACTCCGGACTGGGGGTGCTCGATCCTCTGCCGACGACCAGTTCCCGGCACTCGGATGAGTGGCTGGTAGCCGTCAAGGACTCGCAGGCATGGCGTTCGGGGGCTTACGTGGAATTCGGTATGGCGTTTCAGCGCGTGTTCCACCAATCCACGCCGCAGGGATCGGCTCCGTACATAATTTCGCCGGAAGGACGTAGCGGGAATTATTTCGTCAACTCTCGAGAGCATGGCGGCCGGAAACAGGCTTTCGGTAACTTCTTTCCACCGGTGCTGCGCTGGGCGGGACGGCACCAACTGCAGACGGGCGTCGACTATCAGCGATTGGACTATACCGCGAGCTTTCATCGCACGGGTTACGAGATCATCGGCCTGGACGGGTTACCCGAGTTCGACACCACGTTCTTCGGGCCGGGCAATTTCCATCTTCCCAATTCGGCTGCCGGAACCTACATTACCGACCACTGGACGCCGATCAAGCATCTTGCCATCGATGCCGGACTGCGGCACGATTGGGATGAATTGGTGAGCCGCAACGTGGTAGCGCCGCGCGTCGCGGCCGCATGGTCGCCATTCGAAAATGCGCACACGAAACTGCTCGCCGGCTATAGCGTGTTGTACGATGCGACCAATCTGGCCACATTCGCCCGCCCTTACGATCAGCAGGCATTGACGATTCCGTATTCTTCCGCGGGCGTCCCGGGTGCTCCGTATACGACGGCCTTTTTGCCCGGCCACAATCTGCGTCTGCCGCGCTACGATCAGTTCAGCGCGGGTGTGGAGCACGATTTCGGGCATGGCATCTACGCCTCCGGCGATTGGATGCGTAAAAGGGGCCGCGATGGCTTTGTGTATACGGCGGTCAGCGGGTCTGCACCGATCGTTGAGCAGCAGTATTTCCCCGGGGTGGACAACGGCGGTGTGAACGCCCTCGCGAGTCTGCGCCGCGACCGTTACGACGAGTATTCCGTGAGTGTCCGGCAATCGCTCCCAGATCAATATATGTGGCTGGCGAGCTATGTCCATTCTCACGCGGTTTCGAACGCGGTGCTCGACATCAGCATCGACCAGACGCTCCAGGCTACCAATAATTTCGGTCCGGTGCCGTGGGATGCGCCAACCGGATTTTGAGCGAAGGCTATCTTCCGTTGTATTTCAAGAACTGGGCGCTCGCGTATCTCGCCGATTGGCGCACTGGATTTCCATTTTCGGTGGTGGACCCCGCGAACCGCGTAATTGGCGCGGTCGATTCAGAGCGCTACGGGTCGAATTTCGATCTCAACGTCCACGTGGAGAGGCGCTTTGTAATGTTTCGATACCGATTCGCGATTCGCGTCGGCGCCAATAACCTGACGGATCATCGGAATGCGACGGCGGTGAACAATGTCCTGGGATCTCCCAATTATCTGCGCTATTACGGGTACGAAGGCCGGCATTTGGTGGTGCGTATCCGGTTGTTCGGGCGCGTAAAGTAATGGTAATCCCGCCTTGCTTGGCGCTGACTCACTGACAGCCCCCACCCACAGGTTCCGGCCCATCTGCCGTCAGCAGTTCTTCGACTTCCGTTGGCCGCGGAACGCCTGCACGATCCGGCCCGTGGGGTCCACAGATGATGATCCGTGCACAGCACCCGCCGCCCGAGCCAGGTCTTCTCCATCTGACGGCGCATCGCCGCGTCCACGTGCCAGCGCTATGTCGGCTGTTTGTCGTTTCCGCCGATCTCAGTAACCACGAATCCCGACAAATGTTCGCGGGCCAGCGCCTTCGTTATCCGTTGCTCCAAGCTGCTGCACGAGATACGTTTAATTTTTATCAGTCGATCAAGCTTGCTGAAGGCTAGCCTCTCCGGTCAATTCATAGGTTATTTTTAAACCGGAGAGGCACGGAGGCGCTGAGAAAAACGCGGTCGGCGAAGCGGGTGGTGCGCGAGTCCAGCAACTTGCGCATGATGCCTATACTCAAAAATCTCGCGGGAAATTTCAGACCGGCCAATCGGAGGGCTTCGGATTCTGCTGAGATTCGAAACGATAGCCCACCCAAGGCTCTGTCAATAGGTACTTCGGCTTCGATGGTAGCGGCTCGATCTTCTTGCGCAATTGATTGACGAAGAAGCGCAGATACTCCACTTCGTCGCCGTAGTCTGGTCCCCAGACGCTCTGCAACAGCTTGCGGTGAGGGATCGCTTTGTTCAGATTCGCCACCAGCAATCGCAGCAGATCGAATTCTTTTGGCGTCAGCCGCGATGTCTTTCCCCCAACCGTCACGCGGCGCGCCGTGAAATCGATTTCCAGATCTTCCGTCCGGAACACGGTCAGTTCGTTTTCTCCGGACGTTGGCGAACGGCGCAACGCAGCCCGGATGCGAGCCAGCAGTTCCTGAATACCGAACGGCTTGCTTACGTAATCGTCCGCGCCCGCGTCGAGCGCTTGCACTTTTTCCCGTTCCGTATTGCGCACCGAGAGAATGATGATCGGAATCTCCGAATTCTCCCGAATTGCCCGGCACGTCTCGAGGCCGCCGATTCCTGGCATGTTGAGGTCCAGGAGAATCAGATCTGGCTGGTCTTCGCGCAGTAACGACAGGGCGTCTTCTCCGGTCTTGGCGTCGATCACCGTGTAGCCCAGATCGGTGAGCGTGGTCCGCATAACGCGCCGGAGCTGAGGTTCGTCATCGACCACGAGTATGGTTGTAGAGTTCATATCAGTTGTTCGGATTCTGCGGTATCAGAATCGTGAAGCGGGCACCGCCGTCCGGATCATTTTCCGCCCATATCTTTCCGCCATGCGACTCGACAATCGCTTTCGCGATTGCCAGGCCCATCCCTGTGCCTTCGCTCAGTCGCCGGCCCGCCGAACCTCGATGATACCGATCGAAAATCCGCTCGCGCTCTCCGGTTTTTATACCCAAACCATGGTCGCGGACGCTGAACGAAGCGACCGGCGGATCGTCTCGCGCGTCGATGTGGATGTCGCCTTCGGGCGGCGAATAACGGGCCGCATTCTCGATAAGCTGCTTCAAAGCCAGTGGAAACAGTTCCGCGTCCACATCGACGGTGAAGTGCTCCGGCGCATTGATCCGAATGCGGTCGGGATCGGCGCGACTGCCGCGAACCGCGAGCGCAATCACTTCACTCGCCTCATGCGGCGCGCGGTCCAGATTCACCTTCTCCGATTCCACTCGCGCCAGCGTCAAAGCCTCGCTGATTACTCTGTACAAGCGATCGGTCTCTTCCTCGATGATCGCTAGCAGTTCCTGACGGCTCGATTCGGTGCGGGACTGGTGCGTCAACAGAGTCGTCACACAGGTCTTTATGGCCGACAACGGCGTGTTGAAGTCGTGAGCCAGTCCGTCGAGCAGCGTGGACTTGAGTTGTTCGTTCTTCCGCGCCGCTTCGGCCGCAGCCGCGCGATCGAGCGCCTGAATCCGTTCATGATTGATTGCCACGAGCGTGGCGATCGACTCGCGCACTTCGGGAGCAACCTCGCCTCCGAGCATGGCCAGGCTGCCGTCGCGGTCCGGCCCAGCCGCACCGGCAACACAGTAAGGCGATTCTCGGTATACGGTTCTTCGCTTTCCGCGACCTTTAACAGACGCTCGCGTAACTCGCCGCTGCCGGTTCTATCGGCGTAGACCTCATCGCGCGATCTATCATAAAACGCGATCTCTTCGAACGCGAAGATTCGCGCGGCTTCGCGTAGTCCGAACTGGACGTCCGCTCCCTCATCCGTCAACATGGAGCGGCTCAGGGTGTAAAGACGCTCGCTCTCCTGCTTGCGATTCGTCGCTTCCCGCGCACGCCGCTGTGCTCGCGCGGAGAGTTGGCTAGCCGTTATCGCGGTCACGAGGAAAGCAAAGAACGCGACCCAGTTCTGCTCATCGGCGATGGTCAATGTGCCGATCGGTTCGAGGAAGTAATAGTTGAACGCGAGCACCGCGGCTACAGACGTGAAGATCGCCTCCGCCAATCCCCAACGCGTGGCGACGCCGAGAACCACGAGCAGCATCATAAGCGCGACGGTTGTCGCGTTGGCGTGGATCACTCGGAAACATACGGCAGTCACCGCGACGACCGCAGCCAGACACAGGCCTAATCGCGCCGCTCTGTGGGTGTGAAAGCCAACCATTCACCTTATTATGCTCTTCATTATTCCCTTCAAATCTCGAAAAGAACGGCGCGCACGGGTAACCCGGTCGCTTGCGCGATGGCTTGGCGGTAGAGTTCCAACTGGCCGCGGTTTCTCTTTTTGTCCCCTGGACCCGTCTTGAAGTCCACGATGGTCCATGATGCTCCATCGGAAAAGGCCAGATCGATTACTCCTTCAATGAGCTGGCCGAACGCATCGCCCCGGCGGAGCAGAACAGGAAACTCGCGATGTAGTCTGTTTGCCGTCGCGATACCGGCCAGCAGCGGATGGCGCAGTGCTTCCATTGCGGTGTGAATCGCGGGCTCGATCATATCTTCCTCGGAGCCGAGAATCCGCGCTTCAACCATCGCGATCGATTGGATCTGATCGGCATCGGGAGGAATCGGGCACTGCTGTAGAAGCGCGTGGACCAGCTTTCCGAAAGCCCGACCGGCGGGTCGTGTGCCGCTCTTGACTACGCTGACGGTTTCGACTTGCGGCGATTCTAGAAGCGTTGCGCCTGTGGCGAGTTCGATCTCGAAAAGCGGTTTCCCAGCCTTCCCGATAATCTCGTTCCGCGCCGCGTGCCAGGAGCGATACAGGTCGAGTCCCGCTTGAGGCGAGCCGGTGAGGACGTCCTCGTATCGCAGTCCCATTGAACGCCGCTCACGCAGGTCAAGCCCCCCGGATCGAACCAAACGATCGTATGATTGCCTCGAACGGGATGGTGAAGGCCGGGCTTGAGAGAGTCGTCTTCCATACCAAATTCGATAGGGCGTTCGACCACGGTGCAATCCGTTGAACGTGCAGCCCGGCGCGGGCGCAGGACTGCGGAACATGTCCTTAGGAGGATAAAGAGCGTCGTGCAGCGGGCTGAGCCAGGTATCGTCAATTAACTTTACGGACACCTTGTCACGCTCGCCAAGCGCCGAGACCACCAACAAATCGCGCGCGAGTGGCGGCAACATAGGCAACGCGCTCGCCCTCTTCGCGATTCATGCGCTGCTCATGCGCCAGATTTCCGGATCGAGAAGCTCCCAAGGACGCATACCAAGCAGAGTCGCGCACAGAGTCCACGCTCGGTGTCGACGTGCCGGTCAGCCTGATTCGACGTGAGTTTAGCGGTGAGGTCGGCCAGGATGACCGCGGGAAACTCCAGCCCTTTAGCGCGATGGACAGTCATAAGGCGCACACCTTCGCCTTCCTGTTCGAGCACCGTCGGATCTGACGATTCACGCGCGGTTTCCTGATCTTCGAGATATTCGATGAACGAACGAAAGCTGGTGGCGGAAGTCCCCTCGAATTGGCGCGACAGATCGGCCAAGCGGAGGACGTTGGCAAGCACACGCTCGCCGCCCTTGCGAAACGCGAAGCCGGCGTGAGCACGGCAATGCTCAAGCAGCTGGTTGATTGTGCCGGCTATGGGAACGTAGTTGCGGCCGCGATGAAGCGCGGCAAGCGTTTCGAGTGCGTCTTTGATGGGCTCGAATTCCGGGTCGAGATCACCGGGAAGTTTCTGAATGGATGCAGCGATCCGTGCCGTTCGCGAAACTTGAGCAGCGTGCCATCCTGCACAGCAAAGAGAGAGCCCCGGATTGTAGCGAAGACGCTCAGCTCATCGTCAGGCCATTCGATGGCGCACAACGCGGTGCGAATGGCGACCACTTCCTCGCGGGTATGGAACGACTTGGAGCCTACCAGCACATGGCGAATTCCTCGCGCTTCGAGACAGCGCACGTACTCCGCAGTGAGGTCGACGCCGTAATTGGTGAAGCGTCGGAAAAGGATACAGACGTCGCTGGGTGCGACCTCTCGCGTGCGACTGGAATCTTCGCGATCCGAGACGCGCCACTTGCGGGCGAGCAGCCATTCTATGAATGCCGCGACTGTTTCGGGGGCGCGCGCATTGATCGCCTTCATTGTAATGCCGCGCATACCGTAAGGTCTGGGCATCGGCAGCGCAATCACTGCCGGCTGATTGGGGTGCGCATCGCGACCCTTGCTCAAGGGGATGTATCCGGGCATATCCGCGAACGCCGCGTTGACAAATTCGCGGATGGGCGCAACCGAACGCCGGCTTTCCGCAGAGTGTACGACGTCACGCGGATTGCGATAGACGGTTACAGATCTTGCGATACAGTCCACGTCGGCGCGCCGGAAGCGATAAATGGATTGCTTGGGATCGCCCACCAGGAAAAGTTTGTGCGGCATGGCGCGTTCCCACTGGGTATCGTCCGGATGATCCGCGGCGAGGAGCATCAGGATCTCGGCTTGCAGCGGATCGGTGTCCTGAAACTCATCGACGAAGAGGCGTTGATAACGGCTCTGAAAATATAATCGCGCGTTCGAATTGTGCAGGAGCTTCTTCGCTGAGATCAGGAGGTCGGCGAAATCGAGTTTGCCGAGCCGTTCCTTTGCTTCCTGATATTTGGTCACCACGGGCCAGAGTTCATCGCGAAGAGCGGCCACGTACTCGCATCGGCCTTTTCGCGGGAACGATTGAATATCAGTGCACAGTTTTTCCCATGCCAACACCATGACATCGCGCGATACGCCTCGGCCAAAGGGACCGCCGCCTTTCCTTATCCAGCGCAGTTCTTCGGGCAAGCGGATGATATCGCTTTCCCATGCGTCGTAGTCTTCGCGGCCGATTGATTTAGCGGTGTGAAAGCGATCCCAACAGTCCGCGATGGGCTTGTAAAGATTGGTACAGCGGATCGCGCTCCGGACGATCGCAGTGCGCGCGCATGGTAAGCAATTCGCCCATCTGCACGAACAGTTCGTCCACCTGAAGCTGCCATGCAATCTTCTCGCGACGCCACGGCGCGGGGAAATCGCGCCACTCGGCGAGCTGCCACGCCGCGAACTTCAGCGACTCGATAGGACGGTTTCGCGCCACGAGAGACGCGCGAGTAGGCGATCGAGAATGGCGGGCGGAGCGGCAAGTTTCCGCTGCATCCAAATATCGAACTGCCTGCTGAAGAGCGCATAGGCTTCCGGCTGCGGCATCTCTTCGAATGCGGGATCGACTCGCGCCTCCACCGGCCGCTGCCGCAGCATCTGAGCGCAGAATGAGTGGAT
>CAVYEV010000076.1:0-84247 GCA_963767545.1 Terriglobia bacterium
TATACCGAGCCACAGATCCCAATCGATGGTCGCGGGACCGGAGATCCGGGCGGAAGATCGGGCAAACCTTGCGGCCAGATCGGACGATTGGTCCAGGCATGCACTTCGGTCACATTGCCGATCTCGCCGGCCCAGACCATTTCCGCGCATTGGCGCGTGCCTTCGTTCGAGTAGCCCTGATTGCCCATCTGCGTCGCGACCTTGTACTTAGCGGCGGTTTCCGCCAGCCCGGCACTCCCAAATGGTGTGGGCCAGCGGTTTCTGCACGTAGACGTGCTTGCCGCGCTCCATGGCCAGTGGCCGCGGTGGCATGCATGAAATCCGGAATCGTGACGATCAGGCGTCGATGTTGTTAGCTTCCTTGTCGAGCATCACGCGAAAATCTTTGTACTTCGGCGCTTTGTCGATACGGCGTCGAAGATGCGCTTCGGCGTTCTTGTCGTCGACATCGCAGAGGGCCACGATGTTCTCCGTCTGGCGCAAGCCTGGATATCGCTGGCCGCCTTGCCGCCCGCGCCGATCGAGGCGATGTTCAGTTTCTCGTTGGGGGATTTATAGCCCAGCGCCTTCAGAGAAGGCTTGCTGCCGAAGCCCCCCGCGGGAACGCGCCGGCTAGCAACGTACCGAAAAAGAAATGTCTTCTGCTGACGTTGTGCTGCATCGTTGAGACCTCCCGCTGACGTACACGATTCTATAACATCTGGGGATCGAATGGCCGCTACCACGACTTCGGGATTCTGAGATACTTTACACTTCGGATCAATTGTATGCGTAAAACACTTCTGGCCATCGCCGCCGTTGCTGCGGTACCGCTTCTCCTCTCTCAGGACGCCACAAAGAAAAAGGCGGAGAACCACGATCTCGGTTTCAAGGATACGCCCATGTTCCGGGTCTGCCGTATCATGTCCACGATCCCGACCGGCCGCATCCTAAAGTGGTAACGCCCGCAACCGAGCCGGTGGCCCGCCCTCCGATGCCATCGTGCTCTTCAATGGTCACGATCTTTCACACTGGGAGGCGCACGCCAGCCCCATCACCAAAGGGGAGGCAACGAACGCACCCGAGTGGAAGCTTGAGAACGGGTATTTCGAGGTGGTGCCGGGCACCGGCGACCTTGTAACAAAAGAGAAGTTCGGCGATGTGCAATTGCATGTCGAGTGGTCGGAACCGAGTGACATCAGCGGCAGGAGTCAGGCGCGCGGCAACAGCGGCGTAATTCTGATGAGCCGATATGAGATCCAGGTGCTTGATTCCTACAACAGCCCGACCTACGCCGATGGACAGGCCGGCGCAATCTATGGTCAATGGCCGCCGCTCGCGAATCCCGTTCGCAAACCCGGCGAATGGCAGAGCTACGATATCGTCTTCACCGCGCCTAAGTTCGAAGGAGAGAAAGTGGTTGAGCCCGCCTACTTTACGGTGTTTCTGAATGGCGTGTTGCTACACAACCATCAGGCATCCATGGGACCCATGGTTTACCGTCAGGTAGCGCATTACACCCCGCACGCGCCGGAAGAGCCGCTGCTTTTGCAGAATCACAATAGCAAGGTTCGTTTCCGCAACATCTGGGCGCGCCGCTTGACCGCCTACGATCAACCTGAACGGTAATCCGGCGGCGAGATTGCAGCTCAACATGAAGAGTGCCGCCCCTTTCGTCTTCACGGTTCTGATGCTTTTGCCGGCCGGATCCGCGATTTTGGCTCAGACCTGCGCTCCCGGGCGAATTGCGGGTTTTTGTAGTGGATTCGCAGGAAGGTCCGGTGTTCGATGCGGCCGTCCGCATCACGCCGGAATCCGGAACGGCACTGGAACATACGACACAGACCAGCGGCGTCACCGATTTCGAAAATCTGGCCTGCGGGACCTGGAACGTCACTACCTTCAAGGAAGGTTTCGAGTCTGCGACCAAATTCGTGCAAATCACCAGCGGCGCCGCTGTCGAAGTCCGGCTGACTCTGAATCCGAAGATGCAGAAATCGAGCGTCGAGGTGACCGACTCGGCGCCTCCCGTGGAACAAAGTTCCACGCAGAAGACTGAATTGCGTCCCGCGGAGGTGAAGACTCTTCCCAACAATCCCGCGACCATCTCGGACGCGCTGCCTCTGGTGCCTGGAGTGGTGCGCACGCCCGACGGAGAACTGAAACTCGACGGTACCGGCGAACAACGAAGCGCGCTTGTCGTGAACCAGACGGATGTGACCGATCCGGCTACGGGAAAATTCGGCCAAACCGTTCCCGTTGATGCCGTGGAAACTCTGAGCGTACTGAACACGCCGTTCCTCGCCCAATACGGCCGCTTCACCAGCACCGTTATCGCGGTCGAAACCAAGCGGGGCGGAGAGAAATGGCATGCCGATCTCAACGATCCTTTCCCCGATTTTCGGATCAGAAGCTATCATATGCGCGGTATCCGGAATGAAGCGCCGAGGCTGACACTGGGCGGCCCGTTGATTCACAATCGGCTTTACTTCAATACTGCCTTCGTGTACCTGTTTGACAGTTCACCCAGCCGCACGCTGCCGTTTCCGTACAACGAATCCCGGTTGGAATCGATCAACTCGTTTTCGCAGGTCGACCTGATCCTCTCCTCCAAACAGATCGTTACCGCCACGCTTCACATCAGCCCGCAGCATACGAATTTTGTGAATCCGGATTATTTCAATCCGCAACCAGTCACCCCCAGTTACGCGCAACATAACTACATTGGAACAATAGCCGATCATATGGGACTGTTCAACGGAATCATCGACAGCAGTTTCTCGTTTCAGCGCTTCGATGCCGTAGTGGGCGCGCAGGGCAGCGCCGATATGATCATGACGCCGGAGGGGAACCGCGGTAATTACTTCGCTACCCAGAATCGCAGCGCGACGCGAAAGGAGTGGCTGGAAACATGGTCGCCAACGCCGGTGCGGTTCTTCGGAACGCATCTCATTAAGCTGGGTACATCGCTGACCGGTTTGGGCAACGATGGGCAATTCACCTATCATCCGGTCGACATCCTAAACTCCGTGGGCCAGTTGCTCGAACGCATCGACTTTACCAATCGAACTCTGTTCAGCCGCACGGATCTCGAATTCACCACGTTTTTCCAGGACCACTGGGCGCCGTTTCCGAAGCTCTCATTCGATTATGGCGCGCGCGTTGAGCACCAGAGACTCGCCTCGAGTCTTCGCATCGCGCCCCGGGCCGGATTCGCGTGGACTCCGTTCTCGAATGAACGCACCGTATTCCGCGCGGGCTGGGGCCAGTTCTACGATCACATTCCGCTCGATGTCTACGTCTTCGGACGTTATCCGGAACGTACCGTCACCTTCTATGCTCCGGACGGAAGCGTTATCGGCGCTCCTATCCCGTACACCAATGTCATTGGAAGTGTTACGGGCCCGCGGTCGTTTTTGGTTCGCGGACAACAGGTGACGGGAGGATTCGCGCCTCGCGGGGTGACGTGGAATACTCAACTCGAGCATCGGTTCTCGCGGCTGCTTCACGTTCGCGCGACGTATACGGATAACCGGTCGGTGGGGCTGATCACCTTTGAGCCGGACCTTCTTGGTACCAGCAACGAAGTAGTCCTGAACGGCGATGGCAGTTCCCGGTATCGGCAATTGGAAGTGACCGGGAGATTTGCCTGGCGCGACGCGCAGCAGATCGTGCTTTCCTATACCCGCAGCCGCGCCGAAGGGAACTTGAACAGCTTCGACACGTATCTGGGAAACTTCCCTACGCCGCAGTTGCGTCCCGTGGTTTATTCCAACTTACCGGCGGACCTTCCCAACCGGTTCCTGTTATGGGGGCACATGAAGGTACATTTCTGGCAACTGGAAATGGACCCGGTGATTGAATATCGCAATGGCTTCCCCTATGCGAGATACGATGCGCTGCAGGATTACGTGGGTATTCCCAATAGCGACTCGACGAGATTCCCCAATTTTTTCGCCGCCGACACGCGGCTCGCGCGAAATTTCAAGGTGACTCCCAAGTATTCCGTGCGCCTATCGGTCACGGGCTTCAATCTGACCAACCATTTCAACGCCCTCGCGATTCATGCCAACACCGCCGACCCTCAGTTTGGCATCTTCTTCGGCAACTATCACCGCCGGTACCGTTTCGACTTCGACGTTATCTTTTAAAAAGGCCGTCAGGCAATTAAGAGTCGGTAAAACGGTCGAGGTCCGCCACGTTGAAGGTTACGATCCTCGCAACGCCGTGGGTTTTGACGACGGCGGCAAGCCGCGCATCAGGAACCTTAACGCCGCTCATGCGGCGCTCGACTTAGAACGCTTACCATGCCGTGTAGCTCGCCGCATCTCCGTAACACGCCTTCTCAATCTTCGGCCCAAGATCGTTATTGCCTTCCGGCGGGTCTCCACATTTCAGTCTGCGATGTTCTGAATTGCGCTACGGAGTTCATGGGAGGCGAGGGCTGCCGGGAACTCAGCAAGATATTCGTGTCGATCAAAGTCGGCATTTACCAGCGGTCCGGGTATGGCTCTCCCTCCTGACGGCCTCATCGGGCAGCGGTGGCGTATCGCCATGGCTTTTCGCTCCCTGAACAAAGGCGCGACCTTCTCTTCGCCGCTCCTCTCGGCTCCGGCCGCAAGACTGCCCTCTTCGGCTGTGAGCTTTTTCTCCCTTCTGTCTCTTTCCAGGGTAAGGAATTGTCTGCGCCACAGCTACATTCGCCAATTCCAGACCTCAACGCCGTCGCCTATCGCGTGATAAGATCGTGGCCAATATGGACGGCGACAAGCGAACCTCCAGACGATCATTTCTGGCCGGGGCCGGGGCGGCTGCGGCCGGAGTCTATTCATTCGACATCATTCCGGGCCGCGTCTTTGCACAGCCCGCGCCGAGCGACACAATCAACTTCGGCCATATCGGCATTGGCGGCCGCGGAACGGGCTTTCTTCGGCCGGAAAGCGGCGGACCGACGAAGCCCAGTCCGAACCTCGGCGGCGACGGCGAGCGTACGTTGCGTCCCGCGCGATCCGTGGCGTTGTGCGACGTGGATTCAGGGCGCCTCGACAAAGCCGCCACGCGCGTCGGCGGCCATCCCAAGATGTACAAGGATTTCCGGCGGCTGCTTGAGGACAAAGACGTCGATGCTGTTTTCATTGCGACACCCGATCACTGGCATGCCCTGATGATGATCATGGCGTGCGAAGCGGGCAAAGATGTCTATGTTGAGAAGCCCGCGTGCCTGACCATCGAGGAAGGCCGGGCCATGGTGCAGGCCGCCGAACGGTACGGGCGCGTGGTGCAGGTCGGCGCACAGGGACGCTCGCAGCCCGCGGCATATCACGCCTGTTCCTATATAAGGAACGGCCAGATCGGGACAGTGCGTAAGGTCGCGTGCTGGCACTACGCCAGTCCCACAGGCGACTGGACTCCCGACGCCACACCACCGCCGGAACTCGATTACGAGACCTGGCTCGGACCCGCGCGCTATATTCCCTACAACTCCAAACACACTCACGGCGCGTTCCGATGGCTGCTCGATTTCGGCGGCGGCCAGATCCGCGACCGCGGCGCACACATCATGAGCATCGCGCAGTGGATCATGGACGCCGACAATACCGGTCCCGTGACGATCGACGGAAGCGGCGAGGCGCCGCACGACGGCATGTACGATACCGCCACCAAGATGAATGTCGTTTACGAATTCAAGAAGCCCGATTGGACGCTGATCTGGGCGCAACCGGGTGAGCCGTCCACGACGTTGAAGGCGCAATACGGCGCGGTTTACCACGGTGACAAGGGTCAGGTCACCGTGACCCTTGGCGATGGGCAGGGCACCGATACCGAGCCGCAGGTAAAGAAGTACGAGCCGCCGTGCGGTGGAGTGCAGGTGTTTCGAAGTCCCGGCCACGGCGAGAATTTCGAGGACTGCATCAAGAGCCGCGAGAAGCCCATCATGAACATCGAAGCGGGGGTGCGGGCGGCGCACCTATGCATTCTGGGGAACCTCTCGTTCGCGGTCGGACGCAAGTTCGAGTGGGACCCAGTGAACGAGCGCATCCTCAATGACGATGAAGGCAATCGATTGCTCAGCCGCCCGGGCCGCGGCCAGTGGCACCTATAAAGGAGAAGCAAAATGAATCCCGCATCCGAGAAGTTCATTGCCGATATTCGTAGCACCGATCGCCGAGGTGCGGTATGCCGCCTGGACGCGCGCCGGCGAAATCGACCCTGAGGTGATTCCTCAGCTTGGCAAGCTTCTAGTGGACAATCAACCCGGAGTGCGTAAGGCATCCGATGAAGCACTTAAGCGCATGGTCCACGGCGTCGGCAAACAAGCCGGTGGTGAGAGACGCGCGGCGGTCGTGAAGCAACTGATCGTTCTCACAGGCGACGGGCAAGCGGTTTGGACTCGCACTATGGCGCTGCGCCATCTTTCGCTGATCGGCGGCGATGAGACGGTGCCGGCAGCGGCGAAACTGCTGCGGAATCCCGAACTGCAGGAAGAGGCGGCGTTCTGTCTCGAACGCATTCCTGGCGATGCCTCGACGCAGGCGCTCATGGCCGCTCTACCCAATGTCAGCGATTCATTCAAGCCCCGGATTCTTGCAGCGCTGGGACATCGCCGCGCCGAAGCGGCCACCGACGTATGCGCCGCCGCGATGGAGTCCCCGAATGTCGAGATCGTGATGGCGGGGCTTAAGTCCACCGCGCGCATCGGCAAGAAGCCGACGATCAATATCAAGCCGCCGAACTACGAATCTCTGACTGGCTGGCAAAGAGTGGAGTACACCGACAGCACGCTCCGCTATGCCGACGAGCAGGCGCGCCGCGGGAAGCCAGAGGATGCGATCAAGTACTATCGCGACTTTCTGAGCCGTCCTGAAGAGCATCTGCAGTGCGCCGCGCATTATCGGGCTAAGCAAAGTGAATGCGCCAGAAGCCGCGGCATTGATCTACCCCAAGCTGAAGAGCGCCAATAGCAAGGTGCGCATCACCGCGGCGAAAGCTTGGGCAGCGATGGCGAAAGCGACTTAGCGCTGTTGCTCAGGCCCCTCAAGCTGTGATCACCTTCAACGTCGCCGCGTAGTCCGAAGGCTTTTCCTGCGGCAGTTGCACTTTCAATCCGTCCGCTTCCTGCTTCCATTGCAACTTGCCCTTATGGCCAAGAAGCTCCACATTCACGATCTTCGCGGGATTCTGCGGGCTGCTCGTACCTAGCGCCTTCACTACCGCTTCCCCACTCGGCCAACCCATCATAAACGCGTACAGAGTCTTGCCGCCCTTGGTAGTGAACCGCATATCCTGCGCCGAAAGATCCTTCCGATTCCGCTCGTTGAACTTGGCATCCGCGGCCTTCGATGCATCGGTTGCGGGACCCTCCGCCGCGATCTTCCAGGGACGCGTCGCATAGATGCCCTCATGGTTGACCGCCATCCAATTGGTAATGCCTTCGAGCACCTTCAATTCATCGGGATCGAGAGCGCCGCTATTAGGCAGAGGAAAGTTCAGCAACAGGTTGCCGTTGCGGCTCACGATATCCACTAACATATCGACCACAGTCTTCGGCGTCTTGTATTTGATGCCGCGTTTGTAGTGCCAGTTGCCGATGCAGGTATCGGTCTGCCAGACGTTGGGCTCGATGCTGTTCGCCACGCCGCGCTCGAAATCCAGCACGCACGTTCCCGTCGTGCAGTCGCTGCGCTGTTTGCTATTGTAAACAGCCTCGACCTTACCGCCATGCTTCATCGCACTGGTGTTATAGAGGTTCGCAACTGCTGCGCAGCCATATTCTTCAAACGGCAGGTGACCATCGGTGTAGAGCAGGTCGGGCTGATAGGAATCCACCAGATCCTGGATGCGATCGAACCAATGCTTTCTCCACGAATCGGGAATGCCATCGTCGGTGAAGGGTACGCGCGTATCGTTCGCCCACTTCTCGCAACCCGCGTCGTGATAGAAGTCCGCGAACTTCGGATCCTTTCCGTCGTAAGCGACACCTGCCATGGGACCCGTCTTGTCCGCGCCATGGCTGACCGCAAACCACTTGTAACTGATCCACAGGTGCTCGCTCACACCGAACCGGAGATTGTTCTTCATTGACGCTTTGTGGAAAAGCCCGACGATATCTTTCTTCGGCCCCATTTGCGCGGCATTCCAGCGATTGTGCTTGGAATTCCACATGTCGAAATTGTCGTGATGGCAGCCCATGCTGACGAAGTATTTCGCCCCGGCCTTCTTGTACATGCCGATCAAATGTTCCGCGTCAAACTGATCGCCCTTCCACGTCGGAATAACGTCCTTGAACCCGAACTTGCTTGGGTGTCCGTAATGCTCCACGTGATATTTGTTTTGGGCGCTGTCCTGGATGTACATGTTGCGCGCGTACCAGTCGCCCTGTTCCGGCGCGGACTGAGGGCCCCAGTGCGCCCAGATTCCAAACTTCGCATCCCGATACCATTCCGGGACCTCATACTGCTTCAACGATTCGCGCGTGCCCTCAAATTTTCCCTTCCTGATTTCGAGTCCCTTCGCGTCAAATGCGTGAGCGCTTTTTGTCCAGATCGCGGGCGCGGCTCCGGCGATGATTCCCAGCGCGGTTCGTCTGTTCATGAGGCAAGTGCTCCTTATCGGTTATATTATATGGCCGCTTCGATTTAATCGTACTTCTCGTAAATCACGCGTCTCCGGTCGAGGCCCCTTTCTTTAAGCAGGCTACGAACTTCGTTCACCATCTCTTTCAGCCCGCATATGTAGATATCGACATCGCGGCGATCGCCTAACGCTTCGAGTACATGACCTTGAACGCGACCGTGCCCGCCGCTCCATTCGGGTCCAGGCCGCGTCAGGGTCGGTCGAAACTCGAAATTAGGATAAGTTCGGGCGAGCTCCTCCCAATCGTAACGGTACAAAAGGTTCTCTTCGTGGCGGACGCCAAAAATCAAAATAAACCGGCGATTCGGCTCCTCAGGTAACCGGTCCAGCAACATGGAACGAAATGGCGCCACTCCGGTACCGGTTGCCACCAGGATGGAATCGCTCAAGGGCCGCCGGAAAATGAAAGCGCCGTAGGGACCTTTGCAGTCCACCTCCTGCCCCGGCATCATTGAAAACAGAAGGGGCGAGAAGTGCCCTCCTTCTACCTTATTGAGGCAGAGCGCGAACCGGTTTCCCGAGGGAGGCGATACGATCGAGTATGCGCGCGTGATCTCATCGTCGTCCAAACAAGCCGTCAGCGACATAAACTGCCCCGGCACAAAGCCAAATCGCTCGACTTCCGGAAGATCGAATTCGAAGTGGCGGATGCCCGGAGCCAGATCGCGAAATGACAGGAGGCGCGCTTTCATCGGAAAAGAGAGCATTTCGCCCGGTCGGCGAGCACGGAGGCAAGCCCAGGATGACCGTCGAGAGGAGCGGTTACCTTTATTAGGATGCCTGGATGCGCTGCTTCGATGCGGTTGACGATAGCGGGTAAGTCCCGCTGAAGATGGATTCCCAGGGTTAGAAAATAAGGTACAACGGTAATCGCGTCGATGCCCTCGCCGATCAGCGCCTTCGCCGCTTCAGGAAGATCGGGATGCGCCAGTTCCAGAAACGCGACCTCATAACGGTCGATACCGGCTTGCCGCGCCGCTTCCTGGGCGACCATGCGTACGGCCTGATTCGCGGACTCGACGCTCGATCCGTGTGCGAAGAATATGATGGCGGGGTTCAAGTTGCGTTCACGTGACAATCAACGATTCGGATTCACGCTTCGGCCGCGCAGTGGTTTCATCGATTATCGTTTCAATCTCGCCGAGGAAACAGCGGCCCTTCTTACGGCCGTTGTTATACCCGTATTCGGCGCGCTGCAAGAAAATCAGTATTGTGAGCACATGGCTGTCGAGAAGTTTATGGAGCCCCTTATCCGCCTCAAGCCGACGCAATTCGGCAACATCCGTTTGTACTTGGTCGAAAATTGCCGCCGCAATCGGGTTAACGGGACGCGACTCGTAATAGAGTCCCGAACCAAGCGTCTGGTATGTGCGGACCAGTCCCTCCAGAGCCTCGCGCACATCATAATCGATGGCATCCCTCTCCAGCGCCACATGCAGAATGGCTTTCTGGAACATCACGATGAGTGGCAGGTTCTTATTTACAAAGTCCGCCGGAATCGGGTAGTCGCGGTTGGGCAGATCCGGGGTATTCCGATGCAATGGTTCACGCAGATGGGCTTCGCGAAGATATTCGCAGTCGAGAGGGCATTGTATCGTCTCCTCGCGTTGTTCACCGCAACAGATGGCGCAGATCTCACCGTGGACGCCGGGACAATGGCGTTTTTCGCGCCGGGTCTTGCAAAGAACACAAGCCATGTCCTTAGTATAGAAGCACGATGAAAACCAGCGTTTATGCAGCTTCTTATCCTCCAGCCCGGGTTGTTCGTGACCGCCGCCGGTGCAAGCAACCGCCTTGCTCGAGGCTGGGCCGGGACGGAGGCGATTTTGCGGAACGGAGCCGATTTGTGCACTTTTGTGCAGTTTGGTTACGATGGCAGCATGAACGCACACGGGCGCGGTGACGCAAAGTATCATTTTTGCACGTGGCCGCGATTTCGCGAGCCGTGGAATGACGCAAGTGGGTCGAATTTCAACATGGTGTTAGCGGATGGATTTCGCGCGCACGGCGGCGAAGCGGAAACGCCCCGATGGATGTAAATAAGAAACCAACCCATTCGAAGGGCGATGGTCCCGGATTGCGGTGCGGACGCGGATCGAGACTTCGGCGCGGGGTGACGCAAAATGCGTTTTTTGAAGGTGGGCATGGGCACTGGGCAGGGATTGCGAGCGTCATTCGGGGAAGAAGGTGTGAATCTTTCCTTTTTTGCGGCGAACGACACGAAATGAGGCGAAAATAAGACGAATACGCATCGCCCCTCAAAACTGCCGTTGCGATAGCCGGTGTCATGGGCATGTCTATAGGTCGCACAACTATAGATCTATACGTCGGAAGGTGTGAAAAACCATGTTTACATTAAAATGTTTTGGTGTTATGAGGTTAGATAACCAATGACAAGCCAAACCCTCTTGACAATCGAAGAGCAACCCACGAAGGAAGAGCGGAAAGTAAATAAAACGATTGACACAATCAGAATAGAAGGTGAGTCGAGATCAAACCATGATGGTCGTTATTGACGTTGAGAAACTCATCCTGGAAAGCCATACGGCAAGAGCGATTTGGGAACTGATCGGAAAATTGGAACTCTCCGCTTTTGTGGAAAATAAGTCCGCCATGTTCGACCTGCCAGGACGGCCAAGACACGTCGCCGCAGTTGTTGATCAGTTGTGGCTATACGGCTATTGTTGGGGGACAAACTCGGCGCGGGAAATCGCAGGCCTATGTGGTTATCATCCTGCGTTTCAGTGGCTAACCGGAATGCAGAAAGTGAACTATAAGAGCCTTTCCGATTTCCGGACACAACACAGCGGAGCGTTGGATAAGCTATTTTATTTGGCTCCCCAAATGTGGGGAAGTTCGAGGCATCTCTCCGGGGAGTCGGAAAGGTGGGCAGATGGTAGGCTGGGCGCGATTTTTGGTGGGTGCCTGCCGGGGCCAAATGGCTATGGCAATCATCATGGCATTTTGCGTTAGAATAACGCAAATCTAACGCAAAACCCCACGGCCGCCGGACGGTATTTGGGGCTTATTTCACGTAGAATCAGCTGAACCCATCGGGAATTCCGTCGGAAAAAATCTAACGCTACGATTTGCGTTATTGTTCGCGCTTCCCGCGAAAAAAATACAGCGTTTTGGTTCAGTCTACCCCTTAGATTCATCGGTTTGCGAGAACAGGTGCGCCGCCCAGCAGAGATCAAACATTCAGATTACCGGGCTTCGCTCGGCGCAACCTCGGCCACCTTGAAGTTCGCGTCGTCTCTCCGGAGAAGCCGCCCTTCGCAGATCGTCGCCCGTGCCTCAAAGTATTTTGGCGTTAAAATAACGCAGAATAACGCAAAACGGACTGCTGCTAGGCGGATCTCTATCCCCATCTCATTTTAGCCCTTGGGGAACAGGATTTTGACCTGAAACTGACCGGTTTTGACGAGCGTGAGCTGGACGAACTGCTGGCTCGAGCGGACAAGAGCTTGACCGGGGTTGACCAGGTGCCGTCACCGCAAAAGCAAGCTGTGAGCCAGGCAGGCGATATTTGGTTGCTGGGCGAACACCGACTGCTGTGTGGCGATGCCACGCGAACGGAAGATGTGCTCCGCGTCCTCGACTGCCCGAGTTGTGATCTGGTATTTACAGACTTGCCGTACAACGTAGATTACTGTGGCAAGAACCGCAACAAGATGAAGCTGGTCAACGACAGCCTGGGAGACGGATTCGGCGCATTCCCGCTGGCGGCCTGTCAGGCGATGCTGGCAGTGAGCGAGGGCCCGGTCTACATCTGCATGTCGTCCAGTGAGTTGCATCACTTGCACACCGCATTCGTTGAAGCCGGAGGACATTGGTCTACCTATATAATCTGGGGCAAGAATACGTTTACCCTGGGCCGTTCGGATTATCAACGGCAATACGAGCCCATCTTGTACGGCTGGCCCATGGGCAAGAAACATTTCTGGTGCGGAAGTCGCAACCAGGGGGACTTGTGGTTGGTCAATAAGCCCCATAAAAATGACCTTCATCCGACGATGAAACCCGTCGAGCTAGTGGAACGCGCCATCAACAACAGCAGCGACCGTGGAGCAATGGTTCTGGATCCGTTTGCGGGATCTGGCACAACGCTGATTGCCTGTGAGAAGTTGGCCCGCCGAGCGCGCCTGATCGAGCTTGATCCGATATACACGGACGTGATCGTGCGACGCTGGGAAGCCTACACGGGTCAGCGCGCGCTGCTGCATCAGGACGGTCGGTCGTTTGAGGAGGTCAGTTGCGACCGATCGATTCTGGAACGGTGTGCGTAAGCCAAGGTTGCGGACATGGGAAAACCGAGAGGGCACCCCTTCGCGCCAGGCAATGCGCTAGGGACGGGGCGGCCGAAGGGAAGCCGCAATAAGAAAACCCTCTGGTTCCAGGAGATGCTGGAGGAACACGGAGAAGCGCTGATGAAGAAGCGCATGGTGGACGCACTCCATGGAGATCGGCACAGCATGCGGCTGTGCATCGAGCGGTTGTTGCCGCCCCAGCGCGAGGGACATGTGCGGGTTTCGTTCCCGCGGGTCCACAATCTCGCCTCTGTCGATTTGGCGAGCGAGAGGCTCATCCGGGCCATGACTAGCGGGGAGATCACTCCGGCTGATGGTCAGATGATTGCGGGAGTACTCGAGCATCGGCGACGAGTGATCGAGACGCTGGAATTGGAGAGTCGGCTTCAAGCTCTCGAGCAGAGTCACGGGAAACAGTCATGAGATCGGATCTTTTGCACCGGGTTCGCCGGCTGGAAGCACACATACCGCAACACAGGGGGCCAGCGAAGCGGCACAAATCTGGATCTATGGCTACTGTCAATGCGAGGGGAACAAAAGACTACTCCATTCCTCGGAACTCCGTTCACGGAGAGCCAGGGGCGCTTTTCCCCGGACAGCCGGTACGTTGCTTATCTATCGAACGAGTCCGGAAAAAACGAGGTGTACGTTCGTTCCTTTTCATCGGATGGAAAAGCAGGCGGCCAGCAGATGATTTCTCAAGGCGGCGGTTCGCAACCCCTTTGGCGGCGAGAGGGCAAGGAGCTCTTTTGAACCGATCACCGTAATCACAAACTGGAACGAGTTGCTGAACAAGTGACCGCTAGAACTATTCCGAACCGGCCAACTCCTGTGTAGGCCATCCGGAAGTAACCCGCTTCATCCGTGACTCGGGCGGACCGGAGACTGGCCCTTTGTTCTTCACGCGGCCTGCTGGCGACGAATCTGCCGTTATTTCCGCGCCGCCTCCAACTTTCGATCCCGCTCGGCGTGGATCTCCCGCTGACGCCCGGCGAGCATGTCCTTCGGGGTAATGTAGCCGATGGCACTGTTCAGACGGACGTCGTTGTTATGTTCGACGTAGCCACCAGACGCCGCACATCTCCCAGTGACAGGGGCGTTCCCGGCCGGATGCACTCTCCTTTGAGCGATTTGTGCGATCGTTCGATTTTTCCGTTCGATTGAGGATAGTCAGGCGAAGTTCTGACATGGGTCATGCCCGAGACCCGAATGAACTCCTTGAAGTCCTTGGCGATGAACTGCGGTCCGTTGTCGTAGATGATCCGGGGCCGCGACTCCGGATGAAGTTCCTTGGCCCGTTCCAGGATGATCTCAATGTCAGACCCGGTCATCGACTCCCGCAGATCCCAGTTGATAATGTATCGGCTGCAGCCGTTCAGAATGCTGCACAGGTAGTAGACCGTCCCGCTGATGTTGATGTACTACACGTCGAGATTCCAATGCTGTGAGCCGCCAGAGGCTGCTCAAAGCCAGTGCCCCTCTTCGATGGCTTGCCGTTCCACTTCGATGGCAGTCCTGCTTGCCCCAATACCCGCCAGACGCTGGTCGGACTCACCGCCGTAATGTCGGCAGCGCATCATGAACGTCGTTCGCCGATAGCCTTCCAGCGGGTTTTTCAGATGGAAGGCGATCATGGCCTGCTTCTCCCAATCCTCCAACCAGAAATCCCGGGGAACCCAGCCGTTGTGCTCGTTCACCTTGCCGTAGCGTTCCCGCCAGTCATAGAACTTGCTGGCGCTGATATCGAGCCATCCGGTGAAGTGCCCGGTGCCGATCTCGGTCTTCTCCGACCAGCGCCGGACGAAGTCAACGATCTGATCCCGCGTATCATGCGGAACCCAGACCCCAGCCAGAGTTCCCCAAGCTTTTTTTTAACGCGACGTGCTCCGCCATCAATTCGGCGAGAACCTCATCTTTGGTCTGGATCTTCTTCTCAAGGTAGTCGATTCGTTCCTGCTCGGCGGAATGGTTACGCCGCGCTTTCGGCTGAAAGGCAGCCGCCCCGTTCTCGAAGAACTCCTTCTGCCAGCGGTAGAAGATCGTCGGCCGGAGGCCGTGCTTGTCACATAATTCTGAGATCGGAACCTGCTCCAATAGATGCCGCCTCAGAATGGCGACTTTCTCTTCCGGGGTATAGTGCTTCCGTTGCTTCTTCATGCGTTCGCTCCATTATCTTAATGGGGGAACGCCTTCTCCATTTCCAGCTGAACCGGAACAAGAGTATTTCACAAAGCCGGCATTAAGGCATTAAGTAGTCCGGCGCTTTCGTATTTATAATCCATCCAAAATCAACTGCTTACGAAAACACCGCATCAGTTTCCCATGCCTCATATGTCAATCTGAAATCAGAAAGGGGCCCCGCACGCAATCGGGCAACCCGCATATACGAGAACCGTTTTGGGCGCGCTCAGATTTTGACAACAGGAGGATTATTAGATGTCCGCCATAGAAAGTTACAAAACCAGATCTACGCGCGGGCACGCACTTGCGGAGACTACCCGGACAGAAGGGGAACGCGACCTGTCGACTCTCCGCTCCCAAAATCGGCTTCGATCCGATCAAGACAAAACCCAGGCATTTGCGTCACCGGAAGCATTCGCGTTCTTTATTCGATTCGTCATCTTGATAATGCGCGGACTGCATTCCTCAAACTCCGTCCAACTTCGGCGTCGTTCCGCAAGAACTTCGGTTCGAAAAACCCTACGGAATCGCGGGGTCGCCCCAGATACCCATCCCTCAGCCCAATTTCAAAAAACAACTATTTGCGTCATCGAATCTCGCACCGCGGCCCCGCATTACGGATACCCACACAAGGTGCATTCCATGAAAAACGTTGACGGTTCGCCCGCAGCATTCCGACTGCCTGTTTCAAAATCGAGCGTTTGCGTCATCGCCGGACACCCCCGATCGGGTTCGATCCGCAAAATCCCGAACCGGCCGCACAGGCGCGTTTCAAAAACCCGGTGTTTGCGTCACCGCCGGACACCCCCGATCGGGCTCGATCTGCAAAATCCCGAACTGGCCGCACAGGCGCGTTTCAAAAATCTGGTGTTTGCGTCACCTCAGACACCCCGATCGGGTTCGAAGCCCAGAACCCGAACCGGCCGCACAAGCCCGTCGCAAAAGCCTGGTGTTTGCATAACTCCGGCCCAATTTCGCGAGCCGAATACGGCGGCATACGAAAGGACCCGCTGCTCGAATGGGTTAGTTTCGTTATCTTTCATTCTTATCGGCGTCCCACGATGCGCCCGAGTCCACCCATCAACCCAAACCGCATACCACGCCGCCATGTATGAACTACACAGGCGGACCGCCTACGTTTCCCCAATTCTCATTTCCGAGGAATGACTACCGCCGCCGTCAAAGCATTCCAATTCCCAAAAACCTTCGGAACCCAAGCGCCGGTCCCGCGCCTAAATCCCGCAACCGATTTTCAAAAAACAATCATTTGCGTCATCGAATCGGACGATGCCGCCCAACATCGGCTTCGTTCCGTCAAAAACGAGATGCCCGCCAGCCCATCTCACCCCCTAACCTCGCAAGCCAAGTTGAAAAACAGCAGTTTGCGTCATCAGCTTGTTCAAGCTCCCAAAGGCAGAACCCGACCTAATTCTCCGTGTCATACTGAACAATTAGATCGATGCACCCAGGGTAAGCAGTTGACCGAAACGATCCCCGACATCTTAGCGCGCATCGTAGCGCGCAAACGCGAGGAGCTTCTGGCCCATCCGATCTCCTTCGCCGAACTCGAGAGACAAACCGAGTCTCGCGTTGCTGTCCACCTGAACGGCCGGAGAAGCTTTGCCGGTGCCCTCCGCGCCCGTCACCCTGCAATCATCGCCGAGATCAAGAAGGCCTCGCCCAGCAAGGGCTTGCTATCCCACGACTTTAACCCCGCCAAGACCGCCGCGGTTTACGAGCAAGGCGGGGCAGCAGCCATATCCGTCCTCACCGATCGCGATTTCTTCCACGGCAGTCCGAACGATCTGATATCCGCCCGCGCCGCGGTTGGCCTCCCCGTCCTGCGTAAAGACTTCACCATCGACTCCGTAAACGTTCTGGAAGCAGCGGCGTATGGAGCCGATGCCATCCTCCTCATCGCCGCTATTCTTACCGAGCGAGAAATGCGAGACTTCCGGGAGCTCGCCGCGCGTTATGGCATGGCCGCTCTGGTGGAGGTCCACGACGCCGAAGAACTTCGTCCCGCCCTCGATTCCGGCGCCGAAATTGTCGGCGTCAATAACCGCAATCTCAAGACCTTCGAAGTCAAACTCGAAACCTCCCTCGAACTCGCCGCACGAATTCCCGCGGGCATCATCAAAGTCAGCGAGAGCGGCATCCACGATTCAGGCGACGTGCACCGTTTGAGTGATGCCGGTTACTCGGCGTTCCTTGTCGGCGAGCATCTCATGAAGTCCGGCGATCCCGCCGCGGCTCTGCGGAGCCTATGTTCGTAAAGATCTGCGGCATCACCAATCCTGAGGACGCCGAAGCGGCGGTCGCTCTCGGCGCTGACGCCCTCGGCTTCAATTTCTATCCGCAAGAGCCCGCGCTACGTCGATCCGGCGGCGTTGCTCTGGCTCGACGATCTCCCCTCTAGAGTCTGGAAGGTCGGCGTTTTCGTCAACGAGGATCTCGCTGTCATTCGGCACATCGCGGCGCAACTCAAGCTCGATATTATCCAGCTTCACGGCGACGAGCAGCCCGCGGATTGCCCGCGCGACCTGCGCGTCTGGAAGGCTATCCGTGTCGATTACGCTTTCGACGCCTCGCGCGTCAGAAAGTATCCGGTCGAAGCGATCCTGCTCGATGGTCCCGCGGGCAAAGCGTACGGTGGCACCGGACTTACGTTCGATTGGACCGTCGCCGCCGGTCTGCCTGTAAAGACGGTAGTCTCCGGCGGTTTGCACGCGGGCAATGTCCTGACTGCCATCGAGTGCATTCGGCCATGGGGAATCGATGTATGCTCGCGCATCGAATCCTCGCCCGGCAAGAAAGATCATGCCGCCATGGCGGAGTTCATGAACGTTGCCTTAGCAGAAACAAGGAGTCCCCGTTTGAAAGGAGCCGCCAATGATTCAATTTGAACCCGATTCCGGAGGACATTTCGGTCCTTATGGAGGGCGATATGTCCCCGAAGTTTTAATGGCGCCTCTCGAAGAATTGGAGCAGACCTACGCGGAGGCCCGCAACGATCCGGCGTTCCACGTCGAACTGGACGGCCTTCTCCACAATTATGCCGGCCGTCCCACTCCGCTCTATTTCGCCAAACACCTCACCGAAACGCTCGGCGGCGCCAAGATTTACCTCAAGCGCGAGGATCTGCTGCACACCGGCGCGCACAAGATCAACAACTGCCTCGGCCAGGCGCTGCTCGCCCGCCGCATGGGCAAGAAACGCATCATCGCCGAAACCGGCGCGGGCCAGCACGGCGTCGCGACCGCGACCGTGTGCGCGCTATTCGGCTTCGATTGCACCGTCTACATGGGCGAAGAGGATATGCGCCGGCAGCGCCTGAACGTCTTCCGCATGCGGCTCCTCGGCGCGAAAGTCGTGGCCGTCACCAACGGCAGCCGCACGCTGAAGGACGCTATCAGCGAGGCCATGCGCGACTGGGTTACCAATGTTTCGAGCACGCATTACCTGCTCGGGTCCGCGCTCGGTGCGCATCCCTATCCGGTCATGGTCCGCGATTTTCACAAAGTGATCGGCCAGGAAACGATGTGCCAGATTCGCGAAGCCGAGAATCGGCTTCCCGATGCCATATTCGCCTGTGTCGGCGGCGGCAGCAATGCTATCGGCATGTTTCATCCGTTTATCCACGAGCCCGGCGTGCGCCTGATCGGCGTAGAAGCTGGGGAAGAAGCGCGGCGCTCGGCGATCACGCCGCGCGCTTCCACGGCGGCTCGCCCGGAGTGCTGCAGGGAACCCGCAGCTATCTGTTGCAGGATGACGACGGCCAGATCGCGCTCACTCACTCCGTTTCCGCGGGACTCGACTACGCTTCCGTCGGCCCCGAGCACGCCTGGCTGCACGATAATCACCGCGCCGAATACTGTCTCCGCGACGGACGATGAGGCCTTAAAGCCGCGCTCATTTTAGCCGCACGGAAGGCATTATCCCCGCGCTCGAATCCGCGCACGGAGTTGCCGAAGCCATCGCGCGCGCTCCTCAATCCGAAGGACAAATCTTCATCGTCAACATATCGGGACGCGGCGACAAGGACATCGATATCTACCGCGAAAACATGAAGGAACTGGAGCATATGGCGTGACCACTGGCGTGACGCGAATCGCCCGAGTATTCTCCGAAAATCCCAAGGTCCTCGTCGCCTACATCACCGCCGGCGACCCTACGCCGGACCGCACGCCGGCGCTCGTCGCAGCGCTCGAACGCGGCGGAGCAGATCTGATCGAACTCGGCGTGCCCTTCTCCGATCCGGTTGCCGATGGACCCGTGATTCAGCGTGCCGGCGATCGCGCGTTGAAGAGCCGGTACACCGTCGCCAAAGTCCTCGATATCGCGCGCCGAGATCCGCAGCCGCTCCGAAATTCCGCTGCTGCTCTTCACCTATCTGAACCCGGTAATGCGCTACGGACTAGAGCGCCTCGCCGCTGACGCCAAAGCAGCGCGGCATCGATGGCTGCCTTCTCATCGATGCCAGCGTGGAAGAGGCAGGATCATACGTCGACACAATGCGCGCCGCCGGTCTCGATACCGTATTCCTGGCCGCGCCCACCAGCACCGAACGGCGCTTGCAACTTGTTGCCAAATACTCGAGCGGCTTCGTCTATCTCGTCTCGCGCACGGGAGTAACCGGCGAACAGAATTCCATCTCAGTCCAGCGTCAAGCCGCTCATCGAAGCCGTACGCCGCGCAACCAAACTGCCCTTGCCGTCGGCTTTGGTGTGTCGCGTCCCGAGCACGTGGCCGAATGTTCGCGAGCTGCCGACGGCGTCGTGGTCGGCAGCGCGATCATGCGTCTGATCGAAGAACACGGCGCGAGCCCCGATCTGGAGCAGCGACTCGAAGCCTTCACGCGCTGGCTTACTGGCTCCGGCAGCCAAAGCGACACGAACATGACACGCGAAGCCGCACTCGAAGCGCTCGCCCGAATCGCCGGCGCCGATCGACTCACTCGACCTGCGCATCCTCGCTCTACTCAACGAGCGGGCGCTCATCGTCGAACAGATCGGAAAAATCAAGCAAGCCGCGCAGATGCCCATCTACGAACCGCGCGCGGGAGGACCAGGTATTCGACAACGTGACGTCGCACAACGCGCGGCCCGCTCGCCGCCGACGCCGTGAAGCGGGTGTTTGAACGAATCATCGATGAAATGCGAAAGGTCCAGAGCGATCGCATGGAATCGGAAAAGAGCGGACAAGACAAAACAATGCTCGTAGTAATGCAGCAGGGCGCGCCGGAAGCGCAGATCCAACAGGTGATCGACCGCCTCATCGAAATGGGCTTCAACGTCCATCGCTCCACCGGCGTGCTCCACACGGTGCTCGGCGGCGTCGGCGGCACGCGACGATTTCGACACCGGCATCGTCGAAGTGATGGAGGGCGTCAAGGAAGTCCATCGCATCATCTCGCCGTACAAACTCGCCAGCCGCAGCTTCCGGCCAGGCGGCACCATCGTCAAGATCAAGGACGTGGAGATCGGCGGCAACCAGGTCGTCGTCATGGCCGGCCCTTGCAGCGTCGAAAGTCGCGATCAGATCGAACGCTCCGCCGACATCGTCGCCGATGGCGGCGCGAAAGTCATCCGCGGCGGCGCATTCAAGCCGCGCAGTTCGCCTTATAGCTTTCAGGGACTCGGCGAAGAGGGCCTCGAAATAATGCGCCAGGCCGCCGATCGGCGCGGTCTGCTCGTCGTCAGCGAGGTCATGGACCAGACGCAGATTCCGTTGCTTTCGCAGTATTCCGATATTCTGCAGGTCGGCGCGCGCAATATGCAGAACTACAATCTGCTGCGCGAACTCGGCAAGATCCGCAAACCGATCCTGTTGAAACGCGGCATTTCGGCGACCATCGAAGAGCTGCTGCTATCCGCCGAATATATTCTCTCCGGCGGCAACTACGAAGTGATTCTCTGCGAGCGCGGCATCCGCACCTACGAAACATACACCCGCAACACTATGGATATCTCCGCTATTCCGGTGGTGAAGAAGCTCTCGCACCTGCCGATGATCGGCGATCCCTCGCACGGCATCGGACGCCGCGATTACGTCCCCGCGCATGGCGCGCGCCGCCGTTGCTGCGGGCGCCGACGGACTCATCATGGAAGTCCACCACGATCCCGATCACGCGCTCAGCGACGGCGCCCAGTCGCTCTTCCCCGCCAGTTCATCGAACTGATGCAGCAACTCCGCCTGATCGCGCCCGCCGTTGGCAGGACCCTGTAATGGATACAGTTGCGATATTCGGCGTCGGCCTCATCGGCGGCTCCTTCGGCCTCGCTCTGCGCGCCGCCGGATTCAAAGGCGAGATTCTCGGCGTCAGCTCGCCCGCCACCATCGCCAAAGCGCTCGACCGTCCGCGCCATCGACGCCGCCGTCTCCGCCGAAGAAGCCTGCCGCCGGGCCGACCTGCTCTATCTCTCCCAACCCATCGGCCGCATCATGGACACGCTCCGCCACCTGCATCCCAAAGAAGGCGCGCTCGTCACCGACGCCGGCAGCACCAAGAACCAGATCGTCGGCACGGCACACCAGCACCTGAAATCGGGACAGTTTCTCGGTGGCCATCCCATGGCCGGGAAGGAAACTCGCGGGGCCGAATCCGCCGATCGCGACCCTTTTCGCTGGACGCCCCTACGTCCTGACTCCCGCCGATCCAGTCCGACCATGGAAACGCCAATAGTCCGCGAATTCCTCGGAATGGCTCAGGAAAATCGGAGCCAAAACTCTGATTATCGGAGCCGAAGAGCACGATTATCTGGTCGCCTACAGTTCCCATCTCCCGCAACTGGCATCGACCGCGCTGGCCGCGCATGATCTCCGAATCCGCGCCCGAAGCTGCGGCGGTAGCAGGTCCGGGTTTAGTGGATGCAACTCGCCTCGCCCTCAGCAGCTACGATCTTTGGCGCGATATCCTCGCCACCAATCCCGATGCCATCGAAGAGGCGCTCAACGCCATGATCGGCAAACTCGAGCATCTGCGCGACAATCTCCGGTCCCGCGAAATGGAGCAGCAGTTCCGGACCGCAGCCGCCTTCGCCACCTCGCTTCGGCGTCAGTGATGTCCGATCCATTAAGTTTTGCAAATTTTTACAATTCGCGATAGAGTCTTGAAGGCGTCGTTCCTGCGTACCTAACCGCGTAAACGGCGCGATTCTTGAGAGGAGCCAATTGTGAAGACGAAGAAGCTGACACTTTGTGCTGTATGGATGGTTATCGCATTCGCCGCGGCAAACATGCGTGGCCAGGTAACAACGCCCAATGCAGGGCTGGCGTTCAAGGGAATTGTTCCGATACCGAATTGGACTACCACGGGAACTACTGCGGAATCCGTCGATCTGAGTTCCTTCGACCCCATAACTCAGATCCTTTATTATGCCGACCACGTGGCACATGCTGTCGTCGCTATCGACACGAAAACCAATAGCGTTCTCGGTTGGGTGCCGGTACCAAGTTGCACTGCGTCCTCATGTCCTAGCGGAGTGCAGGTTGCGCCGGACATCCGGAAACTGGTGGTGACGGACCGCGGTACGCATGTGTACATCTACGATCTCAGTCTCCCCGGAGCACCCCCGGCCGCGGTGACCGTGCCAACCGCGATCGACGAACTCGACTATGACCCGATTCACCGGCGCGTCTACCTCGGCAACACGACTGCGCCCTATTTCCTTACCGGCATCGACCTCGAAGGGCCGAATGCAAATACCGTGGTCGCGTCGATTCCCCTTCCCGGTGCCCCCGAGCAGCCGCGCTTCAGCCCGGTGGATGGGCTTATTTACCTGACCATCCCGAGCGTGGGAGTTTTGCAATTTGACCCCAACGGGGGTTCCGCGGGCACCGGCGCGCTGATGACAACCTGGAAGATCGCCAATTGCTCCGGCAACGGCAACTGGGTCGACTCGGTGACCAATAGCATGCTGGTGGGCTGCAATGACGTCGCCGGAGAGGCGGTCGTCAGTCTCAAGGACGGATCCGTCCTGGCGCAGTTCCCCGGTGTCAACCGCGACGATGTCTTGGGATTCAACCCCGGTATTCGGCGATGGTACACAGGATCGGGTTCGAACAGTAACAATCCCGGTATTTGTCCGGCCACCAACGCCGGCAATGTTTATCCAGTCGTAGGAGTTTTCGCGGCGGGTACGGCGAGTGCGCCCACCCCTACATTCGTAGGAGTACAGTGCTCCGGCCGCGGCTCATCGACGCTCGCGGTTGACCCCATACATGGCGACGTCTACGTTCCCATGGCGCAGTATCCGCTCGATCCGCAGAGCGCCGCCACCGGACAGCCCGGCTTTCTCGTGTTCCACGATTCGACTCCGCTGCCAGCCACTCCGGCGCACACTCAAGCGATGCTGGGCTCGAACGGCACTGCGGACTTCGCGCTGCAGGGCCGCCAAATGAATGCCACCGCGACCTTGCAGGGTCTTTCCGATTCGCTGACCGAACTTGTGGTCACCACCACCGTCGCGAACGAGGTAGTGCCCTGCTTCGAAACGATGGGCCTCGCCTACTGCGTGGGAACGCTCGCCGGTGATCCGCTGATCGGCGGCACTACACTGCTCGGGAACGGCGGCAAGGTTCTGGCCAAAGGGACTATCGCGAGCGCCCAGTAAAACGCTACGCCACTAATTCGGCTTCGGCGATCTGAGCGGGCGCGCCGCGCTCAGCCGAGTAACTGTGGAAATTGTTTTTGCCCGCTTTCTTGACCTCGTACATCGCGATATCGGAATTACGCTGAAGTGTCGGTGCGTCCAGGCCGTCCTGCGGATAAATGCTGATTCCGATACTCGCCGTCACCATGACTTGCGAGCCGTCAAGCATGAATGCCGAGCGGACGGCGCAAATAATGGCCTGCGCCACACGATCGGCTTCGCTCGTATCGCGCAGTCCCGGTAGCAATACGCAGAACTCATCACCGCCGATTCGCGCCAGGGTGTCGCTCTTGCGAATGCAGCGCCGCATGCGGGCCGCGACTTGCCGCAGAAGTTGGTCCCCGCTGCTATGCCCGAACGTATCGTTGACTTGCTTGAAGCGGTCCAGGTCGACATATAAAACGGCCAACTGTTCACCCTTGGCGCTCGCGCAGGAAATTGCATCGAAGAGCCGTGTTTCAAAGCTCGCCCGATTGTCGAGGCTGGTAAGCGAATCGTGGCCGGCCTGAAATGCCAGAAGATCGGTCATAGCACGATGTTCGATCGCAATCGCGGCGAGCCGGCTGGCGGCTTCCATAAGTTGTTTCTCGGGTTCCGTTGCTTCTGACGCCCGTTTGGAGAATACGAGCAGCATACCAAGCGGATCGTTTGATGAAGAGATGATCGGTATCGACCAGCAGGATTCGATTCCGAGCTTAATCGCGGCGGCTGTAAGCCCGCTGAGTAAAGGTTTTGCCGCAAGGCCGCCGAGAGATTGGTGAGTCACGCGGAATTCGTTGGATGACCAGACCGAAAGCGCGTCGTCGCCGAGTTCGACGATGGCATCACAAAGATCCTGGTCCTGAATACCGGCGCTATCGACCGCTTCCAGGTGCCGCTTGTTCGCTCGCCGATTCTCCATCCGGAGAGTAATACAGCGCAAGCTCTCGTCCTGGTGAGCGATCATTCCTGCGATACCCGAGAGTATATGGTCCAGAGGCCGTTGCTGGGCGATCATTTCGCTCAACTCGGTGCGGTCATGATCGAGAACTTCAGAAAGATGCCGCTGAGTGACGTCCAGCAGCACTGAGTGGATGCCGATCACCTTTCCGGTGTCGTCGCGAAGCAGGTTCTCATGAACCTCTACCCTCACCCGTCGTCCATCCCGCCGCAAGATAGTCCGGATAAAAGGTTGCAGCGCAAGTTCGCCGTTGATCTTCGAGCGTACCGCCGCCCGCGCGCGTTCCTTATCTTCGGGAGCGATGAGATCGATCACCTGTCGGCCAACGAGTTCGTCGGCCGGTATACCAAGCATGGTGCACTCGGCATGATTGACACGCCGGATTACACCCTCGCGGTCAATCTCGTGGTACGCGACGGGGCCGTTTTCATAGAGTAGGCGAAATCTCTCTTCGCTGGTGCGCAGTTCCGCCTCCATCTTTTTCCGGACCGTAATGTCTCGAGAGATTGCCTGGAATCCGGAGATTGAACCATTAGCTCGCATCAGCCGGATGTTTTGCCCAAGCCACAGACGTGATCCGTCGCCGGTCACAACCGGAACTTCGAGATAGAAATCGCTGATACCTTCCGCGAGCGCGCGCTGCAGATTGCGGATTGCTACCTTGCGGAATTCGCGAGGAATAAAGTTCAGTGCCCGCCGGCCTTTAAGCCGCGCGAAGGGGACGTTTAAGACCCGCGCCCCCATCTCATTGATATACGTAACGCGACCGTTGGCGTCGCAACGCACAATGATATCCCCAGCGAACTCTACGATCTGGCGGTAGCGCGACTCGCTCTCGCACAAGGCTTCTTGAGCCCGTGTCATTTCGGTAATATCGATCGATACTCCTCCAAGGAAAACTTCTCCCGATTGTCCGTGGAAGGGGAACTTAAATGACAACCAGTTCCTCTGTTGACCGTTCTGATCCGGTGTGCATTCCGTGAACTGACGCCCGCAATTCGATTCGATCACCTTCTGGTCATTCACGCGGAGTTGCTCCGCGATGAAGTGAGGCAGTACGTCAAAACAGGTCTTCCCAAGCCTATCCTCCGGGGCAATCCCGAATGTGCTGCAATAGGCGTCGTTTACGTACACCATCCGGCCGGCGCCGTCTTTCATGTAGGCGATTGCGGGCGAGTTATTCATGAAGGCGTCGAATCGCTGCTGAATCTCTTCAAGACTACGGCGCGCATCCTCGGCGACCCGCTGGGCCACTCGCATTCTCACGCCGATGAATACAAAGAGCACGAGCACGCAGCAGAGTCCAACCGAGGCTATGCTCAAGAGGAAGAATCGATGCCGGTTTTGGATGAGTTGGGCGAGGTGTAGATTGCTGTCGGGCAGCGCTATTGAGTATGTTGCAGCCAGATTGGCCAGAGTTCCGTCGGCAACTATTTCGTCCAGGTGTGAGAAGAGAGTATCGACCCGGTTCTGGACCGATAGAGTGCTTGCTGTTCCCAAAGGCATCGTGGCCCCGTGTACCAGAGTGATGTTCAGCTTGAGGTCGCGACAAGGCAGGGGACGGTCGATTAAGTAGCGCTCGACTGATCGCGAGTCCACAAACAACGCATCGACCTCGCCGCTACATAGAGAACGCACCAACTCTTCGATTGTCGGCTTGATGGTGATCGCCGCCGCGGGAAACAGAGATTTCGCCAACGTGCCGACCAAACCTTTCAACCGCAGACCGATCTTTTTGCCGGCAGCATCACCAGAATTGTTGATTGGCCGCTGCCGGGGTGAAACCAATTCCAGGCTGTTTTGCCACCAGTAGTCACTGAAATAAAACTTCTTCAAGCGGCCCGGCGTAACAGTAAGAAGAGGAAATAAGTCGATCTTTCCACTTGCAAGCCCACTTTCGGCGTCATTCACCCGGACCCATTCGAGCGTCTGGCCGCTGCGTTTTGCCGCCTCGTTAAGCACATCTACAGCTAGTCCAGCCGGCTTGCCGGCAGCCGTGGCCGAGAGAAATGGGTTGAACTCGTTAAAGCCAGCCCTCAGCGGTTTCTTATCCCGCTGAGGCCACGAAGTGTTGAGCGTAAGGCCAAGTATCGAGAGGAGGATCGCGGCAGCCGCGAACTTCAGCGTCAGCCGGCGGGGCAACGGGATCGGATTTGAGGGGCCATGCGGCATGCGGCGCTCTTTACAGTTACCTATCGGTTGAACGGGTCGATAAGGTTAGATTCCGGAGAGACTTTTTTGTGCGGTTCCCATCGAGAATCGGGAACGGAGCCAAGCATCTTACAATGTGGTTTCATGCAGACTGTAATCTTGGCGGCGTCACTCACCCTGATCTGCGGCATTTTGGGTTGGGCGGAAAAGAAACCGGTGACCTTGGAGTCGGTGTCGAGCGGACGTTCCGCAGGCCATGTTTCAGCGATTTGGTCTCCAGCCGGCGACACGTTTATTTATAACGAGGCCGATGCGCTTCACCTCCTCGACTGCGCTTCCGGCAAAGACACAGAACTGATTCGTCTTAACAAGCTCCGTAGTGCCTCGGTCAAGCCGCCGGAGGCCGCGACCTTCGATTGGACCAATCGCCGAGTAGCCGCCGAGCCGGTGCAGTGGTTTCCCTCGGGTAAAGAACTGCTGGTGACCGAAGGCGGCGACCTCTTTATCGTCCCAATCGATGGCTCCGCTTTCACGCAACTTACCGCGACCGCCGAAGCCGAACAGGATGCCAAGCTGTCGCCCGACGGCAAGCTGGCAGGATTCCGTCGCGGGCATGATTTATACGCGCTGCGGATTGAGGACCGAAAACTGACGCGGCTCACCGATACCGGCAATGCAACCCTGCTGAACGGCGAAATGGACTGGGTTTACCCCGAAGAACTGGATCTGCCGACCGCGTGGTGGTGGTCGCCTGATAGCCGGAGTATCGCCTACATGCAGTTCGACATCGGCCGCGAGCCCATCTTCCCCCAAGTATCCCTTCTTAATGTGAAGGGCAAGGTGGAACCAGAGCGCTACCCGCAGCCAGGCGATCCCAATGCCGACGTGCGTATCGGAATCGTCTCCGCCGATGGCGGAGAGACTCGCTGGCTCGATCTCGGCGACACCCGCGATTACCTGATTGCCAGGGTCCAATGGTTGCCGTCGAGCGAAGCTGTGGCCGTGGAGCGGCTGAATCGGATTCAGAACCGGCTCGATCTCCTGGTCTGCGATGTCAAGAGCGGAGCCACTCACGTGCTCTTGCATGAGGAGGACCCCTACTGGATCAACGTGAACAACCACCTTCATTTCTTCCAGGATGGCCGCCGATTCCTGTGGGGCAGCGAAGGCGACGGCTTCCTGCACCTCTATCTCTACGGAATGGACGGCAAACGGATGCGGCAGATCACGCATGGCGAGTGGCAGGTGGAGAAGCTCCTGCAGGTTGACGAAGCACGCGGCGTGGTGTATTACCAATCGACCGAGCCGAGCCCGCTCGAGTCGCAATTTTATTCCATCTCGCTCGATGGGACCAATAAGCAGCGCCTCACCAGCCTGAAGGGCACTCATTCAATTAACCTGAGCCCATCGTTCGGCTATTGGACAGACGCTTTTTCAAGTCTCACGGCCCCTCCTCGCACCACTCTCTACCGGGCCGGAGGGGGTGAAGTGAAAGTGCTGCGCAAGCCAGATAGCGCGCTCGAAGAGTACGATCTGCAGACGCCTGAGATTCATACGTTCAAGACACCGGACGGAGCGCTCCTCTATGGACGGCTGATTAAGCCGGCGGGCTTTACCGCCGGCCGCAAATATCCCGTGATCGTCATGGTGTACGGAGGTCCCGGGGCGCAATCGGTTCGCGACCGGTGGATAGGGCCAGCCTGGGAGGAAGCTCTCGCGCAGCGCGGTTTCGCAATCTGGCAGGTGGATAACCGCGGCTCATCGGGACGGGGACATACGTTCGAAACCGCGATCTTCCGCAATCTGGGCGAGCGCGAATTGACGGACCAGATCGCAGGACTAGACTATCTGAACTCGCTTGGATTTGCCGATCCTAGGCGAGTTGGCTTATACGGATGGAGTTACGGCGGTTACATGACGCTTTACTCGCTTTGCAATGCGCCGGATCGCTTTCAAGCCGGAGTCTCGGGCGCGCCCGTGACCAACTGGCGGACCTACGATTCGATTTACACCGAGCGCTACATGGGTCTGCCTGCCGAGAACGCGGAGGCGTATGACAAAACATCGCCAATCACGCATGCCGGACAACTGAAGGCACAATTGTTGATGATTCACAATATCGAAGACGATAATGTCCACTTTCAGAACACGATGCGGATGGCGAGCGCACTGGAGCGCGCCGGCAAGAAATTCAGCATGCTGGTATATCCGCAAAGAGCGCACAGCGTTACCGGTCCCGAGCATCGCCAGATGTTGCAATCGATCACCGATTTCTTTGAGCAGGCATTGAAACCGGGGCACTGACTCGACGACGAGGGGTTTGGGCCGGACGTACACTCTAAGCATGGCGTCACCCTACGAATTTGGTAGCGAAGCGTTTCACGAGGCGGCGTTTGCGGCAGGCCACAAAGCCTTCGAGGAGACGCTTGCGGCCGGGCTTTCAGTTTTTTACCTCAATAACGAAGGTCTCGACGTGATGCAGTGCCCGGATGGCCGGCGATTCGAGATCCGTTGGATACCGGGCGCCCCTTCCGGAGAAAACTACGAAATTATCGGCGAACTGTCGACGCGTGCTGCCTAAAGCTGCTTGCCGATTTTCACGGTAATAGCAGGACCGAACGGCTGCGGCAAATCCACGCTCACGGCATTCATCGATTTCGAAGGATGCGAGCGGTTGCTCGATGCGGATGCAATAGCCCGCGAATTGAATCCTCTGAATCCCTCCGCGGCATCTATCGCCGCGGGGCGGGAAACGCTGAGACGAACCGTGGAGTATCTGAATCTGGATTTGAGTTTTGCCGTTGAGACAACTCTTTCTAGCTTGAGTACTGTGGACCTGATCCGCAGAGCCAGATCCCGCGGGTATGAAACCCGTCTGCTGTTTATTTGCCTGGAAAACCCGGATCAATCTATCGCACGCATCCGGAATCGAGTCGCACGGGGCGGCCATTTCGTTTCGGAAGCCGATGTGCGGCGCCGGTATGCTAGGAGTCTTGCAAATTCCGCTCAGGCGCTTCGATCGGCAGATTATGCCGAATTCTATGATAATTCCGGAGAAGGCCACCGCCTGATTCTGATCGCGAAGGCCGGCGTGCTGTGATTCCAGACTGGCTCAAACTGTGCGTCTGAAGCGAATAAGTAAACGCACTGGATTCGCTCCGCTACCCGGCAGCTTTGGTGACAATCACCTGAGCTTCCTCCACGATGCGCGCCAGGTGCTCCTCACTTTGGAAGCTCTCGGCGTAAATCTTGTAGATGTTCTCCGTGCCTGACGGACGCGCTGCGAACCAGCCATGTTTCGTAATAACCTTAACTCCTCCGATCGGCGCGTTATTCGCTGGGGCTCGCGTCAGTGCCGCTTCGATCTTCTCACCCGCGAGTTCACCGGAAACGCTGCTCGAATCGAGCGAGGTCAGACGCTCCTTTTGTTGAGGCGTGGCTGGGACATCGATGCGAGTGTAGTAGGGCTTCCCGAATTGCCTGGTGAGTTCACCGTAGTGCCGGCCGGGGTCGTCGCCGGTGGTGGCAGTGATTTCTGCTGCCAGCAGGTTCATAATTATGCCGTCTTTGTCGGTAGTCCAGACTCGGCCTTCCCGTTCCAGGAAACTCGCGCCGGCGCTCTCCTCGCCACCGAAGCATACTGTGCCGTCAAATAGGCCGGGTGCGAACCACTTGAAACCCACAGGCATCTCGGCCAGTTTGCGTCCGAGCGACGCTACCACCCGATCGATAAGACTGCTGCTGACCAGCGTCTTACCTACGGCGGCGCTTTCACTCCACTGCGGACGATGCGTGAGCAGGTAACGGATTGCGACGGCCAGGTAGTGATTAGGATTCATCAATCCAGCCGATTTCACTACGATTCCATGGCGGTCTGAATCCGGATCGTTGCCGAAGGCCACGCTGAAACGATCCTTAAGCGCGACCAGACTGGCCATGGCGTAGGGACTCGAACAGTCCATGCGGATCTTACCGTCGTGGTCCACGGTCATGAAGCCAAACGTCGGATCGACCTTGCGATTGACCACATCGATGTTGAGGCCGTATTCCGCGTTGATTGGGTCCCAGTAGTCGAGCGACGCTCCGCCCAGAGGATCGGAGCCGATCTTGAGATTGGCGCCGCGAATCGCATCCATGTCGATCACCAGGCGAAGGTCGCGAACATAGGGCGTGATGTAGTCGTGTTGGTTGATTCCGGAGGCTTTGATTGCGCTCTCGTATGGCGTGCGCTTAACAGAGCGGTTGCCGCTGCGCATCAGATCATTAGCGCGATCCTGTATCCATGAAGTCACGTCGGTATCGGCCGGACCTCCGTTTGGCGGATTGTATTTGAAGCCGCCGTCGGGTGGAGGATTGTGGGATGGGCTGATGACGACGCCGTCCGCCTGCGCCGCGGGTCCCTGCCTGTTGTAGATGATGATGGCGCGCGAGATCACGGGTGTGGGCGTCGCGCCATCGTTCCGCTGCATAAATGTCTCGACCGAGTTCGCCGCCAATACCTCAATGGCCGTGCGCTGGGCCGGATGCGAGAGCAGGTGCGTATCTTTTCCGATGAAGAGAGGACCGGCAATGCCGGTAGCTACTCGATAATCGCAAATCGCCTGAGTGATGGCGAGGATATGCGGCTCATTGAAACTGCCGTCACTGGGTGTGCCACGATGTCCGCTGGTGCCAAATGCCACCGGCTGTGTGGCGGCGACATTGTAATAAGCCCGCTCTAGTCTCGCGGGATCGATGAGCATGTCAGGTGTCGCGGATTTGCCTGCTAACGGGGATAAAGGCATCTTAGTCTCTGGGAATTATATAGGGTAACGCGGGTTGGCCCTCAATATATACTTAATTCCGATGACCCGACGCGAATTTGCCGGTACTGCTTTGGCTGCCGCGGCAGCAGCCGCGCCTCTTGCCGGTGCGACGCGGCAATGGCCGCTGGGCCTGAACACTTACTGTCTTCGATTCCAGAGATGGAACGATCGGCAGTTGATCGACTACTGCATTGCGCAGAAGATGGACGCTATCTTCCTGCAGGATTCGCTTGACCCCGGTGTGATGGACCCGAAGCATTGGGCGGACGTGAACGTGTGGGCCAAGGATGCCGGGCTGCACATTGAAACCGGCGGGTCGGCATTGCTTCCGAAGAGCGAAGCCGGGTATGCGGGTAAAATTGCCGAACTGCGAAAGAATATCGAGCGCGCCAAGGCGATGGGATCTCCGATGGTGCGTACACTGCTTGCGAGCGACCGCTACAATATGCCGGATCAGGGCCCGGTGGAGCGGCACATCGAGACTGCGTTACGTATTTTGCGCGAGCTGCGCAGCCAGGTGATGGACGCAGGCATCAGGATCGGCATCGAGAACCACAAAGACTTGCAGGCGTGGCAGACGCGCGAACTGATCCAGACGGCCGGCAAGGAGTTCGTAGGATCATACCTCGATACCGGCAATCCAGTGTTTGTTGCCGAACATCCTCTCACGACAGTAGAGGAACTCGGGCCGTATGCAATCTGCTTGCATCTGCGCGATTCCGTGGTGTACGAAGTGCCGGACGGGATTGCGGTGAAGTGGGTTCCGCTGGGCGAAGGCACCGTCGATTTCAAAGCGCTGGTGGCGCGCGCCGCCGAAATTCTGCCGCAAGTGTATATCTATTGCAAACCGATTACGGCGCGTCCGCCGGTAACGATTCCGGTGTACTCCGAAGAGTTCTGGACCAAGTGGTTTCCGCGTGGGCGTTCGAAAGACCTATCACGATTCATCGCGCTGGCGAAGCATGGGAAGGCTTATGACAGGCCGGAAGTGACGGAGGACGAGCCGAAATCGCAAGCAAAGTTCATGGATGCTCTCAAGGTGCAGCAACTCGATCATATGGAAAGGAGTCTGGCGTACTGCCGCAAGGAGTTAGATCTAGGGGTGAGATGGCGGGTAGCGCGACGTAAAAGTGAAAGCGTAGTTGGTTTGGGCGGCGCGAGCCTCGTCCCAGTAGTCCTCAGACCTTCCGTTGTGGCGGGAGCAGCGTAGCGCGATGATGGCGTTGGCGCCGCGGACGGTCCAGAACATGCCAGATCGTTTGAGGCGTGCTCCGGTGACGGCTTGTAGCCAGCTTCAATGACGCCTGAGCCGCGAAGAACCTTAGTATTCTCGTCGTGCGAGACGAGGATGCGGCCGTGCGCCGCCGCCAGCCGAAGTACCTCCGGGTCGGGAAGAGAGTCGAGGCAAGCCACCAGTCCGCTTTCGAAATTGATGGAGATTCATGGAGCAACACTCCGGTGCGAATGGAACTTCGGAGATCGTTATCCGCCTGAAGGCGCGGCTTCACTACGCGTGCCCGGAAAGGAGATGTTCACGCGCCGCTTCCAGATGCTGGCGAGATGGTCAGGGAGGAGCGCGGCGGCACGGCGGGCAGCCTGGAAGCGCTGCGTCTGGCGCATGCGGCAGGCATCTACGGCAGTCTGGTTCTCGAAGTAGAACGTGATTGCGCCGAACACCTGCACGAAGGTCAGGATTTCGAACTCCACCAGTATCGCCTGGGTAAAAGTCCTTCGCTGAAACACTCGACAATGGAATTGAGAGATACGCGCGTGCCAATCACATAGTTACCCGCCGTTGATCTCTTCGACGTACTCTTTTGGCTCGACATCACCTTGCGCAATGATACCTGACAGGCATCTCGTCTATCGCCAAGATGGCCCTCGCTCTTCGCGCTAAGAATGCATCTGGAGTGAGGTATCTCTTCTATGAGGAGATTAAGAGCCTTCCATTTAAAGCGCAGTTCGTAGCGGCCCGGAAGGTTGAGGACATTTTCAGGTCCGAACATCGCAATTGTAGATCGCGCATTGTAGATCGTGGGGAGGTTCGCGTTACAACTCCCTTTACGTCCGCGGCTTAGAAATGCAGGCATGGCCGGCGTGTAGTCTCGATTTCGTAGAAATCCGATTGCAGGACGCCGGCCGGTTCATCGCCTTCAAGAATCTATCCCGTCCCTCCTTCCACCGTGAGTTCCAGTTTCGCGGGATCTACCAGGTGCTTGGGGCTGAATACCCGTCGCGACCAGTGTTGTTTCGCCGTGAAAGTCACCCCCACGAAGTAGCCTATGTCGCGATAGTTGCAGTACTGAACCGCGCCTTCGAGGGTCTTGCGACCGTGACGCAGTTGCACCAACCCCCTTACCGGCACCGCGACATCTGTTTGCAAACAGGCCCCGGATCGCGAGATATCTTCCAACATCGCGGTCGTGCACCGGGTCCATCCCGCTCGATCTTTCCATTCGAGCTGCACCAGATCCGCGCATAACAGCCGCCGTTCCCATCTTCGTTCCGCCATACGTCTATTCCATCGGCAGTTCGCCCCGACAAGTTTAATATGAAGTAAAGAAAAAAATGAATCCTCTCTTTAGCTGCTTAGCACCTCTTAGCTTTGTGCTTAGTGCTCTCTGCCTCCTTCTAGAACCGGCTCCGGCGTTCTCCCAAGCTCCGCCGATCGTCACTGTACATGCCCCTTTGATTCTCGACGGCAAGGGAGGCGTGATCAAGAATAAGACCCTGATGATCCAAGGGAACCGCATCTTGCGCATCGACCCGGCCACTAAGGGCAACGTCTACGAGCTGACCGGGCTGACTCTCATGCCCGGCTGGATCGATACTCACGTGCATATCGGCTATCATTTCGGATCCAACGGGAAGTACCAGGTCTCGCCGGAACCGCCCGAGGTCGCTGTGCTCTACGCGATGGAGAACGCCTGGACCACGCTTCAGGCCGGGTTCACCACGGTTCGCAGTCTCGGCGCTCCCGCCGATGGACCGTTGCGCGATGCAATCAATCGCGGCGTGCTGCCCGGCCCACGCATTCTGACCTCTCTCGGCTTCATCGACGAGAAGTCAGGCGACCCCGAACAGATCAGGGCGCGCGTCCGGCAGATGGCCGTCGCGGGCGCCGATGCCATCAAGATCTTTGCAACCAAGAGCATCCGCGAGGGCGGCGCTCAGAGTATGACAAACGCGCAGATCGAGGCGGCGTGCGACGAAGCCAGGGGCGTACACCTTCCAAGCGTTGTCCACGCGCAAGGCAGCGAAGGCGCGAAAGCGGCAATCCTGGCAGGCTGCACCTCGATCGAGCACGGCAACTCACTTTCCGACGAAGTGCTCGACCTCATGGCGCAGAAGGGAAGCTACTTCGACCCGAACGTCGGCGTAGTCCTGCAGAATTATCTGAAGAACAAGGATCGCTTCCTCGGCATCGGTAACTTCGACGAAGCAGGTTTCGGCTTCATGGAACGCGGCATCGCAACCGGGCTCGACACATTTCGCCGGGCCCTGGCGCATCACGTAAAGATTGTGTTCGGCACCGATGCGGTCGCTGGCGCGCACGGTCACAACGAGGAGGAGTTCATCGTCCGGGTACAACAGGGAGGCCAGAAGCCTATGGACGCGATTCTCGCCGCCACTTCGATTGCCGCGGAGTCGATGGGTATGGCCGACAGAATCGGCTCCATCGCTCCCAAAATGGAAGCCGACCTCGTGGCTGTCGACGGCAATCCGCTTGAAGACATCACGGCGGTCCGCCGCGTAATCTGGGTCATGCGAGGAGGTAAGGTCGTGACCAACCTCCGGCGGAATTGATTCAGCCGCCGTACGGCATCAGTGGAACCTCCTGAGCAAGCGAGAGTATACGGTCAAAGCACGGCGATGATGCGCGGTGTGCTCCACCCGGGCGGGCAGGGGCGTCAGTCGATTAGCCCAATTAAAAGTACTTATCCGGCCAATCGCAGCCTATTTTACTTTTGAGGTGGTGAGAACAGTTTTTGGAGGACAGAGCGAATGCGGGCCAGACGGCGCAAGAAGAGTTGGAGAGGCTTGTCGTTTTCGGAGATAGGCGGTAAAGTTCCAAAACGCGAATTGCGGAGGATAAGCGGTCCACCACGGCGGGCCATCGGCTGCATTGGGGTCGGAGGGGCGGCCTGTGGGGGAAGAGGGACCAAGTGGCGGATAAGAGCGTGGACCGGCTGAAGGAGAAGGTGTACGAACTGTTGACGCCAACCAATACGGATCCGTGGGAGGAGGTGCGCACCAAACTCAATCAGATGTTGCGAGGATGGCAGGCGTACTTCGACTATGGCAGCCTGACGAAAGCGTACCAGGAAGTGAACCACTGCGTAGCGGATCGAGTGCGGCATTCTCTGAAAGGCGGTACAAGGTGCAGTCGCGCTGCACTACACGCTTCTCCCGAGCGAAAGTGTTTGGAGACTTTGGGGTACACCGGCTCATCAAGCCGGAACCCGCCAAACCACCAAAGAAGCCTACTTCGTGAGCCTGCGATGAATCCTATCGGAAAGCCGGATGCCCGCAATGGGCACGTCCGGTTTGATGAGCGGGTTGTGTCAAGAAGACGCGAAAGCGTCATGCTGTACGAAAGATGAAGGTGGACGCTCACGGTAGCGCCGGCTTTGGCCGTTCCGTTTGCTGTTTGCCCGCCTTCGTTTGTCCGGTATCGTTTGCTTGCGCTTTCCATAACGCGACCATTTCCGCGCCGACTCCCGGCATCACCTCGCTGCAGTAGCGCTGGTGATGCCTGCCGAGGATGAAAGCGCTGCTCGCATCCCTTCAGCAGACAACACCGCATCCGCGGCCGGCGTGGCCAGTCGCCTCCGTGGCACGATAAAGGTTCTTGCATAATAACCACACATGTAGTAGAGTAGCGAACATGAGTGGTTCTCCGCTATGCAACTTCCTAAATTAACCAAGCTGGAACTTCAGATTATGGAGGCCCTCTGGAATCGAGGGCCGTGTTCTGTACGGGAGATCCAGGAATCGTTTCCCGCAAAGAAGAGGCCCGCCTACACCACAGTGCAGACGATGGTTTACCGCCTGGAAGTCAAAAAAGCGCTGCGTCGGGTGAAGAAAATCGCCACGGCGAACATTTTCGATGCGGCGGTGTCGCGGAAGGCGGCAGAACGCAGGCTGATCGACGATTTGTTGGGCTTGTTCGGCGGCCGCAGTCGGCCCATCATGGCCCATCTAATTGAATCTGGCACGCTCACGCTTGATGATGTACGCGAGGCGGAGAAGGCTCTGCTGCAAATCGGCAGCGGGGACAAATCGGAGAATCAACTAGAATGAATCCACCATACTTGTCGCTGTTTGCCAACCACGTATGGCAATCGACTCTGTTCGCAGGGGTCGCGGGATTGCTGACATGGACTCTGCGCAAGAATCATGCACGCGTACGTCATGGGGTGTGGCTGGCGGCCTCGTGCAAATTTCTCATCCCGCTCTCCGTGCTCATTGCCCTGGGCAGCCATGTCCGATGGCGCACGATATCGGAGTCAACACCTTCGACCTTATCCGTTGTTATGGATGAGGTGAGTCAGCCCTTTGCAGATCCCGCCGTTGCTGCGCCTTTTTAGCGACGGTACCATCAGCTCAAAACCCACTTCCGGCGGTTCTATTGGGTATTTGGGCATGCGGATTCACCCTTATAACCTGTTCGTGGTGGCTTCGGTGGCGGCGGATCAGGGCTGTGGTTCGCGCAGGGGCACCGGTGCAAATTGGAATACCGATCAAGGCAAAGTCCTCTCCTACTCTCTTGGAGCCGGGCGTTTTCGGTATTTTCCGGCCAGTCCTGCTGTTGCCCGAAGATATCTTTCAACGTCTGACGCCAGCGCAATTGAATGCCGTCATCGCGCATGAACTTTGTCACGTCCGTCACCGGGATAATCTCATTGCAGCGATCCATATGCTTACGGAAACCGTCTTCTGGTTCCACCCTCTGATGTGGTGGATGGGGAAGCGGATGGTCGAGGAGCGCGAGCGTGCCTGCGACGAAGAGGTCGTGCGGCTCGGGATCGAACCGCGCGCCTACGCAGAAGGGATACTCAACGTCTGCAAGCTGTATGTGGAATCGCCCCTTGTGTGTATTTCTGGGGAACGGGGGCCGATCTGAAGAAGCGAATCCAGATTATCCTGGCGGGGCCGCGCCGCGGATGACCTCAACTTCTTAAAGAAGATAGCCCTGGTGACCGCTGGGGCAGGTGCGCTAGCGGTGCCCGTCATGGTTGGAATCATGAATGCGCCCGCCATCCGTGCTCAGTCCTCATCTACGGCTCAGTCTGCAATCGAGGTGCGCCCGAAATTCGAAGTTGCCTCGATCAGGCCCTGCAATGACGGAGACATGATCCCCGCCCGTAGTGGCAAGAGCAGCCGCGGAGGTAGAGTCACCGGATCTCCCGGGAGGTTGAAAGTGGAGTGCGGGACTTTGGTGACTGTCATCCGATCGGCATACGTTGAGTTCGGAAACGGTATGGCTTGGCCGGTCGATGCCTCAACCGGGCGGCAAGTTCCGCCTGTGTCCCACCGACGCATGAACCAGGCGATCCAGGGAGGGCCGAACTGGATCAATTCCGGCCGCTACACAATCGAGGCGAAGGCGGACGGCGCTCAATCGATGGCTGTGATGCGTGGGCCCATGATGCAAACGCTTCTCGAAGACAGATTCAAGCTAAGAACCCATCGTGAGACGAAAAAGGTCCCAGTATACGAACTGAGGGTAGCGAAGGGCGGGCCCAAGCTTCAGAGAGCGCGGGAGGGAAGCTGCCTCATTCTCAGCCGAGACCATCCTCCGGCCGGGCTATTGCCTCGAATCTGCGGCGGATTCTCCGGGGACTACATGTACGGTACGACGATGGCGAATCTCTGTCAGCAACTTTCAGCTGTGTTAGACCGCGATGTCATCGACAAAACCGGAATTGAGGGAGCGTTTGACATCCACTTTGAAGGCCCTCCTGCCGAACTTGCACCGAGCGTGTCCGCCGACGGCAGCCCCGCACCGGGCTACCCAGGGTCTGGGTTGGCAGTCAGGCTAGAGGGCGCGTTACCGAAACTCGGCCTGAAACTCGATTCAGCCGAAAGTCTCGGGGAGTTCATTGTCATTGATCACGTAGAGAGACCAGACGCGAACTAATAGATCGGACCTCCTGGGTCAGTTCTCGGGAGCAAATGCGGGTCACTTTCCGCAAGCGCCGAAGGCTGCGGCAACCTCGGCATCCGCCAGTTTCGCCAGTACCTGAAACCGATCCTCGACGACGGCATAGCTCGCGTGGCCGGCATCAGCGACATCTATACCATGGCCAAAGAGCGCGGACGCCAGCAGGCGCAACTCGACTCCAATTACCAGTTGGGCACAGGAGCGGCATAGCAATAAGGTCAAATGTGAAGGAAGCGCTAGGATGAACGAACTGGACTCCATGATATGTTATGCCGGGATGGCAGTGTCTGAGCCGGCGTTACCATAGACACCCTGCGCGTTGAGCGAAGTATCGGCTCGGGAAAAGAGTCGCCCGCTTCTCGCCGATGTTTCATCCTGGGGTGACTGCGCCCCGGCAGTCACAGGCTTTCGATTCGCAATAAATACGCGCTTGCGTCGCCGCCTCGCCGCTCACTCGGCACGCAGCTAAATTTAATAGCCAGACTTAAGAAACTCAACGGCACGCTCTAACACTTCATCGCGTCCCTCACGAAGCCCTTTGATCGTCGGCTCCACCCAGATGTCGGGAAGAATTCCCACCCGCTGCAGCGGGCGGCCATCGGCGTGACGCGCCTGCATCGCCGAGAAGTTCGCGTGAATATTTCCGGGTAGCAGTAAGGTGGTAACTTCTCCGTCAGCTCCTCTCGTCGGAGATCCAATGAAAGTGGGATTAGCGGCGGCTTCGAGTTGAAGACATAAATGCTCTGCCGCGCTGATCGCCTGGGCATTGATGAGTACCACCACCCGGCCTTTGTACCTCGGCTTCCCGCTGGGGTAAACGAACTGGATTTCATGACGCAGGGTGGACAGCGCGGGATCGGGACCGTGCCAGGTTCGGAATGTGAATGCCACGGCTGCAACCTTACTGTTTGTCAGTCGCGAAGGCACGCGGTTGCCTTTGGGATATCCTCGCATGTCGAGTATAAGCCCCGCGGACTCCTTGACCCTATCAAAGGCGTTATCCACTTCTTCGTTTTTCAATTGATTCAGATCGAAGTACCCGAAGCCGCTCGGCAGGACTTCGAAGACCGGGCGCGTCTCCGGTGGGGGGAGAACCGTTCTCGTGACCGTTGCTTCCACTTCGGAGTTGTCCGGCTTTCCAATGCGAACGTGAACGTCGCCTTCCGGCCCGGCCAACAGAAATTGGGCGGCGGCCAGCAAACCAGCCTGCGGGGTTGAGTGAGGAATTATGTCAAGAAGGGCCTGCCGGCGGTGCTCAACGCCCTCGCCGTTTATGGCGAGAATCACATCCCCAGGCGCAATGACTTTCTCATTTAACCCTACGCTCTTTACCACGGACTGCCCCTGAGCCGGCCAGACTACAATATCCGGAAGACGCCCCTCTTCGCGCCAGAGTTCTACAATCCACGAGTGCGAGTCGTATGTCTTGGATGCCAATCGCGCAATTGCGAAGACATAGTCGCGCACTGTTTGCGCCGACTGAAAGTCCCGAATCGCCGCGCTGAGAACTCCGTCCCAGGAGGGGATGCTATCGAGATAGCCATAAAAATAACGTATCGCATTCCAGTATTGCGCGAGCGCCAAAAGCCGTTGCTCACGCGATGGCAGGGCGTCGGCATACGTTTTGCCGCTCTCCAGGATTGTTGCGTCGTGGCTGTAGGGCTCGCCTGTTCGCATGAGAACGCGAATTCCCTCAGGCAAGTCGATTACATAAGGAGGTGAAGAATCAACCGTTTCCCAATCCACGTAATACCCGATAATGGGCTTCCCGTCGTGGGTTTGCGGCGGGAGCCCGCATCGTATGAGCCTCCGCTGCATACCTCCCGCTCGCATCTCGATTGCCGTTTCCCCGAGCACCCTCGTCTCGGGATCGTTCAACTGTCTTAGCATCGACTGTACTGCCTCGCCGTAATCGTCAGCGGATTTGGCAACTTCGACCTTGGGAATCGCACTGATCAACGCCGCGTCCCAGTCGATCGGCCGGTAAGCCAGAAAAGGATGAAAGAACTTAATCGAGCCCCAAGCGCGAATTAAGCCCCCGATCCGCTCGACCCGGACAGCGTCTGCCGGTTGGTCTACGCGATCGAGCGTGAAGTCGACGTTGTCGAGCTTTATTTGCAGTTGTTTGCCGTCAAGCTTACCCCTGAACGTGATTGGTCTCAACCGGCCACCCATGGGCACCGCTGCAGAAAATGAAATGCTTCCCTGCTCTGCGGCGATGCCAGTGATATCGAAGGTAAGATTCGGAGCGGACAGCGTGCCGCTCAGTGTTTCGCCATTCTGCTTCAGATCGAGAGTGACGTCTCCCATCTGCGCGCCCGTTTTAAGCGTACCGTGCCACTCGCCGGAGAGATCTATAGCGGTTATGGCGAGAAGCGCGAATGCTATGAACATGACACGATTATAGACGCTCGATGGCGTTGAAATCTGGGTGACGCTCCCACAGATACGCCGCAACGGGCATCTTCTGTCGAGCCATTTCTAGGAACCATTTCTAGGAATGTAGCGACTCGCTTTCTCCCCAAATCACTTAAGTGTGGTCGCCAGGGGTGGGGTGACAGTTGTAAATAGTTCAACGCCTTTCACGAAGTTTTGCCCCGCATTATCAATCACTTGCACCAAACACTCCAAAATTTTCCATAATCCCTCTGTTAACCTCAAATCAGCCAGGCGGAAGCCTGACTGCTGACCGGCGCAACAGACCTCTTCTGTGGCGCCGGATTTCTTTTTAGGACAACATTTTCATGGCAACAGCCGCGCAAATCGCCGCCAACATCGCTAACTCGAAAAAGTCCTGCGGACCCAAAACTCCGGAAGGCAAAGCTCGCGCACGCGACAACGCTCTCAAACATGGACTCTTCGCAGCCACCCTCCTCATCAAAGGCGAAGATCCCGAGCAATACAATGCCCTCGTCGACGATCTGATCGAAGAGTTCCAGCCCCTCGGCACGATGGAAAACCTGTTGCTCTCTCGCATGTCTGCGTGCCACTGGCAAAGCCGCCGCGCGACCATCAATCTGAGCAAACAGTTTGAGTCGAGCGGCGAGCAGGATAACGCCAAGCAGATCTCGCTCGCGCTACGCTGCCAGACAGCCGCCGACCGCGGCTTCTACCGCGCACTCAACGAACTTCGCAAGGCACAGAAAGAACGCTACATGACAGCTGAAACTGAAGCCGCTCCCGAGTTCATCGAGGAGGACATTGGCTCCGTTCCGCAAACTCCGGAAGCGCAAGAACCGGAAGCCCCTGAACCGGAAGCCCCGGAAATCAATGACCCGCAGGACTCCGCGCCGCCCGAAAGTCAGGCCAAGCCGGCCCAAATCATATTCGGTTGGGTGGAGAGCACCTCTGAGCAGGACCGGATAAGGGTTGAACGGTACCTCGCACGGAAGGATAAGGCGGTCGAAGACTCCCACTCCTCCGAAGAAGCCGCGTGATCGAGTGACGAAATCCAAACGTCTGGCGGCTGCCGCGCCTGGAGTGTTTAGACATCGGCGTTGCGTTGTTACCCGTCTTTGTCGGCACAACGAACAAGTTGTCGGCACAACGAACAAGTTCAAAAATCGCCGTTTGCGTCATCGCAATCGTTCTCTCACACTTTTCATTAGGCGTTCAGCTACTATCCATGGGCGGACGGCTAGTGTAGTGTCCAGAAAATAACTATACAAATAGGAGAGGGTTTGGGGAGGGTTTTGGCAAGGCGGGCTACCGCCGAATCCATTATGAGAAACTCGTGTCCGGTCGGCAAACTCTTGAAAAGAGACGCGCGGGCTGTACGCTACCACTTAAGCGAAAAGCTAAGAATTAATTGCCTGGCTATTTCCGGGACACTACACGAGGGTTTTCCCGCGACGCATTTTCCCAACTCTCAAACTTAAGTTCAAAAAAGTGCAGTTTGCGTCATCTCGCCCGGCCCGCCAAATGCCCGGCCCGCCAAATGGGCCCGCAAATGAATGATATTAGGCTTTTCCAATCCGCGTACCTCGCTTAACCACCCGCTTCGCTCTCTTCTCTCTCCGCGTCTTTCTCAGCGTGCTCCGCGGTCCTCTGCGCCTCGGCGTTAAAAGCACAGCCTCAGCCTTTCCGGCGCGTCTTGGGATTCGACGAATGGTTTGGATTCTAATGTTTAAGGAGCGAACGCGGCGGTCAAACGAATCAAAGGCCGGCCTTCAGTCGATTAGCCGGTTGAAAAAGTTCGTCACCTTCGCATTTTTAATCTGAATAATCTCAGTCACTTACGAAAGCACCCTCTTAATTCCAACATCGCGTGTGTCACTGTGAAATCAGAGAGGTTGCCGCGTATCCCCGCCAACCCCGGCGCAAGCCGAGAGCGATTTCGACATGGCGAGATCGCGAGGGAGATTTGCCGGGCGTTCGCCCTCTCGTGATGGGGAGCGCAAGCGCGGTGAAGCCTCGGACAGGGCTTCCCGTGGACGAATACCCGGCATTCATGCTCATTCACAAGGAGAGCTTTATGTTCGACGCAGCAAATTGCAAGACTCAATTTACCCACAACTCACGTCAGAAATCCCCATTACCGGATCCCCGTCCCGGCCTGATCGCCATGGCAGTTCGTCGCCGGCCGCTTCCGATTTTATTCCCACACGTCTTCACTGCTCTCGAAGCACGATCGAAATCCAATAACCAGCCCGTTCCGCAAGACCACATCCGCTGCAGAACGGCGCACAAAAAAGCACCCTTTGCGTCATCAGCCACGCCATCCATACGCCAGCCAGTTTCAAAAAACGGCGCTTTGCGTCACTGGTGGCACGCCCTATCCCGAAAATCGGCTCTGTTTCGTAAAATTGCAGGACACCTTTGCGCAGCGGCGCCGTAAGAATCCGGTGTTTGCGTCACCGAAAGAAGGATGGTAGCTTGATTGACAACCGCTCATTTATCTGATATCTCAAGATATACTGGTGCGCACTATACTATGAATACAAACATCTCCAGACGGGCGGTACTATTCGCCACCGCAGCCTCATACAGCCGGGTCCTCGGGGCCAATGATCGCGTGCAGGTCGGGCTCATCGGCTGCGGCAACCTCGGCATGCGCCACCTTCGCCTGTACCTGAAACCGATCCTCGACGACGGCATAGCTCGTGTGGCCGGCATCAGCGACATCTATACCATGGCCAAAGAGCGCGGACGCCAGCAGGCGCAACTCGACTCCAAGGACGTCCACCACGACTACCACGACCTGATCGCCCGCACGGATATCGACGCCATCTACGTCGTAACGCCAGAACACCATCACTTCCACATGGCGATGGACGCCCTACGCGGCGGCAAGGATGTCTATCTCGAAAAGCCGATGACCTATACGGTCGATCAGGCCAAGGAACTGGCCGGAGAGGTGAAGAAGACAGGGCGCGTTCTCCAGGTTGGCGCTCAATGGTGCTCGGATCCGCGCTACCATGCCGCGCGCGAGGCCATCGAGAAAGGATGGATCGGCAACGTCCTTTGGGCTCAGTCCACCTACTCGATGAATTCCGTCTACGGCGTCTGGCAGTATCAGGTGGAAAAGGAAGCCACGCCACAGACGGTCGACTGGAACGCGTTTCTCGGCTCCGCCCCGAAACGCCCCTTCAGCGGTGAGCGGTTCTTCCGCTGGCGCAAGTATTGGGACTATTCAAATGGAGTGGTTGCCGACTTCTTCTATCACCGTCTGGCGCCGCTCATGTTGACGCTCGGCGGCCGCTTCCCCGTGCTCGTCAGTGGACATGGCGGCATCTACAGTTTTAAGGACCGCGAGACTCCCGATACCTTTTCGCTGACCGCCGAATATCCGGAATTCAGCATTCAGATCACTTCGTCGGCGGCCTCGGCCGGTATGGAGCGGTACCACCAACCGGCCATCTACGGGCACGAGGGATCGATCGGATTCTTCGATGAAAAGGGCAGTGATGGCTACATCGTCATCCGGCCCGACTCGCAGTTCCGCAAGAAATTTCAGGAGGCCACTGGCAAGGCTGAAGTGACGGTCCCCACCAACCCGTCGCACCCCAACGATATCCGCATCAATCATGCGCGCAATTTCTTCGATTGCATGAAGACCCGCAAGGAGCCTACTCTGCATGCCGAACTGGCCTATCAAACCATGACAGCCATTAAACTTTCGGCCGATTCCTACCGGCAGCGCCGCATGATGGCCTGGGATCCAAAGACCGAGCGGATGGCGAAAGAAGCGCCTCCCCGAGCAGGTTGGGAAGGCACCGGAGAGAATTATAAGGAGCCTGTATAGTTTATGTCCAATGGAAAAATTTTGATTATTATCGGCGACGCCGCCGAAGCCCTCGATACCATGTATCCGCTGCACCGGGTCCAGGAAGACGATTACACTGCGGTAGTCGCCGGACCCGAGGTGAAAGTTTACCCGCTCGTGATGCACGAGATCCCGCCGGGTTGGACCATTACGAAGGAGAGTCCGAGTTACCATCTGAAAAGTGAGATCGCCTTTCGCGATGTCAAGCCTGAAGAGTACGCAGGCATGTTCATCACCGGCGGCCGCGCTCCCGAGTATCTTCGATATGATCGGGACCTGATGCGCATCACACGCCATTTCTTCGAGACGGCCAAGCCGGTAGCGTGTGTCTGTCACGGCATTGAGATCATTGCCGCGGCGGATGTTATCCGCAACAGACGTGTCGCGACGGTTGCGAAATGCCAGTACGACGCGGAATTCAGCGGCGCCACTTACGTTAACGCATCGTGCGTGCGCGATGGCAATCTGGTCACTGGACGCACCTGGCACGACAATCCCTACTACATGCGCGAGTTCATGAAGATGCTTGCGGAAGCGGGCCGGTCCGCAGCGGCTGCCTGACGGCTATGGGCAAAATCAATCGACGGACGCTTCTGGCGGCCGCCCTGGCAGGTGCGTCCAGAGGCTTTGCCGCGGCGCCTGCGATTCGTCTCGAGATCGGCAATTACGGCATGCAATCGATGACCGTCGACGGCGCGCTCGCGAGTATCCACGAAATCGGCTATGACGGCGCAGAACTCTGCTGCATGCCCGATTGGCCTAGCGAGCCGAAAAAGCTCGACCCTGCCGCGCGCCGCCGCATCCGCGATTCCGGCATGCCCATCCCCTCCTTGATTGAAGCGTTCAATCTTCTCGCGCCCGGCGCCGCTCTCGCGGGCACGCCGGACCGGATCCGTGCCGCCGCGGCACTCGCGCACGACATCGCACCGGATCACCCTCCTCTGCTGCAGACGGTGCTTGGCGGTAAGCCCGGGGAATTCGAGAAGGTTCGCGACACCATGGCTACGCGTCTTGGCGAATGGGCGCGGGTCGCCGCTGAGAGCCGCATACGGCTTGCTGTGAAGGCTCATGCGATGAACGCATGCGACACTCCCGAAAAACTTTTGTGGCTGATCGACAAGGTGAGCAACCCCGCCCTGACCGCCGTTTACGATTACGGCCACTTTCAACTCGCCGGCCTAACCATCGAACAGACCATGGGCGCCATGCTGCCACGCAGCGCGTTCATCACCGTCAAGGATTCCAAGCGCGTGGACGGAAAACCCCAATTCCTGCTGCCCGGTGACGGCAGTATCGATTACACTCACTATTTCGCGGTAGTGAAGAACATGGGGTGGAAGGGGTGGGTGTTGGTTGAGGTGACGCGCCAGTTACAGACGCAACCGGGCTATGATCCGGTCCAGGCGGCCAGGCGCTCCTATGCACACCTCGCACCTGTTCTGAACAATCTCGGCTTGCGATGAATAATCGAGACCCGCGAATCAATGCCTACCTCCTCAGAAGCGCAACCGTCGCCGCTCTTGGTGGCCTTCTCTTTGGGTTCGATACCGCCGTTATCGCCGGAGCTACGCGAGCTCTGACTAACACGTACCAGCTCACGCCCGCCCTGCTCGGACTCACTGTTGCGAGCGCGCTGTGGGGAACGGTTGCCGGCTCAATATTCGCCGGAGCTCCCAGTGACCGTTATGGCCGCCGCGCGGCACTGCAGGCGCTTGCCGTAATGTACGTCGTTACTGCGGTAGGTTGCGGATTGGCCTGGAACTGGTACGCCTTCATTCTGTTCCGATTCCTTGGAGGGCTCGCGATCGGAGGCTCCTCGGTCATCGGCCCAATGTACATTGCGGAGATAGCGCCGGCCGCGCGGCGTGGACGACTGGTGGGCTTCTTTCAACTGAACGTTGTCGCCGGCATTCTGGTGGCCTACTTTTCAAACTATGCCATTGGCTTGCTGAACCTGGGAGGTGTCGAGTGGCGATGGAAACTGGGAATTGCCGCCCTGCCCGCCGCGCTATTCTTCGCTGCGCTGTTCACAATCCCGCAGAGTCCGCGTTGGCTTGTCGCAAGAGGATTGCTTGATGAGGCTCGACATGTTTTCACTCGCATCGGCGAGCCTGAACCGGAGCGGGAGGTCCGGGATATCGCTGCGTCGCTAGAATCGGAAAATTCTGAAAAAGCCGAGCCGCTCTTCACCCGAAAATATCGCTTGCCGATCTTCCTTGCAATTTCGATCGCGATGTTCAATCAGCTTTCCGGCATTAACGCGATTCTCTATTATCTGAACGATATTTTTGAACGGGCCGGTTTCAACAAGATGTCGAGCAATCTGCAGGCCGTGGCTATTGGTTTTACAAATCTGATATTCACGATGCTCGCAATGACCATCATCGACCGGGTGGGCCGGAAGAAGCTACTCCTTACCGGAGCATTCGGAACAGCCCTCTGTTTAAGCGGTGTGGCTATGGTTTTTGCGAGCGGATCCCATGAGGATCTGCTAGTCTGGCTGCTGATCGGCTTTATAGCATTCTTTGCGTTCTCGCAAGGGGCGGTGATTTGGGTCTACATCAGTGAAGTCTTTCCCAACCTGGTACGCGCGAAAGGGCAGAGCCTCGGCAGTGCCACCCATTGGATCATGAACGCGCTGATCTCAGCCATCTTCCCTCTGATGGCCTCGGCATCGCGCGCTGTGCCTTTCGTTTTCTTCGCCGCAATGATGGCGCTGCAGTTTTTCGTGGTGCTGTTCTTCTTTCCCGAAACGAAGGGGATTACGCTCGAAGACATGCAGAGGAGCATGGGTTCAGAGGTTCGCAAACAAGCGATCTGAGGAGCACAAGCCGGCACATGACGAAACCAAATACCTCTGAGTTATTGATTCTATGGTGAGCCGGCGGCGCTCGAACTCATACCGCTCATTGATAATATGTAACGTATAGATTTCACATGCGCAGAATCGCAAGAATCGTCGTGATGCTCATGGTTTGTTACACGCCAATTACACACGGTTGGGTCAACAGCGCGGCGGAGTCCGAGGTGGGTTCGACATACGCAACTTTACTCTTTCATAAACGCTTGCTGGAACATGGTACGCCGGTCGTTTTGATCCTGGCAGGCCGACTCGCAGGACACCCGGCTCGCGGACGAAGAGGTTCCGGACCGTTCCATGGCCAAGCTAAGGCTATACCATTCTCTTGCGATTCCGGTGCTCAATTCAAAACCTCCTATTCTTCCGCCTTTTCAACCGAGCAACGCTATGCTAGATAGCCTTCGGCTTCTCCAAAGTTCAAACTAGGGACGCAGGCCTACTCTCCGTCGGAAGCCAAGCGCCGGCGCTGATTTCATGAAGTAGTGAGCTCTGCAAACCCACTGTCGTCATGGATTCTGCGTCAGGTCAAAGGCGCAGTTCTAACCTCTGACGAGAGTGTCTTCCGACGATAGACTGCCGACTTAGACGTCTCCTGCTTATCCGGTTGTTTCAACAAACCACAACCCGTAGTATGAACAGGTGCCTCGTCCAGGATTCCCCAAGACGCTTCGCGAGTTTCAGTCGAAATTCGCTACGGAGGAGGACTGCCAACAATACCTGGCCTCCTGCCGCTGGCCGGACGGTTTCGTGTGTCCGAAATGCGGTAACCAGCGGGCGTATGAATTGGCAAACCTCAGGCGGTGGAAATGCGCGGCCTGTCGTTACCAAGCCTCGCTAACTGCTGGGACGATCCTGCATAACACGAAAACGCCTTTGACGGTATGGTTCTGGGCTGCATACCTAATGACGACCGATAAGCGCGGGCTCTCAGCCTTACTTCTGCAGCGCCAGTTGGCTTTGCCCCGTTACGAGACCGCTTGGATGATGCTGCATAAGTTCCGGCGCGCCATGATCAATCTAAAGCGCGAGCCGCTACGGGGCGAAGTAGAAGTTGATGATACATGGGTTGGCGGCACCCAGGCCGGCTTACGAGGCAGCCGTCAACTGAAAGGCCGAAAAGCTGCACTGGTCCTGGCCGCTGTAGAGAAGCGCGGCAGAAACTCACCGGACGTGCGCGCATGGCCGTGATCCCCGACTTCCGAAGAGAGACGCTACTCTCCTTTCTCAAGGACAATGTAGCGCCAGGCACCACGGTCTACACCGACGGGCTGAAAAGCTTCTCTGGGTTGAAAGAGGCCGGCTTCGAGCATGTGCCACGCACTCAACCGCTGCGGGGCGACCTACGAAAAGGCGCGAAATCGGTAGTGCCTCTGGCAGACCGCGTGATTGGCAATCTCCAGCAGTGGCTACTCGGAACCCATCACGGCGTCAGTCGTGATCAGCTCCAGGTTTACCTCGATGAATTCGTGTTTCGCCATAATCGGCGCAAGACGCCAGCGGCGGCATTCCAAACCCTCCTCGGTCTTGGAGCAGGGCGCAAGCCAACAAAATACAACGAGATACGCGGCGCATCTGACTTGGGCGATCCGCCTGTCGAGGCCTGATCACAACCTATCGTGGCTTGTTGAAACAACCGGATAAGCAGGAGAAATGATCCCATCTGGCGTTACTTTGCGGATGCGGTGGTTTTGTGTGTCCGCAATGTAGAGGTTGCCTGCGCTGTCCAGCGCCACGCCGTCGGAGTACGCCAATTGGGCGCTGACAGCCGGACCGCCATCGCCCGAGAATCCAAACGTGCCATTACCGGCCACCCGGCGAACGGTCCCATCGGGCGAGATTTCGCAGACCGTGTCCAGAGTATTCCATCCGCCGGAGCAAGCGGCGAACACATTGCCCGCGCTGTCGGCAGTCACAAAGTAGTTATTACCGCCAATGGTCTCCACTGTAGTGATAGTTCCGTCGAGCGAGACCTTGCGGATACCGCGGTTGGGAAGGTCAAAGAGAAAGAGATTGCCCGCGGCGTCGAGGCTGACGTTGACCGGCTCCACTTGGGCGCTGGCGGCTGGACCGCCATCTCCGAAGGCGCTGCGGACGCCATTGCCTGCGATCGTGGCGATGATCCCGTCCGGGGTGACTTGGCGGATGCGGTTATTACCGCTGTCCGCGATGAAGACGTTGCCCAAGCTGTCCACGGCCACGCCCCCGGGGCTCGCCAGTTGTGCGTTGGTGGCCAACCCGTTATCGCCGGAGAAGCTAGCCTGGCCGTTGCCCGCCGCCGTAGCGATCGCTCCGTCGGATGACACCTTGTAGATACGCGGGCCGCTCCGGATGGGACGAGGCCATATTGAGGGCCGAAATCGTCGGCGAGAAATAGGTTCCCCGAGACGTCTACAGCTATGCTCACCGGGCCGAGAAAAAGAGTATTATAGCGCTTGTGCCATAGCCGGGCTCTGCGACTCTTGTCTCATACAAGATGAGCCTGAAACGGGGATTGGATTCTCACACAAGATGAGCCTGAAGGGGGAAAGCGGGATGCTGGGGATTGATCATCAGCATGGACGATTCGGAAGCGACAAGCCTGGAGCAGATCCGGGCGTTTCTGGCAGGCAGCGGCGAAGTGCGATTTGCCGGACAGCGACGCGAGGAAGTGTATGCCTGGACGGAACGGACACTGTTGCGGCATCAGTACGCGAGCCTAGGCAAAAGCGAAAAAGGGCTGGTGCGGCTGTATGTGGGCCGGATGACAGGCCTGAGCCGAGCGCAGGTCACGCGACTGATCGGAGGGTATGCAAGCACCGGCCAGGTGAAAGCCGCACCGTACCAGCGAAGGAAGTTCGCAAAGCTCTATACCAAGGCGGACGTGGAACTGCTGGCTTATGTGGACAAGAGCCACGGCAACCTGAGTGGGCCAGCGACAAAACGGATACTGGAGCGCGAGCACACCGAGTACGGTCAGGCAGTTTACCAGCGACTGGCAGGCATTTCGGTAGCTCATCTCTACCGTTTCCGCAACTCGGAGGGCTACCGCAAAAAGAACACCAGCTACCAGCCGACCAGGCCCACGCCGATCCCGATCGGAGAGCGGCGCAAGCCGAGGCCGCAGGGTCGCCCCGGATATCTGCGCATCGACACCGTACATCAGGGCGACAAGGACGGTGTGAAAGGGATTTATCACATCAATGCCGTCGACGAAGTGACGCAGTGGGAGATTGTAGCTGCTACTCCGCAGATCTCGGAGCGCTGGCTAATTCCGCTGCTGGAGCAGTTGTTGGAACAGTTTCCGTTCACCATCCGCGGGTTTCATTCCGACAATGGCAGCGAGTTCATCAATTATACCGTGGCGCGGTTGCTGGACAAGTTGTTGATCGAACAGACCAAATCGCGCGCTCGCCGCACGGGAGACAACGGTCTTGTCGAGTGCAAGAACGGAGCGATCATCCGCAAACACATGGGGTTCAAGCACATCGCCGCGTCACATGCGGAGGCGGTCGATCAATTCCATCGCGAGCATCTGAATCCCTATATCAACTTCCACCGGCCCTGCGCGGTTGCCGAGGTCGTCGAACAACCCAATGGCAAGCGACAGCGACTCTATCGGAAATGGGCGACCCCCTTCGAAATCTTGAGTCAGACACCTCAATGCGAGAGCCTTCTGCGCCCCGGGGTGAGCATGGCCGAACTGACAAGCTTCGAACAGAAGCAGTCCGACACCGAAGCTGCCATTGCAATGCAACAGGCCAAAAAGCGATTACTGACGGGCATCGCGAGATGCAGCGCATGAGGACGACCAAAGACATACAGAACCCGGAGCGCCGTGGAAATGACGGTCGGATGGGAAGTGAGGAAAACCAAAAACAGGTTTCCCTCACTTTCCACCGCCCTTGGAAATCGCTGCTGCGATTCCCACATTTCCACCGCGCCGACTACGGGTCCTCTTCTCTCAAAAATAAAAAAGAAAGGAGTTCTCAGCCACCGGCACGCCTCACTTCAGTTCAGGCTCATTCTTCAATGAGAATATGCTGCGACGGAGCTCCGGAGATGTGGAATCTGTTGGAGGATGGCTTCACGCCAAAATTCGGAGACGACCTCCACCATCTTAATAGATTTATATCATCTGACAGAAAAGCTCGGCGCTGCAGCGCATGTGCTGGAGGACTCGACGGCGGCGGTCGGAGAACGGCTGGGAGGCTGGAAGAAAGCCCTACTCCACCGCAGCAGCGCGGCGACCGACATCCTGAAAGAACTGATCGCTTCGGGGCGCGATGAGGGTGTAGGCGCAGACCATCCGGTCCATGAGGCGATCACCTATTTACAAAGCCATGCCTGCGAAACCGATCGCATGAATTATGCCCGAGCGCGCCGACTTGGTTTGGCGCTCGGTACTGGCAACGTCGAGGCAACCTGTAAAAGTCTGTTCGAAATGCGGATGAAGCGCTGTGGTGCGCGCTGGAAGAAGGACACAGGCCAGCACATCGTGCAACTCCGAGCTCTCGCACTCAGTGACCGATGGGAGCCCGCTATAGAATTAACACTTCGCCCACTACGCAAGGCCGTTCGCGCAGCTTGAGGTCAAATGTCCAGTATGAGAGCCACACCCGCGGCTAACAGACGTTCGGCCGATCTCAAGCCTGAGAGCGATCCCCGCTTTGCTGATTGCTCGCCGGTCTGCGGCGCGATCTATGGACGCGGGCTAACTACCTGATGGCTGACTTGTGGCCGACCTCCATCACGCCCGATTTGCTAGGGACGTGGGTGCCTACCTAAGCGGTTGCTTACGCGACGTCGATGAGGCTCTCATTGATCACATCCGACTCTGCGGTACTACCCTCCCGATCCGCATTCTCCTGACATTGAATACAGGACGAAGCCCAGGGCACGGCCGCGAGACGTTTGGGGCTGATCGGCAATTCGCATTCGAGGCACGCTCCAAAGCTGCCGTCGTGAACTCGCCGCAGCGCGGCTTTCACGCTACGCAGCAGGGTACACTCGTGATCTACGTTTCCGATCGCGAGATCACCCTCCGACGCAAACTGAATCTCGTCCCTTTGGTCTGCGCTCCTTTCGATTGCGATTCCGTCGCGCTTTCGCAAGGTCTCGACCAGTTCGGCTACTTTGCGCTCGAGGATCTCCCGGACCCGGGCCATTTCATCGGCTGTTACGATCATGACTGTCCTCTACTGTGCGCTGCAGTGGAACCCATCGGAGCGGAATGCAGAATCCGCGTGGCACTTCGATCCGGGCGTCACTATCTGCCTGATTGCCGCGGCCCCGTTTGTATGCTCGTGGCGCTCACCCGTCCCGTGGAATAATGAGGCGTCAGCGGGTCTCTTCTGGTCGGGATGGCTGGTGCTTTTCCTGGCCCTATGCTCGCCGTTGCATCCGCTGGGGGAAGTACTCTTCTCCAGCACATGACGCAGCATGAACTACTGATGCTGATAGCCGCGCTGCTGCTGGTGCTCGCCAGTCCGTCGACCGCACTGCTATGGGGTTTGCCGTTTGAATGGCGCCGGATAACTGGCAGTTGGGCGAAGGCGCGCATTGTGCGGAATATCTGGACTGCAATCGCTGCACCATTTGTGGCGTGGTTATTGCATGCCATTGTGCTGTGGACTTGGCACGCGGCAGCGCTGTTCCGGGCTACCCTGACAAATGACGCCATTCACAATGCGCAGCACATCTGCTTTCTCGGCTCGGCGCTGCTCTTCTGGTGGGCATTGTTTTCACGGCTGCCCCCGCGATTACGGTTCGGGTGTGCTCTACATCTTCACGACCGGCATACACACGAGCATTCTCGGCGCTCTGCTTACGTTTGCCCCGAGCGCTTCCGCGTAGCCGCTCAAACGCCGTTTAATCTGGTCTTCGAGCAATGCCATAAATCGCATGCTGGGTTCGCGACTAAGCAAAAGCAGCAGCAAGGCTGCCGCCTAATCAATACCGCTCACGCTCAGGGCGGGGTCAGGATGAATGCGCCGGAAGCTTTTCTTTGAAGGCGGCATCAGGCTGCACAAGGCGGCTTACGAATGCCGATTTGCGCTCAGCCGACCTGAAAAGGTTCGCGACAGAGTGTCAGGTCGATTGAGCAGGCGAATATAACGGCAGAAAGCGATATCGAGCAAAGACGCCTCCCAATAACGCGACGCCAGGCTACGCCGGCCGCCGGGGCACCCAACAGTTGGGCTGCATGATCAGGACGGGCTTACCGTCTTGATTGCTGCCGGTGATTCGCATCTTGACAATTCCAAAGCCGGGTTTCGACCGCGATGGCGTGACGCTCAGAATTTCGATTTCAGCGCTGATCGTGTCGCCCGGACGAACCGGATTGGGCCATTCGATCCTGTCGACGCCGATGCCCAGGAGCGGCGTTTCCCCCAACATTCGCGACTCCACCGTTAAGCGCATGGCCACCGCGACGGTGTGCCAACCGCTCGCGATCAGCCCTTTGAACGGACCTTCGAGCGCCCACGCGGGATCGGTGTGCATTGGCTGAGGGTCGAAGCTCCGGGCAAATGCGATTGCGTCGGCCTCGGTTATCTGAGCGGAGCCCGCGGGATAGCGGTCGCCTGCTTTCACATCGTCGAGATAGACGGAGGCCATCGGGGCTATTCTAGCGCGGCGCTTCCCGCTGCCGAACACTATTTCCTACGGCTTCTCGAAGGTGATGCTGCTCTCCGATCCGAACTTTTTGTAGTCCGAATAGTCAATCGTCAGCCGCTCGCGCTGTGCCAGGGAAACCAGAATCCGTTCACCAGATGCCGGACCGTCGTGAAGCGAGGGAAGAGATTTTCGGATGTCGTTGCGGATCTGCGGAACCGCCTGCCCTTCGCTACGGATTACCGAAAAATCGTCTTTCTTGATCCACAGCCTGCTGTCAAACAGCCGCTGTTTATCGAGAATCTGACGCGGACGGACCTGCAGCACCCAGCAGTGCTGCCCGTCCACCGGCTCTTCGCCGCGAAACTTTAGCTTGGAGTCGTAGACAAGAACACATGTCGGTGAGGACGAAGGGCTGAGTCTCTGGATATCGCGGCGTTCCCAACGGCATGCCCGATGCCTCGTGCTTCAGCGAAAATATGACAGCGCGCACCGCCCGTTTAGGGCGGAACTGACGCGCGCCATACTCCACTACTGTACGGTAATCGTGAATCGAAACGCTCGGGAGGACGAATTGGCAATTGATATCGACCGGCCCCGGTATCCCCGGGTCGATCGTATTGACGCCGAGCATCTAGTCCCATCCCCGTTGCCAAACCAGGCGACCCTTGCTGAGATATAGCTCCGATGATGTCCAGCCTCTGGTCGGCGTTCAGGTGAAGCTATCCGAAATCGCAACTACACCTGCCCCGGAGTACGGGAAGAAGCACGTGAACACATGGCTGGTCCGGTCGGCCTAGAATTATGTCGGGCTGGTATTACATATGTTACTTTTACGGCGAAGCGCTTCCTCTATTCTTTCGTCGGCCACAGCCTGATCTATGTCAAACCATACATTCGCTGACAGCCGCCACAGGAGACGTCGTTCCGGTCGATCGGATGTCCCGTTTTCTCACGCCTTAACAGCTCCCGCGCCATATTGGTTCCGGCGGACGGAGAGTTGATCGCGTTGCTGAACCAATGTACAAGGGCGTCTTCGAGGTTGGGATAGTGTTCGATCGTGTAGCGCGCAACATCGTACACGCGCCCCTCAGACATAGCGCGGCAAAAATATCTGGGCTGCCAAACCCACTGAACCGTGCGTCATCAATAAGGCGTAGGCGTCAACGGACCGCTCGTTAGCTCTATACACCGCCAAGTTTTCGGCCGCGCGGATAAAAGCCTCCGCATGGAACGATGTAATTGACTTGCGCCGGAGAAACGTATAGCAACTCGGCCGGCTGCGATGTACGGGTGGAATCGGTCACCGTGACGGTAGCGCCGCCGAGTGTCGTCAGCGGGGATTCGTGGTCGCACCCGGAGTTCCCGTGGCGAGGCCTGTCCCAAACGCACTGACAATCGCATCCGGCGCGAATAGATCCGTGCGCCCGCCCGCCGCCGATACATTCACAACACCCGGAAGCGGATTCGTGATGGTCAGAGCCACCAGAGAATAGAGCTGATCGTTGGGAGGCGCGAGCTTCGGGTCCACCGTGCCCAAGGTCCACGTCGCGCCGCTATCCGTACTCACGAAAACGCCTGCCGGCTTGATGCCTGTGGATATATCCACGTTCGCGACTGCGATCCGTAAAGCACATTTGGCGATTCCGGATCGAGGTGTACTTCAGCCCCCCACTCGTCAAACTGCTGGTGAATCTGGTGAAAGTCTTGCCGCCGTCGGTACTCCTCACGACCTCTCCACCGGGAGCAGCGCTTGTCACCAGCGTCCCCAGGTAACCGCCGGCATAGATGTTGCCGTTCCTTGGATCCACTACGACATTCCCGCAGTCATCTCCGAATATCGCTTGCCAGGTCTTCCCGGCATCGCTGCTCTTTATCAGGCCGCAACGAGCCGCCGGTGTTCCACAGGTTGAACTATAAGCGGCGACATATAGAACGCTGCTGTTCTTGGGATCGATCGCCAGATCGGTGACGGAAACGCCCGAATTGCTGAAGAGAGCCCACGTGGCACCGTAATCCGCGCTCTTGTAAATGCCCCGTGGGCTGGAGACGACGGCATAAACGGTTCCAGGTTGGCTCGGATCATTCCTGATTACGCTTATGCCGCCGGGCATCGGGCTGAGTACGGTGACGGCTTGGAAGGAAGCTCCCGAATCCGTACTCCGGAGCATGTCGAGTTTGCCGCCGGTGTCGCCGAAGACATAGATGATATTGCTTGCGGTCGCATCCACGACGATTGGCGCACTGACACTTATCAGGGTCTTGACCCATGTCTGGCCGCCATCGGTCGATCGAAAAACGCCTTGTGGCGCCGGCGTGGGCGATTTGACGGGGTTAAAAATCGAATACAGGTTGTTGGTATCCTGCGGGTCCACAGCCAGCGCAGCGGTTGCAGGCGCAGAGGAAGTCTGTGTCGATAGCGGCTGCCAGGTTTGGGCGGTATCCGTGCTTTTATAAATAAGACCATTCACGTTTTGGGCATAGATCACGATCGCCGCGAAAGATGCGGCGGAAGTGTCCAGGACCAACAGGAGGGCTATGACGAGGTGCGAAAATCGATGATGAGGCATTTTCCCTTTTCCCAGAAATGTTCTAACGGAGCGTAATTATGCAGCCAACGGTTTCCCCGCTTAATGCACCGGCAGCATCACTGAGTTACTAGCCACGCCTCCAATGCTCATGACGACCGCCTGGTTCCCGCTGGCCAGTCCTGAAGGAACCACCACATTGATCTGATTCAGTCCCACAAACCCCGGCGCGAGTCCGCTGAACGTGACCATCGCCGCAGCCCCGCCAATCGTGACCGTGGGCAGCGCTATGGTGGATTCGCCGTCGGCCGCAGTGCCATCCACTTGGGCCGTGTTGACCGCTCCCAAACCCGTGCCATAGATCAGCACCGTCTCATTTGCAGTCGCGGGACTGGCGGTCGTGGCCGCACTATAATCGGCGTGGAGAATCGCAATGATTCCAGGTTGCGCTGCCAACACTGGGACACCGACCATCGGACTGATGCCGCCGTTATTCACCACCTGCACCGCGACCACCTGCTGCCCGGCAATCTCCCACGGCGCTTGAAAATTGATCTGCTGTTGGCCATTGACATTGTCGACTGCGAAAAGCGGCGTAGCCGGGCAGCCGTTCACCAGGACCTCCGATCCCAGCAAACTGCCGGGCAGCGGCAGCGACGAACTCAGGTTGATTCCAGTGCCGGTCGTGAGACTCGTGCCAAATGCGGTCGCAATCTCCCCGCCAACCAGGCTGCCCGCGACGAAGCTGGCCCCATTCGTCACCGCGGATACCAAGGGGTTCGGAAGTTTCAGCAGTCCCGCATCGATACTGAAGACCACACCGGATGTGCTCGTATCGGACCCGCACGCGCCCGGGAGACCTACGCCATAGAGCTTGCCGTCAGTGCCCTCGATCAGAGAGCCCGCCACCACGCCAACGCCGACCTGGGTACAAGGGAAAGTTTCAGTGTGCGCCGAACCGCTGGCGATGTTGATGGTATAGAGCGTGCTTTCAGGCGCCACGCCGGCATTGGTGCCCCAAAGGTTGCCATCCGACGCTTGAATTAAGGTGAAGACGCCGCCCACCGTTGACGGCTTATTCAGGTCCACCACCTTGCGAAATGTCCCGTCGAGGCCCACTTCGAAAACCGTGCCGTAACCGTAGATGCCTCCACGATTGGTCGCTCCGTAGAGTTTTCCGTTCGATGCCTGGACCAGCGCCCACTCCGGCCCCGTGCCGTTCTGCTGCGAACCCGCGAGTGAGGAGAAGGAGTAGAGCACGGTATAGATGCCGCCCGGGGTGATGCGGAACACCGTGCCCGCACTATTGGCAGTCGGTCCGCCGCCTGAAGCAATTCCGTAAAAATTGCAATCGCTGCCTTGGATTAGTCCTCCGAGCGGAGCACCTCCATCGGGTATGCCTGCAAATTTATGGAGCGTCTCCAGAACGCCGGACGCGCCGATGCGGAAGATAGTCCCTTTTACTCCGGGCTCCGAAGAGGCATTCGTGGTTCCGTAAAAGTTGCCGTCCAGACCCAGGACCAGCGGGGACGGTGTCAGCCCCTCGGTGCAGGTGCTCCCGCTGCAGAAGGTATGGAGATTCTGAAATGTACCGGTCTTAGCGATGCGAAAGATGACCCCGGCACCGGAACCGGGCGCCGGGTTGGAGCCAAGACCGGCGCCGCCCGACGCAGCACTCCCATACAGGTAGCCGTCCGGGCCCTCCACCAGCCGGCCGTTCGGCATGTCTCCATCCGCATATGGGGCCGTGACGCTGCCCCATGCGAATGTATGCAACACCGTAAGCTTGCCGGAAGGCGTCAGCTGAAAGACCGTGCCCCCGCAGGCATGAGTGGTAGGAGGATTGTGGCACTGTCCGTCGTCGCCGCCGAGCAGGGTCGTGCCATAGAAGTTGCCGTCGGAAGCCAGGAGAAGCGGTCCTTGTGGCGAGTATCCTTGCGGCCAGTAGCCATTTCCCGTAGTGGTGTTGGTCACCGTCATCGGGAAGTTATATAACTGGCTGAATGTGGGCGTTTGACCCACCGCGCTTACTGCGAATAATACACAAGCTAAAAACTGGATACCGTTCTTCACGTTCCACCTCTTTCGTACGCACCCGAGGACTCTATTGTACGGAGATATTGACCGTGTTGGCAGTCTGCCCCGACGCGGTCAAAATGATATCGACCGAACCCCTGCCCGCGAGGCTTCGCGGCACGAGCACGTTCACCTGATCGAGTCCCGCAAAAGCGCCTTGGGTCGCCGGCGAACGACACCTGCGCATTCTGTCCGCCGATCGTCATGGTGGTGTTGGCGGTCCCGGCGGCGCGGAAACAGGTGCCATAGAGGATCAGAAACACCTGGTCGGTGGCGGGCCCCAGATTGATGTGCACGGGTACGACCGCTCCTGAGCCGTCCAGTTGGTAGAAGTTTTCAGGCGTTTGGGTGCCGTCGCCAGACACGCGCAGCACGCTCCCCGCAACGAATCCGCCGGCATTGAACGTGAACATCCCAGGCGCTACGGGGCCGAGCTGGATCTTTTTGTTCTGTGTGGCGCTGCCGCTATTGAATGCGACTGTCGCCGCGCCCGCGGCTAGTCCGTCCGGAACGATGTAATTGATCTGCGCTGAAGAAACGTACAGCAACTCAGCCGGCTGCGATGTGCCGGCCGAATCGGTAACCGTAACGGTGGCGCCGCCGAGTGTCGTCAATGGCGGATTCGTGGACGCTCCCGAAGATACGCCGGCGAGGCCACTCCCAAACGCGCTGACAATCGCATCCGGCGCGAATAGATCCGTGCGCCCACCCGCCGCCGATACATTCACGACACCCGGAGGCGGATTCGTGATGGTCAGAGGCACTAGAGAAAAAATCTGATCGTGGATGGGAGGCATTAGGTTCGGATCTACCGTGCCCAAGGTCCACGTCGCGCCGCTATCCGTACTCACGAAAACACCTGCCGGCTTGATGCCTTGGTTTATGTCCACCGTTCGCGACTGTGATCCGTAAAGCACGTTTGGCAATTCCGGATCGAGGTGTACTTCAGCCCCCCCACTGATCAAACCGCTGGTAAGTCTGGTGAACGTCTTGCCGCCGTCGGTGCTCCTCACAACCTCACCACCGGGAGTAGCGCCTGTTACCAGTTTCCCCAGGTAACCCCCGGCATAGATGTTGCCGTTCCTTGGATCCACTACGACGTTCCCGCAGTCATCTCCGAATATCGCTTGCCAGGTCTTCCCGGCATCGCTGCTCTTTATCAGGCCGCAAGACGCTGGCGGTGTTCCACAGGTTGAACTATAAGCGGCAACATATAGAACACTGCTGTTCTTGGGATCGATGGCCAAATCGATGATCGCTCCGCCCGGACTGCCGAACACCGTTGAATTACTTGCGAAGAGAGCCCACGTGGCGCCGTAATCCGTGCTCTTGTAAATGCCCTTTGTGCTGCTGGTGTTGACGACGGCATAAACGGTTCCGGGTTGGCTGGGATCATTCCTGATTACTTCTATGCCGTTCAAGCCAGCGACTACCGTGACGGCTTGGAAGGAGACTCCCGAATCCGTGCTCCGGACGAGTTGGTTTTGGCTGCCGCTGACGCTGCCGAATGCATAGACGATATTGCTTGCGGTCACATCCACAGCGATTGGCGCACTGACAAGATTTATCACGGTCTTGACCCATGTCTGGCCGCCATCGGTCGATCCAAAAACGCCTTGTGGCGGCGGCGTGGGCGTTTTGACGGGGTTATAAATCGAATACAGGTTGTTGGTATTCTGCGGGTCCACAGCCAGCGCAGCGGTTCCTTCCGCAGAGGAAGTCTGTGTCGATAGCGGCTGCCAGGTTTGGGCGGTATCCGTGCTTTTATAAATAAACCCGTACGCGGTTTGGGCATAGATGACGGTCGCCGCGAAAGATGCAGCGGACGTGTGCAACAGCATCAGCACCACTATCATGAACTTCTGGAATCCGCGATAAAACATCTATTTGCTCCTTGACTGCAAGTGGGCTATTGACCGGCCTACTGGAACGCCACCGATTCCGAGAATCCCTGCGAGGAGGCAGTTGAAAAAAGATCCAGTCCGGAAGGCAGAGATGACGCCCCGGGGTTGCCCGTAGACAACGCCAGCCCGCCTACAGGAACGCCGCTGACCGTAGCGGTGACCGGAAGAGCCTGAAGGATGGAGATCGGCACGGTTATGGAGCCATCGCTCACTCTGGCCCGGCAGATGAAGCTCACTGAAACGCTGGCGCTCACCCCGCTCGAGCCGGTGAGATCGACATCCGAATTCGGATCGCCGCCGGTCCAGCTTACGGTCAGCGGCGAGGATCGCGAGATGGTGTTATTCGAGGGGAAGTTCGTCCACGTCAGCGGCGGCGGCACCGTGAGGTTGAACTTGAACGCTCCCACGTCCTTGCCGCCCTGCCCGTTGTCCACCGAATAAGTCCCGGGGGCCAGATAAAGCGGTGGCGGCGTCTGTCCTGGTGCGGCAAATCCGCCGCCCAAGGTGGCGTCATACGAGCCCACGGAGCCCTTGAGCTGCGCGAGCGTTTTGGCGCCGTTCGGTCCGCTCACGTTGATCACCGGACCGGCGTCGAGTTGAGTCAAGGTAACTGTCTGCGGGGCAACTGACGGTTCGATCGCGCACGCCCCATAGTTCAGATCCAGGCCTTGCGCATACGTGCTGCTGCTTCGCAGGTTGAATCCGCCGGTTCCGGCATCTTGCGTCACCGGAACCGGAGTAAGCGGGCTCGCAAGCGCCAAACGTGTCAGAACTACGTCGCCTATGCGAACATTTCTCCCCGAAGCAAGCGCCTGCAGGAACGACGGAGGCAGCCCCGGGCTGGAGCAAGTTGTGTCGCTTCCCACCGCAATTGTCGTGAAGTTGCTGACCACGGTGTTGGACCCGCTGGCGCCGCTCACGTAAACTCCCACGGGAACATTGCAGCCGGTCACGCCGCTGGGAATTGTAAACGCCACCTGATCGTCCCCGGAATAGCCCGAACGCCCGGCATAGGTCACGGCCGCCTGTACGCCGCCGACGTACACCGTCACGTTGATCCCCGGAATGTTGCCGCTCGGCGGTGAGTCTGCGTCGCTGCTCGAAATCGGCCCCAGGCCGGTGCCCCACAGCACTACCGTCTCGCCGGGCTGGAACGCGAATGTGGACGAATTGAAGTTGTAGTTACCATCCTGGACCACCGCCTGCCCCCCACCTTGTTGATTCATGGTGAAGATACCGAAAGCGCTCGCCGCAACTTTGATCGGCGCGGTCGCGCTCGCCGCGCCATTGTAAGAGACCGTGATGGTCCCCGTGCCGACGGGTGTGATGGACGGCAAAATCGCCGCCACCTGTCCCGCTGAGGTATAGATCATGAAGCATTGCACCGTGGAGCCGTTCACCGTGACGGAGACCTGCGTGCCGCTCAAGGTAGTCGGAAGAGGCAGCGAGGAGGCATAGGCAAGCGATGCCGGACCCATGGTAGAACCGAACACGTTGAAGATCGATCCCTGCGCGATCGCGCCGTTAGGAAGCGCCGGGTTGGCATAGCTTGCGGCGTTCTTCACACCGCTGGCCGCGATGGCGGGATTGGCCGCGAATACACTCGGCGCGCTCAGCACAATTACTGTGAGGAAGCCGGCGAGACGCTTCGGACCCACGGCGGTTGCTGCGGAAAGCAACCCAAGCAAAAACTGAATGTCATTCTTCACGTTCGACGCTCCTTCGTGACCACCAAGATTCTCTACTGCATCGAAATATTGACTGTGTTCGCCGTTTGCCCCGACGCTGTCAAAACAAGGTTGGCCGAGCCGGTGCCCGCCAGGCTCCGCGGGACGAGTACATTCACCTGATCGAGTCCGGCAAAAACACCCTGGTCGCCGGCGAACGATACCTGCGCATTCTGCCCGCCGATGGTCATGCTCGTGTTTGCGGTCCCGGCGGCACGGAAACCAGTGCCGTAGAGAATGAGAAACACCTGGTCGGTCGGGGGACCCAAATTGATAGGAAGTGCGGAAATGTTGCCGGACGCATCCATTTGAAAGAAGTTCTCGGCCGTCTGCGTGCCGTCGCCCGACACCCGCAGGACGCTTCCCGCAGCCAATCCTGCAGCGTTCAATGTGAACATCCCCGGCGCTACCGGACCGAGCTGAATCTTTTGATTCTGTGTGCTGCCGCCGCTATTGAATGCGACCGTCGCCGCGCCCGCGGCTAGTCCGTCCGGAACGATGTAATTGATCTGCGCTGAAGAAACGTACAGCAACTCGGCTGGCTGCGATGTGCCTGCGGAATCGGTGACCGTGACCGTGGCACCGCCGAGTGTCGTCAATGGCGGATTCGTGGACGCTCCCAAAGATACGCTGGCGAGGCCGGTCCCAAACGCGGTGACGATGGATTCCGGCGCGAACAGATCCGTCCGGCCGCCCGCCGCCGAAACGTTTACCACGCCTGAGGGCGGAGTCGACATCGTCACCGCCGCCAGCGAATAGACCTGATCGTTGGGAACCTTGAGCGCCGGATCGACCGTGTTCAGTGTCCACGTCGCGCCGCTGTCGTTGCTCACGAAAACGCCCGCCGGTTGGAGGGCTGGGCTGCTCGTATCTGTTCCCACGATTCGCGACTGAGAGCCATACAGCACGTTGGGCGATTCCGGGTCGAGATGCACCTCAACTCCCAGGCGGGTCAAGCCGTTGGTAACGCTGGTGAACGTCTTGCCGCCATCGGTACTCCTCGCGACTTCTCCGGTGAGACGAACCGTTGCCGACCCCGCAAAGAAACAGCCGGCATAAACGTTGCCATTCCTTGCATCCACGACGACATTCGCGCAGTCATCTCCGAAAACCGGTTGCCAGGTCTTCCCGGCATCGCTGCTCTTGATCAGGCCACAACGAGCCGCCGATGTTCCACAGGTTGAGCTATAAGCGGTGACATAGAGAACATTGCTGTTCTTAGGATCGACTGCCAGATCGGAGATTTCACCGCTCTGATTACCGAACACCGTGGAATTAGTCGTGAGGACCGCCCATGTGACGCCGTAATCCGTGCTTTTGTAAATGGCGGCAGGAATGGTGGGTGCGGTACGACTTGTGATTGCCTGGCCAACCAGATAAACCACTCCCGGCTGGGTCGGATCGGTCTTGATGGCGTAACCAAAAGTTTGGTTCGTGCCAGCCTGAAACGTGGCCCCGTAATCCGTGCTCCGATAGGACTGAGTGCCGCTGGTGCCGCCGTTACCGACGATATAGAGGATGTTGCTCATGGTCGCATCGACGGCGAGTGGCTGGGCGGCGGGGGTTGCGAGGACAGTTGTCGTCCATGTCTGGCCGCCATCGGTCGATCGATTGATGCCGTATTGCGGAACCGACTGACCCCTAATGGCTGCAGTCACAGAAGATGCATACAGGTTGTTGCTGTTCTGGGGGCCCACGGCCAACGCCGAGCTAAGCCCAGCCGCATTGGGGGTAGGCGGAGTCCCTACAGCTTGCCATGTCTTAGCGGAATCGGTGCTTTTATAGATAAGTCCGCCCATGGTTTGGGCGTAGATGACCGTCGCCGCGAAAGAAGCGGCAGATGTGTCGAGCACCAAGAGGAGCGCTATGGCGAGATGTGAAAATCGATGACGATGCATTTCTTCCCTTTTCGGACCAGCCTAACCGGTCGTAATTTTATGGCCAACTGTTGCTCAAAGCCGTCTGAGCTTCTGACCGTACTCTCACGCTTTCCGGATACGCAACAAGCGAGTTGCCGGCAGCGCCCCCAATATTTATAGAAGGCGTCGCCCATTCGCCTCCATTCAGCACGCGGCCCGCGCCTTTTCATCCCTCAGTTGAAAAGTGGGGTCTGGCGGTAATTACTTTCAAAAAATTTGCCGCACAATCGGATTGTCAGTTTTGACCCGTCCGGAGCATAACGGTATCAGTTGATCGCTGCAAGCGGCGCCCTGTCGGCCGGGTTTGCCATCGCAGGGTGTATATCGCATTCAGCGTCTTCATTGCGCCCGTCGCAAATGGGGAGCACAGCCTGGCTTTATTCGTTGAGCCAACTTTCCTTCGAGCTTCTGGCAGACCGCTTTTTGTGTCCTCGGTTCCGCGCGGTCTGCTGACGCCGGAGAAAGTGAATCAGCTCGGGCCAAGTGGAGTTATTTGAACCCGGGGTCGGGCACCGTGAGAACCTTCCCTTGCAGCGCTTTTGGAGATTCTCCATTCGCTCTGTAGCAAGTCCCCCGAGTGTCCTTCCCGGTCACCTCTCGTTTTTGGCTCGTCTTTCTCAATGTGACCGCGCCTTGTTTACCCTCCGGTTTCGCTTTGCTTGACGAGCCGATCCCTATTTCGAAACCCCTCCTTCGCAACGTGTCACCGCACCTTTGTGATGAGTATTTAGAGACCTCGCAAATGTCACGGGGGTCATCTGACAAGGCGTACAGGTTAGAGACCTCGATCAAGCAGGAAGGCTATATCAATGTTTTCACCGAAGCCGTTTTCCCAAATTCCCGGAATTGGTTCGTCGACTCAGCTTGTCCCATCCAACGCAGTCGAATCCGAACGCCACTTCACAGCTAAAGAAGTTGCCGAGGCATGGAACCTTTCTCAAGATACTATTTACCGCCTTTTCGTAAATGAGCCTGGCGTCCTTTTACTCGTCAGCGAAAAGAAGAAGTACAGGCGAACAAGGCGGACGCTGCGCATCCCGGAAAGTGTCAAGAGCCGTGTATACCGCCGGCTCCAAAGTGTCACGGGTAAAGAGGGCGTCAAGAATATGAACAAGCGCGTCATTCTTTCCATGGGCGGCAAGGGCGGTGTTGGCAAAACCAGCGTCATAACCGGTTTGGCCGAATGGTTTCGAGAAAACCAGAGTCCAGTAAAGCTTCTGGATCTCGATACCGGGAACAAGGCGCGTGGATCTCCGGCGCATTTCTTTGGCGAAGATGCGCCCAAGGTTAACATTCACACTCCAGCAGGTCTGGATTCGTTTGTTGATGAATTGACTGATGGGCCGCCGGTGATCCTGGCAGACATGGGAGCGGGCGCGGGACAGGTGACCTATGACTGGTTCGACAGGATGTATCCGGATGTTAGCGAGGCAGGCATCCTTTTCACTGCGATCTTGCCGCTAAGGCTGTCGCCCATCTTCAGGACGGCTTCATCAAACCAGACGGCTACGCCTTCGGCTCGGAGCGCGTCATATAGGGGTCTTGCAATCGTTACCTTGTCTTCAGAAGCGTGAGACAGGAATAGTCAAACCTCTGCCTTGTCGGGGGCGAGTTGATTGTCCCCGGCGATGGCGCGGCAGGCTGTGTCGGCTCTGGCGTGCACTGGTTTGCCTGTTCTCGGACGGACAGAAGCGCGTTCTCGACCTGAGTCATACGTGCATCAAATTCTCTCTCTTAATCGCGCCGGCGTCCTTCGCGTCGCCCTGAAATGGGATGTTTATCGTGATGGCTGTTGCCGGTACGAAATGAGGCCCGGCCCGAAGAATACACCGTACTGTGAGTGTGCAGGAACCCTGCATCCGCAGCTGTACCGGCTCGGACTCGGTGATGCGCTGTTTGTCAAGCACGGGCGCGCGAAGCGTGTACCGCTCGACGAACTGAGCGACCGCCTTTTTTGCGGACAGTTCCAGTAACTTCTGATCGAGCCGGCGGAGTTCCGTCCTCAACTGTTGTTCGAGGTGAACTGAAAATTCATGGAACGTGGCCTGTTCTCGAAAGACGTATGGTAGTTTGGGCGGTCCCGCAGGAACGTAGCCGCTACATCGTCTGCGTATCGGCATTCTTGAATTGTATGACAGTGAATTCAAGAAATTGTTACAGATGCGGTGTAGATCGCCCCAAAATCGCCCAATGCTGGCGGCCAGCTTCCGGAGCGTCATTGACCAAGGAAACAGCGCATCGATCCGGAAGCCCGCATAATAAAGGAGCGCGCCAAAGCGATGATGACAGTCGAATCTCAGCCGGTGGGCTTATCGCGGTACAACTACTTCACGAAAGAAGAGTGGAGCCAATTACGCGCGGATACGCCGCTCACCCTATCGGAAGCCGATCTGGCTGCCCTCCGCGGCGTAAACGAAAACGTCTCTCTCGACGAAGTGGTCAATGCCTACCTGCCGCTGGCCCGGCTTTTGATTCTCTATTTCTCCGCCAGTCAGAACCTCTTCAAAGCTACAGCGGAGTTTTTGGGGCACTCGAGCGCGAAGGTTCCCTATATCATCGGACTCGCGGGCAGCGTGGCGGTCGGCAAGAGCACGACGTCCCGTATTCTCCGCGAACTACTGGCGCGCATGCCCTCGCGTCCCAAAGTAGACCTGATCAATACAGATGGATTCCTATTCCCAACCAGGATTTTGAAAGAAAGAGGGTTGATGGAGCGAAAGGGTTTTCCGGAAAGTTACGACATCTACGCTCTGGTCAGATTCTTACAGGATATTAAGTCGGGACGCCACAAAGTTAAGGTGCCTGTCTACTCTCACGTCTTTTACGATATCGTGCCGAATCGTTTCGGCGAAGTCGATCAACCGGACATCGTCATCATCGAAGGGCTTAACATTCTGCAGTCGGGCAGCACCAATCCCAATCCCAATGCCCGGATCTTTGTATCGGACTTCTTCGATTTTTCCATCTACGTAGATGCCAGGGAGGAAGTCATCTATCAGTGGTATGAGAATCGGCTGTTGACTTTTCGCGAGTCGGCGTTCAAAGATCCCTCTTCTTACTTTCATCACTATGCCAGTCTGTCGGTGGAAGAAACGCGAAGAACTGCAACTGAAATATGGCGAACTATCAATGGCAAGAACCTCGTCGAGAATATCCTGCCGACACGCGAGCGCGCGGATCTGATCCTCTACAAAGGTCCGGATCACTCGGTTCAATCCGTCAAGCTGCGTAAGCTGTAGCCGTTTCTCTCACCTGGCGACGCCCTTCCCTTCCGTAATCGTGATGTATCGATCCACTTGCAGGTCCGTGAATCTCTCTTTGCGCCCGCTCGGCTGCGGCCATTGAATCTCCAGCCAGTCGACCTTCTCCGCCGTGCCGATGCCCAGCACCTCACGCATATCGTGCGAGGAAAGATAGCTGCCGCCGCTATTTTTGAGGCGGGTGCGCTTCATCCCGCCGGCCGACCACGCAACCCGCGCCCCTACCGCATCCCGATTGCACTTCACGCCCTGCAGCTTCACTCCCAGCCAGTGATTCCCCTGCCCGGCGTTGTTTCGCAAGAGCACGGGCGGGCCGCCATTATTTCCGATGAGCACGTCGATTCGCCCGTCATTATTGAAATCGCCAATTGCCAGTCCGCGCGCGGGAAAAACCTTCGCGAAAACCGGCCCCGATTCGCCGCTCATGTTGCGAAGTTGGCCGCGCTCCTGGTGAAACAGCAGCAGCGGCTCTCTATACTTCACGGCCTGCGAGTAGTTGTCGATCATGTCATCGGGATGGCCGTTTGCAACGAATAAATCGATCTGACCGTCGTTATCGTAATCGAAGAAACGTAGACCCCAGCCGCTCAAGAGGCGTGTAGCCTGCGCCACCTGATTCTTGAAAGCCACGTCGCGGAAGTTCTCGTTCCCATTGTTCTTGTAGAGCGAGAACATCTCCTGATCCACGTTGGCCACGAACAGATCCTGCCATCCATCACCGAAAAGATCGGCGGCATCGACTCCCATACCCGATCGGGCACGGCCATCTTCGGCAAATCCGACCTCAGCCGCAAGAGCAATCTCTTCCCACTTCGTGTGGCCCTTGGCATCCGGCCCCCGATTGACGAAGAGGAAGTTCTGCACCGTGTCGTTGGCTACAAATAAGTCCATACGGCCGTCGTTATTGATATCGGTGGCCACGACGCCCAGTCCCTTGCCCCGCGCCTTTTCGATATCGGTTCCTGCGGCCAACTTCGGTGAAAGTTCCGTCGCCGTTGTTGTGGAACAGAAGGCTCGCGGTGGGCTTGAATACTCGCGGGATGCAGTAGAACTTGCGGCCAAGCTTGTTGTCTCCGCACGAGAAGTGACTGTCCGAGCCATAGTCCACGAAGCTGCAGACGAATAGATCTAGCCGACCGTCGTTATCGAAGTCGAACCATACCGCACTCGTGGTCCAGTGCCCTTCGAAGATTTTTGTTCCCAGACCGGCCTTTTCGCTGACATCGGTGAACGTTCCGTTCCCGTTGTTGTGATAAAGAATCGGACGTCCGTATGCCGTTACGAAGAGGTCGGGAAAGCCGTCATTATCGTAATCGCCGGACGGCGACGCCCATGCCGAAAGTGCCTCCCAGTACGCCCGCGGCCTCGGTCACGTCCGTGAAAGTGCCGTCGCGATTGTTTTTGTAGAGCGCGTTGCGAATGGGCTTGTTTGGCTTGTAGAAATCGCACGGCCCGCTGTTCACCAGATAGATGTCGATCCAACCATCGTTGTCGTAATCCAGGAACGCGCATCCCGGACCCATCGTCTCGGGAAGGTAGTGATCGGGCGACGCGGCATTATCGTGGACCCAGTGGATCCCGCTTACGTCCGGTGGGATCTCCTCGAACACTGGACGCGCGTCGGTTGCGGCGGCCCGTCGGAGAAGCGTTAGGCCTGCCACTCCGGCAGCGAGGAATTCGCGGCGATTCGTTAAGTGCCTCATCAGTTGGGGTAAGGGGCTCCGGCGCGAGCGATACGGATCTGATGGTCGGTGAAACGGGCATGCGCTCCAGGTAGTTCGATTTTCGGCATATGGCAGGTTACGCACTCAGCTTTGGCAACGCGGCATGTTTTCGCGTGTAGCGCAACGGAATGGCACGAGATACATTTGGCATCGTAGCTCGAGGCAGTGGTTTCGAGCGGTCCGTGCGGGTCGTGACAGGCGGTACACGAAAGACGGGTGTCGGTCGCATCGTAGCACTTGCTGTTGGCCAACCGGTACGGCTGGAAGCGGACGTTGTAGACGCCGCGCGGACCATTCACGGCAATCTGCGACCACGTCCGGTGGCAGTTCCCGCAAAGCTCGCCCATTTCTTCCGCGGAGCGTCCAGCTAATTTTGTCATCTTCGCGGCCCCAAAATTCCCGGCGCGCACAGCCGCCGCGTGCTGCTGCGCGGACTTGTGGCAGGATTCGCAGCCAACTCCGGGAACGATCGTTTCGAGGTGCAACCGTCCGGCAGACACCGCGCCGGTCGAGTGGCACGCGAAGCAGTCGCGCGCACCGGTACCATCCATGCGGCGGCCGGCGGCTTCGTCGATGGTCTTCGGCTTGCCGGGCATCGCACCCATCGTGAGATCGAGACCGGCGAGAGCGTTGTAGAAACTGACGCGGCTCTCATAGAAAGCCCCGTCGCGCTCGAACACGTAAGTCTGCCCGGCCAAGCCCAGGCCGAAGGCCCACAATAGCGGCACAGTGATGGTCGCGCCCTCGCCTGTAACGGTCATCAGACTTCGTTCTCCATCGCGCACGATCCGCCATTGATAGCCGGATTGTTGAAACGCTAGAGACGGATGCCTCTGTAGAATTTCTGACTTCGAGGCCGGGTACAGCGCGCTTGCCATAGGCGTGGCGCGGAAGCGTTTCGTTTCCTTCTGATGGCATTCGGCACAAACCTGATCTCTGGCCTCTGACGCGAGAAGCGGCAACGCAAGAATCACGACCCAGCGGGCCGTCTTCATTGCGCTTTGGCGCCTGGTTCGCCTGCCTGTCTCTCGGCCGTCAACTTCAGAACGGTTTCGCGCTCCTTGTCCCCAGCCGCCTTGCGCTTCAGGCGGTAGTAAACAGTAGCGAGCGAGACGTGAGCCTCCACGAAATCCGGCGATTCCTTCGTGAGTTGTTCGAGTTTGGAGCAGGCTTCGTCGAGTTTCCCGGTGATCAGGTCCAAAGTCGCCAGTTGATAACGCACACCGGGGTCGCCGGGCCGTACCCGGAGTGCGCGTTCGAAAGAACTCCTCGCCTCGTCATAGCGCTGGTCCTGCTTAAGGATGACTCCGATCTGGAGGTTGGACACGAAATCGTACGGGTTCGATTCCAGCTCTTTCCGGAACGCGTTCGCAGCCGCGGCCATGTCGCCGGTGGTGAGCAGTGCCAACCCATAATAGGAGTACACGTCCGGGAGGTGGGGATCGAGTTCCGCCGCTTTCTTCAGATCCACCAAAGCATCCGCGAAATCCTGCGCATTCATCTTGGTTGCGCCGAGCAGCAGCCGGGCCTGGGCGGATTCACCTTCGCGCAAAAGGCGATCGACTAACACCTGCCCGCGCGCCGGCTGATTATCGCGGATAAGAGCCGTTCCCAACAAATAGATGAGTACCCGGTCGTCGGGATACTCCTTCTCGCGAGGGGCAAGTAACTCGATGACCTTCTTGTTCTCTCCGAGACGAAGGTCGCAATCGGCAAGTAGCAAGACCGTCTGGCGGTTGTAGCTTTGCTGCTCTTGAGTGGCCTTTACGAGCTCTTCGGCGGCTGCGGAAATCCGGGAACTCTTGTAATAGGCGAGAGCGAGATTCACGCGGATAGGGACATTCTGTGGGTCAAGTTCCAGCGCTCGCCTATATTCGCCGACTGCGTCTTCGTATTGCCCGGTTTTCGAAAGCGCCGCGCCTAGATTCGAGAGGGCCATCACGCTATTGGGAACCTGTTTCAGGTAAGCACGGTATCCGTCGATTGCGCCTGGGATGTCGCCCGTCTGGTGCAACTCCATCGCGTGGCGAAGAATCCCGTCCGGCGAAGGCTGCTGCGCGAGACCGGCGTAAGCCAGGCAACAGGCGAGACTGAACGCCTTACCGGGGGCTCTCATTTTTTCCACTTGATGGTCAGGATCTCACGAATCGCAGCGTCGAGTTCGGATGGCCGGAAATCAAGTTCGCCGAGCCGGGTGTTGAAGGCCACCTTGCCGTCGGAGCCGATCAAATAAAGGCGGCTGGGCCACGCTTGATACGCGATCTCCGCCGCGCCTTCCATGCCGTCCACCACCGCGGGAAATGGAAGATTCAACTTTCGTAGGCAGAGTGCCGCATGATTTTGCTTCTCCGGGAACGTGCGCGCCGGGCCCAACGAGATGCCTTCCTTGAGATTGATGGTGCTTTGCCAATCGCTTTCCGCGCCTCCTTCGAGCGTGGGCTTCGCGGATATAGACCAGCCGGAAATCGACGCGATCCCGGTACTCCTCGGAAATGCGTTTTAGATCGGCTGCCGATCCGCGCAGCTTTGGACATGTGTAGCTGCCGAACACCAGCACCATCGGCTTCGATAGCCCGGTCAGGTCGAGCGTGCCTATCGCGGGAGCCTTTACACCTGCGGCGATACCGGGATCGGCGTTCACTTGAGGACCGGAGCGGAAACCATTTGCAAGCGCCGCGCGCGCTTCGAGAGACCCAGGCCGAAGCTGCACGGCACGCTCGATCAGCGGCCGAGCTTCGGCAGACCTCCCCCGATGGGCGAGAATGGAGGCGAGTTGAAAATTGGCGTCAAAATCGTTCGGATTCGTGGCGAGCTCTTTGCGGAACGCATCGGTCGCACTATCCGCATCACCGGTGAAGAGCAGCGCGCGTCCATAATAAGACTGGAGCGAAGGAAGGTTCGGATTCAGCACCGCGGCTTTGGAAAACTCGGTCACTGCACCCGGATAATTGCCTGCGGTGAACAGAGATGCGCCCAGCAGCAGATGTCCCTCGGCGGAATCGCCCCTGCCCAGGATCCGTTCCACTCGTAGCTGTCCGTCCGTTATACGCCCGGTGCGGATCAAAGCCATTCCAAGGATGTAGTCGAGCGCGGGGCGGTTGGAGTCGGTTGCCTCGAGCGGTATCAGGAGGTCAATCGCGCTTTGGAATTCACCCATTCTCAGGCGGCAGTCGGCGAGGAGTATCGCGACGTTCAGTTCCGCCGGGTCTGCCTTATGTAGGCTTGCGAGCGCGGCAGCGGCTTCGGGTATCTGAAACGACTTGTAGTACGCCAGCGCGAGGTTAAATCGAAGCTTGGGGGCGATGTCGGGTGTAGCCACTCTCAGAGCAGCCCCATACTGGTCGATCGCCTCCTGATACCTTCCCAGTTTGACCAGCACGGCTCCCAAATTGGAGCGCGCCTCAACCCTATTAGGTTCGGCGGAAATACAGGCCTGGTACTCACGCATTGCGTCCATGAGATTCCCGGCCTGATGCAACTCAATCGCCCGGTCGAGTGCGCATCCGGAGGGCGCCTGGGCGGATACCGTCTGCACAAATAACGTCGCGATCCACCAACCGAACACGAGGCGGTTAGACAACAGCTTCGACTTGCTCCTAGGAAAAGAATTTTATCACCAATGGCAGAAGCGGTTCTGTTGGTGATGCCTGCGATTTTTATAACTATATATTTCCTACGTTAACGCTCCTGTTAACAAGTTCTTTTCGTCACATTTGTGCGTTAACGTCATCAACGCTGTGGCGGAATAGTTCCGTTTTCCGATTACCCGTTTGGGCGGGACAACGAGGTTCGGAGTTAATGACGACAGGACTAGAGCGTGTTAACCCAAACCTTCTATGAATTAGCCTTGTTTGGCAAGCTAGTGCTTTTATACTACTCTGGAGACCACAGAGCACGGTGCTCTCAGGTTCCATGTCTTTTTGGGGTGGGGGTTTTCAAATGAGAAGAACACAAAACCTGTTCGCAGTATTGCGCGCCAGTGCACTTATATCAGCTGGTCTGATTTTAGCTGGGAGTCTGTCCGCTCAAGGCATTTACGCGACGCTTACGGGGATCGTGTCGGACCCCACTGAAGCTGTCGTCGCGAAAGCCAAAATCACCCTAACCGATGCGCAGTCGGGCTCTCAACGCGACACCGTCACGAATAACGAAGGTTACTATACTTTTGCGTCGGTACCGGTCGGGACTTACAACCTCACGGTCGAAGCCAAAGGCTTCAGCCAATCGAAGGTCGAGGGTATTACGCTTAGCGGGGGCGAGAAACGGAACGTAAACACTGTACTGCAGGTCGGCAGCACATCTCAAACGGTTGAAATTACGGGCGCTCCGGACGAAGTCGCGCCTGTAGATTCCGGCGAGAAGTCTTCCACGCTCACTACCAAGGAACTGCAAAATTACGTGGCGGTGGGCAGCAATGCCGCCGAATTCATAAAGATTATGCCTGGGTTTGGCATCCAAAACGGCACCTCAAACAAAGCGAATTTTACGGGCGAGACGATCGGCATCAATGCTAACGGCGACGCGGGGAGCCAGAGTCCACTGAACAATGCGTTTTCATACAACGGCCTGCCAAGCAATTCGCTCGACATTACAGCGGACGGCGCGCATGTCTCCGACCCAGGATGCAATTGCGATACACCTGTCAATCCGAATTCCGATATGGTGTCCGAATTCAAGGTGCTGACCTCGAATTTCAGCGCCGAGAACCAAAAAGGACCGGCTGTCATCAGTTCGGTAGCCAAATCCGGCGGCAAGGATTTCCATGGCTCGGGGTTCTTCTACGCCAGAAACTACGCGCTGAACGCCAACGATGCGCTGTTTAACGCGAATGGCCAAAGCCGGCCGGAAAACAAGTATTACTATCCTGGCTTCACCATCGGTGGTCCGGTGCTGATTCCCAAGACGCGGTTCAATCACGACCGCAACAAGCTGTTCTTCTTCACGGGCTACGAGTATTTCTATCAGGTTCTCGATACGGGCTTGCTGCGCGCAACCGTCCCGACTGCGGGCGAACTGACCGGCAATTTCTCTCCGGCCGAAGTGGCGAAGGAAGGCAATATCACCGCTTCGGGGGGACCTCCTGGACAGGTCACCGCGTATCCGGGCGGGGTTATCCCGCAAAGCGTGATCGATCCGAACATGCAGGCGCTGATGAAACTTTATCCGCAAGCGAACGCCAACCCCAACGCAACGGGCGGCTATAACTACGTACAGGCCGAGACGTTCAACCAGAACAACATTCAGTGGATGACCCGCGTCGACTATAACATCAGCGACAACACCAAGCTTTTCGTCCGCTACAACCTGCAGCGTGAGACTCAGTTGTTTCCGGTCGGCCTCTGGTGGCGTCAGACCGATCAGGTCCCGTATCCGACATCGGTTCAAGGCAAGAACAGCTCCGATTCTGTGACAGCGTCGTTAACCCACGTTATCGATCCGAGTATGACCAATGAGTTCGTATTCGGCTATACCTATATCGGCTTTCCGAACGTCTTCTCGGACCCGAGCAAGGTGAATCGCTCGAACGTCGGGTACAACTATAAGGGCCTGTTCAAGAATGGCGTGCCACAAATCCCGTCGTTCGGAGGCAATGGGTGGCAGAACCAGGAAGCCGCGCTGATCTTCAATCCCGGCGGATTCGAAGCGGGCGGAGCCTCGGCTGGTCTCTATGCGGATAAGTGGATGCCAAGTTTCAGCGACACAATCACGAAAGTAGCGGGTACTCATACTCTCAAGGCCGGCTTCTTCTGGGAGTGGATTCGCAACTCGCAACCAGCCAATAACAACAGCAATGGTTACATGCAAGTGAATGTGAGCAACCCGAACACACTCGGCAACGAGTACGCCGATCTGTTAACGGGAAACCTAAACTCATACAACGAGGCTTCCTTCAATCGGATCAACGATATCGCTTATAGTACTTACGAAGGCTTCGTGCAGGATTCCTGGAAACTTACACGCAAACTGACCTTGGAACTCGGTCTCCGCTTTACCCACTTTACCCCTTGGGCCGACCGCACCGGCGCCGGCTATTCGATTTTCGATTACTCGCAGTACAACTCGAGTTGCACGCCTTTGCAGTACTGCGGCTTCGAGTGGCATAAGCGCAACCCGAATGTTCCCATCGGCGGATTCCCGACGCGAGCGTTGTTTTACCAGCCGCGCTTTGGAGTCGCGTACGATCTTTCCGGTAAAGGAAACACTGTTCTGCGCGGCGGCTGGGGACGCTTCTACTATCACTCCGGTCAGTTCACGAGCGGTCTCGACGTAGCGGCGGGCGTGCAGAGCATTACGATAGGACCCAATATTAACGGCGTGCCTGTTCTCGCGAAGAATTTGGATACGCTCAACTTCAGTACGCAGGCCTTGTCTCCCGCCGCCGTGGATAGCAAGGACGACAAGCAGCCCTTCACCGACAGCTATAGCTTTACGGTTTCGCAGCGCTTGCCGTGGTCGAGCTTGCTTGAAGTTGCGTACGTCGGTAACCAGAGCAGCGATCTCGCGATAAGCGCGGGCGCGGGGAGCAACATCAATCTGGTTCCGGTCGGGGCCATGCTGGCCAGCAAGAATGGCGGGGTCGATCCAAACAATCTTACGGCCAACAATTTCCGGCCGTTGCTCGGCTTCTCGGATCTCGGCTTGGCTACGAACAAGGCGTATGCCAATTACAACGCCATGCAAATGACGTGGGTCCGCACCAAGGGCCGGTATACAATCAACATGAACTATACCTTCGGCAAGGCAATGGGCATCCTGCAGAACAACGGCGGCCCCACCTTCGACCAGTTCAATATCAACAACAACTATGGCGTTCAGGCAGCGAATCGGACGCACATCTTCAACGCGGCCTATTCGATCGAGTTGGGCAACTTCTCGAGAAACAGAATCGGAGGCGGCTTCGTCAACGGCTGGCAGCTTTCCGGCATCACACAACTCGAGAGCGGCGCTAACCTGACGGGTAACAGTTCGGGCTACAACTACGGTCTGAACCTGAATAGCTACAAGATTCCGGGTACGACTTTCAACGTGAGCAATGTTTCGCTGCTGGGAACACCGGACATTCAGCTCAATCCTGTCCTGACGTGCAATCCGGGATCGGGCCTGGGATCGCATCAGTTTATCAATCCAAGTTGCTTCGCCATCCCGACCGGCATTGGCCAAAATGGTCCAACGATTCTTCCAGCGATCTATGGGCCGGCGTTCTTTAACTCCGATTTGGGGCTGTTCAAGAATTTCCAGTTCACGGAATCGAGGAAACTGCAGATCCGGTTCAACGCATATAACTTCCTCAACCATCCACTGTGGTCGTTCAACGGAGCCAACCTGAATCTCGGCTTCGATGCGGCTTCGGGAAAAGTGAACACGCCGCTGTTTGGCACTGTTACAGAGAAACAGGGGCACCGCGTCATCCAGGCCGCGATCAAGTTCTACTTCTAAACGCGACGCCTCGTATAAGCGCGGCGCTGGTGCTCCTCCCAGCGCCGCCTAAACAGCGTTATCATCGGATGCAGTCATGAGCAAGCTCATCCCTTTGGCGACTGCGGCCGCTTGTATTCTCATTGCGCAGGATTCGCCGCGTCCCAAGAACACGTACCATTCGAGCGGCGGAGCATCTACTCAGCGCCGCGTCGTGTCGCCGGAAGTTAATCCCGACCGCACTATCGTATTTCGTTTATCCGCTCCGCAAGTCACGCAAGTTATCCTGTCGTTCTCCGGATCAAAGCCGATGACCAAGGACGCCGCTGGAATTTGGACGGCGACCGTGGGTCCCATGGAGCCGGAGATCTATCAGTACAGCTTCGTCGTGGATGGAGTGCGCATCCTCGATCCATTAAATCCCAACCTGAAAAACGGAAGGACACCCGATGCAAGCGTCGTGGAAGTGCCCGGCAACCCGCCGCGCTTCGACGAGCTGCAGCCAGTTCCGCATGGCGCCTTGACCATTCGCACTTATCAGTCCACCCCGTTAAAGAAATCTCGGAAGCTTTACGTGTACACCCCACCGCAGTACGACAGCGAGCCTTCCCGCCGATTTCCAGTCCTGTATCTGCGCCATGGCAACGGAGACAACGAAGAGAACTGGAGCGATACCGGTCGCGCCGGCGTCATCCTTGATAACCTGATCGCGCAACGCAAGGCAATGCCTATGATCGTCGTTATGCCGAACGGCGACACCGATGGTAGCTGGGGCGGAGGAAGCTCGCCGGCTGGAATCGAACTGCTCAGCCAGGAGCTCTTGACCGATATTATTCCCATGATCGACAGGGTGTATCGGGTCGCCGCCGGCCGCGAGAACCGCGCGATCACTGGTCTATCGATGGGCGGCGGGCAGGCGTTCACCATCGGCTTAAAACACCTGGATCTCTTTGCATGGGTGGGAGAGTTCAGTTCGGGGCTGGTGAGTGATACCGATTTCAACCTCGGCAAGTATCTGCCTGGCTTCCTCGATCATCCCGACGACGCTAACCGAAAGCTGAAGCTGCTGTTTCTGAGCTGCGGCACTCAAGATCCGCGTTATCCGGGACAGCTCGATCTTGCGGACACGCTCAAACAACACGGCATTAAGTTCGTCTGGTATCCGACTCCGGGCGTACATGAATGGAAGGTCTGGCGTCACGCTTTGGCCGAGTTCGCGCAGAAGGTCTTTCAGGAGGATCACCAATGAAGCGTTACTTGAAGGGCGTTGCCATCGTGCTCGCGTTGGGCATTGCATACGGACAAGCGCCACGGCGCGAACCCGGAGTGAGTGACAGACTCAAGTCTCCCGAAGTCTCAGCCGATCATCGCGTGACGTTTCGTATCTTTGCTCCCAAAGCGTCGGAAGTGACATTGACAGGCGACTGGCTGGGCACGACGCCGCCTCCTCCACTGACCAAAGATGAGAAGGGCATCTGGAGTGTCACGCTTGGGCCGTTCGAACCGAGCATTTACATCTATTCATTCAATGTGGATGGAATGGCGATTCCCGATCCTGTCAATCCACGCATCAAGCTGCGCGCCCGCACATCCGCCAGCATGGTTGAAGTGAAGGACGACTCACCCGCATTCTGGGAAGCTCGCGACGTGCCTCACGGTAAGGTCGAGATCAATTGGGAAAAGTCGAAAGTCATCGACGGCGAAACGCGGGCGATCTGGATCTACACGCCGCCGGATTATGCGGTCGCCACCCGCCGCTATCCCGTACTCTACCTACTGCACGGTTCGAATGACACCGCCGCCGGATGGACCATGGCTGGCAACGCGAACTTCGTGATGGATAATCTGCTCGCCGAAAAGAAAGCTGTGCCGATGATCGTCGTGATGCCATTCGGACACGCCACACCGTTCGGTGTACCGGTGCCATCGGGAGGCGTGACCAACGATGCGCTATTCGAGGATTATCTGTTGAAGGACGTGATCCCCACAGTGGAGAGTCGATATCGCGTGGCACCGGGCCGGCAGAATCGCGCGATCGCGGGGCTTTCGATGGGTGGCGGCCAATCGCTGCGTATCGGATTGGGGCACCTGGATCTGTTCAGCGCCGTCGCTTCATTTTCCGGCGCTGTGCCGGGAGATTTCGAGACGCGCTTCGCGGCAATAGTTAAAGATCCTGTGGGCACGAACGGCAAGCTGAAGACATTGTGGATTGGTTGCGGCAGTCAGGATTCCCTGTTCCCCCGCTCGAAGAGCCTCTCTGAATTGTTGACAAAATATCAGGTGAAGCATATCTTCTATCCGACCGATGGCGTCCATAACTACACCGTGTGGAGAAAGTACCTGGCCGAGTATGCGCCGCGGTTGTTCCGCTAATACGTAATTGAAGATTCCCCGTACAGTACCCGCCTGAAAGATCGCTCCAGGATGGAAGGCCTCCATGGGGGTTGCTCGGCGGGCACCGCGGGAACCGTGCTTATGGCCGAGAACAGTGCTCCTCAGCCGGACTTGGCGTTGGAGATCGATCCGGAATGCGGCGGTCAGTCCTGGGTAGAGGGTGAATACGCCGCGGGCGCTCCGGAGTTGATCGTCGAATTCAGCCACACTACCAGCGCCAGAGACAAGGGCGGACATAGCTGAGGAAAACGGGAATAATGGGCTGCAAAGCCGCGAGGCCGATTCCGTGGGGGGACTTCATCCATCGCTGAAAGCTTCCGTGCGCCCTTAGACATCGTCGATACTCCTTTTTTCCATAAGAGAATTGGATACCGGCTGTGCCGCCGGGCTCGATGATAAAGTAAGCCGGAGCCACCTCCGGCGAGGCGACTCCGGCGGCAATGAGACATCCCGCTTCAGCTCTGTGTGGCTGCAGTTCATTAGACGCGGCCCATCTTGCCCGCGCGGTAGTCCTCGACAGCCTGGCGCAGTTCGGCTTCGGTGTTCATCACAAACGGGCCATAGCTGGCGACCGGCTCATTGATCGGCTCGCCGCTCAGGACCAAAACCAGCGATTGCGCCTTTGCCTCCAAGAGGACTGTTTCACCGGAGGCGCTGAGAGGCGCGACTTGCGCCGAACCCTTCAATGTTGCCGATCCATTCACAACAATCTCACCCCGTAACAGCACAATTGCGGAATTGTGACCCGCGGGCAGCGTTAATTCGCCCGTTCCGCCCGCCTCCAGACGGAGGTCGAAGACATTAACTGATGTGACTGTTTTGGCGGGGCCTTTAACGCCGTTCAGCTCGCCGGCAATAATGCGGCCGTACGCGCCGCGGGCCCAGTTCGACGCGCGGAATCTCAGCGCTTGGAATGCCTTGATATCGGGGCTTAGACATCTTCTGCGCCGCGGGAAGATTCACCCATAGTTGCACCATCTCGAAGTCTCCGCCCGCGGCGGTAAAGTCTTTCCCATGCTTTTCTTCATGGACGACTCCCGAAGCGGCCGTCATCCACTGCACGTCTCCAGGGTTAATCGTGCCTGAGTTTCCGCCGGAATCCCGGTGATCGACACTGCCCTGATAGGAAATCGTGACCGTCTCAAAACCGCGATGGGGATGTTCGTCGACGCCGCGCGGCCGGTTTGAAGGCTCAAACCGGACGGGACCGGCGTAGTCGAGCATCAGAAATGGACTGAATTCCATCACGCCGCGCGAGGGAAAGATCGTCCGCACCGGAAATCCATCTCCCACCCAATGGGACGATGCTGCCCCGTAAATTCCCAATACTTGCTTTCGTTCTGACATGTTTTCTCCTTGCTTACTTTTTCTCATTAGATTTCTTCTCTTCGGCAGCCATTTCGCTCGGCTTCGTGACCGAGCTTTCGTAGGAGGGCCGCAAGGGCGTTCCGCTCCTGTTTATCGAGGCGCGAGAAGACGCGTTCCATGTCTCGCTCATGCTCGGCAAACACCCGGCGGATCAGCTTCGATCCTTTCTCCGTCAGGTGTATGATGCGGGAGCGGCGATCCGTGGACGCCGCTCCCCGTTCCACGAAGCCGCTCCGCTCAAGCCGGTCGACGGCCGCTGTCATCGACCCGCTGCTGAGCAGGACTTTCTTACCTAGGGATGCTGATCGGCAGAGGTCCTCTATGAAGAAGAGCTTCGAGAACCCCGAAGTCGCTTAGGCACAAGCCTGTGGAGTTCACGCTGCGCCGCGCGTGTCCTTCTACTGCCTTACTGGCCTTCCATAGCAGCAACCAGAGATGAACGCCGCTGGCATCCGGCCGGGTCTGGCTTGTTTTTTTCATCTTATCTCGATATAGAGATGCTTGATATCAAGGAAAGATTCAACGAGCAAAACGGTACAAACCGGCGCAAGGTTGCTCAAGCCAGGCTCGCAAGCCGACCGTCGATTCGGGGAACGGTACGGCCGTCCTCCCGCGTATCCAGGATCGGCGGAAAAACAACATTCAAAGTTCTTGCTTAATAGCCACACATGTAGTAGATTAACGAACATGAGTAGTTTAACGCTGACGATACTGTCCAAAATTAAGCAAACTGGAGCTTCAGATCATGGAAGCCCTCTGGAGCCGAGGGTCGTGTTCTGTCCGGGAGATTCAGGAATCGTTTCCCGCAAAGAAGAGGCCCGCCTACACCACAGTACAGACGATGGTCTATCGCCTGGAGACGAAGAAAGCGTTGCGACGCGTCAAGAAGATCGCCACTGCGCTCATTTTCGAGGCGGCGGTAACGCGGGAGGCGGCAGAACGTAAGCTAATAGACGACCTGTTGGGCTTATTTGGAGGACAGAAGCCGGCCCATCATGGCCCATCTGGTCGAATCCGGCACGCTCACGCTGGAAGATGTGCGGGAAGCGGAGAAGGCTCTCCTGAAACTTGGCAAAGAGGATAGACCGAAGGAGAAATCGAAATGAACCTGGCGTACCTGTCGCCGTTTGCCAATCACCTGTGGCAATCGACTCTGTTTGCCGGAGGCGCCGCATTGCTTACGTTGGCGCTGCGAAGGAATCATGCGCGAGTACGCTATTGGGTATGGCTCGCAGCATCGTGCAAATTTCTCCTCCCGTTTTCCTTGCTCATCGCGCTAGGCGGTCAGTCCCGATGGCGGACACTGCCCGAGACAACGCCGACCAACTTGTCCGTTGTGATGGATGAGGTAACCAGCCATTTGCGGCTCCTGCGTTTCCCGCCTGTTTTGGCGAACGGCGTCGCGTGCCGCAAGCCCGCCTCCGGTCATTCTCTTGAGCTATATGGGCATGCGGATTCCTCGGCATCGCCTGTTCGTGGTGGGTTCGCTGGCGGCGCATCCGGGCTGCGGTTCGCGCCGGGTCGCCGTGCTGCTTGAGACACCGATTAAAGTAATGGTTCTCCTCACGCTCTGGCGGAACCGGTGTTTTCGGTGTTTTTCGACCAGTGCTGTTGCTGCCGGAAGGCATATTCGCCAGGTTGACGCCGGGACAAGTTGAAAAGCGTCATCGCTCATGAACTCTGTCACGTTTGCCACCGTGACAACCTGATCGCTGCAATTCATATGTTCGTAGAGACCGTGTTCTGGTTCCATCCCCTGGTTTGGTGGATCGGGAAACGTATGGTGGAAGAACGCGAGCGGGCCTGCGATGAAGAAGTCTCTGCAACTCGGCAGCGAACCGCGGGTCTACGCGGATGGGATTCTCAACATCTGTAAGCTCTACTTGGAGTCACCGCTCGTTTGCGTGTCCAGGGGTCACGGGTCGAATCTAAAGAAAGGATAGAAGGCAATCATGTCCAACCGCGTTGCACTGAAACTGAACTTCGCAAAGAAGAGCAGCCTATCGCAGCCGCCGGAGGGCGGCGCTGGCGGTGCCTTTCGTAATTGGAATGATGAATGCGCGTGCCGCCCTTGCACAATCTGGGACTCCCCCACGCCGAAATTCGAAGTGGCTTCTGTCAAGCCCTGCAAGGTCCAGGGCGGCATGGAGAGCAGGAGGGGAAACTCATCTGCCGGGAAGGCTGGGCGGCAGGGTTGACTTTCTGGCAGGTCACAATAATCTGAGGCCTATTCGACACGCTTATGTCAGGTTCGCGGGGGCACATCGCAATCCGTTTGGGGTTCTCCGATCAAGGGGGGCCCGGCCTGGATCAAGTCTGAGGGGTACAAGATCGACGCAATAACGGAGGCTAATACGAGTACGGAAATGATGGGCGGGCCGATGCTTCAGGCGCTCCTCGAAGACCGGTTTAAGTTAAAGATCCATCGTGAGACCAGAGAGGGCCGGTCTATGCGTTAACGTGAGAAAGGGAGGCTCCAAATTGAAGCCGTCTAAGGAAGGAAGTTGCATTGCTCCCGGCGATATTGGTGCGCATCTGGAGCCAGGCCAAAAGCCCTGCGGTATCCCAATGACCCGAGTTAAAGGGCCAAACATGAATACGGAAATAGTAGGGAGTATCGATCGGCTTTGCAAGGTCATCGGCGCCTCATTGGGCCGCCCGGTCATTGACAAAACCGGGATTGCTGGGGGCTTTGACCTCCGTCTGGAATTTGCGCTCGACGAGAGCGTAGGCGAACACCCGTCGGATGACACTATGGCGGCCCCATCGATCTTCACCGCTTTGCAGCAACAGCTCGGATTGAAACTCGAATCGACCAAGGGACCCGGCGAAATCCTGATCATCGATAGCGTCGAGAAACCCTCAGCGAATTAAGGAATAGACCCCGGGTCAGTTTGGAAGAAGCAGACCCGGGTCCAAGAACAGCTCTCCCACCACCGGAGACGCGGCCGGTCTTCGACACCTTGCCCGGAGGCTTTGGGTACTTCGATCTAAAGCAATTGAAAGATGAAGACAGGAATAAGGCCTTTTACAAGGTCAAGGAGTCCACGGGGCTTGTACTCGACAGAACAAAATATTGGGAACGGCTATTCGCCAATTGGAAATTCAGGGAGAACGTCTAGTCTTGTCCGCCAACTTACGGAAAGAGTTTTGTCAACTTCCTGATAATGTCGAGGCGCGGCTTCAAAGCGCTTCGAGACCCGAGCTATCGGACTGGGCCGATCCTGTCATTACGGCCGGCGCTCTTGACGAAGTTTTGGCTGACCATTCCAAAGAACCGCTTACGTCAATAGCTGGGTTGTTACGGTGGGGCCCGGCGGAGGCGGTCGTTGACTGCTTCCCACGCAGCCTCCTCCGGCGAACGTTCGACTGCGATCCAATCGATATCGCTAT
>CAVYEV010000077.1:0-22323 GCA_963767545.1 Terriglobia bacterium
TTCTGCCAAGGCCTTCGATAGTGGCCGCCCTCGCCGTGGCGTATAGCGGCGCTTGGCGGCGGCACGGGCCAACGTCCCGAACGCGATCCTGTGTGATCGGGTTCGCCGGTCGACAAAAAGGGCGGCGAGTGACTGAGTACAGCCATTGCCGCCCACGTCACGCAGAATTAGCGCTGACCCGTAATTTTTTCCCAACCGCGGCGAACGGAATCCTTCGCCGAATCCCAGGTACCTTGACCGCGCGACTCCCAATCGCGGCGCACATCGGATTCAATCCCACTCCAATTCTTTCCGCGATAGCGAGGATCGTTGGCTATGCTCGATCCATACACGTAGCCGGGACTTGACTCGTCGTACTCCGTACTTCCTACTGCGCGGGTCTTGGCTGGCTCACGCCCGGCGACCTGCTCGACCTCGACGTCGGTTCGTCTCACTTTGTCATTGACCTGTTCAGTCCGCGCCGTCACATCTTTTCCGACAACTACCTCCTCAACAACCTTCCGTCTCTTCTTGACTACTGGCTCCTCGACGGTTTCAAGAACTTCGATGGTGCTCTCCTTGAAGTTCTCGAAATCTGCTTCCGTCGCATCGCGATCCACCGGGCGGCGCTCAACGCGCACATGCTCTTCGCGCAGACTGACACTTTCGTGCACCGGCTGTTCGGTTACATGGCTATATACGCGCACGCCGCCCGTTGACACCGTTCGCTTGCCGACCTCTATCTCTTCGTTCACGACGGGAATCGTCACTTCACGATCGTCGATTCGGCCGTCGCGCGTTTCCGGAGTCTTTTGTTTGGCGGTGCCGCCCTCTTCATCGACATTCTCGGCGCCATAGCGATCCATGATCTCAGCGGCCCGATGCGCTTGATCGCCCGAAGCCTTCACTATCACGAGCGCTCCGCCTTTACGAACGCCTTCGTTGTAATATTTCGCGTCTTCCTCGGGTACGCCCATATGAGTGAGAGCCCCAATTAGCCCACCGGCAACCACGCCGATGCCAAGACCCGTAAGAGCGGTGGCCAACGGTCCAGCCGCTACAACGGGCCCAATGCCCGGAATCGCCAGTGCAATGAGCCCCAGCGCTAAACCCGCCGCGCCGCCGATGGCGGCTCCCTTCCCCGCTTCTGCGCCGGTGTCGCCGCTGCGTCCGGCTCCAGTTTTGGACGCATACTCGCCCTTTGAATCGTTTGCGACAACGCTGATATCGCCGCCGAAGAACCCTTGTTGCTCCAGGTCGCGCGCAACGCCCTGTGCTTCTGAAAAGCTCTTGAATAGTCCCACTACGGTGTGTGATTCGTTGCGGATTGTCTCTGTGTTTGTCATAGTCAATGTCCTTTGCTGGCTCGTACCTTTTTTGTTTTGCGTTCTTCCGGAGGGAAAACCCGGTCCAGGATGGATCCTCCTCTTGACGGCGGCGGCGGGGGCGGTTCCACTTGAGGCGACGCCTTTGGCGCCTCTGAGTGCCGCGATTGCTCAACCCCTCCAAGCCGTTCGATTTCGGCTTCTTCGTTGCGCAGCGTTACTCGCTGTGGCTGGCGATTCGTTACCTGACGCTTTGTAATGTGAATCTCTTCTTTGAGAATGAGCTGTTTCTGAATGACCAGCCGCTCTTCGAGGACCGGAATGATCATGGTGTCTCCAGCCTGCCGGATCGCGATGGGTCCCTCAACGACTTTGCCTACCGGCACTCGTTTAACATCGACCTCCTGCATCATCAAAGGTTGATCAATAACCTCTTCGCGCTCGTGAACGGCTTTGTGGACGCGGACGCCGCCTCCGGTTTCTACAACTCGTTTGCCGATGTCGAGCTGTTCTTCGATAACAGGTACGACGACCGACTCCTGCGCGGAGCTTTGCTCTCGCGCGCTAAAGGGCACAGCATATGTTCCATCGGGGCGCGCTTCTACAGAGGCAGCGGGAAGCACAGTATCTTCACCGTTGTCCCAGTGGACCGTAACCTGGTCCGGAGGGTTGCCATGCCAATCCGCAGTATCCACGGTTCCGTGCATACCGTCCCGGTCTACAACGACATATGAGGAGGACATGTTTTACCTGCGCAGGAAATAGAGGTAGAGAATCAGCACAAGCACGAAAGCAACAGCCACGGCGATCCAGAGTGATGTGGATCGAAAAGCGCCTTTCGCTGGCCGTGTATAAATTCCGACCCGTCTGGGTGTAGTGCTCATTTCCGCTATTCAAAAGCATCCGGCAAGCCAATGTGCCTGAACTCACGCGTGCATCAATTTCAACTCACAGTACAATCTCTACGATGCCTCGCGATCCCGAAATCCTAACCACGACCGTTGGTTCTTACCCCGTACCAGACTGGCTCGCTGCCCTCCCCAGCGAACAAGCGCGCCAGGATGCTACGCGCGTCGTCTTCGGCATCCAGCGGCAAGCCGGAATCGATCTGCCCACGGACGGTGAACTCTACCGCTTCGATATCAACCATCCCGATACGAATGGAATGATCGAGTATTTCATCCGGCCCATGACGGGGATCCGATCGCAGATCGGCCGCACCGACCTCGATAACTTTGCGAAGAAAGACGCGATGCGGTTTCGCCGCAAGCCGGCGGGCGTCATAGAAGGAGAAATCGGGGAGGGGTCGTTGAATCTGCTTGCCGATTGCCAGTTAGCGGCAGCAGTCGCAGGCGGCCCGTTCAAGTTCACGGTAACCAGCCCATATATGCTGGCGCGAACGCTGGACGATTATCACTATCACGATTTCGCCGCGATGACACTCGCCGTTGCCGACGTGCTTGCGGCGCAACTCCCCGGACTGCCTGCCGAGTGCATCCAGGTTGACGAAGCGAACATCCCCGGCAATCCTGAGGACGCGCCGCTCGCCGCGTGCGCCATCAATCGTCTGCTCGATCGCGTCCAATGCAGTAAAGCGGTGCATCTGTGCTTCGGCAACTATGGGGGTCAGACGATCCAAAAGGGCCATTGGGGAGCGCTTGTGAATTTCCTCAATCAGTTACATGCCGATCACGTCATCCTGGAACTGGCCCATCGCCCGCAACAGGATCTCGACGAACTCTCAGCGGTTGACACGAAGTTAACTCTGGGCCTCGGAGTGATCGACGTCAAGATTAACCACGTTGAGACGCCAGAAGATGTCGCACAATCGATTGACTGCATCGTCAAGAAACTCGGTCCCGGGCGGCTTGGCTGGGTGCATCCCGATTGCGGATTCTGGATGCTGAAGCGTTCGGTGGCCGATCGCAAGATGGAGTCGCTCGTGAAAGGCCGCGACCTGTATCTTGGGCGCGCATGATACAGATCACGGAGGCGCGCAGCCGAGCAACGCGACCTATTTCCTGCAGCAATCGTTTCTGCCCGGAGATCGCGACATCATGTTCATCTCATATGAGGCGGGTGCGCCCCAACTCTACGAAATCTCCCTCGATTCCCGCGTGCAACGGCAGCTTACGAAGGGACCGGGCATTCATCCATTTTCCGCGGCACAACATCCCGATGAGCAAGAGATCGTCTTCACGCGGCGCGATAGCCTCTGCGCGGTGAATCGGCGCACTCTGAATGAACGCACCATCGCGCAATGTGAAGGCGCATCGATTGGCGAAGCGTCGATCAGTCCGGATGGCAAGTGGCTTACGGCGGCGTACCGGCGCGCTGAGGAACGGGGACTCCTGGTCGCCGCATGGGACGGTGGCGAAGCGCACACGATCCGTTTTCCGCGAACGGTCATCCATCCGCAATTCCATCCGCTTGACCCCGATTGGATCGAGTTCGCGGGAGATCCCGCCCCGCGCATGCATCGTGTTCGCCGCGACGGCAGCGGGATGGAATGCCTGTACCTCCACAACAACGACGAATTCGTCGTGCATGAAACGTTTCTTGGCCGCACCGGCGATCTGGTCTTCACAGTATGGCCGAAACGTCTTTGCCGCATGGACTGGTCGACGCGCCACATCACGACTATCGTGGAGTACAACGCCTGGCACATCGCGCCCGACCGCGCGGGCGAGAGAATCCTCTGCGATACCAATCATCCCGACGAAGGCATCCAGATCATCGACGTTTCGGACGGCTCGCGGAAACTGGTATGCCGTTCCGAATCGTCCAACCGGGGCTCGCAGTGGCTCACCAGCCGCTATGCTCTCGCGGAGGATTTCGCCGCCGCCCGTGCCGGAGGCGGAGCACTGAGTTGGATGGAAGCAGATAGCGACACGATCTACGGCCCGCAATGCACGCATCCGCATCCGTCGTGGTCGCGCGATGAGCGGAGGATTGTGTTCACGAGCGACCGCACAGGCATCCCGCAGGTGTATGTCGCGGATATACCGTAGCATTTTAGCGTTCGATCTTCGCGGTCATCTTTTCGAGCATGCCGCGATCGATTTCATAGCCGAGTCCCGGCTTGGTGGGTGCGTGTACGTACCCGTCCGGCGCAATGCGAATCTTGTCCTTCATGTACGGCCGATCGCCGGAACCTTGCGGCACGGTCATCTCGAACCACACGTTATTGGGCATCGCGAGTTCGCAATGGAAGTGAACCGCGTGATCGAACGCTTCACCCCAGTTGTGCGGTGCGCATTCCATACCGAACAGTTCGGCGAGGCGGGCGATCTTCATCCCTCCTGTGATGCCGCCGACGTTATCGACGATGAAACGAACCACGTCTACTGCGCCGCGCCGGATGTACTCCGCATAGTTGTAGGGGGAGAAAATGAACTCGCCGATGTGGATGGGGATGTCGAGCGAGCGGCAAAGCTCTACGAGGCCATCGATATCGTCGGTCGGAATCGGATCTTCATAAGCGATGAAGTTGAGGTCCTGAAGAGCGCGGCCTACCTTAATAGCTTCTTCGCGCGTGTAAACGCCAACCGGATCGTTGAGCAACATGAAATCCTCGCCGGCTGCTTTTCGCACGGCTTTCGCGACCTCAATGTCCAGCTTGTAATCGTGACCGCCGTTCGGTGACGGAGGATGGATCTTGTAGCCCTTGAAGCCCTCGGCCTTGGACTTCTGCACTTCTACCACGAACTCTTCGATGGTGTCATGGTGCTGCGTACTTGCATAGGCCAGCACCTTATCGCGATACGCGCCGAGGATGCGGTAGATCGGCAGTCCGACGGCTTTGCCGAGAATATCCCACAGGCAGTTGTCGATTGCGGCGGCGTAGGAGAGTTGTCCGAGGCGGCGCTTCTCCGGTACCCATTGGGAGGTGATGGCCGGCAGGTCGAGAACGCTCTTACCGGTTAGCGCGGCTTTCGCGTATTCAAGCCAGCCGAGATTGCTCCAGTTGGGATGCCAGTAGCGTTCGGCGAGTGTGTAGTTTCCCTCGATACCGCTGTTAGTGACTATGGAGGCGAGGCGCGAGTAGCCGTTGTTAGTGACTCCACTCCGTCCACGCTCGAGAGCGTAGACCTTCACCTCTTTGATAGTGAGGTCGGGCAGATCGCCGCGCTTCACGCCAACCATCTGAGCGGCGGCATTCGCCGGATCGCTGAGCGCGGCACCCGCTCCAGCCGTCGCCGTGAGAAAACTACGCCGGTTCATATCGACTGTACTCCATAATGGTCAGGAATGAATATCGATCATACAATCAAGCCGGGAGATTTGAAAGGGGCTGTCGACCGGCTCTTCGCGTTGTCTGCGGAGAAGATCCAGTCTCTGGAGAAGTCGTGGACTCCCGGGTCCGGCGCACCGGTATTCACGGCTGGGGGACGCTACACCAGCCGCGGCTGGACCGAGTGGACGCAGGGCTTCCAGTTCGGCGCGGCGATACTGCAATTCGACGCGACCGGAGAGCGAAGCTTCTGGAGATCGGCCGCACGCGCACCGTCGATTTAATGGCGAGTCACGTGACGCACACTGGCGTCCACGATCACGGTTTCAACAACGTCAGCACGTACGGCAATCTGCTGCGGCTGATGAACGAAGGCCGCATCCCAGAGAACATCTGGGAGCGCAGATTCTACGAGACTGGCGCTTAAGTGCTCGGGCGCGGTGCAGGCGGCGCGCTGGACTCGAACACGCGGCAGATGGCGGCTACATCTATTCCTTCAATGGTCCGCATTCGCTGTTCGTCGATACCATCCGCTCCCTGCGTTCGCTGGCTGTGGGCCATCTGCTGGGGCACGTGCTGCATGGGAGAAAACGACCGCACGATTTCGCTGCTCGACCGGCTGCTGCAGCATGCGCGATCGACGGCGCGCTATTCGGTTTACTACGGCGAAGGACGCGATGTCTACGACGTGCGCGGCCGCACCGCGCATGAGTGCATGTTCAACACCAAGGACGGCAATTACCGTTGTCCAAACTCGCAGCAGGGATACTCGCCGTTCACCACTTGGACACGCGGGCTTGCATGGGCCATGTGCGGCTTCGCCGAAGAACTAGAGTATCTGCGAGACGCTTACCGATGCCGATCTGGCGCCGCTACGGCGGGCGCGCTGAGATGGTCGCCGTGGATGCGCAAAGCGGCGGAAGCGGCCTGCGATTTCTATATCGACGACGGCACAGCGCTCGACGGGATTCCCTACTGGGACACCGGCGCTCCCAATTTGCACAAGACTGGGCGATTGGCAGTTCCGCGCCGCCGACCCGTTCAACGCGTATGAGCCGGTGGATAGTTCCGCGGCGGCAATCGCGGCGCAGGGACTGCTTCGACTTGGGCAGCTATCTCGATAAGCGACCGCTACATCGCAGGCGGGACTGACGGTGGCGCGATCGTTGTTCCGCGAACCATATTTGAGCACGGACTCCAACCATCAGGGGCTGATTCTGCACGCGGTCTATCATCGTCCGAACGGTTGGGATTACATTCCCGCCGGCGGCCATGTGCCGGTGGGCGAATCGTCGATGTGGGGGGATTATCACGCACGGGAGCTGGCGCTTTATTTGAAGCGCGTGATTGAGGGCGCGAAGTATCTGACGTTCTTCGGACGTTGAGATCCGACTCATGCGGGTAGTCCATATCGATTGCGGACGCGAGATGCGTGGAGGACAGTGGCAGGCGCTGCGCCTTCTTCGTGGACTTCGCGATCGCGGCTGCGAATCGATCCTGATGGCAAAGCCCAAAGCGCCTCTCTGAACAGGCTCTGCGCGAGGGTTTTGCCGTGGAGAACATCGGCAGCCGGTTTCCCGCCGCCGACCTGGTCCATGTCCACGACGCGCGCGGGCACTCGGTAGCCGCACTCTTTGCGCGCACTCCGGTGGTGGTGGCGCGACGTGTCGCGTTTGCGATCAAGTCCAGCTGGCTCTCGCGCTGGAAGTACCGCCGGGCGGCGCATTACATCGCGGTATCGCAATTCGTAGCAGGATTGTTAATAGAGGCTGGCATTCCGCAGGACAAGATCTCGGTGATTCATGATGGAGTTCCGTTGCTTCCATTGAGCTCGAGAGGCGGTCCTGTGATCGCCCCGCAATCGGACGATCCGCGAAAAGGGTCAGCTTTGCTCAAGGACACCGGTGTGAAGTTTTCCTCTAACCTTGAAGCGGATCTCTTGACAGCGCGCATTCTTGTATATCTGACTCATGCCGAAGGGCTCGGATCGGGAGCGCTGCTCGGAATGTCGGCTGGAGTTCCGGTGATCGCGAGTAGCATCGGTGGATTGCCGGAAGCGATCGCAAGACGGAGTGAACGGTCTGCTGGTAGAGAACTCGGTCGGCGGCTGCCGCGGCGTGCATCCAGCGGTTGGATGCCGATTCCGCCGAAGCCGCGCGGTTGGGAAACAATGCACGGCGCACCATAGAAGAACGTTTTACAGTGGAACGGATGGTAGAGGATACGCTCGCAGTCTATCGAAGGATTCTGAATGTTTGAGGCGGCCCTGGCATTCCTGTTCGGCTTGTTGATCGGCAGCTTCCTGAACGTTTGCATCTACCGTTGGCCGCTCGATCTCTCGGTGGTTGCGCCGCGCTCGCGATGTCCCCAATGCGATACTCCGATCGCTTGGTATGACAACATTCCAGTGGTGAGTTACATGATCCTGCGCGCGCGCTGCCGAAAGTGTGGCAAGGGGATCTCGTATCGCTATCCTCTGGTGGAGTTGCTGACCGCGGGCTTCTTCGCATGGATTGTAGCGCGGCTCGGATTGACGTTGGGAGCGGCCAAGTTCTGCATCCTGGTAGCCATGCTGATCGCGCTGATGTTCACCGATCTGGAGGAGCGCATTCTCCCGGACGAGTTCACTCTCGGCGGACTGTTGATCGGGCTCGCGTTCTCGCCCTTCATTCGCGTACCCGATATCACGGCGCATGCGGTGCTCGGCGTAATGGGGGTACATCTTTCGGATCGCGGGATGTCGGTGGCGGAGTCGGTGTTTGGAGCGATCCTGCCGGCGGGAACGCTTTGGTTCGGAGGATGGCTGTTCGAGAAATTACGCCACAAAGAGGGCTTGGGACTGGGTGACGTCAAGATGATGGGGATGGTTGGCGCGTTCCTGGGCGTTCGGGGAGCGCTGCTGACGTTGATCGCGGGATCGCTGGCAGGGTCGATTATCGGGATGATTTACATCAAGGTAACCAGGCAGGAGATGGGATCGTACCAATTGCCATTCGGCACTTTTCTCGCGGGCGCCGCAATTTTTGCGACAATGACCGGGCCGCGGCTAATCGATTGGTACGCATCGCTGCTGTAAGCGACTGCACCGCGCGTACGAGATAATTGAGGTAGACACTTCGTTGGAAAGCTTCGTTGGACCTTAAGGAAAAAGTATCGCAGTTGCCGCTCTCGCCGGGCGTGTATCTGTACAAGGATGGCGGCGGCGCCGTCATCTATGTCGGCAAGGCCAAAATTCTGCGCGCGCGCGTGCGGAGCTACTTCAACGAGGACAAGCTCTCCGACGCCAAGACCGGCTCGCTGATCGCCGAGGCGCGGGACATCGACTACATCCTGGTCGATAACGAGAAAGAGGCGCTAGCGCTCGAAAACAATCTCATCAAGCAGTACAAGCCGCGCTTCAATGTCCTGCTGCGCGACGACAAAACCTATCCCTACATCAAGCTGACGAACGAGCGCTATCCCGCGGGTTTACGTGACGCGGCGCCTGATCAAGGACGGCTCGACTTACTTCGGTCCTTACTTTCCCGGCAATCTGGCGTACCGGCTGGTCAATTTCATTCATCGGCATTTCAAGGTGCCTTCGTGCAAGGTGGATCTCACGCGCTTCCACCCGAAGCCGTGTCTTGAATTTCACATTCATCGCTGCCACGGGCCTTGCGTCAGGGCCATGGTCGCCGACGAGACCTATGCAACCGCGGTGCGCGCATGTGCGGCATGTTTCTCGAAGGGCGCCATGGAGATCTGGCGCGCGAACTGCGTAAGCGGATGGAAAGTGCGTCGCACGAGATGCGTTTTGAAGAGGCGGCATCTCTGCGCGACCTGCTCTCCACGGTGGAAGAGATCGATGAGCGGCAGAAGATGGCGGCAGCGAGCGGCGACGATGCGGACATCTTCGGCTGCTACGCCGAGCCGCCGCTGGTGGCGGTGAATCTGTTCCATCTGCGCAATGGCCAGATCGTCGACCGGCGCGAATACTTCTGGGAAGATCAGCTGGAATTCGATCAGCCGGAGTTCTTCTCTTCACTCCTGCTGCAGATTTATCTCGACCAGCAGTACGTTCCCGGCATCATCCACGTGCCGGTCGACTTCGAAGATCGCGAGGTGATGGAGGAACTGCTTTCCGAAAAGCGGAACCGGAAAGTGGAGATCCTGACGCCGCAGCGCGGGCAGAAGAAAGCCATGCTCAATCTGGTGCAAACCAACGCCAAACACAGCTTCGATGCGCGCTTCCGCGTGATGAAGCCCTCGTCGCGTCGCAATGCAGGAGGCGTTGCAGGAGGCGCTCGAATCTGCCCGATGCGCCCGAAGCGCATCGAGTGCTTCGATATCTCGCACATCCAGGGCACGGACAAGGTCGCCAGCATGGTGGTGTGGGAGGACGGGCGGATGAAGAAAGCGGACTATCGCAAGTTCATCATCCGCACCGTGGAGGGCAACGACGATTTCGCCAGCATGCGCGAAGTGGTGACGCGGCGCTATTCGCGGCTGCAGGAGGAGGGAACGCCGATGCCGGGACTGGTGCTGATCGATGGCGGTCTGGGGCAACTGCACGCGGCCGCCGATGCGCTGGAATCCATCGGCATCATCAATCAGCCGCTGGCGTCGATCGCCAAGCGCGAGGAGATTATCTACGTTCTCGGGCAGGAGAACGAGCCGATCGTGCTGGACCGGTTTTCGCCCATTCTGCACCTGATCCAGACGATTCGCGACGAAGCGCACCGCTTTGCCGTCACTTTCCACCGCACGCGGCGGAACGCTCGCGGCTGACCTCGGAGCTGGACGAGATTCCGGGAGTCGGCGAGATGACCGTGCGAAAGCTGCTGAAGCAATTCGGCAGTTCGGCGCTGGTGCGCGCAGGCGTCCGAAGATGAGCTGGCGCGCAGGTGGGACGGGCGGCGGCACGGCGGGTCAGGGCGTACTATGCGCAAGAACTGGAAGTGAAATGACGCAAGTGAGCGGAGGCTGGTCACCGGCACGCTTTTAAGAGGTCCGAAACAATTGCTGTTGGTATGAGCGTAGGCCGACAAGAGTTTGCTGTAATTGTCGCTCAGGCTACCCAAAGCAGCACAATTTCCAGTTGCTCACCTGCGAGAATTTCTCGCACAACATGGCGTGGCAAGTAATCTGTCACTTCGGCCTAACCGTCGCTTTGAACTCAGTCGTGTTCACTTTCATTTCAGCGTTGGTACTCAAAACAATCATCGCCTGCCATTGATCGAAGTTCCTCTTGAACATCATGCGCGGCAGGTCAAGACGGATGAGTTGGACATGAATCAGAGATGGAGCCGGCCGACAAAAACCAGCAGGCTACCAAACAGCTTTGTAAAAGTCTATATCGGCCGCCTCCTCCCGTTGGCCTTGACAACAAGATAATCGGACAGACGACCGGTGGTCTCAAAATTTCGAATATCTTTGGCTAGCTTTTAAACTATACTTCTTTGTAACGGCTGGAGCTTTTGAATCACTACTTACAAGCAGTGACCTTGATCGTTCGAGTTACGATTTGTTACTTGGCAGCGTGTGCCATGCCTGGTCTTTGGGCGCAGTCCGTGACCATTTCTGACGGCGCTACCGTGACCGCTACCGACATTGCCGCCTTTGACGTGCAATGGATGCAGCCCGGTGGCCCCTTGGCCGCGGCAAACACGCTCTGTGGCCCATTTTACGATCGCTTTCCTGCAGGCGTGTGGGGCGTCGAAAGCGGAATGACCTCGCTTGCGCGCATGTACGAGATCACGCACGACCGCAAATACTTGGACCGCCTGCGCGACTTCATAGAACTCGCCTTACAATACCGCGACGACCATTACAACCCTGGACCTCCCTACCTATGCGGTTTGACTGCTCCACCGTATCCCGCCACGCCAATCGACGATTTCCGCGGCCATGTCATGCCCGGCTGGGGCGGAAGCGGTCCCGACACGGCAAACCTGAATTTCGTTCCGGAGGTCGTGGCAAGCCTTTATGGTTACTCGATCGCGGCCTTTTCCCGCATCGTTGCCGAAGACCCAACCCTCCAGCCGGCTTACGGCAGTGACGCCATACGCTACACCAATGCCACTCTGGAAACGGCTTGGGCTTTCATGCCGCAAGTGGTCACAAAGAGCGTGGGAAACCTGTTCCAATCATACTTGGCGCAACTGCAAGTCTATAGCACGAAACCTTCAGCGTCCGATTGTCAACAGGCGTACAACCAGGAAAAATCTGCTATGGATGCGGCCAATGCAGCAGCAAAAGCCGCCGGAACCACCCCGCCCTACTCCCAGACCTCTTACACCCGGCTTGCCCAGCAAAGGAGCAATTGTCAAAACCTGAAGTGCGTTGCCGGAGCGCCGTTGGCCCACAACGAGAGTGGCGCTTACGCGATGATGCTCATAGAACTCTGGCGCGTGCTGGACAGCGATTTCTACCAGCGCTCAAATCAACAAGCGAGCAACGCCCAACTTTCGCGTACTCTCTTCCCACTCTTGGTATCCCGCTTTCACCGATACCTGGTGAACCGCTTACAGACGGTCGCCGACGCCCGTGGCGACCGCTATCGTTGGAACTACCAGGATGATCAGCCAAGCTGCGTCGGCGTGCACGCGGAAGACATCAACCACGGGGCCCTCGACACACGTTACATTGAGGTGTTGCGCGGCGCTTTCGACCGTATCAACGCCCCAGCCAGTAAAGCCGGTGAACCGATTCCGCTTGACCTGCCGCAGTTACAGCGCTTTGCCAACACCTTTCTAGAAGAGATTGCGCCGGGGCCGAACTTCAACGACGATATTGACGGCAAGCCCGCTCAGCCCGACTCAAATGGCATTTGGGAGGATAACGCAAGCTGCGATGGGTGGGTGAACCTTGCAGTCGCAGCCCCAAGCGTCTATCCCATTTGCCGCGCTGCCACGCTGCAAATTGTAAATAATAGCCAGCCCAATTTGACCGTTGGGAGCCACTCTGCCCTGCTCGCTGACAAACCGTTTTCAGCCAGCTTGGTTTCGGCTTCCGGCAGGATCACATTCTTGCGGGTCAACGATATCGGCACTGGTTACGGCTCGCCCGTAGAGTTTCTCGATGCCGAAGTGATCATTCAACTCGACACCCAAACAGGTAAGAGTTTCGGTTTTCAACTTCGCACAGGCGATAAAGAAGAGGCCCGCTTTGGGATGCTCAAAGTCTTGCGCTCCGCTTTTGGCGCGAATCGTACGGTAGCCATCGATTATCTGCGGAATGGCGCTCAAAACGGGCTCATCATTCGTGTAGCAAGAGTGAACTGAAAAGGAGGAAAAGAATTCATGTCACGGTTAGTATTGATGGTGGTTGCGGCCGGTTGGTTCGGTTGCATCGGGACCGCGAACGCCTTTGCGGGCCTTGTGGAAAGCAAAGGCCACATTACGTTTCTGCGAGTGCATGATGTCGGTACGGGCTTCGGTCCGCCTTCCGATTTTCTCGATGTCGAAGTCGTTGTCCAACTCGATTCGCAGCCGGGAAAGAGCTTCGGTTTCCAACTGCGGAACGATAGCAACCTCCCCCCACGTCAGGGGATGCTTGATCTGTTGCGCGATGCTTTTGCCAATAATGTTCCGGTATTGATCGATTACAACGTGACGCCGCCCAAAGTAAACGGCGTGATCATACGTGTTGCTGTCGTGAAGCAATAGCTGTTAAACCGGCTTCTCGCTCGTCTGCTCTCTCTGCGCGCTTCGGTCAAGATGTTCCTTCGGCTGTTCATGTGCTTTCGTGTTTGTCTTTGTTGCCAAAATACTATCCGCGGCGCTTTGCACTCCATGCGCGGCCGGGCATTCACCGTCAGATCGGCACTGGTAGTTTTTGAAGTGTATTACGAAATGTTTGCTGGACCATCCCCCCGAAATCGGGCCCGATCACAATGCGGTTTACGCAATTGCCAATCAAATCTTCGCGAGTTCGTGGTGCCCGAGGACGCAGAATTACTCGTTGATGGCTACGAGGTTCGCGCGGGAACTATTTAAACCTTGAGGTCTCGATCGGTCAGAACGATCCAGAGATGCGGTACTTCATTCCCGGGAGTTGGGCAATAGAATGTATGGCCAGGTTGGAGCACTTACCAGCCCGTCATTTTCGGGCGAAGAGTGCTTGCACGGTTCGCACCGACGCGAGATCGGACACGATCTCTTCGATTTCCGCTGGATTCTTGTTAGCGGCAGTGAGGATATCAGAGATCGTGATGGGGGTGCTGCTGCCTACGGCCTTTCTTCAAAATCTCATGCAGGATATCATTAACTTGAAACGATCACGTGGCCGAATCGGGAGAATCGTCTCGCCGGTTCCTCCCGTGAACCTCTCCCCCTCACTTCCACCCGCATTCTGGCCCAAAAAAACCGCCCCAAAACCCCCCCCCCCCCCAGCCATCTCCCCCCCCAAAAATCCCCTTTGGACAAAACCTTCTTGAACCCAAACCCCCCAACCCCCCCCCACAACCCCACAACCCCTTCCCCGCACAAAACGCGCGCCCCCCCGCCCCTCTTACCGAGAGACCAACACCACCCTCCTCTTTAATACACAACACAAAACACAAAAATCTCTCCCAGCGCCCCCCCCAACCTCCCCTCTCGTCCAAAATTTCCACAACCCACCCACCACCCAACCCCTTCCCCCACCAACCCATCCCCCTCTACACAATTGTACCGCGCTCTGCTCTATACAGCACCCACATTCTTTCCCTATACCTCTCCCCCCCCCTTCCCCCCATGACTTTCTCATATCTGTCTGTCCATCCATCGACGCCACTCGTTTCTTCCCACGCCGGCCGCACCCTCCGGCCCCTCCCCCAATCAATCCCCCTCCCCCCCCCCCCTCCCTCCCCCCCAATCACCGTGGCAACCCTGCTTCCCTCCACTCGTCATCATCGCTCTGGTTACCCCAATGCAGCACAAATTCCAGCATCTCACCTGCGGGAATCTCTCGCGCAACATGGGGGGCAAGGTAATTTGTCCGTTTGTGGGCGTCTCATCTCACACTTCATCCCGGACCGCTTAACCGCGAATTCAGTCACTTCGCCAGAAGTTGCGAACTTTTGGAGGTTTGTTGCGTCTAATTCTATATGGAAGCAATGCCGACTAAGTTATCCAACAAACAGCTTCTATGGCAAGGGTATCGCGACGCGTTCCGGCAGTTCGAGCGCGAAGCCAACCGCTTGGCCGAGATTAACGCGCGGCCTTCCTACGATGCCGCGGAGGCGGAGCGCGCCTTGGAATGCCTCGAGCAGGCCCGCCTCGCATACAACGGCATTCGCGACATGCTCGCAGCTTCCATGATGCCTGTCGAAGCGCGCCGCGGATTTTGGACGATTGCTCCAGCGGCTCAACACGATGGCCGCCGCGTGAAAGACATCGCCGAACTCCTTTGGGAATTGGCCGGCAAACCGCAAGGCACAGCCGAAGACGATTGGTACCGCGCCGAACGAGTAGTGAAGAACACTGAAACACCATACGCAGAGGCCTGCTGCGCCAGATGAACTTTGCCGCCCAAATACCGCCAATTCCGGCCGATCGCATCGCGCTTTGACTCGAACGCGTGCATGATATCGTCAATTGAAGGGCGTTTCCGCTTTTCTGAAGGCCAATCCAAGGAGTCAACTTTTGTCATCAATTGCACTGGTCACCGGGACCGAGATTCTCGATTCACGTGGTAACCCCACAGTAGAGGCCGAAGTTTTTCTGGCGGATGGGAGCATGGGCCGCGCCGCGGTACCGTCCGGCGCTTCCACAGGCGAACATGAAGCCGTCGAACTGCGGGACGACGACAAATCGCGCTATCTCGGTAAGGGTGTCAGCAAAGCGGTCGCCCATGTGAACAAGGAAATCGCTGAAGCGCTACGCGGGCATGACGCTACCGGGCAGTCAAGAATCGATCACCTCATGATCAATCTCGACGGGACGCCCAACAAGGGGCGTCTTGGCGCGAACGCGATCCTCTCTGTTTCTCTCGCCGTTGCGCGGGCAGCCGCGGCATCGCAGCGCACTACCCTCTACCGTTACTTGGGGGGCGCGGGAGCCAATCTACTCCCCGTGCCAATGATGAATATTCTGAACGGCGGCGCGCATGCCGACAATTCGGTCGATCCGCAAGAGTTCATGATCGTCCCCTACGGCGCCTCCAAATTTTCCGAAGCGCTGCGCATGGGAGTCGAAGTTTTTCATACGCTCAAAAAAGTTCTCAGCAAGAAGGGCTATTCAACCGCCGTCGGGGATGAAGGCGGATTTGCGCCGAACCTCAAGTCGAATGAAGAGGCACTCGAGGTGGTCATGCAGGCCATCACTCTCGCTGGATATAAACCCGGCGAGCAGATCGGCATCGCGCTCGATCCCGCCGCTAGCGAATTCTACTCGGAAGGCAAGTACGTCTTCAAGAAATCCGATAAGAGCGTGCGTACTTCCGAGCAGATGGTTGAGTTCTGGGCCGATTGGGTCCGCCAATATCCCGCAATCATTTCCATCGAAGACGGCATGGCCGAAGATGATTGGGACGGATGGAAGCTCATGACCGACACGCTCGGCAAGAGAATTCAACTCGTCGGCGACGATCTCTTCGTCACCAACACCGAGCGCCTGATCCGCGGTATCGAAAACCGCATCGCCAATTCCATTCTGATCAAAGTCAACCAGATCGGCACGTTGACCGAAACGCTGGCTGCAATCCGCATGGCAGATAACGCCGGTTACACGTCGGTGATTTCTCACCGTTCCGGTGAGACCGAAGATCCGTTCATCGCCGACCTCGCGGTGGCCACCTCCGCCGGACAAATCAAGACCGGTTCAGCCAGCCGCACGGATCGCATCGCCAAGTACAATCAGTTACTCCGCATTGAAGAGAAACTTGGCGACGCCGCGCAGTTTGCCGGCAGGAAGGCGTTCCGTCAGTAATGGCGCGCCCGAAGCCTCTAATCCTGACCGTTCTCGATGGCTGGGGCTTCTCCCCTTCCGTCGAGGGCAATGCCATCGCCGCGGCCAATAAGCCCACCTACGATCGCCTGTTGCGTGAATTTCCCAACACTCTGATTGAAACTTCGGGTCCGTCGGTCGGATTGCCCGAAGGGCAAATGGGCAACAGCGAAGTCGGTCACATGAACCTCGGCGCGGGCCGCGTCATCCACATGGACGTGACGCGCATCGATTTGATGATCGAGGACGGATTGTTCTTCAATAATCCGGTCTTCTTAAATTGCATGGATAACGCCCGCACGCATCGGCTGCACCTCCTGGGGCTATGCAGCAATGGCGGCGTACACTCATTGCTGACGCATCTCTACGCGCTGTTGAAAATGGCGAAGCAGCAAGGCGTGGAGCACGTGTTCGTACACTGCTTCATGGATGGCCGCGACACGCCTCCGCAGAGCGGCGCAGACTTTATCCGGCAGATCGAGCAGCAGATGGCCACACTGGGCGTCGGCAAAATCGCTTCGATCGCGGGCCGCTACTACGCGATGGACCGGGACAAGCGCTGGGATCGCATCGAGAAAGCCTTCGACGCCATGGTGCTTGGCGCGGGCAACAAGGCCGACGATCCGGTCCACGCGGTTATGCGCTCCTATCAAATGGGCATCACCGATGAATTTATCGAGCCGTTCACCATCGTCGACCACCACAACCAGCCGGTCGGTCTGATTCGGGAGGACGATTCCGTGATCTTCTTCAACTATCGCGCCGATCGTGGGCGGGAGATGACCGAGGCTTTGACCAGCACCACGCTGGAGCAGCCGTCTCGCGCGAAGGCTCCCAAGAATCTCAACTACGTCACCATGACGCAGTACGATAAACGGTTCACCGTCCCCTTCATGCTGCCGAAGGAGACGGTGCACAACATTTTGGCGAACGTTTTCGCACACTTGAACTGGAAGAATCTGCGCGTCGCCGAGACCGAGAAGTATGCGCACGTCACCTACTTTTTCAACGGCGGCAATGAGCAGGCCTATGCCGGCGAAGAGCGCGAGATGGTGGCATCGCCCAAAGTCGCGACGTACGATCTCAAACCGGAGATGAGCGCCGATGGTGTCGCCGACGTGGTGGTGAAGGCTCTCGACACCGGCGATTTCGACGTCATCGTCATGAACTTCGCCAACGCCGACATGGTTGGCCACTCGGGTCAGATGAATCCGACAGTGCACGCCGTGGAAGCGGTGGATGCATGCCTGGGACGCATCTGGCAAGCGTCTCAAGCGCAAGAACGGCGTTTGGCTGATCACCGCCGACCACGGCAATGCCGAGATGATGATCGATCCGGTGACAAAGGGTCCGCACACGTATCACACTACCAACCCGGTCCCGTTCATCCTCGTGGACGATTCAGGCGCTAAGTTACGTTCCGGAGGAGCGCTGCGCGACATCGCTCCCACGATTCTTGGCGTCCTCGGCGAGCAACAGCCGAAGGACATGACCGGTGTCGATCTGCGGCTCTGAGCTATCCAGGATTTCGTTTCGGCCCGCGATGCGCCGTCCCCGCCGATCGGCGCAGCGTCGGATGGCCGGGCCGGGCAGCAGACAGTAACATCAGCGTCACGTTGCGGTGATAATACTGGACCAAGTCACCGGCTGCGGTATGGATCGTGCGTTTCAGACAGCCCGGACAGCAGCGCAAATAGCTGGCACTGGTCTCATGACCGTCCAGCACCGCCACGGCGAGACCATGAATGTCTGGCAATGACGTATTTCGTTTCAGACGGTCGTAAACATGATGGATTCCTTGGCGCACCGTGTCGGCATCCATCCAGATCGGCCCATGCGATCGGCACTGCACAGTGACTGACCCAGGTAGCGGTTCCAGGTTTTTGCCAGTCTGGTCATTTCGAGCGCATTCAGACTTCCTAGACGGGCCAGAACGCCGCCAGCGCCGATTTCACCACCACGGCGGCGGCAATGCGCGGCTCCAGCTTGGCAGAAATCGAAGCGACCACTTGCGCAGAAAGGCCGAACAGCTTTTGCGCATAGGCAAACAGGCGAAGAAAGACTTATTCCTTTCTCTGCGGAAGCCGGTTCCACTCTATTTCGGATACTTCTTCGATCAGCTTCTGCATCTCCTGTTAATTGTTCACCGCCTGCCGGATACGCTGTTGCCAGGTCTTGGGGACGCAGACTTGGCGGTGTTTACCATCGTGACTCTGAACCAGATACAAGGATCGGTGCGGTTCGCCGCTGGCTCAATAGCAGGCCGGCTTTCTACACTTGCCCAAACGATCGGAACGAGTACCACGAAGAAACAGGCTAAAACAACAATGAAATCAGATGCTTTGGCCATTCAAGAAACTTGGTTGCGGAATCGCTGTCAAGAGAAGGCGCGGAAGGTTGCGCTCCCGGCCGCGTTACCGAGATTGCCGCGGCCGCGTTGGCGAAAACGGCGGCTTGTGAAATCGTCCGGCCTTGAGCGAGCGCCACAGCCAGAGCGGCATTGAACGTATCCCCCGCGGCGGTAGTGTCGATGGCATCCACGGGAAATCCGGCAACCTGTTCTTCCCACTCAGGTTGTTTGATAAAACAACCTTCGCGTCCGAGCTTTAGAATTACGGTCCGTGGGCCCAATTCCATCAGACTCCCGGCGATCTCCGAAGTTTCCGCGGGCGAGATTGCCTGGCCGGAGCGTCCAAGCAACTGCAACGCCTCGGTCTCGTTCGGTGTGAGGATATCGACATGCGCGAGCATGCCCGCTGGAAGGTCCTGGGCGGGCGCCGGATCGAGGATCGTGATCACTCCCTCCTCGAGATTGCGCGTCCGCTCGAAATGGCGCTCGCGGAGGGCGCGAACGCGGCTCAGGATCTGACGCTTTTATCAAAGGCAGTAATCCGGCCCGCATAGAATAGATGCCATGGCATTGCATTTCTCACCTGGGATCACGCGCCGCGAACTGATGGCTGGCAGTGCCGCGCAGGCTGCGCAATCGAGCCGGCGTCCGAATCTGGTCTTCATCCTCGCGGACGACCATGCGGGCTATGTCCTTGGATGCGATGGAAATCGCATGGCGCGCACACCCAATCTTGACCGTTTAGCCTCTGAAAGCACTCGATTCGCGGCGCACTACTGCAACTCTCCGGTGTGTACTGCATCGCGGCAGAGCTTCTTTACCGGGCAGATGCCGCATATGGCGGGCGTGACGCGACTGCCAACGCGGCTCTCGGAGGATAAGCCGACACTGGCGCGGCAATTCAAGAAGGCCGGCTATACGACAGTCGTGTTTGGCAAAATGCATTTCAATCAGCCGGCGAAACCGGGGCTGCACGGCTTCGACATCGTTGACACCGAGCAGGAACTGACGCGCGCCTGGAATCAGGACGTAAAGCCGCGGCCGAAGCCGGATAGCGTGGCGGGCAAGCCGCCGTGGCGTCCGTTCAAAGATCCGGCGCGTATATGGCTGAATGCCGATAAGCTGCCTTACCCGCGTTACGAAAATGACATGAGGTCGTTATATCAGGGCCGCCTGGCGGAGCAGTTTCTGGAAGCGCATCGGACTGAACCTTTCGCCCTGTGGGTGAGCTTCATGGAGCCGCATTCGCCATACGACTTTCCGATCGAGGATCGAGATCGCTTCGACCCGGCGCGGTTCGATGTACCGCGAGTGGGACCTGAGGATCCGGGACAGATTCCGCTGATCTTTCGCGATCTGACGGATACGGACAAACGAGGTATTATTGCGTCTTATTACACCTCGGTGGAGTATCTCGATCGCAGTGTAGGGCGGGTGCTCGCTGCGTTAAGGCGGCTGAACCTCGAACGGGACACGCTGGTGGTTTACATGGCGGACCACGGCTATTGCCTGGGGCAGCATGGGCGATTTGAGAAGCACTGCGGATACGATCCTGCGTTGCGCGTCCCTTTGCTGATGCGGTTCCCCGGTAAGATTCGCGAGGGGGTAGTCAAGGACTTCACGGAACATATCGATGTACCGGCAACCATAGTGGACATGATGACTATCGATCGCTTGCCGATCCAACATGGCCAGAGTCTGCGGCCATATCTCGAGGGCCGCCCCGCGACGGCTGCAAGAAGCGGGATTTTCAGCGAGTACTTAGAGAATGAAGAGGCGTTCGTCCGCACCGACAAGTGGAAGCTCATCTTCTGCTCCGGGAAGCGGAAGCGAACGGATGGATACGAAACCGATAATCCGACGCCGGGCAGATATGTTCGGTTATTCGATTTGCAAAACGATCCCGGAGAGTTTACCAATGTCGGTCCCCGCAATCCGGATGCGGTAGCGAAACTCGAAGATATCATGCTTGGGCGATTTCGGTCCACGCATCCGGAATGTGCGCACGAACCTCAGCGGCTATCGCGAGAAGAATCGCTCGATTGGTATGTTCGTCCGCGCGATATCTGATATTTTTATTTACCCCCTTGCGTTTCCCTTTTCTTCGCCCAATATATTGGTATGGCTCTGACCAAGCGTCAAAAGGAAGTGCTGGACTTCATCGCGGGCTTCGTAGATGAGAACGGCTACAGCCCAAGTTACGAGGAGATTGCCCACGCTTTGGATTTGGCTTCGCTCGCAACCGTGCATAAACACATCGGCGCGCTGGAGGAAAAAAATTATCTCAAGCGCGGCGCCAACCAAAGCCGGTCGGTCGATATTGCGCCTCGATACATGCAGGAACAGCGCCGTCAAAAACAAAAGACGGCAGTCGAGGTGCCGTTCCTGGGACGCATCGCGGCGGGGTTGCCGGTGGAGGCAATCGAGGAACGCAATACCTTAAGCTTCGCCGAGTTTGTGGGACACGATACCTTTGCTCTTGAGGTCCGCGGCGAATCGATGATCGACGACCATATTTGCGACGGCGATACCGTGCTCATCGAGCGCGGAGGGGATCATCGCGACGGCGACATTGTCGTCGCAATAGTCAATAACGGCAATGATGCGTCTTTGAAGAGGATCTACCGCGAGCCGCGCAACATGATCCGTCTGCAACCGGCCAATGCTTCTATGAGGCCGATGTACTATCCGGCGAACGAAGTGGAAGTCCAGGGACGCTTGCTTGCCGTGCTTCGCAAATTTCGGTAATCGGTAGCCTATATCGCCAGATGCCTTACCAAGCCGATGGCGATAAGCGCTTAATTGTACGGAATTTGAGTTGTGCTTGCGCCGCATAAGGCGTCCGGCTCGAAGGCGCTTGCTTTTGTTTCGGCAACGGGATGAGGGCGTGCCGCGCGATCAAAGGGGACCGACTAGCTGGGTCAAGCAGATATGCTGGCCGATATCAAAAGGTCGACTGCGGATCTCGTACTGAGCTGCTCGTGAACCATGAGCATCATCGTATGTCGAAGAATGGATTGTCTGGCGATTTTGTTTTGATTCAGTCAGTTGTGACGAAAGCCTACGTGAATATCGTGCCGTGTGGAATTTCTTAGCCGGGTCGAGCAAGTTCGCCTCATTTCTGAGATTGCCGAGCATTTGCGCGCCGAAGCGCCAACCGCGCGAGGCGCCAGTATTCTTGAACTTCGGGGACTCGGCAAGTGAATGTGGCAAGGGATTGACGCTCAGGAGTACGTGGACCGCGGACGCGCCGAATGGAATGGGCTGACGCAGTTTAGAGGCGCGACTGTTGGCTTGGACACGCGCGTCTTATCTTGATCAAAGAGAGAGTTTTGCGTATTTCGCGGTGGTTCGACCGTTCTTGATCCCGGCGAATTTTGAGTGGTCACCTCTGTCCTCGCCTTGACGGAAGTATTGATCGATCGCAGATATAGCGGAGGAGGCCGGCCGTTAACGTTCACGACACGGGCTTCGAAGGCCGGATGCGATTCAGTTAGCCACAACGATTGAGTCAAGCGCTACGTTTTT
>CAVYEV010000078.1:0-170042 GCA_963767545.1 Terriglobia bacterium
GTTGCGGGCGATCACGCCCAGAGGATTCGCTCGGCCACAGTCGATGCCCACCTGCTAAACACGCTAGGGGTGGAAACGGCTCAGGGACGTCTTTTTACAGCAGGCGAAACCGACCTCCCTCAACCGCCGCCTGTTGCAGTCATTTCATACGAGCTTTGGCAGTCAGCATACGGCGCGCGAACTGTTGTTGGCAGCAGCGCAGAGGTCGATGGGCGGAGGCTTCAGATCGTCGGTGTTATGGCGCGCGGCGCGGATCTCATGGATAGCCGCCCCGAAATATGGCTGCCGCTAGGGTTTGCGGATGACGAGCGCCGGGCACGGAACAACCACAACCTCTATCTCATCGCAAGGTTGAAAGATGCCTCGACGCCAGCATCGGCGCAGGCTGAGCTAAATGCGCTCAACGAAACGTGGGCCGTGCGGGCAGGGATCACGCCGGGCAGCGGCGACGCCGGTCACGTCTTTATTCCGCCTGCAAAAGCCCAGGGCGGCCATATCCTGCAGATGAAGCCGCTTGCAGATCAGATCCTCGGCCGGGTAAGCCGCTCGATCTGGGTACTGCAGGCTGCCGTGGGATTGGTTTTGCTAATCGCGTGCGCAAACGTGGCAAGTCTCCTGCTTGCCCGCGCTGAAACACGCCAGCATGAAATGGCGGTTTTGACGGCGCTGGGAGCCAGCCGCGGAAGGCTGGTCCGAAAGGCCCTCATCGAGTCGGTGATAATTGCAGTCGCCGGAGGGGCCCTCGGGGTTATACTTGCGCGCGCGATTCTCGATACTCTGGTCCGCACGTTTCCCGCGAGCCTTCCCAGACTCGGCGAGGTCAAGGTAGGCTCTACTGTGATGCTTGCTTCGCTAGCTGCCGCCGTGGTATGCGGACTGCTGCTCGGACTTGGGTACATGATCAATCCCCTGACAAACTCAACGGCAGAAATCCTCAAGTCCGGCTCACGCGGATTAAGGGTACACGGAACAATAATATGGACAAGTTTACGGCAGGTACACTCTAAGATCGAGGTTTGATTGTGTAGTTCCAGTCTGGATGAGTCTTGTGCCGACGGATGTAGAGTGCTTCCATTTGGGATGCCGTTACTTTAACCCCCGTTTCGTAATCGTTGGTGTCGAGAACGGCCTTCACCCGTAGTTCACTCTTTGTTTTCGTGGCCCCGATTAGATTGACAACTGTCTCATAATTGATCAGCGGCTGCCCTCTCCAGGTCAGACTGATAAACGAAAACAGCCGGTGCTCGATCTTGTTCCACTTGCTCGTTCCTGGCGGATAGTGGCAAACCGTGAGAGCCATTCCGAGTTCGTCCGCCAGTCCTTGCAGATGTAGCTTCCAAGTACGGGACCGGCTGCTGTTACTTCCTCCGCATCTGCGCAAATCAGGATTCGCTTGGCCCCTTGCTTCCTCCTGCGCCCGGCCAAGTTCCACCACCGCCGGATGCTTTCCACCGCGAACTCGGCCGTGTCATGCGTCACTCCTACGTTGACCACCGCCCGGTCTTCTCCGATCTCGTATGTCCCGTAGGGAATCGCTTTGCCCTCCGCCAAGGACGGAAAATCGTGAACGTTGACTCGTTCGGGCTTTCCCTTGGGCCGCCACGTCCTTCCTCCATTTTTAAAGGGCCCCACTAATTCTTTCTTCTTCGCATCCACCGAGAGCACGGGATCTCCGCTGTTCCGGAAGGAGGCTACCTGCCGGTTGATGTAGTGGGACTGCCGATCCCGGTTCCGGTGTTGCGGACCTTCGCGGCTCTTCTGATTCAACTGCATCGAATACCCCATCTCCCGTAGACACCGCGCCACTGTCTTGTCGCTGGCAGGGTGGCCTTGGCTGGTCAACTCTTTCGCCATCGCTGCGGTCGACTTATTCGTCCACCGCAGCGCGCTCATTGGATCCCCGCCCGACATCTCCTCCAGGATCTTACCGAGTTGTACTGTCAATCCTGGGTCGGAGTCCTCCACCTTCTTCCGGCCGCCACCCGCCTCCCTGAATTGCACCCGCTCCGCCACCGTCAGCTTCTTCCTACTGTTCAACTCCGCCACCGCTTTGGTGATCGTCGTTCGCGACATCCCAGTCAACTCCGATAAGCGGCTAATTCCACCTTGCCCCGCATCCAGCGCTTTATCGGCCACAAACAACCGCGCCTGATACTCGTTGAGCGTCGCGAGCACTCTGAACCAGCGACTCTCTCCCGCTCTACGACGTGTAGATCTGTTCATCCACCTTACGGTATCTGAAACCGCGTAAATTGTACAGCTTGTTTATCCGGCTCCCCTAACTGGCAGGAGCCGCCGTCAGGTGCGCCGGGTGCTCGTAATAGCTGAAACGGCATTTGCGGTAATCGTCATCGCCGGCGCATTACTGCTCCTCAAAACCGTGCGGAACTTAAACGCAGTGGATGCGGGCTTCGATCGCTCAAAGCTCTTGGCGTTTTCGATCACTTTGCCGCCCACGACGTCTGACCTCCTCGGCAGAGTGCGCAAATACCAAGGCATTTTGGGGCGGTTGCGCGAGCTACCTGGCGCCACAAGCGCAACCGCAATGACCGGCCTGCCGCTTGAAAACCCGCTCTCCTCTTATCAGACTGAGATCACCAATTACACCCCGCCCCCCGGCTCGCCTAACCCGGCGGTGAATTACTACCAACGGGTCATGTCCGGCTATTTCGAGACAATGGGCATTCCTATTCTGCAAGGCCGCGGCTTTCAATCCACCGACAAAGCCTTGCGAGAGAAGGTCGCCGTGGTAAACGAGACGTTGGCAGGCACCTACTGGAAGGGCAAAACCCGGTCGGACGGCGGTTGCGGCCGTTCAGCCCTGACAATGGCAGCCCGTGGTTTACAGTGATCGGCGTGGCAAAAGACGTCAAGCAGGGCGGTGTTGACCAGCCGCCGGGCACGCAGGTCTACCTGTTCGTCGACCAGATCGCGACAGACTCTCCGACAACCTGGGTGGCGATCTCGCCGACGACGATGCAGCTAGCCGTGCGAACTACCCTGCCTGCCACCACACTCGCTGCGGAGATCACCAAAGCGGTTCACGATGTCGATCCGTCCATACCTGTTGCTCATTTGCGCGAAATGAAGGAGGTCTTTAGCGAATCCATCCAGCGCCCCCGCATTCTCGCACAGATCTTGGCAAGCTTCTCGGCGCTTTCACTCCTACTCGATGCTGTGGGGCTCTATGGCGTCTTGGCCTACAACGTCGCGGAGCGCCGCCGAGAGATCGGAATCCGAATGGCGCTCGGCGCTGGGCGCCCGAGGGTGCTAGCGGAAGTGATCAGGGAGGGTATGCAACTTACGGTTGTAGGCATACTTGCCGGAACAGGAAGTGCTGTCTTCCTGAATCGACTCATCGCGTCGCTGCTGTTCGGTGTGGGACCGGTGGATGCAATGACATTCGCCACCGCTGTTCCAATGATCGCGCTGGTCGCCAGTGCTGCATGTTTCTTACCGGCATGGCGGGCATCGCGGCTGGACCCGAGTGTAGTGCTCAGATCGGAGTAGGATCTGCTCCAATCTATGAAAACCTTCAAACGGCTGCTCGCTCGCGCAGCATTCCTAAGGACGTCCAAGATCGCTCGGCATCGGCTGAAAGCGCCCGAAAGCGTCGCCTTAAAATAGTGCTGAGTCACTTGCTCCTGATGAAGAGCGCAGGGGTTTAACCTAGCCGAACGGTTTCACGTCTGCCCTTCGTGGTCTGTCGCTCAGTTCCCACAAGCGTTTTTTTAAAGCGACGTGCTCCGCCATCCGTTCGGCCAGGACCTCATCCTTGGTCTTGATCTTCTTCTACGGATAGGCGATCCGCTCCTGCTCGGATGAATCGTTGGGCCTGAAAGGCAGCCGCACCCTTATCGAAGAATTCCTTCTGCCAGCGGTGAAGACCGTGGGCTGGAGTCCGTGCTTGTTACAGAGTTCCATTTCCAACTGAACCGGAACAGAAATGCCAGCTATACTGAATCAGCGATGCACGAGGTAAGAACAGATATTGAGATTGACGCCACACCCGAGCGAGTGTGGTCCATTCTGCTAGATTTCCCCTCGCATCCCGATTGGAACCCTTTCGTCCGCTCTATCAAAGGAGTTGCGAAAGTGGGTGATCGGCTTACGGTCTTCATTCAGCCGCAGGGAGGCAAAGGCATGACCTTTCACCCGGCTGTACTGACCGTGATACCCAATGCGGAATTGCGTTGGCGCGGGCGCTTCTTCCTGCCGGGAATCTTCGATGGTGAGCATTACTTCCAAATCGACCAGATCGCTCCGCGTCATGTAAGATTTGTCCAGGGTGAAAAGTTTTCGGGTGTGTTGGTCCCGTTTGCCAAATCGAGCCTCGATGGCGGGACCAAAGCCGGTTTTATAGCGATGAATCAGGCTTTAAAATCACGCGCAGAGAGTACAACTCCCTGAATTGTGATTTCGGCAGAGGATTCACAAACGACCGGTTACGAAAGAAAACCATTATTCGAGAAGGTCGATTCTAGGCTCCAAAACTATTTTGAGCGTTTCCTAAGCACTCTTTCGCTTAGCATAGTGGAATAGAGAACACAAAGATCGAATGGTCAAAACCCCTCAGGGCAGTTATCCAGTTTTTCGAAATTCTGCAGTACTATTTTCTTCGTAGCTGCAACGAATAGTTGGGCCGCCACTTATGACCCGGCTGCCAGTTTTGAAGCGGGGTTCACGAGCCACAGCAACCCAAACGGCGTGTGAACGTTGATATTTTCGGCCAGCGGATTAACGCTCGTGTAGTTGGCGCGCAGCACAGTGTTAGTTCGGTGGTCGCCGTGATAGCCAATGGCAGGATTGTTTTCAATTCCACCGTGACCAGCGAAGGGCAAACTGTGCCCTCAACGGCAAGGTTGCCTTGATGGTGGAAGTACAGTGGTGTTTTTCTGTGTTTTGAGTCAAAAGGCGTTAAAAAAAACATGTTTACATATAAATGTCTTTGTATTATGGGGTTACATCAGCGCAATGACAAGCCAGCCAATTGATCGGAAACTTGGGTTTCTCAGCAGAATCTGTGGGTGATTCTGGTTCCGGGGGTCGTCCCAAGTTGTGGTAACTGGCGTCCGAAAACCTTCTGCTTTGCGCAAAGAGGACATCATAATCTTGCGGTGACCTTCCGTCTTGCAGGGTTGTCAGCGCGGTTCAATTCCTGTAGAATCACTTCACCTCACCATGGGAGATTTCGACAAAATGCGTAACGATAGGGCCGTTGTTCAGTTTCTGCAGGGAAGAACTCCGCGAGCCGGTAATTTAAGTTGCAGAGTTAATCGAATGCCGCGCGCAGCGCTGCTGCTGGCAGCTCTTGCGTGCATTCTTCAAACGCCTGTCCTGGCTCAGCAGCCAGCGACGATATCAGGCTTTCTGTCAGACCCCTCAGGTGCCGCAGTGCCCAACGGCAGCCTGACCCTGACGAACCAGGACACTTTGGTCGTTCTGATGACTGCGAAATCCGATTCGAGCGGCAACTTCGAGTTCCCGGCTGTCCCGGCGCCAGGCGCCTATTCGATTTCCGTTCAGGTCGCAGGCTTCAGGCCTTACGAACAAAAGGATATTACCGTTACCGCCGGTGAGAGGAGATCGGTAGGAACCATCGCCCTTGTCGTCGGCAGTAATACCGAATCTGTGAGTGTGCATGCCGACACCACGCCTGTCCAAACTGAAAGCGCGGAGCGTTCGGCTGACCTTGACAGGCATGAGATCGGGGCTCTCCTCGCTCGGGGATTGAACTATGGGAGCTTGCTGAGGAGCCTTCCAGGGATTTCTGGAGGCGCGGACCCGACAGGACCGGGCGGCAACACCACGATTTATTCCAGCATCAACGGGACCCGCGCCAGTGCCACCATTCCAAGTATCGATGGGGTGAATGCCGCCGATCCGTCCAGCCAAGGTCAGCTCTATGGAGCTGCCGCCACGGACTCGCTAGTCGAAATCAACGTTAAGATGTCGAACTATCAGGCGGAATACGGCGGAAGCGCCGGAGCTGTTATCAATCTCGTGACCAGGTCGGGCACCAAAGAATTTCATGGCGGTTTATATGCCTATCTCCGCAACGAAGATCTGAATGCGAATAGCTTCTTCAATAACAAGAACAAGGTTGCACGACCGATCTACAGATATGCGACCGGCGGCGGCAGCATCGGTGGTCCGGTCTACATTCCGAAGAAGTTCAACACGGACAAGAACAGAGTCTTTTTCTTTTTCAATGACCAATACAGCTACCAGGGCAACCCCGGCGCCCTGCAGAAACTCACGGTGCCCACGGCGCTGGAGCGCGTCGGCGATTTCTCTCAGACCGTGAACACCGGCAACAACCCGACTGTGATTCCGATCTACATGCCCGGCACCAAGATTCAATATCCGGGCAACAGAATTCCTCTTAGCGCACAAAGCCCGCTCGGCCAAAAGCTCATGAGTATCTTTCCTCAGCCGAACTTCAGCGACCGGGTTACAAGTGGCGGCAACTACAATTTCCTCTACCAGAACACCCCCAAAACCCGCCGGGAAGAGTACACCTACAGGCTGGACTTTGCTTTGACCGATAAGCTTCGGCTATACGGACGCAACAACCAAATCAATAACAGCCAGTCGGGCTATTCGATAGGCGTCCTACCCGGACCACCCTGGGGACTGGTGGAAGGTTTCTATAACAGCCACAGCACGACACCCTCCATCAATTTGGTTTACACTATTAGTCCCACTTTGATTAACGAACTGACGTTTGGGATCAACCACTGGGATGAACCCGGCGGTCCGCTCGATTCCACGCAACTGGCTAAGGCTCAGCGCGCGACTTACGGCCTTCAGGCGCTTGGCCAGTGGTATCCGGCCGCCAACGCTTACGACTACCTGCCGATTATGGGCTTTGGCGACGTCCCAAACGCCGCCGGCTTCTCTTACGACTCGCGTACTCCGATCAACGGCGCCACTACCATTTTTACGTTATCCGACAACATTACCAAGGTTCTCGGAAAGCACACAATCAAGGCCGGGTTGACGATTACACGCAGCCGGGCATGGAAGGGCAATCAGGGTAGCGCATTCTCGGGCAATTTCGCCTTTGGCAAGGATGTCAATAATCCGCTCGATACGAATTACGGCTATTCGAACGCCATCCTCGGCATCTTCGACACCTATACGGAAAGCTCCGCCCGGCCCGGCGCGGATTTCCGCGCCGGCGCCTTCGAAGAGTATGTTCAGGATTCGTGGAAGGTCAACAAGAGACTGACTCTGGAGTTTGGCGTACGCCTTACCTCATGGATTCCGTGGCACCAGCGCTCCAATGTCGAGTCCGCCTTCGATCCCAAGGCATATGACCCTAAGAATGCACTTAAGCTCTACGCCCCAGGCCTGAATTCCGCGGGCGTTCGCGTTGCGGTGAATCCCGTGACTGGCGCGCAACTTCCGGCCGTTTATATCGGCGCGATCGTGCCCGGTGTGGGCAATATTCTTGACGGGATGGTTCTAGCCGGCGCGCCCGGCGTTCCGGAGGGGGAGACAAAGGTCCAGCTCATCACTCCCGGACCCCGATTCGGTTTCGCATACGATCTATTTGGCGACGGAAGAACAGCCCTCCGCGGAGGCTTCGGCATAAGCGCTCTGCCGCAGACTCAAATCGATACGGGTCTTCAGAATCTACCGCCGAACAACTACACTCCAAAGACCTACTATGGAACACTCACCACGTTCCTGAATACCGCCGGAACTCTCTTTCCCTCGAATGTCAAGGGCCACGATTGGTCCCAGTTGGCGCAAAGCTATAGCTTCAGCCTCGGCGTTCAGAGGGAGGTCGGCTTCGCAACGGTAATCGACGTTGCTTTCGTTGGCAATTTAGGCCGTCACCTTCTGCAGTCCGTAAATCTGAATCAGCTTCCCTACGGCGAGAGGTTCCTGCCGTCCAGCCAGGATCCAACTACCGGCAAACCGCTTGCGGACAGCTTCCTCACGCCGTATATAGGTTTGGGCAGCATCACTTACGCCGAGCCCGTAGGGACCTCGAATTACTATGCACTGCAGACACAGGCGAATCGGCGTTTTTCACACGGCCTTGAGTTTAAGGCTAACTGGACGTGGTCCAAGTCTCTGGATTATGGCTCAGGCGATAACAACGGTTTACCTCTCTATGGTGACCGGAGATTGTTGTCATATGGTCTGTCAACTTTCGATCGTACCTTCATTACGAACATAGCGTGGCTCTATGAGATACCAGGCTCTCAGCGCCTCAAGAATCCGATCGTCAAAGCCGCGCTGGGAAATTGGAACTTGTCGACAACGATTACGTTTGCGAGTGGCGCGCCCTCGGGCGTTAGCTTCAGCACTGTACAAGGGACAGACCTTATCGGTGGCGGCGACGGCCAGCGAATAAATGTCAATGGCAATCCGCAACTCGGCTACGGGGACCGAAACGGCGCCCGGTTCTTTAATACCAGCGTGTTCTCGGCGCCTGCGCTGGGCTATATCGGGAATGCGGGGCGGCAACTGTTTCGCGGTCCCGGTCAGAATCAGTTTGACTTGGCCGCGTTTAAGGACTTTTCTATCATCGAGCGCGTGAAGATCCAATTGCGCGGTGAGTTCTATAACGCTTTCAATCACACTCAATTTTCGGGAGTCGATACGTCGGCAAAGTTTGACCTCAACACGGGAGCGCAGACCAATTCGACATTCGGCCAGGCTAACGGAGATCGTGGCGGCCGGGTGATTCAGCTTGCCTTGAGAGTGAACTTTTAGACTCGACCGATTTGTCAATCCCGGGTCACCGAATTTCGCTCAGAACCGTTCAGTTACACAATGCATCGTCAATTGCTGTCCGGGGTTGAATCTTGGCGCTTCGGTCGCCTGCGTATAGCAAACCGTTTCGTAGCGACAGTCCGTCGTTTGCACGAAGTATCTCCTCCGCCGATCGCAACAATTTTGCGACCTCGGAGAGAGACACGTGTCGTGTTTGATGTTTTTGCGGCGGAACCATCGCAAAAAAGACGGCAAGGGGCACACCTACTGGTCACTGGTTGAGTCGGTGCGCACGCCCGACGGACCGCGGCAGAGAACGCTATGTCATCTGGGCGAGTTGAACGGCTCGGATCAGACGCAGTGCCTGAAGACGGTTGAAGTCTTCAACGAACAAGGTGAAGCGCAGCAATTGAAATTGTTTCCGTCGCGCGTGGCAGCGCTGCTGGCGATCAACCGCCTTTGTGCCCCGGGTAGCGAGTTGGCCATCGAGCAGCGCTGGTATCCCTCGACAGCGCTGGACGATTTTGGGGATCGAGGTTTCCTGGTCGTCGGACTGGCCGCGCAACCCCGTGGGATCTCTAAAATTTAGCTAGATCGACGGGATCATGCCGTCTGGCGCCGATATCTTGCGAGTCCAATCAAGCCGATGGCTGCCAGTAGAAAACTGCCAGGTTCGGGGACTGACGAAGGCACGGGAAGAAAGTCGGACGTGGGCGTACACAAGGGGTCAGTCGTACAGTCCATTCCGCCGTTGGTTGGGAGCGGGACCATCGTCTGGTCATAGCTTCCGTCCATGTTCGTGTTCACGTTTACGGGATTCGGAACCAGCGAGTTGAACAACGTGAGAAAATCGGCGGGAAGAGTTGCCGAGGCCTCATCCGAGTTGTTGGATGCCCAGAGGATGTGAGCCGCATTGTTAATGTTCACGTAAGCGATGGCGTCACCCACGCGCACATCGCCAGGATCGCTGAGTAAATATCCGATACCCGCATTGGCGCCGAGTCCCACCCAACGAGCATTGGGAATCCATAGATTCCACCAATCGCCGAGTGTCTCGTTGCCGGTCTCAAGCAGTCCGAAAACGTTTATCCGCGCGTTTTCCGCCAGCGACGCTTCCGTTCCGACGGGTCTTCCCAATAGGTTGATGCGCAGATCGTCGGATACGGGGCCGATCCCGAAAGTTGTGAGGCACGACAGCCCAAATGCATCGGCATCGCTGCAGCCCCGGATGAAAACGGGCTGGGGAGAACCTAGTGTCCAATTCGGAGCGATAGTCGCACCCCTTAACTGAGCGGCCTCAGCCGGTTTTGGAATGGATAGAAAACCTGCCGTTACGAGCAGAATTGAGAACCAGGATACACGCTTAGAAGAGATCGCCGTAACGTATCTCCACATAATAAACCTCCTTATGTTTTGCTAAGTTATCGTGTCGTTTGAGTTTGGCTTGTGGTTGGCAAACCGCGTTACTTCTTTTAAGTGATTATCTGCTTGGCCGTATTTATAGTCAATAGAGAAGTTGTTACGGTTAAGTTGCCGGCGCATGCCTCGGTGAGGAATGGTACTGAGCCTTTTCAAACTGCGCTGTAATAGAAGGGTACCAAATACATGTGGATTGTCCGGCTAGCTCTCCAACGTCCGTATACCTTTATCGTCATGGCGCTGCTGATCGTGGCGCTGGGCGGGCTCGCGATCGTCCGTATGCCAACCGATATCTTTCCGGAAATCGATATTCCGGTGGTCACGGTTATCTGGAGCTATAGCGGAATTTCGCCCGAGGAGATGGCGGAAGTGGTGACGATACGGTCGGAGCGCGCCTTCACGACTTCGGTCAACGATATCGAGCACATGGAGTCGCAGTCGCTACCCGGACTGAGCGTCATTCGGATTTTCTTCCACCCCAGCGCGAAAGTGGAAGCGGCGGTGGCGCAGCTTGCCGCCAGTTCTCAGTCTGTATTACATTCCCTTCCTACCGGAATGACGCCGCCAAGCATTATTCGGTACAACGCATCGAGCGTGCCGATCCTGCAGCTCAGCCTCTCGAGCGACACCATGAGCGAGCAGTCGGTTTACGATTACGGCTATAACTTCATCCGGACGCAGCTCTCGACGGTTCAGGGCGCAAGCTTTCCTCTTCCATATGGCGGCAAGCCGCGCCAGATCATGGTGGATATCGATCCCAAGGCGCTGTTCGCGCAGAATCTTTCTCCTCAAGACGTCGTCACGGCAATCGGCAATCAGAGCTTGATCACGCCCGCGGGCAACATGAAGATCGGGCCGAACCAATACACCGTCGAACTCAATAATCTGCCGGAGACGGTCGCCTCGTTCAATAATCTTCCGCTGAAGCGTTCGAACGGGACCACGATTTTCGTGCGCGACGTGGCGCATGTTCGCGACGGATTCGCGATCCAGACAAATATCGTGCGGCACAACGGCCGGCGCGGCGCGTTGCTTACTGTGCTCAAGAACGGCGCGGCCTCGACACTCGACATCGTGGCCAAATTGAAGGATATTCTGCCGCGCGTAGTTTCAACAATCCCCTCCGCTTTGAAGGTGACGCTGATGTTCGATCAATCGATATTCGTGCGCGCCGCAATCGCCGGAGTGCTGAAGGAAGCGGTGATCGCCGCGGTTTTGACGGGAATGATGATTCTTCTGTTCCTGGGAAGCTGGCGAAGCACGGTGATTGTTTGTGTCTCCATTCCACTCTCGATCCTGACCTCGCTTGCGATCATGAACCTGCTCAACGAATCGGTGAATGTAATGACGCTCGGTGGACTGGCTTTGGCGGTGGGAATTCTGGTTGACGATGCCACGGTGGAGATCGAGAATATTCATCGTAATCTCGCGCAGGGCAAACCCATCTTGCGGGCCATTCTCGATGGCGCGCAGCAGATTGCCGTTCCGGCATTCGTATCCACGTTGTGCATTTGCATCGTATTTGTGCCGGTAATTTTTCTGACCGGCGCAGCTCGCTACCTGTTTACTCCCCTCGCGCTCGCAGTGGTGCTGGCGATGATGGCGTCATATTTCCTATCGCGGACGCTGGTACCGACGATGGTGAAGTATCTGTTGGCGGCGGAGGTCGATCGCTATACTGCGGCAGCTGAAGAAGGCGAGGTGGAGCGGGCGGACGACAACGTCTTCTGGAAGGCGCACCACGGCTTCAATCACAGGTTCCACAAGCTGCGCGAAGGCTATCGCAATCTGCTCGAATCGGCATTGCAGCACCGCAAGATCATGGCTATCTGCTTCGGCGCGCTGTGCGTCGTGTGCGCGGCGCTGACGCCCATTATCGGAACCGATTTCTTTCCACAGGTGGATGCCGGACAGATCCGGTTGCACGTGCGTGCGCCGGCGGATACGCGAATCGAGGAGACAGAGCAGTTGTTCGCGCGCGTGGAAGAAACAATCCGCCGCGTGATCCCGCGCGAGGAACTGAAAGACATGCTGGACAACATAGGGCTGCCTTACAGCGGTTTGAATATTGCGTTCAGTGACAGCGCGACGGTAGGGCAATTCGATGGCGAGATACTCGTTTCCCTCAATCCGGAGAAACATGGCCCGACGTGGGATTACGTGCGAACTTTGCGGACGCGATTGTCGCGAGAGTATCCTTCGCTGACCTTCTTCTTCCAGCCCGCGGATATCGTGGGGCAGATCCTGAACTTCGGACTGCCGGCGCCGATCGATGTACAGGTGATCGGTCCGCTGATGAACGCGGGGAAAAACTACCGCGTCGCGATGGAAATCGAGAAGCGCCTGGCGCGAATCCCGGGCGCCGTGGATGTTCACCTGCACCAGGTCGTGGAAACTCCGGAGATCAAGTTCAATGTCGATCGGACGCGCGCCGATCAACTGGGGCTCACGCAAAAAGACGTCGCCGACGGGCTATTGGTGTCGCTCAGTTCGAGCATGCAGACCACGCCAATCTGGTGGATCAATCCGCAAAACGGCGTGGACTATCCGGTGGTGGTGCAGACGCCGGAGTATCGCATGGATTCGACGCGAGAGTTACTGCAGACGCCCGTCCGCAATGCGACGGGCATGCCGCAACTGCTGGGCAATGTGGGGTTGCTGCAGCGCGGCAGTACCGCGGCGGTGGTGAATCACTATAACGTGCAGCCGCTGTTCGACATATACGCGAACGTGCAGGATCGCGATCTGGGATCGGTGGCATCGGACATGAAGAAGATCCTCGCGCAGTTCCAGACGAAACTGCCGAAGGGCAGCTTTATCGAAACGCGCGGGCAGGTCGAGACGATGAGGGAATCGTTCATCGGGCTGGGTATTGGCCTCGTTTTCGCAATCATGCTGGTCTACTTCGTAATGGTGGTGAACTTCCAGTCGTGGCTCGATCCGTTTATTATTCTGATGGCATTGCCGGGCGCGCTCTCGGGGATACTGCTGGCGTTGTTTGTGACGCAGACGACGTTCAACGTTCCGTCGATGATGGGCGCGATCATGAGCATTGGCGTGGCGACCGCCAATAGCATTCTGCTGGTGAATTTCGCCAACGATTTACGCGCGCAGGGCCATGACGCGAGATCGGCTGCTCTCGAGGCGGGCTATACGCGTCTGCGGCCCGTCCTGATGACCGCTCTGGCGATGGTCGTCGGAATGTTGCCTATGGCGCTCGGCCTTGGAGAAGGCGGCGAGCAGAATGCGCCACTTGGACGCGCGGTTATCGGCGGATTAATTCTCGCCACAGTGGCGACGTTATTCTTCGTGCCAGTGGTTTACAGCGTGCTTCGGCATAGGATGCCAATTGGTGACACCAGCTTAGAGTGAGAGCCGGTATCTTGAAGCTAAGCCCCGAATGGGCGGGATTGCGTAGGAATAACCGGCAGGCTCGTCTTGCATGGAGTTTGACTTTCTCAGGCATGTTCGCGAACAGGCACCAAAAAACGCCGTGAGGTGAACGATTTCACCCAATCAGTTCGTCCAACGGACGTTTCTCTCCTCGATCGTGCTCTTTCGCTGCTTCATGCGCAAAAGATCGCAAAATCGAAGGATCTTTGCGGAAACTGCGCGCCCAAGCCTATTCATCGTCCAATGTTTCGATGATCTGCGACGCCAGGCCATCCTGCTCCTCTGGCAGGAGGGCTTCAACGCGGCGTAACGCTTGTTCAAGCAGCTCTGCCATTTTTCGATGCTGCGCAAATCCGGTTTTCTGTCCCGCGAAGCAGCCCCCGATCGCACGTCGCACCGGCTCGCTCGCAAAGACCGCGGCCCAACGCGCAAACACTCGCCTAGAAGAAGGAACCAATGATCCTCGCAAATAAACTGGGGCGGTCCCGAGGACTCTCGCGGGCCCACGTTTAGACTTAAACCTCGGACAAGGCTTCTCGTCGATCGCGACCGAGATCTTGGATCAGGCTGCCCCGCTGCCGCCCGGCGCGCAGCTCTAATGTTACTCGGTCATTACTCAGCGCGAGCGCCTCGCGGAGTTTCGCAGCGTGGAGCGCGGCACTGCCTGAGTACGCACGTGGATCGAAGGCCATCACAATAGATTAGATAGGATTCAGAATGGCGCTCATGGTCGCGGCAAGCGTGCCGGTTGCGATATGGCTGTATTTATTGCTGGCTCGCCAGTGGTTCTGGTGGATATCGCCCATTGCCGCCGCCCCAGCCGGCAATAGCGGAGACTTGAGTTGCCGTGGTGGTTCCGGCTCGCGATGAGGCGGACGGGATCGCGCGAGTTGTTGCGTCCTGGAAAGCGCAGCGGTATGCCGGGCCGATGCGGGTCTTTATTGTTGACGACCATAGCTCGGATGACACGGCTGCAATCGCCGGGAGGGCCATCGGAGAGTCGCAAAGTTTCGAACTGCTGCGCGCTGCTGAAAAGCCGGATGGATGGACCGGCAAGCTGTGGGCGGTTTTTCAGGGCGTCGAAAGGGCGCGACTCGTTTGCGCCCGAGTATTTCTGTTCACCGACGCCGACATTGTCCACTCGCCGCACACTCTGGGGGCCCTGATCCAGCACGCGGATGCGGGCGGCTATGACATGGTCTCGCTGATGGTGCGCCTGCATTGCTCGTCGTTGGCGGAACGGGCATTGATACCCGCATTCGTGTTTTTCTTTTTCATGTTGTATCCTCCGCGCTCGGAGACGGGCGCGGCTGGAGGCTGCATGTTGGTGCGGAGAACGGCACTCGAGCGAGCCGGCGGAATCGAGTCCATTCGCGGCGAATTGATCGACGACTGCGCGCTGGCTGCGGCTATCAAGCAGCGGGGCGGCAGGATATTTCTGGCGCCCGCCGACGCGAGCCACAGTCTGCGCGAGTACCAGACCTTCGGCGAGATCGAGCGCATGATCTCGCGAACGGCGTTCACACAGTTGCGATACTCTCTCCTGTTGTTGATCGCGGCCATTTGCGGGTTGACGATCGTTTACGCGCTGCCGGTGGGAATTGCAATCTTCGGGACGGGCATGGCGCGGGCACTTGGCGTGACGGCGTGGCTTATGATGTCTCTCGCGTACTTGCCGGCGGTTCGCTACTACCGGATCTCGCCGCTCTGGTCCTTGACGCTGCCGGCTATCGCTCTTTTCTATGCGGCCGCCACGATACATTCGGCGATCGAATACTGGCGGGGACGCGGCGGCGAGTGGAAAGGACGCAATCAAGCCGGACAGATGCTCTAATGGAAGTTGACCGGCACGATCAGCGTACTTCACGTTCTTTACCACGAGTTCTTCGAGCGCGGACTGCGTTACTTTCTGCCCACGACGCGGATCGAGATCACGGGTAGCGCGGTAAGCCGTACCACGCTCGATTTGATGTCGGAGTCGAACGGAACGCTGGTACTCTCCTGGTTCGGCCAGGAGTACCGTTTGCAGCATTCGCGCGGTACATTCACGGAGAGCGAGATCCGCCTTGTCGTGTCGGTGGCGAGCGTGCTGTCGGCGCGATACCGGAGTTTTTTCAACCAGAATACGGCCGCAGCCACGCTGGCCTTATTCCGCGGATTGCCGGAGGATCGCTACATTTCGGCTTTCCTCGATCCGTTCGCGTACATGGACGATAGCGAGATCCCAACCACTCACGATTATGTCGCCGACGCGATCGAAGTGCTGCGTGAAAGCTCGCTACTTACGTTTGAAAACCGCCGCATCTCGACTGGCGCCCTGCTGTTCGGCGCCGGTCCGATCCATCATCCGGACATGTGCCACAAGATACCGGCCGCGTCGCACGAGGCTATAGCCTACAGCAGCCAGTTGACGTCCATCAAGAGTTTCCATCGGCTGTGCGATGGGATTCAGACGCTCTTTCTGGTCAATCGGGAAGGTGTGCTGGCCGATCTTGTCGACATCCGCGATTGGACATGCATGTTCAACGAAGCCGACCTGCCTGCGCCGACCGCTAACATCTATCGCGCGCACTGTCTGGCGACGCTGCAAGGCGGTCATATCTGCATGGTGCTCACGCCGAATGGCGAGATCAAAGTGATGGCGCACGGCTCGCAAGTCTTCAATTTTCTGGGCGGGCGTTGGCGGCTCACGGATCGCGTTCACAAATTCGACATCTGGCGGGAAAACGTGGGCAATGCGACTCTTGCGCAAAGGCTGTTCTCGGCTGCGCTGAATCTGGCGGAGGACCGGCGGGGCGGGCTGTTCGTGGTGCTCGACGATCCCAAGCGCGCGCAACACTTCGTGCCGATCGGCGAATTGCTCGACTCCCCGCAGGCGCCCAGAACCGACCCGCAGGAGTTCGGCACGAAGGACCAGATCCATTATCTGCTCCGCCATAAACAGGTGATCGGAATGGCCCCGGCATTACTCGAAACGATCGCGCATATGGATGGAAGCATCGTCATGGATCGCGACTCAAATCTGCTGGCTTTCGGAGCGATTCTGCGCAACACGGGAATGGCGGGAGTAGATGACCAGATTCTGGAAGGTGGAAGGACTACGGCGGCGGTAGGAGCTTCGCGCTTCGGTAACGTGCTGAAGATTAGCGAGGATGGTTTGGTGTCTCACTACAAGGACGGCTTGCTTGTCTGGGAGATGTGAGGGCTGGTAAGACGAGGCTGAGTTGCGATACTGTTCACCTGATCAGGATCTGCCGAACGAGTTCGCTGGAATCGCCAAAGCTCGTTTCGTCCACGGCCGCAATACCTGCCCGCGGGCCACCTCTCGCCGTGTCCCCAACGCCTCAGCGCACACGGGTCCCCGCCAATCTGAATTGGATTCCTCCTAAAGGCCACAGGACAGTCCGACACTGCGCCAAGCGACCGTCCAACCGGCATGGGATCGTGGTTTGGCCTCATTCAAACACCCGGCGATCTCCTCTCCGCCGCCGAAGTAGCGACTGCCTGACATATTCGACAATTTCAATTCTTCCCCTCTGTGGCACACTGGGAGCCGGGACACCTTCCCACGGGACAATCCAAATGCGCTCGAAATTGGTGCTCAGGTATTCGCCACCTCTCATTGCGTTGGCCAGCATTTTGTGCTTCATCAGCCCTGCCTCCGCCAAGATCATCTTCAAGGCCGGCTTCGAGACGGGCGATCTCAGCGAGTGGAGCAATACCGGCACCCGTAACCAGAATGCGACTCCGAGGAACGTCGAGGTCGTCACCGACATCGTCCAGGAGGGAAAGTATGCTGGCAAGTTCACGATCCACCCAGACGATGTTTTCAACGCGCAGCAGTTACGCGTGCAGGTCGGAGGACCGAAGGTCACGGTGGAAGAAGGCTCCGACACCTACATGTCCTTTTACATGTACATGGCCGAGCCGCCGAAGGACCGCGACAACTTTTTCTATTGGGAGGGAACGCCGCCGCCGAAATACGATAACGTCATGACCTGGTGGGTCGAGCCGAAAGAAGGGGGCGGGACGCTAATCAAGTACGGTACAGGGAACCTCGGACGCAACGGCACGGACTGGGAAGCGGATTTCGCGATCGGTAAATGGCATCAATTAGCGATGCACATCCATTGGTCGGAGGACAAGGACAAAGGGAACACGCGGCTCTGGCTAGACGGCGTTCTGGTCCTTGACAAGAAGCTGAAGACTAAAGGCCCCGAGAGCGTCTACTTCTGCCAGCCCGGAATCCATCGCAGTCCGCACCGTCCCTCGGTTGACACGATCTACTTCGATAACTTCATCCTCGCCGATACGCTGGAAGAGGTGTTACAGAAACCTCCAAAACCAGCCGCGGGCAAGTCGCCGGCGAACTGACTTTAACGCCTGTCTCGAAATTGCCATATTCAGAGAAGCTACAATGACGTAATGAAAGTTGCGCTTTTGGCTTTGCTCCCCGCATCATTATTACTTGCCGGGGACGCGCCGGACCTTCAGATGATCAATCGGATTAAGAATGAGGCGTTCCATAATTCGAAGGTCATGGACAACGCCTTCTATCTAACCGACGTCTACGGTCCGCGGCTCACCGGATCGCCGAATCTCCAGGCCGCGGGAGAATGGGCCACCAAGAAGATGGAGTCATGGGGGCTCAAGAACACGGCTCTGGAAAAATGGGGACCTTTCGGGCGCGGTTGGAACTGCACTTATTTCGCGGCGCACTTGAAAGAGCCGGAATACGCGCCCTTGATCGGATTCGCACGGCCGTGGTCGTTGGGCACGGATGGTCCAGTGTCAGGCACGCCAGTGCTCGCGGTCATCGAGCGTGAGGAGGATCTGGCGAGGTGGAAGGGCAAGTTGAAGGGCAAGATCGTGCTCATGTCCGCAATGCGTCCGCTTACGCCTCTGATGACGCCACTCGGCCGGCGTTTCACCGATGCCGAGTTGGCAGCAGAAGAACTGGCGCCCGATCCGTCGCTTACTTCACCGTTTGCCAGTCCGATTCCGCGGCGTCCCGGGTTTGCACAAGGAGGTGCGCCGGGATCTCCGCAGAGCCGCGGCGCACTGCGGCGCTTCCGCGAGAAGGTGAACCAATTCCTGTTAGACGAAGGTGTAGCCGCGACAATTGTCTCAGGCACCGTAGGCGATGGAGGCACCGTGTTTGGGCAGGGAGCAGGCAGCGAAGATCCGAAGAAGGCGATCCCGCCGGCGTCTATTGCGCTCACGCCCGAGCATTACAACCGGCTGGTGCGATTGATCGAACACAAGCAACCGGTCACGATCGAGTTGGAGGTTCGCGCGAAGATTACCGATGCCGCGGATGCCTTCAATGTTATCGGTGAGATTCCGGCGGTGGGCGCCAACAGATCGCCGAGTCCCGAGTTAGTGATGCTCGGTGGGCATCTCGACTCGTGGACCGGAGGCACGGGCGCGACGGACAATGCGGCCGGCTGCGCGGTGGCGCTGGAGGCCGTGCGGATTCTGAGTGCGATTGGGGCGAAGATGCCGCGCACGGTTCGCCTGGCGTTGTGGACCGGCGAGGAAGAAGGCATATACGGTTCGAAGGCTTACGTGAAGGAGCACTTTGCCGATCCCGAGGTGATGAAGCCGAAGGCGGAGCACAGTAAGGTTTCGGCTTACTATAATCTCGACAACGGTACGGGAAAGATTCGCGGAATTTATCTGCAGGGTAACGACATGGCGCGGCCGATTTTCGAATCCTGGCTGGGGGCGTTCAGGGATATGGGCGTTGAGACGGTTACGATTCGCAATACCAGCGGGACTGACCACCTATCGTTTGACGCGGTGGGAATTCCGGGCTTCCAGTTTATCCAGGATCCGGTCGAGTATTCGACCCGCACGCATCATTCCAACATGGATCTGTATGACCGTTTGCAGCCGGGCGACCTGATGCAGGCGTCGGCGGTAATGGCGACGATGGTTTACGAGACGGCTGTGCGTAGCGAGAAAATTCCGCGGAAGGATTTGCCGAAGCCACAGCCGAAGCGAGAAGAGAATTAGAGTCCGCGGCCGAAGCTTACCGCCACAGAAGAGCCTTCGGCCAGTATCACGGATAGCGGCGGCTTGCTCAATGCGTCGGTGAACTCGGGGCCGTACATGGCGGCCACATCGACGTCGATCGCAAAGCCTTCTACTGGATACGTGCGCCAGGGCAGGCGAACGACTTCGTATTCGATGGTTTGGCGCGCCTTCGATAGGGAATAACCCCATTGGTGGTCCACGATAAACGTTTCCAGGGATTCGTCATCCGGCAGTCTCGCCAGCTCTTCTCGCATAACGGCAATGCGATTCTCGCGTCCGGCGAATTGCCATCGATATTCGACGTTCGGAGATGCCGTATCAAATGACATTGGCATCGAGTGGTAATTCTCGTTGTAGAGGCTGCGGGCTATCGCCGCCACCGCGCGGTATGGCACGATTTCCTTGATAAACACGACTCCGCGGCGTTCGCCTTCGGAAGTATCGCGGCGGACATAGAAGCGAAGATTCACCTCCGGGAAGCTGCCCCAGAACGGAACTCGAAAGCCGAGGATTCGCGTTTTCAGGAACCGGAATCCTACCAGGCTCACCAGAGTTTGATCGTTCCAATTGTCGAGGCCGAGTCCCGGCGGAAGGTAAGGCTGAAGGATGGCGGGATCGATGGCATAGGTCAGAACGGCGACATCCCGCCATTCGGCGCGCAAGAACGTCAGGCCGTTGGTGGGCATCTTATTTCATCATCGCGTCCCGCTTGGCCTTGAACTCTGTGCCGGGTTTCCATTCGGGGAGTTTATCGGCATCCGCCACTTTGTAACCTACTTGCAGGAGTAACTGCAAATCCTCGACCGCGCCGCTGAGATCCCAATCCGGCTTTATCTCATCGGTAACTTTGTGATAGTCGTTCGTAGTATATTCCGCTTCCTTCTTGAGTCCATAGCCGTCTGGCTTGCCCAGTATTTCGACGCCTTGTTTGGGATATAGCGCCGGAACGCCCTGCTTCGCGAACTCGAAGTGGTCGGAGCGGTAATAACGTCCTTTCTCGGGCTCCGCATCACCAACGACCACGCGGCCTTGCGACTTAGCCACTTCCTCCACCACATCGTCAAGCGTGGAGTTTCCTAGACCGATTACGCGGACATCTTTCGATCGGCCCCACTGGTTCAACTCATCCATATTAATGTCGGCGAGCGTGTCCTTCAGAGGATACAGCGGATTTTCGGCATAGTACTTTGCGCCCAGTAGGCCGCGCTCTTCGCCGGTTACGGAGAGAAACAGAATCGAGCGCTTTGGAGCCGGCGAAATCCTGGTGAACGCCTTGGCGAGTTCCAGCAACCCGGCGGTACCCGAGGCGTTGTCGTTAGCTCCATTGAATATCTGGTCGCCTTTTAGTGAAGTATCCTTACCGAGATGGTCCCAGTGCGCCGTATAGATAACATATTGATTCTTCAACTGTGGGTCGCTGCCTTCGAGCTTTGCGATTACATTGCGGGAGTCGACCTGGCGCAGCGTATTAGCGATCTCGAAGGAAGCCTTCGCGTTCAGCGTGACAGGCCGGAAGTCCTTACTTACCGCGGCCTTCTTCAAAGTAGCGAGATCCAGGCCGGCTAACTTACATAGCTCCGCTGTCTTACCGTAAGTAATCCATCCTTCCACCGGGACACGGTTCATGTTCTTATCCGCTTTCTGAATGTCGAATTCCTCCCGTCCGCTGGTCGAGCCGACAACGGCAAAAGGATAGCCGGCCGGTCCTGTCTCGTGGACAACCAATGCAGCGGCGGCGCCTTTTTCCGATGCTATCTCGTATTTATAAGTCCAACGCCCGTAGTAAGTCATGCCTTTCCCCTTGAACATGTTCTCATCTAACTTCGATGGATCCTTTGGGTCCGGGACGGGGGGATCGTTGACTAACATGAGGATGGTCTTGCCTTTGATATCGACGCCCTTGTAATCGTCCCAGCCGTATTCCGGCGCGACTATTCCATAGCCTACAAACACGATATCCGACACGGGGACTTTGACTTCCGGTATGAAACGCCGGGAAGATACGACGTAATCGGTCCGTGGCTCCATCGTTACCGGCTTCCCTCTGGCGGTGATCTCTACTTTGGCATTGGAAGTATAGCCCACTAGGGGCACATTCTGAATGTAAGTGCCGTCCGGATTGCCGGGTTTGAGTCCCATACTTTTGAATTGATCGGTAAGATAGGCGACGGTAAGATCTTCACCTTTCGTCCCCGGAGATCGCCCTTCGAATTCATCGGAGGCAAGCTTCGCGATGTGAGCACTGAGATCTGAAACTGTGATGGACTCGTTAGCGCGGGTGAAATCGGGTTGCTTTGAGCCGCAGCCAATGCACAGTGTCAAAGCGGCCGCGAGAAGGGCTGGTTTCATTATCACAGGTTATCCGATCAGGATGCGAGCGCCAGGTTCGGTTGCGCGGGTGCGTCGAGAGCGGCGAAATCCCGTCGGCGCAGTTTGGGGAAAGCGGCGGCGGCGATCATCACCGCGTTATCAGTGGATAGTGCCCGGGAGGGAAAGTATACGGGACAGGGAAGAATCGCGCGCGATGCGGCGGCGCGCAGTCCGGTGTTGCAGGCGACACCGCCGGAGATGATCACAGAATGCGCGCCTATCTGATCCGCGCACGCTCGGGCGCGCCGCAGCAATTCTTCAATAACGGTCGCCTGGAAGCTCGCCAGCATGTCGAGGGTGGCTTGTGGCGTAATGGCGAGCCATTCGTCAATCGATGGATTCGAGTTGGACGCGAGGAGCCGGCGGCGCGCTGCAATTTCCTCGCCGAGGTCGCGAGCCTGGGTCCAACGAAGCACAGCAGTCTTCACTCCGCTGAAGCTGAAATCGAGGGGATTGCCTTTCATTTTCGCCAGAGTCAGTTTGACAACGGGATGACCGAATGGAGCGAGCTTATCGATCACCGGTCCGCCTGGATAGCCGTAGCCGAGCAGCTTCGCAACCTTGTCGAAAGCCTCGCCTGCTGCATCGTCGCGCGTCTTGCCCAAGAGATGATAGACGCCCTCTTCCGGCGCTTCGAACAGGTGCGTGTGACCGCCGCTGACGATGAGAGCAAGAGCTGGATACTCGACCGCCTGCCCTCCTTGAAGCGCTTCGAGAATTACCGCGTGAATGTGTCCTTCAATGTGATTCACGGTGATCAGCGGAAGACTTCGGGCGAAGCAGAGCGCCTTGGCGTAGGTAAGGCCGACTAATAACGAGCCCGCCAATCCAGGACCGCTGGTCACGGCAATCGCATCAAGTTCGGCGAGCGTCGTGGAAGCGCGTCCGAGCGCTTCACGAACTACCGGCACGATTGCGCGCAGGTGCTCGCGCGAGGCCAGTTCCGGCACTACGCCTCCGTATTTGCAGTGCGTTTCAAGTTGCGATGCAACCACGGAGGAGAGCACCGTCGCCTCATCCGCAAGCACAGCCGCAGCGGTTTCATCGCAAGAAGACTCGATCGCGAGAAGAGGCATACTTTTACGATACGATGCGTCCGCGCATCGCGCGGCAGACGATTACTGCGTCACCGTGATGCTGCCTTCCGCGCTTGACGCGCCGCCAATGGTCACCACCACAGGCTGCACACCCGGCGTAAGTCCGGCGGGCACTTGATAGTTGATCTGCAGCACGCCAACGAGACCTGTCGGAATGCCGGCAAACTGGATGGGCGCGCTGATTCCGCCAACTGTTACGCTCACCGGCTGGTTCACGGGTTTGGGAAGGCTCGCGACCGGCGTTCCGGAAGCGGGCGCCGATCCCGTGGCAATCGACGGCGAAACTGCGCCCGCGCCGGTCATGTAGAGTGTGGCTACAGTACCGGATTTCGCGCTCACGGGAACCGCGAATATTGCGGGAGCGGTCGCATTCAAAGTAAGCGAATAGCTCGCGATCTGGCCGTTGTTCGTGACCACCAGCGTTACGTTCGTACCCACCGCAGACTCATACGGAATCTGCACGTTCAATTGCGATGAAGAAACAAGGTAGAGAGGCGCGGCCACTCCGCCGATGGTGACCGATACACCCGCCATCGTAATCGGTAGCGGGACTGAACTCGCGGTTTGCGTGGAAGGAGCAAGCTCACTTCCGAAAATGCTCAGCACCTCGCCGGGAGCATAGTTATGCTGGAACGACGCTCCATCGGCAACACCGGCAATCGACAATCCCGCGCTGCCGACCGTTATAGTAACCGTCGCGGCAGCGTTGCTGAAAGTACTGTTGTCGCTGATATATTGCACCGTAATATTGTTCGTCCCGGCTACGAGTTGGCTTGCGACGACGGATAGAGTTGCGGTAGCCGTGCCCGCCGATCCCGATAATTGCGCGCTACCGAGCGAAATAGCTCCGAGTTGGAAAACGACGGAGCCAGTCGGTGTCACGCCGTTAGCTCCCACCACCGTTGCGGTGAGAACTGTGGCGCCGCCGGACAAGAGAGAGGTCGCGGTCGCGGAAGCGGTGACGTTGGGGGTGAGGCGACTCGAAGCCGTGCCGCTCCACGCGCTGATCAGGTTGAATACATCCACCGAACCAAGTCCCGTAACCTGGTCGTAGTTGGGTCCAGCATTATAGCCGACGGGTGTTGGCGGTGTCGTGCAACCCCGGCGTCCACAGGAGACAGTCACGATGTTGTTGCCCGAGGTGATGTCATGGAAAGCGGTCGGAGTGCTCTGGGCCAGACTGTAAAGCTTGGGATTGATATTCCCGAGCCCGGGCGTCAATTGCGCGCCCTTCTGCACCAGATATTGGTTAAGCAGCGCCGCAATTGCCGCAAAGATCGGCGTTGGGGCGGAAGTGCCACCGAATACCTGAAGCGAACCGGAGGAATAGACGAGATAGCCGTCATGGTCGGCGGAGGCATTGAGCGCAACATCGGGCACGTCGCGGGCACCGTCGCTTGGAACGCCCGCCCCGGTCTGCCAGGCCGGCTTCGAGAAGTAAATGCTGGCCCCGCCGCCACTGGCCGATGGCGATCCGTCGGTAGCACTGTCGTTCCAAGTTATTTCGGGAATGTAAGACAGCACTGAGGCCTTATTCGCATCGTTGGTAGCGTTCCAATATGTACCGGTGGCCTCGCTGAATTCGGTGCCTCCGACGCCGGTCACTTCGGGTATGGCAGCGGGCAGATCTACGGATAACGTGCCATCCGTGGCGGTTTGGCTGGAGCAGTCGGCCCCGCCATCGTCCCCTGACGCGGCGAACCACGTCATCCCTTCACTGTTCGCCTGCTGCGCCAGACTTCGCAAACTGGACGCATACGCGCTACCTCCGTCCGGCTCGCATAGGCCGTAGCTCGAACTGATCACCGGAGCCAGGCTCTGATCTATGGCGTACTGCCAGGACTGATCCACATTGGGCGCGTAGACATAGATGATGGTTGCGTTCCGCGCGACGGCGCTCGACCATTCGAGATCGAGGTCCGCTTCTCCTAAATCGCCCTTGCTAACCCCGGGAGTGCGAGTGTTAGGTACCGGAACAAGTTGGGGATCCTGCCCCGGCAGGTTATACATGGAGCGAAACGTCTGAAGGTCGCTGAGATTGATGGCGGTCTGCCCAACGATTACCAGCTTTTGGCCAGTGCCGTCGAATCCACCGCTGTAGAGGGGATTCACGTCGTAGATCGTAGCGAAATCGTTCGGCGCGACGTAGTGATTGCCAGAGGATGCCGAAGTGTAGTCGGGAAGTACGGCGTGCGATCGCACTCTCGGGTGCATCCGGAAATCGTGCAGCCCCCGAATGCTATGAACGATAGGCTCAAGCGCAGCGGGGATCGCCGGTTCCGTGGAATTCGCAAAGTGAAGTTCGCCATCGACAAGGTAGTGATGAATCTCAATTCGGAAAGCCGTCTGGAGGTTAGCGGCAGACCCATCGAAGGTGATGAAGTTTTTCGCCCGGGCCGTGCTGGTTACGGTTAATCCCTGCCCTTGAAGCCAGGCAATTGTCTTGGCTATATCCCGGTCGCTGACTCCGAATCGCGCGCCGTATTCCTCGGGCGTCAACCAGCGATGGTAAGAAGCCGACGACGGATTCTGCTGATCCGCCAACAATTGGTTAAGGTCCGCCTGTTGCGCCGCGGAGGCTTTAAGGTTCAGAGTGACATGCTGCAGTTCGAGGGTCGGCGAAACGGGTCCCTGGTCGTATGCCGGCAGAGCTTTTGGATGAACGTTCCCCTTGAGGTATACGCGCTGGCTATCGTCGATTTGAGCGAGCACGCGATTGGGAGGCGTTGCATTTGCGGCACTGGTTAATAAGGGAGCAATCAGAAAAGGGTAAACCAAAAGTCGTTTTTGGACCATAGAGAATGGGATGTGCAACTTTAATTTGGACGTGTCGTGTGGCATCCGCGTTGCGAAATGCCGGAACTCATACCAAAGGAGACACTTGGGCCTGCCGGTGCGTTTCGCGCCGCCTGCGCGAGTTAACGTTCTTTTACGGGATTTTGCAAATCCCTTCTGCAATCGACGTTACGTTTTTCCCGAGAAGCCCTCAAAGGCCCTGGCAATTTCGGACTGTGCGTCGGCGGATAAGGGCATCAACGGCAAGCGCGGCGGCCCGCCATAGTAACCATTGAGGTCCATCGCATGCTTCAGTCCGGGTGCGCCGTACAGGTCCGTGATCAGCATACTGGCATGCGAGATCCGAGTCTGCCAGTCCAGGCCGGCCTCCTCTTCCCGCGTCCGAAACGCCTCCCAGACAGCGATAGCCGCGTACGGCGCGGCCGCGGCGAACGAAAGTACCGCTCCGTGCGCTCCATTCGTCAGCGACTCCCACAGAATGGGCGCGGAGTCCGTCAACACCTGAAATCCGGGGCGCGCCGAAGCGAGAGCATCCTTCACCGGACTGCCAATCATGCCGGCGATATTGGGATGTTGAGAAAGCCTGGCAATGGCTTCGGCGGATTGAAATCCCAGATGGCCAGAGACGATCACCGGGACGGGAGACCGATCCGCCAGCGCTCTAAAGAAGAGCATCTTCGACTCGTTGCCGTGCATCAGTTCGCCGCACTGCTGTGGAACGGAGGCGCACACCGCATGATAACCGAGACGCCCGGCGTGACTCGCGAGATCCGCGGCCTCCCGCACGCCTTCCACGCTTACGTCGGCAATGAGCGTACGCCCTTCACCGGCGTGCCTGGCGCTCAATTCCCATACCAATAATTTTTCGTCATGCGCCAGCAAAGCGCCCTCTCCCGCGGACGAGCCGACCACATATCCCGCAAGCGAAGTCGCGTCCCAGCGTGAGATGTTGTGCTCGATTTTGGCGCGGTAAATGTCGCCATTGTGATCGAAGGGCGTAGTTATGGCGGCAAAGATCCCCGAAAGCTTCATGGAATCTACTATCCTAGCGTGTACCTGCTTACGCGCCGCCATAACTGCCGGACGGACTTCACTCCCAGCACATAGGCGCATCCGAAATAAACCAGCCCATAGGGCGTCAGCGTAGCGGCCGCGATGGCAATCGGGTGGCGCGGGCCGATCACGAGTTTCACTGCCCAAGCGGCTGCAGCAGCCGCAATCGCCGATCCCCACAGGCGAATCGAGAGCGAAACAGGAAGTCCGGTCGCGCCGATCCGCTCGTTCAGACGGCGCCGCAGCAATACAAATTCGACCCAGCCGGCAATTCCCGCCGATGCCGTCAACCCCACGGCGCCCAGGCGCGGATCGATTCCGAGCCATTTCGGCAACGGCAGCGCGAAAAGATAACCGAGCGACGTCGTCAGAACCACGCGGATGATGGCGAATCGCAGCGGAGTGCGCGTGTCTCTGAGCGCATAGTATGTCGACGAGTACAGTCGGCCCATAGTCGATGCCAATAACCCGACCGCCGAACCCGCCAATATCTTCCAGACGTAAATAGAATCGACGTGCTTAAACCGTCCACCTTCGAGAACCGCGCCGGCGACGATATCGCCAAGGCAGAGAAACGCGACGACCGAGGGAACGGTGAACAGAGCAATCCGCTGCAGGCTCGCATTGAGCCGTGTGCGAAGTTGTGCGGCGATTTCACTTTCGTCACCCAAAATGCCCGACATGGCCGGGAGTTCCGCGGCGGAGATTGTCATCCCGAAGAGACTTACCGGCAGCGTGTAGAGCAATTGGGCATTGGTCAGCGCAGTGGGAGCGCCGATCGGCAGCCAGCTCGAAAGCCATGAATCGACGTACGCGCTGAGCTGTACAACCCCTCGGCTGATGAACACGGGGATAAAATTTCGCAACACCGCCCGCACTTCCGCGGAGCCTCGGCCCAGCGTGAGCGGCGGACGTCCGAGCACCCGGAACACCGGAGGAAGCTGCACCAAGACCTGTAACAAGTTTCCCAGGACGGAGCCCCATGCCAGATAGACTGCCAGGCGATCCTCGGTGCTGTCCGGACCAAACCAAACGAGCGTCACGATCATGGCAAGGTTCCAGATGACCGGCGCGGTATACGACAGGAAAAATTTCCGATGGCTGTTCAATATTCCGAGGCACCATGCGGACATTACGAGAAGGCCTGCGCCTGGGAAAAAGATGCGAACCAGGCGAATCGTGAGTTCGCGCCGCAAGCCCGTATAGCCCGGCGCGATTGCGTCGATCAGAAATGGAGTCGCGAGGATGCCAAGCAGCACAAGTATGGAGCTGACCAGGGCGAGTATGGCGGCAATCGCCCCAGCCACTTTCTGAGAAAGCGCCTTCTCATGCCGCGCCAGTAGATTGGCGTAAACGGGAATGAATGACGCCGAAAGAACACCTTCGCCGAACAGGTTCTGCAGCAGATTCGGTATGCGAACGGCTGAAGTGAAGGCGTCGCCGGCATCGGAAAGGCCGAAAAAATGTGAAAAGATCCGTTGACGGATCAGGCCCATAATCCGGCTGAGCAGGATACCGGCGGCGGCCAGCATGGCCAGTCGTCCGGTTCGCGATTCGGCGGGTTTGGTGTCGGCGGGGCTGATACTCACATGGTACTGTGGGACGCATGGACAAGATCATTCGCAAGTACACCGGCTTCGATGAAATGAAGGCCGACGAGTATCGGTACTGGCAGAGTCGGCCTGTACATGAGCGGATGGACGCGGTTGAGGAGATGATCGAGACCGCCTACGCACTCAAAGGTTGGGAGATCGAGCCGGATGTACCAAGACTACAAAGACCTTTTGTCCGCCTTCCATGCCCGTGGCGTTAGATACCTCATTGTGGGAGGCTACGCCGTTATCTTTCACGCACAGCCCCGCTTTACGAGTGACATCGACGTTTTCATAAAAGCAGATTTGGCTAACGCGCAAGCGACCTATGCCGCGCTCGCGGATTTCGGCGTACCGCTCGGAGGCATTCGCCCGGAAGACTTCGCGGAGCGCGGCAGCTTCTTTCGTTTTGGACGCGATCCGCGCGGCTTCGATATTCTTCTCGACATCCCCGGCGTCGATTTCGACGCCGCATGGGAGCGACGGGTTGAAGGTGTGATTGACGCGAACACTGGGCTCAAGGCGACCTTCATTTCAAGAGATGATCTGGTGGCCGCAAAACTGGCCGCGGGGCGTCCTCAAGACCTTGCCGACGTCGATGCAATACGCAAGGCGGCCAAAAGCCAAGGAACCGGCCGGCCCTGACTGGCTAAGCTCAATAACAGCAATTTGCCGAAACTCAAGGAAGGCGCTTCCAAAACATCGACGTGAGTAACCATGTGGCAATCGACCGGAAATTTGAAGAATACCAGCGCCCAAATGGCTGCTCATCGACGTGACGCCCGCGAGCTAAGACACAAGACGCCGGATCGAGCACTCTGCTCGAAGGCTCCTGAATGCCTTTCATCTATAGCCGCCACACCCTCCACACAAGGGTATGTATAGTCGCGGTGACGGTGTTTCGTACGCAATGGAAGCACATTTCACTCCTGGGCAGGAAGCGCAGCTTGCGCTGATAGCCATGAAAGCCGGTACCGATGCCCGAGCAATTGGTGCGACGAGCCTAATCTCCGAGGTCCCACGCCGGCAATTCGGGTCGGGTGTGGCTTTCAGCCTGAATGAGGCGCAGAACCGTATGTCTTTAAGACGATGCCCGTTGAACCCGGAATTGTAGACGAGAATGTTTTGGTTTATTCCTTCCATCGTCACCAATGCGCGACGCTGTTCTCAATCCGCGTTCTTCCACCGATGCGCTGGCCGCGATTTCCGATATGCTCGGCTTCCTTCGCGTGTTGCCGGTTCCGGTCACTGCTATTGATGAAGTGATGGCCTTGCTTCGCCGCCGCGTCACGGAGGTGAAATATTCGATTGCAGATTGCCGCCACGATGAAGCTTAACGCCATCACACGCATCTAATTTCAACGCCGACGACTTTGAATACTTTCCAGAAATCGAGCCCCTGACACCGTAAAGTGGCTTGGAACAATCCAGTTTGTATCGTAGGACAAATAACAATTTCGCGAGGCGTGGGCAGGCGCAGCAGCGATGGTTCAACCATCCACACCTAAAACCCGGCGATAATGAAGACGAAGTGGGCCGAGGGAGGGTTTTACTGTTTTCCCTTCCGAATCGCGAACCGAAGGAGGACGGCGGCAGGAGCGCGACGAATCCATACAGTCAAGGCAATCCGTCGACAAACGTTGATCCGGCGGTGGTGCGGGGTTCTTGCCGTCTCCCCCGCTTCATGGCGGCTCCGGGACCGGTAAAATCGGCCATCCAGAACAGTCCGGGGAACCGACACAGAGGCGCCGGATCAACATGGCGGAACGATCGGGCATGAACGTTATCCAATTCATAACGGCTATTCCGTGGGAAGTCCGCAAGGGTAGCGGGTGTTATGTCGGCACCCGGACACTGACGGAGGCTCTGCGCGGCTTCGGGATTCGCGTGGATGTGATCCGGCCCAGCATCGCGACCCCGGTTTACACGGCAACAAGGCTACTGTTCAACGAAGGCCTGCGCTGGCGCCGCTTCGACAGCGACGCGACAGTCGGCATCGATGCCGATGGCTACGCAATCTCCCGCACGCGCAATTCGCCTCCGCACATCGCCTGCATCAAAGGGGTTCTGGGCGATGCCGTGCGTTTCGAAGCCGGAGCCACGCGGGCTAGCCTCGCGTTGCAGGCGCGCCTTGAGAAGAAGCCACGCTCGCCGCGCCGATCTCGTGATTACCATAAGCCGCTACTGTGCCGAACGCCTGGAAGAACTCTACGGCGTTAAGGACGCGATCGTGGTGCCGGAACTGATCGACCTGAACGCCTGGCGCGACTTATTCAAGGCCAATCCCGCCGCGGCTGCCCCCGGCAAATTCATTGTATTGTCGGTTTGCCGGTTTTATCCACGCAAGCGATTGGATATCCTGCTGCGCGCCGCGGGCCTGCTGCGGAAAACGATTCCCGAACTCGAAATTCGAATCGTCGGAAACGGGCCCGAACACGACCGGCTTCAAGGCATTTGCAGGGAATTGGATCTCGGACCGGTCGTCCGGTGGCTTGGCGACGCCTCTTTGTCCACCCTGGCCGAAGAATATAACCGTTGCGATGTCTTCTGCCTGCCCAGCGTACAGGAAGGCTTCGGCATCGTGTTCCTGGAGGCGATGGCCGCGGGCAAACCCATTGTGGCCGCGCGCGCCGCGGCCATCCCGGAATTGGTTCGAAGTGGGATTCTTGTGGAGCCGGACAATCCAGCCGCAATAGCCGAAGCCATCGTGTGCCTTTACCGCGATCCCGGCCTTCGCCGCTCTCTCGGCGCCGTAGGCCTTCGGGATGTCGAACAGTTTGAGATGAATCGCGTAGCCGCCCGGTTTCTGTCGGCGATTGCCAAAGTTGCGCCGGTCTTCCGGTGCGATGTTGAAGCTGCGAATCTCTCAGGTCGCGGCTCAGAAGTAATTGCTGAGCCGCGCGCGTAAGCAAGCGGTGCTGTACGCCAATTTTGCAATTTGGTACTAGAGTATATCCGGAGAGACCTTGTCCTTGAACTGCGAGTGCGCCCTTGGGAAGAAGCGGCGGGACATGCGCGTGGACGCACATAGATTGGGCGGCGGCATTCTCGTAAGGTTAATGGAGTCGAAACATGGCAGAAGACAAAGCTCAAGAGTTATCGGGCCCCGATCTTAGGGCAGGCGTGAAATTCGACGGACTCGCAGAAAATGTGCCCTTATTGGGTCACTTCGATGGCGAGCCGGTAATCCTGGTGCGTCAGGGCGAGCAGGTATTCGCGACCGGCGCCGTCTGCACACATTACAGCGGCCCTCTGGCGGAGGGACTGGTGGTGGGCGCGACGATCCGGTGTCCGTGGCATCATGCGCGATTCAGCCTGCGTACCGGCGAAGCCGAAGGCGCGCCGGCGCTCAATCCCGTGTCCTGCTTTAACGTCCGGCGTAAGGACGGCATGGTGATGATCGACGGCAAGAAAACGCCAGACTTTCGCGTCCAGTGCCCGCTGAATCCTTCTTCTGTGGTAATCGTCGGGGCTGGCGCTGCCGGCGCGGCGTGCGCGGACAAACTGCGCGCAAAAGGATACGCCGGGCCCGTCACACTGGCAGGCGACGAGGAACCCGGCCCGGTGGATCGTCCCAATCTTTCAAAGGATTTTCTTGCCGGTACGGCCCCGGAAGACTGGATTCCCCTCCGCACCCGCGAATATTACGAATCGATTCAAGTAGAACTGGTTACCGATGATCCGGTTGTTCGCATTAGTCCGGCCAGCCACCAGGTCTCTCTGCGTGGCGGGCGAACACTCAGCTACGGCGCTCTGTTGCTGGCGACCGGCGCGGAGCCGCGTTCGCTTCCGATCGAGGGCTCAGACCTGCCGCACGTGTGCCGGCTCAGGACTCTTGCAGACAGCAAAGCGATTATCGCCAAAGCGCAGCGGGCAGGAACCTGCGCCGTGATCGGGTCCAGTTTTATCGGGCTGGAAGTTGCCGCGTCGCTCCGCCATCGAGGCCTCCCGGTTTCGGTCATCGGGCAGGACTCCGTTCCGTTGGGCAAGATTCTGGGTGTGGAACTGGGCCGATTCATTCAGAAATTGCATGAACAGCACGGGGTCCGTTTCTTCCTGAACGCTACGCCTCGTGCAATTCGAGAGGATCGGGTCGAGCTTGACGATGGACAGTCCGTCGGGGCCGGATTGGTAGTCCTCGGTGTGGGCGTGTCGCCGCGAACGTCATTGGCGGAAGCGGCGGGGATAGAGGTGGATAACGGCGTTATTGTCGGCGAAACGCTGGCCACGAACGCACCTGATGTTTTTGCGGCTGGCGATCTGGCGCGATATCCGGAATTCGTTTCCGGCGAACAGGCGCGAATCGAGCACTGGGTCGTAGCGGAGCGCCAGGGGCAGGCCGTAGCGCGTTCGATGCTCGGTATCGGTGGCGCCTTCCGGGAAGCGCCGTTCTTCTGGAGCCAGCACTATGACGTCACGATCGCGTACGTTGGGCACGCGTCATCCTGGGATAGTTGTGAAATACAGGGCGATCTGGAAAAACACGACGCCTGCGCAATCTATCGCCGAAACGGAAGAACGATTGCCATCGCGACGATAGGGCGGGATCGCCTGAGCCTGAAGGTGGAAGCCGCTCTGGAGGAGGGCGATACAGCGGCTCTCGAATCCATTCTGCGGAATCGATAAAGTCAATTTGCGTTGCAGCTACGTGCGCGTAAGCTGTATAGACGCGTCTTAATGCATCCCGCTGTGCGCCTGATGCGCATTCTGGTTGATCGCTACCCTGCCGACCGGAAAATCTCCATGGTTGTTGTTGGAGACTCACCTTGGTGGCTTCTGCGGCAGCATCTTGACGCGATTATTATCGCGGTGGATGCGGCTACACCGGGCAGTTATGCCGAGGTGGACAATGCCAGTCAACTAACTAATAAAACCGTTTTCCGCGATGTTGCGCAAAGGGGTAAGTTTTTGCAACACGACAATCTTGTTGCATTTTGTTTCGATTCGCCCTGTGTTCGCTACTCGCTAGCGGGGTCGGAAAGCCCGGAGTCCACCGGCGCTCAAGTGATACCCCAACTGCCTTTACAGTGACACCGACTACCACAGCGGTATCTCCATAGACGCGAAACGAGAGATCGCGGTGCTCCATACTTTCATAGTGGAAAAGGCCACGTCGAACATTCGCAATCCGAGATGACTTGGCCTTAATACCGATGCGCTGCAAGCCGCTGAGGGAATAACGATGAGCCTCACCGACGAGTCTCTCAAATGTGCCGCGGACATTCAGGCTTTGGCTGCCTATCTGCGCTCTCTCGAATAGGCTTCATCAATTTAGACTTGAGGGGCGCGGAATCGATCCGCACCCCTCGAACTTCCATAGACGCTGCCGTCGAATACCGGAATCCTGTATGCTCTTATTTACGAGGGCGAACAATGCACCGACAAGCTCAGGTTTTGTTGGCCGTCATAATGAGCGCTGGTTTGGGTTCCGCACAGCAGGCTGCACGAAGGCATCATTCGAAGTCGCTTCAATCAAGCTGAACAATTCTTGCAGCGGCGGACGCCGAAGTGCGTCACATGGCAGGTTGACCCTCGAATGCTACCCGGTACGCGACTTGATCTTATCGGCGTACATTCTCTTCGCTAATGGCGTGGATCTCAATCTCGTGCGGCGTCCGATCCCGGGCGGCCCAAGCTGGATCGATTCGGAGCGCTAAGACATTCATGCCACTGCGGATAGCGGCGTGGCTGTTGTACAGATGGAAGGGCCGCTGCTACAAGAGCTACTCGAGGAACGGCTTCAATTCGAAGGTGCACCGCGAGGCACGGGAGTTACCGGTTTATTTTCTGACTGTGGCCAAGAGCAGTCCCAAACTTAAAGAGGTCAAGAAAGGCAGTTGCACTCCCGTTGATTTCAATCACTTGCCAGCAGGGCCGTTGCCTCAAAATGCCTGCGGGCCCGAGAGAGGGAGGCTGGTAGGATCGGTGTCGGCCATCGGCGCGCATGAATTGCCATTGTCTTATTTGATTGCCGCGCAACTCTCCAATTATGTGGATCGCACGATTGTTGACAAAACCGAATTGACCGGGCTATTCGATTACCACTTGGAATTCGTTGCGGATAACGTGCAAGCCGACACGACCGGTCCATCAATCTTTACCGCTCTACAGGAACAACTTGGTCTAAAGCTTGTACCTGCTAAGGCTCCCGTCGATGTGCTGGTGATCGATCATGTGGAAAGGCCGTCCGAGAACTAAGAGTCCGATTCACAGCAGCAAAGCCTGCACGTCTTTCCAACTGTGTACGCGGCGGTAGCCCTCCACTCGGAGATTGTGGGGAGCGCTGTACAGGATTCCTTCGCCGCGGAAGCGTTCAAAGTGACGGGCGTTATCGTCGATCAGGTAATCGGCGTTGAGGATACTTTTATCCCCGCAGAAGACGATTTGACTGGCGGGAATGAACGGGAAATGCAGTTTGAGCCAATCGAACTTGGCAGTGAATGAAGTGGGAACTTCCATGGCCGCTGAACTGATGAAGACTTCGTAGCGGTCCATCAGCTTGCGAATTACGTCCTGGCTATCGGGCATGAGGTCGAGATTTGCGAAGAAATCCCGCTCGTCCACAAAGGCTCGAAGTTTGGGAAAGTGCTCTCTGCCGATAACTTCCCAAAGGTTCTTCCCCGTGAGATCGCTCTTGGTCAGACAGAGCCCGAGTTGCGCGTTGCAGACGCTGAGGAACTTGGTAAGCGTATCGGCGATAACTTCATCCATGTCGATGGCGATGCGTTGCATGAGTCACTTTCATGATGACGCATGAACGCTGGCGGGGCCGCGCTGGAGTTTGCGGCGGGCGCTTACGATGTAGGCTTTTGCTCCGCTGCGATTCGTCAGTCCGAGAGCATGGGTGATAGTGTCCAGCGGGGTTTCATGCCCGTAGTGGAGCCAGAGCACTTCGGCCTCGCGCGGGGTCAGCCGTTGGAGTAGCCTGCCAACCCGCATTCGAGCGGTCTGGTCCTGCTCGATTCTCGAGAAGGCTCGTACGGCTGTGTCGTCGGGGAGCGAAGCCGCAAGGCGATCCGTGAGCGGCATGGTTTGCCGTTTGCGCTGCCGCATCACGTTCGCGCAGTGGTTGCGCGCGATCACGTAGAGCCAGGTACACAGGTGCGAATCGCCACGGAAGGTGTGGAAGTTGCGATAAGCGCGGAGCAGTACGTCCTGCGCCATATCGCTCGCGCCATCACGGTCGCCGGTGAAACGGTAACACCAATGGCTTATCCGGGTGCCGTAATGAGCGATGACATCGTTGAATGATTCGGTATCCACAGTAGCTCCTCAATTGGATGCTACCGGCCAGGGATACCCTATGTCGTCAACGAGTTGTGAAAATTCGGTAAATTGGCGCCCTAACTCAACGGCTGGCGCTCGCCGATCGCGTCCTCATAGACTTGAGTGAAGAAGTCGCGCGAGGAAGGCGAGCAGCCGATGTGGAGCATGTCGGTCGATGGCGTTTCCTGGCTGAATCCAAGATATCCGTCCCAGCCCATCTCATCCAGGATGAACCGCAGGCATTCCCGCTCGCGCGGACCAAGCCGGGCGAGGGAGATATCGAACACCTGACCCGTGCAGTGCGCGTTGAAATCGACGGCGCTCTCGCCCGCGCTGCCTTGCAGCCGTCCCTTATAATCGGCCGGGTAGACCAGATCCGTGACCTGCAGCGGCACGAACTTCTCGTGCTTGGGCTTATCCATATCGAAAAGCCGACGGGTCTCGAACGACAAATACAGGAGCGTGCCCACCGCCGATGGAGATGCCTGCCAGTAATACTGCTGGTTGGGCCGATCGTCCGCCCCAATGTTCCTATCCACTTCGAAGCCGTAGTAATCCGGTTCGTCCATGATATGGACCAGGCGGGATCCGGCCGCGCGGAGATCTTCGCAGCTTTGGAAGGACAGGTCCTCCGACCGCAGCCATACCACCAGCCTATGATTCGCCCGCTGATCAGGCTTGTCCTGGTTGCGGAATGCGCTGAATTGCGTCTCGAACTCTTCCGGGTCCTTCTCGTAAACATTCAGCAACCGCTCGGCGCACATCACGCGGAAGTAGTAAGTCGGCGACCAGTCGCGCAGCATGTGCTCCTGGATCAGTTCATACAACTCGCGCCGCCACACCGGGCTTCCACTGAAGAAGACCGAGGGATAACTCGTCATCGGATGGGCCGATGTACTGAGTTGATCGCGCAGATTCTGGAAGTACGACACACAACCTTCGCCGCAGTGATAGGCGAAGATCGCCCAATCGCGGCTCCCGAACCTCGATGTCATGCGGCTCAGATAGTTCGCGGCCGCCGGAATCGCGCGCTCCGGAATGAGCCGATCGTCGCGTAAGATCACCGTGTATGGAACTCTCCGCTGCACGGTTCGAGCCAGCGGCTTCTTCCCTTTCCGCCGCACCAAAGTCCTTTCGGTGGTCGTGCGATAGCGGGTTGCCCGGATCACACTCAAACCCGCGCCGCGAGCCGTGGCTTCGGAGAACTGCATAATGCCCTTACAGCCCGCGGGACTCTGGGCGTTCGGATCGCCAAAGCTTTCGAGGTACGAAATCGCTCTGAGCGTCTCCAGCGGGAAACCCGATTGCGCCGCCGCCTGCTTGAAGAGCGACTGCAGCTTGGGAGCGAAAATTCGCCGCGCGCCCACCAAGGCCAGCGGCTCGCGAAGAATAGTGAACGTTTCCGACTCGATCATGCGCCCGGTGCGCGCAGCTAGTGTAACTGAATCAAGGTCCGGACGCGAAGCTCCGATGGCGGACAGCCGGTGCTTGGGCGCGAAGTAATCCTGACGCCAAAAACTGTGGAGCGGCAGAACCGCCAAGGCGCTGACCGCCGCCAGCGCCGCCGCGAACCGGGGAAGATAAGTCAGCGTTCTCATGTAATTGCTTAACTCTTAAAATAACGCAAATAGTCAAAAATGTTTCAGCTTTTTCCAGCTTTTTTTTGATGGCCCCAGCGCCGTATATACGGTTACGGCTCCCCGTTTGGGATAGACGTCCAAGACCGGAGGAATGTTGCATTGGCGGAAGCCAGTGGGTGTCGAACCCACCGGCGATACAGAGTACCGCCCGCCGGGTTTGAAGCCCGGGCCCAGCACCGGCCAGAACTGGCTTCCGTTGGCGATTGTACCAACGCACTGAGGGGCACCTGCGTACCCCTCGTGCTGTTTCGTGCCGCTCCTTCACAGCCGCGGCTCAGTAGTCGCGTTCAGTTAGTGGATAGCGACGGTTACGGTGTTGGACATCGCATTGCCCGCCGTAATTATGACCGGTACCGCGTTGCCGGTTGGCACTCCGGCGGGGATTTGCACGTTTACCTGATACAGGCCGACCTCGCCGGGCGCAAGGCCCGAGTAGGCCACAACTGCCTGGATTCCGCCTATAGTCACGACCGGCTGGATCAAAGTGGTCGAGTTTCCCGTGGACGGCGATCCATCGGCCGGGGTGTTGTTTACAGCGCCCAGGCCGGCGACGAAGATCGAGAGGTAATCTCCCGCGGTTGCGGGAGTAGCCGTGCCGGCCACCTGCGACGAGCCGTTGAGCAGAATGGCGCCCTGTCCGTTGCCCTGCTGGTTTACCGAGAACAGGCCGGGGTCGGTGTCGGCCACCAGTAGATTCACCGGGGTGGACTGCGTGGCGTCACGAACTGCCAGGATCTGATCCGTTTCATTGGGCGCAATACCGGCGGGAAGCACCGCATTCACCTGGGTGTCGCTCACATAGAAGAGCGAAAGCGGCACGCCGCGTAGGGTAAACTGAGCCCCCTGCAAAGTGGGGGGGAAGGGAGTTGAACCGACACTCATCTGAGCGTCAGCCAACCCCGAGCCGAAGATCGATACCATGGTGCCAGGCGCGACAAGACCCGGCAGCATGAAGCTAGCCGCGTTGACCACACCGGAGATCAGTGCGGGCGCACCTGTAACCGCAGGCGCGAGCGCGACAGTCGCGGTTATTGCGCCGGTCGCGACACTTCCGCCGCGGAGTACGGCAGCGCGGGCAGTCAGGGTGACCTGGGACATTTGCGGCGCCGGACCAGACGGGGTCCACGTGCCAGCCCAGACACCATTGCCGGTGTAGTTGAGCCGGACGTCGGCCATGGGAGAGCCACCAATCAGAACGTCGATGCCCGTACCAGCGCTGGTGAGCAAATTACCAGTGCAATCCTTCGCGAGTACCTGCAGCGGCACTCCGGATCGAGCCGGGGCCGAGAAGCCCTGGGCTGGGCTTAGGAACTCCAAGACCACATCGCTCGATCCGCAAGTGCCTACTCCCGCGGTGCTCGTCGACGGAGATCCGGATATGGCCAGTTGAACATCCACAGTCTGGAACGACCCGTCGGAGAAGGCGAGGCGGAGAGTGCCATGGCGAAGTCCGCTGCCGACGTTCGTTAACGTGGCGCTCAGGCTGATTGACGATGTGCCGCCTGCCGCGAGAGAGCCGGTCACTGGCGACGCTACCAGCCAATTCTGTCCGTCATCTGTGCCGAATGACGTTGTGTAGGTGACCATATTGGCGCTCGGGTTTGTGATAGTGACCGTTTGGGTATCCGAGTTGCCGGTGGTGCCCGTGATAATCACGCCCGCCGGCGAAACCTGCGGCGACGGGTTTGAACCAGAGCCGGCCACGGTGTAAGCCACCGTGATCGCCTGAGGGCTGTTTGCTGCACCGGCCGACGTAACTTGGACAGTTCCGTAATAGACGCCCGGCGCAAGACCTTGCGGTTTAACCGAGACACTGATCGGGGAGCCCGGTTGCGATAGGCCTTGCGAACTTCCAGATGTAGAGGAGACGCTGAGCCAGGACCCACCCGTCAAAGATAACGCCGAGATGTTCCACGAGAGTGAACCCGATCCCGGGTTCAGGACCTGGAAGGTCTGAGCGGGAGGGGCAGATCCGCCAGACGCGGACTGGAACGTCATGGAGGTTTGCGACAAAAGCACCGATTGCGATTGTGCGCTAATTGCCATGTACAAGGGAACAGTGGCGGAGTTGCCGTTGCCATCGGTAATGACGATAGAGCCCCGGCAGGTCTGTGCGCTCAAGCCCGAAGGGTTCACGGTGAAACCGACCGATCCAGGAGCGGTCGCGGACGCAGAGCCTCCCGGAGTCAAAAGAGTAATCCAAGAACCGCAGGTATTCGATGTCGCCTGCGCCGTGAAGTTGATTTTCGTGGCACTGCCGTTCAGCACAGTCACGGTCTGAACGTCAGCCGCCGCGCCTTGCGAATAGCTGAGGAGCACGGGAGAAGGCACAATCTGCAGCATCGTTACCGAAGACGCGAAGACCACCGTTACCGGAATCTGAATGGTACTCGGGATGGCCGAGGGCGCGTTGACGGTAACAGTTCCGGTGTAGGTCTGACCCGCCGTCAGACTCGCCGGATTGACGCTCACCTGGACGTTACCTGGCGCCTGGCCGCTCTTGCTGGCGCTCAGCCAGCCGCTGCCTGTAGTGGTTGAGACGGAGGTAGTGAATGAGACGGCACCGTTCGCGAACACCGAGACACTCTGCGGAGCAGGCGTACCGCCGTCCGCGGCAACGTTGAACGTAAGAGACTGCGGCGCGACCGTAAGGCTAGCCGGCGAAGTGACATTGACATTTACTGGCACCGTTACCGGGCTATTCGTGGCACCCGGAGCGGTAATCGTCACGGTTCCGGTGTACTGACCCGCGCTAAGAGGCAGGGGAGCGGTGACCGATAAAGTTCCAGGCGTCGAGCCCGACGTGGGCGATACGGTAAGGCCCCAGGCTCCGCCGGTGAGAATCGCCGGCGCGGCTGTAAAACCAACAGCCGCATTGCCACTGGCCGTAACCGACAGGGTTTGCGCAGCGGGAATAGGCGCGCCTTGAGGATACGTGAACGTAAGGCTCGCCGGAGAAACTGTAAGGGAGGCAGGCGCGGCAGTCACGGTGAATGTAACCGGAATGGATTTGGTGCTCCCCAAACTTCCCGCCGAGGTGAGAGTAATCGATCCGCTGTAAGTTGACGGGGTCAGATTAGCGGCTGACGCGGTTACAGTAACCGTACCCGGAGTGCTGCCGCTCGCAGGCGAAACTGTTAGCCAGGCAGTACCGCCATTGTTGGTGGCGGCGGAAGCGGTGAATGGCAGCACGGTCGTGTTATCGCTGCTGGTTACATTCACGGTAGCGGTTACGGGCGAGGCGCCCGACGCGCTGGTCAAAGTCAAGGTCAGCGGAGAGGCGTTGAGCGTGGGCGGTCCGACCACGTTCAGCGTAACTGGGACAACCGTGCCGCCGCCAACGCCAAAACCGGTAATGGTTACAGTGCCGCTATAGGTTCCGACCGGCAGGCCTGAAGGCGCAACACTGATGTTGACAGAACCGGGAATCGCGCCGGAGGAAGGACTCGAGGCGAGCCACGTAGTAGTGTTGTAAACTCCGTTCAGAGTAACTGAGAAGCCCGTTGCTCCCGTACTGCTGGTAATTTTCAGGATCTGCGCCGGGGGGAAGGTACCGCCCTGTCCATAAGTAAACGACAGCGACTGCGGCAATACCGTGACCGCCGGACCCGATGTAACAAAGAAACCGACGCTATTTGTCGTTCCGAGTCCTGACGTCTGTACAGTGATGTTTGCAGTCGTAGCCGCGGTCAGAAGGCTTGCGGAAACGGTCGCACTCAATTGGGTCGAACTGATGAAGGTGGTCGGCAACTGCACCACCTGATTCCAAAGGACGGTCGAGAGCCCGCTTTGGAACTGGCTTCCAGTTACGGTCAACGTGAATTGGCCCCCACCCACCATTGCGGATGTAGGGGACAACGAGGTAATCGTGCCTGCGAATCCGCTTCCAGTGGAGGAGCCGAGCGAACCGGCGAACGGATAAGATGCAGTTAGTACCGGTGTACTGCTATCGGTAACTTGCAGCGTGTAAGCGTATTGTCCGTTCAGGAACGTGGTGCCGGTTATGGTGACTGTCGCTCCATTCGAAGCGCCAAGCGAGAGACCTGAGGGAAGGGAGCCCGCAACCACGCTCCAAAAATAAGGCGCTTTCCCGCCAGTCGCGCTACACGTTGTCAAATAGGAGAATCCCGGGCTAGGCGGTCCCGCGGAAGGTGTACAGCTAATGGAAATCGAAGTCGTGACGACGGTACCGATTGTAAATGTCAGCGAGTTGGAAGTTATCCCAGAAGAACTGACGGTGATGGTGGCATTCTGCGCGGTAGTCAACAAGGAAGCAGGAATGGTTGCCGTCAACTGGCCGGAATTGACAAAAGTGGTCGGCAGAGTGGTCCCGCTAAAGTTGATAGTTGAAGACGTGTTGAAGCCCACACCGGTAACCGTGATGAAGGTCGCCGGGGAGCCGGGCGCGACGGAACTTGGCGATACCTGGCTGATCGATAAACCGCCTGTACCGCCGCCGGTGCCGGTTTCTCCGGCGAACGTTAGCTGGGCGACATTGGCCGGCGAGCTACTGTCGGTTACCTGCACCGTGTAGGAATAGATTCCATTGAAGGTCGTATATCCGTTGATGCCCCCGGTAACTCCGCCCGAGGAGAGAGTTAAACCAGCGGGAAGAGAGCCTGAACTGATAGTCCAGGTGTAAGGTCCAGTGCCGCCATTAACGCCGCAGGTGGCGGCGTAATAACTGTTCGGACTCGAAGGGCCAATGCCTGGATTGCAATTGATCGAGAACTGCCCACCAGTACCTCCATTTCCGATGATGAAAGTTACTCCATTCGAAGGCGCGGTTCCCGGCGTGTTGACAGTAACCAAAGCAGCCCGCGCAAAGGTGAATTGGTTGGCGGGAATAACGGCGGTCAACTGACTGGCGCTGACGAAAGTGGTCGGCTCCGCAAATCCGTCAAATACGACCTGCGAACCTGAAACGGAGCCGTTGGCCGGGATAAATCCGGTTCCATTCACAATCAAAGTGGTAGCCGCTGAATTGAGCGGCACGGAGGTCGGAGAGATGGAGGTTACTGTCGTGCTTCCGGTTCCGCTGCTGGTGGGATTGGTCTCTCCCGCAAACTGCAAGCCGCCCGACTGCGCAGGAGAACTGCTGTCCGTCACTTTCACCGTGTAGTTATAAGGAGCGGATGAATTTGGCGTGCCGGCTATTGTAATTGAGTTACCCGTGCTCGAGCTCAAAGTCAAATAACCGGGGAGGCCCGCGGGCGTGGGCCAGTTATACGGCGGAACTCCGCCTGAAACACTGCAGGTTGTTGTATATGCGATCTGAATGACGGACGGACCTGTCCCTGGCGTGCAGCTTACCGTAAGTGAACCGCTGCCGGTCCCGCTGCCAATAGTAAATGAAAGCCCGTTCGTCGACACGCCGGAAGTGATCACAGTGACGGTAGCGGTTCCGGAGGTAGTAAGCAGGTTCGCGGGGATAAGCGCACTCACTTGAGAGGCACTCACATAGCTGGTGGTTAGTTGGAAGCCGTTGAAATACACGAGCGAAGAGTTAGAAAAGCCGTTGCCGAAAACGGTCAGCGCGGTTGCCTGAGAACCCGCCGCCGCCGATGCGGGCGCCAGTGATGTAATATTGTAGCCGCCGCCTCCCAAGGAACTAATGGTACCGGCGATTGTCACGCTGCCGCTTAGCCTGGTGGCGCTGTTATCAATTACTTGAACCGTATAGGAATACGGCCCGGAGACGGTGGGAGTGCCACTGAAAGTTATCGATCCGGCTCCATTGGGCGAGCTCTGTGTAAGACCCGATGGCAACCCGGAGACAGTCCAGGTGTAGGGCGAAGTTCCACCGGTGCCGACCTGGCATGTCTGGCTAAAGAAGACATTAAGGCTCGCTGGGCCCGAGGAGGGGTTGCAGGTAACCGTAAGAGAATTAGTGCCGCTCGAAGTGACAGTCAACTGATATGCCGCGCTGTTACCGACCTGGACATTTACAATTCCCGGTATAGTCAGGACATTTGAGGGAACGATGAGGCTGAAGCTAGTTGAGCCTGTACCCGAGGGTACCTGAAGCGACGTGTTTGCTCCCGAGAAACTGATTAGCTGACCGGGAGCGAAATTGGCTCCGGTGAACGTAAGTGTGACCGTGGTATTTGCGGGGACCGTCGACGGCGAGATCGACGAAATCACGATTCCGGTGTTAGCGGTGACCGTAACGTTAATAGAGTTGGACAGGTTCGCGCCATCGTGCACTTGCACTGTGGCAGTGCCGGCATTAACTTGCGAAGCGGGAATGGTGGCCGTGAGCGAAGTCGAATTAGTAAAGGTGGTGGGTTCCTGAATGCCGTTGTAAAAAACGAGCGAACTGGTTGAGAAACCCGTTCCGGTGACGGTTAAGGTAGCCGCCACACCGGCCGTGATCGTCTGCGGCGAAATACCCGTGATGATAATGCCACCGGTCCCGCCGCCGCCAGTTGAGACTGTGCCGCTGTAAGTTGGCGTCTGGCCGGCTCGCTGAGGGCTGCTGCCGTCTGTCACGGTGTAGAAGAAATTGTAAGTTGGGATGGTCGTGGAAGGCGCCCCGCTGACGACGAGTTCGTTGAGGCTGGAATTAGAAATCATGCCGTACGGCAGGGTGCCGTTCAGGTTCCATGTGTAGGGCGCCGTTCCGCCAGAGGCATTACAGCTTAAAGTGTAGAAGGACCCGGAGTTCATGGCGCTGGGGAAACTGGTGCTATTGCACGACACGGTCAACGTTTGTGCCTGACCCGGCATCGATGCGAAAGATAGCAGCGCGGCTGCCACAAGGAGAACGATCGAGAGCTTTCGAAGTGACGTCATTTTAAATGATTCCTTTTAGGCGCAAATTCTGCAAAAATACCGCAATGCGAGTCAAACGCACAAGTCCCGGCATTCAACTCTAGCATTAGATAAAGAGACACTCGTTCGTAGATACTGAATGAGGGTTCAGGCGGACGCGTCGCTCTTAGTGTAAACCCAAATCGCACGATCAAGGTTAGTGTTTCACATAAATTTTGTGATGTCATGTGCCGCGACTGTCTTATCTCGTCCCGATCCGCGGCTGAAACCGGCCGAGACGATCAATGGCGAAGCGGCGCGACCGCCATGTAATCCGATTTCCGAAGAATCCCGCGACCCACATGGCCAAGCTCAGGAGATCCTGAACCGGTAACTGGATATATGACAGACGAGCTTGGATCGCATTGCCGGTCCGCCACGCCGCGAGATAGCGAATCGCGATCGCGGCCGCCGACAGCGGCCACCACCCAGAGTTCCAGGCGGCCAGCGCCAGAGCAAGCGGCAGCGTATGCGTGAAGATCTCGCCCACGTAGCCTAAGGGGCGGGATCGCCGAGTACTCCGATTCCAGCGGAGCCGGTGCGATAAGTTCGGGCCAAGGGGCTGCGATCCGATGCGATGTTCAATTGCATAGGACGAGAGCACGACGCGGCGGCCCTGTTGCGCCAGCCGGTTGCCCATTACGAAATCTTCCGCGAGATAATGCTGCAATTCGTTCATTCCTCCAATTTCGTCAAGATGCGTCTTCCGGGTCGCGATGGTGGGCCCCAGCGCGAAATCCATACCGCCGATCATGCGCGCCACCAGTACTCCCGCGAGGAACGTTGTGTTCAGACCTGTTGCTTCCAATCGCGACCAGATACTGGCCCCCGCCATTGCCCGATAAGGACAGGTGACGAGCGCCACATTTGGCGCGCTCATCTCCGCCGCTACGATGCGCAGGAATCCCGGGGTGACACGAACGTCGCTGTCGGCCATAACAATCAGTTCGTGGTGCGCTTCCCGCAACATGCATTGCAAGCTGTGAACCTTGGCATTCGGCGACGGGGATTGTCCCGCGATCAGCAAGCGGGCCGGGATTCGCGGATATTCCTCAATTAACCGCCGCGCCGCGAAGACTGCCGGATCATCAGTCATTTCAACGGCGAACAAAATTTCGAAAACCGGATAGTCCTGTAGAAAAAAGCTGCGTAGATTTTCCTCCAGTCCTTCATCGAGCCCATACAGCGGCTTCAGAACGGTCAATGGCGGCAATCGCTCCGCTGAAACAACGGGCGGCTTCACGGACCGGTATCGCTCAGCAGCAATTATGGCCAGCAGCGAAAATACCGTCGATCCAGCTACCAGAACTACTAACAAGACAAGCAAGCCGTATATTAGCAGCCGTCTTGCGCTATATTAAGTAGCCTATGCGGTGCTATGTGGGCCTCGCTCTATGCGCATTGATCCTGTCCGGGGCTATGGCCCGTTCCCGGCGCAGCGGCGAACGGGTTCAACCCGGCAACTTCGACTACTACCTACTCTCACTTTCGTGGGCGCCCGATTTTTGCGACCGTCCCAACGTGCAACACGATGCACGGGAGTGTGGACCGGGACGACGCCTCGGATTTGTCGTCCACGGATTGTGGCCGCAGATGAATAACGGTGGTCACCCTTCGCAGTGTGCCCCAGCGCGTCCGGTGGCGCAGGCGATCGTGCAACGCACGCTGGCGCTGATCCCAAGCGAAAGCCTGATCCAGCATGAGTGGCGAGATCACGGAACGTGCAGCGGATTGAGCGCCGCCGATTATTTCGACATCGTCCGCAGGGCTTACGATAGCATTGCAATCCCGGCCGAATTCAAGCAGCCCGACCATCGAATCGACGCCAGCCCCGGTGAGATCGAGGCCAAGTTCGTGTCCGCCAATCCGCGTCTTCGGGATTCGTTGCGGGTGGCCTGCTCAGCCGGCGAGTTGTCCGAAATACGCGTTTGTCTCGACAAGGATTTATCGCCTCACGCCTGTGGCGCGCACGACGCGGAATGTCCTGCGCAGCGGATTACTATGCTGCCGGTGCGTTGAATTTCCGTTCGTTTGCCTCTCGCACAGACGTGGAACTTCCTAGCTGTCTTGATTACAGCAGACGAGTGCAAGGAAACGGTCTTTGCTTTTTTGCATATTGTTGATTCTTTACGCGAAAATTTCGATGGAGGCGGCGAACTGGCTGTCCGGCCGGATTGGAAAAGACGAACTCCGTTTGAGCGGCGGTTCGGTCGAGGTGACGCAGAGTGTGGTTTTTTGAAGGTGGCGATCGCGAGCGGGGCAAGGCGCACTTTTGGAAACGCACCCAATCGTGAGCCAACAGCGATGACGCAAACGCACGAATTTTGAAACAGACCGCAGAGAGAGATGAGGGACACCCGTCAGCGTTATTCCTATGATCGGCTTCATTCGCCATCTAGATGACGCCCAGGCCGAATTTAGAACCGGGTTTGTTGGGTGAATTGGGCGAGGCATTGCGTGGCGATGACGCAAACCGCCGTTTTCTTGAATGTGGTTGCGCTGTAGCGCGGGATCTTGCGGAACGGAGGTGCGCCTCTACGGCGCAGATTACCAGTGGGTGAGAGTCCCACTCCAGGAGTTGTCGGTATGACTGGATAGCTGACGGGCCGTTTCGCCGGGTAAACCGACGGGATGGGAGCCTCGTGACAAAGCCCACATAAGGTGGGTGAGCAAATTTGCAGGCCGTAACGCGAGTGAAGCTTGAGCAGGCCTCGAAAGGAAAGTTGTGGATGCCGACCTGCCCTTTGTTCAGGGAAGGCCAGAGCGGTCCGGGCAGAAGCCCGATGCGGGAGCGCATCATGAACCAAACCGAAGCGCCGGATCGATCCACCGGGGTAGTGAGCACGGCATGTAGAGAAGGCAATCTGCGTAAGTAGGGGAAGCCCGGAGCTGGTGGGGGCGACTCCAACGCGACCGTCAGGGTCGCGGCCAGCTTGGGTCTCGGAGAGGGCCATAGTGTGCGCTGAGCAGCGCATTGTTCAGGAGGGTTGAAGTCCCTCTGGCGCTCGGATGAGGAGCGTCCTATCCGAACGCGGGGGTAATGCCTCGCGGGCCGGGAAAGAGGCAGGTATGGAGAAGCCTAAACGGGCACGAAGGCGAAAGCTGGACACAGCCAAGGCGGACCTGGAGCCACCGCTTGCGTTTCCCGGAGGGCAGGGTGTCCATCGCGAGGTGGAATCCGAAGGGCATGAGGAGAAGTACCGGGCTGTAATCGATGGGGGCTACCCCGAAGATGAACTGGTCGGCCAAAGGTGGGGCAAGGTCGAGCCTGCACTATATAGGCGAAGGCGTTCTCATTCACCCACCGCACCAAGGTGTTTGCAGATGGCACGGTACGGAAGAGTGATGCGTGACCTCAGGAGGACTGGCAGAGTCCCTGGGTGGCACCGGGGTAAGCGGACCTATAAGCGAGAGCGAAGTGGCGAGCGACGCTCTGACAGTAGACGGACGGCTGTGTAGTACCACAAGCGCAGCGAAAGTTGCGTGACCGGGCAACCGGCGGCGGAAGTGGGCCGGGGAAGGCAGCGGGCGAAGGCGGTAGGGAAGAGAGAGAAAACCAGATGAGCAAGGGCGGGGAGGAGGATCAGTTGCATGAGTGAAATACCCGTACATTCTCGTCCGAGGAGACTGGTGGACTGGATCAACCCGACGGGTGCAAAGAAGGTCCATTCATTAATTGACAAGGTGTATCAGCGGAAGAACTTGGAGATGGCCTGGGAGATGGTAAAGGCCAATGGTGGCAGTGGTGGTGTCGATGGGCAGAGTCTGGCAGGATTCGCCGCGCAACTGGATCAGCAGTTGGATCGGTTGTACGGGGAACTGAAGGATGGCGCTTACCGGCCCCAACCGGTGCGGCAGGTACAGATCCCGAAGGCGGGAAAGCCGGGCGAGTTTCGCACGTTGGGAATCCCGACGATTTATGACCGGGTATGTCAGCAAGCGTTGCTCAATCGGTTGGAACCGATCTTCGAGCCGGTGTTGGATGAAGCCAACTTCGGATATCGGCGAGGGCGATCGACGAAGGACGCCATGCGCAAAGTTTGGAAGGAGATTCAGAGCGGTCGGGAGTGGATCGTGGACGCAGACCTCAAGGACTTTTTCGGGTCGGTGGATCATGCGAAACTGCTGTCGCTGGTGGCCCAGAGAGTGGCGGACGGCCGAGTGCTGCGCCTGATTGAGGCGATGCTGAAGGCGGGAAGCTACGGCAGGGGCCGACTGTTTCCGACGGAGCGCGGGACTCCGCAAGGCGGGGTGGTTTCGCCCTTGCTCAGTAATATACTTCTGACGCCGTTCGATCAGGAGATGAGGCGCAAGGGATATCAGCTTACGAGGTATGCCGACGATTGGGTCGTGACCTGTTCGTCTGCGGCAGAAGCGCGAGCGGCGGTGGCCGCGGCGCTTCGGATTCTGAATGAGTTGGGTGTGCAGTTGCATCCGCAGAAGACGCGGATTGTGCACGTCCAGCAAGGATTTGACTTTCTCGGGTACAAAATCAAGCGCGGTAAGCAACTCCGGTTGCCCCCGAGCAAGATTCGCAGTGGTGCTCAATCGGGGGCGCTGTACGCAATGTCCCTCGAGAGAAATCGATCCGGAAGTTCATGGATCAGGTGCGCGCGCTTACCAGCCGACGCGTACCGCTCAAGACCAAGGAGTTGATTGAAGCATTAAACCCAGTGTTGCGGGGATGGGGCCATCACTACAAGCGAGCCCACGTTCGAAAGCTCTTCCACCGGCTCGACGGCTGGATTGTGCGGCGCATTCGGTCGCATCGATGCAAGCGTTGGCGGAACGGCGGCTGGCGACAGTTGCCGGAAACCAAGCTGTACGGCGAGTACGGGCTGGTCAATTTGATTCAGTTGATTCCTTCGATTGCATCTCGGAAGCGTGAGTCTTCGTGAAAGCTGTATGCGGGAAAACTGCACGTACAGTTTGAGCGGCGGACGGTGGCCAGCGCGCAAGCGCGCCACCTCCGACCCGACAGCGACGAAGCGGAGTAATGTCCGTGGAGCGAAGGGCCCTTACTTCGGATGCGTTTCTGAAGGAGGGAAGGAGGAGGGAATTGACGATGAGTCTGACAAACCTCAGTAGTCTTCGAAAACTCTGGAGGAAACTGTGCGCGAAAGCGAAGCAGGAGAGAGACTCCTGACGTGTGCTGAGCGTGAAGTCCGTCGGGAAGCCGGATGCTGGAAATCGGCACGTCCGGTTTGATGAGCGGGGAGGAGAAACGGGTCATCATCCGATTAACCTCGGCAGTTGATACCGCGCTTCTCCTCGACTCCACCGAATTTGTGGAAACCGATGAAGCGAAGCGCGTGGAGCGCCGCCAGATCCGGTGACACAAAAAGCGAATTTTGAAACCGGTAATTTTCGGAAGAAGCCATTTGGCTCGGGCGCGGCCGGCGGTGGTGTGGTAGCGGAGCATTAGCCAACCGTTTCGAGTCGTGTTCCTGGTCATTGAAGTCGAGGCGGTCGGCCAAAATGGCAGCGGCACGCGAACTGTGCCAGAAGCGCTCCGCCATTGTGTAGACGAGGATGTCTTCGCTGGGACCGTCTGGCTGACGCTCTCCCCGGGGGCCGGTCGACTTCTGGAAGTTCTTGCGATTAGCGTCAATTTGGGCTTGTGAGGCCATATGGGTATAGTTCTCCTTGGCTGTCCTTTGCGAGGACCGCGATAAATTTCCCTGCTTTATCGGGCTGGGTTGCCGGGAGCGGATACAGCAGTCTCTGGCTAATTTATTGATAGCAGACGAGATGGGTAGGGCGTCCTAAATGTTTTTGGAAGTTATTGAAATTGGAGGAAATATTTCGTTGAATGGGGCGAAACGATTTGCGCGCGCAACCGTGTGCTTCAAAAACCTGAAGGTCCGAACGCTGTAAACCGGACCTGCAAAGATAACGTGCAATAAATGAGGAATCATGACAAAATCACTCAACAGGCTATGACCCGCGCACTACCGCTCATTCTCTTATCCTCTCTGGCTGCGTTCGCACAAGCTCCAGACGTTATCTACTTCAACGCCTCCATAATCACGATGGCGCCCGCACATCCGGCGGCGCAAGCTGTTGCTCTGCTAGGCGATCGGTTTGTTGCCGCCGGTTCCAATGCCGACGTGCTAAGGACGGCCGGTCCCAATACCAGGAAAATCGATCTCGGCGGAAAGTGCATGGTGCCCGGGATTATCGATACGCACGTGCACCCGATCGGCGCGGCGCTCAGCGAGATCGACGGTCCCGTCCCAGTAATCCATTCGATTGCCGAGCTGAAGGATTATATCCAAACACAGGATAAGAAACTCCCTCACAACAGGCTTATCTTCATCCCGAAGGTCTATTCGACGCGCCTCATCGACCATCGTTACCCCACGCGCTATGAACTCGATGAAGCGGCGCCCACGCGCGAGGTGGTCGCGGATAATGGCTACGCGGCCGTGATCAATTCAGTTCTTCTCAAGAGACTGGGCATCGATCGCAATACGCCGCAGCCCGCGAACGGCCGTATCGAAAAAGATTCGAAGGGCGAACCGACGGGGCTGATTCTAGGAGCGCCTCAACTGCTGCGGACGCTCCGCAGTCCACGCCCGATCACAGCGAAGGATCGTTTGTGGGCACTGAAGAACATGCTGGCTCGCTATAATTCAGTCGGTATTACCAGCATCATCGACCGTGGCGAGGGCCCTGAGGGCTTTCGCACTTATCAGACTCTTTACAAATCCGGCGAACTCACCGCCCGCAGCTTCGTTACTTATCTCATCCAGGCGCAAGGCACGCCGCAGCAGGTTCGAGCCGAGATCGAGCACATTCCGTTCACCACGGGATGGGGCGACAAATGGTTGCGCGTTGGATCGCTTAAAACCATCGCAGACGGCGGCATCCTGATCGGCACCGCTTTCCTTCGCGAGCCTTACGGTCCCAATACGAAGATCTACGGTTTCGTCGATCCCAATTATCGCGGCGTGCTTAGCGTTCCGAAAGAGAACCTCTACGAAATGGCCAATGCGGCGGCGGAGCTTGGCTGGCAAATGACTGCGCATACTACCGGAGGCGGCGCCACCGACGCGCTGCTGGACGCTTATGAGAACACCAACCGCGCTATCCCGATCCACGATCGCCGCTTCACTGTAACGCATGGCAACTTTCCCAACGCGAGAGCTATCGAACGTTCCAAGAAATTGGGAATCCTCTATGACATACAACCGTTCTGGCTTTACCTCGACGGGCCCGCGATCAAGGACGTCTTCGGTCCGGAGCGCATGAAAGATTTTCAGCCGCTGCGTTCGCTGTTCGACGCCGGCATTGTTGTCGGGGGCGGGTCCGATCATATGATTCGCTTCGATCCTCGCGAGGCCACCAACCCGTACCATCCGTTCCTCGGGATGTGGATTGCGGTTACGCGAAAGATGGTCGACGGCAACGTTCTCAATCCCGAGCAGCGCATCACGCGGATGGAAGCATTGAGAATGTGGACCTTGAACGGCGCCTATCTCACGTTCGAGGAAAAGGACAAAGGCTCCATCGAAGCCGGCAAACTGGCGGACTTCGCCATCATTACCAAGAACTACGCAACGTGTCCCGAAGATGAGATCAAGGACATCGAAGCGCTTCGCACTGTGGCCGGCGGCAAAGTCGTTTACGATCGGCTGCGCTAATGGCCAAATCTCCGATCCGGGGCCTGCGATGGTACATCGGCGGAGTTCTCTTTCTCTCGACCGTCATCAATTACATCGACCGGCAAACGCTGAGCGTTCTGGCGCCGGACATCAAGCACGAATTCGGATGGAACAACCAGACTTTCGCGCTGCTCATCATTTCATTCCGGGTGGCCTATGCGCTGGGGCAAACTGTTTCCGGACGCTTCCTCGACATAGTAGGGATTCGCAGAGGACTGACGTTCACAGTCGCGTTCTACTCGTTTGCCGCGATGATAGCCTCCACGGGGTCCGGACTGCGCAGCCTATGTAGTTTCCGATTCCTTTTGGGAGCTGGTGAATCGGCGAATTGGCCCGGAGCCACCAAGACGGTTGCGGAGTGGTTTCCAAGAGCGGAAAGCGGATGGGCCGTCGCACTCTTCGACAGCGGCTCCGCGATCGGGGGCGCGGCCGCGCCCTTCATTGCGTATTGGATTTATCGGGTCACGGGCGGCTGGCGGCCCGCATTCCTCGTCACCGGCGCGCTTGGGCTTTTGTGGATTCCGCTTTTCCGCTGGATCTACCGCAGGCCCGAGGACCACCCGCGGGTCTCTCCCGAGGAACGGGCCCTAATCCTCAAGGGCCGTATCCCCGCCTCTTCATCCGGCGCGGCGGCTCGACTCTCCTATTCCACGCTACTCCGCATGCCGCAGACCTGGGGCATTATTGTTTCCAAGACCTTGACCGATCCTGTCTGGTATTTTGTTACCGATTGGCTGGCAATCCTTTTGGTCGCGAAGGGCTACTCGCCGAAAGACAACCTGCTCGCCTTCTGGATCCCATTTCTGGCAGCCGACGCCGGCAACTTCGCAGGAGGCGGCGTTTCGAGCATTCTCATCCGCCGCGGCTGGACGGTCGACCGCTCGCGAAAGGCGGTGTGCGTGGCCGGAGCACTCGGCATGGCCACGCTGGCGATGCCCGTGTTCGTCAGTGGTTTTGCCGTCCTGGTCGGCTCGCTCGCAATTTCGACGCTGGCCTACGCCGCTTTCTCTACTATGATTCTGACGCTTCCTGCCGATCTCTATCCGCCCGGCAGCGTCGCCACGGTCAGCGGAATGAGCGGCACGGGCGCGGGACTTGGGACTATTGCGGCAACATACCTGACGGGTATTGTTTCCGATCGTTACTCGTTTGGTCCGATTCTGGCGGTCGCCAGCATCGTGCCTCTATTCGCAGCCGTGGCCGTGCTCCGATTGATTCGAATCCAGGAACGCTAAACCCGCTCCAGCCGCGGTGAGGAATCGAATGCCTTCGATTGCCTCGGCAGGTACACCATCGCGGTGCGAGCCGAGAATGTCGCGACTGCGCGGCTGTGCCGGAAGCCGAAACCTGCAGCAGCCAGCGGAGTTCAAACGTCACGTGGGAGCGCGGCTCCGTTCCTCCCCAGAACCGTGCATCAACGCAGACGCCGATTGCCAAAGGTGAAAGCCCGGCGGACGCGCTTCGGAAAAGCGGAGTCTCGCCGACAGTGCCGCGAAGGCCTCGGGATCGAGCTTTGTATTGGGTGGCCGGATAGCTTGCTCAATCAGAAAGCCTATGGCGCTTCTGCGCAGGACACAAAAGGCAATCTCTTCGGCGAACCCGGCGGGTGTCCACTTTGCGGTTTCGCGGGCGAGGAGGTCGGAAGAGAATACGCCGCCCTGGATGCCCAAAACTACATTCCACGCCACCCTTCTTGTGTTAGGCTGCGAAATGGACACGACAGACGTCATCAGCTTCCTGGCTTCGCTTTGAAATCAGAGCGAGCACAAACAAATCCCCGCGCCAGTCACCACTGGGCGGGGATTCGTTTATTTAGAGCTTGGCAATCTGCCGTTTCAGGTCTTCGTCGCTGTAGTTCGGCAGGAGGAGTTCGAACACCATTTGCACCTTGGCATTGTTGCCGCCGTCTTTTACCATGCGGCGCAAGGGCTGTTGGTAATTTCCTCATTCGTATAGCTGCCCGACTTCTTCACATCTGACTTGAGGCCGTGGCGAGTCACAATGGACATTTAATGCAAGTCCGGGTTATCCGCGTTGCACAAGGACCCTTTTATGAAACCTTCGATGCGAATAGTCCGTCGGATCGACTGAGAATTTCGACCAGGCAACGCACTGTCAAAGTATGTTAGGAAATAGCCTTAGGCCGGTCGATAAGCAAACAGAGGTCGTAGATACCATTTCGGGTAAGATCCTCCTCGGACCGCTTCAGACTGAAGATCAATGCGAATGGCACAAACTCTTTGCGACACACCGTTCCTCCCCGCCGTTTGCGCCACCGGCATAAATAGCGTAATGGGAAACGTTGCCGACAAAATTGCTTACCGCAATGGTCCATTCCGTAGAAGCTTTGTCCTCTGTTACCAGCGCTCCAGCCGCTCTAAATCGTAACGGGAGACGCTCTATCGCCTCCGGCTCATGTGTACCCAACCCGTGCCGCCTGCGAGCAAGATACGTTTGCCGGCCACTTTAGGCAGGCATTTATCGTGTCCTTTCGGCAAAGCTGCATAACAGGCAGACCTGGCTGATAACTGCTAACCGGCCCGCTCGGCGACGGTCAGAAGCTGGTTTTACCCGGCTATCCCTCCCATTCTCGGGTTGACCATCGGAGCGCAGACACACAGGTAAGGGCGATTCTCGGCCATAGGTGGTCCGGATGCTATTTCGCAACAAATTGGACTGAGATCTCTCCGACTTACGCCGACCAACAGCTCGCGAGATGGTCGTAGCAGATTCTCGAACACTGGCGAGCTAAGGTCAGCAGACATCCAGCCGGAAAAGTTTACATCCCCGTTTCAGCGTGCGGATGCAGCCCTCGCTCTTAGGTACGTGTTTGTTAGGCGAACTCGGACAAACCAAAAGATCAGGAATATCAAAGGCAGAAAAGCCAACACCACAAGAACGTATGATCCTCGCAGCCATGCGGGAAATACCCGTTGCTGGCCGAGGAAGAAGGAGATTGTAGCGATAAACCACCCAAAGCACATACGCCATAGATGTCGAACGAGACGCTGCGTGCCAGAAAGCCCACCACGCAGCAGCATTCGCACGTCGCCAGCCGTGCACATGAGGGCCAGCGCGCCGAAGAAAACGTACGCTCCGACCGAGCTTTGATTCTTCACAGCCGTCTGGCCACGCGCCACTTTTACACCCCAGACAAAGTTGATTACCCCGAAGGCCAAGGCGATGGGAGGGGCAATCCAATCGAGCTTCCGTGGTTCGTTCTCTCCTCGTTCGGCCGTTGCCCACGCTGTCGCCACCAGATAAAAGGCGAAGATGCCGCCTGTAAATTGTCCATTTCGCCTTTGATGAACCCGAGATACGATCCGAGCGCAGACACGGTCAACATGCATATGACGAACACATTCCGGCACGGCGATGTTGTCGCGAGCCCTTGCGGAAAGAGATCGCCAGAGCCCCGGCGAGCATCGCGAGGGTGCCAGCGCTGACATGAAGAATGGCTAGCGGTAGCCGCATTTGCTCCAACCATGTTAAGGCAAATTTGCCCTGCTCAGCACTCGCACGAATCGTGCACGCGGGGACCCGGCGGTCCAAACGCCACATCAGAACGGCGATCATACTCCCGCAGAGCACGCGTCTGCATTGCGAGCGTCGACTGATCGTTGGTGGAGACGCGTGGGTACAGAACAGCCCGCAACATTTTCGCCTGTCTTCGTCGCCGGCCGAAAACGTCTCCGGATTTCGCTTTTGCGAGAAGCCGCTATACAGGCATTTTGATAGGTCGATTCGTATGACCGCCGCCGATCCTTTTCGGCCAGGCAAGATTCATCATACGTCGGCCGATAGCAGTTGCTCGCGGTAATTCCAGGGCATCCATCAGGACCTTTGTGAGACGGAAGTCCTAGCTTCGTAATCGGAACCAATCTGGTGCGCGCCATGGACCGCGCGCCGACTGTTTGAAACTACCCCCATTTGGAACCGCGCGCGGATCGCCGCGTGTGGCCGGTTATCGTTTACTGACGCCAGCAAGTGGGGCACGATTCCGCCGACGCATACTCATTCTGATTATGGCGAACAAAATGACGTTGAACGCAGTAATGACAATACGCGCAACACCGTATGAGGCATAATCCGGCATTTGCAGCGGCCTAAACTGACGACGCCGAGCCAACTAGCTTCCGGGCGTCCAGTTGAGCAACCGCCGCGCATTGCCTCGATAGAGACTCTCGAGAACAGGAGCGGGCAGTTGGAGGCCGTAGTATCGCCACCACATGCGGCCCGGCATGAACTCGTCGTCGCTCTCGAGCAGTCGCCACCACGCCTGGAACATGCTCTTCTCGCGTCCCATGTCAGTTCCAAACAACACCCGCGAACGGTAAAGCGTTAGAAATTTCGCGGAGGTCCTCGGTGCTCGCCCGATCTCATAATCGCGCGCCGAGATATCGACGTAGAGATTGGAATAACGGTCCAGGGCTTTGGCTAGAGTGGTGAGGTCGTGACCCTGATTGCCCAGATGACACGCGATGAAGGTGGTGTGGGGATGTCTGGCGACGGCGCGATCGCGCATGGCAATCAATTCTGCGTATGAAGGAACATCCTTGCCAAAGAGATTGAAATGCTGATAGTCGGGCGTTCGCTCCTGGTAGACGTCGAGTGGCTGCCAGCACGACGGATGATCCGCCACGTGGGTATTGACGGGCAACTTCAGCTCAGCGCACTTTTCCCAGAAACGATTCAGCCGGGGATCGTCGGGATGCAATCGCCGATCGCGCGGTAGATTCGTGTCACGGCTGTAGCCAGTGCCTTTGTCGGACAACTCGCCGACCCCACGTGCGCCCTTGCGATAACAACGAACTAACTCCGCGACCGCACGGTCCGGATAATCGGGGTTGTCCATGTCGCGCGTATCAAGCCCGCAGAAGAGCGCAAAGCGATCGGGATAGGACTTGAGATACAGATCAACCAGTTTGTCGAACTCGTCTCCGGTTGCGCCGGTGAGGACCACGCTAGTCTGAATCCCGACTTCATCCATCGTCCGGACCCACTGACGAACCTCTTCGAGCGTGTGCGCATTGATATGGCTGTGCGCGTCAACCGCGGGGTACCTCGCCTTCGGCACACTCGTTTCAGCGACGATCAAGGAGGATTTCGGGGCGTAGTCTTTGAGGGCGATTGTGTCCATGGGCCCGGGCCGCGCGTCGACTCCGGGTCCTCCCCAGCCCCCAAAGCGTGTCCTGATCCACTCCGAATCGGCTGCCCAGTTTTTCACCGCCGGAGCGCCGATTGAGACAACTGCCACACCAACCACGATCGAAGGCAACCATACGTTTCGCATAACACGTCCTTCGATGATTATTGAGGAAATTGGGCTATTCCACAACTGGATATGGAAGCGCCATAATCAAGCAATGAAAGCAGCGATCCTATGTATAGCCGCCAGCCTCACCGCGCAGGCCGCGGATAACGTGCTAACGCCAGAGGAGAAGGAGGCTGGTTTCCGGCTCTTGTTCGACGGCCATACATTCAAAGGCTGGCACGACCCGGCGAGCGAGAAGCCGCCAGGCGAGTGTTGGGTGATTGAGGACGGCATGTTGAAGACCACTCCTAAGCCGCGCATCACCGAAGACCTGGTGAGTGAGGAATCGTTCGGCAACTTCGATCTCAAGTTCGATTGGCGCATTTCCGCACGCGGCAACACGGGCGTGAAGTATCGCATCCAGCGCACCATTTTCATGGACAATTCAGAAGTCGACAGGAACGCCGGTTTCGAAGCCGGACTCGAGCACGAAATTACCGCATCGCATTCCAACCGGACAACCTTGGGACCAGGCGCCACGGGCCTCGAATACACAGTCTCCTACGAATTCCAGTTGATCGACGATGCCGGATATCCCGAATTGAGCAAGACCGACCATGTCCACGATACCGGGGCGCTCTACTCGATGATTCCTCCTAAAGCAAAAGCCGCTAAGCCGGCGGGCCAATGGAACACCTCGCGACTGGTGGTCAATGGAGACCACTTCGAGCACTGGATCAACGGCGTTCTGGTGTGCGACGGTGCGCTGCATTCCGAGGAATCCCGCGCGGGAACCTCCAAGCGATGGGCTGCAGCACCTACCATTCGCGACATACTCAACAATGCCGCATCCACTGGTCCTCTATCGCTGCAGCATCATGGCGCAACGGTGTACTTCAAGAACCTGAAGGTCAGAACGCTCTAGCCGGACTCGCGCGGGAATAAAGTGTAACATTTGTTCAAAGTAGATCTTGACGAAGAACTGGCTCGTGAATTTGCCGATGGGTATTCCTTTCGGAGTGTTCTCGACTACCAATAACAGACTCAGGAGCACACTCGATGCAGCGCGTGCACGAAAACGTTCAGTTACTCGACCCGCCTCTCCCACCGGAGGAACCGACTCCGGGCCAGAGGCTTTTTCGCCCGTATTTACGCGGGCGTCGGCCGGAGATGGAGAAGGAGTACGAAGCGATGCACCAGCAAGGCCTCTTCGACTCCGGCGCCGAGCGGCAATCCCAAGTAGACGCGCAACGCCGCGCCGGTAAGTTACTCGGCGATTAACTGACGGCGTAAGTCCGTTCCGGACTCGCGGCGAAACCCACCAAGCACAAACCCGCGCAGAACCGCGGATCTTCGATGACGAGGGGCCGGAACAGGAAGGGTTCCAATTCAGCCGGTTCTGTTATATGTCCGTTCCGATTCTTGCCTACTGGTTGGGCCCGGTATTGAGAGCACGCGACAAAGTCGGCAACATCTTCTCGAAATCGCTTACGCTCGCCATGAAATTCCTCTATTTATTGTCGCCGATGCCGGATGTCAGCCGCTCAAGCAACTTGATCGGCAGCGCGGCGAAGTACGGGATGGAAGGGAACAACTGGATCGGGGTATTCGCATGTACAGTTGAAGACGAGCGTAGACCGGCGGTGGAGTTTCGCGGGGCAGACCGTGGTCCTGGAATTCCACTGGACAAGCAGCCGCATATCTTCGATCCGTTTTTGGATCGGCTTCGACGTATGCAGGGCACTGCGGCAGAACGGCATCGACGTGGCAATCCAGATGCTCGCGGCGAAGACGCAGGTGGTTGATCGGGTGGTCGGACTGAAGCTCGGTGCGGACGATTATCTCCGGCCGAATTGCTGGCGCGCGTCAATGCGCCGTTGCGCCGGGCGGCGCGAAATGGACACGACCTACTTCACCGGCTCGATCTTCAGCGTATGTCTCGCTTCGACTTTGTTGAACTGCATCGGAAAGCTGGCGCCGTTATAGTACGCATCCCATTCATCCTTATAGTGCCCCGAAAGAATATGGCCGGATTCTCCGATGGGCAGGTTGAGCAAAGAGTTGTCCCAGTTCGAGAGGTCGGCATTCAAGCGCATCGACGGGCCGAGTCTCTTTGAGGTCTGCTTGACGCTGGTGGAACTGCCGCTCATCGGCACCGGGCCGATATCGAAGTACTCTTCCCACCAGCAGCAAATTGTGCCCCACGGGATGGGTGATATGAACTTCCAGGTATTGACCGTAGCGCCACTTCCTCACCGCGTCGCCCTGCATGCGGCGGCCCTCATCCAGGCCATCGGAGAGCGCTCGCTCGAGAGTCAAATCCCAGTCGTCGAACCAGCCCGGAGGCCTCGCAAGCAAGAGATTGCGCAGCACTGCGACCGACATTACAGTCTCGTAAATCGGACCTTTCCCCGGAGCGGCGCTATCGGCGGTGAACTTGCGGAAATACTGATACGCCAGCGTCACGATCAGCGGCTCCGCATGATCCTTATCCATCTGGCCATCCCAGTTGCGCAACATTGCAATCGGTTCGGCAAAAGCAGGATTCGTGGCCTTGCGCCGATCTACCGCCCGCACTATCTGCCGGGCAAAGAAGTGCGCGAAGCCGGAATAGACGTCCTTTTGAATGCGCAGCGTATCTTCCGGCTTAAGGGACTTTGACGCGCGCAGCATATCGAGCGCCTGCCGCGAACGGTATTCCGATGGGAAGTTGCCGTTGACATGATAAGGATAATCCGCCGGAAACGGATTCTGATTAGACGTCTCGATATATCCGCTCGTCGGATTATAGGCGTTGGGCAATTGTTCAAAGGGAATGTATCCGTCCCACTCATAATCGCCGGACGAACCATCGACCGGAACATCTCCGTTGTAGTTCCTGCGAATGGGCAGCTTGCCGGCTGCCCGATAACCAATATTGCCGTCGACATCGGCATAGACGAAGTTTTGTCCCGGTCCGGGGTAGCGCGCGAGGGCCGTTGTGAAATCGCTCCAGTTATTCGCGCGGTCAATATCGAGAAAGGGAAATTGGAACAGACCGGGCTGTGCAGCAGTCCACTTGAGCGCCATCTGTTCCTTTTCGTCAGTGACAAAAATCGGGCCATGCTGCGTCACCCAACGCTGAAACTCCTCGGTGCGCGCCCCTTTCACGCGAATTAGCTCAACCTCCCGGCGCGCTTGCTCTACCTTGCCGCGAAAGAGATAGCGGCCGGTATTCGCGTCCATTTTCTCCTTATAAAGATCCTGGCAGTCGAAGCCGAGGTTAGTTGAGCCCCAGGCGATGCGTCCGTTGTGCCCCGCGATCACTGCCGGCACTCCGGGAAGGGTGACCCCCGCGACGTTCATGCCCGGCATATCGAGATGCGCCATGTACCAGATTCCCGGGATACTCCACTCAAGGTGCATGTCGTTCGAGAGCAGCGGCTTTCCGGATGCCGTGTGCGACCCGCTAACGGCCCACGCGTTGGAGCCCGGCTGTAGATCGGCGCCCGGAGCAAACTCGCGGCCGCTACGTACGGGCCACAGAAGCTGGACCTTAGCCGGATTTCCAGCGGCCAGCATGCTGCTCTTGCGTAACTCGTCTTCCCATGAGTTGGTGAGGGTGCGGTACATCTGCAGGCAGACGAGGATGGTATCGATAGCGCTCCAGGGCATGGGATCGTAACGCAAAGCCGCGAATTCGAACGAATAGTTCCCGCGATGTGTAGTGATGAAGTGAGTGACGCCGCGGGCGTAAGCGGAAAATGCGGTCCGATCCGGGGGAGGAAGGGTCGTGTAAATTTCTTCCGCCAGGCGCCGAGTACGAAGGCGGCGCGCTTCGCGGTCCAGGGGAAGCGCCGACGGCCCCGCGATCTCCGCGAGATCGCCTGCCGCGAGACGCCGCAGGCTCTCCATCTGCCAAAGACGGTCCGATGCGGTGACATAGCCCTGCGCGAACAGGAGATCTTCGAGGTTCGCCGCGTGAATGTGAGGAACGCCAAGGCTGTCGCGGACAACGGTAATCTCGCCGGAGACAGGCGCGGTAAGCGAGCCGCTAACAGGTGGCAACGGCCGCCAAAGGTACCAATACACGCCTCCCAGTAGAGTCAACACTAATACCGCGATTAACGCGTTTACTATCCTGAGCAGATGCCGCATCGTTCAGGCGTCCGCGGCAAGCTTCTTGATGAATTTGACGCCTTCGAACGCAACCGTCTCGGGTGTCGCGGCGAGATCGCGCCAGATGGCCGCCGCGGCTGCGATCTCCGGCAGATTCGAACCGAAGCTCTCGATGGTGAGCCAGCCGTCATAGCGCATCTCGCGCAATGCCTGAAAAACAGCCTGCCATTCGACGTGCCCGCTGCCCGGCGTGCCGCGATCGTTCTCGCAGGTGTGAACGTGCTTGAGATGCCGGCCCACGGTGCGATAACCCGCGGCAATATCCTTCTCTTCGATATTTGCGTGAAACGTATCGAACAGAATTCCGACGCGTTCGTGGTTCACTTCATCGCAGAACCGGGCGGCGTCTTCGGCCGTATTCAGGAAAAACGTCTCGAAGCGGTTTAATGGCTCAATGGCGGCGGTGACGCCGTATTCGGTGAGCGTGCCGCCAAGCCGTTGCCAGCAATCGACTGCGCGCTTCCATTCGTCTTCCGTCCGCCTGCGGCCGGCGAGATAGCCGACCGGAGCATAGAGCGGCCCGGCTATGATTTTGCCTCCGCAAGCAGCGGTAGCGGCGATGTTCTCTCTTACCTGTTCGACGGCCCGAGCACGAATCGCGGCATCGTCCGAGATCATGCTGAGTCCGTCGACCAGGATGGAACAGATGGTGCATTCAAGGCCGGTATCGGCCAATCCTCGGCGCACGTCCGCAACGGGAAACTCGCGTCCCCGGTACATCGGAATCTCCACGCCGTCGAAACCGGCCGCTTTGATCCGGGGAAGGAGAGGAAGATGGGACGCGTCGAAATTGGCGGTCCAGATGAAGAGATTGACTCCGAATTTCATGCTTAATAGGTCCTTTGCAATACCAGGGCTGCTTTGGATCGATTCCGCCCAATGGTGTTGTCATTGTTTGCTGAACGGATTCGGGAAACGATGCTTCTTATCCGGAGGCGGGGCCGCCTGAGGCGCGACGGCAGAAGCCGCGGCGGGTCTGACTACTTCGTCGATCGCTCTTTGGGCGATCGGCGCCATCACCCGATACCCTTTCGCGTTCGGGTGCAACCCGTCGTCCGCCAGATCGGACTGCATCATTCCCGCCGAATCAACCATGGCGGAGAAATAGTCTACATACGTGCAAGATCCATTCCGGCAGTAACCCTGCATCCACTGATTCACTTCCCGGATTTGTTGAGGGGGCCGCTGCTTACTCATTTCGAACCGCGGATTCTCCCCCCTGTGATAATCGCTGACCGGCAGAATCGAGCACAACAGCACCTTAATGTTATTTGCCCGGGCCAGTTCGGTAATCATCATCAGATTGTTTTCGATATTCTTGATCGGGACACCGCGAGCGAGGTCGTTAGTGCCCGCCAGGATAATCATCGCCTTGGGATGGAGGTCGATCACATCGGCTTTCATGCGGCCCAGCATTTCACCGGTGATCTGGCCGCTGATTCCCCGATTGACAAAGTCCTTTCCAGGAAAGTATTCGTTGAGCCGCCAGAAGTCCGTGATGGAGTCGCCGAAGAAAACCACGCGAGAAGCGGTCGGCGTCTGCAGACTGTCATTGGCGGCGGCGTAGCGGCGCAAATTGTCGCGATCGGGGCTGCGCAACTGGCTCTCTTTTGAAACCAGCAGCTCGCGGAAGTACGTTTCCAACTTGCCGAAATCGTCGTGCAGTTCATTTAACTGGCGCTGTCCTTCTTGTGGAAGATCCGCGGGCCGAGGGAGCACGTCGGCAATCTGCAGATAAGCCTGAACGTCGTTCAGAAAGTGGTACGTCGACGCGGCATTCCCCGGAGTGCGCTGCAGGTCCGCCAGAACCGCGCGCGCGTCGGCGATAAGCGATACGCTGGAAGCTTTCAGGCTAGGCAGGACGGTCGCAGTCGATTCCATAAGTTGCAGACTGCGGCTGATCATCTCAGCGGCCTGAGCTCCGTTAAGCCGGGCGGGCTGCGATCCCTGAGCCGGTGGCGCGGGCGTCTGGGCCGACAGGTTTCCCGTTTGGAGCAGCGCCGCCACACTTAGCCAAACGAATGCGGCCGCGCGATACGCTCTCATCTACTTCTCCTCCTTCTCAAGCTTAAACGTGATGGTACCGATCGCGATCTGCAACTTGATCTGAATCTGAACCGGGATTTTCCGCGTATCGTCGGAAAGCCAGATATACAGATGAGCGTTGCGCCGGAAAAGAACATCGTTGAACAGGTATGCCTGATAGCGAATGGTCTTAAAAGTTCCGGCATCGGTTTTGATTTCCTCGCGTTTTTCGGCTTCGATCTTGGCATTGACGCTCTTCTTGCCGTCGCTCATGTGAAACTCGGTGGCATGACCCGGTTCGAGATGTATGACGCGCAGCGCATACAGCCCGCCGAGGACGTCGTAAACGCAGCCCGGAATCTGGATCTCGCGCTGGGAAAAGATCGCGTTCTTGTTGAGATCGCGCTCCACGTAAGCGGCTTTACGCGCAGCCGCGTCGTAGTGCACGCGCGTTTCCCGATTGCGGCTTCCCTCATGAGCCGTCATCACCGTGGATTCCGCGCATAAGGTGGGAGTCAACTCCGCCGTGTATAGATCGCTCACTTTATACAAGCGCGAAACCAAACCGGCGGATTCGAGATGCAACTTGGCCTCGTAGCCCATATGAATTTTCGGCGTTGTCGCGTACCATTCGAGCTTCGCATGACCGGCGGTAACGAGGCGCCATTCGATGGAATAATCGAGAGTTTCCTTGGCTGGCAGTCCCGCGGGGTTAGAGGAAGCCGCGGGCGGCACGGGTACTTGACCGCCTGCCGGAAGGAATCCGGCGATCAATCCAATGGCCAGGCGCAACGTCAAAGGACGGGAGAATTGCATGAATACGCCAGTTTCTCATACTTGGCTCTCTGCGCCATTCGTCCGGTGTCCAAAGCTCTCTACCCCTCAACTCCGGCCCCTGCTCGATTATCAACCCGCATGGAGGGTGACGGCTTTCTCAAGGAACCCGGCGTGGAATTTCGTAAAAAGGATCGGCGCTGCCGATGCCACAGTGCCGGCCGTGCTGCCCATAGGACCGCCGGGAGCGGCGGCCATTGGGAATCGTCTTTGATCGCAATTACGAGTGGGGCGCTAATCGTAGCACCAACACGCCCGCCAAGTTGCCGGTCCGGCTTGATGGGCATTCGGTCTCCCCTTCCGCTCTTTCATGCTAACCAAACGCCCCTGCCCGGCGTCCAACCAACGAAATCATTGCGAACTCACATTCCAGAGCGGTACGTTATAATTAGTACGTTATAAGTAAATGAAACAGTTTTCCCCCGTGGAGCCTCATGGATATTCAGCGCGGTAAAGAGGTTCGCCGGAACCGCATAATAAAACGAATACTTATTAGCTTCGTCGCCCTCGCCGGTCTTTGCGCGGCAGGTTTCGCAGTCATTCGCATGCAACCCGCGGTTCCCTCAGTGGAGCGCGGTTCCATTTGGCCGGACACGGTGAAGCGAGGTTCTATGTTGCGTGAAGTTCATGGCTTGGGCACTTTGGTCGCGGAGGATGTCCTGTGGGTCCCCGCGATTGCCGATGGCCGCGTCGTAAAGATTTACGTTTATCCAGGCACTATCGTGGGCCCCGATACCGTTCTGATGGAATTAGACAATCCGGAGTTGCGGCAGCAAACTCTGGACGCGGAATTTGCATTAAAAGCAGCGGAAGCCGGCTATACGGATCTCGCCGTTCAGTTGAAAACGCAGCTTTTCGATAAGAAATCGGCTGCCGCTCAAGTTACTTCGGATTACAAAGAAGCCGCGCTGCACGCCGACCGCGATCTCAAGCTCGAAAAAGAGGGCCTTCTCCCCAAACTCGATGCCGAGATTTCGACCAACAAGTCGGAACAATTGAAAATCCGCAACGATCTCGAGGATGATCGGCTCAAGATTATCGACGAGTCCGCGCAGGCACAGCTCGCCGTGCAGAAGGTCAAAATTGAACAGGCTCGCGCACTCTATCAACTTAAGAAAGGTCAACTAGACCAGATGAGAGTGCGCGCGGGAGCGACAGGTGTAGTGGCGCAGCTTGGCGCGGGCACTCCGGCTGGGTCGACGACCGCCGCATCGACTCTTGAGGTCGGTCAAAAAGTCACGGCGGGAACTATCCTTGCGAAAATCGCGCAGCCGCAGAAGTTGAAAGCCGAATTGAAAATTACCGAAACGGAAGCTAAGGATATTGTCGTGGGCCTTCCCGCGAGCATCGATACTCGCAACGGGATCATTCCAGGCAAAGTCAGCCGGATCGATCCGGCCGCCGTGGGAGGCACGGTTACCGTGGACGTGAAGTTGATGGGCGCTCTCCCGCAGGGCGCGCGACCCGATTTGAGCGTCGACGGAACTGTGGAGTTGGAACGCCTGACCAATGTCGTCTATATGGGCAGGCCCACTAACGGCCAGCCAAACGGCACGCTTTCTATCTTTAAACTTACGCCGGACGGTCAGTATGCAACGCGCACGCAGGTTAAGCTGGGCCGGTCTTCGGTTAATACGATTGAAGTTTTGAGCGGCCTCCGCCCCGGAGACCAGGTCATCCTGTCCGACATGACTGCGCAGGACGGCCATGATCGAATTCGTCTGAATTAAGGAGCACTTTATACATGAGCACTGCCGCAACCGACGTGAGCGCACAAAGTCTGGGCGTACAAAGCCTGATCCACCTCGATAAAGTCAGCAAAGTCTTCGTGACCGACGAGCTCGAGACTCACGCCTTGGAAGACATTGAATTGGACATCCGTAAGGGCGAGTATGTTGCCATTTCCGGGCCGTCTGGTTGCGGCAAATCGACGCTGCTCGCTATCCTGGGGCTGCTCGATACTCCCACTCAGGGCAATTACGTGCTGAACGGCAAGGCGGCAAGCGGGCTGAATATCGCGGAGCGCGCGCGCATTCGCAATCGCGAAATCGGATTCATTTTCCAGGCATTCAATTTGATTGGCGACCTCACGGTCTATGAAAATGTCGAACTGCCGCTCACGTATCGCGGGATGAGTTCATCGGATCGCAAGAAAGCCGTGCAGGAAGCCCTTGACAAAGTTGGGATGTCGCATCGGATGAAACACTATCCGGCGCAATTATCGGGCGGTCAGCAGCAGCGCGTGGCTGTGGCGCGCGCGCTAGCGGGAAGTCCTTCGGTGCTCCTGGCCGATGAGCCGACGGGGAATCTGGACTCGCATAACGGCAAAGCCGTCATGGAACTGCTCAGCGATCTGCACAAGAACGGCGCAACCATCTGCATGGTTACGCACGATCCTTCATATGCCGGCCTGGCTGACCGCACGGTCCACATGTTTGACGGCAAGATCGTCGCCGAGCGCGTCGAGGCGGCCTAAACGAGGCGAAGAGCACCTTCAGCCTCCGCGAGTTCCGGCTCCCGAATGAACTTTTTTCGACAATGCCTCGCGATCCTTGCGATCGCCTGTTCTTGCTACGCGCAAACATCCGAGGTGTCCATTGAGGCTCCTCCCCAGCCGCGGATCGTTGGTCCTATTCTGCGGCCATTTCATTTAGAGAAGCGTGCCGTTCCGCCCGCCAGACTGACTAATTCCCCCAGGCTGGAATCGCTGGTTCATGGCGGCAATCTCTATCTCACCGCGCAGGACGTTATCGCGTTGGTGCTCGAAAACAATCTCGATATCGCCGTTCAGCGCTACAGCCCGTTTCTTATGCGTGAGGTATTGCGCAGAACGCAAGGCGGCGGCTATCTGCGACAGGTCGACACGCCGGTATTACCTGGACCGGTGAGTGTCAGCCTCGCGGGCGTGAGCGTCAATGCCAATGGGCTTGCTGGCGGAGCGGGTGTTGGATCGGGCGGCGGAATCGTAAGTCAAATAGGACCGATTCCGCCGAACTTAGATCCGAGTCTGTACATCAGCGGCCAGTTCGGCCACAATACCACGCCGGAAACCAATACGCTGCTCAACCAGACGACAGCTCTAACCAATGACTATAGACAATTCGTAGCTCAGTACTCGCAGCAGTTTGTAACCGGGACGAATGCGCAAGCTACGTTCTATAACTATCGCAGCCGGCTGAATAGTCCGACTCCTCTTCTCAATCCGGCGACCAGCGGGTTTGTGGACTTACAGATCAACCAGAACCTTCTGCAAGGTCTGAGCATTCCCGTGAACACTCGCGACATTCGCGTGGCCAGGAATAATCTCAAAGTGAGCAACTTGCAAGTCAAGCGGCAGGTGGTCACGACCGTTTCCGCCGTACTCAACTTGTATTGGGATCTCGTAAGCTTCAATGAAGATGTGCGCATCAAGCAACAGGCGCTCGAAACCGCGCAAAAGCTGCTCGAAGACAATAAAAAGGCCGTCGAGATCGGAACGCTTTCGCCTATCGAGATAACTCGCGCCGCCGCCGAAGCGTCGGCCAGTAAGGAAGATCTGCTAATCGCTCAGACCAATGTCCAGCAGCAGGAAATGGTGCTGAAGAATGCGATCAGCCGCAGCGGCTCGGCGAATGCGTGGCTCGATGAGGTACATATTATTCCGCTTGACAAGATCGAAGTACCGGCCACCGAAGATCTCAGACCTACCGCGGACTTAGTCCAGGAGGCGCTTTCCAACCGTATGGAAATCGAGCAGGATAAAATTAACCTCGATAGCCAGAAGATTTTACTAGTTGGCGATAAGAACGGCTTACTTCCCACCTTACAGGCGTTTGTCGAACTGACCAATCACGGTCTGGCGGGACCTGCGAACCCCCTCTATAACGGCTGCTGCGGCGCGCCCGATCAGTACTTCATCGGCGGCGCCGGCAACGTCCTTGGCCAGGTATTTCGCCGCAATTTTCCCGACTACTCGGCCGGCGTCTCGCTGACTATCCCTTTTCGCAATCGCGCTCAGCAGGCGGACTATGTTACCGATCAATTACTTCTCCGGCAGGCTGAATTGCAACTGCAGCGTGCCCTGAACCAGGTACGTCTCGACGTCAAGACTGCCGTAATTGGCCTGCAGCAGGCGCGCGCGCGTCATCAGACAGCCGTCGATACGCGCGTGCTTGCGGAACAAAGCCTGAAGGCGGAGCAGAGCCGATATCTTTATGGTGTCTCGACCGTCGCGCTTGTAATTCAGGCGCAGAAGGACCTCGCGCAATATCAAAGCGCGGAAATTCAGGCGCTTGCCAATTACACTCACGCCAGAATTGCTTTCGACCAGGCTGTCGGGCGGACGCTGGACGTCAACCACGTCTCGTTCGATGACGCAATTTCAGGGCATGTCGCCAGACCGTCCGTAATCCCGGACTCCATCCTAAGATCGGGAGCTCCGAAATGAAATTGCGGCACTTACTCAGTTTGCTCGCGGCTCTCCAGCCCGGCTTAGCTCAGAACATTCAACCTCTCTCTGTCGAGAAGCCGCAGGGGCCGGTAATCATTCGCCCCTATCGCGCGCCAGCAGTTCCTCCCATTCGACTTACTAACTCAAGCCGCCTCCATTCTCTGATTCGCGCCGGCAAGCTTTATGTGACAGTGCAGGACGTGCTCGCTCTTGCAATCGAAAACAATCTGGATCTCGAAATCGAACGTTATGGGCCGCTACTTGCTTCCTCGGCCGCAGAGAGGGCCGAAGCCGGCGGTCCGGTGCGGGGCGTGCCAAGCGCCAGTGCGCAGGTGTCGAGCGTCAATAGCGGCGTTGGAGTGAACGGCAGTACTGCCAGCGCGGGTCTTCTGAGCGGAACCGGCAACGGCGGAAGCGGCGGCGGCGGCGCTGCGTCGATCCAGCAGGTTGGCGCAATCACACCCAACCTCGACCCGATCCTTCAGAACACCACAACCTTCTCTCATCTTACTCAGCCGCAAGCCAATACGGTAGTTAGCCAGACGACTGCGCTCGTCGACGTGGAACACACTTACAACACCGTATTGCAGCAGGGGCTACTTACCGGAGGTCTGGTCCAGTTTCGCGACTACGAACAGTATCTGAAAGAAAATGCGCCCAGCGACGCTCTGAATCCGGTGCAGGGACCTCACATGGATCTGCTCATCCGCCAGAACTTTCTGCAGGGCTTCGGTATCGCGCTCAACGATCGCGGCATCCGGATCGCGAAGAAGAACATCGTTGCATCGGAAGAAACATTTCGTTCGCAGCTTATCGACTTAGCCTCCAATGTGCTCAATCTGTATTGGGATGTGGTGAGCGGTTACGCCGAAGTTAAAGCCAGGCAGCACGCTGTGGACATTGCGCAGAAATTCCTTGAAGATACTCAAAAAGAGATCTCCTTCGGCGTGCAGGCGCGCTACGAACTTCCCCGCGCCCAAGCGGAACTTGCCGCTCGCCGGCAGGATCTGCTCATCGCTGCGACATCGGTGACGCAGCAGGCAGACTTGCTGAAACAAGCTTTGAGCCGCACGGCCGATCCGCTGTTCGAATCGGCTGAAATCGTTCCCCTCGATGCTATTCAGGTTCCCGATAGAGACGATCTGCCGCCCTTGCGGGAACTGGTTGCGAAAGCTATGGCGCAGCGGCCGGACGTCGCCGTGGCTAACATTAAGGACGAAGTTGCCCGGATCAACGCCATCGGGACCGAGAACCCGTTATTGCCGACTTTGCAAGGTACTCTGCAGACTTACGATCGCGGTGTTGCCGGCAGGCCTCAGCCGAGCGGCGGTCCGGCGAACCCTTACTTCGTCGGTGGCTATGGAACCGCTCTCGGCCAGGTCTTCCGCCGCAACTTCCCCAATAACGTGGCTAACATCTACCTTTCGATCCCGCTGAATAACAGGCAAGCGCAAGGCGATTACGGTGTAGACCAGTTGGATCTGCGCCGCTCCGCGCTAAGTGGACAAAGAGACGCGAATCAGATCGTGGTGGATATCTCGAATCAGATGAGCGCGCTGCGTCAGGCGCGCGCGCGCTACTCGGCCGCCACTAACACACGGACGCTCCAGGAGCAGTTACTCGATGCCGATCAAAGACGGTTCGCATCCGGATCGGCCACTTTGAATGACCTTGTAACGGATCAGCGTAACTTAGCCGCCGCGCAGATCTCGGAGATCACGGCAATGGCCACTTACGCGCACGCTCGCGTATCGCTCGATCAGGTGCTGGGAGAAACGCTGGAGAAGAACCGGATTTCGCTGCAAGATGCGCTGGTGGGCCGCGGTTCACCCATGAAGCCGTGACGTAGCGACTGGACAGAGTCGTTTCACGGCCTGTACTAACATGAGTCTATGAAGTATCGAGTGGCGCTCACCCAAACTGAAGAGGGCTACAGTGTTTGCTGCCCTGGACTGCCCGGATGCTGGTCGCAGGGGACTACCGAGGAAGAGGCATTGGCGAACGTTAGTGACGCCATTCGCGAGTACTTAGAGGTAGCATGGCAGTTAGCCTCTGAGGCGCAAACACGGGAAGTGGACGTGTCGGCATAAAACATGGGAAAAATCCCAGGGGTCCCGCACCTGCGCGCGGTCAAAGCGTTGGAAAGAACCGGGTTTCGCATTGCGCGGCAGGGAAAGCACATCGTCATGACAGACGGCGCGCGCATCGTCACAATTCCACGACATGATCCTGTCGATGCTCATACCATGGGCGGCATTGCCCGAGACGCGGGCTTAACCCCTGAAAGTTTTCGGAAGCTGTTGTAAGTACCTGCCGTGGCGAAGTGGACAAGCCCCTACTTCAGCGCGAACGCCAATATATTACCCCCCGACGCAATCGCCACATACTGACGTCCATTCACTTCGTAAGTCATCGGCGAGGCTTTCCACGGCTGATTCGCATTGAAGTGCCACAACGAATGCCCATCCTTCGCATCCACGGCCGCGAAGCTGCCTCCGGTCTCGCCATAAAATACCAGACCTCCCGCCGTCGAAAGAACTCCCGAATAATTTCCCTCCGTGCCATTCGTCTGCGGCACTTCCCACGCAATCTTCCCCGTCTCAATATCGATAGCCCGGAGCGCCTTAGTGCCGGGATCGTTCGGATCGTTCACCCACGCGAAACCACCCTCTGGCGATCGCCAGTAATAACCGCAATCTTCGACGGCCATGATGTAATACAAGTTAGTCGACGGATTGTAAGCTGTCGAATACCAGTTAGTCGCGCCTCGCACCGCCGGACAAGTCACCGTTTTCTGCGCACCCACTTCGTTATTCGGCAGTAACTGCGGACGCCCATCTTGTCCGATGCCGCTTGCCCAGGTCAGCTTCTTCACAAATGGCTGGCCCAATAGAAACTGGCCCGAGGTCCGGTCGAGCACATAGAAGAATCCGCTGCGATTCGCTAACAGGAGCAGTTTCCTTGGCGCGCCATGAAACTTGGCATCCACTAACACGGGCGGCTGCACCGCGTCCCAATCGTGCAGATCGTGCGGCGTGAATTGAAAGTGCCAGCGCAATTTTCCTGTCTTCAAGTCGATCGCCAGAACGCAATCGGTATAAAGATTGTCGCCTTTTCGAACCTCGCCCTCAGTATCGGGGAAAGGGTTGCCGGTGGGCCAGTACAGCAGCCCCGAATCCGGATCGTAAGTTCCGGTAAGCCACGTCGACCCGCCGCCCAGACCGAGCGCCGTCGGATCGCTCCAGGTCTCCGCGCCCGGCTCGCCAGGCCGCGGGACCGTCCAGAATCGCCACGCCAATTCACCGGTCGTGACCTTGTACGCCGCAATAAATCCGCGAATGCCTTCGTCCGCGCCCGCGACGCCGCCGATCACCAGATCGCCCGCTACCAGCGGCGCTGACGTCGCGCCATAGCGCTGCGCTTCCTCGGGCATGTAAACCTCCCACATCAGTGCGCCCGTCAGGCGATTGAGACAAATCATATGCGCGTCGTCGGTGGCAAAGAAGATGCGATTCCCCAGCACCGCCGCACCACGATTCGCGCCTTTCGCCGCATCCCCAGCTATCCCCGACGGCGTACGCGGCCGGACATAACGCCACACTTCCCTGCCTGTTCGTGCGTCGAGCCCGTATACCTGATTCGGCCCCGTCACGATCATCAGTCCCTCGGTCACCAACGGCGTTGTTTCCAGGCCGAAGTAAGGAATCGAGTAGCTCCACTCTAACTGCAGCGTACCGGCGTTCCCGGTATTTATCTGATCGAGCTTACTATAGCGATTGCCGCGAATATCTCCGTGGTAAGTGGGCCAATCTCCTCGCCGCGCATGTAAAACGCGATCTATATCTTGGTCTGAAACCGGCGCATTAGTCTCCTTGAGCGCCCCGGCCTTCACACCGTCCAGGCCGCTCAGATAGGCCAGCAAATCGCGATGCTCATCCGGGCCTGCCTTAAGCGGCGGCATGAGCGAAGCCTTCTCCCGAGATAGGCCGCTGAACTCACCCTCCTTTAGAAAATGCAGTTGCCCGTCGAGCGATTGCAACTGCAAATCGTGCTTCCCTTCATTGCGCGCAAATCCGCGGATCTCGCTGCCATCTTTCAAGCGCACATCGACAAGCCCGTAGCCCTCCGCGATCCGTGCGCTCGGACTCATAAGCGATCTGTCCAGTTCCGCAAGCGAAAACTGCAGCGCGATGTTCGAGAGATCCGGTCCAATTGCACTGCCGCGGCCCTTCACCATATGACACGACGCACAGCGCCCGGCAGCCGAAAAAGAACCGTTCGCCTGCCGGGATGTCGCCCTTCGGTTTCATCTCAAATGCCGTGGAATTCAACGAGCGAACGAACACTGTCAGCGATGCCAGTTCCTCTTCCGGCAGATCGAACGCCGGCATGCCGCCCTGGGTACCATGCTTGACTATGTCGTGGATTTCCTGGGCGCTCCGTCCCCCACGCCTGCGCCCATTCGTTACGAGGGACGGGCCCCGGTCGCCGCCTGTACCCTCCGCGCCGTGGCACACCGAGCAGAGCTTTACGAACTGCTGCTTCCCGGTATCCTGTGCATTTGAGTAAATCGCGCCAAGAAGCGCGATGGCCGCCAATCGTTGAATGTGCATCGTCTTTGTAGCGCCTAATCCAGCAATCGGATGCGAATGTTCTTGTAATACACTGTGCTGCCCGCATCGTGGCCCTGCAACGCGATCGTGCCCGGCGCAATCCGCCGCCCCGGAAAGTCCTTGGTTCCAGCCCAATCGGCCGGCTGAGTCCAGTGAACCACTTCCTTGCCGTTGAGCTTCACCGTAATCGTATCGCCCTTGACCGTTATATCTTCCGTGAACCACTCGTTATCTTTGACCAACTGCGCCGTTACATCCTGGACTTCATACAGACTCGCAGTCTTCCGTGGATCGTTGGGATACGTATTATTCACCTGCACCTCGAATCCCTTCCCCGGAAATCCCTGAGCTTGATACTCCGTATCGATATAGACGCCGCCATTCGCCTTTGGAAGCGTCATCACGTCGACCATCAATTCGTAATTCTTGAACGTATGGTTGTTGTAATCTCCAACGTAAAAACAATGGCTGCGCGGCCCATGCGAAACGATCGCGCCGTCTTTCACGGAGAACGTTTCGACGTTCTCGTTAGGCTTCCATCCCGTAAGATCCTTTCCGTTGAAGAGCGACACCCATCCGTTTTCGGCTGAACCGAAGGGAGCGATTGCAAGCAAGAGCGCAAGAACTGAAGACTTAGTCATCGGACGCTATTTTATGCCATCTTACGCCGCTCCATCACGATCGCGGATAATGGTGGCAGTATCGATGATCGGGCAGGTTGGGCGTTACAAAATCGAAAAGGAACTCGGGCGCGGCGGTATGGGCGTGGTTTATCTCGCCACGGATCCAACGTTAGGCCGCAAGGTCGCGATCAAGACGATTCACTTCGAGATCACCGACGCGGTCCAGCGCGATTACCTGCGCACTCAGTTAGTCCGCGACGCCCGCGCCTCGGCAGGCCTCTCTCATCCCAACGTCGTCAACGTTCACGATATCATCGAGTCGGGCGACACGACCTACCTGGTGATGGAGTACATCGCCGGCGAGACCCTCGCGGCACGAATGCACCGGCCGCCCGCGCCCGATACCGGTTGGCTGCTGCGCGTCCTGCGCGACATCTCCGCCGCGCTCGATTACACCCATCGAAAAGGCGTCGTCCATCGCGACGTAAAGCCTGCCAACGTAATGATCGATCAACACGCGCGCGTGCGGATCATGGACTTCGGACTTGCCCGCGCCGCCGATCAACTCGCCGCGGCGCCAACTGGCATGGTCGCCGGCACCATCCAATACATGTCGCCTGAGCAGATCAAAGGCGAGTCGCTCGACGGCCGCGCGGACCAGTTCTCCATGGCTGCGGTTGCCTACGAGATGCTGACCGGCAAACCGCTGTTCGAAGCGCGCACGCCCGCCACGCTCGCCCACAAGATCCTGAACGAGATTCCGCAACTCGCGCATGTACACAATCCCGCGCTGCCTCCGGGCACGAGCGCGGTGCTCGCCAAGGCGCTTGACCGCCTGCCTTCGGGCCGTTATCCGACCTGTACCGCGTTCGTCGAGGCGCTCATCGCCACATTCGACGGCGAGACGGTCCAGGCGCTACTGCGCCCGCCGGAGGAACAGCCGACTGTGGCTCTCACGGGAATGGTGGACGTTGCGCCGCAACCCAAAGCCGCCACCGCCCCTGTGAACCGTCCCGGCAGGTTTAGCGGCCACGCGCCCCTGCTAATCGGTTTGGGACTCGTGCTGAGCACCATCGCTGTCACTGCGGTGAGTCTGATCAATGGACACTCACACGGCGAGCAACCCAAGCGTCCCGAGTTGACGCCGTTCGGTCCACCTCCCCTGATTGGACAAGGCCCTCGCGATGCCGCGCGAACCCAGCGGCCGCCCCACCCCCCGCACTTTCCCGAGGCTTCGCCGCAATTCCGCAAAGGTCCGGGACATGCGAGAATGGACCGTTTCCCGGAACATCCCGACATGGTCGACGAGATGCGCAGTCCGGAATCCAAGGTGCTTCACGACGCGCGCGCCGAACTGTCAGTGCGCAACTACGGGATCGCTATCGACCTCTTTACCGCCGCGATCGGCCTTGCTCCCGATGACTTCCGCGCCTGGTTTTTTCGTGGCCAGGCTTATCTCGGAGCAAGCAATCCGAAAAAAGCGGAAGCCGATTTCACGAAGGCCACCCAACTTCGACCGGATTACGCCCAGGGTTGGTATCAACTTGGCGTTGCCGTTGAGCGGCAGCACCATATGAAGGAAGCGCTCGAAGATTATACTCGTGCTTCCAACCTAAAGCCCGAGATGGCTGAATCTTTTGTTGCAATGGGCATGATCTATGATCAGCAGAACGCGCCTCAAAAGGCTCTCGAGGAGTTCGACAAAGCCATCGCGGCGAATCCCAATTTCGCCCGCGCGTATCAGGCCCGGGCGGAACTGAAGAGACGCCTGAACGATCCCACCGGAAAAGTCGATATGCAAAGGTTCAAAGAACTCTCCGCGAAAGGAAAACCATGAGTCGCGCTAGCGTTGTGTCGAGGTAAGCCTAATGCCATTCATCGATATCAGCAACCTCAAAGTAATCGAGCGGAAACCCGGTTGGCGTGGATGCTATTTTCATTCGCCGAGCATGACTTTCGCGCACTACGATTTCGCGCGCGGCTCCTCGATCCATGAGCACTTCCATCCACAAGAAGAGGTGTGGGAGGTAATTGAAGGCGAGATCGAGGTGACCATCGACGGCGAAACCAGAATCGCCGGGCCGGGCTTGATTGCAATCGTGCCAAGCAATGTCCCACATTCGGTGAAGGCACTCACCGACGGTCGCGCCATTATCGTCGACTATCCGCTCAGACGCGATCTCGGCTGACCGATTCTCTCCTGAAGCTACTTAATCACTTTCTCGTGAGGGTCCGAAGTCATGCGATACTCCCCGGACTGAGTCTTATCGACGAATTCGATGATAACGTTGTTCCCAACACCTTCAATATAGCGGTAGAGCCACTCTTCGAATGGGTAGGTCTGTACCTGCTCGCCGCCCTGCCCCGCGGGGAAACGGTACTTACCGCCCGAAGGATGCGATTCCATCTCATCCGGCGGACCGTAAGTAATGTAGATTCGGCCCCGGTCTGTCTTCCAACCCGCGATTTGTGAATCCGCGAAGCGCTCATTGGCGTATGCGATCCGGCGGTAGTGCTCGTCTTTGAATTCATTTTCGACTGTATCGGGCGTTGGATCGCGCCGTAGCCAAAACTGATCGATGAAATGCTCGCGCTCGGCATCAGTCGTCAGATCTTTGAACGCGACGCGCTCTTGGGGAGTAATTATGTATGCTACGTCCTCAATGAGCCACCTATCATACGGCGTCGGGGTTTCATTCGGCTTCGCTTGCCAGGCGCTAAGCGCCAGCGCCGCTGTAACCGAAAGAATGACAGCCGAAAGCCAGGGCGAAATAGCTGTGCGCGGAGCTTCCAGCGGATAAAGCAGACGGCGAATTCGTTTCATTAGACTACCTCCATTTGCAGCCAGCACCGCGTCGTGTGCGGCCCAGCGGGTTTCTTCCAGAGCGGCCAAGGCAGCGGCGTATTCATGGGCGTCGCCGCTGGTCGCCACCACCAGATCGTCACAACAGTTCTCGCGCTCGGCGCGGATCCCGCCCGAAATCCACCACACCGCGGGATGATACAATAATAACCCCTCAACGGCCGTTCGCATCAGGTTCGCTAAGTAATCGCAAGTAATCGCGGCGCCGGATGTGCGCGAGTTCGTGGAGCAGAATCGCTTCGATCTGTTGCGGCGGCATCCCCGTGAACAGGCCAACCGGAACCAGAATCACTGGTTTGAGATGACCGGCCACGAACGGCGCAGTGGCGAGCGACGATTCAAGCAGCGCCACCGGCATCGACACTCGTACGTGCTCGCGAAGCTTCGCGAGCCGCTGCTGCCAAAACCCTGGCGCGCAACACACCCCGCGCGACGCGAACCGACGCGCGGCCAACCAACTCGTCAAAGTGCGCAGATGAAACAGAAGGACGCCCGCAATCCAGAACGGCGAAAGCCTTGCGGGTCGAGCCGGGAGGCTGCGAGTTATCTCAACCAGGGGTATTCACCGGCGGAAAGAATCGCGTCTGGGTCGACGAACCCGGTGGAGACCAAACTCGGCGTTGCCGGGACGTAGGGTCACTCCGGTGACGGGTAGATTACGCGGCTGCTTGCTGAGCTTTTACGCGCGCGTGCAGGCGGGACTTGTAGCGCGCAGCAGTGTTCTTCTTGATGATGCCGATCCGCGCCGACTTATCGACGAGGGAGAAGGTCTTCGACAGCGCATCGGCAGTAACCTTATGCTCCTTACCGGTCAGAGCCTTGCGCATCGCCCGTATCTGACGGCGAAGACGAGTCTTAGCCTCGCGGTTGAATTCTGTGCGGCGCGTTTCGACGCGAACCCGCTTCAATGCCGAAAAATGATTAGCCATTCCTAAACTAACGTGATTCCTTACAGAGAATTAGGCTTTGATAATAGCACAGAGGTGTTTGTTCATCCTGCTGCGTAGGCAAGGAGACCGGCCATAGCCGATCCAGCCATCACCCAAAACGTATCGAGCCGGGTGAACGCGACCACCAGGAAAGAGGAGATTGCGAGACATGCCGGTACCCAACCCGTCACCGAATCGCGCGCCAGCGGCACCGTGGCGGAGACGATCAGCGCCGCCGCCGCGATCGTCAACCCTTGGATCGCAGACTTGACCCGCGGCTGTTCCGCCCTTTTGCCGACGTAGCGCAAGAGCGGAAGAATCAGAAATGCCGGCGTGATCATCGCCAGGAATCCGGCAAACGCACCCGGAATTCCGCCGACGAAGTAGCCCACGCTGACCACATACAGGCCATTGGGTCCGGGAGCCGTGCGTCCGGCAGCCACAGCCGCGTTCAATTGCCAATCGGTGAGGACATGGCGTGTTTCCACGAGATCGTGCCGAACGACGGGCAGGGATGTCAGCCCGCTGAACGACGTCAGCGTAGCCTTTACCAGATAAAGATATAAGACAATGCAGTTCATACCGGCCAAAGCGCCCCTGCGATTGCAGCCAGTCCCAGGACCTGAATCGGAGTGAAGCCGGAGCGCAAAGACAGGAGCAGAGCCGCCGCGAAAATCACCGCGGCGCGGAGCCAGCGCTCACGCTTGAAGTGCGGCTTGAGCAGAGCGAAGGCAGCCACAACCATCAGTCCGGTAGCCGCGGCCAGCATGCCGCCAATTGCCGCCATAGCCCAGGGATTCTGACGCCAGACCACATAGCCGGCTGTCAATAGAGTCACGATTCCGGAAGCCGGCAGCGAGCAGGCCACCACCGCGAGCACCGCTCCTATCCAGCCGAGAGCCAGCCAACCCGTACCGGCGCAGAACGCTAGAATATTGGTTCCCGGCGTTGCCCGGGCGAGCGCGTACACCAAACCGTACTCGTTTCGATCGATCCATTTGCGCGCGAACAGTTCGCTTTGCAGTGCGGCCATAGTCGGATCGCCACCCCCGAATGTGGTGCTGCCGATTCGCGCATAGAGCCAGGATATATTCCGCCATGAGGCTGGTTTCATTTCCAAGTGTTACCTTATCAAACAGCAATGTTGCACCAAGGTATGTTGCGCAAATATGGAGCGCCCGCACTCGGCTTCACAGTCGGAATCGGGCTAATCGCCGCGCTCCTGTTCAGCATGCGCAATGGCAAGCCGGCGCCTGAGAATGCCGTCAACACCGCGCAGCAGAAACGGCCAACGCCGCCCGCGCCCAAAGAGCTGACGATGCAATGCCGCATCGAAGCCGTGCATACCGTACCCGTCAGCGTCGCTATTGCCGGTGAAATCGACTCATTTTCGGCCGAAATCGGCCAGGACGTGGTGGAAGGACAAGTTCTGGCGCGCATTTCGAATAAAGGCCTGGAGAGCGGGCGCGACAATACCCAACGCGTGGTCAAGATCGCCGAGGAAAAGCTGAACTCGCTCGAAACCGCCATCAGCGCCGCACGCCTGGAAGCTTCGCGCGTCCACACGGAATCGGTTCGGGCTAACGAGGACGTGGGCCGCACGACCAAGGAATATGAGCGGCAGCGCATGCTGAATAATGTCGGAGCAACGCCGCGGCTCACATTCGAGAAGGCGCAGAAGGAGTATGACGCCGCCCGTAATGAATCCGAGGGATTGATTGAGCTGGCCCGCCGCGCGGACGATCGCGTGGAAGAACTGACCAGAGAACTCGACAACACGAAGAAGACGCTGGCAGACAAGCGCAAGGAACTCGAGGAAGTGGATGCGGCAATTACAGCAATGGAGGTCCACGCGCCAGTCGCGGGAATGATTGTTGCGCGGCAGGGGGAGATCGGCAAAACTCTGACGCAGCAGGAGGCGGCAGCGCTCTTCCGTATCGCGAGCGATATCTCGGCTCTCGAAGCGGTATTCCCTCCTGATGCGGCTCTCAAGCAGGGCGATACGGTCGGGATCACGTTCACCGATATAGCGGGCGATCCGCTGCCGGCGGTCATTCGAGAGATCAAGAACGGCGAGGCGGTGGCGGAATTCACGAGCGCCAATCCCGCGATCCGGCCGTTGATGCCGTGCGTCGCACACGCCCGGTTAAAATGAAGATGCCCATGCAATTCCTTAAGAACAGCCTCATCGAGCTGATTACTCAAACTTCGACGAACCTTCCGCCGGATGTGCGCGCCGCCATGGCTGCCGCCGGGGTCAACGAAACACCGGGAACACAGGCTTCGCAGGCGCTTGGCATCATCTTCTCCAACGTCGATATGGCGAGTAGTGATGAAGGTCCTATATGCCAGGACACTGGCATGCCGACCTTCTTTGTCCACACTCCCGTCGGCGTGAACCAGATCGAGATCCGCAAAACCATTCGCGAAGCTGTCGCAGAGGCAACGCGGCGGGGCAAACTGCGCCCCAATTCGGTGGATTCGCTCACCGGCAGGAACAGCGGCGACAATCTTGGCACAGAGACACCGGTCATTCACTTCGATCAATGGGAGCAGGATGAAATCGAAGTCAAGCTGATGCTGAAAGGCGGCGGGTGCGAGAACAAGAATATCCAATATTCGGTTCCTTGCAATCTCGACCACCTGGGTCGCGCCGACCGCAACATCGAAGGCGTGCGCAAATGTCTGTTGCACGCGGTTTGGCAGGCGCAGGGGCAGGGTTGCGCGCCGGGCGCGCTGGGTGTTTGCATCGGCAGCGACCGGGCGCACGGATACGATCTCGCGAAGGAGCAACTGTTCCGCACGCTCGACGACGTGAATCCCGTGCCGGAACTGGCGAAGCTCGAAGAAGACGTAATGAACCAGGCCAACACGCTCGGTGTCGGCGCAATGGGCTTCGGCGGACAGGTATCGTTGATTGGCTGTAAAGTTACGGCGGCGAATCGTCTGCCGGCGAGTTTCTTCGTGTCCGTGGCGTATGAATGCTGGGCGTTCCGCAGACTTGGTGTGCGGCTCGATGCCAGGGATGGCGCGATCACCCAAGTGGCTGTATCGCGATCCCACGCGGCAGGTTGAGCGCATGACGCAATCGGAAGGCTTCCCGCTTACGGGCCGCGAGGTGGTGTTGACGGCGCCATTGACAGAAGAAGCGGTGCGAGCTTTGAAAGTCGGCGACGTGGTGCTGGTCAGTGGAGAGTTGTACACGGGCCGCGACGCGGTACACGCGTATTTGATGAAGAATCCGCCGCCGGTCGATCTGCATGGCGCGGCGCTCTACCATTGCGGTCCGGTGATGCTGAAGGAAGGCGAAGAGTGGAAGGTGAAGGCCGCGGGTCCGACGACGAGTATTCGCGAAGAGCCTTATCAGGCGGATGTTATTCGCAAGTACGGCGTGCGGGCGGTGATCGGCAAGGGCGGAATGGGCGCGAAGACGCTGGCCGCGATGAAGGAATGCGGGGCGGTGTATTTGAATGGCATCGGCGGGGCGGCGCAGTATTATGCGCGCAGTATCGAGAAGGTGCTGGGCGTGAATCTGATGGAGTTCGGGATTCCGGAGGCGATGTGGCATTTGCGGGTGAAGAATTTCGCGGCCATCGTGACGATGGATGCGCATGGAAATAGTTTGCATGCGGATGTCGAGAGGGCGACTGGGGAGAAATTGGCGGAGTTGGCCGCGATTTCAGCGGTTTGAGGGCTGTAAGTCCCCCCTAAATTTGAGGTTTACATCATGTTCAACCTGGATCTCAGCGATGGCTGAATGCAGCCCGCGCGACTTTGCTTGGGGTGGAAGTAATCTCTACCGCATCACTTTCGGAAGCGCGGCGACGGCAACCCAGAACTGCTCGATGGTCTCTACGATTGAAGCCAGGACATCGCCGCTTTCCGGCTTCGTGATGTACCCGTTTGCATAATTGTCGTAAGCAGCGTGGATATCCTCGTCGGCTTCCGATGAAGAAAACACGAGAATCGGAATTCTTCGGAGCTTCCGGTGTTGTTTTACGCGCTGAAGCACCTCATTGCCGCTCACCTTCGGCAGATTCCAATCCAGAAGAATGAGGTCGGGTAACGGCGCACTTTCTTCCTCTTCCGCGAAGAGCAGATGCAGCGCTCGCTCACCATCTTCCGCGGTCGTGAGTTCCCAACGAATTTGTCCCCGCCGATCGCTAAACGCCTTCCGGATGAGGTACAGGTAAGAAGGTGTGTCCTCCACCACGAGCAAGCGAATAATGCGGGAGACGTCCATGTAAACGGTTACTCCGGCAATCGAGTCGCCAAAGCTGCTTTTAATACGCGCTAAATTGTTCGGCAACTACTGGCCCGAGCTGAGCGACGCGCCTTTCCCGCGTGCTCTCCGGGTGCCACGCTCGATGGCGATGATCGTGCTATGCCAAATCCGTCAAGCAGGCGGAGTTGTCACGCTTGCGAATTTCGGACCGAAGGAGAACGGCGGCAGGGCCGGAATGACTGTGCAAACGCGCGCGAATTCGGCCGGGCAGAGTGGTGCAGGGTTTTTGCCGTATCCCCTGCTTTGTGGGCCTAAGGGAGGCGAGAAATCGCCCATCGGCAACCCGGCGGGCTTGACACATTGAATCACACCCGGCGAGTTCGCGGGCGGTTTTTTGATATTACGCGATTAACGTGAAAATCATAAGTGAGCAGTTGGTTAGCCTGTTCATACTCGCCATGCCGGTCGCCTCCATTGCGTGGACAGTCACGCATGAGGAAATTTTCCGCGAACCTCGGGACTGGTGCGTCCAACACAGCAAAATCTGCCAAAGACTTTTCGAACGTAAATTCTTCTATCTCTTTACGTGTGAATATTGTTTTAGCCACTATGTAGTAGCCGTTTTTCTCCTTATCACTCGCTACAAACTTCTCTTTTCCGATTGGCGCGGTTATCTGATCGCCGGCTTTTCGCTGGTCTGGATAGCCAACCTCTATATGAGCATTTTTGGCCGTGTGCGTCTCGACATCAGACGCGAGCGGATCGAGATCGAAACAAAGGAAAAAACAAAGGAACAAATCGAGAGGGACGCGCGAACGTAACATCCTCTCCCGAATGGCAAACCGGCCGGCGCACGAGCACTGGCTCAAAACTGTTTTATCGGCCGCATCTTTAAAATCTGAGCTTTAACTCCAGTGCCGATGCGTGGGTTATTCAGCTGGTGATCTGGCGAAAGCCGCCGCCGAAATTGGTAGTTGGGGGTCTGGACAGCGGTCGCGCTCGCCAATATCGTAATAGCGGCGCTCTCGGCGCCGAGTTTTTAGTATGGCATTGACGGTATAAACAGCCGACGACTCGAGGGAAATGGCGTTTTCCTTGAAGGTGCTGAATCCGGGGTGCGCGACGGCGATTTCATACTGCCCGGCGGTCAAGCCGAGCTGCGAGAGACTGCCGATGGTGCTGAAAATAGTTTCAGAGGTGGCGACCGTTGCGGTATTGACAATGCCGATTTTGGCGCCGCTATGGCTGATCCAGGTGGGGTCCGTCACCATGAAATTGATGATCCCGGCAGCGCGTATCGGTGCATGAGCAGCAGCCAGGCGTTCCCGCCCGGAAGCCAGCCAGCGATTCTGGCACTGGACTCAATGCGCTACGCTTTTCTTTACAGGCCCAAACGGTCCAGGACGGGTTTCTCGTAGACGTCGTCCTCGCCCGGGTAGCGAAGGATCGCGTCGTACTTGCCTGTTTCTTTTGCGAGTGCCCATAGCAGACTTTCGCCCGCCGGAGCGGTCTGCGGCTGGCGCGTGTAGACCGGATCTTTGTAAGCCTGTTCGGCGGAGATCGGATTCCATCCGCGCTTGCGGAACATTGTGAGCGCATCGTCCAGGAACAGCGCGTTGATCAGGTTGTAGTGCACCAGGATCGTGTGCGGGATGCTGCGCCCGAGTACTTTTCGCGAGAGGCCGTCGTAATAGTTCGCGCGATCCCAGAGGTGACTGAGATACGGTTCTCGATACCGGCTAACATCGAACCTGGGTTCCGCTGTCAGGCGCTGGCGCAGCCGCTGGTCGTAATACCAGTCCGACGCATCTATGGTGACGTGGCCGGTGCGGTATCCGTGTTCCGCGAGAAAGTGCCTGACGGCATCTCGCTTTTCCGCCGTCTTCCCCTCTTTCAGCATTGGGAAACGGAATATCTTGCGGTAGTTCGGCCACGTCTTCAGGAAAGCCTCGTCTCTGAGTATGTCCTGTTCAAACCAGGCGGTCTCGACAGAATTGTAGTTCTTGTGCGACCACGTATGGTTGCCCAGCATATGGCCGTCCCGATTCCAGGCATCGAGAATCGCGCGTCCCTGGTCGTTGTCGACGTTCTGCCCCACGGCGAATAAAGCAGCCTTCAACTGTCCATGTTGCCGGAGCGCTCCTAGAATCTTCTCGCAGGCGCCATCCACGTACGGCGCTGGAATCGCCTTCCACCCAACGTCGTCCATGGTGATGGCGAGTGAAGGTTGCGCGGACTCGGCAAAAGCTGCGGCAGCGAATGGAAAGAATTGGCGGCGGGTCAACTTCGATGATAATCGAAGGTTGGGTGCAACTGTCGATATCGAGAACTCAGGCGAAGCGATCGCCTATCTGCGAAGCCGCGGAGCGATCGGGACCCGCGAGTGTGTCCGCGTGCGGGCGCTCGCGGGTGGTGTCTCCAGCAGGACCGTCCTAATCGAACGCGACGCCGGACGCTCCATGGTGTTGAAGCAGTCCCTGCCCAAGCTGCGCGTGGCGGTGGACTGGTTCAGCAGTCCCGAACGCATTCATCGCGAAGCCATGGCCCTGCGCTGGTTTCCGCAACTGGGTCCGGCAGACGCGTTCACCGAGTTGTTCTTTGAGGACACGGAGGAACATCTCATCGCCATGGAAGCGGTGCCCCAGCCGCATTCCAACTGGAAAACCATGCTCCTCGCGGGCGACCTGCAGGCGGAGCATTTCCGCCGGTTCGGTCAGTTGTTGGCCGCTCTGCATCGCAACTCCGTGTTGGGCGCGGGGGATCTCGATCCCGTCTTTCGCGATAAGACGTTCTTCGAGACGCTCCGCATCGAGCCCTATTACCGCTACACCGCGCAACGGCAAGGAGCAGAGGAAGCGGCTGAGTTCCTCGGCCTCCTGATCGAAGAGACTCTGGCCACGAGTGTTTCGATCGTTCACGGAGACTACAGCCCCAAGAACGTACTGCTTCATGGGGACCGTATGGTCTTGCTCGACCATGAAGTGGCCCATTTCGGAGACCCCGCCTTCGATATTGGATTTGCCATGGCTCACTTTCTTTCGAAGGCGCACCATCTGCCGGGCTTCCGATCGGCATTCCTCGGCTCTGCGAAGCAGTTTTGGCGAAGCTATGGCTTTGACCCGTACCCTGGATTCGAGTCGAGATGTGTCCGCCATTCGCTCGCCTGCTTGTTGGCGCGAGTCTGGGGCCGATCGCCTCTCGAGTATCTTGGCCCCGGCGAGAGGACGCATCAAGCCGCGACCGTGCTGGCCATTATGCGACGCATCCCGCACGAGATCCCTGAGCTTGTCGATAATTTTGAGAAGGAGCTTGCTTGCCGGTAATTGAAAGCGTTGTTGGCCGCGAAATTCTGGATAGCCGCGGCCGTCCGACCGTGGAAGCCTGCTGCACACTGACGAGTGGCGCCTCAGGCGTGGCATCGGTTCCCTCCGGTGCGTCGACTGGCAGCGCCGAGGCGCATGAAATGCGCGACCGTGACCCGCGGAGATACGGCGGCTATGGATGCCTGCAAGCCGTCGCCAACGTCAATGCCGAAATCGACTCGACGATACGCGGACAGGACTGGGCTGGCCAAACCGACCTCGACCGCGCACTCATCGCGCTCGATGGAACGCCGCAAAAGTCACGCCTCGGCGCAAATGCGATTTTGAGCGTCTCGCTATCCTTCGCCCGCGCCGTTGCGGCCGAAAGGTGTGTACCCTTATGGAGCTACTTCGCCGGCCTGATCCAAGCGTGGCCGTCAACCCTGCCCAGACTGACGATCAATCTGTTCAGCGGCGGAATGCACGCCGGAGGACAGGTTGAGATCCAGGACGCTTTGATTGTTCCGATGTCCGCCTCTACCATCTCGCGATCTCTCGAGATCGCCTACGATGTCTACACCGCGGCAGCGCGCCTCTGCGCCGATCGCTATAAAATGCGTCTGTTGCGAGCCGATGAAGGCGGCCTCGCTCCGCCCTTCGCCTCCATCGACGAGATGCTAGGCGCCACCGTGGAAGCCATCGAGCGCGCCGGCTATGTTCCCGGACGCGATGTTGCCATGGCTGTCGATGTAGCCGCTACGCACTTCTATCGCGCCGGTGTTTACCGCATCGCCGGCGTCGAACGCTCAAGTGCCCAGATGATCGAACTCGTGCAATCCTGGGTCGAACGGTTCCCGATCGTGAGCGTGGAAGATGGTCTGGCCGAAGATGACTGGGAACACTGGCCGGTACTCCGGCGCGCCATAGATCACCGTGCCCTTGTTTTGGGCGACGACCTGCTCGCGACTCAGACCGCCCGAATCCATCGCGCGATCGAGACCGCGGCTGCGAACGCTTTACTCCTTAAGGTCAACCAGTGCGGCACACTCACCGAGGCGGCGGAAGCCTATTCGCTCGCGCGAAGCGCCGGCTGGAAAGTGACGCTCAGCGTCCGCAGCGGCGATACCGAAGATAACTGGCCAGCCGATCTCGCTTTTGGATGGGGTACGGACCACTTTAAGGGCGGCTCCATCACCCAATCTGAGCGGCTGGCCAAATACAATCGCCTGCTTGCCTTGGAAACGGAAACAGGCTTCAACGTCGTGATGTGGCGCAAAGAAAACAGCTCTACGCCCTAACTTGCCGCTGCTGCCGCCACGACCGAACCCACCGACGAGAAGATCGTGCTGATGCTGGTACTTATGCTGGGCATAAGCGCACCCGCAGAAACCGCTACAAACCCTGCCATCAGCGCATACTCAATCATGTCCTGTCCCGAACAGTCGCGGCGCAGTCTCTCCAAGAATTGCCACACAGTATCTATCCTCCTCCTTCCTGTCTCTAGCTCTAGCTCGCGGCTCCGGTCATGACCGAACCGACCTTCGAGAACACCGTGCTGATACTTGTCGAAATGCCCGGCATCAGCGCTCCCGCAGAAACAGCCACGAATCCAGCCATCAATGCGTACTCGATCATGTCCTGCCCGCGATTGTCTCTCCAAATCTGAAAACGAACGATTGTCGCTATGAGTCTCTTCATATTTGATGTCCTTTGTCGGCGAGTTGAATTCGCCTCTGCCCTACTATCGGCAGAGACCCGAAAAAACTTTAGGCTGTTTTACGAGAAAAAAAGCCGGGCAGCGACGCCGTCCACTTCTTGCGCGGCACTCTGGTTACACCGGTGAGATGTTGCACGAGATCGTCCATCGACTGACCGAACTTACAATTCGACGAGACCATCTTCCCGTCCAACACCGATTTCTGGACCGCGGCATATTCATTGGGCAGTGTCCAAAATACGTCCAGCTTCAATGCCGTTTCAATTGCTTCCCGTGGGAGCCCGTTATCCTTCTCATAACGGTTGACCACCAGCCGGATCCGATTCCGCTCCGTCCCTGCATTTACCAGAAATTGAATTGCGCGGAGGGAAGCGTGTACCGCGGCCAGTTCGTTCGTCGTGATCAGAAGGATTTCATCGGCGCTCCGCGCCAATGCCAAATGCCAATCCGATAAAGGACCCGGACTATCCAGAACCACCGCGCCATAATTTGCGCGGACAAACTCCAGAAAAGACGGAATTCCACCGGAGGATGGCGTTTCAAAACGGGGAACCTCCGGACCAAGCAGCACTTCGACATCGTCATACGGCACCACGATCTTCTTCCAGAGATCCTTATCCATCTGGCAGCCGTGGTTCATTACATCGATGAAGCTGAAAGCCGACTTCAGCTTCAGGCAGAAGCTGATGCTACCAAGTAGCGGATCCATATCCGCCAATAGAACGGGCTTTCGAAGAATCTGCTTCAACCGGATTGCCAGGTTGCAACTGATAGTTGTCGCGCCATAGTTGGGCTTCGCCGGCATGACCGTCCAAATCTTGCCCTGTTTACCGATTACTGAGTTCGAGGACTTCCGCAAAAGCCGGTTGAACGCTTCGATCAAATCTCCTTGCGCGATCGGGGCAAAGAGAAATTCGCCTGCGCCGCACCGGAAAGATCGCAAGATCAGATCGGAGTCGTTATTCAAATGGAGAGCCGCGACTGGAATGCCGGCGCTAGCGATTTCTTGCAGCAGCGTGAGAGGTTCGCCGGCGGCTCCTACATCAATGAAGCATAAGTCCGGTTGGCGCTGAAGAATCAACTCAGAATTAGTGCACGGGCCCGAATGTTGGCAATCGATAATTTGAGCATGCCCGGCCAGTCCCTCTGTAATGCTCCTCCGGAGGGCTGCTTGTTCGCTGATCAGTATGGCGCGAGGCCGCCCTGCATCAGCCGTTTCGGATTGTATCAGCCGATCCATCACATGCTCTACCCTTCTATCGGGTGTTGGGCACTGGAACTTTAGGCTAATTGGTGATTACTATCACGGCTGTGCTACTGAGTTGAAGGTTACTATGCAGTGTCACTCCCGTTAGCGGAACAACCGTGTACGCTACGGTGACCTGAACCGTGCTGCCCGGCGAGTTGTTGGGTGTCCAGACGGTCGTTACGGTCAGAGGGTTCGTGAGCGCCACCGCCTGGTTTGAGACATAATTCTTCACATCCGTCGAACTGGCTGGCGATGGGTAGTTCGCGCCTCGGGCGCTTGCCCAACGGGCCGCATCCTGAGCGGCGTAGGAGCAGAAGTTATAAGCGTAGATGGCCATTGAAAACTCCATCACGCCGAAAGTTATGAAAAGAAACGCGGAGAAGCAAAGAGCCCCTTCGACTAAACCGCTGCCTCTCTGACGCTTTCGCCTGCGTGAGCTATTCCTCGCAGTCATTGCACGCGCACCACTGAGGTCGCAGAAAGATTGGTTGTTCCGGGAACTCCCGGGTAGGAAAACATCGTTGTATAAGGCATCGAGACAATCATCTGGATATATGTCTCGGGGGTTCCCGGTGAACAGGTTGCCGGACAGGACACCTTCGTTCCCCCTATACTGCAGGCGCAGAATTGAGACGCGGTTGCCGCCATCCCGCTCGGGCTTCCCGCATCAGCCAGCGCCGAATTTTGCATGCCCGTAAAATCGTTGTAGTGGGCTGGACTGAGCATCCCGTACTGTGTGCCCGCACGGGCGGCCCCGCGCACCAGGCAGGCGGCCGCAAAGATACGAGAGTAGTCGATAACGCCAAACATGATCAGGAAGAGCAAACTGCTTGAGAGCGCCAACTCGATCAGCATGTTTCCCGACTCGTCTCTAGACCGGCGTTGCATCGTGCTACTCCGTTAACCCGCCGCCTGTAGATTGCGGCGCAAAGTAGTTCGAGCTGCTAAGACTTGAATAGTTGTTGCCGAATGTCGAGTTGCCGTTGATCTGGATCATGTCCGCCACAATTAACATGTAGCCACTCGATGAATTGGTCCCGCTGAACTGCAGTTGTGTGTTCTTGAAGTACAGCGCTCCGTCGATTGTGGTGCTGGCGCCCTACCACTTTGTTCGGATTCGCCGTAGGGTTCGATCCTGTCACCGCGGTATCGCGATCTTCGAAGAATGCGATACCGGTATACGTTCCCGATACCGGCGCTTTCATTGTTAGGTTCGCCTGCCCATCGATAGCCATTGGCGAGTACGCGAAAGTGCTGGCGCAACCCCACATGTGCGATGCGTTGGCGGAAGTGTTATAGATTGTCACACCGGCGGTGGCATCGATGAGCGCCTGAGACTGAAATCGAATTCCGCCGCCCGCCATAATAAAGGTGCCGGCAGCCATCTTGAACTTCGAACCGCCCGTATTATTGACGGCAAGTCCTCCGCAGTATACGCCCGGTTGCATGGTGAGGTTGGGCGGCTTGTTGTTCATGTCGTAAGTCAGCGAACTGCTACTCCTGAGAGTGCCGGCCGAGGGAATCGGAACGTTCGCCAGCGGATCGTTCACACGCGACGTCATAGTCACAGGATTCGTCTTCACATTAGAGGCGTCGTCCCAGAGTTGCGTTTGCCCATTTAGTTGCCACTGCCCATATACCCCGACTTTCGCATGATTCTGTAGATGAAAAGTCTCCGATCCTTCCATCTCAAATGCCTGGCTGCTGTTCGAATTCACGAGCGAACTGCAGGCCGAAGTAACCGACGACGAGCCGGCAATCTGGAACGCCCGCGACGCCGTGGAATCCAACGCAAACAGACAGCCTCCGATACTGCCCGAAGACGACGTTGTCCTCCCCACCGCGCGCGCCGCCACCTGGAGATTGTTGCGCCCCAGAATCATCATGAAAAACGTCGGAATCGTTTGCGTGATTACCGCCTCCACTGCCCGGCTGTCGCCCTTGTAGTTGCCTGAAAGCGGTGGACTGTTGATGGACACGACAGCGTTATTGACGCCGTTGGTAAAGCCGTTTAGCGAAGCATCGTTAAGCCCCGCCGTGGCGATGGTCGCGGAATTTCCCAATTCGAGTTCGCGCAGTCCCCCCATCGCAGCCGCATCGGCGGCAGACTGAACGTTCATACGCGACCACTGAATATATCCGACATCGAAGGCCAATGCCGTAAAGCCCAACATCCCGGTTATCACGAGCGCCGTCGTGACACCAATAAAGCCTCGTGACCGCTGACGTGACCCACCGGTTCTTTGCATTGACTACCCTCGATGTCCATCTTAGGTAGAGATCGATCAACAATCAATCCATCAACGGTACTAATGCATCGCAACGCCTTAATGCATCTGCCTTACTTCAGAGCCGTCCCGCAATGGGCTGACGTACTCCACCACTTGCTTACGCGCGCGGCCCAGCCGAGATTTCTGAGCCCCGCCCCTAAGGAAGTCGGTACGCAAACTTTCAGGCAAGTACGAGAAAAAATATTTGAAATATTAAAGCGCCAAGCTTTCAGCGATGAGCGGTCAGCATTCAGCTTTTGGAAAAGTGCAGTAAGCGTGCGTTTTAGTTCCGTGTCGCCGGAACCACCTTTCAGGCGGTCAGCTTCGAGCCGCCGATTCCCCGCGGCAATAAAGAGAATGGCAGAATACAGGCATAGCGCGCACGTGGTCCACGACCTAAAGTATCACCTGATCTGGTGCACAAAGTATCGGTACAAGATATTGCACGGCAGAGTGGCTGAGCGTGCGCGCGATCTGATTCGGCAGGTGTGTCACTCGCGGGAGGTGACGATTATACGCGGGGCGATCTCGCGTACCACGTACACATGTTGGTGGCGCCGCTGATACTGGCGCTATGCCCATGTCCAGCAGACCTATGCCACGGCAATGCCGCGCACCGGGTCGGTCTGACTCGAGGCGGTGTGCCTCGTACCGAAGGTGACGAGCCGTTGTACCGTAGCCTGAAGCTGATTCTGATCGATTTCTGCTAACAGTTGTTTCAATTCGTTGTCTGGTTGCTGCTGCTGGTATTCCGAGCTTTTCGGCGCACCGATAATGTCATGCTTGTTCTGGGCGGCTACCGGAATGAGCGATGTCGCCAGGCAGATGACAACCGGTAAAAAGGACGGTTTCATTCTCCCTCCTTGGAGTTCTGGCAATCGACCGCGTCCGGTCAAAAATGAATCCGGAGGCGATCAAACGGCTCTATGGTACCGCCCCGGTCATGCAACCGAAGTGGGCACCCATGGTTGAAACATCGATCAGCCCCGAGATTAAAATTGTGAGGATACGAACACTTCAGCCTAGCGTGCCGATCCCCTTTATGCGGATGATAACGAAGCAGTCGCTATGTCATAAGCGAGATCGGTAGCGGGAGCATCGGCGAGATTGGCGAGCACAATGACAGTGAGACCATTGTCTATATATCGGACGATGTGAGTCGCGAAGCCTTGCCAGCCGCCATCGTGTTCGACGATTCCGCCATACGGGGACGAACCGATGGACCATCCGAAGCCGTAGCCGTATGTACTGCCGTCGCTCAGCGTAACGGGCGTCCACATTTCATCGCGGGAAGTTTGGGGAAGCAGAGCATCGGTGTGAAGCGCACGCTCCCATTTCGCCATATCGAGAACGGTCGCGCAGAGGCCGCCGTCGGCGGTGCGGTTAAGTGTGGGCGAAACATACTCCTGATTTTTTATTTGACCGCAGTCGAGACGATATCCCGCGGCGCGGTTCGCGACGATTGCTTCTTCGCTATTGACGCGAGCGGTTGTCATGCCGAGCGGTTTGAAGATCCATTCGTCGAGGAGGTCGCCGTAAAAGCGGCCGGTGATGCCCGCAATCAGAATTCCCAGCAGGATGTAACCGGAGTTCGAGTAGCCCCAGCGACTGCCTGGGGCAAACTCGAGGGGCGCCGATGCGATTGCGCGCACGAGATCCCCATCGGTGTAGTCGAGACGCAGATTCAGATTGCCCCAGCCCACGTCGGAAATGCCGGAGGTGTGAGTCAGGAGGTGGCGTATGGTGATTCTCGCCCATGCGTCCGGCGGCGAGGGGAAATGGGATGCTATTTTTTCCTCCACATGCAGAAGACCTCGCTCCGCGAGTAGCAGGACAAGCATCGCGGTGAACTGCTTGGCTACGGATGCGAGCTCGTAGACGGTATCGCTAGTCACTGGAGTCCGGCTTTCGAGATTAGCGAAGCCATAACCCGCGGCATGCAGCAACACGCCGTTGCGCACAACAGCCACGCCGCAGCCTGGGATCGCGTAGCGGGAAACATAGTCGACAACCAGATCGTCCAGGCGGATCTTCGGCGGGAAGTTCACTGTTCCACTGTAGCTTCAAGTCTCGCTACTGCGCAGGCCGGGCGTCGGCGATTTTCCCGGATTTCTTGTGGCGGGGCCAGAACTCCTGGACCACATTGGCGCCGGCGTCCGCACCTAATGCTATGCCTGCGGATGACAAGCCACCTCCGACGGTGCGGAGTGCCGCTGGCTGCCATAAGCGCGAAATGAGGCCGCTGCCCACTGCGCCGCCGATTCGGCCGGCGGCGATCGTCTTACCTCCGGGGGTAGTCTTTTGCGTAATCACGGTGCTTACGAGAGCGTGCTTCAGTCGTGGTCCGAACCGTGTCTCAGTGGACCGATGATAGTGCAGATCTTCGTGGCGGGCGGCTGCAATTGGATATTCGATGCTAGTGCTTACGACGTGAGTTGCAAAGCCGGAGGCGACGCGCTTACCGAATCCCGCGGCCCCTCGTCCCCACGCTTCTGGACGATTGCTAACCTCTCCAAAAGCGGCGTGAAGGCCGGTAACGGCAAGGGCCTTTTTCCCGAACGTGTGCTTTTTGTACGCGTGCTGATAGGGATGCGGAGCCGCAGGTTCCGCGCCAAAAAGCAGAACGGTCGAGAAAAGGCCGATGACTGGTATCCGTTTTAACGTCACACAAAGGTTGGTGCAATTCCTCTGCCTGGGTGCTGTGAGGCACCAACTATGGCAGGGATGCCTATTCCCGCGACGGACCGGAGGCGAAGATCCTTGATCTTGTCGCGAATTTGCGCCGCTTTCTCGAATTCGAACTTGCGGGCGGCTTCTCGCATGCGCTCTTCGAGTTCGGTGATTGCTCGCGCTGAGCGGGCGTCAGCTCGTTCACATCTTCGTCGCGTTCGACCGGCACGGTGACGTAATCGCCTTCGGCAACGGCGATCAGGTTGAGGTCGATAGGTTTCATGACGGATTGCGGGATGACGTGATTGTGCTTTTCAAAGGGATCGACGACCCAGAACTGCGCCGTATCGCTCGTGAGACATGTCCGGCGCAAATGTCCAGGTCGGATGCTTTGTTCGAATCGGATAAAACCTCAATGAGGATCTCAGGTGAACCAAAGAATGTTTTCTTCCACTCATCCGTGCACCGGCTTTCGAGAACTACGGCGACATCGGCGCGCCGGCTCTCAGTTGGCAAGGTGAAATAGAACTCACGTAACACGGTGTACTTACCTGGGATCAGTGATCGAAGCAGGGCATCCAGCCGGATTTGAATTTCGACATGCTCGTTACTCGGCGGCGACACTCTTACGATCTCCCCGTTATGGAGTTCCTAGAAGTCGTAATAATGAATATCCGGGTTGGCCAGGAAATCTTGCAGGCGAACCGGTGCGGCGATAGTGGACATCGCAATTCTAAGTGTAATTGAACTGCTGTTCCGCGTTAGACGCGCAGGCTCTGCGAGACAATCTAGATTCTAGCCACCGGCGATGGCCCCATATTGGGACGACGTATCGAAGTCACGGCCGTCCGACGCTGCGGTGTGGAGTTCCCGGTTGAACTGCAAGTAATGCCCATCAGACTGGGCCAGGACTGGGTCTTTAGTGCCTTTATTCGGGACATTACCGACTCCAAGCTAGCGGAAGAAACATTCCGGGAGAGCGAACTCAACCTGCGTCAGATGACTGAAACCATTCCGGAAATGCTTTGGAGCGCTTCACCCGAACGGTCGATCGACTACTGCAATGCCCGCGTACTCGTTTTCACTGGCTTCTCGGCAGAAGAGCTCATGGGCACCGGTTGGCAGAAATGTGACGACGACATCGAGTTTCGAATCGACCATTCCGCTGGGCGTTGTCTATCAACCGTGGGTCCTGTCGCTTGGGGGTTCGAGTTGCGTGTTCATTACTCATCTATGTGCTGCATACCGCTTCACCTATGCCCGTAATCCGTGAAGACGTAATCTCGCGTCTTCACCCTAGTGTGGCACGCGAACCCGCACTTGGCGTCGTTCCCCTGCGGCGGCTTGCCAGCCAAGGTGCCGGGCGTGAACGTGTCGGATGCAGCGTCATAGTCGAACACTGCGTATCCCCACCCGCCGCTGTCCGCGAACCGCTTGCTGTCCTTCACCATGAAGTCGACGTCATGCTGGGTGACCTGGCACCGTCGCTGATGGGAACGTCTCCATCTTTTTCGGGGTCCAATGGATCTTCGCCAATCTTGGCGCCGTCGGGGAAAGGCTTGGCGTTCCCGGGAACGCCGTCCAAGTAGGCCTTGATCATCACAGGATTAGCGAGGATCGCAGCGATATGGTCTCCATTCTGACTGATGGAGACAACCTGCCAGGCCTCGTATCCTCTGAACTCAGAGAACGAGAGCCCATTCGGCACTTTCATGGTGTATTTATCCTGGGCAGCTATGGCCACCGCCACCAGAACACAGAGGACTACTCCAACGAGTACGATTGCCCCGATATTTTTGCGTTTCATGTCTAATCTCCTTTGTCGAACCTATGCTTACTGACCTTAACCATGGCGTGAATCATCACGTCGTGCTCGTTTCATTGCGGCAGCTCTTTGCCGGCCTGCTCCGCCACCATGTACGCGTACCAGTCGGGCCAGTTTTCGTCGCGCCGCCCGGTGCACTTCTCGTGCTCCGCCGTGGGCGGCCTCCGCACGCCTGCGCTCGCTCGCGGCCTAATCCTGTTCACCCAAAGTTTGGGTGTATGTTTTGCCATAAGGGTAAAAGAGTTCCTTGCGGCCTTGCTGCCACGCCGCTTTGAGTTCGGGCGTTGTGATGTCCCAGTCCGGCCGGCACTTCCTGGTAACGGCACGCAGGTCCTGGCGAATATCCTCCATAGTGGGCCGGCCGAAAAACCAGTAGCCGTTGTAGATCTTATAAATGACCAGGCCGGGCTCGAGAACAATCACGTGAGGAATCATGGGATTGTTGACAGTGTCCGTGTATTCAGCGATGTCGAGATCTTTTTGGACAATACGCCCCGCGTCGGAGAGGAAAGGCCAGTGAGCGCCGACTCCGCTGCGATATTCATTCGTCCGACTAATATTGTCGGTGCTAATCGTGACGAGCCGGCAATAGGCAACCTCGAGCTCACGATGGAGTTCAACCAGCCCTTCAGCCTGCCGGCGATCCTTGGGGCAGTAACCTCCGCGACTGAGGACGAGAACCATGGGATGTGGTCCTTGCAACTCGGAGAGCTTCCGGCGCTTTGCGGTGTGGTCGGAGAGATCATAGTCGGGGAAGATGGCCCCCGGAACAATGTCAGATCGCATATGAAAAACATCCTTTCATGTTGGAAAATGACTCAATGTGAAGAACCGAGAAAGCCTCGGACAAATGCGGCAATCTCATCCGCCGCCGTGTCCAAGGCGAAATGACCGGCGTCGAGAACGTGAATTTGAGCGTCCGGCACATCCCGGCGATAGGCTTCCGGCTCCGAAAGGTCGAACGAAAGATCATACTTGCCCCAGATCACCAACAGGCGCGGTTGCTTCTTGCGCATCCAAGCTTGCCATTTCGGGTAGGCCTCCACATGTCGATAATCGTAGAACAGGTCGCTTTGAATTTCTGCCCCGGCATATTCAGGAATGCGAACTCGTCCGTCCACAGATCGGGGTCATAGCGATATAGACTCCGAACCTGACGACCCGGGAGATCTTGTCCAGAGATCAAGGTGCTGCTTCGCCATGGCGAGCACATTAAGAGCGGCGGCGTACGCAGCACTTCGGCCTTGTTCGGCGCTCAAATCCTTTCCGACGCGGCCGACAAATTTGGGTTCATTGCCCAGGGTGGGGAGATTCCGGTCAGGAATAATAGATTCCCGGTTCGGACCGCCAGCACGTACGCGCCAAACGGAGTCACCGCGGGAGGTAGTTCTATTCCCGCAACCGCAAGTCTGGTTTCTGTGTTGTTTACCATTTGCCGTTGTGCGCACCTGCATCCACGTGCTACATCGGTCAGATAGACGATTGCCTCGACGATGTCGTCTACGTCCGAAATCATTCCCATCGGCGACAGGCTTTCCAGGAACGCCTTTGAATCTTTTACATGCATCGGCGTATCGACGATGCCCGGAGCGACCGCGTTGAAGCGACGCCATCTTTCGCGTACTCCATCGCAAGACCGCGCGTGATCGCCTCAAGGCCGCCTTTCGTGATCATCGGTACGGAAGCGTTTACTCCGGCGATGAGATGTTCCACCATCGCTGTCGAGATGGCTGTGACGCTGCCACCCGTCTTTTGCGCCACCATCTGATTTACAGCAAGGTGGGTGAAAACAAATGATTGAGACAGACGATTTATGGATTGCGAAGTCGAGGATGACGTAGGCGCGATCCAGCGATAACCACGCTTTGGCAAGGTTTCAATGAAACGTGGTGTCTCGGCGGAGTCTCCAAGAGCGTTACGAATACGGTTAGCGCACTTATTCAGCGCGCGATCGAAATCAACGTAAGTCTCAGCCGGCCAAAGGAGACTTTGCAGTTCGTCACGTGTCACCACTTCGCCGGGTCGTTGCAACAAAGCGACACGCACCTGAAATGGCTGGCAATGGAGCTTGACCTTAAGACCACACTTTCGTAACTCGCCCGAACGCAGATCTGCTTCAAATACTCCGAATCCAAAAATCTGACCGGAACCACTCGCCAAACGATCGGCCCCTCCACTCCGGCCATCGAGTGTAGCACGGCAGCCTGATCGCGTCAATTTAGATTCTCTGTGCAACTTCTCGCGTTATCCATCATAGTTTCAGTTACTTACGCGGGAAGGAAAATGTAATCAGAATAGAATTGCCGGGTCATTGCGTTGTTAAGCTTGGGCATCGATCGTGAGTCATGAGTTTGAAGGGAACTCGTTAACGATGCTAATTCTCCGAACCGTTTTTTGGGTCTCCACTTTCGCCGCGTTTTTCTTCCCGGCGATTTGGGCACAGGCTGAATCTGAAAACTCAGGGAACCCCATTCGATCCATCGATCACTTCGTGCCGCATATCTCCTCGGTGCCAGCGATTAATAGCAAGCTCGTCGGATTGTACGTGCGGGAAAAAGTCCAACACAGCAGCCGAGGAACAGGCCCAGTGGTCCTCATGATTCACGGGCATCCCGTCGGTTCAACCGCGACGTTTGATGTTGCTTACAACAATTACAGCTGGATGAACGCGTTGGCCGAAAGTGGCCTTGACGTGTTTGCGCTCGATCTGACCGGGTACGGTCTCTCGCCGACACCGGCGATGGATGACCCTTGCAATGCGTCGGACACAGACCAGAGCACACTGCTTGGCAGGTTGACTAGCCCTTGCCCGCCACGGTACGCGTTTCAAGCCACGACGGCAGAATCAGACTGGGCTGATATCGATGCGGTGGTGGACTATATACGGCAGCTTCGACGGGTTGATAAAGTGAGTCTGATTGGCTGGTCTGTCGGAGGGCCCAGAGCGGGAGGCTATGCGGCAAGGTATCCGGACAAAGTGGCGCGCCTCGTGATGTATTCGCCTGTGTACAACGGGGGGAACCGAACACACCGCCGGACCGCGTGCCACAATTTGGCGTACCCCTTTCGGTTCGGTCGGTCAGCACCTTTTTTACGAATTGGGACGCGCAGATCGGATGTGCGAACCAATACGAACCCGCGATTCGAGATGTGATCGCATCGGAGATCGTGAGGCTCGATCCGCTTGCCCGTACATGGGGAGATGGCCTGTACCGCGCCCCGGTGCTCAACCCTCACTGGGGATGGAATAGCGCGATGGCTATGCAGATTCAGGCACCGACTCTCATTATTCGCGGCGCCCTTGATACGCAGGTTCCTGAGACAACCAACCGGGACCTCTATGCAGACCTGACGGTGCAAGAAAAGGTATTTGCACGCGTCGCCTGCGCCTCACATTTCATGCTGTGGGAAAGCCAACACAACCTTTTACACCGGTTCTCCGCGGAATGGCTCCGCTCAGGTAGTTTCGCCGGAGCGCGTAACGGCGTGTTCTTCGTCGACACAGCGGGTGTGGTCAAGCCTGAGTGAGGCGAAGCTTCCATGTTGGTTCCGTTACCCGGGACTCTTGTGTCTTTTAAACTGCCGGTCGCCTCGCAATACATCCATACCGGATCAGAGTCGATTCCCAGCAGTTCCGGATCACGAGTCAGGATGTTCGGGGCTCTTCCGTTGTCAGTGTTTGTCGCACTTCACTGATACATCTAGAGAGCGCCAATTCCCGATCAATTATGCGGGAATACCGATGCCTGCAACGGACCGGAGGCGAAGATCCTTGATCTTGTCGCGAATTTGCGCCGCTTTCTCGAATTCGAATTTGCGGGCGGCGTCTCGCATGCGCTCTTCGAGTTCGGTGATGAATTGCTCGCGCTGTGCGGGCGTCAGCTCGTTCACATCTTCGTCGCGTTCGACCGGCACGGTGACGTAATCGCCTTCGGCAACAGCGATCAGATTGAGGTCGATCGGTTTCATGATGGATTGCGGGATGACGTGATTGCGCTCGTTGTAATCGAGTTGGGCGTTGCGGCGGCGCATGGTTTCGTCGATGGCGCGCTTCATGCTGTCGGTCATCACGTCTGCATAGAGAATGGCGCGGCCTTCGAGGTGTCGCGCGGCGCGTCCTATGGTCTGGATCAGCGCTCCGCTCGATCGCAGGAAGCCCTCTTTATCGGCGTCGAGAATCGCTACGAGTGAGACCTCCGGAAGATCGAGACCTTCGCGGAGGAGGTTGATGCCGATCAAGACATCGAACTCTCCGCGGCGGAGATCGCGAAGAATCTTGACGCGATCGAGCGTGCTGACCTCGGAATGGAGATAGTTGCACTTGACGCCGATTTCGGAATAATACTCGGCGAGATCTTCGGCCATCCGCTTGGTAAGCGTGGTTACGAGAACGCGCTGGTTGTTTTCGGCGCGTTTGCGAATCTCGCCGAGGAGGTCATCCACCTGGCCTTTGATTGGGCGAATTTCAATCTCGGGATCGACTAAGCCGGTGGGGCGGATGATCTGCTCGACCACCACTCCCGCCGACTTCGTCAGCTCATAGGGACCGGGGGTCGCCGAGACGTAGATGACCTGGTTCACGCGATTCTCGAATTCCTCAAAAGTGAGCGGCCGATTGTCGAGGGCGCTAGGGAGACGAAAGCCGTGGCCGACGAGCACTTCCTTGCGGGACTGATCGCCGTGATACATGGCGTGAAGCTGCGGCACCGTCTGGTGGCTCTCGTCGAGAAACATGAGGGAGTCGGCCGGAAGATAATCGAGTAGAGTCGGCGGAGGCTCGCCGGGTAAACGCCCCGAGAAATGGCGCGAATAGTTTTCGATGCCGTGGCAGTAGCCGATCTCCTTCATCATTTCGAGGTCAAACATGGTGCGCTGCCAGAGCCGCTGCGCTTCGATCAGCTTGCCTTGCCGCACGAGTTCGGGATGCCACTCTTCCAGTTCCTTGCGGATGGACGCCATGGCCGATTCCTTGGTCTCATCGGCCATCACGTAGTGGGTCTTGGGATAGATAGGCAGCCGTACGTATGTCTGGCGCACCTGCCCGAGTAGCGGATCGATTTGCGACAGGCTTTCGATTTCGTCGCCCCACAGCTCGATACGAAAGGCGTTGTCGTCATAGGTGGGAAAGACTTCGATAACGTCGCCGCGGATGCGAAAGGTACCGCGGCGGAAATCGTTATCGTTGCGTTCGTAGAGGATATCGACGAGGCGCGAGACGATCTGTTTGCGCGTAATCTTCTGTCCCTTTTCGAGCATCAGAAGCATGCCGTAGTAAGCTTCCGGCGAACCGAGTCCATAGATGCAACTTACGCTCGCGACAATGATGCAGTCGCGCCGCTCGAAGAGAGAGCGAGTGGCGGAGAGGCGCAGCTTATCGAGTTCGGCGTTGGTGGTGGCCTCCTTCTCGATATAAACATCGCTCGACGGGATGTAGGCTTCGGGCTGGTAATAGTCGTAGTAGCTGACGAAATACTCGACGGCATTGGTGGGGAAGAAGTTCTTGAACTCGCCGTAGAGCTGAGCTGCGAGCGTCTTGTTGTGAGCCATCACGAGCGCAGGCTTGCCGAGCGCTTCGATGATCTTCGCCATGGTGAATGTCTTGCCCGACCCGGTGACGCCGAGCAGCACCTGATGTTTCTCACCGTCGCGCAGGCCACGAGTAAGTTCCTCGATTGCGGTGGGTTGGTCGCCTCGGGGACTATAGGTGATCCCCAGTTTGAAGGACATGATTCCAGTATCCCGTATGGCAGTTTTTCGCTTTCTCAGGCGGTTGGCCACAGCGGCATTCCGAAAAAACTTCTGAAACACCGACAAGCCGCCATTCGTCAATACAGGCGGGATGAAGATCGGTTTATCGTGCGCAACTGTCTGTCTGGCAGCAATGGCTGCCGCGCAAACGTCCGGTACTTCGGGGAGTTCCGACGGCGCGAAATCGAAGGCAAGCGCGCATACCAGTGCGAAGCATGACGTAGGCAGTGGCGCTGGAGATGTCGGCAAAGGTGTAGCGAAAGGCGCGGGCAGCGCCGCCAAGGGCACCGGTAAAGCTGCCGCGGATTTAGCGACGCTTCATCCGATCAATGCAGCCACGGACTTGGGCAAAGGCGCGGCAAGCACCGGCAAAAACGTCGGAACCGGCACTCTAAAGGGAACCGGCAAAGTTCTAAGAGGCACAGGGAAGGCTCTCAAGCATCTGTTCTAAGGATCGAGTAGCCGCCGCTGCTCGCCGGTAGCCGCCACCAAGCTCCCTGCGGCGGCGCGAAATCGGAGCCCGCTCCAGGCTGTGTGCGATCTTACTTTTTTTCGGCGGTCGAGGAGGCGGAACTACTACTGGAGCTGCCGCCGGAGCTATCGGAACTCTTGCCGGAAGACGATGAACTATCGGATTTTGAATCCGACTTTGAATCTGATTTTGAATCGGACTTCGACTCCGATTTGGAATCAGACGAAGACTCCTTCTTCGAGTCGGACCCGTTCTTTCCGGCGTTGCCTCCATTAGCGCGCGCGTAATCCGTAACATACCATCCTGTACCCTTGAATTGCAGGGCGGAGGTAGAAAGCAGACGCTCTACGTGCCCGCCACACTCATCATGTGTCTTCAAGGGTTCGGCTGAAAACTTCTCGATGCGTTCGAACTTCTTACCGCAGGAATCGCATTTGTATTCGTAAATTGGCATTGAACAACCTAAACCTGAGTACCATTATATCAGATTTCATGATGCCGACAACTAGCCTAACTTCCTGACGCGCAAGCCGTCTCATAAGCAAATGAAATCGCGACACATCACAGTAATGGCTCTCGTGATATGTGTATTAGCCATGGCGGTGGATTATCGCACACAGCACGTATCGCGGTTCCGGCAATATTATACTAGCCTGCACGAGGCGGATCCCGAGCTAAACGCCTGGCAAAGAGTAATGGTAAGCCTGTTCCTGACTACCTCGAATTAGCCGGGAACGAACCTACTTTTTGGTAGCTGCCTTTTTCTTGGCCGGGGCGCGGCGCACGGGCGCGGGTGCGGCAGGGAGTCCCGTTACGTTCTTCCGGTCGACAACGAACTTGATGTTGTAGGGGTCCTTAGTATAGGAGGTTGGAGCGCCGGCAAACGAGATATCTGCGCCGGGCTCGAGTTTGCCCTTGATGGCCGTCTCGAATACCAGCGTGGCATCGCCGTTGGGCCCGTCGGTATCGTCAACCGCTACCACGAGTTCCTTGGGATTCTCCATAGAAACCAGTTTGCCTTTGAACTGCTTGAACTCGCCCTCTTGCGGAGGAATCAACGCGTCTTTGACGTTCTGGTTGAAATACGCCTCGCCGCCATCGGCTTTCAGCGCATCGCGCAGGACTCTCCATAGTTTGATGTCGGGGTGGGCCGCCAGGAATTGTTCTTCAGACTGTTGTTGGGCGGCTGCAAGATCGGTGACGCTGGCAATCTTCAGGTCGTCCGGAGGGAGAGCTGTAGAGGCGGCGCTCTTCTTCAAAGCGTCGAGCCCCTCGTCGGAACCGTGGTACCCCTTGTAGGCGCGCTCCAGGAATTGCGTGGCGCTTTGACGAACGCTGTCGGGCAAAGCTCCCTCTCCAGTGTAAACGGAGGCGCGAGCGAATTCGAAGAGCGAGGGCGCGAATTTCTTCTGAGCGTATAGAACGGTCCCTAGCCAATAGGACACCTGGCCGTTCTTGGGGTTATCCTGGAGCACCTTGCGGAAAGCAGCCTCAGCGGCGTCGTTCTGCTTTTGCTGCATCTTCACCCAACCAAGCGTGGTCTCCGCAATCTGTTGAATCTGCGCTTTGGCGGGGCCCCACTTATCGTCAGCTACGTTCTCCGGCTTCAAGCCATCGATGTTGTTGATCAAGGTGTTGGCCGCCTGCTCACCGGCATTTAGAGCATCCGGCGTGGGCGGATTGACATGCAGTACGTTATTGACGATAGTTACAAGGGCCGTGAGGTTCTTCGGATTGACCGCGAGTACGTCCTGGGCCGCCTTGATTGCTTCAGCCGGCTTCCCCAACTTGGCGTAATCCTGAGCCACCATTGCGGCCCGGTCTTCTTTATAGTCGGAGTCCGGGTACTTTTCCTTCCACGTCTGCAGAAGCTGTAACTGCTTGTTCGGATCGGTTTCCTTCGACACCGCGGTATAGATGTCGTATTCGCCCTGATCCTTAACCTTTTTCTCAGCAAGCAGGGGCGTTACGATAAGCCCTGCCGTAAATCCAATGCCCAAAATTGATGTCAATAGTCGATGGAGCACTTGCCGCCTCCCCTAAAGTTCTATCACATGATCTGAAACCCCGGCGCTTACCCCCGCGGACGCGAAACCACCGCGGGTTCCGCCAATTGAACCGGCGGTGGCACAGATCACTTTCATAGAATAGTCTAAATTTACTCTGCCGTCTTCTTGCGTGGTGTGGGACGGCGTACAGGCGCGGTGGTCTCTTTGGGAAGACCCGTCACATTTCCCCGCTCAACTTTGAAACGAAGGTTGAAAGGATCCTTGGTGAATGCTTCCGGAGCGCCGGCGAAACTGATCTCCTGACCCGGATCGAGCTTAGCCTTTAACGGAGGATCGAAAACAAGCGTAACGTCGCCATTCGCATCGTCCACCGCGAGCAACAACTCCTTGGGACCAGGTTGCGATACCACGTGACCCTTGAACTGCTTGAATGCGCCTTCCTGCGGAGGAATCAAAGCATCTTTTACGCCTTGATCGAAGTAAGCCTGTCCGCCATCGCCCTTAAGAGCGTCCTTGATCTTACGATAAAAGGCGATATCCGGATGGTCGGTTTCGAATTTGGCCTTGTCTCCCTCTTCTTTGTTCTGTATATCGATCACGCTGTCGATGTGGAAGCCATCGGGCGGAAGCGCAGCGGCGGTAGCCTGCTGTTTCAATTGATCGAGGCCTGCGTCGTCTTTGCCGTGATACCCTTCATACGCCCGTTTCAAGTAATCGCCGGTGCTCTGGCGAACTTTGGGGTCGAGCGCGCCCGTGCCGGAATAGGATGCTGCCCGCGCATATTCAAACAAGCCTTCGGAGAATTTTTTCTGCGAATAAAGCACGGTACCGAGCCAAAGGGAAACCTGGGAATTTTCGCCATTGGCCGCGAGCACCTTGCGGAAGTCCGCTTCCGCGGCGGCGTTATCCTTTTGCTTCCACTTCACGTATCCCTGAACTGTTTGGGCAAGCAGTGCGGTATCGCTCTTGGCTTTCGTCCATTGCGCGTCGGCCACCTGCGCGGGTTTGATCGAGCTATCGAAGAAATTGTCGAGATTGGAGACCAGGATGCCAGCGGCCTGATCGCCTACGGTCAATTGTTCCGGAGTTGGCGTACTGGCGGCGAGGACCGAAGGCGCGATTTTGCCGAGCAACTGGAGCGCGACGAGATCTTTGGGATTCATTGCAATCGCGTCCTGTATCGCCTTGATGGTTTCAGGCTGTTTGTTGAGTTTGCTGTAGGCGAAGGCAATGGCGTCGGCGCGCTCCTGTTTGAAATCCGAGTCCGGATACTTCTCTTTCCAAGTCTGCAGAAGCTGCAACTGCCTTGTGGGATCCGCTTCCTTATTGGCGGCGGTGAAAATGTCGTACTCGCCCTGGTCTTTGACCTTCTTTTCCTGCTTGGCCGCGCCTGGGGCCTGGGCCAAACCCGGCAACGCCGCGACCTGCCACGCGGCTCCGATTATTAAAACTGCGTTGACTACTCGATTAAACACCTGCGCCTCCCGCTGATTTCCTTGGATACCGATTCTGTTCGTGGGGTAATCCCTAGCGACCGACGCGGCCGCAAAAGGGTACTTGCGGAAGTATAACCAAGCTGGTCACCGTCCGCAACTGATCTGTCTTAACTCTTATGACGCCGGGTACTGGGGGTTAGTTCCAGCCGGGCACCGATGAGTGGGACATACAACAGAAAGCTATCGCAGGAACAGCGTTATCCCTTATAGTATAGGCGCCTGGTAGAAAGCGGATCGCCAGCACTCTGGCGTTGGGGTGTTTTTGGAACTCCGAGATCTGCACGGCATTCCGCCGCAGTTGGCCCTCGATGACGCGCAGCGGGGCGTTACATTGGTTGAGGTGAATGACCTTCGACAGCAGCCGAGGCGGTCCGCCAATGATGAAGCCGGGATCGTTACTGGCATCGGTAAGAGGGGATGCCATTCACTTCCACGGGAACAGCAGGTCCAGCGACGGACCAATCGCGGAGACAGGTTTTCGTCGAGAAGAAACGTCACCTGAAATCGGTTTTTCGGCAGGATTCAGCAGCAAAATTGTAGACAGCCGGAAAGTCCGCCTTTTGGAGATCGGGGTATTCATGAAGAATCTCTTCTTCCGTCATGCCGGCCAGATGCATTCGAATGGCTCCGCGAATAGGTTCGACGGTGTTCTCGATTGTGGACCCGCCGGCAACGTACGCGGGTAAATCCGGTATGTGTGCACTGTGTCCGTGTTGATCTTTTCCAAGAGAACGGCTTATTTCATTTCCTACCTGATTAACGAGGCGCAGCCATCTCGCTCAGCGCCCGGATGGCGTCGCGAATTTTATGACTCTGGCGGAATGACCCGCTGGGCCGCGGTAGCGAATCGCATTGTTGGCCGCGGCACGGAATGCGAGGGTATTTGTCTCATGATGTCAAGCGTTTGCGGGATTGGGCTTAATGAACCAGAGCTACGGATTAATCGGCACCAACCGCTCTTTCTAGTCTCAGCCAGCGGCATTGCGTTTGCTCTCCGGCGTGGCATGTTCACCTATCCTCAGTTTCTCCGCCTTTCCTGGGTATCTCTTCGATATTCCATGGCGTTACTCTCGATAGTGGCAGTTACGGCCTTGGCGGCTCCTGCCAAACATCAACCGCACTTCAGGACCCCACTTTCTCATAATTCGAAACCGTTATCTTCCAGCGATCCTGTGGTGGTAAACGCCGCGAGCTATTTGCCGGGTGTAAGCCCCGGTGGAATGGCTACTATTTTCGGCCAGGATCTCTCCAACGTCGATGGGATCGTAAACGCCGGCGTCATACCGCTCCCCACGCAGTTGGCGGACGTCACAGTGCTGGTAAATGGAATCGCTGCTCCCCTCCTCAGCGTGGCCTATGTCAACGGAGAAAATCAGATCAGTTTTCAAACCCCGTTCGAAACGGATACGGGCCAGGGCGCAGTCACGATTGAGGTTCAGAATGACGGTAATTCGGTAGCGACGATTACAGCCGATTCGTACACCGAAGATCCGGGAATCTTTGTCTACAACGGGTACGGTCTAGCGATACGCAACGCCGATGGCTCGATTATTACGGCCAGCAACCCCGCAAACCCGGGCGACATCCTTGTCCTGTATGCGACCGGGCTGGGACCGGTTTCTGTGAACGTACCGGACGGAGAAGCCGGTCCCTCTGATCCGCCGGCCGACACGGTTGACCCATTTCAGGCAATGATTGCGGGGGAACAGTGTACCGTGCTCTTCTCTGGTTTAGCGCCGGGATTCGCGGGCCTGTATCAATTGAATCTGGTGCTTCCTTCCGATCTGCCCGCGGGCGATCTGGACATGCAGATCTCCACACCTTACGCCAACAGCGGGATCGTCAAATTGCCCGTCCAGTAGGATTCTCGCGTAACGGACTGTCGCTTGCTCTCCTCACGGCGGCTCTTATGCTAGACTGCAAACCTTGCGGCCAATCGACCTCGGCGTTATCGCACTCTACCTGATCGCGGTGACCTGGTTCGGGGCTCGTTTCCGGAAATCGCAGAAGAATCTCAAGGAATATTTCCTGGGCGGACGGACCGCGCCATGGTGGGCAATTAGCTTATCAATTGTCTCAGCCGAGACAAGTACGCTTACCATTGTCGGAACGCCGGCGCTAGCATTCAATGGGAATTTCGGCTTTTTGCAGATCGTTTTCGGGTACCTGCTGGCCCGGATTGTCATCGTAACTATCCTGCTGCCCCATTACTTCCGCGGCGAGATGTACACGGCTTACGAACTGATGCAACGCCGTTTCGGAACTCGCATCCGCAAAGTCACCTCGGGAATCTTCCTCATCACGCGTTCGCTCGCGGAGGGAGTGCGCGTGTTCGCGGTATCGATCGTGGTCTCCGTTATTTTGGGAACCGGCGAGATCGCCTCGATTCTCCTGATCGTGGCGCTCACGGTCTTTTACACGTTCGAAGGCGGCATGACCGCGGTAATCTGGACCGATGTCGTCCAAATGTGCATGTATATGGGCGGCGCGGGATTGAGTCTGTTCATCATGATGAAGCAGGCACCGGGAGGTATCGGACACAGCCTGGATATCGCCGCGCAGCTCCATAAGTTTCAGGTATTCGACTTCTCTTCCCCGTTCTCGCCAGGCTTTTTCGAGAAACCTTACACCTTTTGGGCGGGCATCATCGGTGGATGCTTCCTGACCACGGCCAGCCACGGAACGGACCAACTCGTAGTTCAACGCCTGCTGAGCGCCAAAAACGAGCGAGACAGCCGTCTGGCGCTGCTCGCAAGCTGGGTGGTGATTTTCGTGCTCTTCCTGCTCTTCCTGCTGATCGGCGCGCTGCTCTTCGTTTATTACCAGGAGAACCATCTGGCGGCGCCACGGCCCCTGGATCGGCTCTTCCCGATCTTCGTCTGGGATAGTCTCCCCATCGGCGCGGCGGGGTTGGTGATGGCGGCAATTCTCGCGGCCGCGATGGCCAATGTCAGCGCCGCGTTGAATTCTCTCGCATCCGCGACCGTGATCGATTTCTTTCGGGGAAACAAGGGCCGCGATCAAATGGTTCTGGCGCGCGGGGCGACTGTATTATGGGCCGCGGTGCTTGTCGGCATCGGACTCGTGGCGCGCCATTGGGGGTCGGTCCTGGAATCCGGGCTTTCCATCGCATCGGTAACGCTCGGTATCCTGCTGGGCGTGTTTCTTTTGGGAATTCTGACGAAACGGGTGGGAGAAAACGCGGCGATTGTGGGAGTAATTACCGGGCTCGGAGTCATCCTCTACGTGAAGCTGGCGACACACATCGCCTTTAGCTGGTGGGTGCCGATCGGCGCGTGTTCCACTTTTCTGGCGGCATTGGCGGCATCTTCATTCGTGATCGATAAGGCCCAAAGCGCCGCTCGGAGATCCACATGAATCAACTCAAACGAGACCTAGGCTTATGGGCTGCCGTTTCCATTGTGATCGGCACGGTAATCGGGAGCGGAATCTTCCGTGTGCCGCAAACCATGACGCAGAGCGCGGGAACCGTCGGCATGGTATTCGCGGTCTGGGTGGTAGGCGGAATCCTGACCATGGCCGGCGCGCTCACGTATGCCGAATTGGCGTCGATGCTGCCGGGAGCCGGTGGCGAGTACGTCTATTTGACCGAAGCGTACGGCCCGCATTTGGGGATTTCTTTATGGCTGGACGCAGATGTGGGTGGCAAAGAGCGGCTCGATCGCCACGCTTGCGACGGCGTTCTTCGAGTATTCGGGGAATTTCTGGCCGGAACTCGAACACGTATTTTGCTGGATTCCGCTGCCTTTGGGAGAGCACGGGAGCCCGCTGAGCGTCAGCTACGGACAGATCCTGGCGATCGGGATGATTCTAGTGCTCGCGGTAGTGAACTATTTCGGCGTGAAGGCGGGCGGGAATCTGCAGGTGTTGGTAACTGTCGTGAAGGTCGGTCTGATCGCCTTTCTGATCCTCGCGGGGCTACTCCACGGCAACACGGCGGAATCGCATGCGCCGGTAGGTCTCCCGAGCACAGTGGGCTTCTTCGCCGCGCTGGTGGCTGCGCTATGGGCATATGATGGCTGGAACAACGTCGGAATGGTGGCATCCGAGGTGAAAGATCCGCAACGAAATCTGCCGCGCGCATTGATTGGCGGATCGCTGGCGGTGATGCTTATCTATCTGCTGGCGAATATCGCGTATTTTATGGTGCTGAGCCCAGCGACCGTCGCTGGGCATAAACTGGTAGCTGCGGAAATGATGCGTCGTATTCAAGGACAAGCGGGCGCAAATTGGGTGTCGCTCGCGGCGATGATCTCCATCTTCGCCGCTTTGAACGGCTCCATTCTGACGGGAGCTCGCGTGCCTTACGCTATGGCGCGTGATGGCAGCTTCTTCCGTGCAGTGGCTTATGTGCATCCACGCTTTCGAACTCCGGGAATTTCCATTCTGGCGCTCAGCGCATGGTCGTCTATATTGGTCCTTTCCGGCCGATATGACCAACTCTACACATATGTTATTTTTTCGAGTTGGATTCTTTATGCGATGGCGGCCGCATCGGTGATTGTATTGCGGCGGAAACGGCCGGATCTGGCGCGGCCTTATCGAACCCCCGGCTATCCGGTCGTTCCGGTTCTCTTCGTCGCGACCGCCATTCTGCTCGAGGTTTTCACGCTGAAACAGTCGCCCCGCGAATCGATTGCTGGAATTGTGCTGATTCTATTGGGATTGCCGTTCTATTTTTACTGGAAAAGACGCCGCGCGCCGGAAACTCTGGCCGCCTCCCACGGGGAAGATAGTACCATTTGAAAACCCGAATCAAACTTTTGTTCTGATTTCAGAACAAAATCCTTGCACAACGCCGCATAACTGGAGTACAAACTAATAGTGTGCGGTGTGAGAACGGAATATGCGTTCCGTTTCATATCCGGAACAACTAGATCGGCAGGGGGCATTTATGGATGTAACGAAAATACTGACAGATCTTCGTCAGGAACGCGATCAATTGGAGGAGGCGATTCTTAGCCTGGAGCGTTTAGCGAGGGGTCGGGGGAAGCGTCGTGGACGGCCTCCCGCCTGGATGACAGTCGCCAAAAAGCGGGGCCGTCCGCCAGGAAGCAAAAATAAAGTACAGGCACCGGCAAAAGCCTCAGCGACCGCGTGAAACGGGCGGGCAGGCTTCGCTCGGCCTGCCCTGAAAGCTTTACCGGTGATCGCTGTATTACCGGTAAAGAAGATATTTTGACCTCACTAGTTCAAACCGCACCAGACTCTCTTTTTCCACCTTCAACAGTTCCGCCGGGGGCAAGCCCTTTTTCCAGGCCTTCGACAAGCGAATTGCTGCCGATCAGTGTCCGATCCCTGCCAAACGCAATCTTCCCCGGATAAAGGTGCTGCAATGCCGCTGCCAGTTCCACGCCAAAACGTCCTGCATCGAACACATCGCGATTTGCGAGCACAAATCGCACACCTTCGATAGTCTTGCCCGCCAGATGCGACTCGGCCGGTTTGAACTGAACGGGATAAGCCCGAACTCCGGGAATCGCGCGCCCGTTCAGATAACTCGCCAGTTCGGCTCCGTGGATAAACTCCGCGCCCACCCACTCGAAAGGCGAGTCCGTTCCGCGCCCCACCGAATAATTCGCGGATCCTTCCAGCATCGCAATACCGGGATAGAACGCCGCGGCCTGGTCCAAATTGCGGATATTGGGCGATGGATTCACCCAGGGAAGGCCAGTCGCGTCAAACCAATCCACGCGCCGCCAGCCCAGCATGGGTATAACCGTAAGTTCAGCGCCGATGGCGTTTTCCCGGTTGAACATCCACGCCAGTTCACCGATGGTCATGCCGTGCCTGACGGGAAGCGGGAAATAGCCGATAAACGACTGATTGACGCGATCAATCACCGGACCTTCCACATGGATTCCAGTGATCGGATTGGGGCGGTCGAAGACATAATAAGGCACGCGAGCTTTGGCCGCTTCCTCCATGCAGTAGGCCATCGTGGTTTCATAGGTATAAAATCGGACCCCGGCATCCGCAATATCGAAAATCAGAGCGTCAAGTCCTTTTAACATCTCCGCCTTAGGCCTGCGATTTGTCCCCTCATAAAGGCTATAAACATGGATTCCTGTCTTTCGATCGATGGAACCCGCAACATTCTCGCGGTCTTCCACGCCTTCAATACCGTGTTCGGGCGAGAATAGCGCTGCCACTTTCACCCCCGCCTCTATCATTAGATCGATATTACGGCGGCCGTTGCGATCGACACCGGTTTGATTCGTGACCAAGCCGACGCGTTTGCCTTTGAACAGACGGAATTGCTCTTCCTCCATTACATCGAGGCCCGTGCGAACCAGTCTGTCGGGCAGCACACCCTCATATCCCACATTCGCCGCAACGGCCGTGGCAACTCTTCCGCGAACCGACGTTATCGCGGGCCGCAGCTTGGGATGCACCGAATTCGCTAGCAGCACGACAAAAGTCTGCGAAATCGGATCGATCCAGATGGAAGTGCCCGTGAAGCCGGTATGCCCATAGGATCGGCCCCTCGGGAAACAGTTCGCCGCGATTTCCAGAGTATCGCGAGTCTATATCCCAGCCGAGGCCACGGATATCGGGCAGGTTCACCGGCGATTGGGGCGAGGTGAAATAATCCACCGTTAAAGGGCTGAAGACGCGCGCTCCATCGAGTTCTCCGCGATTCAGCATCATCTGGCAGAAGCGAGCGAGATCGTCGGCGGTGGAGAACAGACCCGCATCGCCGGCCACGCCGCCCATGAACCGAGCCGTGGGGTCGTGCACCACGCCGCGAAGGATCTCGCCGCCCGGTTGCTGCTCGGTGGGAGCGATACGCGGACGCAGACTCGCGGGCGGATTGAACATGGATTGCTTCATTCCGAGCGGCTCGAAAATGTTCCGCCGGCAGTAATCGTTCAGCATTTCCCCACTGACGCGATGGACGATCTCGGCAACAAGATTGAAGTTTATGTCGCTATAGAGAAAGCGAGTCTCCGGTGGACCGGTCGGGGCGTCCGTCATGGCCATGCGGATGCCGGTTTCGTAGCCGCTCCACGGCGGAACGAGCTTCAAATCGGGCGGCATTCCCGAGTAGTGAGTCATCAGATTGCGCACGGTAATCGGGCTGTGGCCGCCTTGAAACTCTGGCAGGTAGCTGGTCACGGGATCGTCTATCCGCACCTTACCTTCTTCGAAGAGCCGCATCATGGCGCTCGTGGTGGCGACAACTTTAGTAAGCGATGCGCAGTCGAAGATGGTGTCTACGGTCATCGGCTCGACCGCTGGGATCAAGGCCCGGTTGCCGTACGCCTTCCGGTAGACGATCTGGTCTTTATGTCCGACCACCAGGACGGCTCCTGGCAGGCGGTTATCGCGGATCGCCTGATCGATAACAGCATCGATATCGGCCGCGCCGGGCAGAGTCTGTGCGCTGGCAACCGCGCTCCATACGAACGAAATGAGTAAATAAGACTGAACCGCTCGTGCAATCATCGTAGACAAGAATGATATACGACGCGCTCATCGTCGTCTCCTTTGGCGGCCCCGAAAAAACCGAAGACGTTATCCCGTTTCTCGAAAATGTTCTGCGAGGGCGTAACGTTCCGCGTGAGCGAATGCTGGAGGTCGCCGAACACTATTATCACTTCGGCGGCAAAAGTCCCATCAACGCCCAGAATCGGGAACTGATCGCGGCGCTCCGGAAGAAGCTCGATCTGCCCGTCTACTGGGGCAATCGCAACTGGCATCCGATGCTCGCCGATACGTTGCGGCAGATGCGGGAGGACGGCGTGCGCAGCGCGCGCTGGCCTTCGCTACCTCGGCTTTCAGTTCGTACTCCGGATGCCGGCAGTATCGCGAGGATATCGCGAAGGCTTTGGCGGAGGGTGCGGTGGAGACCGGTGCTACGCCGATGTTCGTGCACAAACTCCGCACCTTCTCAAATCATCCGCTGTTTATCGAAACTATGACCGACCGCACTGCGGCCGCTCTAGAACAGATTCCCGAGGAACGGCGCGCACAGGCTGCACTCGTATTTACGGCCCATAGTATCCCGGTTGCGATGGCGCAGACTTCAGCCTATGAACGGCAACTTCGCGAGGCCGCCGGATTAATCGCGGCACGAGTCGCGAAACCGAGTGGACCCTCGCCTATCAGAGCCGCAGCGGACCACCATCGCAGCCTTGGTTGGAACCGGATATCCTCGAATCGCTGCGTCGTGAACGTCCGCGCGATGTGGTTGTAGTTCCGCTGGGCTTCATCTCCGACCACATGGAGGTGATCTACGATCTTGACACGGTAGCGGCTCAAGTCTGCAATGAGGAGGGGATCAACATGGTCCGCGCGGGAACGGCGGGAACGCACCCGAAGTTTATCGAGATGATCGCCGAACTGGTCCGCGAGAGGACGCAGCCGGGAACGCCTCGCCGCGCGGAAGGAACGCTTGGGAGCCGCGCCCGACGAGTGCCCGCAGACCTGCTGTGCATGGGCCCGCCGGTAAGGTTGAGGCGGCATCTACTGAGCCGAGACTGTAAAGGAGTGCCCCATGGGCGCTGCGCTTGGGAGGGCTTCGGCCTCATCTTTCCACAACCATCGTGTGTCTCCATGACGCGCCCACCGCTTTCGATTCCGTTCATCACACCCAAGACGGTTCAAACCGCGGCTGGCATAGGACTTGAAAGCGTTCATCACCATCTCGGGGCGAACGCCTGCTTCCACTACCCCATGAGTGTGATTTGTTCGCACGTGCGCCGCCGGCAGAGTCCACCTACGATCCAGACAGAGACCTCGCGCAGAGCATCGAGTACGGTCATCCTGCGGTTCCTATCGATCCAATGTGGCAGTTGGTCCATCTGTCGGCTTTTTATGGCTACACGCTCTGGATTGGCTTCGGCAAGGCGGCGTCCAAACAGATTGTGACGCCCGTCCACCGAACCAGACTCGTCACCGTGGAGATGTACCCCATAACATGCGTTCCTTTACAGTCGCGGCTAAGTTCAGCGTACCGTACGCAAGGAATTTAATGGCTGAGCAGTGCTTACCCACTCTGGCACGGTTGACGCGTGAGGCCGCGGGTTATATTCTTCACCTGTTAGGAACTTCTCATGACGAACTGCACAAGAATCGATTTCCATCCAAGAACCAGGCGCGACTTCCTCGCATGGGCAGGCGCAGGCGCCGCAACCCTGGCGCTAGCCAATAGAGGCTTCGCAGTGGAAGGCAAGCCCTTGCGCGGACTGTTTCCCATAGGGCAAACTCCTTGCACGCCTGACGACAAGATCGATCTCGATTGTCTTGCGGCGGAGGTCAAGTTCTGCAACCGCGGCGGCGTACACGGCTTCGCCTGGCCGCAGATCGCGAGCGGCTGGGCAAGTCTCACCCGGAAAGAGCGCATGGATGGCGCGGAAGCGATTCTCGCCGCCGGCAAGGGCGGAAAGACTGCGCTGGTAATCGGCGTCCAGACTCACGACGGCGGCACCGACGGCGCGATCGAGTATGCCAAACACGCCCTCAAGCACGGCGCGGACGCCATCGTCTCTCTCCCGCCCGAAAAAGCCGATGCGAACGCGATGATCGAGTACTACAAGACCATCGGCAAGGCAACGGATCTCCCTCTGTTCGTGCAAAGTACCGGCGACATGAGCGTGGATCTGATCGTTCAGATGTTTAAAGAAATCCCCACCATGCGCGTAGTCAAGGACGAGGCCGGGAATCCTTTACAGCGCGTCAGTGAGATTCGCGAGAGAACCGGTGGGAAACTGAATGTCTTCTCCGGCAACGGAGTTCGCACCATGATCACCGAGATGGAAAGAGGGTTCACAGGACATTGCCCGACGACCGGTCTCTCCGATATCTATGCCCAGGCTTTCGATCTCTGGCACGCCGGAAAGAAGCGCGACGCTTTTGATATGTTCGGCCGCGTCCTCGCGTTTGACAGCATCCCGAATTCGGGAGCATATGTATTGACCGCGCGAGGCGTATTCAAGGAGGATACGAAAACGCGGGCGATGTCGACGTCCGGCGGTGGTGCAGGCGGCGCATCGGCCGGCGCGCGCAGGCCGACTCCTCCCTTGGACGAAGCCGGTAAGAAAGACATCCGCGACGCGCTGAACACCTATCTGAAGCCTTATCTACGGGGTTGAAATGCTAAACCAAAAACGGGAAGTAATGATGAGAGATCCGGTCACACGCCGGAACTTCCTGACCGCATCGGCCGCGGGCACGGCTGCGGGATTCGCTGCGATAGCCGATCCCGGCGCCGCGGCCGCGCAATCGGTAGGTGTGAAGAAGGGCGATATGCCCGACCTCACCGTGAAACAGGTGAAGGTCTACGTAACCGATACCGCCAATATCCACCGGCTCAACGGAACGGAAACAGGCGAGATTGTGGCGGTGGTAACCAACAGCGGTATCGAAGGAAACTACACTATTGGCAATCGCGACAGAACTACCGGCTGGCTGGAATGGGCCAAGTCCGCCCTGGTCGGCAAGAACGTTCTCGACCTGCTGCCCGCTCTGAATGCGACATCCGGCATGAAGAGTTCAGGTGGATTCAACGCAAGGGCTCGGACGGGCGGAGGCGCTGGGCAGCGTCCCGCGGGAGCCGCGGCCCGGCCCGCGATGGGAAATTTCGTCTCCGTTCCCAACCGCAGCGGCGGCTCGTGGCCCGATTACAAAGCTGCCGCGGCCGATATCTGCCTCTGGGACATTCTCGGTAAAGCCGTTGACCGTCCTATCTACCAGATCCTTGGCGGCAAGAAGGACCGCATGATGGCGTATGCGAGTTCCCAACACCTCCCCTCTATCGAAGATTACGTGCCCGATGCCATGAAGGCGAAGGAGCTTGGGTACAAAGGCTACAAGATCCACCCCGGATCGGGACAACACAAAGATGGTCCGCCAATCCCTTCCTACGTCGGCCATATGGAAGAGATCAAGCAGCTTCGCAAGGCCCTTGGCGATGAGTACGTTCTTGCGCACGATCCGGTGCAGGCTTACAACCGCTATGAAGCGCTGAAGGTCGGCCGGTTGCTCGATGAACTCGATTACCTGTGGTTCGAAGATCCGATTCGCACTGTCGATATCGACGGCCTGGTAGAACTCGCGAGCGCGCTCGATGTACCTCTTCATGTGGGTGAATTTCTCGCCTCCATTTCCGATTTCGCGGAATACATCCGGCGCGGCGCAGTGGATGTGGTTCGCCTGATCGCCGACAATGTGGGCGGCATCAGCGGCTCAATGCGCGTGGGCCTGCTTGCGGACGCGTTCGGTCTGGAGTGCACGCCGCACAACTGGGGCAACGTGCTGGATCTTGCGGTCCATTTCCAGTTGGAACTCGCGCTGCCGAACGCGTATTGGTTTGAGATGCCGCACCCATGCGAGTATGCGGACCGGCCGTATCACAAAGACAAATTCCGCATCGATAAGGACAGGTTACGTGCTTGCGCCGACTGCTCCGGGTCTCGGGTATCCCATCGATCGCGATGCGCTCGAAAAAATGACGAAGCGGATCGACACTTAACCGAGGCGCACAATGCATAACTCGGACTGCAATAAGATATCGGCTCGTGAACGTCTCCGGTGGCTTGGCGCCGCCGTCGCAGCGATGACCACGGACCTGAAGGGCGCGGAGACGGCAAAATACCCGAGAAATCTGACCAAAGGCGATATCGATCACTGGATGACCGAACTGTCCAATTGGGGCCGGTGGGGCAAGGACGATCAGGCGGGGACGGTCAACCTGATCACTCCAGCGAAGCGCAAACAAGCGAGCCGCTCTGGTGCGCGAAGGTATTTCCGTCTCGATGTCGCTCGACGCCGATATTCCGCCATCAGGAGCCGCGCCGCCCGAACCCATGCCTCTCCAATCTGCCCAGAAAGGCGGTCCTCGCTACACCTGGCAACACACCATGAGATCGACGGGTCAGAACATGCGAGGGCCAAGCGGCTATGCGGTCGATTCCATCACCGTCAGCTTTCATGGCAACAACACCACGCACTTCGACGCGCTTTCGCATTTCATCTTTGAAGGACATATCTACAATGGGTTTCCCGCCAGCAGCATCACAACTTGGGGAGCCGAAAAGAACGATGTGATGCCTTTCAAAGATGGGCTCGTCACACGAGGCGTGCTCATCGACTGGCCGCGTTTCAAAAACGTTCCCTATATGAGCGATGACGAAGCGCTCTATGCGGAAGATCTCGACGCATGGGAGAAGAAAACCGGCACAAAGATCGAAAGCGGCGATTGCGTGCTTCTGCGGACGGGCCGGTGGAAGCGAGTCGCCGAGAAGGGTGCGCTGAACCTCAACGTGACGGCTCCCGGATTGTACGCGTCCTGCGCTAAATGGCTGAAGGAACGGAATATTGCGCTGCTGGGTAGCGATGTGGTGCAGGATGTCCGGCCCTCCCGCGTGGAAGGAGTCAACCAGCCGATTCACCAGCTCTTTCTGGTTGCGGTCGGCACGCCGTTATTCGACAATTGCGATCTCGAGGCGGCAAGTGATCAGGCGGCCAGGCTTCGCCGCACAACTTTCTGCATGACGGTGGCGCCGCTGCGAGTTCCAGGCGCAACCGGCTCGCCCTTCAATCCACTCGCGATTTTCTGAAGAACCCCGGCTATCGCACATCGACTTTCGTAATCGGGTAGCCTTCCTTTACATCGAGTTTCAATCCGGACAAGTCGACGTCTCGCGCATGGTCCAGGCGAAATCCTTTCTGGGCCGTGATCGAGCAATTCTCGAAATGGACACCTTGTATCGGGCTGTCCGGCAAACCATGCATAACGCCAACCGATTGCACGTCTCCCGACACATTCACAATTCTGACGTTGCGAACTACGGGCAACACCTTCGCCGATGGAGCGATGGGCGGGACCATCCGCCATTCCAGATTGAACTCGAACGCCTGTTTGGTGTCGTGCAGTTTCATATCGCGATAGGTTATGTTCTCAACCACGCCTCCGCGGCTGGGCTGGGTCTTGAAACGGATTGGCGCCCAGTTGCCCGAATCAGCTACGCAATTCCTCACCTCGACATTGCGGATGCCGCCAGAGGTTTCGCTCCCCATTGCGACGCCTCCGTGCCCGTAGGCGAAGTGCGAGTTCTCGATGACGATGTCCTCAGCGGGCCGGTTAACTCGCAGTCCGTCGGCATCCTTGCCGGATTTAATCGAAATGCAATCGTCATTAACATCGATATAAACATTGTTGACACGTACCCGCTTGCAAGAATCGATGTCGATCCCATCCGAACTCGGTATGTTGTGCTCGGCTGTGATCTTCAGATTCTCCGCCAGGACATCTTCGCTGTACAGAAAGAAAAGGCACCATACCGCCTGATTGTGGAGGTTAAGATTCGCGACCCGCACGCGCTTCGAATTCTGGATCCCGATCATGCGGGGTCTGCCGCGTCGCGACCTCGCCTGTGACGGTGCTTGCGGCGGTGCAGCGGGCGCGGCCCCAGGAGGTCCACCGCGGCGAAACGGATTTTTCTGTAACCACTCCTCCCCCGACCCATCGATGGTTCCCTCGCCTGAGATCTCGAGATCGGTCACGCCCTCGGCGTTAATGAAAGCTGAAGTCCAGGGCTCTTCGGTGCCTTCCCAGCGCGTGTCGATGACCGGGTAATCGTCGATATTGGTCGTACCCTTCAAGACGCCATCCTTCTCGATGCTGAGGTTCACACGTTGCTTGAGAAAAATCGCGCCGCTCAGGAAGGTACCCTTTGGAACCACAACGACGCCGCCACCCGAAGCCGTGCATTTGTCGATAGCGGCCTGAATGGCCTTGGTGTTGACGGTATTTCCATCGGCGACTGCGCCAAATTCGGAGATGACGTACCGCTTCGTCGCCGCGCCGCGGGTCTGAGCGAAAGTTGCGCTTACAAACACCAGCGTGGCTACGGCGAAGGTGGTTAAATTTCTCATCATGTTCTCAGTTACCTCTGGGCGCGACGTTCGATCTTCCCGGGCTCGCGGCAACATCGAACTTCTCCGGCGGATCGGGATGCGCGGGATCGAAGGGCTTGTAGTCCGCGACGATGTACCTGGCCAGATCAAGTTGATTCGCGCGGATGCCCTCGACCACGCCCTGTGGCAGTTCGTAAGCGCCGCACGAGCTATGGTCTGTCGCATCGCGGCCGCCCGAGAATGCAAGCCAGGATTTCTCCGGCCCAAGGGCTTCGTAAAAAGCGATGCTCATTTTCGTGAGGTCGATCAGCGGGACGCACGGCAAAAATCGACCGCGCTGAATCAATGACTTACGCGAAACCTAGACATATACCGCTATCTCGTACCCTATCATAAGAATGGGAGTGGTGGAATGCAACGTATATCGAGTCAATATCCAAGTGAGTGTTTGTCAAAACAGAGGCTGAACCCAGACCGGGAGCAAATAACAGTCCTTTGCGTCACCTCAACGAATGCCTCGATAGGCTCTAAAAGCTAATCGGTTTCATGGAAGGCCATGCGAATGCGTGTGGGCCGAAGATGATTCTTCCAAATCTGGTAATCACAAGTTGTTAAGGACAGCTTACAATCCATAATCCCATATCACTAGCGATACCTAACAAACTCTAACTTAAGGCAAAGTAAGCAATTAACACTGTTCCAGCGAATTGGTTACGCGCGTGCTTATCACGCCCCCGTACGTTGATTCGAAAGCTGGCGAAGTCCCTGTTCTTGGTGCAGTCGGAAGTTGATTAGGTCTCAACGCTGGTGAGTAAGAACCAAACAAGGAATTTACAAAACATTTATGTCAAAAAAGGCAACAATCGCAATAGCGCTACTGGCCCTCTTGGCCGCGCTCGTGCCCTTCACGTTCGCCCAGACGGTCGTTTCCGGAGACGTTGCCGGCACAGTCAGCGATCAGACCGGGGCTGTTATTCCAAACAGCGCCCTCACGATAAAAAGTCTGGCAACGGGTGAAACCAAAACAGCAACCACCGGCAGGACCGGCGATTTTCGGTTTGCCTTGCTACGGCCCGGAACCTATACTCTGATGGCGACGGCAAAAGGATTCGCCACGTCCGAGAAACAGATCGAGGTCCAATTGGGCCAGGTTCAGAATATTAGAATCCAACTCGGCGTTCAAGGGCAGGCACAGGTCGTTGAGGTTTCTGAGGCGGTGGATCTGCTGCAAAGCGAAAACGCAAATCTGGCAACCACTTTTGACCAGAGTCAAGTGCAGAATCTGCCGTCGCCCGGTGGCGATATGACCAACTTTGCGATGTTCTCGCCCGGCGTGACAGTCTCGACCGGAGCGGGTTACGGCAACTACAGCGCGTTCGGACTCCCAGGCGACTCGAATCTGTACACGGTTAACGGTCTCGATATGAACGATCCGTTCAACAACCTAAACAACTCGGGTTCAAGCAACATGATGCTGGGCTCGAACGAGATTTCCGAGGTTGCGGTCGTCCTCAACGGTTATACGGGACAGTATGGCCGGCAGGCAGGAGCACAGCTCAATTATGCAACCAAGATGGGTGCCAACGCCTTTCACGGCAATGCCTCCTGGTTATACAACGGCAGAGTGCTGAATGCCAACGATTGGTTCAACAACGCAAACGGCACAGGCAGGCCTTTCGACGTGTCCAACATGTGGGCAGATTCGATTGGAGGCCCGATCGTCAAGAACAAAATGTTCTTCTTTTTCAACAACGAAGGCGCACGTTATGTTCTGCCCGGAGGTGGCCCCGTCTACATACCCACCGCCGACTTCGCGGCCGCCACGCTAACCAACCTCAAAATCACAAGCCCCGGATCAGTTCCGCTTTATACCCAGGCTCTCAACGTTTACGCCGGCTCTTCAGGAACTTCTCGAGCGGTTCCGCTGAGCGTTGGCCAAGATGCCGGGTTGGGCTGCGGCGATCTGGTTACGCTCAACAAGGCAGGTACAGCCGGAATTTCCTCCGCCGCAGGCCAGTTTGGCGTCACCAAGCCTTGCGCCGCCGTCTTCCAGAGCACCGCAAACAGCCTGAATACGGAGTGGCTGCAGGCGACCAGAGTCGATTACAACATCAACAACAACCACAAGATCTTCCTCCGCTTCTGGACCGATCGCGGCGTTCAGGCCACCAGCACGGATGCGATCAATACGGCGTTTAGCGCGAATAGCAGGCAGCCTTCTGACAACGGCCAATTCGGTCTAACTTCCAGTTTCGGCCCGAAAATGGTCAATCAGCTCATTGCCTCGGCATTCTATTATTCCGCAATCTTCGGACCGCCGAATCTCCCGGGCGCTCTGGCTGTCTTTCCAACCAACTTTGTTTTTGCAGACGGGGCACCTTACACCAACCTGGGGGGAGGCGGCAATGGCGGGACCTCCGATTATTCTTATCCGCAGGGCCGTAACGTGCGTACACGACAGTTGATCGATGACTTTGCTATTACCACGGGAGTGCACACGGTCAAATTCGGTGTCAATGTCCGCCAACTCGGGTTTACCGACTTCGATACGCAATCGGGCGCCAGCGGACAGTACCTCTTCGGCTCGATGACCGATTTCTACACCGGTCAACTGAACAATGGCTCTACTTATACTCAGACCTTCGTTAATGGCGGTGCCGCAGGTTTGAAAGCCTACAGCTTGGGCTTTTATGGCCAGGATGAATGGAAGGTAAATAAGAAGCTAAGCGTGACCATCGCCTTCCGGTTTGATCGAAACAGCAACATCAGCTGCGTCAAGAACTGTTTCAACGAGTTGACAAGTCCGTTTGGGGTGCTGGTCCACAACCCCGCCATTCCTTATAACAGTGCGATCCAGACGAACCTGAAGAACGCATTTCCCGCTATCGACGCAATTGTCCCCCAACCACGCTTTGGCGTCGCTTATAGCCTCGACGACAAAACGGTGATCCGCGGCGGCATCGGTATCTTCAGTGATTTGTATCAGCCTCTTATCGCCGATAACTTCCTTAAGAACACTCCGACCATCTCGATCTTCACGGCGCAAAACGGGCAAGTGGTCGCCCAGGGAAATGTCACCAACGGTGCGCAAGCGGCGGCTACAAACTCAGCGAACGCCTTCCTTAGCGGCTTTAGCGGGGGCTCGACACTGGCTTCATTACAAAAAAATGTGCCTGGGTTTACCGTACCGAATCTCTATACGATCGCGCCGAACATCAACAATCCCTTGTACTACGAGTGGAACTTTGAAATACAGCGTGCGCTGAGCCGCGACGTCACTCTCTCGGTGAATTACGTGGGAAATCACGGTACCGACGAGACTCTCCAAAACCTGTATCTTAACGGTTACGCCGCGAACGGATTCGGCGGACTGCCGACCACCGCGCCAGACCCGCGATTCGGTGAAATTCGCGAAGTGTATAACAACGGCCGCTCTTATTACAACGGCTTGGTCACTTCAGTCAGGTGGCACGTCGGCAGCCAGTTCCAAGGCGCTTTCAGTTACACTTGGTCGCATTCTCTTGACACCTGCTCGAACGGCTGTCTAGAGCCTTTTACCAACACAGCGGTGCAAAGCCTGCGGTACCAGATCAGCCCAGATCTGCAGCTTAACTACAGCAACTCGGATTACGACATCCGTCACAGTTTCAATGCCAATTACGTTTACATGCCGAAATTGCCGTTCAACAATCCAATTGCCAAGGGAGTGTTAGGCGGATGGGCGATAGCAGGCACGTTCTTGTACCACGCCGGTTACCCGTTCAGTATCGTCGACAGCGGAGTTCGCAGCGCCCAAGGCGTTAAGAACGTGACCGGTCTCGCGACACAAACCTATCTGGCCGATTGGGTTGGTGGCAATCAAGGGTACCCGACTTGCGACATGCCCAACGTGCCGTGCTATTCCAAAACTCAGTTCACCCCCGCGGCGGGACAGAATAACTTCGGCAATATCCCACGCAATAGCTTCCGCGGGCCGGGCTACTTCGACACCGACCTGAACGTACACAAGACGTTCTCGATCCGTGAAAGCGTCAAGCTTCAGATCGGGGTTTTCGCCTTCAACGTTTTGAATCACCCGAATTTCGATCTTCCGTTTAATAATCTCAACTCCGCGGGTACTTTCGGACAAATTCTCCAAACCGTTTCCGCCCCGAACAGTCCCTACGGTAACTTCCAAGGATCTTCTGTATCTGGACGCGTGATCCAGACTCAGGCAAAGTTCACCTTCTAAATCAGACGTCGATCTGGTACTCTGTCAGCATTTCCTCTCTTCGGGGGGCCTCCATGGCCCCCCATTTTATTGCCTACAGACTCTTCAGAAGTTCCGCCGCTTCTTTCCAGCCCGCAAATTCCTTCTCGGCCATCTTGAACTCACGGGTATGTACGCAGCGCCGTGCGCCCCGGTACTCGGCCGGAAATCGCAAGTGCAGCATCTCGTGGTACATGACAAAATCGAGGGCCAACTTCGGCACTGTCGGCCTGATCGAAGATCAGGCTGATAATAATCGCATTGTGACAGGGATCGAAATGCCCGAGCAGATGTTTGTTGCGGGTCCGGCTCCAGCCCAGATTGGGGCATGCGAGCAAGCCATTGAAATACTGCTGGTTCAGCGTATCGAAGATCTCCGCAAGATCGTGAACTTCACCCTTCGGACCGGAGATGAATTTGCGTCCCCTGGCCTGCCGTATGAGATGCATATTGCGCCTGACGTCGCGCCGGTTGAGGTACAGATTGTAGCGGTGTGAGTACGCCTTGGCGACGGGTTTGCGGTAGAGTTTTCCGAGCAGGATGAACGCGAGCGCTTCGATGACAGCCGCCGGACTGCCCTGCAGGAGGTCCGATATCTTGAACGAAAGCTTCCCCTCTTCCAGACGGACGGAGCTGTTGACACTCGCGTACTGCCGCCATTGAATACGGATCTCGGGGACGGGCGTGCGGGGCCGCAACGCATGGAAAACACGAGCGAAGATCGCCTCCGGCGTCTCCATCGGGAGAGGTCGCTCAACCTCTGGCGGTCGTTCGTTCGGCAAGTCCCCGAGATCCAATTGCAACTGCAGAGGCGCTTGGGGCAGGTGCATTCGCAACGAATGTAACATAGTTAGACAGGGCGCGGCAGTATTCCGCCGTATTGGCGGACGCTCTTCACTACCGATGAACATCGTTAAGCCGAAAATCTCCGCGCTGGGCTGCTATGTGCCAAGCGGCGTCCTCACTAATGCCGACTTGGAGAGGATGGTCAAGACTAATAACGACTGGATCGTGTCGCGCACTGGGATCCGCCAGCGGCACATCGCGGCGCCGGAGCAGGCTACGTCGGACCTCGCGGTCCAAGCTGCTAAAGCTGCGCTGGAACAGCGCGGCATGGATGGTTCCGAGTTGGACGCCATCATCGTCTGCACGGTCACTCCGGACATGCTTTTTCCCGGAACAGCCTGCCTGGTTCAGCACCAGATCGGCGCGACTAAAGCCTGGGGATTCGACCTCATCGCCGCATGCTCCGGGTTTCTGTACGGTCTATCGACTGGCGCCAGCCTGATCCAATCCGGGTGTTACCAGCGTGTGCTGGTGATCGGCGCCGACACGATGACGCGTATCATCGACTACACCGACCGCGCCACCTGTATCCTCTTCGGCGACGGAGCGGGCGCCATGCTGATTGAACCGTGCGCGGCAGACGAACAGGAACTGGGTTTCATCGATTTCCTCGGAGAGATCGACGGTTCGGGCGGCGATTACCTGAAGATGCCCGCCGGAGGCAGCCGGCTTCCTGCGAGCAGCGAGACTGTGGCAAAGCGCCAGCATTATGTTCACCAGGAGGGCCAGCAGGTCTTCAAATACGCCGTGCGCAAGATGCAAGAAGTCTCCGAGGCGCTGCTTGCGCGAAATGGATTTACGGGCAAGGACCTCTCCTTCCTGATCCCGCATCAGGCGAATCGGCGGATCATCGATGCGACCGTGGAGAAACTGGGACTCTCATACGACCAGGTTGTCATCAACATCGACCACTTCGGCAACACCACGGCCGGCACCATCGGCCTCGCTGCCTGCGAGGCGTTCGAGCAGGGCCGGCTAAAGAAGGGCGACCTGATCCTGTTTGCAGCGGTTGGGGCCGGATACACGGTAGGGGCTTCGCTCTGGCGCTGGGCGATTTAAGGCGCATTAGCGGTGCATTGCCGATCCATGGCCGCGCGCCGCAGTTTGACCCATGAGCTGAACATCGAGGGATCGTCCAGCCAGACGAGCATCCACTCCACCATCTCCTCTTTCTGCGCGCGCTTTTCCGGCGCAACCTTCTGGTTGCGGGAAGCGAAACGCGCACGATCCTTCGCGCGGATAACGATGTCGCGCAGTGCCCGATGTTGCGCCGGCTGCGCAATGTAAATCCGCTGGAACTCGCGTAAGGAGCTTTCCAGTTCTTCAAAAGTCTTCCAGTGGAGATGCGGCTGCGGAGCCATTTTCCCAGATCACTTCTGCAGATTCTGCTTATAGCCCGCCACTGCCGCGCTGTGCTGGGCGAGGTTGTTCGAAAACGTGTGTCCGCCCGACCCATCGCCCTTCGCCACGAAGAAGAGATAGTCGGTCTGCGCTGGATTCAGCGCGGCTTTGATGGCCCCGAGACCGGGATTCGCAATCGGCCCGGGCGGCAATCCTGGCGTGTCTATACGTATTGAAGCGGTTCTCGCTATCGAGGTCGGAGCGATGGATGGCGCCCCGATACACGCCGTCGAGCAGTGCGGCATAAACGGTGGTAGGATCGCAGTCGAGCTTCATGCCTAGGCTTAAGCGATTGCGGAACACAGAGGCGACTAGCGGCTGGTCCGAGGGAATGTGCGCCTCGCGTTCGACGAGCGATGCCAGAGTGACGGTCTGGTGGACATCGGCTTTCGTGTTCAGCTTCTGCCACATCGCGCGAAAGCGATTGGTCATGGCCCGGCAAAGCGATTCCGCGGTAGTCTGGCGGTTCAACCGGTAGGTATCGGGGAAAAGATAGCCTTCGAGAGATGGGGCAAGCGGGTCGAGATCCTGGATCAGCTTGGGACTGCGCGCAACGGCCAGAAATTTGTCCGCTGGTAGAAGATTGAGCGCCCTAATGGAGTCCGCGATATCAAAAAGGTTCTGGCCTTCGGGCACTACCAGTTCGTAATAAAACGTGTCGCCGCGCGCAATTCGTCTGAAGACGTCCATAGTGGACGCGGGCTTGGCGAATTTGTATTCGCCGGCTTGGAGCGCGGCGCCAGGAGAGAGATAGCGGCTCAATTGGAACAGCCGGGCGGAACGGATTACTCCCGCGCCTTGCAGCAGCTGCGCCATCTCGGCGGTAGAGGTGCCGTGCGGGAAATCGAGGATCTTCGCGCCCTGGAAGCCCTGGTAAGGCTCTCGAAGCAGGTACCAGAGATAGCCTCCCCCGGCGGCCGCAACAATCAAAAACACCAGAAAAATACGGACAAAAGTTTTCATCGATTTGAGGGACCGCTTACGCGCGCCCCGCGGGAATCAAGATAATCCTGCAACAGAATTACGGCGGAGAGGCGGTCGATAGCGGGCTTGCGGTCCTCGTTGCGGATGCCGCTGCCGGCTAGAACGCGTTCAGCCTGCTTCGAGGTCCACCGTTCGTCGCGGAGATCGATGGGGACGCTCACGTGCGACCTCAATTCATCGGCGAACGCCCGCACCCAGTCGGCCTGCGTGCCTTCTTCGCCGCTCATGCGAAGTGGAAGCCCGAGAACAATCTGCCGCACATTGTTCTCGCGCACGACGGATGCGAGAGCGGCGAAATCGCTGCGCTTATTGCGGCGTTCGAGAGTCGGAATACCCTGAGCCGTGATCCCGAGTTCATCGCTGAGCGCCATTCCGATGCGCTTCTTCCCGAGATCCAGCGCGAGAATGCGCTCATGCCCGCTCATCCTAATCTCCACTCAAAGTCAGGTACATCAATTTGCCATCGCGCTCAATCTGAACTACCAACGGATCGCCCGGCTTCAACGCTGCGATCATGCGCCGCAACACGGGAATAGAAGTTACCGTAGCGCCGTTCACCTGATAAATCACATCGCCGGTCTGAAACCCGCCGCCGCCTGTATACTTCGCCGATGACGACCGCATTGCGACGACAATCCCATAGGGATTGCGCAGATCGGGCAGAAGTTCCGATACTTTTTTATCGACCGCTATCCCTAAAATTCCCAAGTCCGGAAGCGCGTTGTCCTCGGGATTGACCATATCCGCGAAACGCGCCGGATCGTCCTCGCGCACCGACACCGGCACTTCCACGTCGAGCTGATCCCTGCCCCGAAGCACTTTGATCTTCGCTTTGTCCTGCTTGCCTTCCTCGTACAGGTTGCCCTCGAACTGGCGCGCGTTCTCCATCGGCTTGCCATTCAGCGACAGCACGATATCGCCGACCTTCAATCCGGCCTTCTCAGCCGGACCGTCGGGATAGACATCCGCCAGAGATCACGCCATAGTCGCGCGGCAGGTCCAAGCCGGCCGCCAGTTCCGGCGTGATGCTCTGCGCGGAGACGCCGATTCTCCGCGATGCACATGTCCCTTCTCCTTGATTTGCTCGGCGACATTTTCACGATGTTGCTCGGGATCGCGAAGCCAATGCCTTCGCTGCCGCCGGATTGCGACAGGATAAACGTGTTGATACCGACCACATGGCCATCGGGATCGAGCAGCGGCCCGCCGCTGTTGCCGGGGTTGATAGGCGCATCGGTCTGGATATAAATCATGGGATCGTCGGGCCGAAGCTGCCGCCCGACCGAGCTAACCACGCCCATGGTCACCGAGCTTTCAAGACCCAGCGGATTGCCGAACGCGAGCACCAGCGATCCCTGCCGTAAAGCATCGGAATTGCCGAACTCAAGCGCAGGATACGGACCTCCATCGATTTTCAGGACCGCAACGTCCGATTCCCGGTCCGTGCCGACGACTCGCGCCGGAATCAGCTTGCCGTGACGGCGTACGATCGAGTGCCCCCCCGGTCCGGAATCGTCTGCATAGGAAAGCTGCACGCGCACGCGTTGAGCGCCCTGCACCACGTGATTATTGGTGATCAGATAGCCGTCGGGCGTGAAAATCACCGCCGACCCGGAACTGCGTTGCTTCGAGAAAAGTGCGGCATTTTCGCCGTCGCTCTCTTCATTGAATGAATATCCGGTAGCGAAGACCTGCACCACGGACCGGCTGACCTTCGCTGTAAGTGCCTCGAGTGTGTCGTTCAGTTCATGCAATACGTCGGGCTTACGCGCGCCGCTCTGGCCATCGAGAGCTTGCAGCGTGAGAGATAAAATGGCGGCCAGAACAATTAGCGCGCTCTGATTCATCGCTTTCATAGTCGCATAGACCGGGCGGTTATAATTTTGGAAATGCCATGGATACGAGTGCGGGTGCCTGCATCGAGCGCCAATCTGGGACCGGGCTTCGATGCAATGGGACTGGCCCTCGATCTTTACCTGACGCTGCTGTTTTCGTTTGTCGGACGAATTGGTCATCCGCGCCCGCGGGATCGATTCCCATGACATCCCTCTCGACGGCGCCAATCTGATTTGGCGAACGGCATTGGACGTGGCCGCTCGCGTGCATTCGCAACTCCCTCCGATCGAGCTCGAAATCGACAACGCGATTCCTCTCGGCAAGGGCTTGGGATCGAGCGCGGCCGCTCTAACCGCCGGCGTGGTGATCGCCGATCATTTACTTGGGCTGCGCTGGAAACCCGCCCGGATTCTCGATGAAGCGGCGCGCATCGAAGGTCACCCGGACAATGTGGCGGCCTGTGTTCTGGGCTCCATTGTCGCGAGTGCAATCGATGCTGGCGGGGTCGCGCATGCGGTGCGCATCGAGTTGCCAGAAGCCTTCGAGGTCGCGGTGGTGGTTCCGGATTTCGTTCTGCCGACAAGCAAGGCACGCTCTGTGCTGCCGGAGAGCTATGACAAGGCGGATGCCGTATTCAACGTTCAGCGGGCCGCTCTCCTGATGGCGGCGTTGGCCGCGGGAGACCGGCACGCGTTCCCGACGGCGCTGGAAGACCGGATGCACCAGCCGTATCGCTGTCCTTTGGTTCCCGGACTCGCGGAGATTCTGAAGCTTCGCGCTCCCGGCTTACTGGGATGCACGCTCAGCGGCGCTGGGCCGTCAGTATTGGTTTTTCACGAACGCGGTTTCGAAGATGTCTGCGATCTGGTTCGCCAGATCTTCGCCGCGCATGGCTGCGACGCGGCCGTGTTGGCTAATCGCGTGTCGAGGACTGGATTCGAGAAGACGGTGATCATCGACACTGAGACGGGGGCCGATTAAATGAGCCCGGTATTCATGGCCTTACGTGAATTGCCACATAATCACTGATTGCGTCGGCAGTCTTTAAAGCGACAGCGATGAACTCTTCGGGCGGGATCAACGAAACAAGAGGCAATCGGAAATTGATCTCAACGAGTCCTGCGACGCTGTTCGGCGCGTTCGATGCGTAGAGTACCTCTAGATCAGGCGAAGCAGTTCCCCTGGATGCCCTGCACCGCGGTGAGGAATCCATAGTAGTTCAGTGCATTGCCTACAAACATGCCAAAAAGTTTGTTAAGGCGGCATCGAGAACAGCAATGTAGCCGGTATTGGCATAGAAGCTACCTTCGCCCTCCGCCCCGGCAACCAGTGTGTTCCCTGAGTCTTCCAGCGTTATAGCGGTGATATTGCCTGGAACCATGTTGAAGTTCATATAAGCATCTCGCGAACTTCCGTCTGCCGAAAACCTGGCGACAAAAGAATAGGGTGGCGGCCCGAAACTGCCTCCGGAGCCGGAGCCCGCATTCACGGTTGACGATCCGCGGATTGTAGCTTCACCCGCGGAGTTCAACGCAATCGCGGTGGCGTATGTATGAGCGCTGAAGGGTGTGTTCGTGCGATCGCCACCAAAGTAGGTCGAGTAGACGATCTGAACTAAATCGGGCGAAAGCTTCGTCAAAAACGCGTTCTGGTACCCGAGCGGTGCTTTCGTCTAAAAGGCTCCGGGCGTTACGGGAAAATCGGTTGCCACGGTCCAACCGGTAACGTAAACGTTTCCAATGCCGTCCGTGGCCACGGCAGTGGCTGTAGTTTGGAGCGAAGAGCCGCCGAGGTCCAATCTAAACCGGGACCCCGGCCCCATCTGTTAAGCTAGTTCGTCAGAACCGGATGGCGCAGAAACGGGTGCTCCCCAAGATATGTATCGCCCTCGGTCTGCCCACGCTTGAACGCCTGCTGGAAACCGCCCGGCGTGAAGCCGAAGCAGGCGAGACCTTCCTTGAATTCCGCCTCGACTATCTTGCCGAGCCGGAGAAAGGCGCGCGCAGGCAATTGCCGGATTCATAAAGGAATTTCCGGAGTGCATGATTCTGGCAACGTGCCGCCGCCATCAGAACCATGGACGCTTCAATGGCGCGGCCGGCGAACAGCTTCGCATACTCGAGATTGCCGTCGAGAATGGCGCGTGTGCGGTCGATGTGGAGATCGAGACCGCCGAACTGGTGGCATCCAGGTTATCTATGTTCAGCGGGCGCGCACAACTGATCGTTTCGTATCACAACTTCGAAAACACGCCGCAAATCGATCTGTGATCAAGCGCATGACGCGCATTCCGGCCGACATCTACAAACTGGTGACCACGGCGCGTAAACCGTCCGACGCCGCGCGTGTACTGGCGGGCGCAAAGTCCAGCACGCGGAACAAGATGGTGGTCCTGGCGATGGGCGAGCTGGGATTCCCCACCAGGGTCCTATCGACGGCATGGGGCGGCATCTTCACGTACGCCGCGCCGATGCACTCTCAAGGCACTGCTTCGGGGCAGGTCAACGCGAAGCAGTTACGGCACCTCTACCGGATTGAAAAATTCACTAAGGCCGCCAAGGTATACGGCGTGATTGCCGATCCGGTGCGGCATTCGCTCTCGCCGGTGATCCATAATCGAGCGTTTCAATCGCGCCGGCTGGACGCGGTATATCTGCCCGTTTCTGGTGACGCCGCCGCAACTGCGCGACTTCTTCGTAAGCGCGGAAAAAACACCCATCGCTGGGTTCAGCGTCACCATTCCTCACAAGCAGAAGATCATCCGCTATCTCGACGTCGTGGATCCTCTGGCGCGGCGCATCGGCGCGGTAAACACAGTTTGGAAGAAGGCCGGCAAATGGCGCGGCACGAATACCGACGCCGACCGGCGTAGTAGGGCCGCTATCGAGACAACTTCGTCTGAGCAATGCTACGGTGCTGGTGGCTGGAAATGGAGGAGCGGCCCGCGGGGCCGCCTCCGCGCTTATCGACGCCGGAGCGAAGGTCTCGCTCGTTGGCCGAAATCCGGATCGCGTTCGCGCGCTGGCGAGAATGTGCGGCGGCGAACCCCTGCTTCGCGATCAGGCAGAGGCGCGCAAGTTCGACGCGCTGGTTCATGCCACGCCGTTGGGTATGTTTCCCAATGTCAACGAGTGCTTTTTCCGGAATTGCATTCCCGCCGATATCGTCTTCGACATGGTGTACAACCCGCGCGATACCCTGCTCCTCCAGCACGCGCGCGAGCAGGGCAAGACAGTCATTCAGGGCCTGGAAATGTTCATCGAGCAGGCGGCGCGGCAATTTGAGATCTGGACCGGCGAGACCGCGCCGCGCTCCGTTATGCAGAAAGCCGCGCTCGAAGCGCTCGAAATCAAACCGGAGATTAAGGGAGCCGATCAGAAATGACGTTATCGCGACGCAACATGCTGGCCTTTGCAGGCGCGAGCGCAGCTATCGGGAAGGCAATCGCCCAGTCTCCACCTGCGCCGCCTCCTGCGACTCCGCCCGCTGAAGCAAAACCCGATCCGGTAACCGCGGCGCGTGAAGACAACCGCCGCAGTGCCGAGAACGCTGACCAAGTTCGACATTCCCATGTCCACCGAACCAGCATTCGTCTTCAAGGCCTGAGCATGAAGGACTTCGACGAACAGCTTTTCTGGGCCACGATCCCCGAACTCAAGCCAGAAGCTCAGAGAACGCGAAGTTTCGGCGGTTGAACTCGCGCGGGCATTTGGCGAGCGGCTCGAGAAGTTGGGTCCCCGGTACAACGCGCTGGCACTCCCGATGACTGAAATCGCCATTCGAAAGGCGAAGGAGGTCGACAGCGACATCAAACGCGAGCGTTTTCGCGGACCCCTGCAGGGCATCCCGTTCGGCGCCAAGGATCTGCTCAGCGTTGCGGGACAGATTACCACGTGGGGCGCGAGGCCGTATGCGGCTCAGGTTTTCGATTACACCGCCACGGTGCTCACGAAGCTTGAGAAAATCGGCGCGTTATTGATGGGCAAAGCTGGCCATGGTGGAGTTGGCTGGGCGGCGGAGGCTACCGTATCGCCTGCGCTTCGCTGTTCGGACCGGGGCTCAATCCGTGGGATCGTTCACGCTGGTCCGGGGGCTCGTCGAGCGGTTCGGGCGCGGCTGTCGCGGCTGGACTGGTGCCCTTTGCATTGGGCTCGGAAACTTCCGGTTCCATCCTGACGCCCGCGGCGTTCTGCGGCGTGACCGGACTGCGCCCGACCTACGGACTGGTTAGCCGTTATGGCGCTATGGCGCTCTCGTGGACCATGGACAAGGTAGGACCGCTCGCGCGGACGTGCCGAAGATTGTGCAATGGTCCTGCAGGCGATCGCCGGCAGGGATCCGCTGGATGCGGCATCGGCCGGCAAGAGTTTCTATTATTTGCCGCAGTTCGCGCGGAAATTCGGCGATCTGAAGATCGGATTCGCGCCGATTGATTTCTCTGATCGGCCCGATGCGAACGTGCGGCCGGTGTTGGCGCAGGCGTTCGAAACGGTAAAGAGCCTGGGCATTCCGATGGTAGAGACTGCGCTGCCGAAGTTTCCCTATGGCGCAATGACCGGTGCGATCATCGGGGCCGAAGAAGCCTCTATATTCGAGCCGCTCATCACCAGCGGGCAAGTGGATCAGCTTGCCGATCCGGATCAGATCGCGGGACTGAAAGCTCGTCTCGATATGCCGGCTAAGGATTATCTCAAGGCGATGCGAATTCGAACGCTGATGCAACATGAGTTCCATAAGCTGTTCAGCGAAGTGGATATTCTGCTTGCGCCGGCGCGTTATTCCACCGCGCCATCGATCTCCCAGCCGCTCGATTACCGGCCGCCCGATGCTCCCAAGCCGCCCGACGATCCGGGGATGAGCGCGCTGATACCCGCCGGCAATCTCGCGGGTTTACCGGCGCTCTGCCTGCCGTGCGGATTCGCGGACGGACTGCCAGTGGCGATTCAGTTGGTGGGCAATCCGTTTTCGGAGAATACGCTGATTGCCGTGGGGAGAGCGTTCCAGGATCGTACGGATTTCCATCGCCAGCACCCGAAGGTTTAGGCCGAGTTCGCATCGGCGAGCGCGCTGTCCACTTGAATGTGGATTGGACGATGTGTACGTGGGTAGACAAAGGCCAGGAAACTCGGAGGAGCATGGTGCTCCGCGGGAACACGCCTTGCGGTGGTTTCCCTGTTCGAGTGCCTCGACAAGGGATCGAGGATCAATGAGTTTTCTTGGAGTGGTTCCCCGATGCGACACTGATTACCTGCGGCCATATCATTCCGCATCTGCACTTGCCTCCGGCCGCGGCATGTTTTGTCACTTCCAGTTTCATGCTCACTGTGTCTCGGACACTTCTTCTCTGCCCATAACGATTAAATTCTGTTATTATCGTCTTTCCGCGTTCAAGTCTCGCGGTCCGGGTGAAACCATCCGGACACCCCGCGAGTACATTTGCTTGAGGTGTCTAGTGTGACGCAGCGCGGTATTACCCCATCGCCCGCCCGAATCGGCGGCCAGACGATCATCGACCAGGTTCTTCGCAACGCCGAAGCCGGGCAGTTCGAACTCGGCTATACCGTGCTCCTGCCCTGCATTTTCAATCTGTACCTTCATCCCGACGATTACGCGCGCCTCGGCGGTATCTTTCAGCATATTCGCGAAGATGCCCGCCGCGCGCTTCAGGATCGCATCGGGCGGCTGAACAATCCCGGGTCGCGTGCCCTGCCCTTCCGCTCGCGCAAGAGTGATCGCAAAGAATATAAGATTGCCGGTTCAGACTTCACGTTCGAGTTCTTCTCCAACGACGACGGCACCGTCCCGCTCGGCGACGTCGAGATTCACTCCGAACTCGCCGAAACGCCGCGTCCTGGATTCCATGGCGTGCGCACGACGCTCATCGACCGCGATCCCAGCGTCTCGGCTGCCCGCGTAAATGGGCTCATGAACCAGGCGGAAACACCCCTCGCCGCTGCCGAGCGCGTGTATGCCGAGATCCGCTATGAGGACGATTCCGGTCCGCAAATCTTCCTGATAACTCAGGACGAAGTCAGTGTCGGCCGCGGCGGAGACGGCCGCACCGTGGATCTCGCGCTGTACACGGATGACGAGATTTCCCGCGAACATCTGCGCTTGCGCCGCGATCCCGCGCGCAATCGGTTCATGATTGTCGACCGCAGCATGAACGGTACCGTAGTCGATGGCCGTAAACTGGTGCGCGATATCGAAGAGACGTTACCCGCAAGGGCCACGATCGCTCTCGCTGAGCATATTCAGATGCAGTTTGAGCAACGGTCATGATGGACATCACCCGGTACCTCACTCCGGACTGGATCTACTCTCTCCATGTAGTGTTGGGCGCAGCGCTGCTTGCGGTCACCGCGCTATTCACACTGGTTGAAACTTTACGGCGGAGACGTTGACTATGGGAGTCACTGCGCGCTGGAGATCCGCAATCGCTACCGACCCTGGTCTGGTCCGGGAAATTAATGAGGACCGCTGTTTCGCCGACGACGAACGCGGAATCTTCCTCGTCGTCGACGGCATCGGTGGCCATGCGGGCGGAGAGATCGCGGCCGAACTCGCGGTGGACACCATTCGTCTTGGGCTCCTCAACAGTAGAGGTCCGGCAGCTTCGCGTGTGCGCTCGGTGATCGTCGAGGCCAATAATGTAATTCACAAAACGGCGGACGCTAACTCCGCCTGGCATGGTATGTCTTGCGTCCTGACTCTGGCGCTGGTTGAGAATAACCGCGTAACGGTCGGGCACGTCGGCGATTCGAGGCTGTACCTGATATGGAACGGCGCGATTCGCAAACTCACCTCGGATCAGTCGCCCGTTGGTGTACAGGAGGAGGCGGGCGCCCTGACCGAGGCTGAGGCGATGAGACATCCCCGCCGCAATGAGGTCTTCATCGACGTCGGCTCACAGCCGCGTCATATTCAGGATGATTTCATTCAGTTCCGCGAATTTGAATTCAAGCCCGACGCCGCGCTTTTGCTTTGCAGCGACGGTCTGAGCGATCTGCTCACTGCGGCTGAGATCCTTGCCATCGTGGAAGGTTATGACGGACATCCGGACTCCGTCCCTCAGGCGCTGGTCGATGCGGCCCTGGTTGCGGGAGGACGAGATAACGTGAGCGCGGTGTTTGTCGCGGGTAGTGAGTTTCTGGGCAGCCGGTCTGCCAGAATGTCTGCCGCGAGACAACGTCTTTCAACCACCAGAGCGCGGGGCGCGCGGGCCCCAAGACCAACTCCCGCCATGCCGCGGCGCAAGGGATCGCGGTGGCTGCTTGCCGTACTCTGCCTGATTTCCGGCCTCGCGCTCGGGTTTGCGGCCGGGTACGCTGACGCGATCTTCGCGCCGCAGATTAATTTCCCGTCACCTCCGAAACCGCATACACCAGTGGACGTCCCGCATACTGGACAATCCACGCCAACTCCGGACACCCATGCCCGCTGAAACTGTTCCGCTTCGCAAGCCCGAAGACAGCCACGACGGTCCGCTGGAGAAGCCGCGTTTGGGACCTTCCGATTCCCAGCCGCGCCGTTTCGGACCGTACGAAATACTGCGCAAGCTCGGCCGCAGCATGACCGACGTCTATCTGGCGCGCGACACCCGTAATAATCGCACGACCATTCTCAAGATCGTAGAGGAGTCGAACGATCCCTACACGCAGCAGGTGCTGGTTGCCGAGCGCCGCGGCGCGGCCATTCAGAAGCAGCTTCGAGACTTCGATCCGCGCTTCGTCGAGATCTATGAATACGGCCAACTCGAAAACGCGTTCTACATTGCGATGGAATACGTGGAGGGACGCAGCGTTGCGGATATGCTGCGCGAATCCGGCCGCATCGACCCGCAAACCGCTGCCCGTATCGCGATGGAGATCTGCTCGCAGCTCGAAAAACTGCACTCGCATCAGGCCGAGATCGATGCCAGACGGCGCGCCATCGTTCATGGCGATATCAAACCGTCGAATGTCCAGATCACTCCGAGCGGACAGGTGCGGCTTCTCGATTTCGGTATCGCAAAGGTCATCTCGCTCACGCGCAACCTCACGCATCACGACCTCGGAAGCCCGAACTATTGTTCGCCCGAGCGCCTTGCCAGCGCGCACGTCGATCAGTTTGCGGACCTCTGGGCGGTCGGCGTGTCGCTCTACGAAATGGTCTCGGGCAGCCTGCCTTTCCAGGCCGAGAGCACCCGGAAACTCGAAAATGTCATCCGCTCCAAACGGCCTCCCCGCGTTCTTCCCCGGATTGCCCCGCCGCGCTTGCGGCTATCATTCATAAGAGTCTTGCGTCCGATATCAAGCGGCGGTATCCTACTGCATCGGCGCTGGCGAGCGACCTCGAATGTTATTTGAACGGACGTCCTACTGTGGCGGAGCGTGAATTCAACAACGCGGAAACGAATCCCACGTTGGAATCCGTTCGCATCGCGGAAGGTGGGCCTGTTCCAAACGCGGATTCCGGATCTCTCCCCAGCCGGGCTAACGAACCGGGCAACCCTAACGAACAGGGCAATGACTCGCCTTGGCAAACTGTCTTGCGTCTGCGCGTGCCGAAGCGGGTCGGCCGCCGGGGAGTTGCGTGGACCATCGCAGGCGCTGGTGCATTGTTGCTCCTTGCCAGCGCCGCTCATTCGTATCGCCAGCGCTGGAATGAAGCCGAGTCCCTCCGCAGCCACAACCGCCTCGCGCGTCTGAGCGACGTCGAGATCCAGACCGATTGGAATCTGTTTCGACGCCTCCGTGCGCGCGACTCGTGGCTGGGCAAGTTTTCACCGGCGGCGATTGCGGCTCAATCGATGCTCGCCGCATATATCTCGGAAGGCGATCGCATTATCGACAGCTATCGCCAGTCGCAAGATTCAGTAACCACCAACTTCGACTGGGCGCGCGCGCAGACGGTTCTTGAACACGCGCAGGAACTCGATCCCGCCGATATCGTAATTCGCGGTAAACTCGCGCTGGTTAAAGGCTATGTCAACCTCAACCTTGCCATCGTAGGTCCGCAGATCGCGATCCGCCAGCACATGCAGGATCGTGTAATCCGTTCCTGGCATGAATTCGATCAGGCTTCAATCCTGTTGCCCAAGTCGCCCGATCCTTATCTCGGACTCGGACGCCTTTACGTTTATTCGTTCCGCGATCTCGATAAGGCGATTGAGGAATGGAACAAAGCCGAACAGCGGCAATACAAACTCGGTCCGCGTGAGATCGAACAGGAGGCGGATGGCTTTCGTCTGCGCGCCCAGAAGGAGATGTTCGAACTCCACGACCGCAACGCGTCAAAAGAGGATTTAGTTCGCGCCAAGGATCTCTATACTTCCATCCACGATTACGACGACATTGCGCAACGGCTACGGATTGTGGCGCAAGACGAACGGGTTCTCGATCCACCCCCCGTTCCGAAAGCGGCAGTTCACGCGCTGCCGCACATCGCAGCTAAACCCGCAGTCCGCAAATCGGCAAAACCGGCAAGGAGGGCGCAAACTTGGCAGTCACCAAAAGCTGGGAAGCGTCGGAAGAACTAACCACCTCCATCATTGCCGGGGTACCTAAGAAAAGCCGAAGACTGCGGCTGCCCGGCTTGCTCTGGCTGCTGGTTGCCAGCCTGCTTATCGGCTGCGGACTGGCGCTTGTTTATTCGGCGAAAATCTATCGTCAACACGAACCGGGCGCGGCGCAGACCCCTCCGCTAAATCTGAACGCAGTGACCAGCGCCGGGCAGATCGTTCCCTACCTGCAGTTCTACCCGTCGCCGCAGCGGCGCGAAGAAGTCGCGAGCGCGCTGTTCGCTTATATTCAGCAGCACCGCCCTCTGCCGAATATCGGAGCACTCTCGAAGATGTGGGCAAGGCTTCAGTCCGCCGATCCTTCCCGTCTGCCGCTCTTCGGCTCTCGCGTCTCAAGCCGCTGTGGACGGTACGCTCGGAAGACCGCTTCCGCCGCGACTTCCTTCAGTGGACGGCGATTTACTTCGCGTCGTTTTGGATCGTCTATCTCTGCTGGCGCATCCGCGGCTTCAATTGCGATCCCGCAATTCTGCCCGCCGTCCACCTGCTCACCGGCATCGGCCTGATCCTCATGGTCAGCCTTCGCGACCCGCTGCGCGATACCGAGGAGTTCGCCAAGTTTGCGAAAGGGTGTCGCCATCGGCGCAATCTTCCTTCTGCTGCCGTTGATCCCGGCTTTCGATTACCGGCGGCTCTCGCGCTGGACATACGGCCCGCTGCTCGCGGCATTCGCTCTCTTCGTCGGCCTTCTTCGCTTCGGGACCGGACCGGGCGGTAGCGATGCGCGCGTGAACCTCGGCCCTTTCCAGCCGGTCGAATTCATTAAGATCCTGATCGTCCTCTTCCTCGCCGGCTACTTCACCAACAAATGGGGACGTTTGCGCGACCTGCGCGAAAAGCGCTTCCTTCGGTTTCTCAATCTCCCGCGAATCGACCATGCCGCTCCTGTGTTTGTGGCCGTAGCGATCGGGCTCGCAATGTTTTTCGTCCTGAAAGATATGGGACCGGCGCTTGTCATCGGCACGCTCTTTCTGACGATGTTCACGCTGGCGCGCGCACGCGCTGGACTGGCGCTGCTCGGTATCGCGATTCTGATCGGCGGCATCGCGGAAGGCTATCACCTCGGTCAACCAAAGACTGTCGTCGACCGGATCTCCATGTGGCTTGGACCCTGGGACAACAACATTCACGGCGGGAATCAATTGGCGCACGGACTATGGGCGCTTTCTACCGGCGGCGTATACGGCTCCGGCCCAGGTTATGGCGATCCATCGATGATTCCCGCCGGTGACACCGATCTTGTGCTCCCATCGATTGGCGAAGAGTGGGGTTACATGGGCGTTGCGACTGTCGGACTGCTGTTCGCCTTCCTCGCGGCGCGCGGCTTTCGCGCGGCGTTGCGCGCCAAGAGCGAGTATGGCTTTTTCCTTGCCGCTGGGCTGACGACGCTTCTGATGCTCGAAATGCTGCTGATCTCTGGCGGCGTCCTCGGGGCCATTCCGCTCTCCGGTGTGGTGTCTCCATTCCTGAGTTCCGGCAACTCCGCGATGCTGGCCAATTTCATTATCCTGGCGCTCATCCTCGCGATTTCAGCCAACGCGAAGGCGGCACTGGTCGCCAGTCCCTTTCGCGTTCCGGTCCGGGCTCTGCAATGCGTTCTCGCCATCTGCTGCGCCGCGCTTCTATGGAAAGCCGCCGACTACCAGGTCTTCCACGATCTCGACTATCTCGCACGCGACGCGCGTGTTTTCGAAGACGATGGGGTTAAGCGCGCACAGCACAATCCGCGGCTGAACTCGCTCGCGCATGAAATCCAGCGCGGCAACATTCTCGACCGCAACGGGATTCTCCTCGCGACGAGCGATTGGAACGAGATCGAAAAACGCCGCGCAGATTTCGAGAAGCTCAATGTTCCTGTTGACCAGAACGTCGCGCGTCTCGACTCACGCTATTACCCGTTGGGCTCGCAAACGGCACAACTTCTTGGCGACTTGCGCACCGGCGAGAATTTTCATGCGACGAATACTTCATTTATCGAGCGCGACTCGAATAACAAGCTGCAAGGCTACGCGAATTACGCCGAACTCGCGCCGCTCATCCGCTATCGCCATGCGCCTGGCAATGTGGACATCGAGCGACTGCGCCATCGCGACCGCAACGTCCGTACGTCGATCGACGCGCGCCTGCAACTCGCCGCCGCGGAGATTCTGCGCCAGCACCTCGATAAAGCCCACCTACAAAACGGAGCGGTTGTGATCATGGACGCGCAGACGGGCGGCGTACTCACGATGGTGAACGCGCCCGAACCGTCGTTCACAGCGCCGGCCCAAGCGCCGCATCACAGTAGTGACGAACTTCTGGATCGCGCCCGCTACGGCACATACCCGCCGGGTTCGACGTTCAAGTTAGTGACTGCGATGGCGGCACTCCGCCTCGATCCGGACAACGCCAAACAGAGCTATTCATGCCGCCGCCTTCCCGACGGGCGAGTGGGCGCGCTGATCCCAGGCTGGAACCGGCCCGATTCATGACGACGACAAAGACCACGCACATGGCTCGCTGCAAATGCGGCAAGCCATAATCGTCTCCTGCAACGGCTATTTCGCTCAGCTTGGCGTACACCGCGTCGGAACAAAGGCGCTGGCCGATACCGCCAAACTGCTCGAAATCTCGACAGGTCCCGAGAAAAATCTAAGAAAGTTCCTGCCGTTTGCCGCATATGGCCAGGGCGAGGTGCTCGTCACGCCATTCAAAATGGCGCGGATCGCCGCCACTATCGCCAATGATGGCAATATGCCGGAGGGCCGCTGGGTGGAGGACGGCAGCGACACACGTTCGCTGCCGCAGCGGCGCGTAATCGACTCCGCTTCGGCTGAATTTATTGCCAGCGCCATGCGTGGCGTGGTTACTCAAGGAACTGCCCGCAGCGCTATGCAGGGCATCGACTTTCCGGTCGCGGGGAAGACCGGGACGGCGCAGTTGGATGCCGGCGAGCCGCACTCTTGGTTCATAGGGTATGCGCCCGCCGGCCCCGCGTCGTTAAACGAGCGAAAGATTGCCTTCGCAGTACTAGTAGAACACGGCGGCTACGGCGGTTCCATGGCCGCCCCCATTGCTCACGATCTGATCCAGGCTGCTGAGAAACTGGGGATCTTTTCCCAACGAACCATGACACTTAGCGACTTTGTCGAACGTGTCGGACGCACAATATTTGAGGCTCCATTCGGCGGAGGTACGCCTCGCGCCGCCAACACCGCGGAGCTTGCCGAGATCCGGCACGCCATCCTGGAGGAGATTGAACGCAAGTCGTATCGCACCGGCGGACGCAATCTGTTTCCCTATAACCGCGTCGCCATTCGCATTCGCGGCGCCGACGCGCAAACAGGCGAGTGCCCTTGAAGGCGGCTTCCTGCGCGAGTATTTTGAAAACGAGATTCGTCAGGCGCTTGCCAAATCGGAAGCACAGCACCCGGAAGGTTTACGCGTAGCCATCGAAGTATCAAGCGACCCCGCTGTGAAAGGGGATCCGTGGCTCACCGTGGATCCCAGCTTCGAAGAGCCTCCGGCCGCGCCCAAGCCGCAGGAAATGATCGGGCGCCTTACCGTAATGCACGGCTCCGCGTCGCCGCCTTCGATTTCACTCGACAAGCCGCGCACCAACATCGGCCGCAGCGTTGATGTGTATCGAACCGAAGGACTCTCGCGCCGCAACCATCTTGCGTTCGTCGAAGATAACGAGATCAACGGCACCATCTCGCGCGAGCATGCCATATCCTGCGCGACGCCGCATCCGGCGAATATCGCCTGTTCAACGACCGTTTCTACAACCGGGACAAAGGTGAATCCTGCAGCATCTGGATCATCCGCGACGGCATGAGCCAGGAAGTCCATCGCAACACCCGAGGAGTCAAACTACAGGACGGCGACGAGATCCACCTGGGCCGTGCCGTCCTACGCTTCGAATTGACGTTGAGCGGCTGATGGAGCAGCATTGCTTTGAACGTCCGCATCAGCCCGCGCTACCCTGTGTGAAATCGTAGTCTTTGAACCGCTCACGCAAGGCACGCTTATTGAACTTTCCCACGCTGGTCTTCGGAATCGCGTCGATGAAGACGATGTCGTCCGGTAACCACCACTTCAACACGCGTGAAGCCAGGTGCTCCATAATCTCGCGCTTGGTAATCGTATCGCGGTATTCCGTGCGCGCCACCACGCACGCGAGTGGGCGCTCGTGCCATTTTGGATGAAACACCGCGATTACCGCTGCTTCGGCGACCTTCGGATGACCCATGATGGCGTTCTCGAGATCCACTGTCGAAATCCATTCGCCGCCGCTCTTCACCAGATCCTTGGTGCGATCGGTAATCTGGATATAGCCGTGTTCATCGATAGTCGCGACATCGCCGGTGCGGAACCAGCCATTATCGAAGCAAGCGCTGCTCTCCACCTGCCAATACCCGCTGATTACCCATAGTCCGCGCACTTGCAATTCGCCCATGGTCTGGCCGTCCCACGGAAGCTCGCGGCCGTGATCGTCCACGATGCGAACGTCGATGCCGGGCAGCGCCATGCCATGACGCGAGAGCAGGTCGAACTTGGGACCGTCGGGAAGCGCCTCCATCTCGTCAGTTAGAGGCATCACCGTCGCGATCGGCGCGGTTTCGGTCATGCCCCACAGCAGCTTGAACGGTACGCCGTACTTCTTCGCGAAACCTTCCACAAACTGACGGGGAAGCGCCGAACCCCCGACACACACCCGTTGCAGGCTGGAGATGTCGTGCGGATGATCCTCGAGATAGCCGTACAGGCCCATCCAGATCGTCGGGACCCCGCACGCAAAGGTCGCGCGCTCGTTCTCAATCAGCCATGCAAGGTCAGACGACTGGAGTTGGCGTCCGTTGAATACGAGCTTGGCGCCCGCCATAATCGCGGCCCAGGGCATGCCCCAGCCGTTTACGTGAAACATCGGCACGATGATCAGAACAGTATCGCGCTGGCTGAACGCGAACGAATCCGCAAGGCAGAGGGCGTAGCTGTGGAGCACTAGCGACCGGTGCGAGTAAAGGACGCCTTTGGGATTCCCGGTCGTGCCGGACGTATAGCAGCAAGACGCAGCGGTCTGTTCATCGAACTGCGGCCAGGCGAAGAGCGTGCCGGGAGACTCCGCGAGCAGAGTTTCATAATCGTCTGCTCCGGCGGCGGCACCGGTATCCGGCAGTACGATAATTTGCTCTACACCGGGAATTTCATCGTGAATTGCGTCCAGGAGATTGACCAGCGACCGATCGGCGAAGATTACCCGGTCACCTGCGTGGTTGATGATGTAGGCAAGTTGCGCTGGGGAGAGGCGCAGGTTAAGCGTGTGGAGCACCATGCCGGAACACGGAACGGCGAAGTACAACTCCAGATGTCGCGAAGTATTGGAACAGAGGGTCCCGACGCGATCCCCCGGCTGGAGTCCAAGCCGCTGGAGCGCATGCGCCAGCCGGTGGACACGCGCATTCATGTCGCGATACGTGTACCGGTGCATGCTGCCGTCCGCAGTGCGGCTGGCGATTTCACGATGGGGAAACAGCCGCACCGCCCGCTCCAGCAGGGGAATGAGGGTGAGCGGATAATCCATAATCTGCCCGCGAATAAGAGAGTTCATCGTCGCGAAATGAGTATAACGAAGATCGTGGTTTTCCCGCACGATTCACCCATCGGCCCCGATGATAGCGAATCTTATAAGACACGCCGCCCATCAAGCGAACAACTCGGCGTGGGATCCAAGCCGCGCCAGACGCACAACATCGGTGTCGAGTTTGCGGTAAATCAGTAGCAAGTCGGGTTTGATGTGGCATTCGCGATAGCCCGCCCAATTACCGATTAAGGCGTGGTCACGGTATCTAATTGGTAAGACTTGATCGGACACCAGCAGCGCGAGGATGGTTAACAGAAGTGAATCCAAATCTTTGCGGTAGCGCGGGTTTGCCTTTTCGCGCTTGTAATCACGCCCGAACGCCGAAGACCGTTCAATCGTCCGCATTCATGTCTGCCATGAGTGCATCGGCACTTTCAAACCGCTTGCCCTTACCCGCTTCAAGCTCGGTAATCGCCTTGCGCGTGGTCGCGTTTGGCGCCGTGACCTCGAAGGGTAAGCGACGATCATCCACAATGCGCAGCATTAACAAGCGAATAGCATCCGAAATGGATAGCCCCATCGCTGCCAGAGTATCGGCGGCGCGTTTCTTGGTGGCTGTATCTATGCGAGCCCGAACGTAGGTGTCGGCAGTCTTTCTGGTCGCCATTTCTTAACTCCTCTCTATTGTAGTCACATTGCGACTACAGCACACAGGGCATGACCCGGTCAAAGCTGGACACCGAGCCGCTGGAGCGTATGAGCAGGCCGATGATCGGCGCGTTCGTCTGGCGATAGGTGTACCTGTGCATGCCGGAGTCGTCAGCGCGGCCAGCGCGGCTGTCGATATAACGGGGACTACCGGGAAGAGCTATCGTAATTCTTATGGCCAACTCTGAATGCACTGGAAGCAATCCGGTGGTAGAGTCCTTGATCCTCGATCTCCTCGAGTGGCTGGCAAAGGGCGACAGGAGCTACGAAGAAGTAATGGATGCTTGGCGTACCTCATGCCCCAGGCTCCCGGTTTGGGAGGACGCAAACGATAGAGGACTCCTCCTGATCGACGCATCAAGCGGACACAGCATCGTAAGGGTTACACCTTCGGGTCTGACGCTTCTCGCGCGGCGCCAGCGCGTTGCGCAGTGCTAAAGTATCTCTTCGGCACGTCCTCGTTGCCATGCCACGCGGGAACACACACTCATGACCATCCGGCGTAGCAGTCCTTTTCGACTCACCTCTTTAATAGTTTTTGCGTTGCCCGCGTTGAATGGCCAATATCCAGACAGCATGCTGGCCGGTTTGCATTGGCGGGACGTCGGACCGATGCGCGGCGGCCGCACGTTCGGAGTTGCGGGCCACGCCAGTCAGCCCGATACTTTTTATTCCGGCTCGGTTGGCGGGGGCGTCTGGAAGACGGAGAACTCGGGCCGAACCTGGTTTCCAATTTCCGATGAAGGCATTCCCATCGGCTCAATCGGCGCAATCGCCGTTGCGCCATCCAATTCAAATATTGTCTATGTAGGGACCGGCGAGACCGACATTCGCAGCCAGAACTCTTACGGCATCGGAATGTTCAAATCGATGGATGCTGGCAAGACATGGACTCATATCGGACTCGAAGATACCCGCCAGATAGGACGCGTCGTTATCGACCCTGCAAATCCAAATCGCGTCTACGTGGCGGCTCTCGGCCACATCTACGATCCCAATCCGGAGCGTGGAGTCTTTCGCTCGATCGACGGCGGCGCGACATGGAAGAAAATTCTGTTCAACACCGCCGATCCCAATAACGTTGGAGCAGCCGATCTGGCTATCGATCCCGGGAATCCGCGCGTACTCTATGCTTCGCTTTGGGGAACGCGGCGTCCGCCCTGGTCCGTGTATGCGCCCACCAACCTGCCCGGCGGCGGTCTTTATAAGTCGACAGACGGCGGCGACACGTGGACGAAACTGAGCGGGGGCCTGCCGAATGACGGCTTCGTTGGCCGAATCGGCATCGCGATTGCGCCGGGCAACTCGAAACGCCTTTGGGCCGTGGTGGACGATGTCGGGAGCGCAGTGCCAGTGGGATTCCGCGCCATGGCCGGGCGGGGTGCGGAACGTTCTAGACTCACCGCCGGCGGCGGAGTCTATATCTCGGACGATAGCGGCGCCCACTGGACGCTGGTCAACTCCGAAACCAGGCTTTGGGGCCGTGGTTGGTATTTCGGAGGCGTCGCCGTAGATCCCAGGAATTCGGACCGCGCATACGTAATCAACACCGCCACCTACATGACCACCGATGCCGGCAAGACTTTCGTGCCGGTCAAAGGAGCGCCCGGTGGCGACGACTACCATCAGCTCTGGATAAATCCGACGGACGGGAACCGCATGGTGCTCAGCAGCGATCAGGGCACGGTGGTGAGCGTCGATGGCGCGAAGACATGGAGCACCTGGTATAACCAGCCCACGGCCCAGCTCTATCACGTTGCAGCCGACAATCGCTTTCCCTACTGGCTCTACGGCGCGCAACAGGATAGCGGCGCAGTCGGCGTCAGTACTCTTTCAGGCCAAGGTGTCCTCTCATTCCGCAATTGGGAACCCACCTGCCTGGCCGGAGAAAGCGACACCGTTGTTCCCGACCCGAAGGACGGAAACATTCTTTACGGAAACGGCGCGGGCCGGTGCGATCAGTCCTTGAACGTGGCCGCTCCGCTCGGCGGGGAACTGCCTCCACCCAATCCTGCTGATCCGGACCGCAGAACCTGGACTCTTCCTCAGGTCTTCTCGCTGGCCGATGAAGCGCTGTACTATGCCAATCAGTTTGTCATGCGCTCGCGCGACCGCGGCCGTACTTGGCAGACGATCAGCCCGGATCTCGCGCGAGTGAATCCGGCGGTGCCCACCACCCTCGACCCCATTACCGCGAAGGATATCGACCAGCCCATGACCGACAGATTTGGCGTCGTTTACACGATCAGCCCGTCGCCTCTTCAAGCGGCAACAGTCTGGGCAGGCACTGACGATGGATTGATCCATGTGACCCGGGACGACGGAAAGCACTGGATCGACATTACGCCGCCGGCGCTGACCGCATGGAGCAAGGTTTCGCAAATCGAGGCGGGCCACTTTTCAGCCGAAACCGCCTATGCTTCCGTTGACCGGCATCGCCTCGCCGATAACAGGCCGTACATCTACCGCACGCACGACGGCGGCAAAACGTGGCGCAACGTTGTCGTGGGCATCCCCGACGGGGCTTATGTCAACTCCGTGAAGGAAGACCCAAAAGCGCAAGGGTTACTTTACGCCGCGACGGAATTGCGCGTCTATGTCAGCTTCGACGACGGCGATCGATGGCAACCCCTGCAGAACAACATGCCGGTCACGTCAATTCGCGACATCGTGGTGCACGGCGATGATCTGGCAGTCGCGACTCATGGGCGGGGCTTCTGGGTGATGGATCAGATGACGCCGCTGCGGGAACTCGCCGCGCAGCGCGATCCGATCGTTGGATCAAGCGTCTGGCTGTTCAAACCGGGCGAAACCATCGCCGTTCGCGTGGGCAACATGAACGGTACGCCGCTGCCGCATGAGGAACCACAGGAGATAAATCCGCCCTCCGGTGTTCTGGTCTACTACAATCTCAAGAGCGCCGTTACCCAGCCGCTGAAACTGGAACTGTTGGATGTGGCGGGAGCGGTACGCGCATGCGCAGCGAGCGACACGCCCGTACCTCCCGTGGACACCGAGAAGATCGACGTTCAGGCCTATTGGGTGCAACCTTCGCAACCGCCTTCAGCAGCCGCGGGAATGCATCGCTTTGCCCTTGATGTAGCAACCGGGCGAGTGGGTTCCGGACGTGGCACGGTTGTCCCCGCGGCACGGGACGCATGTAATCCGTCGGGCGCTCCCCCGTCCCCAGTGGCGACTCCCCGGACGAATGGACGGACCGGCGCAACAGGCCTTCAGCCCGGCGAGTACACTGTTCGACTCACTGTCGACGGACAGACCCTCATCAAACCTGTGACCGTGAAACCAGATCCTCGCACGGTGGCCGGCGGACATAATTAAACCCGCAGGCCTGTCCGGACGATAGAATGGTGCGGTGAGATGCGCCCCGATTGTACTTGCGGTTCTTGTCTGCGTAGCGGGAAACGCCGCGGACACGCTGAGGAAATTGAACGTCGCTGTACTCGACCATAAGGGTCAGCCCGTCACTGGATTGCAAAGCGCGGATTTCCAGGTTCAAGAAGATGGCAAGCCCCGCAAAATAGCGTTTTTCCGCTTTACCGGCTACAAGCCGCTCAAAGCAGCCGCACCGGTTCCGGGTGAGTATTCAAACCGGGACGTAGTCCCTTTGTATCCCACCGTGGTCCTCATCGATTTGCTCAATGATCGTCTGATGAGTGGCTCGGTCATCGGCGACGAGAGTACCCGCTACTTGAAGAATCTCGAATCGAGCGAGGGTTTGTATCTGTATATCCTCACGTCCAAAGGCGAGTTCTATCCGGTTCATCCCCTGCCTAATCCCGGTACCGGCCTGGCGCCAACCTCGGAACGCGCCGCGGAACCCGCCGCGGAACCATGGACGCGAAATATCGGACCGATGCTCCAGGGCGCAGTTAAGAATGTGTTCGGCTTAAGGCCGGTCGACGAACGCGACGTCGCGATCCGTTTCGATATGACCATGAGAGCGCTACTCGGACTCGGCGCACAAATGAGACAAATGCCGGGACGCAAGAATCTCGTTTGGGTGACGCACGGCCTGCCGATCTGGGGAACTTCGATCTCGGAGCAGGGCCGCGTGGATTTCTCGGCTCCGCTCCGGCAGATCTGCCAGCAACTGGAGCATGCGCAGATCGTGGTGTACCCGGTCGAGCAGTCGCTGAGCGGGGCTGCGGCCCCGATAGCAACTGAGAGCGAACAAGCCCTCGAGGAATTCGCCGCCATCACTGGAGGGCGTAAGTATCGCAGCGGCGCAGTGGGCGACGCGATCGGGCAGGCTATGGCCGACTCCCGCGCAAATTACGAGATAGCGTATTACCCGGAGCCGCTGGAATCCGACGGAAGGAAGCCTGATGAGAAGCATCACAAAATCCGGGTAATTTGTTCGCGCAAGGATGTCCGCCTGCAAACGGTGTCCGGGTTTTATGCAATGGCGCATCGGGAAACGCCAGGCGATGTTGAGCGCGCCGCGATCGTAAGCGCCGCTTACAGTCCGTTCGACGCTACCGAAATCGGCGTGCGCGCGAGCGCTTCGGCCGATCCGGCTACACCGGGGAGCATGCGTTTCTCTGTCCGCATCGACCCGTCTGACTTGCTGTTGCGCGAAGTGCAAGGTCATCGAACCGGGAGAATCTCGGTTTTATTCGTGTCCTCGCCAGCCTCGGGGACGGATGATCCTGGTCCCCCAACCCCGGTCGATATCAGCCTGGCACCCGATCAATATGCGATTGCACTGCGCGACGGGCTTCAACTCCGGCGGACAATCCCGGTCGGCGCGAGCGTTCGGAGCGTTCGGGCGATCGTCTTCGATAAGGATCTGGACGCTGTTGGTTCGGTGACAATTCCCATTCAGCACTGAGGTTCGAGAAAGATGCGATGAAGACGTTGACGCTTTTGATCGCCGCTATCGCCGCCTTGTCCGGCGGTGCATTCGCGCAGGATATAACCGGAATCTGGCAGGGCACGCTACAAGCCGGTAATGACCTGCGTGTTGTGATCAAGATTTCGAAGGGCGATGGAGGCGGCCTCAAGGCGATCCTGTACAGCATCGACCAAGGGGGACAGGGTATGTCAGCCAGCGCAATGACTCTGCAGGGCTCGGCTGTAAAAATGTCCGTTCCGGCCATCGTAGGCACGTATGAAGGAAAGCTCAGTGCGGACGGGAATTCGATCACCGGTACGTGGACCCAGGGAGAGAAACCCCTGCCGCTGAACCTGCAGCGCGCCAATAGCGAAACCGCGTGGAGCATACCGGCTCGCGCGCCCCGGCCGAAGCCGATGCCGGCGGATGCCTCTCCAGTATTTGAAGTCGCGACGATCAAGCCCAGCAAACCCGAGGCGCTGGGAAAAGGATTTCAAGTCAGAGGCCGCCGCTTGATTACCATCAATACGTCGCTCAGCGATCTCATCGGTTTCGCGTACGGGCTTCAGGCGCGCCAGATCGCGGGCGGTCCGGCCTGGGCTGAAACGGATAAGTACGATTTGAACGCGCAACCCGACGGCGAGGGTCAGCCCAACGACAGGCAATGGAAGATCATGATGCAGAAACTGCTGGCCGATCGCTTCAAGCTCAAATTTCATCGTGAGAAAAAAGAGCTCCCTGTCTATGCGATCGTCGTTGCAAAGTCCGGACCGAAGCTTACCCGGAGCGAAGGCGATCCCAACGGCCTGCCCAGTCTGTTTTTCAGAGGACTCGGGGTGTTGCCTGCCCGCAACGCGACTATCGCGGACTTCGCGGGCCTGATGCAGACCACAGTATTGGATCGGCCGGTCGTGGATCAGACGGGACTCTCCGGCAGATATGACTTCACGTTGACCTGGACGCCAGACGAGTTTCAGTTCCCCGGACTTGGGGTAAAGATTCCGCCGCCGTCCGACAATGCAGTGGCGCCGGATCTGTTCACCGCGATGCAGCAGCAACTTGGGTTGAAACTCGAATCCACGAAGGCGCCTGTCGAAATCCTCGTGATTGATAGCGTGGAAAAACCTTCGGAAAATTGAGGGCATCCCCCCTTGCCGAAGGTCCGCGCTACAGTCCGTAGAGAACCAGACATTTATAATTGAAGTTTATTTCCCGATTTGAAGGACATCCGTGACAGGCAACGAAATACGGCAGCGCTTTCTCGATTTCTTTCGAGGCCCACGGCCATCGCATCGTGCGAAGTTCGTTCGCTGCTTCCATCGAACGACCCGACACTGCTGTTCGCCAACGCCGGCATGAATCAGTTCAAGGAAGTTTTCCTCGGGATCGAGAAGCGCGACTACACTCGCGCCACTACATCGCAGAAATGCGTCCGGGCAGGCGGCAAACACAACGATCTCGAAAACGTCGGCTACACGCGCCGCCACCACACGTTCTTCGAGATGCTCGGCAATTTCTCGTTCGGCGATTACTTCAAGGCCGATGCGATCCGAGTACGCCTGGGACCTGATCACCAATGACTTCGGCATGCCCAAAGACAGGCTGTACATCACTGTTTTCCGCGAGGACGACGAGGCGGAAGAATTGTGGCAAAAGGTCGCAGGCGTGCCGAAAGACCGCATTTTCCGGATGGACGAGAAAGACAACTTCTGGCAGATGGGAGAGACCGGACCTTGCGGGCCGTGCTCGGAAATCCACTACGATCTCGGGCCCGGAAGGCGCCGAGCCCGGGCGCGAAAACGAACAGTTTCCCGCTGGACGGCGGCGGACGGTTCGTCGAGATCTGGAATCTGGTCTTCATGCAGTACAACAAGGATGCCGCGGGAATCATGACCCCGCTGCCGAGGCCGTCGATCGATACGGGAATGGGCCTCGAACGGGTCGCGGCGATCCTGCAAGGCAAGCTCTCGAACTACGATTGCGACCTGATCCTGCCGATCATCGAGCGGGCCGGCGAATCTGTTCGGGGTCGAGTACGGCGGCGATCCAAAGATCGATGTGGCGCTGCGGATCAATGCCGACCACGCGCGCGCCACGGCGTTCCTGATTCACGACGGCGTACTGCCTTCAAACGAGGGGCGCGGCTACGTGCTGCGCAAAATCATGCGGCGGGCGATGCGGAATGCGCGGCTGATCGGACGGGAGGAGCCCTATCTGTACGAGCTGACGGGTTTCGTGGCCGAACTGATGCGGCCCGCGTATCCGGAACTGATGGAGAGCGTGCAGCGCGTGGCGCGCGTGGTGAAGGACGAAGAGCATCGCTACGCCACGACGTTCCTGGTGGCGGAAAAGGTCTTCCAGAACGAAATCAAGAGTCTGATCGGATGGCGTGATTCCGGGCACGGTGTCGTTCAAGTTGTACGACACGTACGGACTGGCGCTCGACGAGCAGGAAGAGATGGCGCGCGAGCGCGGCCTCGAGAATCGATCACGAAGGCTTCATCAGGAGATGCGAAAGCAGCGCGAACGGGCGCGGGCGAGTTGGAAGGGCGCCGAAAAGGGCGTCGATCGCTCCGGCTTATCAGGAGCTGGTCCAGAAGGGCCGGACGCAGGTTTCTGGGTTATGAGAAGCTTTGCGCCACCAGCGCGTGACAGGGCTGTTGGTGAAGCAGCAACTGGTGGAGAGCATCGCGGCCGGAGACCGAAGCCGAACTGGTGCTGGATCAGACGCCATTCTATGCGGAGACAGGCGGACAGGTTGGAGATCGCGGGACGCTGTTGTCGCGCGGAGAGCGGCGAAATGGTGGCGATCGTGGAGTCGGCCTATCCGGCCGTACCTGGCCTGACCGTGCATCGGATCGAACGCTCGCGCCGATTCATATTGGGCGAGGAGCTGATGGCGGAAGTGGCGGAACGCGGAACGCCTGGCGACCGAGCGCAACCATACCGCGACGCACCTGTTGCATGCGGCGCTGCGGCAGGTGCTGGGACGCAAGTCAAGCAGGCGGGGAGCGTGGTGGAGCCTCCGCGGTTGCGCTTCGACTTCACGCATTACACAGCGATGGATGCAGGCGGAAATTGCGGAGGTGGAGCGGCTCGTCAACGAACACATTCTCAAGAACACCCGGTGACTACCGACGTGATGCCGCTCGAGAGGCGATCTCGACGGGCGCGATGGCTCTGTTCGGCGAAAAATACGGCGACGAGGTACGCGTCGTGCAGATTCCGGATTTCAGCAAGGAACTGTGCGGCGGCACGCACGTGAAGCGGACGGGCGACATCGGCGTGTTCAAGATCGTGTCGGAGGGCAGCATTTCGGCGGGCGTACGCCGGATCGAGGCGGTAACCGGCGAAGGCGGCGCTGCGGCAGTTCCAGCAGGCGACGGATTCGCTGCATCGGATGGCGCAGATGTTCCGCACCTCGGAGCCGGAGTTGATGGAGCAGATCGAACGGAACCTGGCCGAGAAGAAAACGCTGGAGCGGCAGATGGAATCGCTGAAGACAGCAGGCTCGCGCAGGCGGCGGCGGGATCCTCGAAGCCAGGCGAAGCTGGTGAACGGCGCGCGGTATCTCGCGGCGCGCGTCGATGGGATGGACCGGGCACAGCTCCGGGCGTTGGCCGACTCGCTGCGCAACAAGTGGCAGTCGGCGGTGGTGGTACTGGCGTCGGTGAGCGACGGTGAGGTTTCAATCGTTGCAGGCGTGACGAAGGATTTGACGCGGCAAGGTGCATGCCGGAAAGCTGGTGGGCGCGCTGGCTCAGGCGACCGGCGGCAAAGGCGGAGGGCGGCCCGACATGGCGGAGGGCGGCGGCAAGGATCCGTCCGGCTTTGGCGCAGGCGCTGGGCAAGGTTCACGCGAGAAGTGGCTCAGAAACTGTGACCGAAGACGTCGACGTTCGAGCTGGTGGTCGGGGCGGGTCCGACCGGCCTGGCTTGCGGAATCGAGTTGAAGAAGCGCGGATGTGAAAGCCGTGATGATCGACAAAGGATGCGTGGTGAACTCGCATCTACCACTATCCGACCAACATGGTCTTTTTCACCACGCCTGAACTACTGGAGATCGGCGACATACCGATGACCAGCCTCAACGAGAAGCCGGCGCGTACCGAAGCTCTGAAGTATTACCGGCGCGTGGCGGAGCATTACAATCTGGACATCCGGCAATACGAGCCGGTGGAGAGAATCGACGGCGAGGACGGCGACTTTCAGCTATCGACCACGGACCGCCATGGTTGCAGGCACTTCTATCGCTCGAAGAAAGTGATCGTGGCGACGGGATACTACGACGTGCCGAATTTACTGAACGTCCCGGGCGAGGATCTGCCCAAGGTAATTCATTATTACAAGGAGCCGCATCCCTACTACAACCACGATGTCGCGGTGATCGGCGCCAAGAACTCGGCGGCGATCGCGGCACTCGAGCTGTATTGGACCGGCGCGCGTGTCACATTGATCCACAGGGGTGGCGAGATTTCCCGAGCGGTAAAGTACTGGATCAAGCCCAACATCGAAAACCGGATTAAGAATGGAGAGATCAAGGCCTACTTCCATTCCCGAGTTTTGGAGATCCGGCCGGACTCCGTGACTTGTGGCTACGCCCGAAGGCGACGTTTCGTTAAAAAACGATTTCGTTTTCGCTCTGACGGGCTACTCTCCCGATACGGAATTCCTGGGCCGTATTGGTATCCGTTTTGATCCACACTCGCGCCGTCCGCGTACCAATCCGCAGACACTGGAGAGCGATAGCGCCGGCATCTATCTTGCCGGCGTAATTGTTGCCGGCATGCACACGAACGAAATCTTCATTGAAAATGGACGTTTTCATGGCAAGTTAATTGCCCAAGCGATTGCTGCGAGTATAGGCTCAAACACCGGCGAAAATTAAGACACCTTCATGGTGCCATTTCGAACCATTAGGCGATTTTAATTGGCCATGTGATTGCTCCTTTGCAACCGACAGCCAATGCTTTGGATCTATGTAAGCAGAGGAAAGAGGTTCGCTATGATGGTTTCGCTACTCAACTCACTATTTGGATGCTCTCATCGGAGGACGACTTTTCCGATCACACCCGCCCGCCGCGCCGGGTTTAACAATTCAAGCAACGGGACTTACGTTGTTTGCCTCGATTGCGGAAAGGAATTCGCGTACAACTGGCAAGACATGACCGTTGGCGAGGCCATGAATCCGACCAGGCCGGGCAGCCGTGCGGAAACCGCGGTCGCGGCCAATCGCTAACTATCCTTTCGGATAGAATGCAGCTTCTTTGCACTAGATCCTGCGCTCGACTACGTGAACTTCTCCTTCGGAAATTTCGTACAATCCGAGTGGAGGAATAAATTATGTTTTGCACCCGTTGTGGCTCGGAACTTCGCGAAACCGACCGGTTCTGTTCTCAGTGTGGCGCGAGTGCGGATTCTTCTTCGATCTCGCCGGGGTTCAGCCTCCCCACCCGGCAGCTTGCGCGTCTCATGTACGACAAGAAGATTGCTGGAGTATGTTCAGGCTTCGCCCGCTACTTCGATTGCGATGTCACATTGATGCGGGTGATCTGGCTCATCATGGCTTTCGGTACTGGTTTGGGATTTATTGGCTACATCGTGGCATGGATTGCCATGCCGAAGGATTATGGCCAACCGGCTTCCTCGCTTGCAACCTTGACTCCCAGTGGATCCGATTTGGCCCGCCAGTCCCGGCTCTAGCGCACACCTAACCGAGAGAAGCGTGGAAGGGAACGATCCCTCCCACGCATGTTTTTGCCCTAGAAGCTGACGCGAAGCGAAGCCTCCATGGTCCGCGGCGGAGTGGTGGTATTCACCGCCCCCCAATTGGCGGCGTTGCTGACTGTTAGACCATTGACGACCTTCGTGCCATTCCAACTGCCGGTGTTGACGGTGGACAATTGAGAGGTGGTTCGCTACGTTGTACATATCGAACTTGATATCCCATTTGTATCGCTCATGCACCCAGAAGGACTTGGAGACTGAGCGTTGATGTTGATCCAGCGGGGCAGGAAGATATTGTACGCTCCCAAATTGCCGTAGGTATTGAGAGCCGGATTAGCGAACGCCTCGGGATTCAAGATATTGGAAACCATTGGTCGCGGGACCCGAGTAGGGATCTCCAACCAGGTTGGGCCGGAAACCGCTGCCGACGTCACCAGCGACCCCGGGGTTGGCTGTGTTGGAATCCGTGACATTGACGGGCAACCCGCTCTGCACCAAGCCGGTCCCGTTCACTTGCCAGCCTCCGAAACCTTGCTTGTACCAGGAACCGCCGCCACGCCAGAATGGCAACGGATAAACCCAGCTCGTCGTCAGACACCTTATTCCGGCTATAACTCGATGTTCCCCAATCGTTTTTCAAATTGTAACTGTCCTCCGGCTGATAGCTGAAGCATTTGCGTCGGTGCGGCCTTTCGCCCACGTAAACGCCGCGCTGATGATGCCGGCGTTCCGCGTTTGCTTGGTGAACTGCGATTGCAGCGAGTTATAGATGAAGTTCGCGCCGGTGTCGTACTCCTGGATGTTGCCGTATCCGAGATAGGGCCGTAGGGCGTTGGAATTTACCAGGGTCGTGGTTGATCCCGGAAGATAAACGTTCGTCGCGCCAAGGTGCGGCTGGTTGGGATCGTTTATGTAGGACAGATTGGAAGCGCTCGATCCGACATAAGTTACGGTGAGATTCATCGTTGCCGTCAGCTTACGCTGGATGCCGATGCTCCAGGTCTCGGTCCGCGGATCTTTCATATCCAGATAGTGAGAGTTGCTGATCGTTTGAACCGAAACCGGTCCGGTTGCGCCGGCATTCGGAGTTTCGACGTTGCCGTTCAATATCGTTGATACAGGATTAAACGGAGCATTGTTGATGGCGCTGAAGATGTAGTTACCCTCGATGCGTTCGTAGGCCACACCGAAGCCTCCGCGAAGCACCGTGGTCTGCTGGCCGGTCAAATCGTAAGCAAAGCCAAGCCGTGGCGCAAAATTGCCCCAGCGCGTATTCGCCCCGCCTACCGGAAGATTATGGAACAGCGCCTGCACCGCCGGATCGCTGAGCTTGCAACACGCGGCCTTTGGCGGCGTGCCGGGAAGCCGGGACCATCCAGTACCAGACCGTTATAGGGATTCGGCGCGGAGATAACCTGCCCGTTCTGTTGGATTGATGGTCGCGGCCTGTGCCGGATTGAAATACTGCGGGAGGAACTGCACGGTGTTGTTCAGCGCGCTGTACTGCGGTTGCATGTACGACCAGCGCAGTCCGAAGTTCACCGTCAAGCGGCGGCTGACTTTCCAATCGTCTTGAACGTAGGGTTCGACCTGCCAGAAGCGGTACCAGCCCTGCCGGATGCCGCTGTATTCCTGATACTGCTGGAAGTCGCCAAGCAGCGCATCGGCCATGCCGTTGCCGCTGGTTGGCGACCGGCCGTTACTGAAGTTGAAAGCGCCGTTGATCTGAGGCGGGTTGTCCTGATTCTTGCGGCTGCGCATCACGAGAATGCCGGTTTTCATGGTGTGATTTCCGAGGATCTTTGTCAAGCCGTCTTTCCAGTCGAAAATGCGGTTGAAGTTGTTGAAGTTCAGCGGCGAGACGCGAGAGGGTCGTATAGTTCTGGACCGCGATCTGCGGAATGTCGGGAGACGCATTGTAAATCGTTGGAAGCGTGATCCCGAAACCCTGGCGGGTAAAGCTGTTGATGAACACCGGATTGGGAATCAGATCCTTCTGTTCGATGATGACGTTGCCCGTATAGGTAAACTGAGCAACGTTAATCAGCGTGGGAGTGAAGGCGTGGGTCCACTGGAGCGAAGTGTTCTGGCCGGGAATCTCGCGGTAGTACTGAATCAGGTTGGTGGTGTTCTCAAGCTGAGTTATAGTGATCGTGAGCCCAGTGGAAGCTAAGTTGGTTCTTCTCATTGTGGTTGTAGTCCAGCCTCAAGACTTCCTGGTGAACGTTGGTCGGAGTGGTCTCGTTAAAGATGAAGTTGGAGCCGCTGTTGGCGTGCGGATAGATATTGAGCAGCTTCTGCATGTTCGGGTCGATACGGCTGTGCGGGAATAATGTTGTCCGGAAACTGAACACCGCCGTTGTCCGGATCGTTGATTTTTGTCGTTCCGAAATTCCCCGTCTTGAATGCCGCGGGAGGCACCGTCCAGGTTGTGGGAGCTCCCGTGCGGAGATATTTCAAATCTTCACTGAAGAAAAAGAACAGCTTCTCTTTATCGTGGTTGAATCTGGTGCCCGGAATGGACACCGGGCCGCCGATGTTGCCGCCCGGATTATTCCAACGCAGCTTGTTCTTTGTAAGAGCGCTGAACGCGTACGCTTGCAGATGGTCGTTGCGCCAGTATTCGTAAAGCATGCCGTGGAAATTTTTCGTGCCGCTGCGGATGGCAATGTTGACCACAGCGCCGGAACTGGTGCCCGACTCGGCGCTGAAGTTGCTCGTCAAGACGCGGAACTCGCCGATCGCGTTGGGATTGATGTTGACGAAGTTGTTCCCGCCTCCGCCATTGTCTTTGTTGTCGCCGCCATCCAGATTCCAGGTCGTAGTATCGGTGCGCCCCCCGTTTATGGATTGGCCGCTGTTATTGACGCCGTATCCGCCGAACAGGCCGAAGCCGTCCGTGTACGTCGTGGAAACGCCGGGCAGCAATTGGAGCAACTCGGGGAAATTCCGTCCGTTGAGCTGGAGTTCGCCCGCCTGCTCTCCCGTCACTGTATAGCCGACATCGCCGTTCGTGGTCTCGACCGCCGCAACGTCCGCTTGAATAGTTACGGAATCCGACTGGCTGCCCACCTGCAGCTTGCAATTCACTTCAATGCTGACGTTAGTGAGAAGCGCGTTATTGTCGATCGCTTCCTTCTTGAATCCCGGTGCATCGCACGCAACCCGATACTGGCCTGTCGGTAGATTGGGCACCACGTAATTACCGGTCTGATTTGTCTTGACAGTCCGGTTGAGCCCCGTCCCCTGGTCGGAGACAGTTACGGATGCATTCGGCAGGACAGCGCCTGTCGGATCCGTGACTTGCCCTGAGATCTGTTGATTGACATTGGATTGCGCAAACAGGCCAGCCGTACACACGGCAGCAAGGAGCGCGAAAACTACGCAGTTTCGCGAACGAGACATTTGGACAGAAGCTCCCCTTATGAATTGTTAACTAGTTACCTGAAAATCAGATAATTCGTGTGCACTACTATATAGCAGAACTCCGCCTCGTGCAAGGGCTTACGGCGGCTATTTCTGGGGATTTTTCGTTAACGTTAAACTAATCCTAGGCTGATGCAGACATCGCGACCGAACCGGGTCTTCGAAGACAAACAAAACGGCCTGATCGTCTGTAGCTGCCGGCCCGCCCGACGATCTCGACTGGCCAGCCAGATGGCATTGGGCACATACGGCATCGCGTCGGATCCGGCGCAAGCTTTGCGGGCTTCTTGCTTGGCCTTGCCTTTAACGTGTTTTTAACGTGTAAGGAATCGGGCCCGTGCAACCCTCACAGTGCCTGCCGTCGGCAGCTTTTACTTTAAGGCTCTCCTGAAGGCGTGACAAGCAGCGTGGGCTTGGCCTAAACGGCCTTTGCAGAGCATTAACCCTACACGCCTGAAATTTAAGATATATAATTGCAGAGACTCAAAAAAACTCCGAGTCGAAGGTCTTCAATTTGGAGGAACAGTTCATGAAGAGTAGATTGCTGGACGTTATTTTCCTTTTGGTTTTCCTTGTGCCGTGGTCGTTATTGGGGCAAACCAATCGCGGCGCAATTACCGGAACAGTTTCGGATTCCGCCGGAGCGCTGATCCCAGGCGCCCACGTAGTTCTCACCAATACGGAGACGGGGACGAAGTCCGATACCGTCACTACGGGAACCGGCAACTACTCGCTGCTGCAGTTGGCGGTAGGCACGTACACGCTGGAAGTCGAGCAGCCGGGCTTCTCAAAATACGAACAGACGAATATCCAGGTGCAGGTCGCCGTCACCACGCGTGTTGACGTGACGCTGAAGGTTGGCGCTGCTACCGACTCAGTCACCGTTACAGCGGAATCCACCCTCCTGAAGAGTGAGAGTGCCGAGCAGTCCATGACCATTACGGGTAACCAGATTGCAGAGCTGCCCATCAACTTCGGCATTGGAGCCGGTGCGGTCCGGAACCCGCTGTCCTTCATCCAAATGACGCCCGGCGCTTACTTCAATGGCTGGAACAATATCTCGATCAACGGAGGCACGGTTAATTTCAAGATCGTATTTGAAGGCCAGCAAGCCGACGACCCTTACTCCACGCAGGTTTCAGACGAGGTCCAACCATCGGTAGAAGCGATCGAGCAGTTCACACTGCAAACCTCGAATTTCTCGGCTGAATTTGGCGGGGTCGGCGGCGGCGGCATCTACAACTTCACGTCGAAAAGCGGCACCAACCAGTTCCACGGCAGCGCCTACAACTACATGGAGAACACCGTACTGAACGCAGGCATTCCGTTCACCAATGATGGAACCGGGCACCATGTGAATGTTGTGAAGCACCTGGCCGACTACGGCGGGACCATCGGCGGGCCGGTTTGGATCCCGAAAGTGTACAACGGCAGGAACAAGACTTTCTTCTTCTTTAATCTCGAACGATACCGTGACCGCGAGGCTTTGTACGCGGGCATCACGACAGTGCCCAACAACGAATACCTGACGGGCAATCTCTCCAACAATCTCCTGGTGACCGGCAACCGGAACCTGGGAACGGATTTCGCCGGCAGGCCAATCATTCAGAATGCGATCTACGATCCTGCGACCGCGATGATCGATGCGAACGGGCGGCGCGTGCTCAGTATGTTTCCGAACAACGTCATTCCACAGAGCCGGATCGACCCCACGGCGGCTAAGATCATGGCCCTCTTCCCCAAGCCGAATCTCGGCAACGACCTGTTCGTGAATAACTTCGCCCAATCGGGAGCGTTCTACAAGCTCCAGCAGATTCCATCCATCAAGGTCGATCAGAACTTCGGCACCAAGATGAGGCTTTCGGGCTACTACTCCACGCAAAGCACTACCAAGTCGAATGGCGTGGACGGATTGCCCGCCGTGCTGTCGACCGTTCGGATACAGGCGATCCGAAGCGCCATGGCGCGCGGTAATTTCGACTACACCATTTCGCCAACACTGCTTTTCCATTTCAGCAGCGGCTTCCAGGTGCACAGGAATCCGGATACGGTCCCGCCGGTCAGCGCCGACTACGACATTTCGCAACTGGGAATTGTAGGATCGCCCGGTAACGGCTTCCCTCGCTTCGGGGCCCTTGGCGACAACGTACTCGGGGGCATTGCGGTTGGCTTCGGACCCGGCAGCCGAAATCTGTTCATCGGCAGAAGGTTGTCGGGCAGTCCCACTTTGAGCTGGGTGCACGGGAACCATACCTACAAATTCGGGGCCGAGTGGAAGTACGACTCGACCAACTATTCATCGAAGACCAACCTGTCTCCGGCTTACGGCTTCAGCTCCGCGGAAACGGCGCAGCCACTCTATGGACAGGTGCTTCCCACGGGAACCGGGATCGGCAGCACCTGGGCCAGCTTCCTGCTCGGCCAATACGACAGCGTTTCCGCCGGCAACGGCCAGGCGCTGTTCTACCAACGCACGTCGTGGGGGTTATTTGTTCAAGACACCTGGAAGCTCAACCGCAAGTTGACACTGGATTATGGTCTCCGCTGGGATCTGCAGCAGCCGCTGAAGGAACTCCATGACCGCATGATCAGTTTCAGCCCGACGACTCCCAATCCGACGGCCAACGGTTTGCTTGGCGCTGTGATTTACGCGGGCTACGGTCCCGGCCGCTGCAATTGTCTGTTTGCGCCGTCTTACCCCTACGCCATCGCCCCGCGCCTTGGCATTGCTTACCAGTACGATGCAAAAACCGTATTGCGAGGCGGGATTGGTATCAGCTACGCTCCCCTGGCGGCGCTGCTGACCGATCCGTCCGCTTCCGGCATGGGCTTTAATTCGGTCACCATTCCATCGCCCGGTAACAACGTCGCGGCCGGCATTCTATCGAAACCTCTGGTCTTCGACCAAAACGCCCTCTTCGGCGCGCCTTACGATCCAGGCTTGAACGTGGTGGCGGGCGGCGGCATCCAGGGCGCTCCCGCCGTAGTCGATCGCGGCATGGGCCGGCCTTCGCGGGTGTTGCAATGGAACATCTCCTTACAGCGCGAAGTCGTTCGGGATTTGATTGTGGAAGCAGCTTTCGTCGGCAACGTAGGGGTTTGGGAAGACAACGGAAGCAGTCAGGGCTTTTACAATGCAAGCGTCGGCAACCTCGTCAACTACGATGCGGTCAGCCCGGCGGTCCTCGCGGCGCACGGACTCGGCGACTTGACTGACCCCAACGTCCGCGCATTGCTGAGTTCCACCATCACCAGCGCGTCTGCTGTAGCCGCCGGATTCAAAAAACCCTACGCCAATTTCCCCGATTCGGGCTCAGTGCTGCAGAGTCTGCGGCCATTTCCGCAATATAGCGGCATCGGCCAGTTCGAGGCGCCTCTCGGCAAATCCTGGTATGACTCTTTGCAGGTGAAGGTGGTGAAGCGCATTTCCCACGGCCTCACGGCCACCATGGCATACACCTTCAGCAAAACGCTCGACTCCACCACCAACGCCGGCAGCATCTATGACTGGAGCACTTTCAAGGGGCTGTCGCCCCAATACTATCCGCACATCTTCAGCCTCAGTGTGGATTACACCGTACCGGGTTTCGGTCCAGTCAAGCGGAACCGTATCGCCAGGACCCTTCTCGCTGACTGGCGAATCACCAGTATCAGCACGAATCAGAGCGGCCAGCTTCTTGCGACGCCGACCTCGAGCAATTCAATCGGCAACTATCTGTCCACTGGATTTACCAGAATGGTTCGGGTTCCGGGCGTGCCTTTGTACCTGAAAGACATCAACTGCGGCTGCATCGATCCCACGCAACAAACCGTTTTGAATCCCGCCGCCTGGCAGAACCAGGCGCCCGGCGTTCCGGGCAGCAACGTCGTCTACTACAACGATTTTCGCGCGCAGCGCCGGCCGGTCATCTCCGGCCGGCATCGGCAAGGTTTTCCGGGTGCACGAGGGCGTGTCGTTCAGCCTCCGCGCGGAGTTCTTCAATCTGTTCAACATGGAGGAGTCGCTGGCGAATCCAAGCACGGGAAGTCCACAGAACCCCGTCACGCGATCGAATGGAGTGCTCACCGGCGGCTTCGGATACCTGAACTACACGGGGATCGCGGGCAACAGCGTGAGTTCCTCGTTGCCCACTCCCCGCACGGGCCAGATTGTGGCGCGCATCCAGTTCTAGGGAGGCGTATTGACGGCGCATCATAGCTGTTTGGGGCGTTGCGAGACCCGCCCATACGCGTTAAAAAGAGTCCAATCGTGGATTTATTCCGCCGCAATCTCATGGACCGCACGATGCTGACGACACTCTAATCCACCGGCATGCGCAATCGCGAGATGCGCAACCCGCAGGTTCCCGATATCGACAGCAAATCCATGCTCATTCACATCCAGCGCGGCTTTTTCCGGGCACCATCGACAACTGGCGCGCGGACAAGCCGATTATCCCGAAGGTCGTCTGGGACGCTGTCAATTCGCCGCCAAGCGGGCCGGCATCGATGCCCGACTTATACGGCCAATCTCTGCCCGATCCTATGCGGTGATGCTGCGAGTTACTCGCAACGCGAAGCACCATTCTGCACAATGAAGCTGCGGACGGTAAGAGGTCGTTGTGCAACTGATCGATTACCCCCGGGGCTTCCGCCAGAAGAGGGCTTCCTAAGTTCTCTCAGGTAAGACAAGTCGAACGAATAAAGAAATGGAAGCCTATCCACTGGAGACCTCCCATCCGTACGTTTGAGTGTTCCCTTCATACGATGCCGGTAATCTTGAGAAGCCACACCTGTTGGGGCATCCTCCACTCGAGGGTGCTTCCGACCCGATCATAGTGCCACTCTCCGGTTCCCATCGTGACAGGTTTGCCATTCACGACCTTATCCGATTGGATGACGACAAGGTCTGGTCTGCTGGGGACGTGCTTGATGTAGTAGACTACATGCTCTTCATGGCATGCTGAAGCTTCTGACGAGCAGAGTGACTCTCCGTGCCAGGTGCCCGCGAAATCCGATGCTTCCGCCCAGGCCAGCCGCTCATTGAGCATACCCACGGCGCCGAGTATTAGAGTGGCAGCCATGTCAACGAACCGCATATGCATCCTGGATTGACGAGCGATTGTGAAAACCGTTAGATGCCTGGCCAGAGCACGGAAAGTCTGAGCGACCTGGCTCCGCAGCGTTTGCAACTTCATCTTGCCGAGTAGTCGCCAAATCGTTCAATGGTGCGAGTCGGCCTTCCGGCAGATCAGCGTCCTGCAGCCAACGGCCTCGCGCGGGCGGGCCACCCTGTCTCCCACGCGGCCTACTTGCGCCTTTCTTTCTCTCAGCCCAGCAGCGGTTTTTTCGCCGTGGCGGCGATCCCCGCCGCACGCAGCTTCGCGATCCGGCCGATGAGTTTCACCGGAACCGGTTTGGTGAGGGGGAACCGGACCGTCCCCTTTCGCAGCTCATAGCCCCTGAGTTCATCTTCGAGCGCCGCGAAAAACGTCCCCGATGCGGCAAATAGCGAATAGTGTTCCTTGAAGCCGGCGAAATACAGCATCGGCTTTCCGTGCAGCTTATATCCGGGCATGCGATACCCAATGCCCTCCACTGCCTCCGGAACGGCCCTCCTAATCGCGGCGCGTACCTGTTCGAGCTTCGGCCGCAGCGCCTCGGGCTGCGCGGCAATGTACTCGTCAACCGATTTGGGAACACTTTGTTTCATACCCCTCATTCTATGTTTCGGCATTCGGTTTTTCCTCGCCGATATCCGCGTCGCCCTCCACTCCTCCGACGATCCCTTCCATACTGCCAGCATGCTCCTCTTAGTCAAGTTTGTGCTGTACGGAACGATGTCTGGGGATCTAACTTGGACGAGTTTTCTCGCCGAAGTGGCCATTTGGTGCTTCGGGCGATTCGCGGGGCACCCTTCCATTGCTCATTAGAACCGACGCCGCGAAAGCGGCATCGAGCATTGTACGAGTGCCTAACGATTCGGCAACTGGCCGTCAGCCTCGGCTTCGGTGTGCAATCGGCCATCGGGTATCCAAAATCATGCACCGACTGCAAAGGCACTCGCATCGAACCGCGATAGGAGGAAATGTTATGAAGGCGGCTGTCGTTCCCGCGGTTAGCAGTTCGTGGCAGATCAAAGACGTTCCGGAACCTCAACCCGGACCCAATCAAGTGCTGGTGAAAATGCATGCAAGCGGCATCTGTTATACCGACGTCCACCTCACGCTGGGACATTTCCCCGGGGAATTTCCCCGAGTTCTAGGCCACGAGCCAGTGGGCGAGATCGTTGCCGTGCCTCCGGAAGTCACGACGCGGAAGGTGGGCGACCGCGTGGGTACGGCATGGATTCAATCAACGTGTGGACGCTGCGAGTGGTGTCAGCGCGGCCGCAGGATGTTCTGTCCCGATATGAAGGGCACAGGGGTAGATGTACAAGGCGGTCACGCGGAGTACATGCTGATGAATGCCGACGCCACCTATCTGATTCCCGATCAAGTCTCCTACGAACAAGCAGCCCCGATCTTCTGCGCCGGTTACACAGTCTACAGCGGGCTCTGTTGGGCCGACCCCAAGCCACACGAGCGCGTGGCCGTGCTTGGGATAGGCGGGCTTGGACATCTGGCAGTCCAATACGCGAAGGCTGCGGGCTTTCAAACCATTGCCGTCTCGCACTCACCCGACAAGGACAAGATGATCCGCGATCTTGGCGCAGATGAAATTGTCCGCGACGGAAAGAGTCTTGCTGCGGCCGGGGGCGCAGACGTGATCCTCAGTACTTCTAATTCGACCAAGTCCATGGTGGACAGCATTCAGGGACTGCGTCCGGACGGCCGGCTTGTCGCGATGGGTGCCGACGCGGAGCCGCTTTCAATTTCTTTGATGGACCTCATTACGAAACGCATTCGGGTAATTGGCAGTCAGCAGAACGGCCCCGAATATCTCTTTGAAGCCCTTGATTTCGTAGCCCAAGGAAAAGTTAAAGCCATCGTTGAGACGTATCCACTGGCAGAGGCACCAAAGGCTTACGAGCGCGTCGCAGAGGGCAAGGCTCCGTTCCGCGCCGTCCTCACGATGTAATCGACGATCCGAGTAGTCAGTGCCGGTTTCGAGCGGATTACGCGCCACTCGGAAAGAGATAGCTAACTGTCGACGGAGCGCCGACCGGCAGACTTTGAGTCAGGGTGGATTCCTGTGTTCATCATGACTGGCGCGGTTCCAAACACAGCCTGGCTGGATAACTGCGTCACGCTTGATAGCAAGGGCTTCGTAAAGACCGGGCCCGAACTGTTATCGGACGAATTGGCTGTCGCGCGGTGGCCACTCACGCGCCGGCCGTATCTGTTGGAAACTAGCTTGCCCGGAGTTTTCGCTGCCGGTGATGTACGCTGCGGAAACGTGAAGCGTGTCGCATCCGCCGTCGGCGAAGGCTCAATCGCCATCTCTTTCGTACATGTTTTTCTCCGGGAGATAGATTTCACCAGCCGTTTTTTCGAGAATGGATTGTGCCGCCTTTCGCCAAACCCGCTTGCGAAGAAGCGCTCATCCTCTCGGGTCCGTGCGCCAGGCATTCCGCGAGCGGCGGAGGTTGGATCATTGCCACGACGATACTCGGTTCGAGTATGGCGTTCATTGACGGAACTGTTGTCAACGTGGCGCTACCAGCGCTGCAGTCGGCATTAGGCGCGACCATCTCCGAGATTCAATGGGTTGTCGAGGCATACGCACTTTTCCTGGCAGCGCTGCTCCTAGCGGGTGGAGCTTTAGGCGACTTGTACGGCCGCCGGAAAGTGTTCGCCGCCGGTGTCGTGCTCTTCTCTGCGGCCTCGGCCTGGTGCGGCCTTGCTCCAGATGTTCGCCATTTGATCCTCGCCAGAAGTCTTCAAGGCGTCGGAGGCGCTTTGCTGATTCCGGGCAGTCTTGCTCTGATCAGCGCTAATTTCTCGCAGGAGACGCGAGGGCGCGCGATCGGCACCTGGTCTGGATTCACCGCGATCACGCCCGCGATAGGTCCGGTGCTTGGCGGATGGCTGGTCGAGCAGGGATCGTGGAGATGGGTATTCTTTATTAATCTTCCACTCGGGCTGAGCGTGCTGGCGTTGACTTGGTTGAAGATTCCGGAAAGCAGGGGCGGCGACGCCGGAGCGCGAATCGACTGGCCGGGCGCGCTCCTGGCGACTGTGGGCCTCGGTGGAAGTTCGCACTGATTCAGTCCGCGGCTATCCCCGGCCTTGTGGGCGCCTTTGCGCTAATCGGGTTTCTTTACTGCGAAAGTCGCTCCGCATCGCCCATGGTTCCATTCCGATTGTTTCAGTCCAGAAATTTCACCGGAGCGAACCTTCTCACGTTGTTCCTGTATTCAGCCTTGGGCGGGGTGCTCATGTTTTTCCCTTTGGACCTGATACAAGTGCAGGGTTATTCGCCATCGCAGGCTGGAGCCGCTCTTCTTCCTTTTATTCTGCTGATGTTCTTGCTGTCGCGTTGGTCCGGCGGGCTCATCGATCGGTACGGCGCGAAGGGTCCACTTATGATTGGCCCACTGATCGCGGCTGCCGGCTTCGCGCTATTTACCAAGCCGGGGATTGGCGGTTCCTACTGGACGACATTCTTCCCCGCCGCACTGGTGTTGGGTTTCGGAATGGCGGTAAGCGTTGCCCCACTTACCACCATGGTAATGAATTCTGTGGATCAGCGACACGCGGGCATTGCGTCGGGTATTAATAATGCCGTTTCACGGATCGCCTCGTTGGTTGCCATTGCGGTCTTTGGCGTCATGCTGAACGGCATCTTCCAGAGTTCCTTAAATCAGAAACTCTACAGGTTGGCACTCCCGCCAACGGTGCGAGCGGATGTGGAGCGGCAGCGCCCCAAGCTTGCAGCGATCGAAACCACGGATGCCGGCGCGCATCAAGCCATCGACAAATCTTTCGTCTCGGCGTATCGAGCGATATTGTGGGTCGCAGCTGGGCTGGCAATCGCCAGCTCCCTAAGCGCCGCAGCACTGATATCGAAGGAGCCGGGCTCGCCGGCGAAATCTCCTTCTCCAAATTGATCTGTGATCGCCCTATTTGCCGTAGGCCCGAGCGATCTGTCCGACGAGTTTGGCCCAGCCCATGTCCATTGCGCCGTAGACTTCGCCGGCTCTCGGCCGTGCATTGTCCCTGAGGATTTCAACCATCAACGTCGCGTAGTCCGAGAGGATCACGCCCGCTTGCAGCATGCGTAGGAGGCCTGCCTGCGGCGTTCCGCAACCTATACGGATTCTTGAGCCACGTGATTCCTTACCAGGATTCGGACCTCGAGCGGCTATACGTGTTCTTGCGCCACCTTTCGGCAAAGTTGCCGCGAAGAACAGGTGGTACAGTTTACCAATTCGACGACGAGGTACGACTCGAATATTACCGCCTCCAGAAGATCAGCGAAGGATCGATCTCATTGCAGGACGGCAGCGCGCGCCCCTGGACGGCCCAAAGGAGGTAGGCAGTGGATTGATAAGGGAGCAGCCGGTACCGCTCTCACAGCTCATCGACATCGTCAACGACCGGTTCGGTACGGATTTCAATCAAGCTGGCCAACTCTTCTTTGATCAGATCGTTCAGGCAGCGGTGTCCGACGAAGGACTGAGGCAAGCCGCCGCGGTGAACCCGGCGGATAAATTCGAACTCGTGTTCAGGAACTTGCTCGACCGGCTCTTCGTGGAGCGCATGGATCAAAACGAGGAGATTTTCATCCGGTTCATGAATGATCAGCCGTTCCAGAAGATTGTGACCACATGGATGGCATCGGAGGCCTATCGACGGCTGCAGAGCGGTCTCCAAGCGGAGAATTCGGTGTTCCCCGCGCCCGCAGCATCAGCTTCATCTTCTGCTCGCGTGCGTAACCCGGTAATCCGGGCGGGATCGCGCCGTCCGGCGCTTTGGCTTCGATGTTATAATTCCCTTCGCGAGACATGATCCACTGCGGCCCACCCGTGAGCCGCATCGACATGAAGCCTACGTTCCATGCGACTGAAATGAGGATCTTCAGCGGGACACCACGCGACGTGAACCGTCCGCCCGGCAGGAACTGGGGCGGCGACAAGGTTCGCATATCCTCCGAGGTATGGGGCTTAATGGACGCGACCTCAAATGTAGGACGGCTGGTCGGTTGACCTAGCGCCACAGACATCGTCACGACCGATAGCGTCGCGGCCGAAGCGCCATGCTCATTATGGCGATACTCGGAGGGCTTGTGGGTCTGGCGACGTTCAGCGTGCCTGCTGTGCATGACCAACTCGCTCAGGAACTCCTGAGTTCGCCGGGACCTGTTTATGCCGCCGCCTTCATCGTCGGAGCACTCATCCGCTGGCTTTTGCCGACGATCTTTGGGTTGGTCTTGGTCGGCGGCGTTTGCTTGACGGCCGTTGCCGTCGAAATTGGAATTTATGCTGGAGTTATCTGGATTATTGTCACAGCGGTCAATTCCATTCACTGACGGCAGAATGTGGTGTTACCGGCCCAGGTGAGCGACACTGTTCAGCGCGGTTTTGCTTCTATGGTGTTCCCATGATAGTGGATATGCAGGTTTGGACCACAGTTGGTGCAGTGGTTACAGCGTTGGCGACGATACTGCTTGTTGCAGCAACCGGCGTTCTTGCAAAGGCAACCAACCGGCTGAACGAAATATCTGGAGAGAACCGGCAATCTGAGCGGGTGAGATTGACTCGGGATCTCTACAACCAGTTTTTCTCTCTTACCGAATACCGTAGCAAAGCATGGTTCTGGCTTGAAGTTTTGGAATCAGAAGACCCGAGACGATCATTCGAGCAGCTATGGCGAGTTCGTGATCAGACTCAGTCATGGATTTGTACAAGGTATTGGCTTTTTGGTTTCTGTTCTATCGGCTGTATCAGGCAGATCAACTCGACAAGAGTCTCGCAGTTTCACTTCAATCTTTCCACATATTTACCTCCAATCGGCCTAGTTGGCCGGCTTGAAGCAGCGTGGCAGGATCATGCCGAGTGGCACAACCGCAGACAGCCCGTCAAATGGGGTTTAGAAACCGATAACAGCGAACTACTCGGCATGACCCGGAACTCGGCATGAGCCGGCTCATGCCGCGCACGGCATGAGTTCGAATCGTTCTCAGGGGTGAGGTTCGATTCGTGCCAGCCACCATCAGGGTTTACAAGCTGCCACTCTCCAGCGCCATGACGCGAAAATGATCAGGGTCGAACCGCTCACCGGGTCGGCGCACGAGCTGTGCCGTCATGGCGTGATCGTTCTATCGCTAACAAGGGCAAAGCTGCCGTTTGACTGACGCACCGTACCGGAGCACCTGGCGACGTAGCGGTTGTTGACCCGGGAGGAAGAACTCGACAACGTCGACGCTGCTGTTGCTCAGTTCGGGCAGGTGGGCCATGGCGTCCGCGACATCCTGCGCGCCCCCCTGACCAGGGCGCTGGATGTGGACCGCGAGCGTCCCGCCTTCGGGCGCTTCGGCCATAAGCGCATCGAACTGGCTCGGCCTGGCTGGTGTCGATTCCACCTTGCCCCGTATGGCCGCCCGAATCCGATTGACATTTGGGGTGCCTCGACCGCCCTTTCCGCGGGGCCTGTAGCCGGTACGCGCTCCAGTGATCGTCGTGTCCTCCCAGCGGCTGCGGACGACTGTACCGTCAAGCTGACGGATATCGACGATCTTGTCCGCCGTGCGGCCCTCGGTATCGAGACCCGCCACCTTAGTGGAAGACTGCGGGACCAGTTCGATGCTTTCGACTTCGGGACGCGACGATAGCTCGATGATGCTCTCAAATTCCGCCGCCGCAGCGCGCGTCCTGATCGGCTCGTAGCGGCCCGCCCTCGGCGAGATCGACAGCGCTCCGCTCTTGGTGTGCCCGAACAAGGTGTCGAGCGTCGCCACTGACTCCGGCGTGGCGCGCACCTTCGGGTAGCGCTTCAGGAAGTTTGCCACTTCCTTGGGGTACTGTATCTTCCGGCCGAGCGGATTGGTTCCTTCGGGCAACTCGGCCGCAACATCGCCTGGACGGGAGCCGCCCCCGACACTCCCGGCGTTGCCCAATTCCTCGCCGAGTTCCACGTGAAGCTTGAGACTCTGCTCGAGTGAGTCGATAACATCTTCGGCGGCCGCAGTATCCGTGGTCTGCACGGAGCGCGGCGGCGATCTCGCCAAGTTCTTCACGTCCCAGAGGGATTTCGGCGGTTTCCGCGGCGTCGAGTAGTGCTGCGAGTCTACCCTTCAGCGACTTGACGTGACCCGGAAGCCGGTCGAAGAGTTCCGCGTGTCCGCGGATGTACTCCAGCGATTCTCTTAGCTGGGCCGCAGCCTCTGCCGCCTGCTTCGGCTCGGTGAGACGGAGTTTGTCGATTTGGTCGAGGCGCTTGGCAAGTTCCGTGTTCTTCTCCAGTTCGTCGGCGTATTCGACTCGGAGGAG
>CAVYEV010000079.1:0-102852 GCA_963767545.1 Terriglobia bacterium
CCGTCGAACTGTGCTCCCTGACCTTGCAGAAGAAAGATCTTTCGGTGGCAAACCTGATCTCCTCCGGACTATTCGGCGATGGCGCGGCAGCCGTTCTGGTGGCGGGCGCGAATGTGGAGCGGCCGGGTCCGGAGATCATCGCTACGCGCTCCACTTTTTATCCCGATACCGAAGACGTGATGGGCTGGGATATCTCGGAAAAAGGGTTCCAGATCGTGCTCTCGGTCAATGTTCCGGAGGTCATCCGCGAGCACCTGGGCCACGACGTGGACGCATTTCTCGCGGAGTACGGCCTAACGCGCCAGGATATCGAATCGTGGATCATGCACACCGGCGGCCCCAAGGTGCTCGAAGCCACTCAGGACGCGCTCGGCGTCGGGCGCGAAGCACTACAACTCTCGTGGGATTGCCTGCGCAAGACCGGCAATCTCTCCTCCGCCTCGGTGCTCTGTGTGTTGGAGGAGGTTATGAAACGTAAGCGGCCCGAGCCGGGAACGTACAGTGTGCTGGCCGCGGCCGGCCCCGGTTTCTGTTCCGAGCTCGTGCTACTCCGCTGGTGAAAAACAAGATGTCCCAAACGTTTTTCGATACTGACGTTTTCGTGATCGGCGGTGGGCCCGCGGGCATTGTGGCCGCGATAGCCGCACGCTACAAAGGATTGCGCGCCATGGTCGCAGATGGAAACTTGCCTCCGATCGACAAAGCATGCGGCGAAGGCCTTATGCCTGACTCCATCGCAGCCGCCGCCAGGATTGGCATTCGTCTACCAGAAGACTCCGGTTTCCGGTTCCCCGGCGTTCGATTCCACGGCGAGGGTCGCATGATTGCCTCCGAATTTCCGCAAGGATATGGGCTGGGACTCCGCCGCATCATTTTGCACGAGGAGTTGGTGAAGCAGGCGCATCACGTGGGCGTCGACATGTTGTGGGGGACGCCGGTTACCGGCATTGGCGGCAACACGGTCCAACTGAACGGTCGGAGCGTATCCACCCGCTGGATCATTGGGGCCGACGGTTCAGCATCCCGCGTGCGCCGCTGGGCCGGCCTCGATTCCTTCAGCCGTAACTCGCGGCGTTTCGCGCATCGCCAGCATTTTGCCTGCCAGCCCTGGACCGATCATATGGAGATCTATTGGGGCGAGGCCTGCCAGATCTACGTGACTCCGGTAGCGAACAACGAAATCTGCGCCGCAGTGATCTCGCGGAAGCCGGAACTCCGTTTAGCCGACGCGCTGAAGCGATTCCCCTTGCTCGAAGCGCATCTGGCTGGCGTGCCCGCGTCCAGCAGCGAACGCGGCGCAGTAACCGCGAACTGTCGTCTGAAAAATGTGACGCGCGGTAGCGTCGCGCTTATCGGAGACGCATCCGGCTCAGTCGACGCGATCACCGGTGAGGGCCTCTGTCAGGCATTTCAACAATCCGCGGCGCTGGCCGATGCGATTGCACGCGAAGACCTCACGCACTATGAAAAGGCTCATCGCCGCATCGGTTTACGTCCGGCTCTCATGGCCGACATGATGTTGACGATGGATCGATGGCCTTTCATCCGCCGGCGCGCCCTGGCGGCCATGGCGGGACAACCGGCGTGCTTCACAAAGCTGCTAGCCGGGCACGTGGGAGCCCTTACCCCATTTCAAATGGCCACGGCTGCAATGATTCTCGGATGGCGAATGGTTTGTGTATGAATCTGCGTCTGGCTCTCATCGCGCTTTCAGTCTGCGTCCCGGCGATTGGCGCGGACTATGATCTCCAGTTCACGCCGCAAAGCAGCAAGGTCAATTGGACGCTTGGCGACGTTCTACACACGGTTCATGGCACGTTCAAGCTCAAACGAGGCGACATCCGTTTCGATCCCGATACTGGCAAAGCCAGCGGCGACGTAATTGTCGACGCCACAAGCGGCAATAGCGGCAGCAGCGCTCGCGACAGCCGCATGCACAAGAACGTACTCGAATCTGGCAAATTTCCCGAAGTTTTATTCTCGCCTGACCATGTGGAAGGAAAGGTAGCACTCGCCGGCGCCTCCAACGTGAGATTGCACGGCTTATTCACCATCCATGGCGCAGCACATGAGATTACGGTGCCGGTCCAGGTAAGCGTACAGGGCGGCGATCTGACTGCAACTCTTAAGTTCGAGGTTCCCTATGTAGCTTGGGGAATGAAAGATCCGAGTAACATGCTGCTCAAGGTGAATAAGTCGGTCGAGATCGAAATGGAAGTTGTCGGCCACGTGATCTCATTGGGCGCGGTGAGCGGTGAAGCGAAAGAAGCTGCTGCCGTCGTCGTTCTGCACAGTGAACTCCACCGTATCCCCCGACAGTGTGCCGTCGTAATGATAAATCAGACTTCGCCCTCGCAACTCGCGTGCGGCATCGAAGGTGAGGTTGCGGCCCTGCAGCCGGATTTTCGTCAGAGGAATCTCACGGTCGCCCGCCAGTAGAACGCCAGCGAGTCCGGAATCGGAAGCAGTGAATCGCAACTCTATCTCTTCGGTGCGGCCTATGGGATCGGGCGATCGCCCCGTCCAGCGTCCCGCCACCGGATTATCTGAAGGCGCGCTGAACATGCACGCCGGGACTACCGCGATAAGAAAGACGAGAAGAATGACCCTGATAAACAATTCCGAATTGACGGGAGTTCGAGCGATTTGGTGACGTTTCAATGGTAAAGTTTCGTAAAATCGGTCTTCAGTGCGCGGGTTGCTATTCGGACCCTTTCGCCAGCACCTTGACGAATTCGTATAAAAAGGTCTGCCCCTCGTAGAACGATTGCACCGGCATGCGCTCGTCGCGGCCGTGCGCGCGAACGTCGTCCCGATCCACGAAGAAGCCCTGTGCGCCGTACGTCGGAATCCCGGCGGAGCGCAGGTACCGTCCGTCCGATCCGCCCACGGCCATAGTCGGCAGCGCGACGACGCCCGGCCACATCGTATCCGTTATGCGCGTGAAAGCCTTCATAATATCGGGACGCAACGGAGATGCGGGGCTCCTGCCCTCATCCTTCGTGATCGTAACCGCCACCTGATCGTCGGCGATCACTCTCTTCAGTTCCGCCAGGACATGCTCCACGGAGTCCTCGGGCAGCACTCGGCAATTTACGTTCGCTGCCGCTAACTGAGGTAGCGCATTGGTGGCATGACCGCCTTCGAGTTGCGTAGCTACGCAGGTGGTTCTCATCATCGCGTTCATCGGGGGAGATACGGCGGCAATTTTGCGCATCGCCTCTTCCGATCCCTCGGCTACCTTTGCCAGATTGGCGGCAAGCGTCACCTTTTTCGATTTTCGCGGCTTGCTGAAAATAGGCGCGTGTAACTTCGTTCAGATGGAATGGAAACTTGAAAGTCGAGAGCCGGTACAGAGCGCCGGCCAAATGGTAGATCGCATTGTCCGGCACCGGCCGGGCGCTGTGACCGCCCTTGTTACGAACCTCGAACCGGAAGTCCGCATAAGTCTTCTCGCTCAGCGAAATATCATTGGCCAACCGCTTGCCATTGACTAACTCACCGCGTCCGCCCTCATTCAAAGCGAAATCGGCGTCAATCAATTCCCGCTTATTCTTCAGCAGCCAGTCGACGCCATTGTATGGGCCGCCGCCTTCTTCGTCCGCTGTCAGCGCTACGATCAGGTCGCGATCCGGCGCGAAACCCTCGCGTTTGTAACGAATGAGATTGGCGACCCAGATTGCCGCCTGCGCCTTATCGTCCATGGTGCCGCGTCCGTAGAAGTAGCCATCTTTTTCGATAAGCGTAAACGGATCTGTCGTCCAATCCTCGCGCTTCGCCTCGACCACGTCGGTGTGCGCAAGCAGCAGGATGGGCTTGCGCGCGCCGCTGCCATGGTAACGCACCACCACATTCGCCTTCTTCGGAATGGCGCCTCCGACGAAAATGTCCGAGCCGGGGAAACCTGCCGCCTTCAATCGCGCAGCGACTGCCTCGGCGATCGGCGCGGTCGAGCCGGTCGTGAACCCCGATTTGCTCTCAACCATCTCCTTGTAAATGTCGTGCGCCAGACGCTGATCGGCCTCAGACGGCATGAGATCGGCCGCGCTACAGGCGAAGCACAGCAGGGGCAGGATAAGCATCCGTGGCATTTGCCACATTCTCCCACGCAAATCGAACTACTCTTGCGAATCGCCAAACAACAGGCCGCTGCGGCTGTATCCGCCAGACGCGGTGGAATACAGCGTAGGGCCATCCCCGCATACTGGGATCGGTAAGAATCTGTTGTGCAAGCGTTGGATAGTCGGCATCCGCTATCCTCGAGTTCAGCGTCATATGCAGAGCCGTGGCCGAGGGCGTCAGAGTCTCAACCGGTCGATCGCTATTCGAGGACCTCTTCGCCGCCAATAGAAAATCTGGCGTATCGAATGAACTCGAAAAAAAACCACCAGAACTGCGGCGCGGGAATACCCCCTGGCTATCAGATCCGCATCGTTCGAATCGGCGGGCTTTTCCGCATGACGGATGATGCGAGTCTGCCGCGGTTGGGCGCTCATGCGGGCGCAAAACAATAACGAAATGGCGATGAGTGCGCTGACAAACGGCTTGCGCGCGATTCCGGCGGCATGCATTTATGAAACTGTTACACAGATCCCATGCGGCATCTCGCTTACGCAATCCAGGCCGGGTCGTTGACGAATTCGCCGCGCGTTCTCCAAGCTGGAAGTAGAAGCGGAGCTTCGTTCTACAATGCTTTCTTACCATGAGGAAGCTTGCATTATTCGCGCTGATCGTATGCGGCTACGCAGTGGCGGTCGCGGGGGACTGGTTGAACTCAGGCGGAGATGCGCAGCGCAGCGGCTGGCAGCGCTTTGGCAAAAGCCTAAACGTGAATAACGCAAAAGAGCTGAAACTGCTATGGAAACGGCAAATTGACAGCCGCTTATCCGCGCCCGTGATTGCAGGACCAACCGTGACGTTTCGCGGCGTCCGCGAACTGGTGCTGGTCGGCGGGGCTTCGGGCAATCTTTACGCAGTCGACGCGGATCTCGGCACGATTTTCTGGAAGCGACATTTCGACGGTGGCGGGCATAAGTCTTGCGGGAACGGGCCGATTGCAACGCCGGCGATCGAGCCCGAACTGGTTGATCCGGATGACGCCGCCGGTGAGGAACGCCAGGAGGACGATGACGACGAACCGGGTCCCATGAGGCCAATCTACGCGGTTTCGAGCGACGGCCGCCTACACACCGTCCGTCCATCCGACGGCGCGGATACGGCGGCTCCTAGTCGATTCCTTCCTCCCAATGCGGCTTCGTCCAGCCTCAACTTGTCGCTTGGTGGAACACATAAGTGGGTGTACACAACGACGTCCGGAGGCTGCGGTAATACCGCCGAAGGCGTCTGGACGATCGACCTAATGCGGCCCGGGTCCGCGCCGCATTTTTTCTCAGCGAATGGAGTGCCGCCAGACGATGGTGTCGCATTAGGATTCGATGGCGCCGTCTATTCTGCGTCCGGCAGCAAAGTGTTATCGCTATCGGCGGGGAGCCTGAAGCTGAAGCACTCTTTCTCAATCTCGGACGTCACCGCCGCTCCAATCGTTTTCCGGTGGGGAAAACGCGACATGATTGCCGCAGGAGGGAAACAGGGCCGATTAGCTCTGTTTCAACCAGGAAAGGCCCAAGCGGAGGCGTACGCCGACGGCGATGGCGCGATAAGAGGATTAGCTACCTACCGTGATCCGAGCGGCTTCCGTTGGATCTTCGCAACAGTGGGTTCCAAGATAGAGGCATTCAAGCTCACGGGCACCTCCGATGAGCCGCGTCTCAACGCCGTCTGGAGTTCGCGTGATCTGCCCAAGCCGGGAACACCTGCGCTGATGAACGGCATCGTCTTCGTGCTGGCCGGCGGCGCTAAATCGGACCACGCGATCCTCTACGCTCTCGATTCCGCGACCGGAAATACGCTGTATTCGAGCGATGATGCGATAACATCGTTCGCTCAAACCAGCGGGTTGGCAATTGCGAATGGCCACATAAGCTTCGTGACTTCGGATAGTGTGCTGTATTGCTTCGGCCTGCCGCTTGACCGATAAGCGCGCTCAACGCTCCAGATACACTCCGAACGCGTACAGTGTATTGTCCGTGGTCGTAAAAAACACCCGGCCATTCGCTAATGTCACGCCGTTGAGATTAGCGGGCGCAGTTACCTGACTGCCAGTCGAATACAACTCCGTGCCGGTAGCGGCATCCAACGCGTAGAGTGTTGCGTGATCGCCGCCGGCTGACAGTGCGAATACCACTCCGCTGGTAACGACAGGTGGCTCAGGTGAAATCATGTCGCGGGAAGCCCAGGCTGGCGTCAGCATCGGTTTCCCGTCATGGTCTTCCACCTTGAAGGCGACGATGGAACCATTGGCCGCGGAGCCATTGGTGGCCGGAAGATGCAGTTCGGAGTTCACAGACCCCCACACGGGTACTGCCACAAACCGCGTCCCATCCGGATCTTGCCAACTCGACAAACCACCCCACATGCCGTGACCCGCCGCAGCCACCGGCGGTGTTTGATACAAAGGCGTCTTATGATCGTGCCCCCCAGCGTCGCGCCATCGAGCAGATAGACGCGCCCGTCGGCTCCCGCGGTAGCAACCAGATCCTTCCCCGCATAAGCAAACACAACGGGTGTCACGACATTGAGGTCAGGTGCAGTCGGACCGCTTGCCTCAGCCGCGCTCGCCGTGAAGTATTGTTTAAGCTTCAGATTCTTCGGCGTCAATGCCAGCAGCGTGTTGGACCATTTATTGGAGTTCGGATCGGACCGTCCGGGTCCGGTCTGAACATACACAGTATCATCCGTGCCCAGCGCCAGTCCGCCGAGATGTGAGATGCTGCCTCCATTGAGAGCGAAGTGCGCGACCGGCGGCTCCGCGGGTTCGGGAACAGTCAGGTCGATAGCCCACACTGCTCCTGAGCCGCTGCCGCATCCGGCGCTGGTGGTGGTGTAGACTGCGCCACCATGGACAGTCAGGCTCGATGCCTGGCTGCCAGGCGGAAGGAAGCTGATCGCGGGAACCACATCGTCGCCGGTTGAAGTGTTCAACAGGCGAAGCTTGCCGTCTGAAAAGATGGCGAAAACTGGCCGCGGAGCGCCGAAGCCGGTGGCAGTGAGCATCGCACGGCCTGTTGGCCGGGGAGCGAGGAACGTATCCACAGGCGGACCGCTTGGCGCAGCGCCAGGACCATTTCCGAGAGCTGGCCGTGGACGCGCCGCGCCGAAATTAATCGGGGGAATCAAACCGGGCGTCGCTGGACCGCTGCATTCCGCGGATGAACTGTTGGACTTCCCCCCCGCCAAATTGAAATGTTTCTGCCAGAAGATGCGATCGAGATCGGCATCGATGGCCCACATACCGGAATTCCCGGCGATGAATGCCAGTTCCTTAAATCCTCGATAAGAGATCAACAGCCCCAGCACCACCGGAGGAGTGAGTGAACGCGTTCCACCTTGCGGACTCGCCAGCGTCCTCTTCAGGACCAGCCTGAAATCCTTGACGTTATCTTTCGTAATTCTGGAATCGATTCTCTCCCAGCCGGTGCGCTGAGCATCGCCACCGTAGGATGGCCAATCTATCGGCCTGCCTTGGGCGTTGGCCGTGCCACAGCACAGTAATGAGATAAAGCTTATGCGAAGGAATTTCATTTCTGACTCCCTGGGAGTCCGAAGCAGTATAGAACGCTGTCGTACGTGCCGATGTACACGCGGCCGTTCGCTACCGAGAGACCGCTGAAGTGACTGAACGACTTGATCTGATCGCCGCTCGAATATAACTCCTTTCCGGTCTCGGCATCGAGCGCGTAGAGAACAGCATGAGTGGAATTCTTGATTCGCAGCGGGACTTAGTCGAAGAGACCGCGATCTCGGCATAAGCCTGTCGTGTGTTCTCACCGTTGCCGTACGCATAGACGACGCCATTCGCGATCACCGGCGGCTCGGCCTGATTCATATCGCGCGACATCCATGCGGGAACGAGTTGGAACTTCCCGTTGCGTTCTCTTCGACTTTGAAAGCCACAACCGCGCCATGCTTCGACAGGCCCATAAGAGAGCGGAGATTTGAATTCGGGATGCACCGGACCCCAGAACGGCGTCAACGCCCAGCGCGTGCCTTTCGAGTCTTCCCAGCTCGCCATGGCTCCCCAGATGCCGGCCGATTGGAAATCCGCTTCCTCGTTGCAGAGCAGCGGCGTGCGGTGAGCGGCGATTGATGATTCTCGCCGCCCGCCGATTTGGTATCGAGCAGATAAACGCGGCATTCCTTGCTGCCGGTGACCATCAGTTCGCGCCCTTTGTAATCGAAGATCGCCGGAGTGACCTGCATATCGAGATCGCGTTTCTGCAGCCAGACCAGTTGGAAGGGATGATACTAGTCTTTGATCTTCAGTTCATTCCCTCAACTTTGGCGCCGATCAGTCCGTTGCCATAAATCTTGGTTCGCGGGATCGTAGCGGCCGTCGCCGGTGGGCGCCCAGGCGATGCCGCTTGAATCGATCGCCGCGCCGGTTCGTCCCCACAAGTCCGCCGCTCTTCGGACTGGCGGTCATGACCTTATGTTCGGGATCGTCGACTCACGGCCCACATCTGGTTAGGATTCCCGGCGCAGCCTTGCGAAGTGGTAGTGAACAGCATGTCGTGCCAGAGGTTCAGGGCATACGACTTCCCGTTGCGGATACCCGAATTGGAAGGGCGGCGCGACATCCTCGCCATTGGCGACATTGAGGGAATGGACCTCGCCATCGCCGGCCATGGCATATACGGTGCTGGCGCCTGAAGCGTTCGGCGGACCGATAACCGGAGTAGCTGTTTGGCCGGTAGGACAAAGCGGGTCGCCGATCTGGTCCTCCCCTTGCGGGGGTCGGGATATTCGAAGTGCTTCTTCCAGATAATCTTGCCGGTTTCGACATCGATGGCGTAGAGATTGTCGGAAATGCCGGCTTCGATCGCAATCTGCTTCGGGCCTCCGCTGGTATTTACGTTATCCACGATCAACGGAGGAAACAGCGAGTGCATCTCCTGGGGCGTGATTATCCAGCTTGAGCTTCCAAAGGATCTTGAGGTTCTTGACATTGTCTTTGGTGAGAATCTTCTCATCCCGCTGCCAGTTGTCGCGCTTCGTGTCGCCACCGTCGGTGGGCCATTCGGCCGCGCACAGCGTGGCACACCCGGCGATTATGATTGTTACCGTTATTCTTCGCATGAGTGGAACTTTCTAAAGTATCAGGTTCGGCGGGCTGGGCGTTTCAGGCCGGGATATTATCGGAATTAGGATGCATCGCGGGCTCGTCATCGCCGGCGTTCTTACCGGCGTTCTTATCTCTGCGATTCCCGCCCGCGCCTCCAGTAAGAATCAGGAATTCTCCGACTTCACAACGCCGCTGCCGCTCACACCGGGAGACACTCTGATCCTCGGCATCGTAGGAGGGTGGGAGCGCTGGGACGCCCCGCAACGCGGTGTCCGCAAGACCGCTCTCGAACTGCGGGACCTGAGAATGCCGCGCGTTTACGTGGAGACGGTGGAGAATCACAAACTGGAACTCGCAAGACAACTCGTGGATAGAGCGTGGCCCGGGGATGCCGCTCGCTAGGCCACGCATTATCCTTTATGGCCAGAGTTTCGGCGGCATGTCCGCTGTACGTTTTGCGCGCGAAGTCGAACATCGAGGGATGCCGGTGTCACTGGTTGTGCTGATCGATGCGGTTGGCCGCAGACGCTGCCGCTCTCTCGCGAATGTGCGCGGCCGCGGCGAATTTTTTCAGCGGGGATCTGCCCGGTTTGCGGTCCACGGCATATCCACGCGGAAGATCCGGGCCGCACGCGAATCATCGGTAACTTCGAGTGGAAGTACAGTAACAAGAAAATCGATATCCATACCGAGCCATGGGTGCGGCGCTTCTTCGTGCGCGATCACGAGAAAATGGAGTTCGACCCCGATATGCTGGGCCGAGGTGAAGAAATTGAGTGTAGCGGCCTCGCAGTACGGCATCTGATCGATGCGTGACGTATCATTAGTGAGACGGAAACCCGGAGTTTCCGATGACTCCCGAACACCGGCGCCAGATCGATGATTTGTACCACTTAGCGCAGGAGCGCGGTCGCGCGGCCCTTGCGGACGCCGATCCCGAGCTTCGCCTGGAAGTCGAAAAACTGCTCGCCCATCGTGCGGGTAGCGGTACGGGCGGTAAGCTCAAGCGACGCAACCCGAGGCTACGTTAAGCATGACGGGGACGCCGCAGGGGTGGGCCGGCCAGACTATCTCTCACTATACGATCCTCGAAGAACTCGGCGCGGGCGGCATGGGAGTCGTATACAAAGCGTTCGACACCAAGTTGCACCGGCCGGTCGCTTTGAAGTTTCTGCCGCCGCACATGCGCCATAACGAGGATCTGAAGCGGCGTCTTACAGAAGAAGCCCAGGCCGCGTCGGCCTTGGATCATTCCAATATCGTCGTGATCTACGATATCGACGAGACTCCCGGCGGAGACCTGTTCATTGCGATGGCCTTCCACGAAGGCGCCACTTTACGGGACAGAATCGGTACAGGTCTGCCGGTTGACGAAGCTCTGCGCATTGCCCGCCAGATAGCATCTGGGGCTAGCCGAAGCCCATGAACACGGCATCTTCCACCGTGACATCAAACCGAGCAACGTTATCGTCGCGAAGGACGGTGTCGCGCGGATCATCGATTTCGGCCTGGCGAAATCAAGCGATGTCACGGCGACCATGGACGGCACTGCCAAAGGCACACCCCGGTACATGTCTCCAGAGCAGGCATCCGGGAAGGCTATCGATTTCCGCACAGACCTGTGGAGTCTCGGCGCAGTGCTTTATGAAATGATCGCCGGCCGGCCTGCCTTCGAAGGCGACACACAAATCGCCGTCATCCACTCGATATTGCATAACGAGCCCAGGCCGCTTGACGCGCCGCCGGAAGTGCGCAGAGTAATCGAAAAGGCGCTCGAAAAAGATCCGCGCAAGCGTTATGAGTCGGCGCGGAAAATGGAAGAGGATCTGGCGGCCTGTCTTGCAGCGGCGAGTCGCGAGAGTAGCGCGGCCCATGCGCGATGGCCTATTGGGAAATGGACGCGTGCGCGTGTGGCCGCGATGGCTCTGACGCTCGCGGTGCTCGGCGCAGCCGGCGCCTGGTTCTATTATCGTTACGCGAAGATCCGCTGGGCCAAAGATCACGCCATGCCCGAAATCGCCCGCCTGGCCGGTCAGGGAAAATATGTCGCGGCGCTCCTGTTGGCGCAAGAGGCAAAGCAATATATCCCAAAAGACGCGGGCCTTGCCAGGGAATGGGACGAAATCTCCAGAGAAGTGTCGATCGATACCACGCCGTCCGGCGCCGAGGTCGCGCTAAAGGAATACTCAACCCCCGACGCCGAGTGGGTGTCCGTCGGCCGTTCGCCGATGCCAAAAATACGCGTGCCGCTTGGATTGCTACGTTGGCGTGTATCGAAGCCGGGTTATTCCACCATTTACGAAGCGTGGACCTCGATGCATTCCGGCGGCCGGATTCTGTTCGAAATGCAAAACGAGGGCGCGATTCCGAACGGGATGGTGCAGGTGCCGGGCGGTCCTATCGGATTCAACGTAGCGTTCATCGGTACGGTGGGCGGTTTCAATTCCGCGCCTTACTTCATCGATACACACGAGGTGACCAACCGCCAATTCAAGCAGTTCGTGGATGCGCGGCGGTTACACCCATCGCGAATACTGGAAGCAGCCGTTCATTAAAGATGGCCGCGTGCTGCCTCGAGACGAGGCCATGGCGCAGTTCCATGACGCCACGGGACGGCGCTGGTCCGGCGGGGTGGGAAGTGGGACGCTATCCGGAGGGCCAGGATGATTTCCCCGTCGGCGGAGTGAGTTGGTATGAGGCTGCGGCGTATGCCGAGTCAGTTGGAAAGGCTCTGCCGACGATCTCGCATTGGTATCGCGCGGCGGACCCGAACACCGGATTGTATGTCATTCCCCTCAGCAACTTCTCGCGTTCCGGTCCCGCTCCTGTCGGCAAATACCAGGGCATCAGCGCGCAGGGCGCTTACGACTTGGCCGGCAACGTCAGAGAATGGTGCTGGAATGAAGCCGGTCAGGGCCTGCGCTACATTCTGGGCGGCGCCTGGGACGGGCCTTCATATGAGTTCTATCAGCCCGATGCACGATCGCCGTGGGATCGCGGTCCGGCCAATGGTTTCCGTTGTGTCAAGTATACGGAACCGGTGCCAGCGGCTGCGCTCGCGGCAAAGCAGCGCATATTTCGCGATTATGCAAAAGAACAGCCGGTATCGGACGCAATTTTTGCGCTGTTTCGAAGCGTCTATGCCTACGACCGGACCGCATCGGATGGCAAGACTGAATCCGTTGACGATAGCTCCGGGCCATGGCGGCGAGAGAAGGTTTCCTACAGTGGGCAGCCATCCGGGAGCAGGATGCCAGCCTATCTGTTTCTTCCAAAGGACCGTAAGCCGCCGTTTCAAACGGTAGTGTACTTCCCGTCCGCTGCCGCGCTCGAATACACCTCGAGCGACCACCTGGAGGGCAAAGCGCGTTGGGAATTCCTGCCGGCTGCCGGACGTGCAGTGCTGTACCCGATCTATAGGGATACATTCGAACGACATCGGAACGCTCCGCTCACGCCTGTCGAAAGACGGGAGCGCATGATCGATTGGTCGAAAGAGGTGCGGCGATCGGTTGATTACCTGGAGACCCGGCCCGACATCGATCACGGCCATATCGCTTATATGGGGGCGAGCATGGGAGCCGCGGATTCGCCGATTTTGGCGGCCTTCGAAGACCGTTTCAAAGCCATCATTCTGCAGGATGCCGGCTTTTTCTTCGGGACTCCGCCGCCCGATGTCGATCAGATCAATTTTGCGCCCCGGCTGAAGCCTCCCACGCTAATGATCAGCGGGCGCTACGATTTCATCTTTCCCTACGAGACCTCGCAGTTGCCCATGTTCCGCTGGCTGGGCGCGCCGCCTGCGCAGAAACGGCACGTCGTTTTCGATACTGCTCACGACGTCAGCATTATGCGCAACGAATTGGTTCGGGAAGTACTCAACTGGCTCGATCGCTATCTCGGCCCCGTGCCATAAGGCTGGGCAGTTGTGGCCGCATGAACTAAGGCAAAATAATCGGCACCGAAGTAAACGTCCCCAGCGGACTCGCCTGCAATCCCACACCCGCCAGACTCCGCCCGCCGCATTCTGGAACTGCACAATCCCCTGTTGACCCGCCGTCACCGCAAACCGGTCCGCAAACAGGAACGACGTATGCCCATTCGCCGGCAGCGATATAGAGGTTGCCTGATGCGTCAACGGCAACGCCAGTTGCATCGTTCAGCGAGGCGCTGGTGGCTGGGCCTTCGTCACCGCTGAAGCCCTTGGTCCCATTTCCCGCTACGGTGGTGATCACTCCGTTCGAGACTTTGCGGATGCGATTATTCTGGCTTCCGCTATGTCAAGGTTACCGGAGGAATCGACGGCCACGCCAGTCGGAAAAAATAACCTAGCGCTGGGTGGCTGGGCCGTTGTCGCCGCTGAATCCCGGAGTTCCGTTTCCAGCTACGGTGATGATCACTCCATTCGAGACCTTGCGGATGCGATATGTCGATAGCAACCCCGGTAGGGCCCCCCAATGAGGCGCTGGTCGCGGGGCCGTTGTCGCCGCTGACGGAACAGCAGGTGCCATTTCCCGCGACCGTCGTGATCACTCCGTTCGAGACCTTGCGGACTCGGTAATTGTTTTCGACCGAGATGTAGAGGTTGCCTGACTGTGTCGACGGCGACCCCAGTAGGAAAATTGTGTGACGCGCTGGTGGCTAGCCCATTGTCGCCGCCGTAGCCAGGAATACCGGTGCCCGCCCCAGAGCCAACACGCCCGTTAACGCATCCAACCGGAACACCGCATTTAGCCCGGCGCTCGTAAAGAACACATTCCCGCTCGCATCGACCGCTACTCCCTGAGGACCCGAGAAACTGGCGGAAGTGTCTGGGATGTTGTTCGGCAGCACGCCGCCTGCGAACGTTTTGATTGTGTAGCTCTGAGCCAGCGCAGAGTGGAACCCGATCAACAGTAATAATGCAATTCCGCCTCAATAATGCAATTCCGCCTCGGCGAGCCATGATCGCAATGGACTGTTTCACGTTGTCCATATAAGTATTCGTCCCTCCCCATCCCTACCGCGTCCGTAAGATGGCCTCCGTCGAACTTGGCATAGGACTATATCACTTACTTCTACCTGCCGTCGCCCAAACCCAGTTCAACAGCCGGTCTTCTTTGCGCCGCTTGCGTCTTTGCGAGGAAAAAACTGCGCCGCATCTCGCCTCCAAAGGGCTATACCAAAAGATCTCTCGCCAAGTCGCCAAGCCGCAAAGAATATAGTGGTCCCAGGAATTCAGACCAGGCAATAAGCTAAGATTTCGGCGGAGTCGTTGACAAGGAGAGGTTCGATGACGACGACGAGAAAACAGTACAGTCCGAAGTTCAAAGCGCGGGTGGCGATCGAGGCGATCCGGGGCGAGAAGACGCTGAGCCAGTTGGGCTCGCAGTTCAAGGTGCATCCGATCCAGATCGCGAAGTGGAGGAAGTCGGCGATGGAGCAACTTCCGGAGCTTTTCGTGGATGGGCGGACCCGAAAGAGCGGGAGCGGTGAGACCGGCAACGACGCCCTGTATGAAGAGATCGGCCGGCTGAAGGTGGAGCTGGACTGGCTCAAAAAAAAAGTTGGCATGCTCGACTGAGGATCTGCGGCCTGCTGGTGGATCGGGATCACGCGGAGATCAGCGTGCGGCGGCAATGCGAATTGCTGGGCGTGAACCGGTCGGGGCTGTATTACGAGCCGGTGGGCGAGAGCGAAGAAAACCTGCGGTTGATGCGGTTACTGGACGAGCAGTACACGCGGACGCCGTTTTACGGGAGCCGGAAAATGATGGAGTGGCTCGGCACGCAAGGATTCGAGGTGAACCGGAAGCGAGTGTCGCGGCTGATGGCGCTGATGGGAATCGAGGCCGTCTATCCGAAGCCGAAGCTGAGCCAGCCGGGAGAAGGTCACAGGATTTACCCGTACCTGCTGAGAGGGGTGGCGGTGGATCGCGTCAATCAGGTGTGGAGCACGGACATCACCTATATCAGGATGGCGCAGGGCTTTGTCTACCTGGTGGCGGTGATGGACTGGTTCAGCCGGTACGTGCTGAGCTGGAGCTTGTCGCTGACGATGGAGCTCGACTTCTGCATCGAGGCGTTGAAGTGCGCGCTGCGGCGGGGGCGGCCGGAAATCTTCAACAGCGACCAGGGCTCGCAGTTCACCAGCGAGAAGTTCACCGGCGAGCTGGCGGCGCGGGAGATCGCCATCAGCATGGACGGGCGGGGACGCTGTATGGACAACATTTTCATCGAGCGGTTGTGGCGGTCGCTCAAATACGAGGAGGTGTACCTGAAGGATTACGCGTCGGTGAGTGAAGCGCGAGCCGGGCATTGAGCGGTACTTCCGGTTCTACAACCAGGAGCGGCTGCATCAGAGCCTGGAATACCGGACGCCGGCGGCGATCTGGCTGGCACGAGGATGACCGCGATGGCCGGACAATCAAAAAGGAAGGGGCATTGCTGAACTCGGGGACTCTGTCCCCGAACCCCTGGGATTTATCGCTTTCGGGCCAGAATGTGCTTGGCTTTACACTGGAGGAACTCGGACGGAAGATAAGGCTCCGCAGGGATGCGACCTGAGCGCCGATTCGAGCGCCGGAATGGCAACGGGCGGCTTCCAGCGACGCCGCCCCAAACTCAAATTCAGACCCGTCCGAACATTAGCTTATTGCGGGCAAAAAATGGTCTTGACAAAGGGGTCCACTTTAGAAGAATCTTGGCTCCGCAGGAGAAGAGCCGCGAAAACCGGTTGCAAGGACCGGCGCTATGCGAGTATCATTGCACACGGTCGATCAGAGCCTTCTCCGCAGCATCATGCGACGGGATGTAGAAGAAGCAATCGGAATGCGGCACGCTTTTCGAGGACAACGGGCGACAAGTACGGCCCGAAGTTGCTTTATTTCCAGGCTTCACCTTGGCAGGGAGACCGCTCCACATCCAGTGTCCCCATGCCGGCCGGGTTAGAATCAAAATCATAACGCTTTACGAGCCGGTCCAGAGGCTTCATACAGACGCAAGAGATGAGCTTGGCGGCTGGTACCTTGTCGCTAAAAGGGCGGCATGGAAGAATCTGATTGACGTGCGCCGGGACTTCAAATGACGCCGATCAGGTAGGCAAGATGCTGGTTTTTAACGTTCGGCACAATAAATACCGCCTCCTCGTGAAGGTTGATTATGCATCCAAGCTTTTGATGGTCAAAGATTTGCTGACTCACAAAGAATATGGAACGGATGCGTGGAAGAAATGGGCTTAGCACTCATCGATGAGCGGCGCTATGGACGCTTGCTTGCCAAGGCGGTACCGGCGGTGATTCAAACCGCAGCCGAAAATGAGCGGATGCTTGAAAAAATCGAAGCTCTCATGGACAAAGGAGTAAACCGCAGCCCGGAAGAAACCCGGCTTCTGGAATTAATGGCCAAGCTGGTAGAGGACTTCGAGGCAAAGAATTGCATTATCGATGCCCCCACGCCTGGAAGGCTACTCGCTTACATGATCGAGCAGCGCGGTCTAAAGCAGGTGGACTTGCTCCCCATACTTGGCTGCTCCAAGAGTTTCATGTCGGAAATGGTAAGCGGCCGGCGAGAAATCAGCAAGGCGAACGCAAAGAAACTTGCCGCATTTTTTGGCAAGCCAGTTGATCTGTTCATCTAGGCCGCTCCGCTGGACTCATTTCGCGCAAGCGACAACTCCTTAAGTAAATGCTTATGTTGGGCTGCTCCTCGTTGAACGAGTACACCGAAAAACCGCGCTACGCCCCATTACTTGTCTCCTCATAACTGACCGGCGGAGAGGCAAGGTGTTTCGCAGTTGGGCGGGCAGCTTCCCGGCTGATTTGCCCATTCTCTCCCTTGAAGATGTCAGCCGCGAAAACATCTATCGGCGGGATTGAAGACTGCAGTTAATGAATAGGCGGTGCGCAAGTTGTCGGACTCGCGCAACCACCCGCTCGGCGTAAAATCGCAGCCTCAGAACTTATGAATGACCGTGGGTCGAGAGAATCCGCACAAATCTGCACGAATTGGCTCCGTTCCGCAAACCTGCCTTCACGCGACCTACTCAACCCCTCGCTCACCAGTCACGAGCCTTTCAACTATTTCGTCCCAAAAGATTCAATCGCATACGCGCGCTCACGCCCAAGAACACGCGCGCTGAATAGTAATTTGAAAGCAGGAAGGAGAAGTCTGCGCAAATGAATCGTCACACTTACAGGCAAGCGCGACGGAAACAAGAGAACCACCCCGCACCGAATCTCACCAATTCAAAACCGCCCCGCCACAAATGCGTTCGCTTTCTTCTATCTACTCTCTATTCGTGCCTATCGGCCAGATTGGGTTTCTCCCGCAGAACGGCCGCGCGTCGCTGGCCTGCCGCCGGCCATCTAACCGGCCAGTTTGAAAATCGAGCGTTTGCGTCACCGGCCGTCCCCGACCGCCCGATCATCCACAGGCCAGACTGGCTTCGATCCGTAAAACGTACCGCGCCCTGTTCGCGATCCCTCCCTGACAATGGCTTAGGTTCAGAAAAACGTTCAGTCCCGCGCCGCGGCTCAGCGATACCCGTCAAGCGCAGCAAACCAGGTGCTTGTGCGCAAAAAAGGCGCGCACTGCAGCCTCACACTACATGCGCCAAGTGCCGTTTGCCCGCAAAAGGCACCGCGCCCTGTTGGCGATCCCTCATACCACATACCAACGGCAGGTTCAAAAAGACGCATTTTGCGTCACCTCAGGATACCCTCCAGCGCCCAAATCGGCTCCGTTCCGCAAAATGCACACACTGCCGCGCACACAACACGCGCAAAAATCCCCGTTTTGCGTCACCTCGGGATGCGCCAGCGCCAGCCATCGCCTTTGTTCCGCAAAATGCAAAACAGTGCCGCACCCACAGGAAGCGCAAAAATCCCTGGTTTGCGTCACCTCAGGATACCCTCCAGCGCCCAAATCGGCTCCGTTCCGCAAAATGCACACACTGCCGCGCACACAGCCCGCGCAAAAATCCCCGTTTTGCGTCACACCGCTGGTTTGGCTCTTCCGCCGTGTCTTACCCATGGGGGCAGGCGCACAGGAAATCTTTCCCAGCCGTGCACAATCCGCACAAGCCCAAAATCGCCCTTCCCGCAGGGGGCAGTTCTGGAGTGGACCTAATCATGCTCGGGGGGAGCGAGGGATCAAAGGCCGTATGAACCACCTTCTAACCAAATTGCTGGTATTCGCGGCCACTGCGTCGCCGCTATTGAGTCAAGTGCCTACGATAAACGCCGTGCTCAATGGCGGAAGTTTCGACACACGGCTGTGTCCAGGCGCGTCAGCTTCAATTTTCGGAAGCAATCTCGGCACAAACTCAGGCACTAGCGTTTTTGTGGGAGGTCAGAACGCGATCGTCTCGTACGTGAGCGCTTCACAGATCAACTTCGTTATTCCTCCGGCTCTCGGCACAGGTGCTACAAATATTGCGGTGAACGTTCCCGGCTTCGGAACATCGTCATCGTTTCCTATTACGTTGAACGCCTATGCGCCGGCCTTTCTCACGCAAGGTGGCACGCCCGCTCTGGTCGCCTTCCAGCACAGCGATAATTCGGCGATCACCTTAAATTCGCCCGCGCGGCCAAACGAAAACATCTCGGGGTATTTGGTCGCCCTTGGACCTACGAACCCTTCGCAGCCAAACGGAGTAACTCCGCCATCTCCGCCGATTTACAACACGACCTTGTTGCCCACCGTTACAATTAACGCCGAATCCACCCAAGTAACGTTTTCGGGACTGGCGCCGGGACTCCTGGCGACTTATCAGGTGAACCTGCGCGTTCCGTCCGACGCACTGACCGGGATATTGCCAATCATACTTACAATTGGAGGGTTCGCGAGTAACACCGGGTTGATTCCGATTAGCGGCCCCCCGAGTATTGCTATCGACGGACCTGCAACAGGTTCGCCGGTTTCCGGAGTGGTCACGATATCGGGCTGGGCTCTCGATAATATCCTCGCGGTCGGGACAAGCATCGGGTCCGTGCAAATCCTGGTGGACGGAGCTTACGTGGGAAGCGCGGCGTATGGCATGAGCCGCCCCGATGTCTGTGCAGCCTACAGCGGCAGACCAGGTTGCCCCAACGTCGGTTACTCCTATTCATTGAACACGAGTACGCTGGCGCCGGGTAATCATTCAGTTACGGCAGTAGCCACCGACACGGATAGCATACCGGATTCGGGCTCGGCGACCATAACCATCGTCGCCGCGGGCGCGCCGCGCACGGCCATCGACTCTCCAACTGCTGGAGCCGTTGTTTCGGGAACCATCAACGTCAGCGGATGGGCTATCGATAACGCCTCCACTGGAGGAACGCCAATCTCCTCTGTCCAGGTATTCGTCGATGGAAATAAAGTTGGAAATGCCACATACGGCGCGGCGCGTCCCGACGTTTGCGGCGCGTACCCCGGCCGCCCGAATTGTCCAAATGTCGGCTTTTCATTCGCGCTAAACACCGCATCCTACAGTCCCGGTCAACATACGATTATGGTGACGGCCTCCGATTCGGACTCGGTCCCGGACTCCGCTTCGGCTAGTATTACCGTTACGGTAATTCCAGCACCCGGGGTTTATATCGACTCCTTAACGCCGGGAGCGGTTGTGACGGGAGTGATTACCGTTTCCGGCTGGGCTCTCGATAACTTAAACGCTCCGGGCACCGCGATTAGTTCTGTTCAAGTACAGGTGGACGGCAATACCGTGGGAACTGCCAGCTACGGAATACCGCGTCCCGATGTATGCGCGGCGTATCCGGGACGGCCTGGCTGCCCCAACGTGGGTTTCATGTTTCTGCTGGATACAAAGAAGTTCGCTCCGGGCAGCCACGCCCTCACCGCGGTCGCAACAGATAGCGACAGTAATCCCGACATGGGTTCCTGGACGACTAACATCACCATCACGCTGCCGCCCAACGTGAACATCGATGGACCCGCTCCTGGGGCGAACGTTTCGGGAACGATCACCGTATCGGGCTGGGCCATCGATAACACGGCGACAGTGGGATCTGCGATCGGCTCCGTGCAGATTCAGGTCGATGGAGTCCCGTCGGGCACGGCGACTTATGGCGTTAGCCGGCCCGATGTTTGCACGGTGTATATTGGACGCGCGGGTTGCCCCAATGTCGGCTTTTCGTACACGTTCAACGGCAATAGCCTGGCTTTGGGGCCTCACACAATAACCGCAATCGCGACAGACTTGGACGCCGTTCCAGACAGCAGTTCCACGACTGTCACTGTAAACGTCGTGCCGTCTCCGCTTGTCGCCATCGACTCGCCGGCGGCCGGCAGCGTGGTGTCGGGGATGGTTACGCTAACAGGCTGGGCGGTCGCGCCGCTCGGTAGCTCGCTCGCTCCCATCCAGGTGCTGGTTGATGGAAAACAACTTGGCTTGGCTACTTACGGCGTCAATCGTCCCGACGTGTGTGCCGTGTATCCCGGCAGAAGCGGTTGCCCGAATGTGGGCTACACGTTCCAGTTGAATACCACGCCACTTAGCAGTGGTCCGCATCTGGTTACTATCGTCGCGATGGATACTGAGAGCATGCCGCAGACGAATTCGTCCAGCGTGATGTTGACCGTTTCGCCTACCCCGACCGTTTATGTGGATTCGCCATCGGCAGGAGCGACGGTATCGGGAATTGTGACGGTGACGGGCTGGGCGCTCGACAATGCGAGTTCGGTGGGAACGGCAATCAGCGCAGTGAACGTGCTGGTTGACGGTAATCCGGTGGGCAGCGCGAGCTATGGCGTGAGCCGGCCCGACGTATGTTCGGCATTTCCAAACCGGCCGGGATGTCCGAACGTTGGTTTCACCTATCAGCTCGATACCACCAGATTATCTGGAGGTTCGCATCTGCTGCAGGTGGTGGCAACCGACAGCGATGGAACGATGCCGGATTCGGCGACCTGGACGATTACGATTACAGTTGTCCAGTTGCCCGCCGTCGCAATCGAAAGCCCCGTTGCGGGCGCCACGATATCGGGTACGGTAACGGTGACCGGCTGGGCAATTGACAATGCTTCGGTGATTGGCACAGCGATCAGTGCTGTGAAGGTGCTGGTGGATGGAGTTCAGCAGCCGGGCCTTGCATCGTATGGCATTCTGCGTCCTGACGTCTGCGCCGCCTATCCGTCGCGGCCGAATTGCCCGGCGGTGGGATATTCTTACCCGCTGAATACGGCCTCGCTCGCTACCGGAGCTCACGTGCTCACCGTTGTGGCAACCGATTCGGACACCGCCCCGGACAGCGGCTCGGCCAATATCAACGTGATCGTCAGCCGCTAAACTGTACGCTGACATACGCCACGCCAATTGTGAGTGATGGTTTGCCATCCAGGCTAACACCAATGATTTCAATAAGTTACAAAAATATCTTGTCACTCTCCGTGCGAGTGTGCTAATAATATAGCTGGAAACACTCAGTTTCAAATTATTCAATATTCAAGGTATGTGGAGGTATCAATCACATGAAAATTCGTCCGCTTTATGACCGTATCGTAGTGAAACGCATTGAAGAGAAAGAGCAGATGCAGGGTGGTCTTTATATCCCCGACTCTGCCAAAGAGAAGCCGCAGGAAGGCGAAGTCGTCGCGACGGGCAAAGGCAAGCGCCTGGAAGATGGCAAACTCGTCCCGCTCGATGTACAGGCCGGCGATCGCGTTCTGTTTGGAAAGTATTCCGGCAGCGAAATCAAGCTGGATGGCGAAGAATACATGATTATGCGCGAGGATGAGATCCTCGGCATTCTCGACCAGCACCAGCAGCCTAAGGTTGCCAACAAGAAGGCCAGCTAAGCCTTCGGGTGCAGCCGGTTAACATTCAACAAGATATCGGAAAGGAATCAAATCAATGGCAGGCAAACAGATTGTATATGCTGAAAACTCACGCCAGGCGATCCTGCGCGGAGTAAATCAATTGGCCGATGCGGTGAAGGTTACGCTCGGACCGAAGGGCCGCAACGTTGTCCTCGAGAAAAAGTTCGGCGGACCGAACATCACCAAGGACGGCGTGACGGTCGCCAAGGAGATCGAGCTCAAGGACCCGCTCGAAAATATGGGCGCACAGATGGTCCGTGAGGTTGCATCGAAGACCTCGGACGTCGCGGGCGACGGCACCACGACCGCGACCATTTTGGCTCAGTGCATCTTTCGCGAAGGCGTCAAGGCGGTTGCCGCCGGCGCTAACCCGATGGCGCTGAAGCGCGGTATCGAAAAGGCTGTCGAACTTGCGGTCAGCGAAGTGCAAAAGATGTCGAAGCCGGTATCCGGCGAGATGATCGCACAGGTCGGCACGATTTCGGCGAACAGCGATCACACTATCGGCAACATCATTGCCGAAGCGATGAAGAAGGTCGGCAAGGACGGCGTCATCACGGTGGAAGAGTCGAAGACCATGTCGACCGAACTGAGCACCGTTGACGGTATGCAGTTCGATCGCGGCTATCTTTCCCCCTACTTCGTCACCGATGCGGAGCGGATGGAAGTCGTGCTCGAAGATCCCTACATCCTGATCCACGAAAAGAAGATCAGCAACATGAAGGACCTGCTTCCGGTGCTCGAGCAGATTGCCCGCGCCGGCAAGCCGCTCTTGATCATCGCGGAAGAAGTGGAAGGCGAAGCGTTGGCGACTCTCGTAGTCAACAAGCTTCGTGGCACGCTAAACGCCTGCGCCGTCAAGGCTCCCGGCTTCGGCGATCGCCGGAAAGCGATGATGGAAGACATCTCGATCCTGACTGGCGGCAAGGCCATCATGGAAGAGACCGGCATCAAGCTGGAAGGCGTACGCCTCGAAGACCTCGGCCGTGCCAAGCGCGTGACCGTGGACAAAGACAACACGACCATCGTTGATGGCGCGGGCTCTCAGAAATCCATTGAAGGCCGGATCAAGCAACTGCGCGCTCAGATCGATGAGACCACCTCGGACTACGATCGTGAGAAGCTGCAGGAGCGGTTGGCGAAGCTCGCCGGCGGTGTCGCGATTATCAAGGTTGGCGCGGCAACCGAGACCGAAATGAAGGAAAAGAAGGCGCGCGTCGAGGATGCTCTGCATGCCACTCGCGCGGCCGTCGAAGAGGGTATTGTTCCGGGCGGCGGCGTGGCGTTGCTGCGCGCGGCCCAAGCGCTGAAGACGTTCAAGATCCCCGGCGACGAGCAGATCGGCGTAGACATCATTCGCCGCGCTTGCGAAGAGCCGCTGCGCCAGATCGTCCACAACTCGGGTACCGAGGGTGCGATTGTGGTGGAAAAGGTCCGCTCGAACGATAGCGCGAACTATGGCTTCAACGCTGCCACTGAAGTGTACGAAGACCTGGTTGTCTCGGGCGTTATCGATCCCACCAAGGTGACTCGGACGGCGCTGCAGAATGCCGCGTCGATCAGCAGTTTGATGCTGACTACCGAAGCGATGATCTGCGAGATTCCGGAAAAGAAGGCGCCCTCCGGTCCCGGCGGCGGTGAACACGGTCCTGGGATGGACTACTAAGAAGCTGGATTCGTAACCAGCTAGCCAGTTTTAGGCTAATGCCGCGATTTCCGGAGGGAATCGCGGCATTCTTATTTGGCCCCATTAGATCCTGGATCGCGGACCCGGTCATCGTTTCCCGCCGCTTGCAGCCGCTCCAGCCGCGCGGCCGAAACGCCCCGGCTGCTGCATCCACTTGGGTGGCGCTGCCTGTGAACTGAGGTGATGTGATCGTCCAAAGCCTCGCCAAGCCTTGCGTGAGGTCATTATTAAGACGCGTCAACGCATAGCGAATAGCGATGGTTGCCGTTCTTCGACTGCCGCGGGAATGTGCTCAGACGGACCGTTTTCGAGACCGTGGCGGGCGCGGATCGCGCGAACGCGATCGCGAATGGAATCCGCGTACTCGCCGCGCAGGTAAGCATTGCGCGTATAACGCTCTTCATACTTCTTCAAGAGGTGAGGAAATCGTTCGGCGAGGAACGGAAAGAACACTCGCCGGGCGGATGGCATCAGAAACAGCAGCCCGCCTCCAAAGTAACTTGCGCCGTGGTCCTTTGCAGCCCGGGCCAAACGGTCGAGGCGCAGTTCGGAATCGGTAATCAGCGGCAGAATGGGATTGGGAAACACGCCCACCCGTATCCCGGCGTCAGCCAGAGTCCGCACCGCGCGAAGCCGAAGATCGGGCCGCGGCGCGCGAGGTTCAAGCAGGCGCGCGAGATCGCGGTCGAGCGTAGTAATCGTAAGGTTCACGCTCACCGAATTGCGAGCAGCGATCTGTTGAAGCACGTCCACATCGCGGGTCACGAGATCGGACTTTGTGGTGATCGAGATTCGTCGCGCCTGTCCCGCCGCAAACACCTCGAGAATCGACCGGGTGCGCCGGTAACGCCGCTCGGCCGGCTGATACGGATCCGTCGCGGTCCCGATCGCAATAGCTTCCGCGGGGTCGATTTTGCGAAGCTCTTGACGCAGAAGGTGGGGCAGATCGCTCTTCGCGTAAATCTGATCTTCGAAGAGACGCGAGTCTTCGATCCCCATGAACTCGTGAGTGTAGCGAGCGTAACAGTATTTGCAGCCGAATTCACAGCCGCGGTAGGGATTGATGGTCCAGCGGAACGGCATGCCAGGCCTGGTCCGGTTCAGCACGCCGCGCGTTTCGATTTCGAAATACCGCACTCGCGATTTCGCTTCGAGAACAGGACTTCTCGCGGCCAGCCTGGCAATGCCGGTCAGCGACGACGGGGGAGAATCGTCGAACAGCACTCCTGTAGTATTCGCCTTTTATTCGCCCTTGTCAAGCGCCTTCCGGTAACTGGTTACGAGCTTTTCGGTGATCGCGGACATATCCCAGTTCGCCAGGATTTCTTCGCGAGCCGCGCACGCCAGATCCGCGCCTTTCTGAGGATTACCGAAGAGATCCATAACGCGATCGGCGAAGCCCGCGGAGTCGTCGGCGAGAAAGCAGAACTCACCATCTTTGCGCGCCAGTCCTTCGGCGCCGATATAAGTAGAAACGACAGGGATGCCGCTCGCAAAGGCCTCGAGCAGTTTGACGCGAACTCCCGAACCGCTGCGAATGGGACAGATGAATACGGCATAGCGCAATAGCAGCGGCCGTATATCCGGGATAAAGCCCGGTAGTTCGATTACGCCTCTGGGATCGGCGAATGTGTGGCGCGGCGGTGGATCGGCGCCGGCGATTATCACGCGCGTCTGTGGATAGCGTTCGACGATGCGAGGAAGCGATTCGCGGCAGAACCATTGCATCGCGGTTATGTTCGGCAAGTGCCGGAAATTGCCGAGGAAGAGCAGCGTATATGGCTGGCGCGGCCCTCCCGGATAACAGTACTGAGCGGCATCGATGCCCGCACGCAATCCTTCCTGGATGCGTCCGCGAAGCGCGGGAAGAAACGACTCCAGATACTCGCGATTCTCGCGCGTGCACACCTGGATCACATCGACCTTGGGCAGCAGAGCCAGTTCATAACGGAGCATCCGCAGATATTCCCAGGCGGCCTTGAACTTAAGCAGCGGGCGATCGATGTAGCGATATCCACGAGAAATCGATTGAAATGAGACGTCATGCTCGAATAAGGCGCATACCATGTGCTGGTAATCGCCCGCATATTGGCCGAATACCGTGTACTCGAGTTGCACAACATCGATCTGGTTGAGATAGACGATGCGATTCAACAGATACGCCATCTCCCGCTCGCGGAATTCGCGGACCGCGAAAGGCATGAGCGATGCCGGTTCCGGCGCCGCATACGGCTGGCAGAAAGGAACGGTCACGCTGGCGCAAAACTTCTTCAAGGCATCGTGATCTCCAGCCTGCGATGGGCTTTCAAGGTTGATCAACGCGTGGACTTCACAACGCCTGGAGAGTTCGACGATCGTACCCAGCATGAAAACGCCGCCTCCATGCACCGGAGGGCATACCGGATAGGGCGATGCGAAAGCCACGCGAAGCCGGCCGCGGGGATCGGGCGGGGGAAGAAACCGATCCCGGAAATAGGCGCCTTGCGGGCGGCGGAAGGCTTCCGTGTCATCGATGATGGCGAGGGAACGGGCGCGCCATCGCGAACGCACAGCACGCGGCAAGTGCAGGCAAGCGCGCCAGAGAGCTCCGAGCGTGGTGCGCTCGGGACTCTCGACCAGCAAACTGAACACCGCGCCGGTCCAGGAGAAGACCAGATGTTCAATCAGCCGGCGCCAATCATGGATGTTCTTCCAGACGAATAGCAAGAAATTCTTCTTGAGAACTCCCTGGATATATTGAGGCGAGAATTTCCGCCCGATGGTTCCGCGATGCTCGTGCCAGACCTTACTCTGGGGCGCATAAAGAACCTTCCAGCCGCGCTTCCAGGCCATGTAGCCGATATCGGTGTCTTCGAGGTAAAAGGGCGCGAGCAGTTCATCGAATCCGCCAAGTTCCAGAAACTTGCGGCGGTCGAACGCGGACGAACCTCCGCCGCCGTAAAAACAAGGATACGGGCGGTCGATCTCAGTATCCTCGCGGTGGCTGACGCGAAGGCCCCCATCCTCCCACCAGCCTTCTGTCAGACCCGTTTCCTCACGGCGCTTCTCCGGATCGGTGAGGAAAATCTGGCATGATACCGCGAAGACCTTTTCGTCAGTGAAACCCGCGAGCAGAGGCGCGATGAAGTTACGATCGACGCGCATATCGCTGTTGAGCAGAACGACGATATCGTTCTTCGCTTCGCGGAATCCGGCGTTCGAGCCGCCGCCGAAACCGAGATTCTTGGGCAGTGCCACAACACGGACCTGAGGAAATTGATCGCGGACGAAACCGGCGCTGCCGTCTTCGGAGCCGTTGTCCACCACTACGATCTCATTGGCGGGATTTCCGGATAGAGCTTCAATCAAGGGAGGAAGATATTTGGCCAGCAGATCGCGTCCATTCCAGTTCGGTATCACGACGCTTGCGGCGGATGTGTCGGGCATCGCCTCCGCGGGACTCTTGCGCCGACCTATTAACAGATATGCCAGATCACCAATGGCCAGAACCAGCGCGATCAGCGCAATCAGAATGGGTGAGAGGATCAGCAGCGCGATCTTGCCGAGCCAGGCGAGAGCGGATGTCATTGCCTGGTTTGAATCTCCGGGTGCCCAGTTTGAATCTCCGGACCGACTCGCAATGTCCGGCCGAGGCGCACCCAGCGGGATTGTGCAATCAGGCCCATCCGCGTCTTCTCTTCTTCAAATTCCGCAGTCAGGTTTTCAAGCTCCGCCTGCAATGATGCGACTCGCTGCTGCGAGATCTCATATTCAATCTGTTTAGCCGCGAAAGCCTCACGGGCCGCGTCGCGTTCCGCGCTCAGGCCGCGCTCCGTGTCCATCGCCCACTGGTCCGACGCTTCTTTCTCACGACGCCATTGGCCGATTGCGGCTTCGTATCCCCTAATTGAAGCCGCCATCTCATTTTGCAACTGGACAATGCGCGCACCGCGGAGCTCCACTTCGGCATCACGGTCCTTTGCCCAGGCGGTTGCCTGCTGCACCTCTGCCTGGAGCTGTTCGATCCGTTGCCCCCGTTCGGCTACTTCCGCGTCGCGGAACAGTGCCCACTCATTGCTGTGTTGCAGTTCCTGCTGCAACTGTTCGATGTTGGCTTTCGCGCCTGCCTCGCTTCTGCGCAATTCGTTCTGTAGTTCTACAACCCGCTCGCCGCGTTCAATGGCCTCTGCATCGCGGACCTTCGCCCATTCATTACTACGCCTCAATTCCTCCTGCAAATCGGCGACAAGCTGAGCTCTCCGCTCTGCCTCCTCATTTGCCTGGCGCGCCCACCGGTTATGCTCCTCAAGCTCCGCTTCCATGTCGCGGACTTTATCGAGCATGCGTGCGCGTTCGCTTTGCTCGTGCGCGATCCACTCATTTTTCTGCCGGATCTCGCCATCGAGCAGAGCGATGTGGCGCTCGCGGGTCTGCAGCACGTTGCCCGTCTCGGGGATGAAAATGAAGCTGGGGATGGGCGGCAGAGCCTGAATCCCGCATACAGCCAGGAAGAAATTTGCGGTGGAGGGATCCGCGGGACGATCCTGAATTTCGAGGTCCGCGCTCGCCGTTTCGCTGCCCGAAAATGCGATCGCCTCAACATGATTCTGTAGCAGAATCTTGACGTGCGGAAAAACTGCTGACAGTTCAGCGCGGAATTCCTCTTCCGTGAATTCGTGTACGTGAAAGGGATTGGGTCCGGCTTTCTGACGCGCTTCCGCGTAGTACAACCGGTTGGGCGTCGATACCAGGAAGATGCCCGCGGGATCGAGAACACGGCGGGCCTCCCGTAGGAAGTCACGCCATTGCGGGAGATGCTCAATTACTTCAAACGCGGCGACCAGGCCGAATGCGCCGTCACCGGCGGGAATGGCGGTACACGATGCCTGTTCGAAGCGGATGTTTTCGCCGGCGTAAATCGCTTGGGCGTGGGAGATGGCCTCCGGAGAGATGTCGATTCCCAGCACCTGCGCGCCGGATTTCGAGAGTTCCAGTGTGCCATAGCCTGAGCCGCAGCCCGCGTCCAGGATCGTCAGATTCCGCGGAGGCTGCATTCGCGCCGCAAAGCGGTAGCGCGCGACGTGCTCGTTGAACAGGTTGTCTTCCACCAAGCCGGGAATCACGCGTTCGCCGGTGAATTCGGTGCTAAACGCGTCAGGCAAGGCGGGGTTCCTCCAGCTGGCGCCTCAGATCGCTGCCAGAGCCGGGCATTCAGCTCGACGCGGCACGGCAGTTTTAGATACCCGTATACCTGGCCGTCGGAATGCGCCATCTGTGCGGTGATGGCATTGTCGATCCAGTCGCACATCTCATAAGCCTGAAGCGTTCCATCGGCGACCGCCGGTGAGAACGAAAAAGAGCCGGGATACAGTTCCGGCATATCCAGATGGAAATCGACGGTCAGAATATCTCCGGGCGCCATGAGTGGAAGTTCATACTCCTCGCGCGCGGTATTGGTGCCAGAGAAATCGACGCCGAGATGATTGCGCATCATGAATCCGACGATCGGCATGGTTACTTCCGCGCGAGCCATCACGCTGACACGCACGACGAGCTTGCTGTTCGGCTGCACCAACTGAATCCGGTCTCCCTCTTCGTTTAGGAGAGCGATTCCCATTATCTGGGCGCGCTCGTCGCCGAAGCGATAATCGATGTTAGGAATCGTATCCACGACTTCGGCGGGATGCGTGTGGGAAGGTTCTATCGCGGTGTCCGGTCTCTTCTTGAGCTGCAGATACTGTGTATCCTTGGCGATCGTTGACGCCAGATATTTGCCGACCACGCGCTCGGTATCTCCAACATCCATCATGCGGCCGTGTTCCAGCCAAAGCGTGCGGTCGCCCAGGGCTTTGACATCGGAGACGGCGTGCGATACGAACAGGATGGTGATGCCGCGGGCGCGCAGTTCGTGAACCTTGCGCATGCAGCGGTGGCGGAAGTAGATATCGCCGACCGCGAGCGCTTCATCGACGAGCAGGATCTCGGGGTCCACGTTGATCGCGACGGCGAAGGCGAGACGAACCACCATACCGCTCGAATACGTCTTCACCGGCTGACCGATGAATTCGCCGATTTCGGCGAACTCTTCAATGGCGCGGTAACGGCGGTCGATTTCGCGGGTGGAAAGACCCAGAATCGAAGCATTCAGATAAACGTTATCGCGGCCGGAAAACTCAGGGTTGAAACCCGCTCCGAGTTCGAGAAGCGCGGATACGCGGCCGTTCACTGTGACCCTGCCGCTCGAAGGCGGCAGTATCCCGGCTACGATCTGCAACAGCGTACTCTTGCCCGAGCCGTTCTCACCGACGATACAGAAGGTCTCGCCGCGGCGCACTTCGAAGTCGATCCTATCGAGCGCCCAGAAGTCGCGATGGCGGGAGATGCGATTGAAGGTGAGCAGCTCTTTCAGCCGATTCGCGGGCCGGTCGTAGATCGCGTAACTCTTGGAGACCTGCTCGAAGCAGATCGCGATTTCGGAGGACAAATCCTAGTTTAACTGGACACGTTGTCGCGGCATCAGAGCAGGCGCGCGGACGCGCCTTTCCGGGCCAGCCTTGCCCGGAGTCTTGCGGCGCGCTTGTCTATTTCCGGGCTTCCGCCGAGGGCCTGCGCGCTGCGAGTCATCTCGAGGGCCATGACGTAGTTGCGCTCGCGATGCTCGTAGAACTTGGCCAGCTCCTCGAAGGCTCGCGACTGCAAAGTGATTAGGACTTGCGGCAAGATCGGAGAACATGGCCACCGCCGCTTGCTCACGGCCCAGCTTCTTCTCAAGCAGCCCGATGTCGAGCATGGTGCGGAACAGGTGAGCATCGGGCAGGCCGAGTTGCAGCGCGCGGCGCAGCAAGACCAGAGCCTCTTCGCCGCGCTCGGCTTGCAGCAGCCAACGCGCAAGGCCCAGCAGATCGGCCCCGTGGCGCACTGGAACGGTAGCGGGCGAGCGGAACGCCTCCGGGACAATGGCTGTTAGACACGCGAGCGACACAATGTCGATCACGTTGTGATGGAGGATTGGCACCAGCTTTACCGCGCGCTGCGTTCGCACATAGTCGAAGTAGTAGTAAGGGATCAGTTCTCCGGGGAGATCGCCTTCGCGCTCGACGCCGAGGATCTGATATTCGAGATGCGATAGGCGGCAATTATCGAGCCGGATCTTCCACAACCGGCGCGCGCCGAACAGCAGGTCGAGATGCTCCATGCGGGCGAACGGAGGGCGCTTACGGACCATACGGAAGCGCGTTTCTAGCAGCGGTTGATCGAAGGTCTTGCCGTTGTACGTGATCAGGACGTCGAAGCGCTCAAGGTACTCGGCGAGAGCGTGAAGTTGCGAAGCCTCCTCGCCATAGTCACGCATGAAGAATTGACGCACGCGGAAGCCGTCGGCCTCGATGCTGCCGCAGCCGATGAGGAACGCGTAGGTTCCGGTACCGCCCGAGAGACCGGTCGTCTCGGTATCGAGGAAGCACCACTTGGACGGATGCGAGTTCGGGATGGCGCCTCCGGAGAGGGAGTCGAGCAGATCCTCGGGCAGGCTTTCGAGATCGGCGATCCCGACACTGCCATGACGGCGATGGCGCTGCCATAGCTTCTCGGTCTCGAAGTGCTTGCCCGCGGGCGTTTCGATTACCGAGCCCGAGATCAAATCATCGGCAAAGTGCACCTGAGCGGTAGTGAGACGGGGCGTTGGCGCGGAGGCGTACTTGCTGGCATATCTATTGTCGATCGCCGCCATCTTGCCGCGCAGCACTGCGAGTTGTTGAGAGAAGTCGGCCACAACGGGTTTCGCTTTTTCTTTGCCAGTATAGCTGAAATCGGAGGTGCTAGTCCGTGATACGCTAAAACTTCCCTTAAATGCACAATGTCGTCATTGTAGGTTCCGGATGCGCCGGCAACACTGCCGCGATATACACAGCGAGGGCTAACTTGAAGCCGCTGGTCGTGCAGGGCCACGAGGCGGGCGGTCAGCTTTCCATTACCAGCGAGGTGGAGAACTTCCCCGGTTTTCCGGAGGGGATTCAGGGCCCCGAACTGGTGGACAACATGAAGAAGCAGGCCGAGCGATTCGGCGCTGAATACGTTCACGGAGCCGTCCTCGAAGCCGATCTGTCAACGCGGCCTTTCCGGCTGCGGATCGAGCACGACTGGGTGGAGGCGCTGACTCTGATCATCGCTTCCGGCGCCTCGGCGCGCTGGGTGGGTTTACCCAACGAACAGAAGCTGATCGGCAAAGGCGTGAGTTCGTGCGCCACTTGCGACGGGTTCTTCTACCGGGGCAAGAAGATTATGGTGGTCGGCGGCGGCGATTCGGCGATGGAGGAGGCGAACTTCCTGACACGCTTCGGCTCGGAGGTCTCGTTGGTGCATCGCCGCGATACCTTCCGCGCATCCAAGATCATGCTCGATCGGGCCAAGGCGAATCCGAAGATCAAGTTCGTCACCGACACGGTTGTCGAGGACATTTACGACGTCGAACAAGGGCTTCGTCACCGGCGTTAAGCTGCGCAACGTGATCAACCACCACGTCTGGGATCAGGAAGTGGAAGGCTTTTTCGTGGCCATTGGGCACATTCCCAACACTGCGGTATTCCGCGGCCAGATCCTGACCGACGAGGACGGTTATATCCTCTCGCAAGGAGGCGCGCGCACTAATATAACCGGCGTTTTCCATGCCGGCGACGTTCAGGACCGCACTTATCGCCAAGCCATTACGGCGGCAGGCGCGGGCTGCATGGCGGCCATCGAGGCCGAGAGATTTCTGGAAGCGGAGGGACACTAACGATGATCGAGAGACTCAGCCCGCCGGGCGTTCCCACGCCCCGCGGTCCTTATTCACCGGCGGTAAAGGCCGGCGGTTTCGTTTACGTTTCGGGGCAAGTCCCGATCGATACATCGACTAACCAGCTCACGCTTGGCGATATCAAGCACGAGACGCGAGTGGTCCTGAACAACACGAACAAGATTTTGGGAGGCGCGGGGGCAACTCTCGCGCAGGTTGTGAAGTGCAACGTCTATCTGGCCAATGGCGCGGACTTCGCCGGAATGAACGAAGTCTACGCTGAATTCTTCGGCGAGTTTAAGCCGGCCCGCACGACTATCGTCTGCGAATTCGTTCAACCGGGCATCAAGATAGAGATCGACTGCATCGCCTACACCGGTACTTAGACACCCGGGCCGTACCGCGCGAGTTACGCTAATTTCGGGCCGCGGCCACAACCATCTCGAGTGTTCTCGCGGTACTGTCGCCGATGGCCTTCGGATCGCCCGGCTTCCAATCCTTCCGCGACCCGTCGTACTCGTAAAGCACCGGCAAGCGCGTCAGCTTCGGGTCGTATTGGCTCTCGGTCCCGCCCATTTTGTAAATCACCATATCGAGCGACGGAACCACGTAAATGGAGTAGCCTCCTGATCCCGCCTTCCAATAGGCGTCCTTCGGCGCGCCCGCCACGTGGCCATCTTCGTTTACGTTGAAATTGAAGCTGTGGGTATAGTGCGGGTTGTACTTGACCATCCGGCCACACATCTTTACGAACTCCGCGGGGACGATCTGCGTCTCGCCCCATTTCCCTTCGTGCAGGAGGAGATACGCGAAGCGGAGCACGTCCGTCGACCGCACTGCGTTACTGCCGCCTCCAGGCGTGTGGAACATCCTTCCTTCGGCGTCGATGCCGCCTTTAAGCCGGGGACGGTACATCGCGTAACCCCAGGTTCCAAAGCCCAGCGGCTCCGTCAAACGCAATCGCATGTAGGCTTCCATCTCCATGCCAGTCAGCCGGCGAAGAACAATCGACGCCAAATGGGGAGAAGAGGTCGCATATGAATAACACTCGCCCGGGCGCGCACCAGAGCGTCTGGTGAAGCGCGTAGTCGTCCGTGGTCGAGTACGGCCCGTTGTCGCTGGCAGGCGAATCCCAGGTCTGTTTCACGCCTTTTACATATGCCGGATTTATGCCGCGGATTCCCGCGGACATAGAAAGCAACTGACCGAGCGAGATGTCTGCCTTGCGCGGATCGTCTAGCGGAAAGATCTCGGCGGGCATGTACTTTGGCGTGAAAACCTTCTGATCGAGACCGTCGGGGATAAGATCGTGCTTCTCCTTCAGCATGATTCCCACGGCAATGCTCGTGAAAGCCTTGCCGCACGGAGGCGAGTTCAGGCAGCGCCTCGCGATTGCCCCGGCCGAAGTACTTTTCGTACACCAGATAGCCGTGCCGTACGACAAGCAAACCGCCGTGCTGGCTGGTTTGTTGCACGTAGTCGAATGCGGAGTCGAGTTTATTGGCGTCCATTCCGCCGGTCTTTTGTATCTCGACCGGGTCCTGGAGCACGCGCCAGCCTCCTTTTGCATCAGGCGGCGGGTAGTACGTCTGGGCGGCCATCAACGTCTGCGCAGCGGCCAGACACGCCAGCGCCAACCTCACGCGAGCACGCCCGTCAGAGGTCCCGTGCTGTCGGCGAAGCGTTCGACGGGCGTTCCGAAGGCGTTCAGCACGGAGACCCACAGATTCGAAAGCGGCGTATCCTCGGGATAAACTAGATTCTGCCCCGTGGCGATCCGCCCGCCCGCTTTTCCCGCGACCACGACCGGCAGCTTGTGAGGATTGTGGCTGTTGCCGTCGCTCAGCGCCGAGGCGAAGATGATGGCCGAATTATCGAGCACGCTGCTTTCGCCTTCTTTCGCATCCCGCAGCTTGCTCAGCAGATAGGCGTACTGCGCCACATACCACTTGTTGATCAACTGATACTGCCGCAGCTTCTCGGCGTCGTTCGAATGGTGCGACATATCGTGATGACCCGGCGCTCACGCCTTCCAGCCAACGGAAGCTCACGTTGCTTACGGCGTTGCCGAACATGAAGGTGGAGATCCGGGTGGTGTCGCTCTGGAACGCGAGCGCGATCATATCGAGCATCAGCCGCACATGCTCCGCGTAATCCTTCGGTTCCGCCGGCGGGAGCGGCGCCGAGTTCAGCGGAACGCGCGGCTTCCACGCGTTGCGTCCCGCCGACGCTCGGCGCGCTGCGGTGCGCTCTTCGAGCGAACGCACGATCGACATGTACTCGTCGATGCGCCGGCGGTCCGCCGCGCCCACCTGCGCGCGCAGGTCCTTCGCTTCGCCCAGCACGCGGTCGAGCAGCAGCGCATCCTGCTTGCCCGCATTGCCCTGCGGGCCGGAGGCGCGGAACAGCCGCTCATAAACGGAACGCGGATTGATCTCTCTCGCGAGCGGCGTGGTGGGGCTGCTCCAGGCGATGTGGCAGCCGTACACGCGGGTGTAGCCGACCGCGAGATCCACGCCGGTGGCTTCGGGCGAAATGCCGAGTTCGAGCGAAGGCAGCGGCGTCTGGTCGCCGATCTTCTGCGCGGCCACCTGGTCCATCGAAACGCCATGGCTGTTCAGATCCTCGCCGAGCGTCTTGCTGATGCGCGTCGAGGTCAGAATCGCGGCTTCTTTCACGTAATGGCCGTCGCCATCTTTCGTCGCCTCGTTCCAGAGATTCTGGGCGACGATGATCTGGTCTTTGAAATCGCTGAGCGGCTGCAGCGTGGGGGAGAGTTTGAAATCGCGGCCCGTGCCTTCGGGCGCCCACGCGTTCGTGTTCACGCCGTTCGGCATGTAGAGAAACGCCATGCGCACGGGCATAGCGCCGGCTTGGCGAGCCGGTGGTTGCGGCGGGCATCATAGCTTCGAGCCAGGGCAGCGCCAGACTCACCCCGGCGCCGCGCAGAACCGTTCTGCGGGAAATCGGAAATCCTTCGTCCGCTCATTGAATGCTCGCTTCTCTCTTTTCTGAAATGCTGCCGCGCCGGCCTGATACCGGAATGGAGCGGCTCATGACAATCGCTTCGATCAGCGCCTGCGATTTGTAACCATTTGCCGCCAGTTGGGTCATAATGCATCCACCGAGCAGGAATCCTTGCGCGTCAGTCCGCGGCCCAGCGCGATACCCCAGCATCCGGCTCGTCAGATTTCGCAGAAACAGATCCTTTTTCGCCAGCAGCACTGCTCTCAGCTCATCGGGTCCGGCGAACTTCGTGCCATCCGGCAGTTCGCCCGCGTTGTCGATCGGCTTGCCCGCGTCTTCCGTTCGCCATTGGCCCAGCGCGTCGTAATTCTCGAGCGCGAAACCGATCGGGATCGATGCGGCTGTGGCAACTCGCGCATACCGGATTCGCGCGATGCTGCGCCAGCCGCTCCCGCATGGTCTGCGGTGCTGCGCCCTGATGCTCTTCGAGCGCCGGAACATTCGGCGGCGGAGGAGGCGGCGGAGTTCCCAGAATCGAATCGAGCACCCACTTGCCGCGCAGCACCGGGCTGGTGCGGTACGGATACGACGACACCGCGAGCACGGCCGACATCCCCAGCAGTCCGCCGCGATGGCTGTCCGGGCGGCAGGTCGATCCGGTGCGGCTGTTCCTGGTTGTCTTTGCGCACGCGTTCTTATCCAGGCCGTAGAGCGCGGCCAGCTTTTTGGTGACGATGGTCCAGTTGGAGTCGATCAGATCCGTGACCGGGGCGTTGTTCGCGACCATCGCATGGAAGAAGACGATGGGCTGGAAGCGGATGTCGCCCTGCAGTTCGGCGTCGCTTGCGTAATTCGGGAAAAGCTTCGCGTCGGGCACGAACTCGCGTCCCGAGTTCGCGTGTACCCAGCCACTGGGTGACAAAGCTTTCGATGAAGCCCATCGACTTGCCGCTGCGAAGCATGCGCCCGATCTCTTCCTTGAGAACGGCGGGCTCGTGCAGTTTGCCCATGCTCGGCCAGATCGAACAGCATCTCGTCCGGCATGCTGCCCCAGAGGAAATACGAAAGCCGCGAAGCCAGCGCGTAATCGTCGAGCGGGCTGCGGTTCCGGTCCTGGATTGGGCGCTTCCGCGCGGAACAGAAACTGCGGCGACATCAGCACGCCGCGCAGCATATAGACGACGGAACTGTCGAACGTTTGGCGTTGATTCTGCGCCTCGCGGAACAGCGCAAGAAACGGCTCCATTTCTTTGTCGGTGGTCGGGCGGCGGAACGCGCGCGGCAGAAAACCTTGCAGAATGTTATGCGCCGCCTGAATCGGAGAAGCGCCTGCGCCGGGTTCCACGATGCCGATTCGCGCTCGCGCGCGGGAATCCTTGATGGCGAATTCGAGCGACTGCTTCGCCGCGTCCATATACTTCTCGGCGAGCACGGGCGAGAGAAAAAGAACTTCCGCCGCGTTGTCGAAGCCCTGCCCGCCCGCCCCATCGGCCGGCAGATCGTGCCCCACGTTGAGGTGGATGTCCAGAAGTTCCCGGACGGTAGCGGTGTATTCGTCGCGGTTCAGCCGCCGTATGGGATTGAAACCCGCCACGGGACCGGCGGCACACGCTTCGTTGTGCAAGGATTCCTGCACCCATCCGACGAAGAGTTCCCGCTGATCGAGCGGGGGAGTGGGCATGGTTCGCGGGGGCGGCATTTCGCTGTTATGTACCCGTGTGGCGATGCGGGTCCACCGATCCGCCCGATCGCCGAGGCTGGGTGCCGCATTAATCTCGGCCAGGTTGAATCCTGCCGCCGCCGATTTGCCCGAGTGACAGGATTGGCAATATGTGTTTAAGAAAGCCTGGGCATCGCCGAAGGTGTATGCGAAAAGCGGAGAGGCGAACAGAAAAAGACTCCACAGTTTTCCCATTCACGCCACCCGCTTGAGCTTTACGCTCTGCCTTTGATTCTGGCCCTTGGCATTGCCTCCGAAGGCGTTGCCGCCTACACGCTGCCGAGTCAACTGAATCTCGTCGACCTTGCCGGCACTGTCAGCGACCAACGTTCCCGTATATGCGACTTTCGAAACCTGTCCGTTTAACTCGGTGATCACGAAAAATGTGATCTGATCCCCGGAGACTTTGGCCTCGCTGATTGCGATGCTTTCATTATCGCTATACATCTTGCCGGTCAGTGCATCTCCCTTCTGAATGAACCGGAACGAAACGTCCTGGGCATCTCCGTTCCGGTCGACCGTCTGACCGTTCCAGATCCCGGAGAGGTCCGCGCCGGAGAGCGTGAGGGCAAATGAGCACAACACCAACAAACGCGTCACGATACTTTGAACCACACTCTAAGTATATCGAGCCCGCGGGCAGCGCGGCTCAGAAATCAATTCTGGCTCCAAGTTGCATGACGCGGTTACCACTCGCGGTGGTTACGTCGCCGAAATTGGCGCTGTTCGGATTCGTCGAGATGCCGCCAAACGTGTGGCGATTGAAGGCATTCAGCGCTTCTGCGCGTAACTGGAAGCGCACGCGTTCCTTATCGTCCAGTTTTTCTGCATGGCGATATTCTCGGTGCGGGCGGCAAAGCCGCGAATCTGCGCGATGTTCGGCGCTGCGTTGCCGAAAGTATAGGGCGCGGGCTGGATGATGTACTTGCGTGTTCAGATACAGATTCGCGGAGTTACCCACATTGACCAGGGAAGCATTGAACGTTCGCGGAATTGAACGGAATGCCCAGCCCGACTCCTGCAGGGTTGGTTAGTTGCGCGCGATTGGTGCTAAGATTTGTCGCCAGGAGCGGGGCTGTTGGCGGCGAAGCGAAAGGCGTTCCGCTGCTGTAATTGCCGATGAACTGGACCTTCCATCCGCCAATCACGCCGTTCAATAGCGGGTTCATATTGGATCCGAAGCGCTTGCCTTTTCCCACCGGCAGCTCGTAATTGATTCCTACCTTGACGACCTGCGGCTGATCATAGGATGAGATCGATTTCTGAAGCGCCAGATTCGTGGCGATCATCGGCGCGCCGGTTCCGCCCGAATACAGATTGGTCACATTTGAGAGCGACTTCGAAAAGGTGTAATTCGCGATCCAGCTCAGGCCGCCCGAATAGCGCTTGTTCAACTGCACCTGTAACGCATTATAAGTGGAGAATCCCAAAGGCGCATTCCAAGCCGCGACTGTGGTTCCATTCAGAAGCTGGGGGTAAGGAGTGAGGGTTTGCCAAACCGCTACCGATTGACCGGATGGCTTCCAAAGGGATAGCGGGCACCCATGCTGTCGCGGCCGCGGGAAGCGCCGCCTGGCTGGTGACCGTTGAGTTCAACGGCTACCCAGCGCGAGAGCCGCGGGAGGAAGTTGATTCTGAATTCCGAGTCCGTTCGCTTCGAGAGCCGTGCCCTTGGTTCCGACATATCCCGCATCGAGAACCATGCGGTAGGGCAGTTCGCGCTGGATATTGAAGTTCCAGGATTGCGTATAGCCAAGCCGGCCGCCGTTCGGATACCAGTAAAGCGCGCCGCTCTTGCTGTTGGCCTGGGACGGATTGGGCGTGGTATAGACATTCACGCCCGGATAGCCGTTATCCCAGTTAAAGGCCGGCGCGAGATTGTTCCCGTAATTCACGACGTTCGAAACGCCCCAACCCCAGCCATTCAGGCTGACGGCCCCCGTCGGGTCGCCGTAGTAATCGTTCGGCGCGCGGTCGGAAAAGAAGACGCCGTAGGCGCCGCGCATGACGGTCTTCGGCATGACCTGATAGGCAAAGCCGAAGCGCGGCGCAAAGTTCAGATAGTGCTGCGATTCGAAACCGCTGGAGCCGGTGCAGACCGGGCAGTTTCCAGCGAATGCAGAGCGCCGGGCAAGCCCGTCTGCGGATCGATTGTGGTGGGACTGAAACTGAAGAGACGGTCGTGTTCTTCGGTCTGGGTCGGATTGTAATCCCAGCGCAGGCCGATGTTGACCGTCAGCTTCGAAGTGACGCGGAAATCGTCCTGAACGAAAAGGCCGAGCGAAGGATAGATCGCGAGCGTAGGAGTTGTGATGCCGATACTCGCATTATCCACGTCGCCCAGCAGGAAGCTGGCGAAAGGGATTTCCGACGTACTGGGTGAGTCCCGGGAAGGCCGGTTTGATTGGAGGTGAAGGTGAAGGTGCCGTCGTCGGGCTGCCGGATGTAATTCAATTTATAAATGCGGTACTCCGCGCCAAACTTCAGCGTGTGTTTGCCCTTGACCCAGCTCAGCGTGTCCTGAATTCCGTAGGTGATAGCGCGGACTGAATCGGAAGCCTTATCCTGCCCGAGGTTGGTCAGGCTGTACCGATCGCCGCCGCTCCAGACGATCTGCGGAACGCTCGTGTTGCTCGATGCCGGCGATGGTCAGCGGGATTGGGTTGGTCGTCATGCTGATTGTCAATTGAGTTCGTGACGCGATTGAAGTAGATGCCAAAGTGATTCAGGATAGTCGGCGTGATTGTGAAGTCGTGCGCGAGCCGAACCAGTGACGTGTCCACCGGCTTGATGATGGCCGAGGAGAATGGACCGCCATCTCCGGGAGACTGCGTCCAGACGTGCGTGCCGGACGCGTTGCCCTGGAACTGCGGCTGCGTGGTCCGGGCGAACGAGCCGGACAGGTGATTGCGGCTCGAAATATTGTGATCGCCCTTGATCGAGATTTGGGTGTATCGCTGCCAGACGTTATAGTCGCCGAAGGCGTTGTTGACCAGCAGATAATTGCCGTTCGGGTCCGGGCACGGTCGCCGGGTAGTACTTGTTCATGTCAGTCGAGACCTGTTGCGAAACCTGAGGAAATCCGGCTCTGAGGGATGATGTTGCCGGGGAACATGGTCCGCGCGACGGTGCCATTGACCGTCTGGGTGGTTGCCGGGTCGTAGATGGCGCCGCGGACCACATTGATTGCCGAGCGCGTCCGTTGCCGACGACCTGGCTGGTGAGAAGGTTGCTCATATTGCCCGGTAGCCAACTTGGCGGCGGCACCGTTTCATTCGGTCAACTGGCTCGCGCTGCCGCTTGTGATAGAACCGCTCGAGCGCGAAGTAGAAGAAAGTCTTGTCCTTGCCGTTGTAGACCTTCGGAATCCAGACAGGGCCTCCGAACGATCCGCCGCCATCGAGTTGCCGATCGATGGGCCGCGGCCTGGCCATTGGCGTTGCCGAGAAACGTATTGGCGTCCAGATCCTGATTGCGAAACTCGAAGAGAAGCGCTGCCGTGAACCTGGTTCGTGCCGGATTTCATGACGAAATTAAACAGGCCGCCAGAGGTGCGGCCATATTCCGCGCTCATGCCGCTGGTTTCCACTTTGAATTCCTGCAGGGCTTCGGGCGACGGGCTTTGCTGGTAGAAATCGCCCGACCGATATCCGGTGGCGGTGGCGCCGTCGAGCAGAACTTCCTTGGAGAATTGCGGCGTGCCGTTGATTTCGGTTCCGGAGGCGCTGCCCGCCACGCCGGGCGCAAGCTGGATCGCGAAGTTTTCCGCGTCGCGGCCGCCGCTGCCGAAATTGAGTGGCAGTTCGTTGACTTGGCGGTTCTGCAGCACCTGCCCGACAACAGGGCTGTCCGTTTGAAGCACCTGGGGACTCTGCGGTAACGGTGACTGTGTCCTTGGATTCGCCGACCTGAAGAGAGGCGTCGACGCGCAAGGTTTCCGAAACAGCCACGGCAATATTGGAACGAACGAACTTCTTCAGGCCCGGGGCTTCGAAGGTCAACTCGTATGTGCCGGACGGAAGGTTGACCGCCGTATAATCGCCGGAACTGGTCGATGCCGATTGCCAGGTCGCGTTCGTGGCACGTATTCTTGATCGATAATTTTTGTGCCCGGCACGACCGCTCCAGAGGGATCGGTTACGGTTCCGGTGATTGTCCCGCGATCTAACTGAGCGAGGATCGCCGTTGAAAACAGCAGCATGGCTGCTACGTATAGGCCGATTCTTGTCATGAGCCAAATCCCCTTTAGGTTGGTAGGAGAATTATATGCATAGCGGATCGTGGTAGCAAGGGGCATCGCGCTACCTGTAAGGCAAAGTAGAAATGTTCTCATGCTGACACTCTGCGAGATATGAACGCGGCCACTGGCGAGACGATCGCGAGAAGCAGCCATGATGTCAGGGGAACAATAAGGAAGAAGAAAGCTGGTTTCGCTCTGGGCGGTCCGAAGGCAACATCTGCGTAGATGGCCAAAGAGCCAAGCGTGATTATCAGCATCGCGGTATAGAGTGTTGCTCGAGTCAACGACAGGCCAACGCGTCGATAACACGTTGGCCAGGATGAGGGCCACGAACGGAGACAGCACCCAGATCGCAAATAATGACAGCAGGATTCGAGAATTGTTGGCGCGGCCTACGTAGAGCATCAAACCGGCAGAGCCCGCGGCTCCAACCACCACCGCGATCACTGCAATTATACGTAGAGGTCCAAGGAACACGGCATTGGGCATTCCCTGGCTCGCTTTAGAGGTCGTGTTACCGTTTTCGTCGATGCTCATTGATCTCTCCCGATGACTGATGCTAATTATGAGCCTTCGGAATCGTGGCGTCGGCCAGCACGATCGGTTTGTATTTTGCGGATCGAAGGTGCGCCTCTACGGCGCAGATTACCAGTGGGTGAGAGTCCCACTCCAGGAGTTGTCGGTATGACTGGATAGCTGACGGGCTGTTTCGCCGGGTTAACCGACGGGATGGGAGCCTCGTGACAAAGTCCACATAAGGTGGGCGAGCAAGTCCGCAGGCCGTAACGCGAGTGAAGCTTGAGCAGGCCTCGAAAGGAAAGTTGTGGATGCCGACCTGCCGTTTGTTCAGGGAAGGCCAGAGCGGTCCGGGCAGAAGCCCGATGCGGGAGCGCATCATGAACCAAACCGAAGCGCCGGATCGATCCACCGGGGTAGTGAGCACGGCATGTAGAGAAGGCAATCTGCGTAATTGGGGCTAGAAGTTCCGGGAGATCCCTGCGCAAGGCTGCCAGAAGATCTGGGGGCAGCGGAGCATCAACCGGAGTCCCCTGCGAATTTCGCTGCCACCACGGAGGCAATCGCCAAAACGGCGACCCGGCTGGAGCCACGCCTTGGAAATGAGAGTCTGAAGCATCGTATTATCTCCCAGTGTTTGATTCGGCTGGCCCCCAAAATGCCCAGTGTGCATCCAGCACTGCCGGATCGTCAAGCGATCAGCACCGGCGACTCTATAACCGCTGGGCCTATATGAGATCGCCATATTGATCGATTCACACGCTAGTAAACCGTTCCGTCCTGAATCATAATCACCTCGCTATCGCCTTGGCGGTTCTCGATTTTGTATTGCTGCGCGGTCTCGGCGTTGTAGAGGATGAGTACTCCTGGCCTGTACAGGTCGTTCGAAGTTAGATAGGCGTCAAATGCATGTTCTCGACCGACGGACATTTCATCGCGTTCCTGGAATCCCGGCGATCTCCGCCCATGGGCGTGTCCTCGATTTCCGCCGTATGCAATTCCAATTGGCCGAGGCGGAGTATCAACGCGCCACCGCCGGACTCGTCGCGATCCATTCCCAGCAAGCCGCATTGATAAAAGGCAAATCGGAAACGCACCAGGAATATACCGAATTCCCTCAGATTACCGGGCAGCAACTGGCTTCCCTTACCCGCTGGGAGCACTGGACGGAGACCGAAAGCGACCGTCTGATGAAGCTGGAACGCGCCGCTCAGCAGGAACTGAAGAAGCGCCGCGACATTCTGCTGGGCGCTCAGCAAAAGATGCGTCTGCTAGAGAAGCTCCAGCGCAATCGCCAAGCACACTGGCAATCGGCCTTCGAGCGTGAGATCGAAGAACTCGCCGCCGACTCGGTTTCCAGCCGCTACGCCCGCGAGTTGAACCAACAGTAACGAGCGCTTCGTTCACCGCGGTAAAGCCCGCCTCTGAAAGCTTGTATAATGGTGCATTGCCGTAGATTCCCTCCGTGTGTCTGCGCTAGCCTGACCCGATCATGTTCGACAATCTAAGTGACAAGCTTCAGCGGGTATTCAAAAACCTGCGCGGCGAAGGACGGCTGACGGCCGGGAATATGGAAGCCGCGCTGCGGGAGATCCGTGTCGCACTTCTGGAAGCCGACGTTAACTTCAAAGTTGTCAAACAGTTAATTGAAGCGGTCAAAGTCAAGGCGATGGGTGAGGAAGTGCTGCAATCCCTCACGCCTTCGCAGCAGGTCATCGCAATTGTCCGCGACGAGCTGATCAAAGTCCTCGGTAGCCACGAAGCCAAACTGCGGTTTGCCAACGATCCACCCAGCGTTTTCCTGATCGTCGGACTTCAGGGCTCCGGCAAAACCACATCGACCGGCAAACTTGCCCGCTGGCTGAGCAGGAACGGACATCGGCCCGAAGTCGTTTCCGTGGACGTCTATCGCCCCGCCGCCCGCGACCAGCTGCGGATTATCGCCAAAGAAGTCAATATTCCGCTATACGCGGGTGAAGAAGGCGAAAACAAACCCCTCGATCTTGCGCGATCCGCCCGCAAGGACACCGACTAACAATGGCCGCGACGTGCTCCTGGTGGACACGGCGGGGCGCCTTCACATCGACGAAGATCTGATGACCGAACTGCAGCAGTTGAAAGATCTGCTGAATCCGGTGGAGATCCTGTTCGTGGCCGACGCTATGACCGGTCAGGACGCGGTCAAGTCGGCCGAAGAGTTTCATAAGCGGCTCGGCATAACCGGCGTCATCCTCACCAAGATGGACGGCGATGCTCGCGGCGGCGCGGCGCTTTCTATTCGCTACGTAACCGGACAGCCGCTGAAGTTCGTCGGAGTGGGCGAGAAGTCGGACGCGTTCGAGCCCTTCTATCCCGATCGTGCGGCCTCGCGAATCCTCGGCATGGGCGATATGCTTTCGTTCATCGAGAAGGCCGAACAGGCGATCGATAAGAAAAAAGCTGTCGAGATGCAGCAGAAGCTGATCGACAACGAGTTCACACTGGACGATTTCCGCGACCAGTTGCGGCAATTACGCAAGCTCGGCCCGCTCGATTCGATCTTGAAGATGATGCCGCAGGTTGGCATTATGAAAGAACTGAAGAACGTTTCGGTCGATGAGAAAGAAATCAACCACATTGTGGCGATCATCGACTCGATGACGCCGAAAGAACGCGCCAACCACATGCTTATCAATGGGAGCCGGCGGCGGCGTATCGCCAAAGGCAGTGGCACGTCGGTGCAGGAAGTCAATCAGTTGCTGAAGCAGTATACCCAGGCGCGCAAGATGATGAAATCGTTTTCCGGCGCGGGAATGGGTATGCTGGGGAAGAAATTGGGCAAATTTAAGATCCCGGGAATGCCCGGTTTCTAGAGTCAATTACAAGAGATTTGAAGCAAGAGCTTGCAGAGCAAGTTGGGAGAATAGGAATAAATGCTGATGATTCGCCTGGCGCGTTTCGGCGCCAAGAAGAAGCCGTTTTACCGCGTGGTCGTGATCGAAAAGGAGCGCGCCCGCAATGGCCGCAGCCTGGAGGTGGTCGGACATTACAATCCGCTTACCCATCCTGCGAAAATCGACCTGAAGCACGAACGAATCGAGCACTGGACCAAGAACGGCGCACAGGTGTCCGGCACTGTATCGCGGCTCATGAAAGAGCACCTGGCTGCCCAACCGGCCGAGGCGCAAGCTAAGGCCTAGTGGCACACCGCGCCAGACGGCGCGGTTCATAATTTGATCCCGGTTATTGTAGGACAGACTCCAGCCTCTGGAGATCTTTCCTCCTAAGGAGCAGGTGTCGATGAAACAGTTAATTGAGGATATTGCGAAGGCTCTGGTCGACATCCCTGAAGAAGTTTCCGTCAGTGAGGTCTCAGGTGAGCAGGTCACCGTTCTCGAGCTAAAGGTCGCCCCCAGCGATCTCGGTAAAGTGATCGGCAAACAAGGCCGGACCGCTCGCTCCATCCGCACGATTCTTGGTGCGGCAGGGATGAAACTCAACCGCCGCTTCACGCTCGAGATTCTGGAGTAGGCTTTTTTTCGTTCTTGCAGATGACCTCCGATTGGATCACCATCGCCGTACTGGGACGCACTCATGCAAACCGCGGTGAGATCACCGGCGTCGTCGATGACCAGCAAGCCGGAGCGATTCGATGGTCTGAGCCAAGGTTATCTCTTCGCGCCGGACTCAGACGATCCGCACCCAGTCGAAATCGAGTCTGTGTGGGAACACGCCGGACGGCTCGTATTCAAGTTCCGCGGCATCGATAACATCTCGGACGCCGAGCGCTGGAATGGAGCCGAACTTCGCGTTCCCGCGGCCGAGCGCGCGCCGCTCGATGACGGCGAATTCTACTTCTCGGACCTGGTCGGCTGCGAAGTCTGGGATCGCAAAGCCGGCGACCGCGTGGGTACGGTGGCCGCCATGCGCGAATTCGGCGGCCCCGGAGTCCTCGAACTCGACACCGGCATGCTGATTCCGTTTGCCAGGGCGATTTGCGTCAACATCGATCCAGGCGCGCGCCGCATCGACGTCGACCTTCCCGAGGGCTTGCGGGAATTGAACCGGCCGTGAACTTCCATATCCTGACTATCTTCCCGGATTTCTTCGACGGGCCGTTCCGCCATGGCGTGGTGGCCCGCGGTATGGCCGCCGGCGCCCTCAACATCCAAATTCACAACCTCCGCGATTGGACTCACGACCGCCACAAATCGGTCGATGACCGGCCTTTTGGCGGCGGCGAGGGTATGCTCCTTAAACCAGAGCCAATCTTCGACGCCGTGGAATCGATCTGGCCCGAACGTCCCGCGGGCTCGAAAGTGGTCCTGCTCTCCGCGCAGGGCCGCCGATTCGATCAACGCGTCGCCCGCGAACTCACTAGCGCATCTGACTTGCTACTCATCTGCGGGCGCTACGAAGGAGTCGACGAACGCGTCGCCGAGCACCTTGCGGACGAAGAGATCTCAATCGGCGACTACGTGTTAAGTGGCGGCGAGCTAGGCGCGGCCGTCGTCATCGACGTTGTCGCGAGACTCATCCCTGGCGTGGTGGGTAACAGCGATTCAACGGCGTACGAATCCTTCGAAACTACCGGTCACGGCGAGGGCCTCCTCGATTGCCCGCAATATACGCGTCCCGCCGAATTCCGCGAGTGGAAAGTTCCCGATGTGCTCCTCAGCGGAAATCACGAAGAAATCAGGAAATGGCGGAAAGCTGCCGCAATAGAGAAGACTCAGAAAATCCGCCCCGACTTGTTCTAACGGCCTTCGCCATCATCCGCCCCTGCCTTCGGCCTTCTACGTGCAATAATTCGGTATTGATACAACTCCGCGCCCTGCAACGTACTTTACCCACCGTGTCAACATTCAATTTCCGAAATCCGCTGCGAGGATTACTGCTTGCACTCGCGCTCTCCGGAAGCTGCGCCATCGCCCAGCAGTACACCATCTCAACTATCGCTGGAGGTGCGCCGCCATCCACACCTGTGATCGCCAGTAACACCTCGATCGGTCCGCCTCATCACGCCGCCGCCGATTCCGCCGGCAACATCTACTTCAGCAGCGGCAATTCCGTTTTCAAAATGTCTGCCGCAGGCTCCCTCTCGCTTATCGCGGGCAACTCGCGCGCCGGCTATTCGGGCGATGGCGGACTTGCGGTGAACGCGCAGCTCAATCAACCGCTCGGAGTAGCCGTGGACGGCGCGGGCGATGTCTACATCGCCGATTCGTTGAACAGCGTGGTGCGCATAGTCACTCCGGACGGCCTTATCAATACGTTCGCTGGCAGCGGCGTCCCGGATTACTCGGGTGACACCGGACCGGCTGTATCCGCAACTCTGAATCTGCCTCATGGACTGGCGGTTGACAAGACCGGCAGTCTCTACATTGCCGACACACGAAATCATGTCGTCCGTAAGGTAACCGCCGATGGCAACATCAATACCTTTGCCGGTAATCTGGTGTATGGCTACGGCAATAGCGGCGATGGCGCAGCGGCTACCAGCGCGCAACTCGCCAGCCCTACCGACGTGGCGATCAACAGTTCCGGGAACGTCTACATCGCCGATACCGACAGCGCTGTCATTCGCCAGGTAACCACCGACGGCAACATCCACACCTACGCGGGAACGGCTGCCACTCAGGGCTTCACCGGCGATGGCGGCGCGCCTACCAGCGCCGATCTCTACCAGCCCTACGGTGTTGCGGTGGATTCCTCCGGCAATGTTTACATTTCCGAATATGGCGATAGCCGCATTCGCAAAGTCGCAAGCAGCAAGATCTCGACTATCGCCGGTAATGGCAGCTATGGCTTTGCCGGGGATGGCAGCGCCGCGACTTCCGCGCAGCTCAACACTCCTCGCGGTCTGTGCGTCGACAGCGGCGGCAATGTGTATGTCGCCGATTGGGGTAACAACCGCATCCGCAAAATTGCATCGGGCGGCAACATCAGCACCGTCGCGGGCAATGGAGTTCTCAGTTACTCCGGCGATGGCGGCGCGGCCAACAAAGCACAGCTCAACAATCCAGGCGCTGTCGCGGTGGACTCGGCGGGCAATATCTATGTTGCCGATACTGCCAACAATGCCGTCCGGCAGATCACATCCAAAGGAATTATCACCACATTCGCGGGTACAGGCACCGCGGGCTCCTCGGGCGACGGCAGCGCAGCTAACAAAGCTCAATTGAACGCGCCGGAAGGCGTCGCGGTCGATGCCTCCGGGAACGTCTATATCGCCGATAGCGGCAACCTGAAGATACGAGTCGTAAGCGCGAACGGCAATATCTCTACGTTCGCAGGAAGCGGCAGCCCCGGCTACGGAGGCGATGGCGGCGCAGCTACGGCCGCGACTTTCTATCTGCCGTCCGCGGTCGCCGCCGATGCATCGGGTAACGTCTACATCGCGGACTATGAAGCCAGCGTCGTGCGGCGCGTCGCGCCGGGAGGCACAATCGCGACGGTCGCCGGTAATGGCACATCCGCATACTCCGGTGATGGTGGCCCAGCGACGTCCGCGTCGCTCAATGGACCATCCGCGCTGACTGTTGATTCCGCGGGCAATCTCTACATCGCGCAACTGGGCGATAGCCGAGTGCGTATGATCTCGTCAAAGGGCATCATCACCACGATCGCCGGAGCGGGAGCGGACGGCTATTCGGGAGAGGGACTTCCCGCGGTCGCTTCGCTGCTCGCCGCGCCGGCAGGTCTCGCAGCCGATGCCAACGGTAATGTCTATATCTCGGTGGAAGGCGATCGGGTCATGAAGGTTTCGCCGGACGGAACGCTGTCGACGATTGCAGGAAACGGTCTGCCCGGTTACTCGGGTGACGGGGGGCCAGCGGCCAGCGCAATGCTTAACTTCCCCGGCGGCATCGCGCTCGATTCTTCCGGCAACCTGTACCTCGCGGACTCTGGAAACAATGCGGTCCGCATGCTGCAGGTCGCCGGTTACGGTCTCTCGATTAGCACGATCGTTAACGGTGCGAGTGGCCAGAAAGGGGCGCTATCTCCGGCGAAGTGGTCGTGATCTACGGCTCAGGACTCGGTCCCGCGCAGCTTACCCGGCTGCAACTCGGCAGCAACAATACCGTGACGTCGAATCTTGCCGGCACTCGAATATTATTCAACGGCACGCCAGCCCCGCTCCTGTACACGTGGGGAACGCAGGTCTCGGCGGTGGTGCCCTTCGGCATTACGGGCTCTGCTGCTCAGGTGGTGGCACAGAATGGGAGTCAAACTTCCGCGCCGATTTCTGTGAGCGCGGCGCCAACGTCTCCCGCGCTATTCACGGCAGACTCGTCCGGCCAAGGGCAGGCGTTGGCTAATAACGCCGACGGCTCTCGCAACAGTGCGAGCAATCCCGCCAAAGCTGGAACCTCAGTCACTTTCTTCGCAACCGGCACAGGACAGACATCGCCAGCAAGCACAGATGGCCAGATCTTGGCCGCTCCTCTTCCCAAGACTGCTCAATCGGTGACGGTAACGATCGGCGGTCAGGCGGCAACAGTCCAGTCTTCGACCGGCGTAGCGAACAATGTCGCAGGAGTCGTGCAGGTCACCGCAATTATTCCCAGCGGCATGGCGGCGGATTCTGCGGTTCCGGTGGCGATTCAGGTAGGCGGGGCCGGCAGCCCATCAGGCGTGACCATGGCGATATCGAACAATTAGGTTGAAGGAAGGGATGATAAACGCGGAATTGCTGGCCTGGGATTCTCTTGACCGCCGCTTTCGCTGGTAAAACAGGAGAATCAAAGGCCGGCCTTCAGTCGATTAGCCGGTTTAAAAGTTCGTCACCTTCACATTTTTAATCCAATTAACTTCAGTAACTTAGAGGAACATCCCGTCCAGTTGCAACATCGCGTATGTCAAAGTGAAATCAGAGAGGTTGCCGCGCATCCCCGGCAACCCCGGCGCAAGCCGAGAGCGATTTCGATCTGGCGAGATCGCGAGGGAGATTTGCCGGGCTTTCGCCCTCTCGTGATGGAGAGCGCAAGCGCGGCGAAGCCTTGGACAGGGCTTCCCGTGGCCGGATGATACCCGGCATTCACACTCATTTCACAGGGAGATCTCATGTTCGAGGCAGCAAATTACAAAACTCAATTTTACCCACAATCGCAGTTCGTGGTCCGCCCCTTCTGGTCTCACTTCCACACGTCTTCCTTGCTTTGGAGCCACCACCTAAATCTAAATATAACGAGGGTGACTGCACAACGGCACACAGGAAAGTATACTTTCCGTCACTACTCTCTCCCGCCAGCCACAAGCCAGTTTCGAAAAACGGCCATTTGCGTCACCGTTGGATACCCAGATCGGGTTCGATCCGCAAAATCCCGAACCGGCCCGACAGGCGCGTCGCAAAATCCGGTGTTTGCGTCACCGCCCAATCACACATTGGCCTTCGATTCGCATAAATGCAAGTGCCATGTTTGAAAAACGCCTGTTTTGCGTCACCTGTCTTTTCCATGTCCTATATTCGGCCTCGATGGTTGTGCTGCAGGTTCCTTGAGGCACGGCGTCCGCCCTCGGAAGAGCGGTATTTACGGCCCGATCGACCTGACGGACACTTCCGCCAAATGATTAACGCTTCGTCCGCAAATAATTGCGCAAATCCCTTCAACAACTTACGCTGCATTTTGGCGAATCGGTAAACGTTTTTCCGCCGGTCACCTGCTACAACATAATCAGGCAAGCACCTTCGCGTGCCTGCTCATTTTTAAAAATTGAAAGGAGATCTGACATGGAAATACTCACGCAAAAGCGGCCAGGCACGCGATTTGTTTATCCGGGCCCGCGATCGTTTCGGTGCGCCACCCTCAGTCCGCGCGAGCCGGAGCGCCGAATCGAAAGGTGCCTGTTTGCGTCACCGCCTAGTCCCAAATTGGCTCCGATCCACAAAACGGCGCTCTTCCTTGCCAATCGTCAACCATCTCACCCGCCATTTTTCAAAATCGCGCGTTTGCGTCACCACCCGGCAGTCGCCGCACCCGACCGGTGGCCAACGCGCACAATCTGGGTTCGATCCGCAAAATCGCAATCGCCTCACAAACCGCCTTCGGCGCTTTTCACAATGCCAATCGAAAAACAACGCCTTTGCGTCACCACCCCGCGTCACCTTTACGGCAACTTTACCACATGTGTCGAAATCCCGGATATACGCTGCCCGGGTGCTGCTGGGCCGCCGGCCTGTTCCATCGGGGATTCCCCTACGGGTAAATCAGGGTTGTTCCGCTTGAGCGGCCTTTCCATTGAGAGTTGAATAGTAAACGTCCGCTCTCGCCGTGAGTGGCGAGCTAAAAGGAGCCATGTATGCCAGCCGAAACCGTTCCTTATGGACGGAAGACGCAAACACCTTCGCCTGTGGCCGAAATTCACATTCTGTGGATCACCGCCGGCTTGGTTGCGATGGGGACTCGGTCTCGATAACCGCGGCAACCCAGCCCAGCATCGAAGATGTGCTTCTGGGTGCCATTCCCGGCCTGCCGAAGGTCCACCTTCACAATCCCGTGCTCGCTTACGAGAACGGCGACGAATTCATGAAGTTCTGGCTACATGGCCGATCAGGGCAAGCTTGATCCTTTCGTGCTGGTCGTGGAAGGATCCATTCCCGAACGAGAAGATTAAGAAAGAAGGCTACTGGGCGGCGTTGGGAACGATCCAGAAGACAGGGCAGCCGATCACAACCTGCGAATGGATCGATCGCCTCGCGCCCAAGGCGCTGGCATCGTTGGCGCTGGCACATGTGCGACCTACGGCGGCATTCATGCCATGCAAGGGAATCCAACCGGCTGCATGGGGCTGGCCGATTATCTCGGCTGGGAATGGAAATCAAAGGCCGGGCTGCCGATCGTCAATGTTCCCGGTTGCCCGGTGCAGCCGGACAATTTCATGGAGACGCTGCTCTATCTTCTCTATCAGGTGGCTGGGCTTGCCCCGATGATTCCGCTGGATGAGAAGCTTCGGCCCACGTGGCTTTTCGGCAAAACGGTTCACGAAGGATGCGACCGCGCCGGCTATTACGAGCAGGGCGATTTGCCAGTGCGTATGGCTCGCCGAAGTGCATCGTGAAGGTGGGGTGCTGGGGTCCGGTTGTGAATTGCAATGTGCCCAAGCGCGGCTGGATGGCCGGGATCGGCGGATGCCCGAACGTAGGCGGCATCTGCATTGGCTGCACCATGCCGGGATTTCCCGGACAAATTCATGCCTTTTATGGACGAGCCGCCCGGAGCGCAAAGTTTCCGCCGGCGCCATCGGCGTTTACGGACGAACCATCCGGGCGTTGCGCTCATTCACCAACGACACCGTCAACAAGGAACCGAAGTGGCGACATCCGCGCGCTGAACTGACCACCGGCTACAGTCCGCAGACCTATTGACGAGAGAGGAGATCGCATGAGCACAATCACAACGACCCGAGATCGAGACGTCCCCGAAAAAACGGGAAATCTGGTGGAGATGAACTGGGATCCCATTACGCGGATCGTCGGCAGCCTCGGCATATTCACCAAGATCGATTTCGATAACCGGCGGGTCGCCGAGTGCCATAGCACGTCGTCGATCTTCCGCGGGTACAGCATCTTCATGAAGGGCAAAGACCCGCGCGATGCCCATTTCATCACCAGCCGGATTTGCGGAATCTGCGGCGATAACCACGCGACCTGCGCGAATTACGCGCAGAATATGGCATTTGGCGTTCGCCCGCCGGATCTTGGCGAGTGGATCGTCAATCTTGGCGAGGCTGCCGAGTACATGTTCGATCACAACATCTTCCAGGACAATCTGGTCGGTGTGGATTTCTGCGAGCAGATGGTAAAGGAAACCAATCCCGGGGTATTTGCGAAGGCGGAACAGACGGCCTGTCCGCACTCCAATATGCACGGTTTCCGGACAATAGCGGATATCATGCGCGCCCTCAATCCTTTCACCGGCGCGTTCTATCTGGAAGCGCTGCAGATGAGCCGGCTGACGCGTGAAATGTTCTGCCTGATGGAAGGCCGGCACGTCCATCCTTCAACGCTGTATCCAGGAGGCGTTGGAACGGTGCCCACTGTTCAGCTATTCACCGACTACATCGTCCGGCTGATGAAGTATGTGGAGTTCATGAAGAAGGTCGTTCCGCTTGCATGACGACCTGTTCGACTTCTTCTACGATGCGCTGCCCGGGTATGAAGAGGTCGGGCGGCGGCGGATTCTTCTCGGGTGCTGGGGTTCGTTCCAGGATCCGGAGTATTGCGACTACACCTACAAGAACATGACCAACTGGGGGCGAAGGATGTTCGTCACGCCGGGAGTGGTTGTGGATGGCGAGCTGGTCACCACGGACCTGGTCGATATCAACCTCAACATCCGCATCCTGTTGGGCAGTTCCTATTATGACGATTGGCAGAATGGCCAGACCTTTGTGAAACAGGATCCTCTGGGCAATCCGGTTGACCAGCGGCACCCTTGGAACCAGACCACGACGCCGCGACCGCAGAAACGCGACTTCAAGGATAAGTACACCTGGGTCATGTCTCCGCGCTGGTACGACAAGAGGACCGGCGACTATCTCGCGCTCGATACCGGCGGTGGCCCTCTCGCGCGGTTTTGGGCGACGGCGCTCGCTGGACTGGTGGATTTCGGCTATGTCAAAGCTACCGGTAAGAGCGTCAAGATCTATCTGCCGAAGACGGCAACGAAACCCGAGGTTGAGTTCGAATGGAAGATCCCGAAGTGGAGCAACGCGATTGAGCGGGATCGCGCGCGGAGTTACTTCCAGGCGTATGCCGCGGCTGCGCGCCTTACACTTTGCCGAAAGGGCGCTCAAGGATTTGCATGCCGGCAGGACTCGTACATGGTCGGATTTCAAGTCCCCGATGAGGCCATTGGCTGCGGCTTCCACGAGGCTGTCCGCGGCGTGCTCTCGCACCACGTCGTGATCCGGAAGGGCAAAATCGCGAACTACCATCCTTATCCTCCGACGCCTTGGAACGCTAGCCCTCGCGATATGTATGGCACGCCGGGTCCTTACGAAGACGCCGTGCAGAACACGCCGATATTCGAGGAGAATGGGCGGGATAAATTCAAGGGCATCGATATCATGCGCACAGTGCAGGAGCTTCGATCCCTGTCTACCCTGCGGGGTACACATGTACGACGGCGGGGGCAAAGTGCTTGAAACTCGTCATTCCCCGATGTTCGGTTTGAACATCTGAGCCGTAAGGCCTGATCGATATGGCGCCACAACAGGAGTTTCAACAGCGAATTCAAAAGATAGAACGTCTACTCGGCGAAATCGAGTCCTCCGCCGATCCAAGCCTGCGGTCAACCGTGCAGGAGTTAGTCCAGTTGGTGATGGACCTGCACGGCGCAGGCCTGGAGCGGATGTTGGAACTCATCCGAGCGGCCGGGGAAGAAGGCGAGAGTGTTGTTTCGAGGCTCGGGCGGGATGAACTCGTCGCGAGCCTTCTCGTTCTTTACGGGCTCCACCCAGTTGACCTCGAAGAGCGGATCAGTCAAGGACTCGACAAAGCACGTACGCGATTGCGCTCGCACGAAGGCGAAGTGGAATTACTGAGCATCCAGGACGGCGCAGTCCGGCTGCGGCTGCGCGCGAATGGGCATGGATGCGGCTCGACAGTCCAGGCGTTGAAAGAAATAATTGAGAACGCGCTATATCAAGCGGCTCCGGATCTCACTGCGCTGGTAATCGAGGCGGAAGAGGAGAAGAAGCATAGTTTCGTTCCCTTGGAAATGTTGCGAAGCGTTACCACGCCCGCGCTTGCTTTGACCGAAGAGGGACATCTGTGAACGAACCCGTGCAGACCCGGAATTCGTTTGGCGCTCTCCGGCAATTTGTAAGGCGAGGCTCATCCGCTGAACGAAAGGTGGAGATCTGTGAACTCTGCAGCAAACCGTTGGCCGCGGTCCACCAGCACCTTCTGGAGCCCGTCACCCGCAAGTTGGTGTGTTCGTGCGATGCGTGCGCGATTCTTTTCCCGAATCAAGGGCAGACCAAATACAAGCGTGTTCCGCGGCGCACGCGCTTTCTCGCGAACTTCCGAATGTCGGACAGCCAGTGGGATGGACTGATGATGCCGATCAACATGGCGTTCTTCTTCAAAAGTACGCCGCAAGGCCGTGTTGTGGCATTGTATCCGAGTCCGGCCGGCGCGACCGAGTCGTTGTTATCACTGGATAGCTGGGATGAGATCGAACTCGAAAATCCAGTTCTGCGGGAAATGGAAGGCGATGTGGAGGCGCTTCTGGTCAATCGAATCGGCCATGCCCGCGGTTTCTCACAACCCGAATACTACATCGTGCCGATCGATGAATGCTTCAAACTGGTCGGGTTGATTCGAAGCCGGTGGCAAGGTCTGTCCGGTGGAACCGAGGTCTGGCATGAGATCGGTCAGTTCTTTAGCGATTTGAAGACGAAGTCGCCGCGGGTAATGGACCAAGTCGAGACGGAAGGTTGCCATGCCTGATCTGAGTATCGCGGTCGAGAGAGTAGACGCGATACCGTTCGCGGCGTCTCCCATGCTTGAATTCAGATTACGCGTGGCGAATGCCGATCCCACGGAGCTTATCCATACTGTGGTGCTTCGCTGCCAGATCCAAATCGAGGCTACGCGGCGGCGATACAACGCCGAAGAGCAGGGCGCGCTACGGGATCTTTTCGGGGAACCGGAACGTTGGGGCCGGACCTTGCGCAACCTGCTCTGGAGTAACACTAGTACAGTCGTTACGCAGTTCACGGGCACTGCAAGCGCCGATTTGCAGGTCCCTTGCACTTTCGACTTTAACGTCGCGACGACGAAGTACTTCCATGGTTTGTCGGAAGGAGACATTCCCGTTTGCCTGATGTTTAGCGGCTCGGTGTTTTACGCGGACTCCGAAGCAGCCTTGCGAGTGGCTCCAATCTCATGGAATACCGAGACGAAGTTCCGCGTACCGCTCACAGTTTGGAAAGACATGATGGACATGTACTATCCCAACACCGCGTGGCTGTGCTTGCGCCGGGACGTGTTCGAGGAATTGCATCGCTTCAAGATCGAACGTGGCATTCCCAGCTGGGAAGAAGCGATCGAATCCATGCTTGCCGGTGCAAGAGAGGAAGCATTGCCGTCATGAATATAGGTCTGGTCGAAAAGATCGCCGATGCTGTGCTCTACGAGGGCTACCTTCTCTATCCTTACCGTCCGACCGCTGTAAAGAACCGGCAGCGTTTCAATTTTGGCGTCCTTTATCCGCGCGAGTATTGCGACCTCCAGGCAGGATCGGAGTCCTGTGAAATGAGGACTGAATGTCTGGTGGAAGGTGATCTGTCCACTGTTATCGAAGTCCGGGTTAGATTCCTTCAGCTCGTGACACGGCAGGATCGGCAGGAAGGCAGGGAGCGCAGCATCGCAATTGCGCCGATCGTCCTGCAGTCGATAATGGCCAGTCCGTTCCGGAAGGAATTTACATTTGAGGTTAGCGAATCTGAAAGAGTCGAGGGGGAAGTAGAACTGAGAGCGCCGGAAGTAAACGAGCGCCTTTTCAAAGTGTCGCTAACAATCCGGAACCTCGCGCGGTTAGAGGGCGCGAATGGCACAGGCCGCTACGATGTGTTGCCGCGATCGCTGGTTTCTGTCCACAGTATCCTGCAAGCGGCTGGCGGCGATTTTGTTTCTTTGCTCGATCCTCCCGAGCAGTTCAAGAGCGCGACAGAGACTTGCCGCAATATCGGCACGTGGCCTGTACTGGCAGGTGAAGAAGGGCGGCGAGATCTCATTCTATCCGCGCCGATCATCCTTTACGATTATCCGCAGATCGCACCTGAAAGCGCAGGCGACCTCTTCGATGGTACGGAGATCGATGAGATTCTAGCTCTGCGTATCCTGACGATGACGGACGAAGAGAAACTTGAAATTAGGAATGGCGACGATCGTGCCCGCCGCATTCTGGAAAGAACCGAGATGCTGCCGCTTGAGCATTTTCAGAAGCTGCACGGCGCGTTGCGCGGCTTGCGAGTGAGCGAGGAGGCGTCCCGATGAATGAATGGGAATGGCATCTGCTTGAGGACAAACCGGGCATAGATCGGGTGACGGTGGAGGGCCGCGAGTTGAAGATTGGCGATCGCGTTCGCCTGCGTCCGCGGCCCGGCGGCGACATTATGGATCTTGCACTGGCCGGAAAGATCGGTGCAATCGAAAGTATTGAGCAGGATTACGACGGCCAGGTTCAGGTGGCCATCGTAATCGATGACGATCCCGGCAAGGATTTGGGCGCACTCCGGCAACCGGGTCATCGGTTCTTCTTCAAAGCTGAGGAATTGGGGTGGTTATGACGTTTTCCGGCGATGGCAATAGTTGCCGCAATGGAAGGATTCTTATTGCGTGCATCGGAAATATCTTTCTGGGCGACGACGGATTCGGAACGGAAGTGGCGCGCCGGCTCTCGCTGCGCTCCCTAGGGCCAGGTATCATCCTGAAGGACTTCGGAATACGAGGCCTCGATCTCACATACGCACTGCTCGATCCCTATGAACTCGTGGTTCTGGTTGATGCATGCCCACGTGGCGGCGAACCGGGCACGATTTATCTAATCGAACCGGATGCCCTGGAGTCGAATCCGGATGGCATACAGGCCGGCATCGAAGCGCACAGCATGAATCCGGCGAGCGTGCTTCGCACTGTCAGGTCGATGGGAGGCGTACAGAACCGAATTCTTATCGTGGGTTGTGAGCCTGGCGAACTCAAATCGGATGAGGGCGGCAAATTTGGTTTAAGCGCTCCGGTCCAAGCGGCAGTAGCGGAAGCCGTCGCGTTGATCGAGACGTTGGTCTCGGGGATACTCGATGGTCGGTCGACGGAAAGAGTAACGCAGGTTCAGTAATAAGAAGGAGAAAACATGTCAATGGACAGTATGGATTATACCGGCGGTCTGGAATCGAACGAGGGTAAGGATACCCTGCTTCTGCTTGTGCGGCGCGGCCTTGGTGGTCTTTGGCGCTGGGCTCATCTTGTCGACACCGATCGTCCGCCGGTACATTGGCGGCGCGGGAATCGGCAACTTGATCGGGGCTGCGATCCCGGATTTCGAACGGTACCTGAAACTGAGGTCCATGTGACGCCGGTCCGGAGCGGAACCGCCGTGAGCCATTACGTTCTCGACAAATCGGCGAGCCGTTTCACGGTACGTGCATTCGCGGGCGGAATGCTATCGGCGCTGGGCCACAATCCAACCATCGCGATCCGCGATTTTAACGGTGACGCCGACTTCGACCCTGCCATGCCGGAGAGAGCCGTGCTGCGAGTCGAGATCCGCGCGGACTCGCTTGAAGTTACAGACGATATCAAGAGCAAAGATCGCAAGGAAATGGAAGGGATCATGAATGACAGAGTGCTCGAAAGCGCTAAGTATCCTACGATCACTTTTGGTAGTAAGGGAACATCCGCGAGCAAATTGAGCGAGGGAAGGTATAAGGTTATGCTGGACGGGACATTGTCATTGCGTGGCACGATTGATCATGTTCCCGTTACCGCGCAAGTCGTTCTCATGGGTGATATGTTGCGCGCCTCCGGCGAGTTCTCAATTCTGCAAACCAATTTCGGCATTCCTCTCGTAAATGTTGCGGGAGGCATGATGAAGCTGAAAGATGAGCTGAAGTTTTCTTTCGACATCGTCGCCCGAAGGCAGGATGACGGGCTGAGGAATAAGGATATGTGCCTTGCCATTCCCGGAAAAATTGTCGAACTGTTGCGCCGAAGATCGCGGCATGGCTGTGGTGGAAGTTTTGGGCGTGCGGCGAAAAGTCGACCTCGGACTGTTGCAGGAAGATCCCGCAGCACCGGCGATTGGGTTCTGATCCACGTCGGTTTCGCCATGAGCAAGATCAGCGAATCCGATGCGCTGCAGCAGATCGAGATGCTCACGCAACTCGGCGAGAGCGAAGCCGCTATGCAAGAGGTGCGGGGTTATGGTTTGGGCGAGCCAGAGGGAACGGCGCCGCGCCGTGATCGCGCCAAAAGGGATAACACATGAGATTTGTAGATGAGTTTCGCGAACCTGAACTAATCACCAGAACCGCAGACGAGATCCGCCGCCTCGCCGAGCCGAAACGCCACTATCGCTTCATGGAGGTATGCGGTGGCCACACACACTCGATCTACCGGTTCGGCCTGAAGGATCTGCTCCCTTCAAACATCGAATTAGTTCACGGACCGGGCTGTCCGGTCTGCGTTCTTCCCATGGGCCGAATCGACGACGGCCTTTCAATCGCGGAGCAACCCGACGTCATGTTTACGGCTTTCGGGGACATGATGCGCGTCCCCGGCACGCGGGGCACTCCGCTCGAATACAAGTCTCGCGGGATGGATGTCCGGATCGTCTATTCGCCTTCCGATGCGCTCAAGCTCGCGCGGAACAATCCGGATAAACACGTGATGTTCTTCGCCATCGGCTTCGAGACGACGGCGCCCTCCACGGCGCTCACGCTGATGCGGGCGAAAGAGCAAGGAATCCGCAACTTTTCGGTCTTCTGCAATCACGTGACGATTATCCCGGCCATTCGCGCGATTCTCGATTCTCCCGATATGCGAATCGATGCGTTTATCGGCCCCGGCCACGTTTCTACTGTTATCGGATGCCGGCCCTATGCATGGATCGCGAATAACGAGTAAAAGCCGATTGTCGTTGCGGGGTTCGAGCCGCTCGACATTCTTGCAGTCAATCGTGATGCTGCTGCGCCAATTGAATGACCGGCAAAATAAAGTTGAGAACCAATACAAACGCGCCGTTCCGTGGGAAGGTAATCGCGCGGCACTGAAAGCAATGGCTGAGGTGTTTGAATTGCGTCCTTACTTTGAATGGCGGGGTCTCGGGTTCATCTCGCAGTCCGCTCTTCGGATTCGCGAATCGTACGCGGAGTGGGACGCCGAGCGCCGGTTTTCCGTCCCAGGAGTGCGGGTTACCGATCCGAAAGCCGCACAGTGCGGGGAAGTCCTGAAAGGTGTGCTGAAACCGGCGCAGTGCAAGCTGTTCGGCAAAGAGTGCACTCCCGAACATCCGATCGGTGCGTTGATGGTGTCGTCGGAAGGCTCCTGCGCGGCCTATTACAACTACGAGCATCGCAAGAGCCAGGTGCTGACGAATTTATCAGTCATGCCGTCGCCTCCATCGATGCCAACTTCCTTAGGTGCGTAACGGGAGTCATATCAGATGACCAGCGTTGTGTCTAAAATCCGGTTTCGGGATACACAAGTAGAGATGGCTCACGGAGCCGGCGGAAAGGCCAGTCGCAGACTGATCGATGGATTATTCGCTCCCATCCTTTTCGGTCGGCCGCAGTGCCACTAGGGGATGCGGCGCATGTAAACGTCAACGGCACTTGTGTTGCGTTTACCACCGATAGTTTCGTTGTGAAGCCGCTGCGCTTTCCTGGAGGCTCCATCGGAGAGCTCGCCGTAAACGGAACAGTGAACGACCTCGCCGTCTCCGGAGCACGGGCTCAGGCCCTGGTTGTGAGTTATGTGCTCGAAGCAGGGCTGCCGACGGACATTTTGGAAGCTGAGGTCCGCGCCATGGCTGCTGCCGCGAATGCCGCGGGCGTCATCATAGCGGGAGGCGATACCAAAGTCGTGGAGCACGGCAAAGCGGACCAGATGTACATCACGACTGCCGGCATCGGGCACCTGATTCCGGGATTGAGCTATTTCGCCCGCCGCGGTGCGAACCGGCGATCAAGATCCTGCTTTCCGGTCCGATCGGCGATCACGGCATCACCATTCTGCTGGCGCGCGGAGAACTCGATCTCGAAGCCGATCTCCGCTCCGATACCCGGTCGGTGCTCCCGTTAGTGGAGGCTTTGGCGGATGCCGTTGGCGCGGGCGTCCACTGGATGCGCGATCCGACTCGCGGCGGCGTAGCGACGTCACTCAACGAACTCGCTCACGATTGCGGACTCGGAATCCTGCTTTCCGAGGATCTGATTCCCGTTCGGGATGAGGTGCGCGGCGCGTGTGAGTTGTTGGGACTCGATCCGCTTCACATCGCGAATGAGGGACAGTTTATCGCCGTGGTCGCCGCGGAACAGGCGGCGGCCGCTCTCGATGCCCTGCGCGACACGCCCGGCGGCGCGGAAGCCGCGCTGATCGGCGAAATAAGCGAACAGCCCGCCGGCGCAGTGCTGGTGACGACGCTCTATGGAGGCAGCCGAGATCGTGGATATGCTGGTGGGAGATCCGCTGCCGAGAATCTGCTAAGAGCACAATATGGTGAAGGGATGCGGCCTGGCAAACGATGTCCAAGATCGGCTATCTAGAGCGTAATCGAATCTTCCGAAGAGTTCTTCGAGCTGCAGGCGCGTCCGGCTGGCCGTGGCGTGCCGGGAGATGTCGGAACGTTTCCTTCGCGGAGGCCGGTTGCTGGCGTTTGGAAGAGGTCCTTACGCTACCGATGCGCAGCACGTATCTGTCGAGTTCGTCCATCCGGTTATCGTGGGCAAGCGCGCGCTGCCGGCGCTCGATCTCTCGCATGCACTTTCGTCCCTGGCTTGATGCGATTCTGCAACCGGACGACATCGTAATGGGCTTCGGGCCTCCTGAAGGAGATGCGGAAGTTGAGAGCGCGCTCGCTGCGGCGCACAGGCGCGGAGCCATGACGTTCGCGCTGCCCGGGGAGTGCGGCTCTTACTCTTTTCAACCTCCTGATCGGAATCCATTCGTCCATCAGGAGATGATCGAGATTCTCTATCACACGCTGTGGGAAACGGTGCATGTCTTCTTGAGCACCGGGAGCTCGGGTTCGACGTCGGCGAATCCGGCTTTCTGTATCCATTTCTCGGTGGAGAGAAGCAGCCGACGGACGATGTCGTTGAGCAGGTCGCCGCATCCATCCAAATGAAGGTCGAAGAGGACGCGAACCTGCGCGCCCGAGTGGCTCGCGAACGAATCCGAACAAATCGTAAACGCCGCGCGCGCCATCCACCAGCGCCTGGATCACGGCGGCAAGCTGATCATTTTCGGCAACGGAGGATCGGCTACCGATGCCAACGATTGGGCTATCGATTGCTTCAGCCCTCCCGCCGGATATCCGGCCTATTCCCGCGATCTCATTGTCGATGGAGCCCGCGAACATCACCGCGATCGCCAATGATGTCGGAATCGAGCTGATTTTCCTGCGGCAGATCATTGCGCATGCTCGCGCGGAAGATGTCGCAATCGGAATCTCGACGAGCGGTGGATCGCGAAATATCATCATGGCGCTCGAAGAGGCGAGAAAGCGAGGTCTGCTCACCGTGGCGCTGCTGGGCTATGACGGCGGCGAGATTCTGCGGCGCGAACTGGCCGATTTCCCGTTAGTCGTTCGATCCGATTACATTCCGCGTATTCAGGAAGTTCAAGCGTCTACCTATCACGTGATTCGCGAAACCCTGGAGGTGCTTGCCCGTGCCTAAATTTGAACTTTTTGGAACCAGAACTTGTCCGTACACTCAGGAAATGCGCGAGTGGCTCGAGTGGAAGGGACACGACTATATCGAATATGACGTGGAACTGGACAGCGAGGCCCGTGCTCGCATGATCGCGATCTCCGACGGGCAGCGAACCGTACCGATTCTGGCAGAGGACGGAGGCGTGGTGCAGGTTGGATGGCAGGGTCGCGGCTGTGTAGTCGCAGGATGACGGTATGCATGAACTATCGATCGCGATGAGCATCGTCGAGATGGCGGAGGAAGAAGCGGAGCGTCGTGGCGGCGCACGGATTAATGCGGTGTTTCTCAAGCTTGGCGCGCTCTCCGGCGTGGTCAAGGACGCGCTGCTCTCGTCGTACGAACTGGCATGTGAGGGCACAGAGTTGGAGGGGTCGCGTCTGGTAATTGAAGAGATCCCCGTCGTGGTGTATTGTCCAGGCTGTATGGCCCCGCGTCCATTGAATTCGATTCAGTGGTTTGTTTGTCCGGAATGCAGAAACCCGGTATCCGAGGTCATCCGGGGGCGTGAACTACAAGTCGCTGCTCTGGAGATCGAAGAGGCTGTGGCCATAAGCCAATGACTCCGCAACCCCGCCTCGTGGAAGTTCGGCAAAACGTTCTTAAGCAGAACGACATCGTGGCTCGCGAACTGCGGCAACGCTTTCACGACGCTGGCGTATATGTGGTGAGCCTCGTATCGAGCCCCGGTTCAGGGAAGACCGCGTTCCTCGAGAGAACGCTCTCTCTCCTTCGGGCGGACTTCCGCGTCGCGGCTCTGGTCGGAGACCTCGCGACCGATAACGACGCCGTCCGCCTCGCGCGCTCTCAGGTGCCGGTCAAGCAAATCACCACCGGAACTCTTTGCCATCTTGAAGCTGCCATGGTACGAAATGCCCTGGAAGGCTGGGACCTTAACCAATTGGATTTTCTCTTCATCGAGAATGTCGGGAACCTGGTGTGCCCCTCTTCTTACGATATCGGCGAAGAACTGAGGGTAGTTCTGCTATCGGTAACTGAAGGCGAAGATAAGCCACTCAAATATCCGACCATCTTCAACACCGCGGATTTGGCTGTGCTCACCAAGATGGACCTCGCCGAAGCCGTCGAATTCGATCTGGCCGCGGCCGAACGCAACATCAAGCGCGTGAGGCCTGGCATGCCGTTCTTGAAAGTCTCTTCGAAGAAGGGCACTGGCATGGACGACTGGATGCGTTTGCTAACCTCAGCTCGCCCCAGACTTGGCCAGCAACTGTAGGCGCAAGGGTCCGCCAGCGGCAACTCTTCCGAACCATTGGGGTTACAATGGTGAATCCGTCACGCCGCGTCCCAAAGGCATATATTCGTGAAACCATTTCGACCCCCTTATATCTATTTCCTTGCCCTCACCGTCTGGTTTGGCTTTCTCACCAGCCCCGACATCGACGCCCAGACGACCCAGCAAGCCGCGACGTTCGGCCAAATCATCAATCTCGGCTATACCCCCTCCGATGTGGTTCTCGATGAGTCCCGTGGCTATCTTTATCTGGTTAATACCAACGCCAACCGGGTCGATATCATCAACACGACAACCCAGAAGGTTGTGCGCGCCATCCTGGTCGGTACCAGCCCCTTGGCAGCCGCGATGTCGATCGACAACTCGACACTTTATGTCACTAATTCCGGCGTGTCCACCGTGAGCATTATCGATCTCGGCTCCGATACCGTGATACAAACGGTAGCACTACCGGCCAAGCCGCAGGGTGTCGCAGTCGGCGGAGATGGACGCGCTCTGGTCTCCACGCTAGCGCGACCAGCAGTCTTCTGATTCTCGATAAGTCGCAGCAAGCCGGCCAGCAGTTGATCCCAGTGCAGACCCCGCCCGCGGCCTCAACGCCGACGCAGATCGGCAGCACGAATGTCACTCGGCCAACGCTTGCCTGGAACAGCAAACTGACTCGAACGCCGGACGGTCAATTCGTCATCGGCCTCACGACGCCGACCACCACTTCAACTTACTTGTTTGTCTACGAAGTTGCCTCCGGCACGATCATCCGGTCGCGTACCGTAACGGGCCAATCGACCGTGCTCTCAGTCTCGCCGGATGGATCGAGATTTATGGCTGGGTTCACACTATATGACGCGGCCACGTTGGGAGTAATCGCGCAGGCGAACAATGCCAATGCGCCTTGGACCATCGCCAATCCCTTCAACGTACAGACGAACGTCGGAGGAAGTGTCTTCACACCCGACGGAACCAAGATCTACAGCGCCTTCAATAACGCCCTCACCGGCACGCCAACTCCCCCGCCGCAGTCTTCCACACTGTTCGTAAGCGATTCGACGAATTTGGCAATTCAGCTCGGGATTCGGCTTCCGGAAAATATTCTGGCCCGCATGGTGATGACTACCGATGGAACTAAAGCCTGGAGCCTTTCTCAATCCGGCGTCACCTACCTGCCTCTTTCAACTCTGTACAACAGTCCCATTCTGCAACCGCAGTCTACTCTCGTTTTCCTGGCGCAGGATCCCTGTAATCCAGGGCTGGTCACCGGACAACTGAAAATCCTCAATGCCGGCAAGGGCAAGCTTACCTTCGGTATAAACATACCCTCGACGGCGGCTCTGACCTACTCGGTGAATACCGGCGTAACTCCGGCGACAATTACCTTCTCGTTCGAACCCGGCCGCGCCGGTGAAACCCGTCAGCCGGGGACGAACCTGATCACGGGAGGCGGGACAGCGGTTTCCGGTAACCCCATTGACGTGACGCTCTACTCCGCCGAAGCCGTCAACATTCCTCCGAACATCCGCCTTTATATGAACTATCGCCAGCCGGATATGCGCGGCGTGGTTTATCCCGTTCCCCAGACGCCGAACCCTAGCTCTACATCCCCTCTAACCGGTACCACGGGAGGCAACGAGGGTCTCTGGGACATCGTGCTCGACAGCACTCGCAACCTCGTCTACATCACCAACTCCGGTTACAACCGCATCGAAGTGTTCGACACTGTCAATCGCGTCTTCCTCAATCCCATCCCGGTTGGCCAGATGCCGCACCAGATGGCGCTCAGTTCCGACAGCAACACGCTTTATGTCGGCAACACGGGCGGCGAATCCATCAGCATCGTCGATCTCACGCAGATGGCCGTCGTCGGATCCGTAGCCTTCCCCGCGATTCCGCGGCAGGGAGGCGGCACGACATCGACCGTTTCGAATCCGCGTGCGCTGGCCTACGGTCTATCCGGACTTCAGTTCCTCCTGGCCGCGGGCACGGCGGGGGCGGCTTCGCAATGGGAGGTATTCGGCAATGCCGCCACGGTCCGCGCCCCGGATACCGTGACTCTGAACGGGACGGTCAACACGCTCCCCGCTCCCTACCAGATGATGCTCGGGTCGGCGGACGCGAGCACAATCCTCACTATCGATGGAACTGGTAGCGGCTATATATACAGCGCCTTGACGGATTCCTATGTATCCAAAGTGTCGGGCCTGATCACGGCGCCGATCACTGGCTTCTACCTGCCGCTAGGCGTTGCCCCCGATGGCTCCTATTTCACCATCGGCCGGTTCGTATTCAACAGCTCGCTCACGCAACTTTTCGACATCGGGACCGGCACGCAACACCGTCGCCACCTTCCCAATGGACTCCAGCAATTATGTGCGGCTGTCCACGCCGGTGAAGTCGGCAATCACCACCACGCCTGCCGACGATCCGCGGCCTCTCATCGACTTAGTCAACTTCCAAAGCGGCGCGGTCAAGCAACTCGCGGTTTCGGCGGAGAATCCGCGTTTCACTCTGCTCGGCAACACGCGTCTCAACGTTTCACCCCGTCAGATGGTCGTCGATTCCAACTATGTCGCCTACATTCTCACGATCTCCGGGTTGACGGTCATCCCGCTAACTCCCAACGGCGCGCCGACTCCGGTTGTCGCCACCGGTATCATGGGAATCGTCAACGCCAATGACGGCACCCAGAACTATCAAGCCTGGAACCTTCATCAATATCAACGGAAATGCTCTGGCCTCAACCGCGGCAGCATCGACGGTTCCCGCTCCCACCGTGCTCGGCGGCTACCTGCGTCACGTTCAACGATGTGCCGCTTCCCTTGCTGCAGACCTCCTCGAATCAGATTGTGGCGCAGGTTCCGACCAACATCGTTTCCGGTACGAATGTAGTGGTAGTTCACTCGCTCGACAACGCCCAAGCCAGCACTCCTGTTATGGTCTCGGTGCAATCGGGCGCTACCAGTTCGATCAGAACATCTCAATAGGCCCAAAGTCTTGCTTGCGTTGAAATCCCGGGCCTGGGAACTCGCGTGCTTTGTCTTCTTCCTTGCGCTCACCGGCTGGCAGCTCTTCGTCAGCCCGATCACGGGACTCTCGGATAACAACGATTTCCCCAAGGTTTTCGGCCCTGCCCATGTGTGCGCCGCGCCTCCCGGCAATCTGAACGCGTGGTTCGTCAGCAGCTATGATGCCGGACCGCGATGCCACTGGCCCAGCGGCTTCGCCTCCACCGAAATCCTGCTGGTAGACATCGCGCGATATCTTGGACGCCCGTTCACGGGGCGTTACCGCTTCGATCTGCGCGCATCGGCCGCTGTCCACCTCGCGATTCTGGCATTGGCGATGGTATTGTTCTTGCGCCTCTCATGGCGTCAGCGCCCTTTGGTGCGCATCGCGCTTCCCGCCCTCGCCATCCTGATATTCAGCGATGTCGCCTATGTCGCGTACCTGAACTCCGCTTACATGGATAACGCGTCATGGGTTCTGCTTCTTCTTCTCGTGAGCATTGCCGCGTTCGCTGCCCAGCATTCAACTGCGCAGTGGACCCCAATTGCTTATGCGATCGCCGGTGTCCTGCTGCTCTTCTCCAAAGCGCAACACGCTTTGCTCGGCATTCCGTTTGCCGGGCTCGCATTCTGGTACGCATTCCGCGACAGGCGCGCGATGTGGACGATCGCTGCGGCAGCGCTCGTTGTGTCCGCGGCCGTAGATGCCGTCGCTTACTCCCGAAGACTATCCCGGCATTTCGATCTATAACCTCGTCTTCTCCCGCCTCGCGCTGCATGATCGAACCGTCCTCTCCAAACTCGGACTAGGCCCAGGCTATGAGAAATGGATCGGAACCAACGCCTTTTCAGCCGGCTGTCCGCTACCCGAGCCCGGACTGGTCGCGCGACTTTCTGTCTCACGCATCGGCCGGCCGGATCTGTCTCCTCTACCTGCGCCATCCTTCACTGCCGTCCCATGAACTTGATCTCGAACTTCACGACAGCGTCCACTCCATCCGCCCGGACTATATGGCAAACTATCGCCAACTGGACGGCTTTCCTGCTCACACAGTCGCTACCCGTTTCAGTTTTTGGAGCAATCTGCGCAGCCGCATGCTCTACTTCGCTCCCTATCATCTTTTGCTTCTCTACTCCCTTCCGCTGCTCGCCGCATTTTTCGCGCCGCTTCGCCGTAACCGGCTCCTTCCGCTGGCTATTACACTGGTAATCGCGGGGACCGTGGAATTCGCCATCTGCACCCTGACCGACGCTATCGACACGCATCGCCACATGTTCCTGTTTCACGTCATCACCGAGACCTTGATTCTGTCGCTTGCCGCCTGGGCTCTTTCGCTGCCCTCATCCGCGCAATGACTCCGCCAGTTCAGACGCGATCCCGCGCCTGGTGGTGGGAGGCTGTCTGCTTTTCCGTATTCACGCTGCTGGTCGCATGGCAGATCTTCCTGCCGCCCGTCACCGGCCTCGCCAACAACTCCGATTTCTCTTATGTTTTCGGCCAGTTCTCTATCTGTCCCGTGGATCACGAATCGCAGGACAATATTTATCTGGTAACGGATTATCTGGTCGATCCGGCCTGCACTTTCGATGCAGGCCTGATCTCGACAGAAATGCCGTTAGTTTTCGCCGCCGAGCGTCTTTCCGCGATTTTTACCGGGGCAAAGAACTTCGATCTACGCGCCTTGGCCGCGGTTCACCTGACCTTGTTACTACTCGCTTTCGGCATTCTGCTGATCCTGACACATCGCGCCGTGCTCGCGGTGAGATACGGCGTCCCGATTCTGTTCATCGCCATCTTCACCGATGTTGCCTATACCTGCTATCTCAATTCCGTTTACCTGGATGCTCCGGCGTTCCTGCTGTTGCTGGTATTGACAGCAATTGCGATAGCTGCCTGTATCGACCACCAGCCGCGCCTGGTGCTCCGCTGCATTCCTGATCTTTGGCGCGGCTCTGGTCTTCTCGAAATCCCAACACGCGATACTTGGCCTGGGCTTCGCCGCGATTGCCGTGGTTCTGGCTTTGCGTCCTGCCAAACGCATCGTTCGGATAGAGTGGGCGTTGATCGCCGTGCTGCTGACTGGCTGCACGGTGACCATGGTCGCCATCACTCCGCCGCACTACCAGATATTCGCTCTGTACGATGTAATCTTCGGCCGGCTGGCCCCGCACAGCGATGCGCCATGGGATGTGATCAAAGAGGTCGGACTGGGTGAAGAAGATCTCAAGTATCTCGATACCCATGCGTATATGCCCAACGCACCCGTCTATAACGATGCCTGGGCTGCGGACTTCCTCCGGCGCACATCCTTTTCGAAGCTGATCCTCTTTTACTTCCGTCATCCGGTGACCGCGCTCACCGAGATGCATCGCGACCTGACTCATGCCGCTCCAATGCTCAGACCGAGGGACATGGCGAACTATCGTCAGAAGGATGGCTATCCACCGCGGGCCATGGCCACGCGATTCAGTCTGTGGAGCAACATCCGCGGTTCGCTCCTGCAGGTGTTTCCATATCACGTTCTGTTGATCTATCTTGCTCCATGGCTGGCATTTTTCCTGGCTTGGAAGAACAAACGTTGGCCGCCAATCCTGCCTGTTGCGCTCATGCTCTCGATCGCCGGCACCGCGGAGTTCACTATGTCCGCCTTGACAGATGCGCTAGACAATTCGCGGCACCTTTTCATTTTCCAGGTCATCACCGAACTGCTGATCCTGTTGATCGCGGCGGCGTTGCTCAGCCGCATCAAAATAAAGGAGAGGACTCCGGTTGTGCGCACAAGGGAATCGATCCCGTTGTGGCGCAAGGTGCCTGCGCGGTCTTTCTCGACTGTGCGATCCCTGCTGCAATCGTCGCGTTGGGAACTCGTCTGTTTCGCTGCATTCCTGGCGCTTGTGGGTTATCAGATGTTCCTGCGGCCAGTGACCGGTCTCGCTAACAACTCCGATTTCATGAAGGTGCTCGGTCCATGGTCCACCTGTACGTGGGATCATGAAGCGCAAAACAACAAGTACCTCGTGACCGACTATCACGTTGGACCCGACTGTTATTACAATCTGGGGCTCACCTCGACCGAAAGGCTGCTGGCGGGCGTTGCAATCAAAATATCTAGACCCTTCAGCAGAACTGAGCACTTCGATCTCCGCGTTCTCGGCGCCTCGCACCTGGTAATTCTCCTGATCGCGTTTGCGATCCTGCTTCGGCTGACCCGCCGAGGCCCGCCGTTGGTGCGCTACGGCGTACCGGCGCTATTCATCTTAATATTCAGCGACGTAGCCTATGTCTGCTATCTGAATTCCGCGTATATGGACGCGGCCTCATTCGTGCTGCTGATCGGCGCAGCCGCAGTTGCTGCAGCGGCCTGCTTCAATTGTCAATCATGGCTGGTAACGGTCGCGTACCTGACCTTCGGCGTCGCACTGGTTTTTTCGAAGTCGCAGCACGCGGTGCTCGGTATCTTCTTCGCCGCGCCCGCTCTTGTGTTCGCCTCTCGCAAGGCGTCCCGCAGTCTGCGTATCCGTTGGATGTCCGTGGCCTTGCTGTTGATTGCATCCACCGTCGCGATGTTCGCCATCACGCCTTCCAGCTACCAGATCTTTCCGATCTACAGCCTTATCTTCTCGCGTCTCGGTCCGCATTCAGACGCCCCCCTTGCGATGCTCGAAGAGATCGGACTAAGTGAAGCGGATCTGAAGTACATGAACACGAACGCCTACACGCCGGGCGCGCCCATCTACAACGCGCTTTGGGCCGAAAATTTCATGAGCCGGACGTCGTTTGGAGACGTGATCGCTTACTACCTTCGCCACCCTCTGGTACCGCTCGCCGAAATGAAGCGCGATCTCCAGAACGAGGCGCCGGTCTTGCGTCCAACCGATATGCCGAACTATCGCCAGAAAGACGGGTTTCCGCCCGGCGTAATGGCCACTCGATTCAGTTTGTGGAGCAAACTGCGGAGCGGCGCGCTGCATTTATTTCCATATCACGTGATCTTGATTTACCTGGCCCCCTGGATTGCGGCGCTCGTGGCATGGATGCGCAACGACGATCTCCTCCGCTGGCGCGTCATGCCGCCGGCGCTGGTCCTCTCGGCCGCCGGAATCCTTGAATTCGCCATGTCCGCCTTAACCGATGCCCTGGACAACGCGCGCCATCTCTTCCTGTTCCACGTGATTACCGAACTGCTGATAGTCATGATCGTGGCTGCGCTGCTCGATCGGGTGAGCCGGACCCGGCGGAATGTGATTTAATCTTTAAACGTGTTCATAGCTAAACTTTCCCTCTGCCTGCTCGCCCTCAGTGCGAGTGCCTTTGCCGCCGATCGCGAGATTCTGCTGATCGCGGGGCCTCCGAGTCACGGCCCTATGGAACATGAGCAGAATGCCGACGCCATGCTGTTTGCCAAGCTTCTGAACAACGTTCCCGGCATTCACGCCACGGTGAACAAAAGCGGTTGGCCTTCCGACGCCAGCCTCATACAGAAAGCGAACGCCATCTGGGTCTTTTGCGATGGCGGCCCAAAGCATCTGATTGCGCAGGACGATCACACTGCGCAGATGCAGGCGGCTGCCGATCGCGGCGCGGGCATTATGTTTTATCATTACGGCGTCGAACCACCGGCTGATAAACTGCATCAGGAATTCCTCAATTGGATTGGCGGCTACTTTGAATTGAACCGCTCCGTCAACCCGATCTTCGATGCCGACTTCGCCTCGCTGCCCAAGCATCCCATCACGCGCGGAGTCACACCGTTCAAGCTCAAGGATGAGTGGTATTACAACATGCGTTTCCGCGATGATATGAAGGGCATCACGCAGATCCTTGTTACCACGCCTCCCGCCAGCAGCCTTGATCGCAAGGACGGGCCGCATGAAGGCAACCCCGACGTGCGCTCCAAAATCGGCCAGCCGCAGTGTGTGATGTGGGCCTACCAACGTCCGGGCGGAGGCCGCGGAGTCGGCTTCACGGGAGGCCACTTCCACAAGAACCTGGCCGACGACAATGTCCGCAAACTCGTTCTCAATGCATTGGTGTGGGTTGCAAAAGGGAACGTCCCGGCGAACGGAATCGCTTCTCATGTCACCGAAGACGACATCATGCAGAATCTCGATCCGAAGCAGAAAAAGTAGAGCATCAGCGGAGCGGCCGCCAAGGATGACGCGCTATTGGTTGGGCGTCAATACGCGAATACGCTCGTTGCCGAAATCGAGCAGATACACTTTCCCGCTGCCATCGAATCCCAAGGCGACAGTGCCGCAATAATCGGCCCCGATCGCCTGTCCGCCATCGCCGCTGAAACTGCCGTTCGACGGAAGATCGACGGGATTCCCACTGGCGATCGTGTGAATCAAACCGTCAGGCGTTACCACCCGGACCGTTGAGGTAGCCCAGTCGGCGATATACACGTTGCCGGTTTGATCGATTCCGAGCCCCCACGGGTTCGTGAGGTTGGCCTTGATAGCCGATCCACCGTCGCCTGTGTCCTCTGCCTGGCCGGAGCCGGCGAATGCCGAGACGATCCCATCGGGCGAGATCTTCCTCACACGATTCGCGGCGAGATCCGCGAAATAGAGATTCCCGGCGGCATCCATGGCAAGTCCACGGGGAGTAGCCATCTGAGCTGACGTGGCTGGCCCGTTGTCGCCGCTATAACCCGCCATACCAGTACCTGCGAAGGTGGAAATCATTCCGTCCGGCGTGACTCTGCGAATCCGGTGATGCCAGGTGTCCGCGATATACAGAGATCCCGAATTGTCGGCTGCAAGCCCGTAGATAGAACTGGCCAGGTTAGCCGCAGTCGCGGGGCCGCCGTCTCCCAGCGAACTGCCGCCGCCGGCCACAGTCGTGATGATCCCGTCACCGCCAATTCGCCTCACAGTCGGGCCCGAACTGAAGTAAATGTTTCCGGCGTTGTCCACGGTTATCGCCAGCACCGCCTCAAGCGACGCGCCTGTCGCAGGTCCTCCGTCGCCTGAGTTGCCGAACGCGCCGTTTCCGGCAATGGTCGTAATGGTCCCGCTTGCGTCGACTTTCCGCACTCTGAAGTTGTTGCTATCGCCAATGTAGAAGTTGCCTTTGCCGTCCCCCGCGAAGGACTGAGGAAGCGTGAACAGCGCCGTGGCAGCGGGTCCGCCATCTCCGGCGAAATGCGGTTGTCCGTAAGCGTTCCGTACGATGCCGTCGCTTGCCGAGACTACTCGGATTGCCGAATCGAAGTCGGCGATGAAGAGATCGCCCGCGGCGGAGAGCGCTATGCCTTGTGGATAAGTGAACTGTGCGTCGGTGGCAGGTCCGCCATCGCCCATCGAAAATCCGTTCGGGTTATTTTTCCCCGCAACCGTGGTAATCGTGCCGTCCGTCGCAATCCGGCGGATGCGCGTGTTTCCGTCATCTACGAAATAGAGATTTCCGCCCGCGTCCGGGACAATGTAGGAAGGGGAGTTGAGTTGTGCCAGGATTGCGGGTCCGCCATCCCCTGCAAATCCTGACTCACCCGTGCCCGCTACCGCGTTGATCGTGCCGTCGGAGGTGATCATCCGAATTCGATTCGATCCGGCATCGGACACGTAGATCGTGCCTTTGGCATCGACATAGACACTCCAGAGATTCTCAAATGTCGCGTTCGTGGCAGGGCCGCCGTCGCCGGTGTCCCCGGACTCGCCTGTTCCCGCGACCACTGTAAGAGTGCCATCCTGCCCGATTTTGAAGATTTGATCGTAGTTGTCGTCGGCAATGTATAGAGATCCGTCGCCGTCTATCGCGATTCCGTTAAAGCCGAACTGCATTTCAGGCGAACCCGGCAGCTTCGCGCCATCCACCACAGTGCGTATGCGTCCATCCACGGCTGAAATCATCCGGATGCGATTGTTCCCGGAATCCGCGATGTATATATTGCCATTCCCGTTGATCGCCAGAGCGGTGATTAGCGAGCTGAGTTGAGCCTGATTGGCAGGGCCCCCATCTCCGCTAAACCCGGTCGTGCCGGTGCCAGCGACCGTATGAATAATGCCATCGGGAGTGACTCGGCGGATGCTTGCGTTGCCCTGGTCGACGATTAAGAGGTTTCCAGCGGAGTCGAACGCAACTGCCCCAGGCCAGCGAAGTATCGCAGATGCCGCCGGCCCCCCGTCACCCAGCGGAACCGATCCGGCGAACGTATTAACGGTATATCTTGGTAGATTGATTTGACCGGAACACAACCAGGTGCCCAGCAGGAAAGATAACAGCGTCAGCCTCATAGACACTCCTCGATCACCGGCATCCTGCGGTATGAGCGGGAACGTACAACTACACTACCGCAAACCCGAAGCCCAACTGTTGGACTGGTACGGACGTCCGTTCGAATACACGCATATCGCCACGAATTTCCGAAATAGGTAGTGCACCGTACCTGGCGATCGTGTCTGGTGCTCTATAGATATAAGCGCAAACGGCCGCAGAACCGGGACATTGGAAGCACTCGGCGGCTTTCGGTTTCCACGCTGCCAGACTATAACGGTGATAGGAGTTCGGATGATTGTCGAAGTCAATGATGCAGGTGAGATCCTGGTTCCCGCGGAACTCGTTCAGGCGACCCCTCGCACGCGTGTCAAAGCGGAATGCGAAGGAGATTCAGTTGTGTTGAAGCCACTCCAGGAAAGCCCCGCGCGAAGAACTCATGCCGCCATCGATTCCTTGCCAATTTTAGAGGGCCGACTGGCCGACTCCGGTTATGACTTTCCGCCGCGAAGACATCTATGGCTCCGGCGACAGATAGCCCTGTATTTCTCGACACGAACATCTTGGTCTATGCGAGTTTTTCCGGAACGCCTTTTCGTGACGCGGGGCGAGCCAGGTTGCGCGAACTTGAGAGCTATGGCGTGGCATTCTGGACCACTCGGCAGGCCGTCCGGGAATACATCGCCTCGACCACTCGGCCCCGTGCCCTCGTATCGCTGCCGACTATTAAGTCGCTCTCACATGCGGTTCGCCAATTCGAAGCCGAATTTGAAATCGCCGATGAGGATGCCGCCGTTACCGCTCTCTTGCTCGTGGAGTCGCGAAGAGTCCAAGAAAACAGATTCATCATGCCAACATTGTCGCCACCATGCGGCCTTAAAGCATTCCCTGGCTGCTGACCCACAATACGACAGACTTCGCGAGATATTTGCCAAAAATAAAACTCTTTACCGCTAATTCTCTGAGGCGAGCGGCAACTGCGGAAAGCAGATGCCGCCCACTCTCTTAACAACTTTGCGACCCAACCCTAAAAGTTGATGCGCAAGGCAATTTGAATGCGGCGTGGCGGCCGGGCGGAAGTCGGCGTATTGAACGAAGTATTATACATCGCTCCGGTTGGATCGAATCGCAGTGCTGTATCCACACCCGAAAATTGCGTATGGTTGAAGGCGTTGTACCCTTCAATTCGAAGCTGGCCCCTTAACCGCTCCGTAAACCGCAGATTGCGATATAGCGACAGATCCCAGTTCTCCGTACCCGGACCCGTGATGGTGTTCTTACCCAGGTTGCCGAGTTGCGGAGCGGTGCTCGTCGACTGCCACACCACGTTGCTCTGGCCGAGCGGCTCAGGCGGCGGCCCGAAGCGCTGATTCAGCGGCGCGTCCGGATTGATCACTTCTACCCGCGGTCCGTCGGAAGCCGAACCCGAAGCCGTCGTGACACCATTCAGATAATTCAGACTCGGCGTATACGGACCGCCTGTGTTGTAGCGCACGACACCGGCGAGTTCCCATCCATCGGCTACCCAATGGGCCGGCTTAAAGCGCGCGTTCGTGGCCGGCTTGGGCATGATCCAGTAGAAGTTGGCGTTGAACACCTGCCGCCGATCGAAACCCGCGGGACCGTAATTACGGGATCGGGGATCGAGGAACGGATCCACCGTGCTGCTGTAGGAATCCGACGCGTCTAGGGCCTTGCTGAACGTGTAAGAAGCATTCAGGCTGAGTCCGTGACTCATGCGATGACCGAAGCTCGCTTGCAGGGAATGATAGTTCGACGAATTGGCAAATTCGTACATGTAGATATCGCCATACCCCTGGTAAGGCCGAAGGAAGTTCGCCGGGAGCGCGTTGCTGGTAGTGGTTGGATCGCGATTCTGTGGATTGAGATTCAGGAACTGCGCGCCTAGCGGAACAGGATTGATGTCGCGTTCCCAAAGCTGGTGCCGGCCCAGCGATCCCGCGTACCCGACCTCTAATATGTTGGTGCGCCCGAGTTGATGTTGAATCGCCAGATTGAAACTGTAAACCGACTGCTGATGACCCGTGGTCGCAAGCGAAGTGGGGCTGCCCGACGGAGCCAGCAAACCAGCCGTTGCCGTCGCTTGAATGTCAGCGAAGGTCCCGTAGTATTGCGTTGGCGAGAACACCGACGGCGGGTTGCCGATCTGGCCCATCACCGGATTGCCTTCAATCCGGTCGAAGTATAATCCCGCGCCCCCGCGAATGGCTGTGGTTCGCCTGCCGAACGGATCCCACGAGAAGCCGAATCGCGGAGCCGCGTCGATGGGAAGAGTCGTATAAAGTCCGTTGGGGACACCGTTCGCTCCGCCCAGAACGGATCCGTCCGCCGGATTGCCATGACCCGGCGCGAAGGTGCCGATGAGTCCTTGGCCGTAGGTTGCGCCTGTAAGCGGGTCAAGCGCCACCTTTACACCGCCCACGGTAGCCGGCCGTAATAAGACCGGAGCGCTCGCGATCGAATAGGCGGAAGGAGAGAACGATGCCAGTTGCCCGTTCTTATCGTATTGCGGCGGGTCGTGATAGAAACGCACTCCATAGCTGATCGAAAGGTTTTCGCGAATCTTCCAGTCGTCCTGGAAATAGAACTCCGTATTCGTGAACAGGAAGTTGCCCTTGGGCCGCGCGGTCGCTTCCGCGTAGGTGTCGTAGTTTCCCAGGAGCGCATTGGCGTAGGCGTTGTTCGAGTCAAGAGGATTGTTTCCGTCCGAACTGAAACTGAGACTGCCGCGAACCAGCGGACTCGCGCTCTGAATCTTCTGAGTGTGCTCGAAATAGAGCCCGAACTTGTACGTGTGGGTGCCAGTCACCTTGCTCACGTTGTCGATAAAGCTATAGATTGTGTTGCGGTTGAAGTAAGGCGTGCCGTCGTTCAAAGATGGGTTGGCCGCGTTGGCGATGCCGCCGAACGACATGTCCGGAATCAGGTTGAGCGGATTGAGCGATGGGTTCCGCTGGGCTATCGTGATTCCGGTTGCGGTACGGTCGAGCTTTGAAGGATCCAGCGGGCCAAACGTCAGCGTGTTCTGACTGGCGGCAAACGATGCCTCGTTGAACATTGTCGGCGAGATCGTATTGGTGGAGTGAAGCGTGCCAAGACGGCCCGGTTGCGTAAAAACGATTGGAGTGATGGGGAAGTTGAGCGATCCGTCCACCCATGACGCCGTATAGCGTGTTTTGCTTGTCCGCATTGTTGCTGAGGCTCATGTACAACTGCCAGTTGTTGCGTCGGCGAGTAATCCAGGCGCAAGGTCTCTGTGCGCCTGGGATAAGCTCCGGCCGACGAAGTGAAGTAGTTGTATTGATAAAGATTGATGGGATTCGGATCGGTATAGTTCGGCAGGGGGAACAGGTTCAAAATCGATTTTCCGATGGGCGTCAATCCGCGACGCAGGAATGATGCGGCCCGGAAACAGCGTCTTGTTATTCAGCGGATCGTTGACTGTCCACAGAGTGCCATTGGTGTTATGCGACTGCGAAAAATTGCCCTCGCGCTCGAGCGCGGTCGGTACAGTCACCAATTTCGTCCCATACTGCACCAGTTGTTGCTGAAACTCCTGGTTCCAGAAAAAGAAAATCTTTTTGTCGCGGCCAATCAGTTTCGGGAATGACCACCGGACCGCCGATTGAATAAGGAACGATATTGTACCGGTATCGGTGTGCGTGGGCGCCCGGCGCGGTTGTTGAAATAATCGTTGGCGTTTAGATCCTCGTTGCGGAAGTACCATGCCGCTCCGCCATGATAGGCCGTGGTTCCGCCTTTGGTGATGACGTTGATTGAAGTCGGATTCCGGCCATTTTCAGCCGAGTATGCGGACATCAATACCTTCACCTCGGCAACTGAATCCATCGACGGCATGCTATGGACACTGCCGTTCGATCCTGTATCTAGGTTGGTGACGCCGTCGACGGTCATATTCTTAGAATCGTTGCGTCCGCCCATGATGTAGATGTTGCCGATGCTGGTGGGCCCGGGCGCATCCGCGTCCGTCGCTGGTATCGACGACACCGGCCATCAAGCTGACGGCGTCGAAAATGTCGCGGCCGCGTAACGCGATCTGATCGAGTTGATCGCCGGTCAGTGTTCCGGCGCGTTCACCGCTGGTAAGGTTCACTGAAACCGCCTCGGCTGTCACGGTGACCGAATCGGAGACCTGCCCGACTTCCAGGTTGATTTCACCCAAGCCCTTCGTCTCGCCGGAACTGATTGTGATTCCGGTTATCTGTCTTGACTTAAATCCCGGCGCCTTCGACCTTCAGCGTAAAGGTGGATGGCGTCAAATCGGGGTAATTGAAGAAGCCTCCGTTGTTTGAATTGACGGTTCGAACGAATCCGTTTCCCTCACCGGTCAGCGTGATCCTGGCATTCGGGATGACCGCGCCCGCGGCGTCGTGAATGGTTCCCGATAAGGAGGACGAGGTATTCTGGGCTGGCAACAAGGCCGGTAGCAGCAAGGCAAGCAGTAATCGTTTCAAGTTTACCCCCTCGGATAGCAATATCCGGGTCAATGCGTCGGATTATTTCACATGCGTCTTATGGATGTCAATAAGAGGAAAGCATTCGACGCCCGCGTTTCCGTAAAGCCAGACTCAACAGCGGCGGCGCGGCAAGGGTCGTTACCAGGGACATCCCCGCAACGCTATGGATGCGATGGCTCGACTACCCCAAAGCCAGTCCGATCTAAGTGACAATAACCCCACTTCACTGCGAGGGATCATACCGGTGCCTATTCTGATAGCGTCGCGCACTCCCATACGAAGCGCGGGTGCCCCGTTATCGTAGTGGTGACACCGCCTGCAACTTTGCGGATGCGGCCATTGCCGGAGTCGGCAATGTAGAGGACGCCGGCCGAATCCAGGCACACGCCTTTTGGAGCATTCAGTTGAGCACTGGTGGCTGAGCCGTTATCGCCGGAGTAGCCGCCGGCCGAGGCCGCGGTGACTGGCACCGTTGTGATGATGCCCGACGGTGAGACTAACCGCTGCAATCAGAAGGAGACAGGTCAACCGCTGCCGTCCTGACATTCGTTTCATTTTGTTCTCCGCCGCTTCGTCTATCTCACTTAATGCGTGTTTTGCCCACAGCATTAGAACCAGGATTGCGAGAAGCGTGAGAAAAACCCTTCACTTAATATCGGCGAGCCCGCGTTTCCGGAACGCCAGGCTCAACAGCGGCGGCGCAACAAGTGTCGTCACCAGCGACATCACCACAACAACGCTGTAGATGCGATGCTCAACGACGCCGAGTGCCAGTCCGATCTGCGCGACAATAACCCCCACTTCTCCACGAGGGATCATACCGGTGCCTATTCGGACGGCGTCGCGCACTCCCATGCGAAGCGCGGCAGCACCAGCGCCAAGGAACTTCGAAACGATGGCCGCCACGGTTATCGCAAGGCAGAACCATATTGTGCCGGGATTCGCCAGAGTATCAAAGGTGACATTTAAGCCGATTCCAACGAGGAAGAAGGGCGTCAGCAGTTCGGCCACTCCATGTGTCATCGTATGGACGCGCGCTTCGACCGTTTCAGAGAGCGCCATGCCGGCGAGAAACGCTCCGATTATCGCTGCGACGCCGGCGTACACTGCAAGTACGGCCAACGCGAACAGGACCGAGAGCGAGATCGCGAACTCCGCATCGGCAACTTTCAAACGGGGATGAATCCGGGGAAAGAGCCGCCGCACAGCATGAGAGCCCCAGAACGCGATTAGCAGAGTGAATCCGACAGATACTGATGCCGTAAGGCCTAGGCTGACGAAATTGACGCGGCCTTCGGCCATGCTGCTGACCACCGCGAGAACCAGAAGACCGAGCACATCGTCGATCACGGCAGCGGCTAGAATCACCTGGCTCGCGCGCTGTTGCAGCAGACCTTTCGAGCCGAGCACCTGCGCCGTGATGCCGACGCTCGTCGCAACCATGGCTGCGCCGATGAAGATGGACTCCAGATGAGGCTCTCCCGCCGCGCGCGCAATTCCCCAGCCGGCGAAGAACGGGAGCACGACCCCGCCGGTAGCCACGCCGAACCCCATGAGTCCGCAACGGAGCAGTTCGGAAGACTTGATCTCGAGTCCCGTGCGGAACAGCAGGAAAATAACTCCCAGTTCGCCAAGAATAGTTAAGACGTCATTTGGCTCAAGCCATCCGAGAACTTCCGGTCCGAGGAGAACGCCGGCGAGGATTTCACCGACGATCGCAGGTAGGCGCAAGCGTTCAAAAACCTCGGCTAGGAGCTTGGCGCTACAGAAGACGAGCAGCAGCGCGAGAGGCACGGCGATCTGATTCTCAGCGCCGGAGCCGGCGAGCCACAAGGCCATTGATTGATTGTGACGTATGGCAGCGGAACGTACAATAACTGAGTGGCCGCTAAGGTGGAATTACAGGAGCCGTTGGTGCGAACTGAACGTACCGCATTTGCGGTACTCGGAGCAATCAGTTTCTGCCATTGCTTGAACGACATGATGCAATCGCTGTTGCCGGCGATTTATCCGATTCTCAAGGCATCGTATCATCTCGACTTTACGCAGATAGGCCTCATCACCTTGACCTACCAACTCACGGCGTCGTTATTGCAGCCGGTGATCGGCTATTACACCGATCGGAAACCTGAGCCGTACTCGCTGTCTGTCGGCATGACATTCACGCTGATCGGGCTGCTGGCTCTTTCGGCTGCATTTCACTTCGGATCATTACTTGGCGCGGCAGCTCTGATGGGAATCGGGTCGGCGGTGTTTCATCCCGAATCGTCGAGAGTGGCACGCATGGCATCCGGCGGGCAGCACGGACTGGCGCAATCGCTATTTCAGGTGGGAGGCAACACCGGTTCGGCACTGGGGCCGTTGCTTGCGGCATTCATTGTCCTGCCGAAGGGCCAAGGGAGTGTAGCACTATTTTCTCTCGCCGCGCTCCTGGGCATTGTGATTCTGGCGCGCATTGGCGCATGGTACAAGGCGAGGCACGCGCAGTCCGTTAATCGAGCGGGTCATCGTGACGTGGCGAGCCCTTTCTCCCGCGGAAAGATCCTGGCCTCCGTGGCGATTCTGGGTGCCCTTATCTTTTCCAAGTATTTCTATCTCGCAAGCTTAGTCAGCTACTATACGTTCTATTTGATCAGCCGCTTTCACGTGTCGGTCGGAACAGCGCAAATCTATCTATTCATCTTTCTTGGCGCGGTCGCGGCGGGGACGATTATCGGCGGTCCGGTGGGCGATCGATTCGGCCGCAAATATGTGATCTGGGTTTCGATTCTGGGTGTCTTGCCCTTTACTCTGATGTTGCCGCACGCCGATCTCTTCTGGACAGCGGTGCTCAGCGTCATCATCGGACTGATCCTCGCGTCGGCGTTCTCGGCGATTCTGGTATACGCGCAGGAACTGATTCCGGGCCGGGTCGGCATGATCTCCGGACTGTTCTTCGGCTTCGCCTTCGGCATGGGCGGCCTCGGAGCGGCGGCCTTGGGCCGACTGGCGGATGCCACCAGCATCGCGTTCGTATATCAGGTCTGTGCGTATCTTCCGGCGATCGGGCTGCTCACGGCTTTCCTGCCGAACCTGGAGAGACGGCGGCAAGCTCGTTAGGCCATAAGCTAGTCTACTCATCCTGTCAGTTGGCCGTTAACAAAATCCAGGAACTGTGTCCGTTGCGCATCCGTTGGCGCGTGCAGAAGGAGTTCACTCCCTCCATTGCTCAAGTCGAACCATCTCCCTTTTGTGAACTGCAGGGTCGCGGTTTCGGGCGGCTTGGTTGGATGAAACCACCTCACCTGCAGACGTTCACGCGCGCTGTCCACTCTTTGCACCAACAATGGCGCAATCCAGGGACGAGCACCGCCAGCCCGCTTGTACACGGAGATGAACACCGCACCGGGAGCCGCTGCGGCAAAATGCACATTGCCAGGTACTTCTGGCGGTAAGGGCGGTGGTGTGGCTAGCTCGGGAAACATTCCCACCTGGCGCAGCTTTTCGAGCGCGGGACTGGCGCTTGCCGCATCGGCCGCGACGAGATAAAGGCAGCCGCCATCGGAGAAAAGTTCGAGGCCAACGAACTCACTGGCAACGGCGGCACGCGCTCTATCCTGCATCGAGTCAGCATCGAAACGCGATGGGGACGGGCTCCAGCGATAGAACACGACATCGCGATCATGCCCAAGATCGCGAGCCGGGTACGGTCCGCCGATGCAGGACGCGAATTGGTCCGGTATCTCGAAGCGGCTATAGATCCGGGGCATAACTCATTGCGCGGCGCACCGGAAACCGACATCGATATTGTGGTAATCCGGTTTCCTTTCTCTGCGGGACGACGCGGTCACTTCATCCGGCGTGTTGAACCAGGAGCCGCCGCGAGTGATGTGATTGGGTCCGGCGGCAGGCCCCGCGGGATCTCGGACTTCGGCCTGAGCATAGTATTGCTCGTCGTAGAAATCCGCCACCCACTCCCAAACGTTGCCGAGCATATCGAAGAGATTCGAGCGATTGGGCGCCTTCTGCGCGGCGTCGTGAACGGTGTTGCCATTGGCGGCGAGGCGCTGCTCGTAGTGGGCCGAATCGGTGTTGTTGATTTCGAGTGTGGATACCGTATTTTGGCCGCTGTTGTCGCCATACCAGGCAATCTGTGCGAGATCGCCATAATATCTCTCCGCGCTCCCGGCGCGAGCCGCAAATTCCCATTCCGCTTCTGTAGGTAGACGTCCGCCGGACCATTGACAGAATGCTTGCGCCTGGCTCCAATCGATGTTGACGATTGGCTTTTGCTCGTCGGCCCAACCGGCATTGATGCTGCGTCCGCCAAAGGTTGACTCCGCCGGCATGGAGCTTCCGGTGGCCTGGACATAGCGCTTCCACGCGCGCACCGTGACTTCGGTCTCGCCCAGCCAGAATCCTTTGGTGAGCTGAACCGGGTGGGCAGGTTTCTCGATCGGAGAACACGGAGTATCCGATGAGCAGCCCATCGAGAATGAGCCGGGCTCAATCCAAATGTACAGAAGACCATCTTTGTCATTCCGCCGCGCGCGTGTGGTGACGCCATAACGAGTCTCTCCAGTCCAGTTCACCAGATTGACGACGCTGACCAACATTGCGCCATCCGGGGCGGAGGCGAGAAGCCAAAAAGGGCGCACCGGATCGACCAGGCGGGAACCATTGCGGGTGACCGGGTCGGAACCGACGATGACCTGCTTCGACCCGTGAACCTCCCACGACAGATTCACCTTCCCTTGCGCATTCTCCGCGCGAAAGTAGGCGATATCCAGCGGCGAGGCCTTAACGCTGACCGTCTGTCTCGATTCGGCGCTCGTGCTCCATTTTCCGGTCGCGGTGAGAATATAGGTGGTGTCCGTTCCGGGTGTCACGTCGAGCGATCCCGACTGATTCACCGGGCCGATACCGGGTTCGATGCGCACGTTTTCGCTATCCTGCACGGACCACGTCAATTTAATGGAATCTCCAGCTTCAATGGTGCTCATCGAGGCTGCGAAGGTTTCGATGCGCGGCGGGGTGCGCGATACAAAGATGATGAGAGCGGTCGCCGCGGTTAATAACGCGCCGATGAAGGCCGCCATGAAGATCTTCCCTGCCGGACTCTTGGTGCGTATCGCAGGTGCGGGCGGCGGCGGACTGACGTTCACTGCAGGCGAAGGCGCCGATGACGGCAACGACGGCCCCGGCGCCAAAGGCTCGGAGATCTCCGCCATGATATTGGGCCAAGATCCAGGAAATAGCTCGACGCTGCGGAGGCGTTCGAGGGATGTACGCGCCAGATCGTCGTTGCCTGCGACGAGACAGAGGCTCCCGCCTGCCGAGAAAATCTCCGCACCGAGATCCTGAATCGCGGACACTTGGCCGTCGAGTTTCGCGAGACTCGAATCGAGCGCGTCGGCCGGGGGCGTCCAGCGGTAAATGTTCGCGATCTGCCCGTTAACCGGATCGCGGACTTCGAAGACAGCGTTATTTTCGGCCTGGCCGACGATCTGCAGGACTTCATACCGGTAAATCTTGCCGAAGTTTGAGGTGGGCGACATCTGCTGCTTAAGGATTTCGGCCTTATCTATTTGTAGCAGGCTGCAAAGCTACGCGAGGTGCGACAGGATCTCGAAAGGCGCACCTGCCATCACTACTCCCGGACGGCGGACGGACGCATAGAAACCACTCCGGGCCCAAAGCGGAGAAGTAGCGTCACCCTGCTTCACCCGCACATCGTAGAGCTCTTGCCGGAGTCCCCTGCCATAGATGTCCAGCGTCGAACAAGGCACGCGAATTTTGGTCAATTCCAGAATCGCGTCTCCGGCGCGCCATGTCTGACCGGTGCGCAGCGAGTCGAGCGCCAGTCCGCGCACAGTAAGATTTTCGCCCATAGCGCCGTAGAAAACCGGGAACCCACGAGCCGCGAGATCATCGACCACTTCAGCGGCGACGATCAGCACACTCTGGTCGGGGCCGCCATGATATTGAGGGTGTGCGCAGAGATCCCCTTCAACGCCCGTCCACGTTAATAGAGCTTGAGGAATGGGCCGCTTGGGAAGGCCTCCTCTGGAGACGTTGATTTGGACAATCTCAGGCATTATCTATTGTTGCAGGGATCTCTCCGGTATGGATCGGGTAGGCTATCTCTTCGGATAGTGCCGTGCACTTTCGGTCAATCCAAGCGGCAAATTGACACATGGCGGCGACGTGGAATCTGTAAAATTCACGTTGACGAGAGGCGTTGCCGCGCTAGGCACCCGAACGCCTAAGTGTCGTTCAATCAACGCTGCACAGGTTATTCGCGCTTCGTCCCTGCGATGACATATCACGTGAAGCAATTTTCATTACTTAGTTCGAAACCTATGGCGCTTGAATTGCATTCCTACAAGCAGAGGGAATTGACGATGCAAGCCTTTGTGCTGGGAGCAACTTTAGCTGGGAGTATGGCGACGGCGTTCGTGGTGCAGCGTGCGCTGCTCGAAGCATGGTTACGGGCAATGGACCCGAATCATGGACGGGTTCCCGCGCGAACCGCGAGGCCCGCAGAGCTTCCGGTGCTTAGGAACTAAGAAGCAGATGGCAGGCTGAATGCCTGCCCGGCATGCTAACCCTTGCGCGCTCCGCGTTGAGGATTCTTCAGTTGTGACTGGCGCACCTTGACCTTTTTGCGCTTGGGTTTGCTGATCAGGAACGTGCCGCTTCCGACATATTCCGCCTTATAAACTTTATCGTCTGCCAATTATATTTCTCCTGAGACCGGTCGGGATTGAACTCTCATTGTAGCGCGCCTCAGCCCGCCGCATTATCCTGGTGGTATCTCCCTCTACATGAACACCCAGTTGTCTCGTTATTCGAAGCGGACTCTTGCGCGCATTCTGATACCAGTCTTACTGCTTTTCGCGCGCGCCGCCGGCGCGGCTTCCGGGCTGCCGACGGGCGAAGAAGTTCAGCAGACTCTCGGAGAACTTTCAATCATCACCGGATTCCCGATCAAGCATCCAGTGGTATTTGAATCGATTACGCGCGAGCAGATCAATAAATATCTGCAGGACCGAATTAAAGAAGTCACAAAGCCGGAAGAATTACGCGCCGAAGAGCTGACGCTGAAGAAATTCGGTTTCGTGCCCGAGAACTTCGACCTGCGCAAGAATACCATCGACCTGCTCACCGAACAGGCCGCCGCCTTCTACGATTTCCACCGGAAGAAGCTGTTCATCAGCGACTGGGCGCAGACCAGCATGCGAGACGTCGCGCTGATTCACGAGCTCGCCCACGCGCTCGCGGACCAGAGTTTCTCGCTTGAGAAATTCACCAAAAAAGTCGAGAAAGATAGCGAGAAATCGCTAGCGCGGCAAGCGGTGGTGGAAGGACAGGCCATGTGGCTCACCAATGCCGTGATTGCAAGGCGGTCGGGGCAATCGAGGGCGAAGGTGGCCGCCGGAGATGGCGATTCGGAACCCAGCGGAAAATTCCCGGTGTTCGACAACGAGCCTCTCTATATCCGCGAGAACCTGATTTTCCCGTACACGGAAGGCGAGCGCTTTCAGGAAGCTGTATATCAGCGCCGCGACAAAGACTCCTTCGCCGATGTCTTTCGCGATCCGCCGGTCTCCAGTCAGCAGGTCCTACATCCTGATAAGTACTTCTCGCATGTTGTGCCGATTCTCCCCGATTTGCCTAAGGAACCGAAAGGCGTAAAGCGTTTTGCGGAAGGCGTGATGGGCGAACTCGACCACTCCGTGCTGCTGCGGCAATACACAACCGCGGACGATGCTCAGGAGGTCGCGCCCAAGCTGTCGGGAAGCCAGTACCGGCTGCTCGAAGCGAAAAAAGATAAACGCATCGAATTGATTTATGCATCTTCGTGGAGCGATGAGCCCACTGCGCGGCGATTTTTCCACCTGTACCGGAAAGTGCTGGAAGGAAAATGGAAAAAATTGCAGGTCGCGTCGGAGAACGATTCGCTGCTAACCGGAGAAGGCGACGACGGTTGGTTCCGGCTCAATGTCGAAGGTAATACCGTCCGCAGCACCGAAGGCGGCTCTGAACCAATCGCGCCGTGATGGCTACTTAATCGTCACCAGCGCGAGGCCCTGCGCCTCGATTTTTACCGGTTCATTCAAAGAATGTTCGGTTGCGGGAGCGAGCTTCGACGCTTCTTTCAATCGCGCAACTTGAGCGCGGCTCGGCGTGGCAGGTTGGCCCATCGCGATCCAGGCAGCGAGAGCGGAGCCGTGAGCCGGATCGAGAATCTGCAAGCGATACTTCTTCGCCGTGCTGTTCGTGAGCTTGAACCGGAACACCTGCGGCTCGGCTTTCTGCCCGGATTTCGAACCGGGTTCCGCATAATTCCACAGCGCGATTACGATCGCTCCATCGCTCCGGCGCGTCACCAGCGCATCGCTCGCATCCGGCACAAGCCGCTGATCTCCTAGCTGATGAAGCATCTCGAACGCCCGGAAGGCTGCCTTCGGAATCCCGCCCTCCGCAACGATGCCGAAACCGCCGTAGAAAGGCTTCTGGATCACACCTTGCTCCTCGAACACGTCCGAAAAGGTCCAGTAGGCCATCATGCTCGTCAATCCATCGCACTCCCGGATGTTGTTCGCGAGCCATGGACCCATGAACGCACTGTCGGTTACTTGTGGTTGGTTCAGATACGTTGCGTTGTACTCGGAAATAATAATCGGCGTCTTCGGTTCGGTCGATTGCGCCACCTGGTCGTGCACTTTGCGAAGGGCCGCCGCCACCATATCTTTGCGCGCGACCGGCTTCGAATTCCCGAACACATTCACCGGGTCCTCGTTGCCGTAAATGTGGGTCGAAACGAAGTCGAACGGTGTATGAGAATCGTGGCAGTGCTGGATGAAGCGATCTACCCAGGCCGCCTGCGCGGTTGACGGTCCGCCGACCCGTACGTCCGGATCGACCTTCTTGATGGCGCGCGCGGTCACATCGTAGAGCGCGTAGTAAGTCTCTTCTTTCGGATCGCCGGTCCAGAAATCGATGTTGGGCTCGTTCCACACTTCGAAGTACCACTTATGGACTTCGTCCGCGCCATAACGCGCGATCAGGTGCTGTGTGAACGCCGTAATGAGCTGGGCCCATTCCACGGGATCGTTGGGCGGCGAAGGATACGGCTTGTACCAGAATGCATGCGGCGTGGGATTCGCGGCAAGCAACTTCGGCATAAAACTGATCTCGACAAACGGTCGAACGCCGCGCGCGAGTAGCCCATCGTAGATCTGATCCACATAGCTGAAGTTGTAGTACGCCTTTCCCGCGGCATCGCGATTATATACGCCGGCTTCGTCATCGAAAATTCCGTGAAACCGGACGTACCCAAAACTGGTAATAGCCTTCACCTGACGAAGATCGTCCCGATAGCTTTCGCGTAGCGAGAGGATTGCGCGGCCGGAGCCGAACATCTGCTCCCAGACGTGAGGAAAGGCCCGCGTGGCGGCATGCGCGTCGATCGAAAGCACCTTCTCGCCACTCGATTGGGAGAGGTTCGATTGCGAGAGGCTCAATGGCGAAAGCAATGCGGCGGTCAGCAAATACGTCAGAGTCCGTTTCATGATTACCTCAGGAACTGTTCCTCGGTTTCAAAAATCCGGTTGATGGCTCTCCGGATATCCGGTTGGCTGCTAAACCAGTTCCACACCTGCCGGGTGCGGAGATTTTCCGCGCTGAGCAAAGTGATTCCCTGGTCGATACCGACCACGTCGGGATTCACCCAAAGAGTTAATGGATGAAACGCATCGGAAAATCCATATCGCCCGTAAATATACGGTCCGAACTGGCTGTACATTTCATGCAATGCCGGCAAGCAAATTCCTGGCGTGAACATCAGCGAACCGGCGACGGCGCACGGTACAACGGTGCCATCGAAATCGCGGCGGGAAAACGCGTTGCCCCAACTCAAGTAGCCGATATCGCTGTCCGACGGACTGACTCCCCAAAGATTCTCCGAGTAACTTGGGTACATACTGCGCAATGAGAGACAAAAGGCGCGATGAGCCAGAGTCGCCGTTACGGAATTCTGGAAATAATCAAGATAGAAAGGCGTCCCGTCGCGCAGATCGGTGAAATCCAGCCAAGCCTGCGAATACTGATGTGTAAACAGAGGGCCGGCACCCACAAAGCTGTAGTCCTGAAAAAACACCGGATCGCGCTTGAACAAATACCAGCAGCGCACCGGGATCGGATGCATCGGGGACGCGATCGCCAGGATGTGCAGAATGGCATTCTCGCGATACGCGCTCCAGACAGATCGGAGAAATCCGGATTCCGGCTTCCAGCCCATTCGGAGTAGCCCGGTTTCGGAATCGAGCATCCAGGTGAATTCCACGCGAGCGTAGATCTCCTGGGCCATCCGTACGATCTCGCCATCCTCAGAGAAGGATTGCTGCGCGGTGAGTACGCCTGCCAACAACAGCGCTGTATCGATAGTGGAAAGCTCACAATTCCACACGCGCGCGCCGGAGTGCATATCGACAAAGTGGTAATACCAGCCGCGTTCGTGCGGCTGATCGTAGGCTAAGTGCCGCAGGGTGCTTCTGATCCGGCCAAGTATTTCGTCCGGTTGCCTCCAGGCCCTCCGGTGCGCAATGCACAATGCGGACAGACCGAAACCAGTCGATGCCATACTGGCGACCTCCTGACTGCGTCCTTCGGTCCTGCTCCCGCTATTGCGCGCCCGATCGAGCGTCAAGCCGGTTTTCGGATCTGCCTGTTCCCAAAAATACAGAAATGCGCGGCGAGACAGATCTTCGAGGAATGCGTCATCCGAAGACGTGACTTTGCCGCCAGAGCGCAGCGCCGCGGGAAGAAAAAGAAACGATCGGCGGGAAACCATCCGTTCTTATTGTCGGCGACGGGTGCAGTGTCGCAAGTCGTGAGTGAGTATGGAATGCGGTTTGCCGTACAGTTTGGATATGAAGAATTGCATCGCGCTTGCTGTTTGTTGTTTTCCGTGCCTGCTGGCGCAGGAGTATTCGGTACCGCCGGCAGTCCCGTTTGTGCGGGTTCACGGCGATTCTACTGTTTCGGCCCAACCCGACCGCGCGCAACTTGATATCGGCGTCGTCACCCAGGACCCGACCGCCAAGGGAGCGTCCGATCTAAATGCGCGGCAATCGAGCGCTGTAATCGATCAGATGCGGGCGCTCGTTCCCGCATCGAACATCAAGACCGTGAATTTTTCCGTGAATCCTAATTACCGATATCCCCAGGGCGGAGGCACTCCAACAATCCTCGGTTACACCGCCAACAACACCGTTCGCATACAGATCGACGACCTTTCAAGCTTAGGGAAACTCATCGACATTGCGACTAAGTCGGGCGCAAACAACGTCAACCGCCTGAACTTCATGCTGAAAGATGAAGCGAAAGCGCGCGCCCTGGCTCTGGGGCAGGCTGCGGAGCAGGCGCGAGCCGGCGCCGAAGCTCTTGCCTCGGCCATGAAGGAGAAATTAGGCACAGTTCTCCGGGTCGAGGAGGGACAGCCCGTGGTGGTCTCTCCGCTGCGCCAGATCGAATTATCGATGGCTAAATCCGGACCGTCCGCAACGACACCAGTGGAGCCTGGAAATATAGAAATCCACGCAAGCGTGACTGTCACGTTTGAATTAACACGATAACATCCTCAGAGCAGTATTGTTCGGCTCAACTTACTTTCGACAGTTTGTGTTTAAAGCCCTATAATCAAGCGCGAGGGATTCGCTTGTGCTTAATGCGCGCGTCTTAATTAGTATTGTTTTGCTCTTTTCTCCCATTCTTATATGGGCTCAGTTCCGGGCCGGAATACAAGGGGTGGTTTCGGATTCCAGCGGGCGCGTGGTCCCAGGCGCAACGGTAACTCTCACCAACAACGAAACTCAAAGATCGCAGAAAGCCCAAACGTCCGGCGAAGGATTCTATAGTTTCTCGAGACTGCCTCCAGGAACTTACACCATTAGCGCCGAGAAGCAAGGATTTCAGCGCCAGTCCATACCCAACATTATTCTCCATGGCGAGGAAGTGCAGGGCCAGAATGTAACCTTGGCACCCGGCGACGTAACCCAGACAGTCACGGTAACCGAGACTGTCAATCCAGGACTCGAAACCGAGAACGCGGATGTAGGTAAATCCATTACGACCGCCGAAGTTCTGCGTCTGCCTCAATTCGGTCGCGATCCATACGAATTGCTGCGCATCACCCCTGGCGTCTTCTCTGATGGAGCGCGAGGCGGCGGCGGAGGCGCGGCAAACCTTCCAAACGTTACCGGTCCGGGTGGTTCCAATAATTCAATCTTTCAGACGGAGAATCAGGTCTCGGCCGCTGCCGCGGGGCAACGGGTTTCGGAGAACAATTTCGAGATCGACGGGGTGAGCGTGAACAGCCTCGGTTGGGGCGGCGCGGCCGTAGTGACGCCGAATCAGGAATCAGTGAAGGAGATTCGGGTATCCTCAGAGAGCTATTCTGCCGAGTCGGGCAGGGATGCCGGCGCCCAAATCAGCGTTGTCTCGCAGAACGGCACCAACGTGATTCATGGCAGCGGAGTATTCAAATACAACGACCCGATCTTCGACGCCTATAACAAATATGGGGGATATAACTTGCCCCCGACGCGCGTGAATCAACTTTATCGTCAGTTCGGTATGAGTATTGGCGGACCTATCGTTAAGAACCGGCTGTTCTACTTCTTCTCTTACGAAGGTCTGCGTAATAACAGCGTGAACTACGTGAACCAGTGGATCGAAACGCCGCAGTACAGGCAGGCGGTCATCGCGATGAGACCGGGCGGCATAGCAGCGCAGATTCTGAACGCTCCGGGAGAACTCCCGCGCGTGGTTTCAGTGGCGAACGTCCCATGCCCCAGCGGATTCGCTTCGGGAACTTGCCAGCAAGTTCAGGGCGGCTTGGATATCGGCTCGATCTCAGGCACTCGCGGCGCCTACGTATCGGGTACGGGCGGAGGTCTCGATGGGGTTCCTGACGTGCAGTTCGCTCAGTTGGCATCCCCTAGTAACGTGAACGCGAATCAGTACAACGGAAGAGTCGATTACTCGCGCGGGAACGACACGTTCGCGGTGAGTATGTACTTCACGCATTTGGATGAGGTGGCCGCAGACGATCCCGGACGCGACCGCCCCATTGGCGATCTACCGTTCACTCCGCTCAATTCCGCCGCAACCGTCACTTACAACCATATCTTCTCGCCAACACTGTTGAATGAAGCGCGCGCAAACATGACCCGATTCGCTTCCAACCAACTCGCCGCGGCCAGTAACGCAAATTTCCAGATTCCGCGCATTGAAATCGAGTCGCTTCCATTCGACCGCATACGCTGGGGCGCGCCGCAGGGCGACACGACGCCATCGAAGCTCGCGCAAAACACCTATGAGTTCCGCGACATTCTGAGCTGGGTACACGGGAATAGCGTGATGAAATTCGGCGGCGAAGTGCGCAAGGAGCAGGATAACAGCGACCTCCTCGGCGGTGCGCGGCCGCTCTACTCTTTCACCGGAATGTTCAATTTTGCCAACGACGCGCCGGTCTTCGAACAGATCAATGCCAATCCGGTTACGGGAGCGCCGGCGGATGCGCAGCGCTACTTCCGCACCAGCACTTACGCGCTGTTCATGGAAGACGATTGGAAAGTCACTCCACAGCTTACGTTGAACTTAGGTTTGAGATGGGAATACTTCACGCCGCTACGCGAGAAGTACAACGATCTAAGTAACCTGTTCCTCGGATCGCAGTATTTGCTGAATGCGAAAGTTGTTCCGGTAAACGAACTATCGCGTCCTGATCGTAACAACTTCGGTCCGCGATTTGGGTTCGCTTACAATCCGCCGGCATTCAATAAGAATCTGGTGTGGAGGGGTGGTTTCGGCGTCTATTACAGCCGCATCTATGACGATCTGCTCTCCAACGTTCGAGGGAATCCCCCCAATTTCGCGCGTTATAGTTTGTGCTGCGGGACGGCGTCAACTCCGTACGACAACGGTATCATTCAGCTTGCATTGGGAACCTCTAACTCACCCGCGAGTTATCCCATCAATCCGGCGCTCGCGGCCGGGATCAATCCAGCAACGGGTACGCCCAACGGAGCGGGCGTGGAGATTTACGGCGCGCCTTCCAACCTCCCGAATGCTTACGCGTATATTTACTCGATGGAGTTCCAATACAAACTGCCGAGCCAGTTCGTCGCCACAGTAGGGTATCAAGGAAGCGCCGACCGGAAGTTGATTCGCCTTGGTGAACCAGAATTTCCTTTATCCGAATAACCCAGCGTTCACGGCTGTCTACTTCCCAACCCCGGATGTCAACTCCAATTACAATGCGTTACTGCTCTCCCTCGCGCGGCGAATGAGCAAGGGTCTTGAACTTACTGTGAACTACCGCTATTCGGAGAGTACAGATCAGTTATCTTATGGCGGCCCAGGAGCGGTCACGAATCAAACTTATCCGCAAGACAACTACCTGGAGCGCGGACGCTCGGACTTTGACGTTCCCCATAACTTCATACTCTCTGCTCTCTACGACTTGCCAATCTTCCACAACTCGAGTAATTGGATCGGACGCATTCTCGGTGGATGGCAGCTCAACGGTCTGCTACAGGCGCATTCGGGGTTGCCATGGACGCCCGTATCGGGGCAGCCAATCAGTACTCCCGGCGGCCCTTCGCTAGCGCCGACGCGTCCGGTCCTTTATTACGGCGGTGCCGGTCACGATACCAGTGTCGACGCTTACGTCAACGGGTCGAACTTCCCTCGCGGCGGCGCGGCCTACTTCAACATCACGACTTCCGGACCACCGGGAATCGGCCGTAATTCATTCCGGGGTCCACGTTACTTCGCGACGGACTTTAGCTTCGTCAAGTCGACCAAATTGCCGAATCGAATACTAGGCGAAGCGACCGCCATCGACTTACGTTGTAACATGTTCAACGCATTTAATAACCTGAACTTGTCGCAGATCACTTTCGGAGACAACGCGGCTCACATCGATAACTCTCAGTTCGGCCGCGCCGATGCCGGTCTGGCTGGAAGGGTAGTCGAGTTTCAGATAAGACTTAGCTTTTGAAGAACCATCTCGGCAAGGCTGATGGATGAAATGCCATGTGGTCACCACTCGCAATCGTTGCGTCGGAGAAGAGATACCGAATCGCCGTATTCGTCTCCGCGATGTCAGCGATCGTTCGGCTAATCGATCACGGGCAAAGTTGGCGAACATCCCGGCGCGGTTCTGGTCGATCTCCTCCGCTGTGAGCGCCGGTCCGTACTTGGCGAGAATGCCACGCGAGGAGCGGGTTGGCTCTTTCGTTACGCCCCGGGGCGCCCTCGGACCAGGGCGTCGGGAGAAAGTCCCTTGGCCTGTACCACTGTTAACAGCATCGCTTCTTCCTGAGGTTCAAGCGGCAAAGTAATCGTCATCGGCTGGCCATCCACTGTTATCACTCGATAGGAGTATGTTTCAGCAATATGTGCAGGAGTACGTTGATGCCAATGCGTGCTGCAGTGCTTCGTCGCCCTCGACCGATTGCGGAACGTCCGCTGGAGATCGTCGACATCCCGCGGCCCGAGCCTGGGCCCGGCGAATTACTACTTAAGGTCCGTGCCTGCGGTGTTTGCCGGACCGACCTGCATGTCGTCGAAGGCGAGTTGCATCCGCTACGCGAGCACGTCATTCCCGGCCATCAGATCGTTGGCGAGACCGAAAGTTCGGGAAAGCGCGTTGGCGTATCGTGGCTCGGCGGAACCGACGGTACTTGCATTTATTGCCGCCGCAAAATGGAGAATCTCTGCGATGCGCCCACGTTCACCGGTTACACGATCGACGGCGGATATGCGCAATATGCGGTAGCGCGCGAAGCTTTCGTATACCCGCTTCCCGACGCCCTGGACGATCTGCAGGCCGCGCCTCTGCTCTGTGCCGGCATCATTGGCTATCGTAGTCTGCGAGTCGCTGGTGTGGAGAAAGGAGAACGCGTGGGCCTGTTCGGTTTCGGCGCATCGGCGCACCTGGCGTTGCCAGTACTTCAGGCGTGGCATTGCGACGTGTATGTTTCGACGCGCGGCGCGTCGCATCGAAAGTTGGCGGAATCGTTGGGCGCCAAGTGGGTCGGCGATGAGAGGCAGAACCCGCCCGTCGCGCTCGATCGCGCCATCACTTTCGCCCCGAGTGGAGACGTAGTAATCGCGGCATTATCGAGTCTTCGCAAAGGTGGCGTGGTGGCGATTAACGCCATTCATCTGGACCGCATGCCTGAATTCGACTATGATCGCCTGCTCTGGGGCGAACGCCAGATACGCAGCGTAGCCAACATGACCCGCGACGACGCGCGCGAGTTTCTGACGCTGGCCGCGGCAATTGGCTTGCGGCCCAAGGTGACCCCGTTTCCTATTGACAAGGCGAACGAAGCGCTTCTGGCGGTTAAGCAAGATGCGATCGATGGCGCCGCGGTGCTGGTACCGGCGTAAGCCGCGGGTGGGCAGGCGTCGCACGCGCGCTCGCAGCGAAGTGGCGCCCTCAGGCTGCTGCGCGCCGCGAATCCTGCAATTCGGCCCTGCTTTCATCACGAAAATTGGCGCTGAAATTCCTCCAGATTCCGGCGTAATTCAGACACCTCGCTTCGCAGCTTAGCCACTTCGCTCTCGAGAGCCGCTATCCGGTCGAACGACGGAGCCATAACCTGAGGCGCCAGTGAAGACTCTTCTTCAGCGGGTTCGCCCGCCAGAAGTTGAGCGTATCTCGCCTCTTTCTGTCCGGGACTCTTCGCCAGCCGCGCAACCAGCTTGCCCCCTTCATGAGACGCGAGGCGGTCCAGCGTCGACTCGACCGTCTCCAGGTCCTCAAAATTGTACATGCGCTCGGATCGGTCGCGCAATTCGCCGATTGTCTGGGGGCCGCGAATCAGCAGCGTACACATCAATGCCATTTCTCTCCGCCCCAGGTTGAGCAGTTCCGAGAAGCGCTGGGCATACTTGTTCACGCGTCCGCTGCCTACGATTACCGCCGCCATTCTTTTGTCGCGCAGCCGGTCGATCGCCTGCAACACCGTCTCTTCGTCGTAGTTCACTACCGGATGCCGGTTCGATTTCTGGTTGCACGCATTGACCAGAGCGTTCAGGCTCATCGGATAATATTCCGGCGTGGTGGATTCCTTCTCGATCAAGGCGCCCAACACCCTCACTTCCTCGGCATCGAGTAACGGCAGCATGACAGTTCCGATTTTACCTGCGGCGCTCCGAATCTGCGGCGCCATTCCGCGGCAAAGATACAATAAAGACATGGGGCGCTTGCTCTCTTTGCTCCTTCTCCTCACTGCGACCATGTTCGCGGCAAATTTCAAGCTTTATCTCAAGGATGGCGGCTTCCACATCGTCAGCGAATACAAGGTCGAGGGCGACCGCGTCCGCTTTTACAGCGTTGAGCGCAGCGAATGGGAGGAGATGCCGGTGAATCTGCTGGATCTCAAGCGCACTGAGTCCGAAAATTCCGCGCGTCAAACCAAGCTCGAGGAAGAGGCCAAGATCATCTCTGCCGAAGATAAGGCGCGCCGGGAACAGGATCGCGAGGTCATGAAGATCCCGCAGGACCCGGGTGCTTACATGGTCGAGAACAACCGGCTGCGGATATTCAACGTGGCCGAATCCAAGGTTCACACGAATAAAGGGCGCACGATCCTGAAAGTACTGTCGCCAGTTCCCATGGTGGCCGGGAAAGCGACGGTCGAGGTGGATAACCCGCACTCCACGAACATCGTTACGGATCGCCGTCCGGAAATTTACATTCAACTCTCGGCCGATGAACGTTACGGAATTATCAAGCTGACGCCAAAAGGCGAGGTCCGTATTGCCGACCGCTTGAGCATCGTTCCGGTCACTAAGGAAGTGGTCGACGACATCGATGAAGTGCCCATCTTCCGCAAGCAACTCACCGAGAGCTATCTATACAAGATCTGGCCGGAGCAGGACTTGGCGAATGGCGAGTATGCCGTGGTCCAATTTACGCCTGGCAAACTGAACATGCAGATTTGGGACTTTGCGATCAAGGCGGGGAAATAGCCAATCGCGGCTAATTGACCGCCAAGGTCACTCCCGCCGGACTGCTTGCGGTTTTTACCGTCCACACTACAACGAGATTGCCTGAACCCCCCCGATTGCGGAACAACGCAATTCACCTGGCATTGCGCCTGCAACCGCTCCTGGCGCATCGCCGGTATAAGCTATTGCAGCAGGCTGGCCTCCGACAGCGACGGAGACGGGAAGCAGCGGGTGCGGCAGCACGCTACCCGCGAGAACGCTATCGACACTCGCGGGCAAACTTATTCGCGTGCGCTTCGCCAAGGGCCGCCGCGCTGCTAACCGAATTAGCTCGCCTTCGTCCAAACTGCAACTGTGATCGCCATACTCGCAGACTTCCGCTACGCCGCGCGTGAACTACGCAAGCGGCCGGGCTTCGCGCTTACGGCGGTTCTTTCACTGGCTCTCGGCATCGGAGCTACCACCGCTGTCTTCAGCGTCATTTACGCGGTCGTCGTGAACCCTTTCCCTTACCGCGGTTCCGATCGCATCGTGGAACTCAATCTTTTGGATCAGGCGGGCAGGAACCGGTGGGTCGGCCTGAATGGCGCCCAACTCGAGGCAACTTCGCCAAGCCAAATCGCTAGAAAGCGTCCTCGCGGAGGATGGATGGAACCTCACGACGACAGACAGCGATCTGCCCGAGGACGTAGTCGCAAGTTATATTTCCGGAGACGAACTGCTGCACTTCGGAATACCAGCGCTGCTTGGCCGCGGACTTCTCCCATCGGACGCGCCTCTGGGCCAGGAACCACAGCGCGTGGTAGCGCTCGGATATGATTTCTGGCAACGCTACTTTGGCGGCGATCCCAGTGTAGTTGGGCGCAACCTGCAGCTCGTTCATAAGAACTATCAGATCGTCGGCATCATGCCTCCCCGGTTCAAGTGGAGGAATGGCGATGTATACCTGCCGATGAAGGTCACTCGCGATCCGAACATCTATTTCGGCGCGTCGTTGAAACTGCGGCCCGGAATCACGATCGCGCGGGCGAACGCCGAGCTTCAGCCGGTTCTGGAGCAGTTCGCGAAACTTGCCCCTACACACTATCCTGACAAGTTCCGCGCTCATCTTCGCAGCATTACCGACGTGTACGCTTCTGGCCTCCGGCCCACGCTCTATCTGCTCCTTGGAGCGGTCGCGCTACTTCTGCTGATTGGCTGCGCCAACGTATCCATCCTGCTGCTCGCCCGCGGAACCCAGCGGCAGCACGAACTCGCCGTACGGGCCGCAATGGGTGCCGGCCGCGGCCGCATCGTGCGGCAGTTGCTCACCGAATCGCTCGCCATCGCCGCGCTTGGCACGGCACTGGGAGTGCTCCTTGCATGGAAGGGACTTGCGCTTCTGATCACGTGGCTGCCCGAATACTCGTTTCCGTCGGAAGCCGTAATCAAGGTCAACGCGCCGGTATTACTCTTCAGCATCGGCCTCGCGTTCCTCACGTCGGTCCTCTTCGGACTGTCTCCGGCCTTGCATCTCTCCCGGCCGGATATCGCGGCGCTGATGCAGAGCGGTGTACGCCGGATCGCCGGAGGCGCGCGGGGCAGCCGGACCCATCGCGCCCTGGTGGCGTCGCAGGTCGCTCTGACTCTGGTCCTTCTTAGCCGGCGCGGCCGCCGCGGGCAAAGGCTTCCTCCGTTTGATGCACGCTGATCTCGGGTACGATCCTCACAACACAATGTCCGTACCCATCCCGGTCCACAACAACACGCACGTTTCCTGGAAGGACCGTTCCGAGTACTTCGAACATCTGCGCGCGGGGATCGCGGCCTTACCAGGAGTTGTTATCGCGGGTATCTCCACCAACGCGACTCCGCCCTCGAACGGGGCCGATACAACCGCGGAGATCAAGGGCAGCACCGCCGCCGCAAAACCTCAGGTGCGCTTGAACTTCATCAGCCCCGAATATTTCCCGGTGCTCCACATCCCACTGCTGGAAGGTCGGCTCTTCGACCACGCGGAAACTATGCGCGGTGCGACACTCGCTGTTATCAACCAATCGATGGCGCGGCTGTGCTGGCCGAACGGCGATGCTCTCGGGCGCGAAGTGCGCTTCGTCAATCTGAAAGACGAGCCGCCCATGTCTCCTGCCTCGCCGGGAAGTGATGGGTGGCTGCAGGTCGTCGGTATCGTTGCCGACGCGCGTGACGATGGGTTACGAAAACCGGTCAAAGCGGCCGTCTACGTTCCCTATGCCCTCCGGATGCGCGTGTTTACTCAGATTCTGGTGCGTACCCAGGCAGCGCCGCTCTCCATCCTGCGCGCCGTGCGCACCGAGTTGATCCGGGTGGACCCGGACCAGCAAGCCATGCGCGTCCGCGATCTCGACACCTGGATTACAACCCAGCAGGAATGGGCGCAGCAGCGCCTCGTTGCCACGCTGTTCGGCATCTTCTCGGTTCTGGCGCTCGCTTTAGCGGCTGTCGGACTGTACAGCGTCGTCTCCTACGGTGTCGCGACCAGGACCAATGAATTCGGCATCCGCATGGCGCTCGGTGCAAGGCGTGCCGACGTGCTGAGAATCGTTTTCTCCTCGACCGCCTTGACGATAGCGGTGGGTGTAGTAGCGGGTGCGCTGCTCAGCCTCGCCCTGGACCAGGTGGCAGCAAAGTGGATCACCGAGCCTTCGCACGATCCGCTGATTCTGACGGGAGTCATATTGCTGTTAGCCTTGGCATCGGGCCTCGCATGTTTCCTCCCCGCTCGCCGCGCCGCATCGATAGCGCCAATGGAAGCGCTGCGCTACGAGTAACGCTAGCGAGCGTGAATCGCAGCTTCGAGCTCAGGATCGCCTCCGGCCAGGAAATCCGCAAGCGCGAGTGGAGCGGCGATATCCGGCACAAAGCGAATTGGGGACCGTTATTCTCGGTTGCCGGTTTTTGGTGGTGTAGCGGACGCCGAGCTTCGAATGGGGCATCGCCAGCGTCATTGTGCTTGACCCCCGATGACCGCGTAGCGTGGGATGGCGAGGCGGGCCGATTGAATGCAATGACCGAGATCGCCCTCGACGATTCAGTTCATATTCCCGTCTCGCGGATTTTCAAACAGCTCGATGCCGCTCGCTCCGGAGTCGCCGTTTCGATGATTACCAGATAATCTTCAGCGCCATTTGGAGCGCTCTTGGCGTATTGGCCTGAGTAGTTACCAGGCCGAAGTTAGTGGATGAAATACTGGTATTCGGCGTGCCGAATAAAGTGCGGTTTAGAACGTTGTAGCCTTCAAAGCGCAGATCGACTTCACGGCGGTTCTCCGGTCCGAAGGGAATGGTCTTAGAGAGCGTGACGTTTTCATTGAACTGCGGAAAGTCTCGCATCTTGGGATTGGTCTTGGCCGAGTTGCCGATCTGATTGCGAGGCTGCAACGGAAACCAGCCCTGGCTAGTGATTGTGGGTATATCGCCGTTCCAATTGGCGAATGTGGGCGATTGGAAGTAGCGGTCCACATTGGGATCGAAGCTGTCGCCTTTGGTGGGTGCGCGCCAATTGTCGTAAGTGGTGATGTACGGCCGGTTGCCGATCGTGCCGCTAGGGAAACCGAAAGCGCCTGTCAGCGCGATCGGCGTGCCGCTTGCATAGCGTTGAACCGCTCCGGCGCGCCATCCCCCAACGACTCGCGAGAGTATGCCGCGGTTCAGGAAGGGCTGGCGTTTTCCGATCGGAAGATCATAGACCCAGTTCAGCTTGACCTCGTGTGTGCGATCATAACCCGACAGGGCTTTATCCAGCCCGCGATTGTATTGATCCAAAGCCGCGCCGCTGCCCCAGGCCGAATCGGAGTTAGTCAGACTCTTCGAGAGGACGTAAGACGCATCGACAACCAGGTTGGCGCCATACCTCTTGTTGGCTTTAATCAGCATGGAATGATAACTCGAATGGCCGCTGTGGTCTCCTCCGTTGGCAGTCGACACGGCAGTATATTGCGGATAAGGCCGGAGCGCCTGCGCGAGAGACGAAGTTACCGGGAACAGAGGATAAGGAACCGAATAACCGGCAGCCTGAAGTAAGTGGTTCGAATTGTTGAAGGCAGTATTGAGTAAGTTCCTTCCGGAGGCGGTGAAGATACTCAGGCTTGACGGCAGCGTGTTGATATCGATCTGATCGTAGTTCAGCAGATTAGATTGCAGGTGTGTGCCGACCATAGCGGCATACGCGGCTTCCATCACCCATTTACCAGGAAGTTGCCGCTGAACGGTAAAGTTCCAGTTCCACATCTCGGGCAGCCGGTTCGCCTCTTTACCTTGCCACCAATCGACCGATCCGTTGTTCGCGAAAGTGGGATCGATAAATGGGGGCACATTCCACGGCGGCATGCCCTGACTGAGTTGCATGACGGGCGTGATGCCGCCAGTCTGATCGGAAAAGGTCAGGATCTGCGCGAAGCCCTGGAAATGCGCCGAACCGCTCACCGACTTCACCGGCGCGTAACTCGCTCCCGCTCCGCCGCGAAAGACAGTGTTGTGAAGCGGACTCCAGGAGAAGCCGAAGCGCGGCCCAACGCCTCCATACCATCCACCGGGAATAGTACTGGTGCCAGCGCGCCCTGGACCGGTGCCGCAAAAGATAAGCGCTCCGGGGCGGCCGTTGGCTCCGGGATTGGGGAGGTTGGGATCGAAGTCGGCGCACTGATCGCCGTCGTTGCTCGCGGGCAGATTGAACTCGTAACGGATTCCCAGATTCAGCGTGAGGTTGGCGGAGACCCGCCAATCGTCCTGGAAGTACATGGCGTTGTAGGCCCAACGCATGCCGACGAATCGAGGCGTATTGATAGTAGCGCTGTTGGCCTGTCCTAACAGGAACGACGCGAAGCTGAAGCCCGTGTTAGCCGCGCCGGGTTGATCGGTGTTGGCGACGCCGAAGCCGGCAGCGCCGGCCACGTTCTGCTCGCCAATGCCGGTGTAAGGCGCGAGTTCGTATAAGTAGCCGGCCTTGAAGGTATGCTTGCCTTTGACCCAGCTTATGTCGTCATTGAAAGAGTAAGTAGGGTTATTCGACCCGTTGTAACCTAGACCGCCCCAGGTGCCGAACTCGGAAGTAGTTATTACCGGCAGAGTCAGATTGCAATTCGAGACATTTGGAATACACACGCCGTCTCCATTTGGCGATAGCGGATAGTTAGCATTGACGAATCGATTGACGCCGAAATAGAAGCGATTATGAACATGCGCGTTGATCGTGTAGTCCCAACTGCCGCGGTATACCGGCGATGTGTTGGACCCGTACAGAAACGGATTCAGAATACCTGGGATCCCTGGCGCGCCATCCGGGCCCGGCACAGACTCCTGCTTGGTGTAGCCGAAGTAGCCGGAAAAGCGGTTCTTCTCGTTCAACGCATGATCTACCTTGATACTGTACTTGTTGTTTGGGTTGATGGAACTTCCGGATTGATAGTAGTTCTGCTGCCAGTATTGGTAAGTCCCAGGTACCACATCCTTGCGCAAATGTGCGGTCATCGCCGGCTCGCCGAGAGCGATAATCTTCGCGGCAATGGGATCGAAGCGAGATTGCGGAATCGTGTTATTGGGGAACGCCGTCCGGACATACTGGCTCTTCGTGGGATCGTAAGTCGTAGTGGCAGGATCGTAGATAACTTGCAGGATTTTGGTGCTGGAGATGGCATTGCGGAAATCGCCTTGGAAGAACTCAGGAGGAGGTACGGCGACCGGTGTGGGATTAACGCCGACGCGATTGCGAAAGCCTTCATAGGAAAAGAAGAAGAAAGTCTTGTCCGTGCCGTTGTAGAGTTTGGGAATGCGAACCGGACCGCCGAGCGAGACACCGAAATCGTTCTGACGATAGACGGGCACGGTAATCGCGAAGAAGCCGCGGGCATCGAAAGCGTCGTTGCGGATGAAATCGAAAGCCGCGCCGTGATACTCGTTGGTGCCCGACTTAGATACAAACGAAATCACTCCGCCTCCGGCTCGCCCATACTCGGCTTTGAACCCGTTGGTCTCAACTCGAAACTGATTGATCGCTTCCAGCGAAGGCGCATTCACGGCCGCCCAGACCGTGGAATTCGCGCGATTGGTGCCGCCGGATGCGCCGTCCAGCATCACACCCCAGCCGCTGGCCTGGCCTCCTCCGATCTTCATGGTCTGATCTCCTGGCGTTACCGTTGCAGTGATGGCGGCAAGATCGAAAGGACTGCGCATGCCGCCGCTCACCACGGTAGGCAAGCCTTCTATCATGCGATCGGAAATTTCATTCTGCATCTTGGCGTCGTCGGTTTGAAGGAGAGTATTGTGCGCCGATACTTCAATCGATTGCTGAACACTGCCCACTTCAAGTTTGGCGTCGAGCCGAAGAGTGCCGCCCGCTTCCATGGAAGCTCCGTCGAAAGCGGCAGACCGGAAACCGGCGATTGCAACAGTTACGTGATACATTCCCACAGGCATATCCGACAGAGTGAACTCGCCCCCTTGCGTGGTGTCCGCTTTGTAATGGGTATTGGTGCTCAAGTGGGTTGCGGTAACCAGCGCACCGGGAATCGGCGCGCCTAAGGGATCGGTTACGGTGCCGGTTATAGTGCCGCGGTCGGCCTG
>CAVYEV010000080.1:0-12176 GCA_963767545.1 Terriglobia bacterium
GAGAACTCGTCGCCTTGGATCGTGTACTGATCGAACGGCCCCAGTTCTTCCACACGGCGTCCTCCGCCGATCAGATCGCGGCCGTCATCCACGATCACGCGCATGGTGCGATCCGTAAGCGTGTTGAATGGAATCTCCAGTTCGACGCGTCCTTTAGTGCCTACGAATTTCATGAACTGATTCGGCGAAATCTGCGTGCTGCACGTGAACACGGTCTGTCCGAAGGGATAGTCGAGGATTGCGGAAGCCATCCGGTCGGTGCCCATCGCGGGATCGCGTTCCAGCAGCGCAATCACTCGCCGGGGCTCCTGACCGGAGACGAAACGGGAAGTGAAGATGGGATAGCAGCCGATATCCATGATCCCGCCGCCGCCAAACTCGGGAATGTTTCGGATGTTGGCTGGATCGCTGTTGTTGTAGCTGAAGAATCCGGTAGCTGCGCGCAGATCGCCGATCTCCCCGGATTTCACAATCTCGCGCAGCCGGAGCCATTGCGGCGTGGTTCGCACCATGAAAGCCTCGCCGATCTTGACGCCCGTCCGGTCGCGTACCGCGATGAGTTGCTCAGCCTCCGCGGCATTCATGCCTAGCGGTTTCTCGCACAGCACATGCTTACGGGCATTCGCCGCCTTGATTGTCCATTCGACGTGCAAGTGGTTGGGCAGTGGGTTGTAAATGACGTCAATGTCCGGGTCTGAGAGCAGTTCTTCGTACGATCCGTACGCCTTCGGCAAGCCTAATGTCGTGGCCGCGGTCTGTGCTTTGGAAAGATCACGCGACGCGATTGCGGTCACTTCAGCGAGTTCGCACAACTTCATGCCGGGAATCACTCGGCGCATGGCAATACTTGCGACGCCAAGAACGCCCCAGCGAACCTTATTCATTGGGTCTTTAGCTCCTGTCGATTCGGCACTTACATTTTGTAACGGCCGAGATCCTCATCATTGAGGCCTTCGAGATAGCGGCGGAGTTCTTCGTTGTTGACCTTATCGGATACGGACGTGGTTGCCTTCGACGACTTCAGCACCATATCATCCACGAAGATCGGGCAGTCGAGGCGCAAAGCCAGCGCCAACGCGTCGCTGGGACGCGAGTCCACCGAAATCAGCTCACCATCGCGTTCCAGCCAGATCAGGGCGTAGAACGTCTCTTCCTTCAACTCACTGACTACTACCTTGCGGATACCGGTGTGCAAACCGAGCAGCAGGCTTTTAATCAGATCGTGAGTCATCGGGCGGGGCGTCGAAACCTTCTCTATCTCGAGCGCGATCGCATTCGCCTCGTACACGCCGACCCAGATGGGAAGCACCGTGTTGCTGCCGACGTCCTTCAAAATGACGATCGGCATGTTAGTGACGGGATCCATCATGAGCCCGCGAATTTTCATCTCAACTTCCATGCGTTCGATCCCCTTCCTCGTCTCATTACATCACAGCGGCGACGCGCTCACCGACGAGCGAGTTCGGACCCGCCCGCGTAACCCGGACATCAAGATACGTACCCACGAGGGAACCCTCACCGCTGCTCTGCGGATCACGCTGCGAATCGTCTGCTTGCGTGAAGTTCAGAGTGCGGTTCTGCGAGGTGCGTCCGATCCACTGGCCGAGAGCCTGATGACGTCCTTCGACGTGGACCTGCTGCACTTCGCCGATCAGTTCCGAGTTGCGGCGGATCTGAATGGCGCGCTGGCGTTCGTTCAACGCCACGATACGTCGCGTCACCTCTTCGTCGGGAACGTGATTCTCAAGTTTCAATGCGGCGGTGTTGGGGCGCGGAGAATACTTGAAGGCGAACAGTGAATCGTATTGCACTTCGTCGAGCAGCGCCAGCGTATCCTCAAAATCCTTTTCCGTTTCACCCGGAAAGCCGACGATGATGTCGGTCGTAATAGCGATGGGCCGCCGTGCGTTCTTCATCCATTCGATGCGCCGCATGTACTCGTCGCGCGTGTACAGCCTCTGCATCGCGCTCAAAATCCGTGTGGAACCCGACTGCACCGGCAAGTGCACGTGATTGCAGAGATTGGGATTTTCATCGATAGCATCGATGATTCCCTTGACGAAATCGCGCGGATGCGACGTGGTGAAGCGGACGCGCCGGATGCCGGGTATCTGGCCTACACGATCGAGCAGCGTGGCGAAATCCCAACCAGCGGGCGAGGGATCGCGATAGCTGTTGACGTTTTGTCCAAGCAACTGGATCTCGGTATAGCCGGCATCGGCGAGCCCTTGCGCTTCGGCAATCACGCTCGCACTGGTGCGGCTTCGCTCCGGCCCACGGGTGAAAGGCACCACGCAATAGGCGCAACTCTTGTCGCATCCCTCGATGATCGTGAGGTAGGCGCGATGCGGATTGTCGCGGCGCGTGAACGGCGTATCGAAGGCGTCGGGGTTATCGAGACTGAGGCCGGTGACGCGTCGGTTGCCGGCTTCGAGTTGCACAAGCATCTCCGGCAGTTTGGTGTAGCTGGCCGATCCGGCGACCAGGCTGACGTGAGGAGCCTTTTCGAAGATCTTCTCGCCCTCTTGTTGGGCGACGCAGCCGATCACCGCGAAGACTTTCCCCTTGCCCGCATCCCGTTTGAACTGCTGAAGACGGTTGAATACCTTCTGCTCCGCCTTATCGCGGATGCTGCAGGTGTTGTAGAAAATGTAGTGCGCTGCCTCGGGCGTCTCGACCTGCGAGTAGCCCTGATGAAGTAACGTGCCGATCACCTTCTCGGAATCGTGCGCATTCATCTGGCAGCCGAATGTTTCGATGTAAAAAGTTTTGTCCACTGAACTCTAGTTATAGTTTAGCCGGATGGGACGATGTTTATTTGCGGGACGCTACGAGAGGCGAATCGCCCGTCACGGCGCGATGTTCTACATCAGGAGAAAACGGGTGGTGACATATGCCGCAGTTGATTGAAGTTGTTCACCTCGGCCACGATGTGAGCAGAAGTATCGCTGCCATTACCGCGAACCCAATCGAGTACAAGAGATTTCTGATTTCGTAGCCATGAAACTGCGTGAAACGGGCAGCACAAGCAGAAGCGCTTACATCGCGAAACACTCACGAGCTGCCGACACCGTGCAGTCGATGTCGGCAGCTTCGTGAGCGGTCGACACGAATGCGGCTTCGAACTGCGAAGGAGGCAGGTAGATTCCGCGCTCCAGCATGCCGTGGAAGAACTTCTTGAACCGGCTGGTATCCGCTCGCTTGGCCGATTCGAAGTCGGTGACCGGCTCGCTCGGTGAAGAACCACGTGAACATGGAGCCCACTCGATTAACAGTTATGCCCGCCGGTGCGGCGGCCGCCAGGCGCTGAGCCTTGGCGTCGAGCTCCGCATAAAGGCCCGGGTTCTCCTTGATATAGCGCAGCATGGCGATACCCGCGCTTACCGCTAGCGGATTTCCCGATAACGTACCGGCCTGATAAATCGGTCCCAGCGGGGCGACGTGCGTCATGATGTCCTTGCGGCCGCCGTACGCCGCAATAGGCAAACCGCCGCCGATCACTTTACCCATTACCGTCATATCCGGCCTGATGCCATAGAGCTGCTGCGCACCGCCCGCAGCCACGCGGAAACCGGTCATCACCTCGTCGAAGATCAACAGCGCGCCGTGCTTCCTGCACAGTTCCTGCAGCGCCTGCAGATAGCCGGGCGCCGGCGGCACGCAACCCATATTGCCAACCACCGGCTCAATAATAATCGCCGCGATCTTGCCACGATGCTCCGGAACGTTGCCTCCACCACGTCAACGTTGTTGAATGGCAGCGCGATGGTCGTATCGCTGAAGCCTTTGGGCACGCCCGGAGAATCCGGTAGTCCAAGCGTAGCGACGCCAGATCCCGCCTTCACCAGTAGCGAATCGACGTGCCCGTGATAGCAACCCTCGAACTTGATGGTGATGTCGCGCCCGGTGAATCCGCGGGCAACACGCAGTGCGCTCATCGAAGCTTCGGTGCCTGAGTTCACCAGCCGCACCATCTCGACTGACGGGACCAGATCGCGAATCAGTTCCGCGAGTTCAATCTCGCGCTCGGTCGGCGCGCCGAAGCTGGTCCCGATCTCGAGCGCCATCTCGATGGCCTCGATCACCGCCGGATGCCGATGTCCGAACAGCAGCGGACCCCAGGAGCAGATGTAATCGATGAACTCGTTGCCATCGGCATCCCAGATGCGCGAGCCTTGCCCCCGCGCGATGAAAGGTGGTGTTCCGCCCACGCTGCGGTATGCGCGAACAGGCGAATTCACGCCGCCAGGAATCGACTGCTGCGCCCGTTCGAAAAGCTTCTTCGAAATTCTCCTGATTCACGCGACGGTGTCCTTTCGCGGAACCAACCAGCCCAAACCGAAACTGCCCAGAATCTCGAACAAGCTGCCGTGGAGATTGCGCAGAAGACGGCCCTTCAAGCCGATGTAATTCTGCGTGCCGGAGAACAGGTCCTGCATCACGGCGCGGAAGGTCGGACTTCGGCGCGTGAACTGGATCATCCGCGCAGGCACTTCGCCGAACAGATACTGGCCGCGGAAGATGCGCTGCGCCAGCCGCGATCCGAATTCCAGATCGGCCGCAAAATCGCGGCGCAGCAGCCAACGATAGGCCTGCTCGGTCTTCGCGGTTGCCTCGTTCAGCAGCGTGCGCGTCGCGAGGTCGGCCGACCGCATCGCGTAGTAGAGCCCTTCGCCGGTGACGGGATCGACCAGGCCGGCCGCATCTCCAATGGCCATCCAGCCATCGCCCGCGACCCGATTTCGCTTCCACGCGTGTGTATCCAGACAGGGCAGCAGATGGCTGTAGAACGTTGCTCCCTTGCGCTCGATTCCGTGCTGTTCCATGTAGAGTTCGAGCAGCTTCCGCAATTCGCTGGCTGGAAAGCCTTTACCGCAGATTCCAACGGAAAGATGTCCGGGGCGCGGAAACACCCAGATATATCCCTCGAATCTGTGGAGAAACTGGATATCGATTTTCTCTCGCGTTCCGGGGACAAAATATCCTAGCGCCAACATGGTATCCTGGGCCGTCAGCGTTGTTCCGGCGCAGCGCAATGGATTGCGCGCGCCCGTGGCGACCAGACAGAAATCCGCATCAATGGATACCGGATTTGGTGCGAAGTTTCCAACCGGTGCCTGCGCGTTCCATTTCGAGTCACGCGTGTTTTCTCGATTTGCGTACCCGCATTCTCCGCCCGGCACAAGGAGCATGTTATTCAAGATCGAACCGCGAGTAAATGACCAGCGGATCGCGGAGTTGCAGCGTGACCGAACCCGCTTTGGGCGCCGCCAGAACGGTTTCGTTGGACCAGTTTCTTCGGAGTGTCGTTATCAATAAGGAATGGATATTCGTTATACGCCTTGAATGTTAAGCCGCCTCCGCAGGGCTTTTCCCACGCTAGTCTCTCGTCGATCAAAACAGTACGGACCCCGGCCGCGGCCAGTCTTTCGGCCGCGAATGCTCCCGAAGGACCGCCGCCGAGTACCGCTACTTTCATTTGATGCTGCCCCATGGGTGGATGATCGGGAGGCAGGTTCGGTCTTCTGACCGCCGTCCTGTTCCGCGCCCGGAGCATTGTTTATGCCGGATGGCCCGGGGGCATCAGCGGCTCGACCATCGCCGGGATGTCCCGGCGGCATTTGGCCGCCATTCTGGGCAGCGTGACCCGCCATGCCGCTTTTCGAAGGACCTTTCACTTCCCACCCGCACGACTTTCGTTCCAGGACGTAAGGAATGGGAATCGCGGTGGAAGGGTCGGCGCCCTTGCCCTGTCACCATCACCGTGGCATCGGCCTCATTGCCGCGGAAAATCACGTTCTGGACTCGCGCCGACATGGTGCGAAATTCGGGTTTGCGCGCAAAGTAATCGTCCACGGCCTTTTGCGCCGCTTCCTGATTATCGATGTTGCGTGCGCAGCCGCCTGACGAAAGCACCAAGCTAAGGGCCGAGAAGATTACAACTATGCACTTCACGTTTCGATTATAGAGCACCGTCTGATTCTTGCGAGTCACGTCGAGTGGCTCACAGACTCGATCACACTGGGCAGGTTGCATCCCGGATCGCGGGATGCGGCGAATACGCGCGCCTGTTCTAAGCACATTTTGCGGCGCTGTGGCTGTCCGACTGGACATTATCGCTTGAAGAACAAGGCTACCTCCCGCCGGGCAAGAGCGCTACGCTCGCCGAGGAAATCGTCGAATCCGTGCCCATGAATCCGGCCGACGCGTACCGGTTGCTCCACCCGCCACCGCGCCTTCTGGTTACATCGACGGCGCTGCAGCCTGAGCATCGGCACTGGCAACGGATTCCGTATACGGAAGCGACGCGAGGCTTTCGGTTACTCTGAAGTCTTTCCTCCGATTTCTTGGGCTACGAGGTCGTGTGGTACGCAGTCGTGCCCAAACCGGATCCAACGGGCGCGGCTCTCAAGTTCTCGGCCGCCGAATCGCATATCGGCAATCAAGTCACTACGGAAAGCCGTCCGCGCGCCAACTACTTTGAGTTTCCCGAGACAGCATCCTGCTATAGCCTCTTCTATCTGACGCGCGTCTTGCAGGCCGATCACGACTGGCTGTGCTGTCGGCGCGAGGACTCCGTGAGCTTACCGCCAGACCCGAGGATTTACGGATGATCCGGAAGCTTGCGCCAACGCGCCTTCGCTTACCTGCGCTGCGTTGCCCAAGGAGAATGGCATCACGGCTTATCTCACGGTCACGGCGAACGGTGCGCCTCTTCAAGTGCCGGTGGAGTCGACAATTGCGGGGGTGTCGCGCGGCGTGCGTCGGTACGGTCATCGCTGATTGTGCGGCGCAAGTACCGGGAGCGCTTGTACCGGTCGAGTTTGACCGTAATCAACCCGATATTCTGATGCTCAACGTGATCGGATACGAGGAGCTGACGTGGTGATCATAGCGAAATATCGCGATAAGAAGCTTGCAGCTCTCTTCCCGACAACAATCGAGTACTACTTTGAGAAATGCTATGAAGGTTGCCGCGACAATGACGACAACGGACGCCGAACGTTCGCGCAAATGCACGCCGAGTTGCTGGCTGACATTTTGGTCAAGCTTAAAGAGGGTTTGACCGAGCGCGGTCTCCTCCCAGCTTGCGACCATATTGGGCAGGATATAGCGGAAGTGGAATACCCACTGCGCGAATTTGACAAGTATCTTCGGGGTGATACTGACAGCACGTTAAATGTACAGAGCGCTCGGATATTTGTGTTCTTTATGCAGCACCATTTCCGCAAGCTCCGCGAATATGCCGAAGGCTTCGATAACGAATGCATGGAAGACCCACCACCTGTGGATAACTTGCCGTGACCGACAGTTTTTTAATGGTAGTGCCTCCGAAGAATAGATTGAAAACCGTCCCGGCCAATCTCGTCGCTGTGTTTGACGCGTCGGGAAAGGAAGAGACTGGGTTAGTTGTAGTCGCGGGATTCGTGTCATCGCAGGCCGACTGGCAAAACTTCGACCGTGAATGGCGCGCGGTTGAAACGGGATGGCCTCGACTACTTTCACATGGTGGATTTCGCCGGTTCTCGGAAGCAGTTTGCCGACGGATGGAAGGACAATGAACCCCGCCGCCAAACCTTGTTGAAGGATTTGATTGACATAGTTAAGAGCCATGTCTATCGACAGATGGGCTTGTCGCCTGGCGGTCTGGGCGGCGGCAAACCGTATCTTCTCAAATAAATCGTGGAGGTTCATAGGCGGACCGCGGAAGCGGATGCTAAAGACGTAAGCGGAGCCTGTAACATTTTTGGTTGTTGTTGTTCGATTTCGCTGGGCAAATGGCTGCAGCTGTTCTAAGCTGAACTGGATGAGTGACGGCCAGGCTGGGATCAGCGTAGTCGATCAGATTCTCCAGAAGCTTGATCTGGCCGGCATTCAGGACGAGCGTGCCCGCGAATCCATCCGGTTGTTGCTGAACTTGATCGAAACGCTGACGGCGGATCTGCGCAAAGCCCACGGCTGAGAACCTGTATTTGCGGGAGCAACTTAACCGCCGCAAAGGTGGAGGGGGCAAAGGGGACCGGTCCAAAGACAGTTCGGCGCCGGCCTCACAGTCATCGGAAAAAGAGCGAGGGGAGCCTACGGAAACAAACCGCGCACCAAGCGCAGCAAGCTGGACCGGGTTCGGATAGACCGGGAAGAAGTGCTGAAATTGGAGCGGGCATCCCTTCCACCGGATGCCGAGTTCAAGGGCTACGAAGAGGTGGTGGTGCAAGAGTTACGCTTCGTTACGGATAATGTGAAGTTTCGCAAGGAGAAGTATTACGCGGCCTCAACAGGCCGAACCTACCTGGCGCCGCTGCCCGCTGGCTACCGCGGTGAATTCGGTCCCAATCTGAAGAGCCTGTGCGTGCTGTTTTCTCATTTGTGCAATATGACCGAGCCCAAGATCGCGGATCGGTTGGAAAATCTGGGTATGCGTGATCTCCAGCGGCCAAATATCGGCGTGGCTCACGGGCGCATACCCGGAAATCCAGGAGGAAAAGCGAGCAATTGTGGAAGCCGGATTGAATAGCAGCGCGTGGCACCACATGGATGACACGGGCACGCGCGTGGATGGTGTAAACCAGCACTGCCAAGTCATCTGCAATCCGCTGTACGGAGCTTACTTCACGACTGCCCGGAAAGACCGGCTGACCATAATCGACGTGCTGCGTAACGGGCGCGAGCGGGTATTCCGCCTCAATGAGGAGGCTCTTGGGCTTGATGCTCCAGTTCGGCGTATCGCAGCGGGTTATAGAGCAAGTGGGGCAGTTGCCGTTCCATGAAGACTGGAGCCAGGAGGAGCTGCAGCGAAGGCTGACGGAGCAGATTCGGGATCTGGCCCCAGGGGTCCGCAGCCGGATTATGGAGGCGAGCGGCTCTTGCGGTGTATCAGGCCGAAAGCGGGCATGTGCGCCTTCTAGTATGTGACAATGCCAAGCAGTTCCAACTCGTGGCTGACGAGCTGGCCTTATGCTGGGTTCACGACGGGCGGCATTATCAGAGCATGGCTGCCGTGCGTGCCGCGACATCGTGAATGGCTGGAAGCGTTTCGCAAACGCTACTGGGATTTCTACAAACAACTGCGCGCCTACCAGCAGGCTCCCACCAAGGAACGGCCGGCGCAGTTGCGAGAGCAATTCGACGAATTATTTTCTACAGTGACGGGTTACGATGGACTGGATCAGCGGATCGCCAAAACCAAAGCCGATAAGACGTACTTGCTGAGGGTGCTGGAACATCCCGAGATTCCACTGCACAACAACCCGGCGGAGTTGGACGCGCGGTTACGAGTCAGGAAGCGCGTGGTGAGCTACGGCCCGCGCTCGGCAGCGGGCGCTCAGACTTGGGACGCAATGGAAACGCTGCTCAGCACAGCCAGAAAACTCGGAGTGAACTTCTTTCAATACATTCGGGACCGAGTCTGCGGCGCGAGGCGGATGCCATCATTGGCCGAACTGATCAAACAACGAGCGGAAACGATGGATCTCAGTTCTTCGTGGGCACCTACGTAACCAACCCCGGTTTATTGAGAAGATACGGCAAACCGCGCAAACCGTAGAGGTCAGCTGAGAGCCGAGTTACTGCCTGACCTCGGCCAGCAAATATATGACAATGTCAAAGTATTTTGCAAGATATCTTGACAATGTCTAAAGCAGCAGCGACAATACTTTATGGGAGGCTCAACAGAGTATTCATGCGAGATGGGATCTAATCCGCACTTCACCTAATGTTCATCGTTTGGTACGGCAGCATGGGCGCCGAGACTTGGAGACGGATCTCGAACACCTCCTCAGATCTCGCACACACATAGGGCGGAATGGCGGATCTTCGTTGCCGCAAAGAACAGTGGATCGTTTCTGAACGGATGGCAGGAGATACTTGAATGCTGAACATCCTTGAGAATCGCAGCCCGAAGGATATTGGCGAGCGCCTCCGGGCCGCTAGATCAAACGCCGGGCTAACGCAGCAGAAGGCAGCCGACGATCTAAAGTTGGCGCGAACCACGCTTGTCGCTATTGAGAAGGGGGAGCGGCGAGTTCGCGCGGATGAATTCAGAGACATGGTTGCTCTGTACGGCATTTCAGTGAACGCCTTCTTCCAATCGGAACTTGGCGCCGTGGAACTCGTGCCGCGGTTTCGGGCTCTTCCCGGGGCCAGCAGCCAAGCCGCGAGTGAGGCTGCGCGGTTGCTTAGTAATCTCGCAGTCGCCGAGTTCGAACTCGAGCGTATCCTGGCCATGCCGTTGCGCCGGGACTATCCGCCTGAGCGGCGAATTGGATCAGGCGATATCAGAGAGCAAGCAGAAGATGCGGCACTCGAAACGCGGCAGCGGCTAGGCTTGGGTATCTCCCCGATAAGTGACATTGTCAGCCTGCTGGAAACCGAGGTGGGCATTCGAATTTTTATTCAGCCGCTCAAGAGCGGCGCTATATCGGGCCTTTTCGTGTTTGACGAGACGATTGGGGCCTGCATGTTGTTGAACAGAAATCACCCTCGCGAGCGACGTGCGCTGACGGCAGCCCACGAGTACGCACATTCCCTGTCGTCGCGCCAACAGCCGGACGTTTTGTCGGAGGCGACACAGAAGATTCATTCTCGTGAAGAAAAATTTGCGACGGCTTTCGCTCGGGCCCTAATGATGCCGGCGTCGGCAATTCGGCGCAGGTTTGAGGACCTCCGCCGGGAAGCTGGGCGGTTCTCTCCGCGGCACCTGATCACTGCCCACCAATTCAATGTCTCGGTGGAAGCACTCGCCGCCGGCTAGAGGAATTAGGGTTAGTGCGCGCGGGCATGTGGGAGTCCCTTCGAGAAAGGGGGTTCTCGGGCGAGCTTGTTAGGGACGTGCTGGGTGATAAAGCGCGAGTGCAGGAATCCGTTGCGCCTCGGATCTGGTATTTGGCAGCGGAGGCTTACTGCCGGGATTTGCTCAGTGAAGGGCAGATCGCCAAGAAACTAGGAATGGATCGAGTGGACGTCAGGGCAATGCTGGACGATACGGTGCTGGAAGGTCTCGAAGCGGAGGCGCTGAATGATTTCGAGCCCGTCGAGGCGACTGATGAGCACGACACGTTAATAATACGCCAGCGTAGCAATCAACATCCTCGGCATCGGGAGGCCCGCCGACATCTTGCGGATTCTCAATCGGAGACTGCTCATCGATGATATGGCCTTAAATGAAGTGACCAGCGATCGATTTAGTAAGTGCCCGGGCCAGGAGGCAATGGGACGGCTTATACGTTCGAATTTAATTCAACCCGTACGGCTCACCGATTCGGCGTTCCAGGTATTTCTCCAACTAACTGGAGCGTCTCCTCCTGACGATCTTGGCGATGGCGAGGCCGCAACTATCGCCCAGTCTTTCGATCTTGGCGCGGTGCCGGTGATCGACGAACGCAAAGCTACACGCATTGCACTCTCACTCAAACCGGAACAGCCAGTCCTGCATGCAATCGACATTCGAGGTAGTTCCGCAGTTATGGCATCCCGAGGATGCAAGAATTGGGCGACGTCATTTACAGAGCACTCTTCCACGCGCGAATGCGAGTGCCGGCCCTATGCCGGGATTGGGTATTCGCCATCGTCGGACCGGAACGTGCTAAGAGTTGCCCCAGCATCGGGTTTTGGAAGGGCTTCAGGACATAACAAATGGACGAAGAAGTATAGCGAATCGCGGTGTTTACAAGACCCACTTGGCCGCGTAATCAGTTAACTAAATCCCGGATTTCGCAAACATCCTCTGGCCTGTCGTCCATCGCGTGGCCGTCCGACAGCAACGGGCGCAGCCTCTGTGAAGCACCCGGAGCGGGTCGAAGACTATCTGGAGCACATTGCGGAGGCGATTAACCGGGCGACCGGCTATCTTCATCCCGTGCCGTACCGCGCAGCCTTTCAAAAGAACCGCAAGTTCGGGACGCGGTTGTCCGCAATATCGAGATCATCGGCGAAGCCGTGAGCAAGATTCATAACACCTCGCCGGATTTCATCAAAAAGAATTCCAAACTTCCATGGGGGCAATTCGCGGGATGCGCAACATAGCGATTGATGAATATTTCTTTGTCGATTTGGAAATTATCTGGACTACCGTAAAAAACGACATCGGATTAATGCTTTGCTGAAGTGATAACACCGGTGTTTAGAAAAAGAGTGATTTAAACGACTCTCGACCGGCGAGTTGAAAGCCTCACTCGCCC
>CAVYEV010000081.1:0-164019 GCA_963767545.1 Terriglobia bacterium
GTCTGTCGCGATCTGGTCGACGAACAGGTAGACCTGCGTACCCGGCGGCTGGTCAACACGGCCCTGCTTGACGTCTTTTGCCACGCCGATCACTGTAAACCACGGGCTGCCATTGTCAGGGCTAAACGGCCGCAGCCGACGTCCGACCGGGTTTCGCCCCTTCCAGTAGATGCTTGCCAGCGTCTCGTTTACGACAGCGACCATCTCTCGCAGGCCCTGTCCGTGCGCTGAAAGCCGCGGCCTTGAAGAATAGGGATGCCCATTGTCTCGAAATTGCCGGACACCACCCGTTGGTAGTAATTCACTGCCGGTTAGGCGAGCCGGGGGGCGGGTGTAATCGGCGATCTCAGTCTAATAAAGCAGAGCGGGTTTTCAAGCGGCAGGCCGGTCATTGCGGTTGCGCTTCTGGCGCCAGGAAGCTCGCGCAACCGCCCTAAAATGCGTTGGTATTTGCGGACCCGGCCAGGAGGTCGGACGTAGCGGGAGGCAAAGTGATCGAAAATGCAAAGAGCCGTAAGCGATCGAAGCCTGCATCAACTGCATTTAGGTTCTGCACGGTTTGGATAAGGAGTAATGCGCCGATGATTACCATTACCCCAAGTGCCGTTTCAGTGATTACCAGCACCCGGCGCACCTGACGGCGGCTCCTGCCAGTTAATCCGCGTGAGCCGGACTTGAGGATTTCTGCCGTTGAGTTTGTCAGGGGATTGATCATGTACCCAAGTCCGAGCAGCAGTCCGCATACCACGGCGGCAGCTAGCGAAGCAAGCATCACAGTAGAGCCTACCTTGACCTCGCCGAGTCTGGGAAGGCTCGCGGGAAACGTGCGGACCAGAGTATCGAGAATCGCGCGCGCAAGTATAACCCCGAGGGCCCCTCCGGCAACTGCAATTATCACCGACTCGATGAGGGCCTTTCGGACCAGCCTTCCGCAGCTGGCTCCCAGCGCCGCCAAAACCGCCATTTCATGCTGGCGTGTTTCAGCGCGGGCAAGCAGGAGACTTGCCACGTTTGCGCACGCGATTAGCAAAACCAATCCAACGGCAGCCTGCAGTACCCAGATCGAGCGGCTTACCCGGCCGAGGATCTGATCTGCAAGCGGCTTCATCTGCAGGATATGGCCGCCCTGGGCTTTTGCAGGCGGAATAAAGACGTGGCCGGCGTCGCCGCTGCCCGGCGTGATCCCTGCCCGCACGCCCCACGTTTCGTTGAGCGCATTTAGCTCAGCCTGCGCCGATGCTGGCGTCGAGGCATCTTTCAACCTTGCGATGAGATAGAGGTTGTGGTTGTTCCGTGCCCGGCGCTCGTCATCCGCAAACCCTAGCGGCAGCCATATTTCGGGGCGGCTATCCATGAGATCCGCGCCGCGCGCCATAACACCGACGATCTGAAGCCTCCGCCCATCGACCTCTGCGCTGCTGCCAACAACAGTTCGCGCGCCGTATGCTGACTGCCAAAGCTCGTATGAAATGACTGCAACAGGTGGCGGTTGAGGGAGGTCGGTTTCGCCTGTTGTAAAAAGACGTCCCTGAGCCGTTTCCACCCCTAGCGTGTTTAGCAGGTGCGCATCGACTGTGGCCGAGCGAATCCTCTGGGCGCGATCGCCCGCGACAAGATTGGATTCGCCGCTGCGAAATGCTCCAACCTCACGAAATGAGCGGTTGAACTGCCGGAATTCGAGATACTCCGGGACTGATACAGGGAATTCAGAAAATCCGAGCCTGGGAAGCCGGGATGTCAGGTACATAAGCTGCCCAGGGCGCGGATAATCAAGCGGGCGAAGGAGCACACCGTTAACAATCGAGAAGATTGCCGTATTTGCCCCGCCTGCCAGGGCGAGCGTGAGTATGACGACTGCGGAATATCCCGGCGCGCGGCGGAGTGCGCGCACTCCGTGTCGCAGATCGCGCAAGAGATCCTCGAGCCAGGGCAGACCACGCTGATCATGAAGCTTTTCCATCACCTGTGTCTCATGTCCCATCTTGATTCGCGCAAGACGCCGGGCTTCTTGGTCACTTGCGCCGTGGGACTGGCCTTTTCGGCCTCCATTTCCAGGTGCAGCTGTAACTCCTCTTCTATCTCGCTGTCACGACGGTGAGGACGCAAGGCGCCCAGGAGCCGGAAAGTCCATTCGCGAAAGATAGGCACGAAACCCATACTTCACCTCTGGTCGTACAAGAGCGTATGGATGATTCCCGCCATCCGCTCCCACGCTTTCTTTTCTTTTTCGAGCTGACGCTTGCCTGCAGCCGTAATTTCGTAAAACCGCGCTTTGCGCTTTGTCTCACTGATGCCCAACTTTCCGCGGATGAGGCCACGTTGCTCCAATCGCATCAGAGCCGGGTAAAGGGTCCCCATATTGAGTTGTAGCGCGCCGATGGAAACCTGTTCGATGCGCGCCGATATGGCGTAGCCATGCAGCGGACCGAGCGACTCGAGGGTCCGGAGCACCATCAGGTCGAGTGTGCCCTGGAGGACGTCCGTCTTGGATGGAACGGCCTTGGCCATACCAATTGGAATATCACATCAAACATTAGACCGTCAAATGGAGATAAGTGCGGATTAAGTCGTAGAGCGTCTTCAGGCCCGCGAGAGCTTCTATCCAAAGTAGTGGGGTTGCATGGAACCGCACATTATAACGACAGCGACCGCGACAAAAAAAAGCAACAATCTTGCTAACATCATTCTTGACATGCGTTACGTAACGCGTTACGGTTCGGGATGATACGAACGATACGCCACAAGGGACTGAAACGCCTTCACGAAGACGACGACCCGCGCGGCGTATCGCCGAACACGCTGACAAGCTCCGCGATATTCTCGCGAGGCTCGACGCTGTTCTAACCGTGGCCGATATGGACGTGCCGGGTTTAGGGCTGCACCCGCTCAAAGGTCGAGAGAAATTTTGGGCAGTAACGGTTCGCGCAAACTGGCGGGTCATTTTCCGCTTTGCCGACCATGACACCTTCGACATTGACTACGTGGATTATCACTGAAAAAGGAGTCTGAACCATGCCGATGAAGAACCCACCCCACCCTGGAGGCTTTGTACTACGCCAGTGCATTGAACCTCTAGGCTTGAGCATCACGGATGCCGCCGCCGCCCTCGACGTCACGCGCACCACATTATCTGAGCTTGTGAACGAGAAGCGCGGTATATCGCCAGAAATGGCCGTGCGACTCTCCAAGGTTTCGGCGGCAGCGCTGAAAGCTGGCTTGTGCAACAGGCGCAGTATGACCTTGCCCAAATTCGCCCCGACCGCATCAAGCTCAAACGGCTTGAATTGGCTTGACCATGTTTCGAAAAGGGTCCTTTTCGAGACCGGCGGCGAAACCTGTAGAGCGGGTTTCAACCCATTATCTCGGCAAGCGGAAAGCGGTATAATTGAGCGAATTGCTAAGGAGGGCGGAGTATGAAGAGTCCTCGGATTGTACAGTTGGCAATATCCGCGATGGTCGTTTTCGGCGGCGTGGAAACGGCGTTTGCAGATGTTATTTACTCATTCACCACCATTGATGTGCCAGGGTATTACTCCGCCACTGCTTGGGGAATCAACAACAGCGGCGAGGTCGTGGGAGATTTCTTTGACACTCCTTCTCCTTTCGAGCATGGCTTCGTGGATTCGGGCGGCAGCTTCACCGCCATCGATGTTCCCGGCGCTCAGGACACCTATGTCTCCGGGATCAACGACAGCAGCCAGATTGTGGGAGGTTTCTATGGCGCGGATCAGAAACATCATGGCTTCGTGGATTCGGGCGGCAGCTTCACCGCCATCGATGTTCCCGGCGCTCAGGACACCTATGTCTCCGGGATCAACGACCGCGGCCAGATGGTGGGGTTATTTTTCACTCCCCCCCTGTGATCATGTACCAGCCCCATAGCTTCTTGTATACGGGCGGCAGCTTCACCGCCATCGATGTTCCCGGGGCTGGGTATACCTATGTCACGGGAATCAATGACCTTGGCCAAGTCGTGGGATGGTTCGTCTACGCGGAAGGGGGAAGGCACGCCTTCTTGGATACGGGCGGCAGCTTTACAATCATCGATGTCCCTGGGGCTAGTGATACCTATGCCTATGGGATCAACGACAACGGCGAGATCGTAGGATACTACAGCCGTTTTGGAACATCTCTAGATTACGGCTTCCTGGACACGAACGGCAGCTTGAACACCTTCAATGTCCCCGGGGCTTTATGGACCCATGCCAACGGGATCAACGACAGCGGCCAGATTGTGGGAGAGTTCGCGGACGCGCAATCGATCGGCCATGGCTTTCTTGCTACACCCGTCCCCGAGCCGCGTAGTTTACTTGTTTTGGCTGGATGTCTGATCTCTCTGGTTGCGCTTGCCCGCCACCGGAGAGAAGCCTAAGACCGCCACCGTTCACTCGTTCTTACCGCCGCTCTATTCGCTCGAAGCGAACCGTGGCACCCATTACCCGGGCGGTTTCACAAGCCAAATCACCGGGCGTCTCAGAATGGGTCCTTTGCGCCCCGCACCCAAGGACAGGTCATTCGAGTGTGCCTTGTTCAATGGTGACGTTTTCGCGCACGATTAGCCGGTGCGGTGCCAACTCGAATATTTTGGGAAGCACCCGGATGACATGTTCCTCGAAATCAATAAAGATGATCACAACCGGGAGATTACCACCGGCTTCGACGAGCCCCGACGTGTGAACCTGATTTCTGCCGTTGAACCCGGCGACCGAGTGGAACGCACTGGCCCCCGCGACGTTTTCACGCTGCAGCATTTGCAAAATCTGGTTCCACCCCTCGGATTCATTCAGGTACATCGTGATTTGGACGGCGGTGTTCATAAAAGCAAACCTTCCCTTATAAACTTCGCGCCAGCGCAGCACCGAGAGCAACCGCGACGAAGCACACCACATTGGTAGCCAGAAAATTCAGAGCAGCCAAAGAGAATTGTCCTTTCTCAAAACGTGCGAACGTCTCAAAAGCGTAGCTGGAATACGTGGAGTATGTGGCGCAGAAACCCACGGCAATGAACATGCGCCAGCGGGGGTCTGCCAACACGCGCTCGCTGGTCCAGATAAGGAAAAAGCCGAGGATAAAGGTGGCAGAGATGTTGATGATGAGCGTACCCAAAGGAAAGCTCGACGGGATAAGCGTGGCGACATACTGCGCGACGAAGTAACGGAGATTCGCGCCGATGATTGCGCCGGCTGAAATCAGGAGGACTGCTTGCAAAATAGACTCCGACCTTCAGGGTGGTAGCAGTCATCAGCCCTCACGGGCGGTTGTGGCGAACTCCATCGCCGTCACCTCTAGTTTATAGCTGGTCCTTTGTTCATAGGCAAATGCCGCCAGTCGTTCACAAAGGGTCCTTAGTGGGACGAGACAACCAGAGCCGCAGCAATGGGTTTGATACTCTCCTGAATGACGCCGCCGCCAGAACTTGGAGACTTTGGCCACTTGAGTTTTCGGTGGGGCGCTCGATTTGATCGATAACGAAGTAAGTCACGGGAGCTTTCTGAGCGGTAAGCTTCAGGCCTAGCTGCTCGCGAATAGCGGTAAAAATGACCGGACGTTCAAAGACATCTGGCGGCAGCTTGTCGCGGAACTGGTCGGCGTTGCCTGGGAGCCAATTGAGGGTGAAATCATATTTTCCCTTCAGGCCGGTTTCGTCGATGACGGGGCGTTCGTCGTTCTGGAGAATCTGTCCGAGCTGCCAGCAGAGGTATGAGATGGGAACACGGATACCCTTGACAGAACCGTAACCCACCGGGTTCCTGGGGATACTGAAGTCCTCTGGCTTCTCATTTGGGGTCATTTTCAGGCCGCCTTTGTCGACAGTGAGAACGAAGGCGTTGGCTTCCTTAGTCTCTAGGTGGTACTTGAGCTTGAAGCGGTCGATAAGCATGTTCTGATACATGGCATGCAGATCGTCTGATGGTGTACTTCTTGTCGGCTTTGGCCTTGATATCAAAACGATCCTTCTCGATCCACTCCGGGCCTTTGATCTGGCGTTCAGGGATGCGGAACATGAGGGAGATCATCAGTCGGACGGGTTCGCCCTCGGCGGTGTAGCCATCGCCACTGGCGGCTGCCTTGATGGAGCCAAGTGGAGCATCAGGCTTGGCAGGCCGGATAGAGGCTACCTCGAATTGGACATTCGTCTGTTCAGGCGTTGGCAGGCTCGGAGTCTGGGCTAGGGCGGCGGTCAGAGACAGAAGGATGAGGCCGAGTGCATTCATGATTTGCAATTATAGGCCACTCCGAGAGGATGCCCCTGCGTCTCTGAAACGGTAAGTTTTGCGACGTACGGCGACGCCAATGAAATCAGCCGTTTCAGACTCTCATAACTCAGTCTCAAAACCGAATGCGCGTCGTCGAGTTGGGTCACGGGGTTCGCTCAGTGGGCTGAGCTTCGGCCAAAGGCCGGTGGAGAACTGTCTCGAAAAACAACTGCGATTTCGGCTCTGACGAGGTGCCGGGCCGTGAACACGGTTAGACCGTCTGTCATGAGTTCGGGATGCGGTCCTTCTGGACGCCGCAATGTTTACAATCAACTCATAATCATCGGCAACTCTGACTGGTTCCTCGCTCCGAATTGCCTCAAGGTCGCCTCCGGCGTCCATTCCGTCTGTAGTTCTTACCAGAACAGCGACCGGCACCGTTGCAGTCCAATCCGATTGACAGGATTCACAGTTGTCGCGCAGCCGCAAGCGTCATAGTTTTTCCTGAATGGTCTACGATGGTCAACTTCCCATCGTGTAGCGTCACATCGTCGATCTTGGTGAAACCCTCGGGCACCTTCGTATAGAACATCAGAAAACGAGTCTCGATCTTTGCCTTTGCTGGCAGCCAGCGGAACGTCGGGATGCCAAACAGAGGGCTCATAGAGACCGTATCGCGATGAGAAATATCGAACGGTTGAGTGGAGAATTCCATGCCGCGCGCGGCCTGATTGTCGCCAGTGAAATTCATCCAGCTCATAATCCACGGATAATCTTGACGGCGGAAAACGTATCCGAATACCAAGTGCTTTTCGAGATGCAGGGCGGTCACGAAAGCCAGAGTCCGGGTTGGGTCCATCTCGCAACTGGCGAGATCCAGCCAGTTATGATCGGCGGGAATCACGCGGATGTCCGCCTCACCGCCATCGACGGTAGGCGCCATGGGCCATTTGAAGTCCCGGCTATTAACAAGGTGGCCGGGAATGCTTACCCGGCTTGTAAGGGCGCACCCGGCAATTGGTGGCCGGCATATCCACCACGACCTTTCCCTTTTCCAGATAGGGCGGACCGAGAGTTGCATGTTCCGCCCACGAGACCGGCCGGTCCACGCTCAAAGCGCTCTCAAGCTCGCTCGTAACATAGATCACATTTTCGCCATCTACCGCTTGAGTGTACGGGTCAGGGTTTCCTGAGCCAGTGGCAACGTAGCTTGCAACGTCACCACATGGGACCCGCTTGCATTGTTGGTAGGCGATAATCTTGAACATGCTGATGGGTGGCCTCGCCGTGGAACGGCATCCCCGCCGCCGCTTCCTCCTCCGAAGGCGCGCCAAAACCATCGAGCGCAAGAAAATGACCCATGGTAGCCAGTGGACTGATCGGCTGCCCGTCTTTCATGATCAGGCTGGAGAACCGGCCGCCATTGGTGGCGATCGTCAACTCGAGTTTATCGTTCGCGAGAACGAAATGTTTCGGCTGCGTCGGCGGTGGCGCGGTTTGCGCCGCTGCGGTAGCCGTTCCCGCCAGTGATCGCTGCCGCAAACATCAGCACTCGTAACTTTACTTGGTTCATAGAACTCAGAGGTCACCGTTTTTCTTTCGTGTAGCGCTTGCTGAAGCCGTTGCGGCTGTTGGTGACCGTGAACGATCCGTCGCGAGCCGCTGAAATCTTGATCCATTTGAAGCCGTCGCTGCCATCCAGATTCGCAATAAAATCGTCCGGCGGGTTGGCGTTTGGACCCGCGTTTACAGAGTAGTGAAGCTGCCAGATATCCTTCAACCCAGGCGCTCCCCGGAGAACCGGCCATGTTTGGGCATCGGCGCCTTTCCTTGCGCCATTCGCCTGAATCATCACTGGAGCCCGCAAAGCGCCCGCGAGTTCCGGTGCGATTCCCTTAAATTGCCCGTGAACATTCACGTTGTAAACATCGACGGCGCCGATGAGATTGTTCGGGCAGACAAGATCATGGCTTAGATGGGCTTCGAGGTCCGCCAGATCCACCATGCGGAATCTGCCGTAAGTGATCAGCAGGCCGATCGATTGATCGTCCTCGACATCGCTTGCCAGAGCGTCCGCCTGTTTGTAAGCTCCGCAAAGCGGGTTGGGTGCTCCGGCGTGAGGCATGGCTTTGGCGATCAGCTTACCTGCGGCCGACAGCACCTGAACGTCGATTCCTTTAATCGGAATTTTGTCGCCCGGCTTTACGGTGGTGTAACCAATCTTCTCCCGAGTAGCTTTATAGAGGCTGAATCGCTGCCTGGCGCGAGCGGCGCTCGCCTCGGAGCCTTGTATTTCCCCATGATCGAAGACATGCCCGATGGGAATCTTAGACGCCAGCTGAGCTACGTCGCCGATGTGGTCGATATCGAAATGGGAGATGACGAGAAAATCGATGCGTTTCAATCCCGCTGCCTGAACCGCTGCAACGATGCGATCATTGGAAACCGAACCATTAATCGGCGCCGGCCAACCTGCGTCAAAGAGCATCGACTGTCCCGATGGAGATACCATCAGCACGGATTTTCCGCCTTCTACATCGATGACGTAAATGTCCAGATTTCGAGCGGCCGTGAGAGAACCCGCAAGCAGCGCAACGATGGCGATAAGTCTGATCATGACTAACGAGCCGAGAACGCCAGAAGGACATTTCCTGCCATGCCCTGACCGCCGTATCCTGAGTTCACGTAAAGCATTCCATCGGCGATCGTCGGTCCCGTTGCACTAAAGGAGCCGCCATGTGCCGGGATTCCGTCCGTCGTGGGAAACGTCGCAGTGGCGTCAAAATCCCAGATGATCTTACCGGATGCCATCTCATACGCCCGCAAGTGACCGTCCATCGAACCCGCGAAGACTACGCCCTCAATCAGACTGGGCGGAGCGAGTTGCGCGGCGGTACAGCCCGGTTTTCCGAGGCACGCGGGTTTGGGCGGGGGAGTGGTCCAAAGATTTTGCCGGTGGCTGCGTCCAGAGCAAACAATCCACCGCCGGATTCCGGCTTGCGCGCGATCCATATCCGACAACGGCACATAAGCCACCCCGTGGTGTCCTGCGATTCCCCACAGCACGCCACCCAGCACGCTGCCTTTGCCGACGCGGGTTTGCCAAACGATTTTCCCGTTTTGATCGGGATCGAAAGCGTGCACCACGCCTGTCTTCTGGCCCGCTACGAGGACCTGCTTACCGCCGCCGGCGTCAAGCAGCACAGCGGAGGAACCGAAGTCCTCATCCGGTCCGTGATTCACCGGGCAGTTCCCACCGCCCTCTCGGGAGCCGCAATCCCAATTGAACATGTCCGGAGTCGCTTGCTGCGACCAACGAATTTTTCCGTTCTTCAGATCGAGCGCGATAATCGCATCGGCCGTCTTGATATCGGGATCGGAATAGCCGTTGCCCGTCATGATGTAGATCAATTTCCTTTTGAGATCGATGGTGGGAGCGGACCATATCGTCGCGCCTGACGGTCCGTAAAATTGAACGCCATTCTTTCCGATTGTGGTGGGTTTCGGCTCCGGGGACGTATAGGTGCGCCAGACTTCCGCCCCGGTTTTAGCCTCAAGGGCTACCAGGTTTCCGCGGAATTTACAGCAAGGATAGATCGGGTTCGCGCCTGCGTTTTCCTCCTGCGATGCGATTGGCACATAGAGGCGGCCCTCGTGAAGTTGGGAGTGCCGGTGATACGCGCAAAGGGTTGGTTGTCCAGTTTCTTTTGCCAGATCAGCTTGCCGGTTTCTGTATCCAGGGAATAGAGATTCGCGTCGAGATCCCCAACATAGGCGCGCCGGTCCGGCCCCACGACAACGCCCGAGCGCACCAGCGCTTTCGCGCGGTACCTCCAGTAGACGCAACCCGTATGCGCATCGAGGGCATAGATGGTGCCGTCGTTACTTCCTGTGAAAACCCGGCCGCCAACCACGGTTGGCTGGCCATAAGCGGTTCGTCCGGTAGGGAAGCCGAACGCCCATTTCACTTTCAACAGAGGAACATCGGCGGCCGTTATGCCCGCGGACGCAGGCGGTTGGAAACGGCTGTTGATCTCGTCCGCGCCCCAACCGTTCCACGACGCTTTGGTCGCGATCGGCTTCGCGCCTGCTGTGCAAAAACCGGTGACCTCGGGCAAGATCTGAGCGCCGGCCTCTTTGCCGACAAAGCGAGAAACGGCGATCTTATCGTCTTTGGAAAGGTTCTGTGCCTGGACCTTCATCGCGCCGGTTTCCAGTGTCTTCAGGATGTCCTGCCAGGGTATCTGAGCAAGAGCTTCCGGCGTAGGCGCGTGGCTCGTGCTGGTAGAAGAATGACATTGGAGGCACTGGGATATAAAAACCTGCGAACCTTCCTGGGCTGAACAAACCAGCGTCGCGAGCAAGCTGAGAAAATAGAGGCGCATCATGAAATATTCAAATAAGTATTACACGGCGCTCCGAAGGCGTGGCCATCGGCGTTCATTTCGAATAGAAAGCTATAGGTGAATGGCATGGAAGGCAAAGATGCTGCTGACCGGCATTGAGAGGCTCGCTCACACGATTTGCTCGCACCTGCGCCCGACTCTGCTATCTCGCCGGTGGCGGACTGGACCAAATTCGATCCTGCTCGGGCACGTGTAGATCCAAACCACGGAGCGTTATCTCGGATGCAAGCACAAAGATCACGGAGTGCCGTCAACGACAGGCCCGGAATTGAAGCGGAATCTGGGTCGTAAGGGAACCGACGGGCGAGTCCAACGGCGTCCCTGTGATCGACCCAAACATTCAGGCGGGAGCCGCTGGCGTTTGAATGATGGTTGATGAGGGGCAAGGTTAGCGTGGTAATCGAACAGGACGAACACGGCTGCTACGCGTGGTGCCCAGAACTGAAGGGGTGCCAATCGCAAGGCAAGACGGTCGAGGAGACACTTGTCAATATCCGCGAGGCAATTGAACTCTCTCGATACCCTAACTGATGAAGAGCGCTCGGCCGCGCTGGGCCAGGAGATTCTGACCACCGCGGTCGAAGTTCACGCCTAGCTAGGCTGCCGCGCCTGACTGCGGCGGATGTCGAAGCGATGCTTCCGTTCATAGCAATGCGACGCTGCACCCGAAGATCGTTAAACAGGTCCTCGACGCCATCGAGGAGCCTCGATCCAGGCGATGCGGCCCGAGTAACGCTGCATCATTTACAAGAAATCGGATCTCGTGGAAGCGCCACCTATTGACAGCATTGTGGCTACGCGAGAATGTCCCTGACGACTTCACCAAAAACATCGGTCAAACGAAAATCTCTGCCCGCATAGCGATAAGTCAACTTGGTATGGTCGATGCCCATCTGATTCAAGATCGTCGCATGCAGATCGTGGATTGATACGCCGTTGACCACAGCCTTGAAACCGAACTCGTCGGTTTCCCCGTAGGTGATTCCGCCTTTAACGCCGCCGCCTGCCATCCACATCGTGAAGCCGTAGGGGTTGTGATCCCGGCCATCTCCGCTTTCGGAAACCGGCGTGCGGCCGAACTCGCCGCCCCAAACAACCAGGGTCTCGCCGAGCAGGCCACGTTGCTTCAAGTCCTTAATCAAGGCCGCGGATGCCTTATCCATGTCGGGACAGCGTTGGGTCAGATTCTTGTTGATTTTCGAGTGATCGTCCCACGGCTGACCGGGCCCGTAGTACACGTGAATCGTGCGGACGCCACGTTCCACCAGTCGCCTCGCCAGGAGGCATCCGTGCGCAAACGGTGTATCTCCGTATTCCTTGCGAACCGATTCCGGCTCTTTGTTGATGTCGAAGACATCCGTCGCTTCGAACTGCATACTGAACGCCGTCTCCATTGCGCGGATTCGGCCTTCCAGATAATCGTCCTGCCCGAACTGCTCCTCGTGCTCCCGATTCATCGACTGGATCAAATTCAGTTGCCGGCGTTGAGCGTCCCCGTCAAGTTCCTTGTTTTGCAGGTACCGGATCATCTTATCCGGCGTTGTCACCGAGTCGTCAAAGCTCGTTCCCTGATGCTGCGATGGGAGGAAGCCCGCGCGCGCCAAACCGCCGCCGCTGTTCGGACCGGGGCCGAGCACCACGAACCCCGGCAGGTTTTTGTTTTCGCTGCCCAGCCCGTAGGAAATCCAGGCGCCCATCGAAGGGCGGGTTGCAGCGATGTTACCCGTATGGAAGAGACTCCGCGCAGGCGTGTGCGTCGGATTGAACGTATACATCGATTTGATGACGCAAATGTCGTCAATCGTTGAAGCAAGATTCGGAAGCAGGCTGCTGACCTCGAATTCCATTCTGCCCATACTGCTTAAACTCGAAGGGCGAGGGCAGCAGGCCACCGGTCGTACGTTCGGTGCGAAGGTCCACCGAGGGAGGCCGCTGACCTTGATACTTCATAAGAGCGGGCTTCGAGTCAAACATGTCCAACTGCGAGGGCCCGCCCACCATGAAGAGCACAATGTTGTGCTTGGCCTTGGCGGGGAAATTTGGAAATTTTGGCGCGGGTGTGCCAATCGCGGAGGCGGCACGAAGCTGTTCACTCGACAGCATGCCCGCGAGGCCAAGGGAGCCGAGCCCACCTGTCAAAGAGGCGATCCATTCACGCCGAGAGAGTTCGTTTGTTCTTCTTGTTAAGTTCATGGCCAGAAAATTACCTCGTTTGATGCCAGTAAGGCCTGCGCGAACTGCACCGGCGTTCCTTTTCCCAGATAGGTCAGCGCCATGTCGAGTTCCTTCGGCGTGGGATCGCGGTCGAGCGCGGCGCGGTACATATCGCGGATCATGCTAGATAAACGCGGGCCTGACAAATCTGGTGAAGCCACCTCCGGCGAAGCAACATCCGGCGAAGCCGCATCGGGCGACAAACCATCAGGCGCTGGCGCCTCGATCTGGGGACTCACCCGTTTAACAAGGTCCGCCGCGCGCTCCTGCATGAAAGGACTATTCAAAACGAATAACTGCTGCAAAGGCGAAGTGGTAAGTTCCCGCTGTGGAGCCGTCATCATAGGGTCCGGGAAATCATAAAGGGCCAGAAGCGTGTTTAGCCGCCCCCGGCTCACACGCCCGAAGACCGTCCGAAAGTGATTGTCGGGCGCATCGAGATCGTATGAGAGTGAGGGCATCTTGTTTTCGAGATCCCCCGATATCTTAAGAAGAGTGTCGCGGTAAGCTTCAATGTCGAGGCGGCGCGGATTCATGCGCCAGACCAGGCTGTTCGTCGGATCTGCCGCGAGACCGTCCTTGCGCGGATGACTTGCCTGGCGATATGCGGCAGAAAGCATGATCTCGCGATGCAGCCATTTAAGCGACCAGCCATTTGCCGAGAATCGCGCGGCCAGATCGCTCAGCAGCTCGGGATGAGTAGGTCTTTCTCCCTGAGAGCCAAAATCGCTTTCAGTCGCAACCAGCGGCTTGCCGAAATGCCAGCCCCAGACTCGATTCACCATCACGCGGGCGGCTAGCGGGCCGGCCTGCGTGAAGATGTCGTTGGCTAATTCAAGTCGGCCCGAGCCCTGCTTGAAAGTTGTGTCTCCCTTGGAAAGCACAGTCAAGAACTGGCGGGGTGCCAGGGCGCCAGGGGCGGCAACATTCCCATGCGGAAGAATGTGCATGTCATGCGCTACGCCGGGCCTTATATCGACCTTCGTCAGATCAGGATCGCTGCCATCAATCCAGACGCCGGCGTCGAACACCGATTGAGTAAAAGGAAGATCCGACGCACCCGGACGCCGCCGTCTCACAGCCGCGGGCACAGGTTGCTTAGCGCCTGCAATTCCGTCGGCAGGTGTCGCGATTCTAACCCGGGGCACTCTGACCAGATTGTCGAGGTAGGCCCACATCTCCGGATTTTTGTCTTTCAGAAATACCATCGAGTCGCGGACCTTCAACATCTCCTCAGTGAACTGTGCGGATTTCTTCGCCGCCTCTTCCGGCTTGCTGCCGGGCTCGCTGTTCATGAGGTTCGCCATGTAGCTCAGATAAAACAACCGCTGGGCCGTGTACATGAACTTCTGTTCGGTCTCTTTATCGACAGCGGCGATGGGCCGCGGGGCCGCGGTGGTCGATGCAAAGACACCGGCGAGTGCGTAGTAATCCTTCGTCAGAATCGGATCGAACTTATGGTCGTGACAGCGGGCGCAACTCACGGTCAGACCGAGCAATCCGCGGGAAACGGAATCCACCCGTTCGTCCCACGCGTCGGTGAAGATCGTTTCAGTCACGTCCTTTGAAAGCCGGAGGTCCGTGTGATAAATCGGTGCGGCGCCCAGATATCCGAGCGCGCGAAGGTCGTCGCGCGGCGTGTCCGGCATCAGATCGGCCGCCATCTGCAGCTTCACAAACCTGTCGTATGGGACGTCCTTATTGATCGCATCGATCACCCAATCGCGATACCTCCAGGCGAATGGGTACGGAGGGTTTGTCGCTTCCGATGTGGGGTTGTCCTCACCGTAACGCGCCACATCCAGCCAGTAACGGCCCCACCGCTCGCCGTACTGCGGCGAAGCAAGTAAACGGTCGACCAGCTTCTCGTAAGCCTCCGGGATCTTTATCGGCGACAAATGCCTGAACTTCCTCGTAGGAAGGGCGCAGGCCGGTCAGATCGAGCGACGCGCGTTCAATGAGTGTGGCACGGTCCGCTTCCGCCGATGGAGCCAGCTTTTTTTGTTCCAGTTTGGCAAGGATGAACCAATCGATCTTTTCTTTCGTCCAGCGCTTCGCAAATGCTGAGTTCTTTATTTTCGGCGGCGAAAGCGGTGCGACAGGCTGGAATGCCCACCATTTGCGACCTGTTTCAATATCCATGCCCGGCTTCGCGGGCGCAGGGGCGGCGCTGGCTCCGGCAGGAGCGTCTTCGCGCGGGTCCGGCGCTCCCGCCGCGATCCACGTCTCGAAGGCGGCGATTTTCTCATCCGGCAGCTTGCCAGTGGGCGGCATCCGCAGTTCGGTCTGTTGTAGGTGAGGGCGTTGAAAAGCCGGCTGGAAGCCGGGTCGCCGGGCGAGAGAACCGGGCCGCCGTTACCGCCTTTCCTCAGACCGCTCTTGGTGTCGAGCACCAGGCCGCCCATGGGCGATTTCAACTTGGATGAGTGGCAACCGTAGCACTTGTCGGCGAGGACGGGACGAATCTCTTTTTCGAAAAACTCCGTATTGACGGGAGTTTGTGCGTAAAGAGGAGCTACAAAAAGGGCGATGAGACCAAAGCCTAGTGTGCGGCTTTTGCCGCTGGCTTCATGAATTACACCCCTCATTCGACAATTGCCGAAATAGTACTTCGAATCGCTCTGGAGGGCCACCTCCCTATGGTACTCTCATTGACGCGAGAAGACACAGATGAGTAACGACAATACGTGTTTGAACGGCGTTAGATCGAGGATCTGCCAGGCGCGCCCTCAGGTTGTCTACGCAGCAACCTCTCTCCGAATGGCCAAACTATTCTTAGTTGCTTTCCTGCTAGTCCAGTGCAGCCTTCATGCTGAAACGAACTTCCTGGCAGACTCCGCGGTCGCAATCAAAGCGCTTCAGACCTGGTACACGCCGGAAACAGGGCTATGGCAGACCACAAACTGGTGGAATGCCGCCAACGCGGTCACGGTGCTGGTGCGTTATTCCCAACTGAGCGGATCGACCGAGTACCGGCCGGCGATTGCGAATACTTTCGAGCGGAATAGCGGCAAGAAGTTTCTCAACGAATATTACGATGACGAAGGCTGGTGGGCGCTGGCGTGGGCCGACGCTTATGCGATGTCGCACGAAGCGCGCTATCTCGAAATGTCGGAAGCAATCTTTGCCGATATGGCGACAGGTTGGGACGAGACGTGCGCCGGCGGTATCTGGTGGAAGAAGGACAAGCATTACAAGAACGCCATTGCCAACGAACTGTTCCTATATACCGCTGCAAAATTAGCGAGTCTGGTTAGCGATCCGGCGCAGAAGGCGAAATATCTGGATTGGGCGAAACGCGAGTGGCACTGGTTTGACGCGTCCGGGATGATCAACGCGGATAATCTGATAAACGACGGCCTGGATTCCACGTGCCACAACAATCGAAGAAACACGTGGAGCTACAACCAGGGAGTCATCTTAGGTGGTCTGAGCTTCCTGAGCAAGGAAACCGGCGATGCGAAATTGCTGGAGCGCGCGCAGACTGTTGCCACTGCCGCAATCGCAAAACTTACAGATAAGGACGGCATCCTGCATGAGTCCTGCGAGCCCAAATGTGGCGCGGATGGTGTGCAGTTCAAAGGGATCTTCGTGCGCGATCTGGCGGTGTTGAATGCCGCTGCTCCGCAAGCTCGCTTCAAGGAATTCTTTCAGAGAAATGCCGAGAGCATCTGGCGCAATCAGGATGAGAATCACCACATTGGTGTCGTGTGGTCGGGGCCTTCCGATCCAAAAACTGCCGCCTCCCAGGTTTCCGCTTTGGATGGGTTGCTGGCCGCAGTTGAGTAGCTCGCAATGCTAGCGGACGCCGGAAAGTTTGCGGTAATACTCGGCGACCGAGTCCTGATAGCCGGCGGGGACTTTGGCCGGATCGGCGTTGCGGATCGTGCCGCCCTGATTTTCGTCGAGTTGGCGGCGCAGTTGCAGTTCGAGCGCATCCACCTCGCTGACGAGCTGCTGGTGCATCTGCTCGACCAGAGCGGGATTGCCGGGGAAACGGCTCGGGATCCAGATTGCGCATCTGATCGATCAGCGCCTGCAACTGCTGCCGCGCCTCGGGACTATCCTGCACCGCGGGACGAACCTGGTTGAGAAGGTTCAATCCCTGCTCGATCTGGCGCTGGGTGTCGGCCGGGTTGGGACCTTGTTGGGGCGCCACGGCCTGGCCGGAGATGCGAGTGTTGCCGGTGTCGAAGTCGCCAAACACGGTGCTGCGATTGCGATTCCGCCGCGCCGCCGGCCGGATTGCCTACCGGACCGCCATCGCCGACTGCCGGCCTTGCCGGCCTGCTGGCCGTCCGCCTGGCCTGCCGCTTGGCCGCCTTGGCCGCCCTGACCGTCTTGCCCGCCTTGACCGGCTTGACCGGCCTTGACCGCTGCCGTTGCCCCGCCTGACCGGATTGCCCTTGCGAGTGAGCTGGCCGCTTGGGACTGTTGACCGCCGGGCTGACCCTGTGAGCTGCTGGGACTTGGATTGGAGTTGGGACGTCCGCCGAGACCGGCGAGTTGATCGCGCAGACGCGACAGATCGTCCATGGCGCGGTTGAGCGCGGCGTCCTCGGAAGCGTGCTGAGCGCTGCCCAGCGCGCGAGCCGCGTCGCCGACCTGTCGACCCAGCTTCTGCAGATCGCTGGTGAGGGCGGTTTCGGCCGGATCGGAGAAATCGCCGCTGCGCAGCTGATCCGAGCTGCGCTGCATGCGGGTGCCGAGATCGTTTTCGTCCATGCCCTCGAGCGCGCTGCGCAGTTTGCTGGAAGCCGCCGGCTGCGTGGGCGCGAGCTCGCGCGCCGCGGTGCGCATTTGCTGGGTGAGGCGCGCCAGATCGTCGCTCACCTGCTGGCGATCGTTGACCATCTTGTCGATTTCCTGCGGCGGAAGGATACTTCGGCGGCTTGCCGGAGGCGCGCGCGGCATTCTGCTGCGCCATCAAGTCGCGCACGTGATCCGCTTGCTGCTTTTGCCGCGCCGCCAATTGATCGGCCGTTTGCGCCATCGAGTTGAGGCGGCCGGCGGCGTCCTGCTGCTGCATGCCGCCAAGCAGGTCGGTGGCCTGGCGCAGGCGGTCGGCGGCGCGGCGGGAATCGGCCGCGCTGGCATTCTGCGAGGCGGCGCGCTTCATATCGTCATTGGCCTGGCGCAGGCGGTCGAGCGCCTGCTGGGCCGCTTGTTGGCGGCTGTCGGCCGGCCTGTTCGGCGGACTGCTGGGCACTGCGCCATTGCGACTGCCTGCCGCGCTGGCCCGACTGTCCGCTGGACTGCCCGGAAGCTGACGCGCTCTGGCTGCCCTGCTGGCCCTTGCTGGCCCTGTTGACCCTGCTGGCCTTGTTGACCTTGCTGGCCATTCTGAGCAAGTTGTTGCTCCATCTGCTGCTGGAGCTGCTCGCGCCTCGCGCTGCAACATCTCCTGTTGCCATTTTTGTTCGGCGGTCTGCGGTGCCATTGCGCTGCTGCTGCGCCAGATCCTCCTCGCGCTTGGCGAGTTCGTCGAGCTTTTTCAGCGCGTCGTCGATTTCCTGGGCCTTTTGTTCGGCGCGGTAGCCGCCGCGGATTGCTGCGTCTCGTATTGATTCTTCTCGGTATCGAGCTCGAGATCGAAGAGCGCGGCCAGATCGCGCGCCGCGCCGCCTCCACCGCCGCCTCCGCCGCCCTGCGCTCCAAACGCAACCTGAATCTGCCGGAAAGTGGCTTCGGCGCGCAGCAGAGATTGCAGAGCCTTCTGCTCGTTGGGAATGGCGTCCTTCCACTTCTGCTGCTGCAATTGCTGCGCGGCCGGCGCCATGGCCTCGGAGGCCGCGATCATATCCTTCTGGAAATCGCTGATGGCCTGCACTTCGTCGGTCAACTCGCGAGCCTCCAGGCGGCCGGAAAGCGAGACGGCCTGATCGCGCAGAGTGGACTGGGCTTGGGACAGCAGCTTGGCGATATCGGCGGCCTGCTGCTGCGGTCGAGTTCTTGTCGCCCTGTTGTTTGAAGGTGGCGGAGATGATCTCCTTCTCCCGCTGCGAGATCTGCGCGGACTGATTGCCCTGCCCCCGCCTCCGCCGCCGCCCCCGCCCGACTGTTGCGATTGCGAAAACTCGCGCTCGAACGGATCGGCCTGGATGAACATCATGTCGGTGTGGGCTTCGGCGTTGCGCGTCCTTCGCGGTGGCGTAGACGCTCACCAGATCGCCGGGCACGAGCTTGAAATCTTCGAGCGAGAGCGTGGTCGAGCCGTCGGCCTGTTTTTCGCCCTTTTGCCGGAGCAGATCGACGGCGGTTTCGGGGCCGCCGTTGACCGAATAATGCAGCGTCGACGCCGTTGAGGCCGTACTCGTCGGTGGCCTTGGCGGCGACGGTTACCTCTTCGATGGGGCTGGCGTGGTAGTCGCCGCGGCCGGGACGCACCAGCGCAATCTGCAGGCGGGTTGGCTTTGCGGGCCTCGATGAAAAAATCCTCGCTGACGCGAACGGGCTGCCCCGCATCAACGCCGGCGACGTGGTAGACGCCGTCCTTATCCATCTTGACCGTGCCGCGATAGACGTTATTCTGGCCGCCGGTGAGCTGGATCTTCTGTCCGTTATCGAGCTGGATCTGGCCGCCCTGAAGGGGGCGATCGGTCGAGACCTCGAGTTCGGCCTCGGTGCCGGCGACGGCGCGCAGATCGCCGCCGCGCTCCTCGACTTCGGACGGCATGCCGGTCCAGGCGGGGTAATGGTAGGTGACGCGAATCTGCTTCACGGCGGGCAAATCGGTGACGCGAATATTGAAGTGCTTCGACGTCATCGCTCCGGCGGTGACATAGTATTCGACGTTCTCGGGCAAGCCGGCAAACAGAAATTGATAGCCGCCGGCGAAACTGCCCGCGGCCTTGGGCTGCATCGCAATCTCTTCCCATTTCGAGGAGCTCTGAAAGCGGGCATACAATTTGACGCTGGGCGAGCGCAGGCCGGAGGGGAGCGCCGAAACCAACTGGTCGGCATGGCGGCGCACGACGGCGTCGCCGGGAGTGACGCGCAGATCGTAGAGCGCGGGCTTGTCCGGTGTGCGAGCCGGTCCAAAGCAGCGAAGCGCCATACCCGAGAAAGCCGGGTCCGGCGGCGATCATCCAGATCAGGATGGCGAAGGCGCCGACGCCGGCGCCCAGCGAGATCCAGAGGCGGCGGTCGGTGACCAGTTGCGCGGGCTCGGCGGATTGGGCGACTTCGAGGGTGTCCCCGGCCAGGAGTTCGATAAACGGATCGCTGGCCGTCGCGCTCGGTGAAGGTGGTGAGGCGCTGCTGGAATTGCGGGAAGGCGGCTTCGGCGGTTTCGATCGCGCGGCGGCGGGTCAGGCGGCGCAAGGGCAGCGCCAGTCCGGCGGCCGCGGCAATGGCCAGAATCAGGATCAGTGCGAAGCGGGCGGCGGTCACGCTTCCGTGCGAAAAGGCGAGCGCATTGGCGATGGTGACCAGCACCAGCGTCGCCACCAAAGCGCCGCCGGTGAGAATGGCCAGGCCGCGCAGCAAGGTGCTCCAGCGCAGACGTTGTTCCAGTTGCGCAATGTATGCGTGAACCTGTTCGCGGAAACTCATCGCACCTCCAAAGGTGTGGCCAATGTTAATGCATAAAGGATATCGCACTGGCTGATGAAATGTGGGTTACCCAATACTTTCACTTAACGGATGCGGAGGCACTCGCTCACTTCTTGGTGCAGGCACTGTCGCCCAAGAGGATTGCAGCACTGTGAATATTTGTCCGATACCGGCTGGTACTATCTCAAGGTCACTGGCGCCTTGTGCAACAATGCGCTTCGGATCTGCAGCAAGACGATCCCCACTGGACCCCCCTGAGGGCGGTTCAAGCCGAGTTCGTGGAAGGTAAACATAAATGGCATGTCCCCATACACATCATGTAAGTCACCCGGCCGTTTATCCGTCAAGATAGCAACATCGCGCTTTGAAGTATCCAGGGAGTGCGCCACTTCAAGTTTTCTGGTGAGATAACCGGCTCCGAGACGCTATTTAAGACGTTAGCTCAGGTGTCTTTTGAAGAATCTGGCTTCACAGTAATATTGGCAGGAGATACCGGATGCAACGAGTCCTAGACGCCGCAGTGGTTCGATCTCGGCAGTCAAGGAATCGAGCCTACTCACCCTCAATCCGTCAAGTGAACAGACATTGAGGTTTGACCCAGATTTCGCGGGAGTGCACTGGACCGCGTTTCCACGAATGTTTTGGACGATTCCATGGCTCAGGGCTTGCTTTCCGAGAGCCGTTTGACGGCTTGATGCCGGACGCCGCTCTGGTTCCTCGGCGGGACCTGCCGTGGGACGCGCAATCGCCCCACCTACGATTCCTCCCTCTGTGTCCCGAGATAACGGCTGGCCACCGCCGATTCCGCCACCGCGGAAGCGAGCACGAGCAGCATGACATACCACCAGAGCGTTTGCGGCGTCTTTTGGGGCGTCACCTGGCCGGGCCCCGTGTGAATATTGGCCGCCTCTTGTGAGGATTGGCCGGCATTGCCCTGCCACAACGCCAGTACATCGTCGGGGATAACGTCGAGGTTCGATTCCTTCGGATCGGGGTTGACGCCGATTTCGTCCTGGCGGCCATTGGCCAGGCGGAGCTGGTAATAGCCAGCCTCGGTGAGCTGGAACGACTGGGCGGAGGCGGCCTCGCGCAGCGTGAGCGGGCGTTTTCCCTCGGGTCGGTTACCTCGACGCCCTGAGCTTTGTTCCCTGGCATTGCGGAGCTCGAGGTAGGCGTCCACCGTTCGCGCGCCGCCCTGGCGTTCGCTGCCCGCGAGATAACGCGCGGTCTGTTCGATGAATGGGACGAAGGCGGGATGCAAGGGGAAATCGTTAGTGAGGTTGTCGAGCCCGGAGGTGAGCAGCGCCACACGGCCCTCGCCGATGCGTTTCTCCAGCAACAGCGGCGTCTGGTCGCTTAAGCGAACCATCACGCGCGCGTCGCCTGGATCGACATCGAGAGCGTAGAAAAACTTCACGCCCCGCCAGCCGTCGGCCTTAGCCACCGCGGGGTAGGAGGAGTCGCTGGAGCCCACCGCCATGTAACGCGCGGGAACGCGGTTGTAGTCGCGGGTCTCGATGATATGCGCGCCGAAGATGGGAATCTGCGAGCGGCCGCCGGCGGAAGTGCCGGTGGCGATAAGGAGACTGCCTCCGGAGCGCACGTAACGAGTGAGCGAATTTTCGAGTAGCGAAGGCAGCGAATTAAGATCGGAGAGAACGATAAAAGCGTAATTGGACGGCTGACGGTCGGCGGCCTCGTTGACGTTGATGGATTCGAGGATGAAGGCCGATTGCGCGGCTGCCGAGAGCGCGGCGCCGATGTAGAGCGGCGAACGATGGTCCCCGTAATTATGGATCAGCAAGGCTTTTTGCGGGTCGGAACGCTCGACCGCAAAGCGGCGGAGGTCGTCCGCCGGGAATGCGTCGGCGGAGTCGATCCTGACCTCGCAGCGGCTGAAGCCATATGGAACTTGGAGGGCGGGGAAGTCGACGGTGGCGCGTCCGTTGGCCGGGACCGGCACGGTCTTGGTCGCGGTGGTTTTGCCGTTCACCACGAGCGACACGTTGCGTTGGGCGGCGGCCGTGCCGTAGCCGGCAATTACGGCTTGTACATGGACCGGCTTAGCGTCCTTGCCCCAGACTTGTCCGGGCGCATCGACCGATTCGACCGTCCAGTTGGGTTGGGCCTTTGAAACCACCGCATGCGTCACCAGTTTGACGTTGGCAGGTAGCGCCATGTCCGAGAAGTTGGCGGCCAGGTCGCTGCGCTGCATATCGCTGAACAGATGAAATTCGATGGGAGTGTGGACCGCCTCAGCCATGGCACGCACTGCGCGGGCGAGTTCACCGAAGTTACCGTGCCCATCGCCGGGCTGAATGGCCTGCACAGCGGCGCGCAACTCCGATTGGTCCTCGATCGGTTGAGTCATCAGTCGGAGCTGCGAGCCGAACGCCGCGACTTGGGCTCGCGCTGCGCCTTTTCCGGAAAGGACTTTCATCGCTGCAGCCTTGGCGGCGGCCAGCCGGGTATCGGCAAGGCCGGTTCCGGCACGCATGCTGAAAGAGTTGTCGATCACCAGCAGCACCAGCCGTTCGTTCGAAAGTGCGGCAGCATCGCGGTTGATGAATGGATTGGCGAAAGCGAAAATCAAGAACAGCAGCACCAGCAGCCGCAGGACTAGAAGCAGAAAATAGCGGAGCCGGTGATGACGGGTCGAGCTTTGGGTGCGCGACTCGAAGAACATCAGCGAACTCACCGGTTTGGGGGCGGTGGTTTGCCGCTTCAACAAATGCAGGTAGAGTGGAAGGGCCAGCCCCGCCAGGCCGGCAAGGAACCAGGGCGCGAAGAGTCCCATTTGAATTGACCCTAACTTAACACAATGAAGGCTTATAGCGTGTCGCCGCTCTCGGAAGAGACCGCATCGTGGGTTTGCAATTCCACGTGCGTCAAGTCGATGTGATGGGGACTCACTGGTGTAATTTCCCAGAACCCCCAATTGCAACGGCAAGGGGACTACATGGCCAAGTGGATCGGCGGAGCGAAGCGCGTTTATCAGAGTAAACTGGCCAACTTCCCGCAACCGCCTTACACCTCGTGTGGATTCATTTCAAGAGGCTAGGGTTGCGCGGCAAGTCCACGTTGTACAATTCCTTAGTTCAGAAGGAAGTCGGCCAGGTCTCCCCCCAACACCAGCGACCGTAACGCTTCCATCGGAGCCGAGCGCGACGGCGTTGACTGCAAGCGGATCCTCATGAAAGCGCGGTTGAAGCGTCTTCAACGCCTTGCGTGAAGCCCCATCGGCAGACAACTGCGCGATAAACCCATAGGGAGCCCACCCGCCAGTCACAATACCAAAAAATATTCCGTATCCCCCTCAATCCAATCAATTTAACCCCACAATCTCCACACCCCTCCCACCCGCTTTTCCAAACCTCATTCGCTATATTGAAACCGGAAAGAGGTAACTATGCCTGAACGCAAACTATATCCAGAAGATGTCTATCCCGAGTATTACAAGCGAAATTCCTACGAAGCCTCCCATGAGCTCATCGGAATCCTCAACAACCTGGGCATTCCCTTCATCACCCCCCAAGGCATCCGCTTCCTCAGCTACCGCTTTGGCGACGGCTGCAGCGTCTCCACTCCCCTCTCTCACAAAAGCGTCCGCCTCCGCGCCGCCAGCGAATACTACCAGCGCCACAAGAAAGCTCCCAGCGATTCCGCCCTCCGCGCCGCCTTCCTCATCTTCAAATCCCAAGCCAGCCGCAGCACCCGCGACGTCCACTTCCGCATCGGCGCAGGAAGACGAAGGCAGCATCCACCTCGACCCCGCCTGGAACTGCGGCCGCCACATCGAAATCACCCGCGACGGCTGGAGCCTTCGCCGCAACCTCATCGACACCGTCCCATCCCCCACCGTAGCCCCGCAACCCGCCGTCGACCCCCTCCACGACATCGATCCCATAGAAGAACTCGACAAACTCCGCCATCTCCTCCGCCTCGAAAACGACCGCCCCGCATGGCTCCGCGTCGTCGTCTGGCTACTCGCCGCCTTCCGCCCCGCCGACGACAACCAACATCCGCGCGACTATCCCATCCTCCAAATCTCAGGACCAGCAGGCTCCGGCAAAACCTCCGCCGCCCGCATGCTCCGCGCCCTCGTCGACCCGAGCCTCGCCCCCATCAACTTCACCCCCACCAACGAAGCCGCCGGCGGACGCATCGCCCGCGACAATCACGTCGTCTTCATCGACGGAGCCACCCGCCTCGCCCGCCGCCCCGCCGAAGTCCTCGCCCGCCTCTCCACCGGACTCCCCGCCAGCTTCCACGGCGAGATGCAGAACGTCTCCCGCCCCATCATCATCACCACCAACGAACCCGATGCCGCCGACCGTCTGTCGAGCCGGATCCTCCCCGTCGAACTACCCGAGTTACCCGATCCACTCCCCAACGACGAACTCAACCGCCGCTTCGAAGAGCACCGCAAATCGATAGTCGAAGGCATCCTGCTTCTGCTCGCGGTCGCGCTCCGCTGTCTGCCGGGCATGCCGTTCCCTGAAAAGGCGAGATTCCCCGAAGCCGTGCAATGGGCCACCGCCGCACTCGTCGATGTCGATCAAAAAGAGCTGGTTTGCGTCACCCGAGCCGAAAACAAACTGCAAGCCGACCTCATCAAAATCACCACCGAAGGAGGAGGAGAGTGGAAGGGAACAGCCACCGAACTGGTTGCCGCTCTCAATTTGAAGCTCAGTGCACGAGCATTAAGTCAAAAGCTCGCTGAAATTCACCCCATTTGCGTCACCAAGTCGAGACGAAAGACGGAAAGGACAATAAAACTGACCCTTGAAGCCGACGCACAAGCCGGAAAGCCCAGCGGAGCCTGCAAAAGCGGCCTGATCCCACCCCTGTCTCGCGTCTTCTTAATTCTTCTTCCGTCCGCGCACGATGAAATACTAATGCTCCCGTGGACAAAAGTTCTTTGACAATTTGCTTCCGATTGGGGGATCGATCCGGGCAACTAAGCTTTTATTTCAATTCGAACAATCCTGCGAAATAGAACATTTCGAGGTCGTCGATCTGCGCGAGAGCCTTGCTTTTGCTTGACTCTCTCCAAAGCGTTTGTTATAAATAGCTACATTTATCAGCTTGTATGAAAGCGCTGGCCGTGAACGGCTGGCCAGGTCAGTGGTGTGTCGATAATGTATCGGGCCGCTGTAAATAATGGATTTAGCGGCTCTTAATGATTTTGGTTCAACGCTAGACAGCGTTGAGTCCTGAAGGGCCAAATCGCAACGACGAGTGGGCCCAAGCAGACACTCCCGCATTCTCAGGAGGACTATATTCAACCCGGGTTCAGCAACAGGCACGCTCCGCTTCTCCCTCTATCGATTTCGTCTAGGCGGCTACGAGATTTCAACCATCTTCTAGTCCGCGGCGCGGTCGTGATCGCCTGCGTGGCTACGGCGGGTACGCTTGCGGTGGTGCGGGAAACGAGACCCGCGCCTGGTCATTCGCCGCCCGGTAAAGCGCATGGTAAGGCCCATGGTAAGGATGGTACAGCGGTTCCAATCGCGGTTGCCAGAAGCGCAACGCCGGTGCGGGCCACGCTTAGGGTTCCCGAGCCGAAAGTTGCGCCTGCCACGGCCGTTACCGCGAACCCACCGAAACCGTCGCAAATCCCGGCCAAGACCGCGATGCCGCTGCGCGATGAACCAAGACTGCCGGCGGTCGCGCCGGTTCCGGAAACGCCGAAGGCCCGTGTTCCCGCGGTAACCGAGTCGAGGGTACTGCCCTTATCGCCGCCTTTGGCCGCGTCAACTGAGCGCCCGCTGAATACGACTCCGCCGAGTTCCGCCGAACTGACAGTTGCGCCGCCAGTCATTGCGCCGGCGATTACACCGAGGGCTGATTTAAGTCCCTTTGTTGCGCCCCCGCTTTCAACGCCGGCGCCGCCGGTTGCTCCGGCCCCGTTGACGGCCCATTCGTTCATCGGTCCACAGGTGATTCACCAGGTAAATCCGGCGGTGCCTCGCGGGGTCGGACCGATGATTACGACCGATGTTCAGTTGGATGTTGTAGTGGCCATCGACGCCAAGGGAAAAGTCACCGGCGCTCGAGTCGCGTCGACCAAGGGCACGGCGGCCACACTATTAACGATCGAAGCGCTGAAAGCGGCGCAGTTATTCCGCTTCCGGCCGGCCCAGGAAAACGGCCGGGACGTAGCAAGTAGTATGGTGCTCACGTTCCGTTTCGCGCGGGCGAGTAAATAAATTGGGTATGTGGATAGAATTTAGAGAAATTGAAAGAGTTCGTAATCGAAAATATTTCGTCGGTCAAATGGAGGATTTATGCGTTCAGGTTTAGTCGCTTCGCTGTTAGTGCTTGCCTCTGCCCCGGCTTTGGCGCAATCCGCTGCCGGATTAGCCACAATTTCCGGAGTCGTTCGCGATGCATCTGGCTCGGTTGTACCCGATGCCAAAGTGGTGATTTCGAGCGATTCTCAAGGAACGATTCGCACCGTCACCGCCAATAAAGGCGGTATCTTCGCCGCGCCCGCGCTGACGCCGGGCTCCGGTTATAAGGTAATGGTAATGGCGACGGGCTACTCCGTTTATGAGGCCACAAATTTGGATTTGCGGGTCGGCCAGGACCTGAATTTGAACGTAAATCTCACGGTAGGCCGCACGGTCACTGTTGTCGAAGTAACATCGACCGATGCCACGGTCCAGGACACCAAGACCGATGTCTCGCAGGTGGTGGACTCCAACCTTATCCGGAATCTTCCCATCAACGGGCGCCGTGTCGATTCGTTTGTGTTGCTCACGCCGGGTGTCACAAACGATAGCACCTTCGGCTTGCTTACATTCCGCGGCGTGGCCGGTGGCAACACATTCCTCGTCGATGGCAACGATACGACCGAGCAATTCTTCAACGAGAACGCCGGACGCACGCGCATCGCCTCGCAAATCTCGCAGGACGCGGTGCAGGAATTCCAGGTTGTGTCGTCGAACTTCTCGGCCGAATACGGTCGCGCTGTTGGCGGCGTGGTGAATACGGTTACGCGGACTGGAAGCAACGGTCTCCATGGCACAGCGTACTGGTTTTTCCGCAACCGCACGCTCGATGCCCGCGATCGCTACGCCAGTATCAATCCGGACGAGGTTCGGCATCAGGCCGGCGCGAGCCTCGGCGGAGCCATTATCAAAGATAAACTGTTCTATTTCGTGAACACCGAGATCACACGCCGGGACTTCCCGATGGTGTCCAGCATCAGCCGCGCCGGCGTTATCGATCCCACTACTCGCAGCTTCATTGGCTGTGGATCGCCCGCCACTCCCGCGCAGTGCGCCGCAATCAATACCATTCTGCCGCGCTACTTCGGGCTGATCCCCCGCGAGGCCAACCAGGACATGGGCTTCGCCCGCCTCGACTGGCGGCCATCGGAGCGGAACTCCTTCAGCGCCAGCCTTAACTACATGCGCTTTTTGTCTCCGAATGGTATTCAAACCAATATCGCTTCGACTACTGGAGCCGCGATCGGCAGCAATGGCGATGATTCCGTTCGGGTGCGTAACGGAAGAGCTACCTGGACAGCAGTACCGAGACCGAATTGGGTAAACGAGCTGCGCTTCGGTTGGGCCACCGATCGCCAGGCCGACACCTTCGATCAGCGGAACTATAACCCCGCGATCGGATTGATCAGTCTTACAGTTGCCGGCCAGACGGGATTGGGCGCAGGCGTTAGCTATTTACCGCGCGTCGAACCGAATGAGCAGCGGTTCCAAATCGCGGATAACGCTTCCTGGACTGTTGGGAGACACATCTTCAAATTCGGTGTCGATATCGCGAACACGCGTGACTACACTTACTTCCTCAGTCCTGCTTACGGCTTCTACACTTACCAGACAGTTACTCAGTTCGCGCTCGATTTCTCCGGCAATACCTCGGGCGCGAAGGACTGGCAAAGCTATTCGCAGGCTTTCGGTAATCCCGTCGTCAACGCGGCCATCCGGGACTACGGGTTCTACGCGCAGGATCAATTCCTGGTCACGCCTAAGCTCACCGTGAATTACGGACTGCGGTATGAATATTCGCAGTTACCGCAGCCTACTATCGTCAATCCGGATTATCCGCAAACCGGACACATTCGGACAGGACCTCTCAATCTGGAGCCGCGCGTCGGCATCGCTTATAGTCTCAATGAAAAGACGGCTCTGCGGGCCGGCTTCGGCATGTTTCATGCGCGATTTCCAGGCTCGCTCATTGACGATCTCTTTACCAACAACGGCGTCTTTCAGACTTCGATCAGCCTGCAGGGCAACAACGCCGCGCAATCGGCGGCGGGACCGGTTTATTGGAACCCTCTCGCCGGCACGCCGCCAGGACTACTTGGCGCCGGAGCAGCCAACATTCAGTTTGCCGCGCCCAATCTGCGCACGCCTTACTCTGAGCAAGGCACCCTCGCGGTGGAGCGTCAACTCGGCCACGATGTCTCACTTACCGCATCGTACATCTGGAGCCGGGGCTTGCAACTGCTCACGTCGCGCGATCTCAACATTGGCGCTCCCGGTCCCAACGTTACTTACGCCATCGACGATGCCGCCGGCAACGTTACGGGAAGCTTCAGCACGCCGGTGTATCTCGCCGCCAATCGAGTGGACCCGCGCTACGGCCGAGTCGTGCAAGATGAAAATGGCCTCAAGAGCTATTACAATGCGCTCGCTCTGCAGGTCAACAAGCGCTTCTCGCGCGGCTTCCAGGCGCTGCTTTCATACACCTGGTCGCATGCCATTGACGACGGCCAGGGCACCAGCTTGGACGCGCTCTACTACGCAACTCCGACGCTTACCACTTACAACGGCAATTACGCATTCGATAAGGGCAGTTCGGCGCTCGACCAGCGGCATCGCATGGTTGCTTCGTTTGTCGAGCAGCCTACTTTCATCAATCGCGATGGCGCGTTTTATAAGTATGTCGTGAATAATTGGCAGCTCAGCGCAATCACAACGCTGGCCAGCGGCCGCCCCACCACGGCGCAGATTCGCACCACCGACACGCCCGTTCCCGGAATGGCTTATAACACCAGCATTGACGGGTTCGGCGGGAGTTTCCGTGTACCATTCTGGCCGGTAAATAGCCTCTATACACCGCCTATGTACCGGGCCGATGCGCGGATCAGTAAGATACTTCCCATTAATGAGCGCTTCCGGGTGTTTCTCAATTTTGAGGTTTTCAACATCAGCAACACTATGGTCGATACCAGCATCACCAATCAGGCATATCTTGAGACCAAGCGTGTCCTTACGCTCACGCCTGCGGCGTTCGGAGTAGGCACTGCTTCCGCTGGGTTCCCGGACGGGACGAACGCTCGCCGCGCGCAGGTAAGCGCACGCCTGGTTTTCTGAAGAAATCTGCCGGCGCGCCGCGCAGGTTTACTTCAGCCGCTTTCGATACTGAAAGTCCATTCCGAAGTACCCATACTCGTCGCGTACGGCGACGGCGGACCAGTGACGGCTGAAATCCCACTCCACGCGAATCACCTGAGCGCTTCCCGTGCTGCTCGCGACATTCGTGATGTAAGTGAACGTCAGATCGGGTGTGACGTTCTGCTCGATCGTCAGACGGGCTTGCGCATTGCCGGCGACTCCCGTCAGCAACGGATCGATTTTGATCTTGCTGACTCCGAAAAAGCGCTGTAATCGGCCGGCCAACGGATTCGAAATCGCCTGACCCAATAACGCGGATGCCCCCATTCCCTGCCACGTCTGCGGAGTGCCGGTGTCGCGTGCCGCGAGAGTCGGGTTTTCAGGCGTGCGGCCCGTGGCCAGCAGTGCGACCAGATCGGAAAACTGCAGCGGCGGATCGGATCGATAGCTGACGTTCAGTTTTGTCAGTGGCCCGGTTACGTTGATGGTGACGTCCACGCCACGCGCGCGCGTTTCCAGACTCACGTCCAGAATCGGATCGAGTTTCACCGGGTTCAAGAACGAAATCGAGCCTTCGTTAATCGTGTACTTATTGCCGAAAAACGTCAGGTCGCCCTGGCTGATATTGACCCGCCCCAGCACCACCGGATTTGAAAGCGTGCCCCGCAGCCGCAGGTTGGCATCAACCTGAAGGCCTTGCGCGATCGAAGTCTGCAAGCTGACATCAGGCGCCGTTTGCACATCCACATCGAATTGCATATTGCCGACGAGTCCCGTTTGCACCGCCGGTGTTTGAACCGGAGCGGCCGCGTGGGCCAGCAGGCTGCCGAGATCGGTATGCGGTGTGAAGGCGCTCCGCAGTACTGTAATAGTTCCCGAAAGCGTACTCCGTTCGGCCGTTCCAATTAGACGAAGGCTGGCGTTGGCGACGGTGCTGACGCCTTCCGGATACCGCACGCGCACTCCCTTTGCATCGGCTTCGAGACGAAACGCCAACGGTCCATTACCGAAGGACGCGAAGCCTCCCAGATTCACTCTGCCTCCTCCGGTCTCCGCGCTCAGCTTCTCAATGGTGGCTCGCGAGCCGTCGAAAAGAATTGTGCCATTGGCGTCTGAAAGACCGTTGGGCAGTCCTTCGAAATTCAGATTCGCGTTCTTGACTTCCAGGCGTCCGGCAATTTCCGGCTGCGTGAAGGTGCCGCGAATCGTCGCCGTGGAAGCCACCGTACCGGACGAAACGAAGTCGGGCGCGATCATTTGAACGATCGCCAAATTGAGATTGCCGCTGGCTCGCAAATTGAGGGGCGACGCGGCGTTGAGATTGATGTTCCCCGCGAGGCTGATGTCCGTGGATCGAGCGGTGACGCGGGCTGCCTCGACGCGAATGTTTCCGTTGCTCATAGCCGCGACGATGGGGCCTTCGTTACGGATCACGACATCGCGCAGACTTGCCGGAATGGGCGTCGCGGCTCCGGGTTCGGGTCTGATCTCGAGCTTTGGAATCTCCAGCGTGCCGGTCATGGAGCGAAGATTTGTTGCCGGACCGCTGAAGGTGATTTTGCCTTCCACCGAACCGCCGGCGAGCGCAAGACTGGCCGCTTGAGGAAGAAATATCCGGCGCACTTCCGCGAGGTTCACGTCATTGAACGTGAGTTCGCCCGATCCCGGATAATTGCCCGCGAGGCGCCAGCTTCCGCTGCCGCGAACAATGGAATGCGCGAGGTCGGATTCGAGCTTTGCCGTAAGAAGCGGAGGATTTTGACCGGGAGATGTGCGCGCCGTAATATGCACATCCCCAAGCGGTTTCCGTTCGATAGTGAGATTGCGTGTGATCACATCGCCGCTCAGACTGACGATCTCGAACTGCTCTCCGGCCTTCCCGTGGATCAGCCGGAATTCCGCATCGGCGGTCCCGCGGGCTACTCCCCCGATCTCAGGCTGGTATTGCCGAATTGCCTGAATTTGATTGAGCGCAAGATCGCTCGTCTTGATATGCGCTTGCGCCAAGCCCGCCAGGAAATCGGCAGGCGATGGCCGATAGGTGCCGTTCAAGTCGATCTGCCTTGAGCCACTGACAGCGGCGCCTTGAAACTCTTGCAGGCCGCCGCTCACGTAAGTAACATTGGCCGTAAGCCGATCGAACGGTTCGCCATATGCCGATCCTTTGCCGCCCCGCAAGGTTGCCGTAGCGTGCGGATCTGCGAGCGTGCCGTTCACCTGTGCCTCAGCCGAGATCGATCCTTTAACGGGGATCTTGTTCTGGCCGAGAAGGGCGAGAAGTTGTGTGATATCGGCATTCTGCAGCGTCGTTGTCGCGCTAACCGCCGACTGATTACCAGCCTTCCAATCTTGTAGCCCAAGAGAACCCGAGATGCGCGCCCGCATATTCTGGTACGCCAGCACGCCATTGCGGACCTGCAACTGTGTACGCCGCGCATTGATATCGGCGGAAACCGCATCGACGCTTTGTTTCTCGATGAGAATGTTGTTGGCAGTGACGTGTCCCACGATGGCCGGGGACTCAAGTGGCCCCTGGACCGTGCCATTGAACTCCGCGTGACCCTTCTGCAGCGTTGCCGGTAAGGATTTGATTCCGGGGAAGAACGGAAGTGCGTCGTCAAGATTGCCGGACGCGATGCGCACCTGAAGATCTGCAATGGCGTGGCCTGGCGGCACGCTGAGTCCGCCGGAAAAATCAACTCGCGACGATGAAAGCGAGATGAAGGACTTAGCGAAGTCGACATACTGTCGCGCGCCATCGTAATGCGCGTCGAGGAAGCCGTTGATCGGCGTAGATCCCGCGGCTGACAGAGTCAACTGCGCGGAGGCATCGAGGCGCCGATGTTCCAGTCCGCTCAGAGATCCGCTCGCTTCGAACGGTCCGGAAAACCTGGCGTCAATCGGAGGCCTATTCGCCGGGGCAACTCTAACTACCGCCAGCGCATCGAAGTTCATGAGCTTCCCCTTCACCTCGAAACGATCGAGATTGTTGAGCACGACGCGACCTTCCGCCTGCCCTCCGGTAAACGACGCGCGCATGTTCGATAGCTCGATCTGCTTCGGACGCGCCGAGAAGTTGGAGAGCACCCGCACATGATCGAAGTGCAGGTCGGTGTCGCGATAGCTGAGTCCCGATGTCTCTTGTTTGCCCGTAACGAGATAGTCTTCCGGCGTATGGAAGCGGAAATCGCCAAAGGCATCGACTATGCCCGTTTGACGCACCCGCCATGCCATAATGCGAGCTGCCTCATCGGCCGAAACGTGCGCTGCAAACTTCCCCTGAACCTCCGGCGAGGCGAGATGCCGAACATCACCGCTGAATTCGATATGCGAAATCGAGGTGCTCAGTTTTCCGCCGCTCACCTGCACATGATCGCGTTCGAACATTACCGCGGCATCGACTGAAGCATCGATTGGGCCGAGCGTGCCATAGCGCGCATGCAGCGGCTGAATGGACACTTTGCCGGAATAGCGGGCGTTCCCATATTCTCCGTGAATAGGCAAACTGCGCTTTGAGATTCTCGCCCCGTGCGGTCCAAGGACGCCGCTCGGGCGGCCTTCCGGCGGCTTTGACCTGCACGGCGCCGCCCGCGATATCGAAGCGCCCCACCGCAAGGTCGAGGATCGTGTCACCGACGCTCTTGCCGGACCGCGGCGTCTTGGGCTCGGGAATGTTGCTGTGCCCATCCGGCGAAAGAATCAGATTCACCTGCGGATCAGTCACATCGATTGATGCGACGTCAACCTGCCGTTTCGCAAGTGAAATCAGTTTGAGACCGATCTTCAGCCTGGCGGCGCGAAACAGCGGCGGTTCGCTCGCTGGTTCGGTGCCGTGTACGACCAGTCCGTCTGCCTCGGCGATAAGCGTTTTCCAATCGAAATGGAATCTTCGAAGCTCGACTCTACCGCCGGTCGATCTTTCGATTTCGGCAATCGCGCGATCCCGAACCTGCTGAAAAAACCAGTCTGTACGTAGCAGCCAGAATCCGCCAGCCACAATAATCAGGGCGAGCAGGAGAAGACCCGCTATGCCAATCAGCCCGATGCGGAGCGGTCTGCTCATTCCAGGCCTGCTCCCTCGAAAACTTTCTTCTTATAATCGATCTTCGTATTAGCCTTTGTGTGCTTCAGCCATTCGTCAAGCTGCTGATCCGCGCGTTGCGTTGAGAGCGTCTCCTGTATCCGTTCCCGTACATCGGCCAATCGCGTGTTCTCGCCAGGTTTCTCCCTGGGAACAATCTCCTTTCGAAAGTAGTCCTGCACATCTTGCGCCGTCACTTGAATCGCCGGCCGGAACCGCATATCGATGAATCGCACCAGTGTCAATTGCCATTGCAGATGGCGCTCCAAGTCGTCCGGGGTCAGCCCATACTCCGCCAGTTTCCGCCGTAACTCCGCCGCGACCACCCATAGTCTTTTCTGTCTCGGCCAGCAATTCCTCGGCCTGCTCCGTTGTGGCCTCGGGGTAGTTTCCCAACTCCATCTCTTTCCGCACCAATTTCTGCTCGACCAACCGGTCCGCGGCCTTTCGCTTTTCGTCGGGCGTGAAAGACGGCTTTTCCCCGTTCAGAAAAGCCGTGATGTCGATCTCGCGAAGGATCTCGGTCTCGGTTATGACCTGATCCCCAACCGTGACGGCGATGCGGTCCACAATTGTGGCGGCGAGAGGAACGGCCAAAAGCAACAACGCCAATTGGAGCGAGTAGCGCATCAGAAAGCCTGCCCAATCGAAAAGAAGAATTGGAAGTGGCTGATCTGTTGCATGGCCGAAGTGCAGGAATTGGCTGATGGTGCAGTTCACCAGATCGGTATAAGTGCCCTTGAATCCGTTAAACCGCGGTGGATTGATGCTATAGGACAAATCGAGTCGAATGGGTCCGATCGGCGTACGATAGCGTATGCCGAAACCGGCTGCGTGCACCATATAGTTGAAATCCGACAAGCTCGTTCTGATTCACCCGGAAGCTCATCTTTCCGATGCTGGAATAGACGTTTCCCATATCGTGAAACAGTACGCCATTTACATTTTCACCGAGCAGAGGGAAACGTAACTCCGTATTGTTGAAGAATTCGGCGCGATCCGCCCAGGGGAAACCCGGTCTTGGCGTCGCGCGGCCCCGCCTGGTTTTCCGGGAAGCCCCGGTGCGACAGGTTGCCTCCTCCAAAGAACCGCTCGGCCAATCGGAATCGGATCGGTCGGATCTGCGTCCGAGGGAATCGTTAAAGCTGGAAGAACCCCAAATGTAGTCTGACGCGCTAGAGTCAACTTCGATGCCAGAGGAGTGATAGGTGGCGTTACGGCCGATCACCCTGCCGAAGTTGTCGTGCGATCCGAATATATGCGCTGCAAGTCCCGTTTCCAGAGTGTTATAGATACCCTTGTGGGCATCCGTCGGATCGTCGCGGCGGTCCTGCACCAAATTGACCGAAAGATGCCGATGTGCACGGTCTGCGAATATAGCGGGATCAGCAGCGGATCGATTTTCAGATTATTGACGGTCACATTGCGAAACGCGAAGCGATAGAAGAGCGTGATCGCTTTGGTCAGTCGCTGCGTGACTTGTACCGCGCGCTTCTTCGCGTTTCGCGCCGAATGTGCGCACGTCGCGAGAATCGTCGTACAGCGCGGAGAAATCGATATCGAGATCGCGACTTCCGAAGAGCCGCGGCTCGAGATAATCGACAGCGCGCGCGTTTTTGCAGCGTCGAAAGGCGGCTGCGGAAAGTGACCGTATCGCCGATGCCGAAGGCATTGATGCGGCTCACGTCGAGGGAAACGCGCGGACTGAAGCCGGTGGCGCCCTCGGGACTCGTAAGGTCAGCCTGCGCGGTACTGCCTCCGATGCGCGCAAGTTCCGCGCCGACACCGCCGGTAATCGAATAGCGGTGCGCTTCTTCCACTTGGTAGAGGACGATACTTGCGATCTTCATCGCCGTCGGGATTTTGCACCGCCGTATCGACCCGCGCAAACACTCCCAGATCGTACAAACGGCGTTGCGTCTCGGCCATCGCGATCGGCGATAGCGGATCTCCCGGATGCAGACGGACCTGTTGATCCACCAGCTTTTGTTTGGTTGTGTGCAAGACCCTCCACCAGGACCTCGCGCACGAACTGCTGGCGGCCTTCGTTGATGTGGAACTCGAGATCGACGTGATTCGGGCTCTCGTGCCGGCGTTCGAGTTCCATTCGAATGTCGCGCCGGCGAAGCCGTTGCTGAAGTAGTACGCGAGGATAGTGTCGCGGTCGGCGGCTACGTTGAATTCGCTAAACGGCTGGCCTGCTGATGAACTAAGCGTACGGAATACGGCTTGAAAGATCGAGCTTCTCCTGACCCGTGATGGTGAGGCTCGAAACCAGCCACTGTGCGCCTTCATCGATGTCGATGAAGACCGCGATATCGCCCTTGCGGCCCTTGTAGTCGTCGACCGTGCGTCCCGTCACTTTGACGTCGCGAAAGCCGTTGCTGCGATAGAGGTCGGCGATGGCGAATCCTGATCCCGGCGGAGATAGCGCGTCGCTATAGCGGCCGCGGCGCATCTCGAAGGACTTCGGAAGCATCAACATGCGTTCCCTTATCACCCGCGTAGTGAAGAACTGATTGCCCGGTGATCTCGATCGCCACCAGCCGATGCCGCTCGCCAAGATCGATTTCATAATCAATCTCCGCTTTTCCGTTCGCGATGCGCCTCGTCCTGAAACGTTACCGCGCTTCGAAGTAGCCCTGCGACTGAAAATAGTCGCGCAGATTGCGCTGGCCTTCCACCAGTAGATCGTGATCAACGGAGTGCTCCTCGTAAATGGGGACTTCGTCCTTGATTCGCTTCTTCGATATCTTCGCTCCCGTCGCCGTTACGTCCACGATCGGTCCGGCCTCAATGGAGAGGTGCGGCGAGGCTGTGTTCGAGTCTCGTCGTGATCCACTGAGTCGAGGCTCACCGTCGCCAGCAGCCGGTTAGCGCTTTGATATTTCATGCGGATTTTCTCGACGCCGTTGTTGACGCGCTGCTGCGTGACCTGGTGCCACAAAGGGATGAACATCCAATGCCAGTGGCTGGCCCGTACGATTTGCTGATCGGTCAACACCTGGTTGTCGCTCTTGATTGCCGGGTCCGAGAAGCGGGCGCGATGGCGCGCGGTTATCGTGAACGTGAGATTCACCTGCTGCGTGAGATCGTCATACTGCGACTCCGACTCCACGCGGCTGTCATAGAAGCCGTTCGCAATCAACAGACGGCGCATGTTTTCCTCGGCCAGTTTGATCTTGGCGGGATCGAACGGCTGACCGAGATCCAAACGGCTCGCGGTTACCAACTGTCCCGCGTTCGGGGGCTCGGGAATGTCGCCTTCGATCTCGACTCGTCCGGTGAACCAGCTATTGCGCGTAGTGATGCGAACCAGCACTCCTCCATTTCGGGGTGTGCCGTCGATCGCAATATCGTCGTAGCGGCCGGTTGCGTAGAGCCGCTGGATCGCATCCCGCGCATCGGCCGTGTGGAACGGTTCTCCGCGCTTGAGCGGCAGAATCTTGGAAATAGTTTCCGGTTCCAGCGGTTGCCGGGAGGGTGCGAAGACAATACCGTCGATGCGCAGCCCATCGTATTCCGAGTTTCCGGCCAGCAAGGATGGACTGCCCGCCGGAACCGTCTGCGCGGCCCCAGGAGTCCAAATTACCGCAGTTGTAACGATTGCGAGAACACTCGCGCGCACCTGAACTATCGTAACGTAAGGGGTGTTCATGGATGATCGCTACTCGCGGCAGGTTTTATTTCCGGGTATCGGCGCCGAAGGGCAGCGGCGGCTCACGGAATCGCACGCCGCCATTGTGGGCTGCGGAGCGCTGGGCTGCACTCACGCGATGTTGCTGGCGCGCGCAGGTATCGGCCGGCTCACAATAATCGACCGCGATTACGTGGAGCGCAGCAATTTGCAGCGCCAAATTCTTTTCGACGAATCAGACGCCTCGGCAGCTTTGCCCAAAGCCATCGCGGCCCAGCGGCGTCTCGCTTCCATCAACTCTGCCGTCGAAGTCCGTGCGCTCGTAGAGGACCTCGATGCACACAACGCCGCCGAACTGCTGGACGGTGCCGGGATCATTCTCGACGCCACGGACAATTTCGAGACGCGCTACCTGATTAACGATTGGGCTGTGCGGGAATCCGTACCGTGGATCTATGGCGCGGCCGTCGGTAGCTATGGAATCACGATGCCGGTACTTCCCGATCGCGGCGCGTGTTTCCGCTGCATCTATCCCTCGCCGCCTTCCGGCGATCAGCCGACCTGCGAGACGGCGGGCGTCCTGAATCCGGTCACCACAGCCATCGCCGCTCTACAAGCTGCATCGGCGATTAAGATCTTCAGCGGCCATGCCGCCGATCTCGAGTTGCGCATTACGACGATGGATGTCTGGACTGGCGCAGTTCGGTCCATTGCGCAACCGCCGCGAGATCCTGAATGCCCATGCTGCGGCGCGCGCGAGTTTAAACACCTTGAGCGGAGCCGCAAAGCGCCGATAAGTCTCTGCGGCCGCAACGCAGTTCAGATCCACGACCGTCACCGTCCGCTCGATCTCGCGCAACTCAAAACAAAGCTAGCACCCTTGGGCCAAGTGCGATCGAACGACTTCGCTCTGCGATTCCAATTGGACTCGTACGAAATGACGATTTTCCCGGACGGGCGAGCCATTATCAAAGGCACGACCGACGTCGCGTTGGCACGAAGCCTCTACTCGCGCTACATCGGTAACTGACCGGATATCGTATTTCAACGGGTCGCACGCTTCGCGGACGCCGCTCGCTTGCAAGTACAATCTTGAATGAGCAAGGAGGCTCCATCCGTGAATTTCGAGCAGATCGTTTACCGGTTGGAAGATGGTGTGGCGTGGGTTACGTTGAATCGGCCTGAGCGGCTCAACGCCTGGACCAGCGTCATGGAATGCGAAGTCCGGACGGCGATGCAAAAGGCCGAGCGTGACAGCGCCGTACGCATCATCATGTTGACGGGCGCGGGGCGGGGGTTTTGTTCGGGAGCCGACGTCCAGGGCATGGCGGAGATATTTTCCGGCGCGACTGGCCGGCTTATTTCCGAGATCGTAAAAGAGCGCATGGATCGTAATTCGGTGCCTGTCCGGCATGGAGCCCGCAGCGATTTTCAGAAGCGCTATTCCTACTTTCCCGCAATCGAGAAACCGGTTATCGGAGCGATCAACGGTCCGGTGGCCGGGCTCGGCATGGTGCTCGCGCTCTACTGCGATATTCGACTGGCTTCCACACAGGCTACATTTACAACGGCGTTCGCCAAGCGCGGACTGATTGCGGAGTACGGTATTGCCTGGATACTGACGCGCCTCGCTGGACCCGCCGCGGCTCTCGATCTGCTGCTTTCTTCGCGCACCGTGGCCGCGCAGGAGGCTCTCGATCTGCACCTCGTGAACCGCGTAATTCCGCAGGAACGGTTTGAGGAGGAGATACGGGCATATGCGAAGGATCTAGCTCATTCCGTATCGCCGAGATCGTTGCGCGTCATGAAAAAGCAGGTGTACGCATCGCTATTTCAGACGTTGTGCGAGTCGATTGAGGATGCGGATTGTGAAATGTTCAAGAGCTTCGATAGCGCGGATTTCCAGGAAGGGGTCAAGCATTTTCTGGAGAAGCGGGACGCGGCTTTCACGGGGAAATGAACCGGGCGTCCTCACAGTTAGAGCTTCCGGCCCGGCTCAGCCTGTGGACCGTTCCCCTTACGGCCCGGCCCCGATTGAATCAGCTTAAGGATTTGATCCACCAGATCCTGTCCGACGTCCACTGTCAGTGTGATCTTGCGATCCGTCTGCGTAACCTTGATCCCGTCCCACACTCGCAGCAGTTCCGGTTGATTCTCAGGCGTATTCAGACGGCCCATTCCGACTAAGCCGCGCGCCGCGTCAGCAATATTCTTGGCATCCTGCGCGGACACGCAATACCCCTCAGCCATACCGTTAAGACCGTTGCGTAGGTCCGCTTCAAACAACGTGTTTTGCAACGAGCGGAAGATACGTCCGAAATCCGGACCGCTGCCCGCCGCCGGCATATTTTCGGAGATAAAGTTGGCGCCTCCCGCGGTAACGCCCCAGATCTGGTAATTCTCAGAGATCGAACGGGCTCGGGCCAATAGCGCGGTGGCGTTATTCCTATTGCCCGATTTGTATTGATCAAGTGCCGCTTGCAGGACCGGCAACGGACCGGCAGCGGCGAGCGTCGCGTCCAGGATGCAGAAGCCGCCTTCGTGTCCCTGCGCGGCGTCACCGCCCGATACGATCGTATAGCCGTGATAGTTGGTCTTGCTGACCTTCCCCGTCACATTCACGTGAAAGGAACCGCGCGCCAGCAGCACCGCCTGCTTTCCGTTGAATGCGATGAGCAGATCGCGCACGTCCCGCCGTGGGTCGAAACCTGAATCGCGCGCGAATTCATCGAGCTGCGGAAGCTTCTCCTGCGCCACCAGTTTCTGGAACAGTGGCGTCGATTTGAGTTCCTGCATTCGCATCCCAACCAGCGTGATGGAATCGCCGGGAACCATCTGCGCGAGGACATTATCCACACGCTCTGCGGCGCACAGGGGAATGAAAGAAACCAACAGGATCAGGAACGTTTTCATGTTAGAAATCGCGGCCGGCAAAGAAAAGCAGGCTCAACGCCATCATCACTAACCCGAACGCGGCAGTGGTCCAGAGGGCGGCCCAGTCCGTGACCGGCTGATTGGTGATCAGATCGTGATTGATCCGGCCTATATCGAAAATGCGCGGCAAAACATAGTAGATTCCACGTACGATGTCGCGCGACCATTCCGAACTGAGCAATCGTTCCCACGTGGTCTTCGCCGAGACAATCAGGCTGATCACCATAATCCCGAATGTCGCGATGATCGAAACCGCGGCGCTTTCCCAAAGAACGCCGGCCAGCAGCGACACAGTCAACAATACGGCAAAGACAAACAGCGTCGTTACCGCGGCGAAGAGAAAGCCAGCGTGCCACACTTCCGTCTTGATCCCGAAAATGATCCAGATCGCGAGGATAAGATAGAACAGATTGCACGCCACCACTAGCAAATTGCCAACGTAGCGGCCCAGCAGAATGTAATAGCGGCTAACCGGTTTCGAGAGCAGCAGTTCAATGCGTCCCGGTTCGAATACCGCCGAAATTAAGCCCGCCGACGCGAACACCGCCAGGCACATGCCGATCGTGTAAATGAAATTCGCGATACCCGCATGAACGCCCGCGACCATTTTCTCAACACTCTGCGAAGGTCCACTGCGCCCGAAGATTGAAGCCGTGGCGAGCGCGCCTTCCACAACGTCCACCCGGATGATGAAGATGAAAAACAGAATGAGCGCGGTCGAGCATGCGAAAAACGCCCAGAAAATCTTGCGGGCAAACGCCTCGCGGAAGGTGTCCCGCACGATTGCCAGCGCGGCAATGCTACTGTTGGCTTGCATTCGCAACTCCTGCCGCCGTGGCTGCCTCGACCGTGTGCACGAAAACCTCTTCCAGCGTGCTGGTGGTCCGCGAGAAATTTTCGATCTCGCAATGTCCCGAGCGCAGCAGGTCGACCGCGGAATTTGCTTCTTCGCGCGTGGAGAAATTGAGCTGCAGATTCCCGTTGCGGCTGGCCACCGCGCGGGCGCGCGACCGCAACTCTATCTCCATTTGTTCAGGCACGTTCTCCGCTTCCACCTTGTAACCGCTTCCCGTCGTAAGTTCCTTCACCGAGCCTTCCACCGCGACCTTGCCCCTATTGATGATCGCCACATCGCGGCAGAATAGTTCGACTTCAACCAGTAGATGAGAGTTCAAGAAAATCGTCACGCCGTTCTGTTCGAGCTCGTGCAGAATGTCGCGAATCTGTTTGCGGCCGATCGGATCGACGCCGTCGCTCGGTTCGTCCAGCACCAGCAGCTTGGGCGAGTGCATCAGCGCCTGCGCCAACCCAACGCGCTGCAGCATACCTTTGGAATACTTGCCCAGACGCGTTGGCCCCCACTTATCGAGCCCCACTTTCTCGATCAGCTCGGGGATTCTGCTCTTTCGCTCGGATCCGTTCATACCGGATAGCGCCGCGTAGAAGTCGAGCATCCCGGCACCGGTCAGGTAAGTCGGGAACCGGTGATTCTCCGGGAGGTAGCCGATGGGCAGCCGGGCGTTCGCCTGCCGCGAGTCGAGTCCAAAAATCGACGCGCGTCCGGCCGTCGGGTGGGTTGCGGAGAGCAGCATTTTGACGAAGGTAGTCTTCCCCGCTCCGTTCGGACCCAGCAGCCCGAAGGTTGTCCCGCGCGTCACGCGCAGCGAGATACCGTCAACGGCGCGAACTTCACGCTTACTCCAGCGCGTACGGAAAATTTTCGTCAGACCTTCGGTCTCGATTGCGAAGTCAGTCATCGAATCTTACTTTTCATATGCATACGAAAGTTCTACGTGGTTCGTTCGCAGTGCTCTAGCCTCGATTTCTCATCGGATTTCACATTTGGCTAAGTTGGTTGTTGCTAAGTTAGTTAATGCAGCTTATCCGTAGCTAACTTAGCAGATTGTGACGTATATGTTTTGCGAGTTGGCTCGATCCATAGCGCTGCTGGCTACTCACGTTGCGCTAATTGTGGAGAGTCTTGTTGCGAGGAGCGATAAATTTGCTCTACGCCCTTCGTGGAAAAGGGGATTGGACACACCTGGCCGTCGGTGTTCGGCTCGGCATGATACTTGATACAGCGGAGGAGGGAGAGCTAAAATTATTTTGCAAACAGCCTGCATTCAGAGTGCGAGCACACCAGTAAAACAGATCCAATTGCTGCTTCTTGATGCGATTCTCGGGACAATCGCCACGGGCGCAATACCCTTTCTCGTATAATTCCTGCGCCGCCGTTTGTTCTCCCGGCAACGAAGTTACCACGAACCGCGGATTGGCGCGGTTAACTCCAGGTAATTGAGCGTACTTTTGCCGCCAAGGCCTTGCCGCGACCTTGCACACGCCGCCGCCATTCGCCTTTAACGTCATCTTTGCTCAGCGCCACCGCCAGCATCGGATCGTGCCGCAATTCATCGTGATCGTTGAGATTCTCATAGCCCAGCGCCGCATCGAACACCCGGTGCTTGACGAGATCGTGCATCGAGTGCTCAATCTGCCATCGAAATTCCAGACCAGTTCCGGTCCTCCTAATTTCTGCGCCGGTCCCCATGGTTGGGCGAGTGGTTGTGGTGCCATGTCGATGGAGTGGCCGCCCAACTGGAGTTTCGTCGTATGGAAACTCAAAGCGGCGAGGGCAAGTGAATCTTGCGCCGGGTCCCGACGCTTTCTTGAAGCTTCTCGCGGTCATCGCGCAGTCTGGCGCGATCGGGCTCGGCGAAAACGCCCGCCTCGTCAAGCGAGTCCAAATCCTTCATGCAGCCGTTAATCTTACCCGCGTTGACACTCTTGTAGCGCTGCTGTTGCGCAATCGCATCCGCCAGAATTTCGTGACACTTATCGAGTTTCTTCCGCTCCTTGCCTCCCGTTTTGGCGCGAGCAACCGCGGAGTCCAGATCCATTTGCATCTGCTGCAGCAACTTCATGCGGCTCTTGGGCTTCGGCGCTTTGACTGGACGAGCCGGATTGTCCTGAGAAAAGCCGCTGCTGCCAGTTATGCATGCCACAGCCAAAACGGCAATAACGGCGCGCGACGGACCGTTCATAGTTACTCTCAAGCACCATAGTAAGTCATCGGGCTCCGGCACGATCCTGGTTTCAGACCCTTCGCTTCCCGCTCCGCGTTATTCTCAGCGTCTCCACGTCAAAAACACCGCCTCAATAATCCCATGAACTAAACCGCTATCGGGTACGCGCCGCGATAGCGGCTGTATCCGGATAGAGTCAGATCGGACGTTTCGCGATCTCTGCTGCGAGGGATAACTTTGGGCCGCTTGAATAGGAGTCTGTTTGCGATGATGCGGACGGCCACATATGGGACAACCGCCAGGAAGCGATGTTCCGTTTCAGTGGCGATCCGGTGATCTCGGTCGACACCACGAAGAAAGAGTTAGTCGGAGCCTTTCAAAACAAAGGTCGAACGTGGCGGCCCCAAGGTCAAACCTGTGAGGTGAACGTATACGATTTTCCGTCACAAGCCGAAGGCAACTTGATTCCATTAGGGCACCTACCGCCATCGAGCAAGCCGACGGATGTTCTGCAGAACCGGGCCGTGGTGAACGTAGGGACCTCACATGATATTTCAGAATTCGCGGTGGAAACCAAGACCGAACTGAAAGCCCTAAGTGGCCGCCGCGGCTGATCGCGTCCGCACAATCGATGCGAGTGAAACGGCCGCTGCTGGGCGGACACATCCATCCGGCTGTCATGCCGGCCACGGACAAGGGTTCGGTCGATTTGAGTTGGCGGAGTCTCTAGTCAGGTTGTCAACAACGCTGTGCAGTAGTTTCTGCCAGACGCCAAGATTCTCGCCTGGCTCGGAGCCTCAGCTCATCTTAAAATTGGGCGCGCCGCCGAAGAAGGGCGGCTGGGGCTCCGGCCCCGGATTCCGGCCCATCTTGTCGATCTCATTGAAGTATGCGCGCCGGTTCTCATCCATGGCGATATTGGAGATCATCACTCCGATGGCATCGCTCAGCCCGACTTCCATGTCCGCCAACGGATGGCCGTTGCGCTTGACATCATTGAAGAAGCTCTCCAATTCGGTTTCCACCGGATTGCGATCTTCGTCTGACGTCAGCACGCCCTTCTGAGCCAGCCAATTCTTGGCAAAGCGCGCCTCGCGTTCAAGGAAAGGATCGGAGGACTTTGGCACCGGTTCGAGAGCCATCGCAATGGGGAAGCCCTTCTGTGCTCCGCCCGCGATATAGCTCGCTCCAGCCGCGGTCTTCGGCGTAGATGGACCGGCCGGAACCACTTTAGCCGTGGGAGGCTCGCGATACCACAGTGCCGTGGGCAGCGTGCTCTCGCCGTTCCCAACCGTGATTTCGATCGCGCCTTGCGTCCCCATGATCAACTCGGCCATCTCGGGCCGGGTGCTGCCGAGCATCGGCAGATGCGAGTTTGTAGTTATCGCGCTATAGGTCAGTTTTCGGCCGCCCGAGTATTGATAAATCAACTGAATGTTGTCGTACACATCGCGTCCGTCATGCCAGTGATCCAGACCGCCGAGGCCAATGACGAACTCCGGAGACGAACCGAAAATGTAATCCGCCACATCCGTCTGGTGGGATGCAATTTCTGCGGCAAGGCCGCCCGAGTATTCGCGGAACATCCGCCAGTTAGCTTTATACTTGCCGACCTTCGCGGCGTCGCCTTTCATGACCCAGCCCGGATTACGGTGCCATTGAGCGTGAATGTGCGTCACGTCACCCAGCACGCCTTTGTCCACAATCTGCTTCGCCATCTGATAGAACTTGCTGTAGCGGCGCTGCAGGCCCACCTGCAATACCTGCCGCTGATGCTCCTTCGAGAGCGCGCGCAGCCCATGAACTTCTTCGGGACGGAAAACCAGGCTCTTTTCGCAGAAAGTGTGCTTTCCCGCTTGGAGCGCATCCTTGGTAACCGGGAAGTGCGCCGAGAGGTGGACAGAGATGATTACCGCATCGACGTCCTTGTCTCCCAAAAGGCTCCGGTAGTCTTTATAAGTTTTCGGATTGCTCCCGGCAAGCTTGACGCCCAGTTGCGCATGCTCGTCATCAACATCGCAAACCGCGACGCAGCGTCCATTATCCACTTTGCTCAAATGATGGAGCAGATACTGTCCGCGCCCGCCGACGCCGATTATGCCGTATTTCACCTGGTCCGTGGCGGCATGGACAATAGCGGGCGCTCCGGACAGCGAAGCGGCCGTCGCGGCAACCGCTGTGCCGAGTTTCATTGCATCGCGGCGAGTAAAGTCATTGGTTTCGGGCATCGATAATTCCTCTTTACACACTTGACATTTTAACCGAATACGAGAGGGCCGGTGGCAAGTTGCCTAGTGGTCCCGGTCAATCACCAACTCGGTGACGGCATAGAGAGCCCGCTGATACGGAGAATCCGGGAACTCGCCAATGATCTGCCGCGCCCGTTCCGTGAAATGATTCGCCCGCTCGCGTACACGTTCCAATCCGCCGCCGCGGTCCACGATGTTATAGATCTCGCGAAACGGAACACTCTCGTAGGTACGATCGCGCAAGACCGTTTCGATCTTGTGACGGTCCTCAACACTGCAGCATTCCATCGCATAGACAAGCGGCAGCGTCACTTTTCCTTCCTTCAAATCGCCACCGACGGGCTTACCGAGTGTCTGTTCCCGAGCCGTGAAGTCGAGCAGATCGTCGATAAGTTGGAACGCCATTCCGAGGTTCCAGGCGAAGTCGCCCAGCCGCTCTTCCGTCGCCGTATCCGCATTCGCCACGATAGCACCCAACTTTGCGCAAACGGAAAAGAGTCCGGCCGTCTTACGATCCACCAATTCCATACAGTCGGCTTCGGTAATGCCGATCTTGCCGATGCGCTCGAGTTGGATCAATTCGCCTTCCACCATCAACTGCGTGAGGCTGATGAGTAAATCGAGAATATGGAAGTTGCGTTCTCGAAGCGCGATCTGGAACGCCTGCATGTACAGCCAGTCGCCAGCCAGTACGCAGGTGTGGTTTCCCCATTGGATGTTGGTGGAAGGACGTCCGCGGCGTGTCTCCGCCTGATCGATAACGTCGTCATGCACCAGCGTGGCGGCGTGCAGAATCTCCACGACAGCGCCCATCCGGATGGCGCTTGGTCCCGCGCTGCACCCTCCGATTACGCGTGAACACAACAGCAGGAGCGCGGGGCGCAGGCGTTTACCGCCAGCCGCATAGAGATACTGCCCGATTGTCGTTACCGCCTCCACGGAGGCGACGGATTCCAGGCCTATCTCGGTTTCAACAAGCTGCAAGTCGGCGCGCACGAGTTCGAAGACCTCGTTCGTCGTCACCGTTTCCAGCTTGGTTTGCCCCAGCTTGCCGATTTCCATGGAATTACTCAGTGTACTTGTTCGTCTGTCACACCCGCAAACAAGCGCTCGAAATTAGCCGTGGTAATGCTCGCAATGTGCTCCGGCTCAGTGCCGCGAACCTGTGCCAGTCTGCGCACCGTCTCCACCATGTATGCCGGCTCGTTGCGCTTGCCGCGATGCGGAATCGGAGCGAGATACGGCGCATCCGTCTCTACCAGGAGCCGTTCGTCCGGGACAATCGCCGCGGCCTCTCGCACAGCATCGGCCTTATTGAACGTGACAACGCCTCCGAAGCTCAGATGGAATCCCAAATCCAGCGCCTCGCGAGCCTGCTCCACATCTCCGGTGAAGCAGTGCATAATTCCCGCGCCTCTCCATTCGCGGCGCAGCACTTCCACCGTATCGGCCCAGGCCTCGCGTGTATGAATGATGATGGGCTTGCCCGCATCGTGAGCCAATCGCAGTTGTTCGACGAAGACTTCCCGTTGCACTCCGCGCGGGGAGAAGTCGTAATGATAATCGAGTCCGATCTCGCCCAGCGAGAGCACCACGGATTCGCGCAGTAGAGCCCGTAATTCGTCGAACGTTGCCGCATCGGCCTTCGACGCCTCGTGAGGATGTACTCCCACCGTGGCCCACACGCCTGGGTACTTCGCCGCCAACTCAATGGCACAATCGAGCTTCGGTGGGCCGTCACCCGTGCCGATCGTCAGCATCCGCGTGATGCCCTTTTCATGAGCGCGAGCGATTACCTCGGCGAGCTCGTCGCGATCCGTGCGGAACTGTTCGTGGTCGAGATGGACATGGGAATCGACCAGTGTCACTTCAATCGGGCCCCCACCGGAATCTCTTCCAGGAAGCCAGCCAGTACGGGTTTACCGCCCTCCAGCGATGCCGCCACAATCATTCCGTTTGATGTGATGCCACGAAGTTTCCGGGGGTTTAAATTCGCCACGATAACCACCTTGCGGCCGATCAACTGATCGGGCTTATACGCTTCCGCGATGCCCGCCACAATCGTACGGGGCTCCGCTTCGGCGATGTCCACCTTGAGATGCAGCAGCTTGTCCGCGCCTTTCACCGGCTCTGCCGAAAGCACTTGGCCGACCCGTAGATCCACTTTGACGAAATCGTCAATCGCGATGGGCGGCGCGACCGTTGTGACGCCTTCAGGCGGTTTTGGCTCAGCGGGTTTGCCAAGCAGCTTAGCCTGCTGTGCCGTTACCTCTTCTTCGAGTTGCCGCATCTTGTCGACGGCTTCCTTCAGATCGATGCGCGGGAACACCCCGGCAACCTGCCCGATCTTCTGCCCACCGGCAAGTTGACCCCATCCGAGCGAATCGAGCCGTACAGCCTCGATGGGTGTTGTCATTCCGAGCTGCTCCCAGATCTTCGCCGTCGATTCGGGAAGCACCGGATACAGCAACGCCGTTGCCAGCCGGACTGTTTCAGCAGAAGTGTAGAGCGCCGCGTCGAGTTGCGCCTGCGCACCCGGATCGGCGTTGCGCGCCAGCTTCCAGGGCGCCTGTTCGACGATGAACTTATCAACCGCCGAAAGCAGCGTCCAGATAGCCTCCAGACCGCGAGCGAATTCGAACGCATCGAAATGCCTGGCGACCGCGGATTGCGTCTCTACCGCGAGCTGTTGTATCCCGGCGTCCGATGCGCCTTGCGGAATCACGCCGCCGCGATATTGATTGATCATCGTCAGCGTGCGGCTGACCAGATTGCCGATGCCGTTCGCGAGTTCCGAATTGTAGCGCCCGATCAGCGCGTCGTAGCTGAAAGTGCCATCCTGTCCGAAAACTACTTCACGCAGCAGAAAATATCGCAGGCCTTCAAAACCGATCACCTTTTGAATCGGCTCCGCGCGCACGATGTTGCCGCGCGTCTTGCTCATCTTGTCGTTCTCGAATAGCAGCCAGCCGTGCGCATAGATGCGCTCGGGAAGCGGCAACTCCGCGGCCATCAGGAACGCCGGCCAGAAGATCGCATGGAACCGTACGATCTCTTTGCCGATGAGATGCAGGTTCGCCGGCCATAGTCCCGCTTTGTCGTAGTCCGGGCCGCCGGCGGCGCTAAGGTAAGCGACCAGCGCGTCGAACCACACGTACGCCACGTGCCCGCCCTCGACCGGCAAGGGAATGCCCCACTTGATTGTTGTCCGGCTGATGGAAAGATCAGTCAGCCCCTGCTTGACGAAACTGACGACCTCATTGCGCTTCGATTCCGGCAGGATGAAGTTAGGATTCGCTTCGAAGAGCGCCAACAGCTTATCGGTGAATGCCGATAACTTGAAGAAATAGTTATCCTCGGTGACGGTCTCCGTAGGACGCCCGCAATCCGGACACGGATCGCCAGGCTTCGCATCGTTCACGTACAGCTCGCATGCAACGCAGTATTGCCCGGTATAGCTGCCTTTGTAGATATAACCGTTGTCCAGACACTTCTGAAACAGCCACCTCACCGTCTCGATATGTTTAGGATCGGTAGTGCGGATGAAGTGATCGTATTTGAGGCCGAGCATGTCCCACTGTTTTCGGAACTCCGCGGCCACTGCGTCGACAAACGCTTCCGGCGTCTTCCCCGCCTTCTCCGCGGACCGTTCCACTTTCTGTCCATGCTCGTCAGTGCCGGTAGTCAGGACGGCATGATAACCCTGCATTGTTTTGAAGCGCTTGATAGTATCCGCGGCCAGCGTGGTGTACGTGTGGCCAATGTGCGGCGCTGCGTTGACGTAATAGATCGGCGTCGTGAAGTAGTAAGTCGATTTGGATTTCATTTCGATAGGTTCAAGAACTCAGAGTTTGCCGCGGCGATGATCTGTTTCAGCGGTGTGCCCGTGGCAAGCGCCAGCTTACGGCAGTCTTCGTACTCGGGCGCAAACGCGCCATCCCCTGATACTTTGATGCGCACGGCGCCATGCGAGGTGCGGACCTCTACCCAGTCGCGCTCCTGCACGCGCCGTTCGGCATCATGAAAACGGACGCCCAACGTGGTCGTTTCGGCAAATAATAACGCCATCAGCCGCTCCCGGTCCTCGGGTTTGGCGATAACCTGAAGCAGAATGCCCGGGCGGCCCTTCTTCATGATCAGATGCTGCAACGACGCGTCGAGGGCACCGGCTTCCATCAGACGTTCTAGCGCATACGCTAGAACTTGCGGCGTCGAGTCGTCAACGTTTGCTTCAATCACCGCAACCGTGGTGGCCTCGGATGCCCGCGCGTCCTCTCCAACCAGAGCGCGCAGTACGTTGGCATGCTGCGGGAAGTCGCGGCTTCCCGCGCCATAACCCGACGACTGAACCCGCATCGGCGCCATTGCGCCGAAGCTCTCGGCGAGTGTGGTTACCACCGCCGCTCCCGTGGGAGTCGTCAACTCCATCGCCGGACCGCGCGCGTAGATCGGCTTATCGAGCAGCAGGCGCGCGGTTGCGGGCGCAGGTACAGGCAGCGTTCCGTGCTCTGTCTCCACCGTGCCGCTTCCCACATTTACAGGCGAGCAACCGATGCGCTGCACGCCTAACAACTCGAACGCGAGACAAGCGCCGACGATATCGGCAATTGAATCGGCCGCGCCTACTTCATGAAAATGCACCTTCTCAATTCCCACTTGATGAACAGCCGCCTCCGCTTCCCCTAAGCGCTGAAAAACAGCCGAGACATGAGCCTTGGTCCGTTCAGGAAGCGCGGCCTTCGCGATCATCTCCAAGATGTGATGCAGGTGACGGTGCTTCTTCGTTTCCTCGATCTTGACGTGGAACTTGAGCGCGCCGATGCCCCGGCGCTTCACCGGCTCGAATGACACCTCGGCGCCCGCTTCGAGCGAGTGGATAGCATCGGCAATAGCCGCCTGGTCCGCGCCGGCGTGTGCCAGAGCGCCCACCAGCATGTCGCCGCTAAGACCCGAAAACGCGTCTAAATAGCAAATTTTCACGAATCTCGATTATGGCAAATGTGCGGCGATCTCCGTAGGCACGGACAAAGTTATAGCGACGATCAAGCTGCTGCCTGTTGCAGATACGGGATTCAAAGCTGCCGGCGACGCGATCCACCACATCGCGCCGCCCGCCAACCCGGGACCGGCGGATTTCACCTTCACCACCGGCGCCTATGGGCCATCGCCTTCAAAAACAGCGGGACTGCGGGATATGTTGTCAGCGCCGCCAGCAATATTGTGGTGAAACTGAGGTCGATCCCGCCAGCGGAAAACCGAGCGTGCAAAACGACCCCTCCGACCCAACGCGCGTTTTCGAGATCAACGTGGGCCGAACCTGCGCGGCATCTTTGGAAATCCCGGTCGAGACACTTGCCTGTACTACCTATTGCGGTTTGCTGAAACAACGGATAAGCCAAAGCCGCCTGATTAAAGTCGAATGGGGGCACAGACACCGCTGGCGTAGAACTGCTGGCATCCTGCTAGGCTAGAAGTCATCCTAGCCATGAAGATCGTCGCTCTATTTCTTATCTCTTGCTACCTGGCGTGGAACTGCGGTGCGCAGACACGCTTGTCCGATGGCGCAGGCAAGGCCACTGTCCAACGCATGTGCGTTGGGTGTCACGCCGCCGACGTAGTAATCAGTACTCCGCAAACGAGAGAACGCTGGCAGGCCATCGTTCAGGATATGGTGGCCCGCGGAGCAGTGGGAACGCCCAAAGACATCCGCACGGTTGTCGATTATCTCGCCGCCAACTATGGAAGAAAGGACTCGCCTTCGGCCAACTCCGGTCCAGGCGCGAATTCCGCGGCGGCAAAATCAACGGAACCCGTGGTCCCGGACCGGAAGGTCAATCTTGATGTTGTGCCCGAAGTAGCCGCCGAAAATGAGTGGCGTTTTTATGGACACGATCCGGGCGGCCGGCGCTATTCACCGCTCAATCAGATCACTGCGCAAAATGTTTCGAAATTGCAGCGCGTCTGGACTTTCCATACGGGAAAAACCAATTCGGAATTCACGCCATTGGTCGTGCATAGCGTCATGTATCTAACCTCTTCGGACGCGATTTACGCGCTACAGCCGGAAACCGGAAAGATCATTTGGAAATATGCGAGCAACGGCGTTGCTCGCCGTGGCATGGCTTATTGGGAGGGGTCGAAATCCGCTCACCCGCGCATTTACTGCGGCATTGAAAAAGGCCAACTCATCGCGTTGGACGTACAGACCGGTCAGCCCGCGCTGGATTTTGGGGATAACGGCCTCGTCGATTTGAAACATGGCGTCACTGACGATCCCAAGGCCCGCTTCACGCTAGTCTCGCCGCCCGCCATTTACAAGGATGTGGTCATCACCGGCGGCAATAATGGCGAACTCGCTCCCAGCCAGGGAGCTTACGGCGACGTTCGAGGTTGGGATGCGCGTACCGGCAAGCTGCTGTGGACATTTCATACCGTACCCCGCCCCGGTGAACCCGGCAACGAAACCTGGCCTCCGGATGCCTGGAAGAATCGATCTGGCACGAATGTCTGGGGAATCATGACCGTCGATACCGAGCGCGGATTGGTTTATCTCCCGCTCGGTTGCCCGACCTCCGACATGTACGGCGCGGATCGGCACGGCGATGGAATCTACGGAAATTCCCTGGTGGCGCTCGACGCCGCTTCCGGAAAAGTAAAATGGTTTCGCCAAATCGTCCATCACGATTTGTGGGATTACGATCTCTCGGCTCCGCCCATCCTGATCGATATACAGCGTGGCGGCAAGAAGATTCCCGCGGTCGCGCAAATCACCAAGATGAGCACCGTCTTTATCTTCGACCGTACCAACGGCGAGCCGGTGTTCGGCATGGAAGAGCGTCCCGTGCCGCAAAGCAAAGTGCCGGGTGAAGCCACTTCGCCGACCCAACCGTTCCCGCTCAAGCCTCCGCCGCTCGCGCGCATGGAATTCAATCGGCAAGATTTTTTCAACCTCACTCCTGAACACGCCGCTTTCTGCCGTGAACTCTGGGACAACAACAAGATGTTCACTCAAGGCCCGTTTACACCCATGCCGGTCGAAGGAAATGCGCTGCTGTTTCCCAGCACACTCGGAGGCGGCAACTGGGGCGGATTCTCTTACAATCCGGGTTTGGGTTACATCTTCACCAACGTTATGGACCTTGGACAGTGGGGACACATGGAACTTCGAAAGGAAGCTGCAACGGGACAGATGACCTACGCGCGTACCGCTGCGTTCGGCGGGGCGTATGGCCGTTTCTGGAACCCGGATTCCCACATTCCTTGTCAGAAACCGCCGTTTGGAGAACTCGTCGCAATTAATATCAATACCGGCGACATCGCCTGGAAGGTTCCTCTTGGCATAATGGAGCCGCTCGAGGCAAAAGGCATCACGAATACCGGCACGCTCAACATGGGCGGCAGTATCGCGACGGCGGCCGGGATCATCTTTATTGCCGCCACCAACGATAGCCGGATTCGAGCGTTCGACGCCCGCACCGGACAAGAACTGTGGGCCGGAAAGCTCGACGCTTCGGCCTACACGGTGCCGATCACGTATCAGGGCCGGGACGGCAAGCAGTATCTCGCGGTCGTTGCCGGCGGAGGAGGCTCTTGGGCTAGCCCAACAGGTGACAGCGTCATGGCCTTCGCTCTGCCCCATTAGTAGCCAAGCCGTACTAAGCTGAAATTTCCCAATGCCCAATACTGCCACGATTCATCCGGCCCGATCTTTGTGCGGCACGATTACGCTGCCCGGCGATAAGTCAATCTCCCACCGCTATGGCATGATTGCCTCCATTGCTGAGGGAGTAACTAAAATCCGGAACTATTCGACCGGCGCGGACTGCCATTCGACACTTGGAGCAATGCGCGCCATGGGCGTCGAAATTGATGAGAACGGAACCGAGGTCACCATCCACGGCGCCGGACTCAATGGTCTCCGCTTACCGGCGGGCGATCTCGATGCCGGCAACTCCGGCTCAACGATCCGGATGCTCTCCGGCATTCTCGCGGCGCAGCCCTTCACCAGCCGTATCGGCGGCGACGAGTCATTGTCCAATCGTCCGATGGACCGCATCATGCAGCCGCTCGCTCAGATGGCAGTGTCTATCAAGGCGCGCAACGCCCGCTTCCCGCCACTCGAGATTCACGGCAACCCGGACCTGCATCCTATCGATTACCATCTTCCCGTACCCAGCGCGCAGGTGAAAACCTGTGTCCTCTTTGCCGGCATTTTCTGCGACGGCGTGACTATCGTCCGTGAAACGGTGCGCTCGCGCGATCACAGCGAGATTGCTTTGCGGGAGTTCGGCGCGGACCTCACCGTCGAACGCAAAGTCATCACACTGAGAGGACGTCCGCACCTCACAGGCCGGGAACTGGTCGTGCCTTCCGATCTCTCGTCCGCCGCATTCTTCCTCGTCGCCGCACTACTAGTGCCGGACGCAGACCTCTATATCAAGGGCGTCGGATTGAACCCGTCCCGGTCCGCATTGCTCGATTTCCTCAGCGCTGCCGGGGCTAACGTGCGCATCGAGAGCCTGACCCAGGCGAATGGCGAACTGATTGGCGACTTGCGCGTTCGGCATTCTCCGGTACGCGGCGGCGTAATTGAAGGGGATATGGCTGCCGCGCTCATCGACGAAATTCCTGTATTGGCGGTGTTAGGCGCCGCCAGCGAACAGGGCATCATCATTCGCGATGCCCGCGAGTTGCGCATCAAGGAGACGGATCGCATCGCCACCGTGGCCGAGAACTTCCGGCGTATGGGAGTCGAAGTTGAGGAGACACCCGATGGAATGGTGATCCCGGGCAGGCAGACGTTTCGCGCGGCCACTTTCGACTCCTTCGGCGATCATCGCATTGCGATGGCGTTCTCGGTAGCCGCGCTCGCCGGCGATGGCCCGAGCACCATCGAAAACGCGGGCGCGGCATCGGTCTCTTTTCCCGAATTCTTCAACATTCTTGGCGAGGTTACCGGTTCGTGACCACCAAAGCCGCGGTCCTGACTGCTCCGCAGGGCGGCGTGGAGGTCCGCACTGTCGATTTAGCCGAACCGGTACCGGGCCAAGTACTGGTCCGCATGGAAGCTTGCGGCATCTGCCATTCCGATCTCTTTGTCTCCGGCCTCGCGAAGCTCCCTCGCACACCTCTGACGCTCGGTCACGAAGGTATCGGACGGATTGAAGTCGTCGGCGACAACGTTGCCGATCTGCGCGTAGGCGATCGAGTGGGCATCACTTTCCTCGGTTCCACCTGCGGAGAGTGCGTCTACTGCCGAAGCGGACGCGAACGCTTCTGTCCAAAGCAAAAGAATACCGGATACACACTCGATGGAGCATTGGCGGGATATGCCGTGGCCGATGCGCTACGCGTTATCCGCGTTTCAGACGACGCGCTCGCCTCGAACGTCGCGCCGCTCTGTTGCGCAGGTTGGACAGCGTATGGAGCAATTCGCGAAACCGGCGTCCCACACGGAGCCACCCTCGCGATCTACGGTTATGGCGGCCTCGGTCAATTAGCGCTACAGTACGGCCTGCTGCAGGGACTGAACGTCGCGGTTGCCGATATCTCCGACGCCAAACTGGAGCGGGCGAAGGCCGCCGGAGCTTTCCTCACCAGCCAATCGCAAGATAGCGGACGAACGCTGCAAAAAACGCTTGGAGGAGTCGACGCGGCAATCGTCTTCACCAACTCAACGCAAGCTATGGAACAGGCGATCAAGTCCGTCAAGCGTACAGGCACCGTCGTGCTCGTCGGCCTCACCACGCGCGACTTGGCGCTATCCCTGACCGAGACTATCCTGAAAGGCATTCGCATTGTCGGCAGCTTTCTCGGAACGCGCCACGACCTGGAGACGGTGTTTCGTCTCGGGAGCGCTCAAGGCATAATCCCTTCAACGGAGACCTTCCCTCTCGACCAGTCGCCCGAAGTACTCGCGAAACTCGAACGAGGCGAAATCGCCGGTCGGGCCGTGATCGCTTTTTGACCAGGTGCGCAACATATGCGCGTTTCTCAAAAATGCACCTGAAAACTGAACTCGTTGTGACGATGAGAACTACCGAGGCAATCCGCGCCGCCTTGATTGGAATTGGTTCTTTCCGATGAGGCGGCGAGGCTTGACCCTGAGCTGACCTTGTGTTTCAACAAGGTAACTTTTTCGTGCACTGGCGGAACGTTTCATTTGAGATGAAGAAGATGCCTAAACACAAACAGCTCAAACCGCTTCTCGTGGCCTTAGTCGTGCTGGTCTCGACGATGGTCGCTGCCGCTAGTTCCTGCTCATGGAACTGCATGATTTCTGGATGTTCATGCGGCATCTTCAGCGGTAGTCTGGTTGGTAGCTAGGCCCATGAACAGGCAATCACCTGTCGCACGGCGTTGTTTAAGTGGTGTTGCTAAGAATGGCGACGAGTTGCGCCGTCGATTGATATGACCCTGCGGCAGCTAGAACCTATAGCTATAACCTAGAAGCGAGGCTATGTTTAGTTACGACAGACAACTACAAATACATGGTAGAGGCAGCCACCCGACCAGTCCAGTAAAAGGTGATCATGGTAGGGCCCACGCGCACAGCGCAATGTGTCGCGGTACGCCATCGTCGGGGAAGCAGATACGGGTATCGCATGGGAACGGATGGAGAGCTATTTCCAGGCTCAAAACCGCCAAGTTTGCGCACAGTCAGCAAAGCGTGAATTCGAAGGGGAGGGTTAAGTAGTCTATTTTTTCATCTGGTGCGAACGGTCGGGGTCGAACCGACATGGCTGTTAACCGCTGGAACCTAAATCCAGTGCGTCTGCCAATTCCGCCACGTTCGCACTTCTTACGTTCGATTGTAGCAAGCGTTGCGAATTTGCAAAACATCCCTAAGCGCCGGAACTATGATTTCCGGAACGTTGAGCGCGCTCATCGAGTATCTGGCGCACCTTCCGCGCCAGCACCTGCGGCGCGAAAGGCTTCTGCAGGAAACAACGCTCATCGATCTCGCCCGACTGTTGCAACTCCTCTGTGTAACCAGAAATATAGAGAATCTCGGTTCCGGGCAGGCGTTTTTTCACCTTGCGCCCAAGTTCCGCGCCGTTCATGCCTGGCATCACCATGTCAGTTATGACCAGATCGAGAGGTCCAACATGAGATCCTATAATCTTGAGCGCTTCGGCTCCGTCCGCGGCAACCAATACACGATATCCGATCCGCTCCAGCGCGGTACGGACGAGCCGCCGAACTGCCTCCTCATCCTCCACGATCAGGACCGTTTCTTTGCCGTCCGATATCGCCGGAAGCTCCGGCGGTTCCGAAGCGGCCTCTTCGTCAACTCGCGGAAAGTAGACTTCGACCGATGTGCCCACGCCCTTCTCGCTCCACAGATGGATCGCGCCGTTAGCCTGTTTGGCGATTCCATACACGGTTGAAAGGCCGAGCCCCGTTCCGTGTCCTTTAGTCGTGAAGAACGGTTCGAATACCTGCGTGCGGGTCTTCTGATCCATTCCGCTGCCTGTGTCATTCACCGAAAGCACCGCGTACCGTCCGGGCCGCAGACGTAATGCCGCCGCTTCGCTTTCGCTCACTTCCGCCGGTCGCGTCGCAATCGTAAGCTTGCCGCCTTTGATGAGAGCGTCGCGGGAATTCACCACCAGATTCAGAATCACCTGCTCGGCCTTACCTGGATCTACACGGATCACACCCGTCTGTTCGGCTAACTCAATTCGCAGGTCGATATGCTCGCCGATGAGCCGGCGCACCATCTTACTTATTCCCGAAACAATCAAGTTCAGGTCCAGCGCCTTCGGCTGGATGTTTTGCCGACGGCTGAAATTCAGCAGTTGCCGCGTGAGATCGGCTGCACGATCGCCGGCTTTGAGGATCTGTTCGAGCGCCGACCGGTCGCGCTCGTCAAGTGTCTGGCCGGCCAAAAGCATCTGGGTATAACCCGAAATGATGGTGAGAAGATTATTGAAATCGTGGGCGATTCCTCCCGCCAGCATTCCCACGGCTTCCATCTTCTGCGCCTGCCGCAACTGATCTTCGAGGCCTCGCCGCTCTCGAACGTCAATCGGAACGACGACTAGCGCTTTTCCCGCGCGCGTCTCTACCGGACGGATTTTCAGATCCAGATCCAGCATTTCGCCGCTCTTGGTGCGCCCCTTCCATCCGCATAGCTCCGCAGCCGAAGTGTCCCCGCGGCGCACCGCCTGCTCGAAACACTCCATCTCCGCGGGAGTGTGCAGATCCGCCATGGTCATCTTGTTGAATTCGGATGCCGTGAAGCCAAACAGCTCCGTGGCCGCGCGATTGGTCCGGATGAACCTGAACCCTTTCTGGTCGATCACCCAGATGGGAAACGGATTAGACTCGAAGAAATTCCTATAACTCATCAGCCTGTGGCAGCGTATCGTGGCGAACCCGGTCCCGGGCAACATTCCTTCAGGTTCAACTACGAATATCTTGCCATACGGCAGGCGAGATTCGAAGGAATGTTCGACAACAAGACGGCCAAACTGTGTTCCAGCGTTCGTTTCGATTTCCCGGCGTGCCGGATTTGTACGATCCACCACGGTGATAGAGCCGATTCGACGTCAACGCGTCGAACGTATCGATCACCGAAAAGATACGGGCGCCAAACGAAATCTTGGCTCCTTTGAGACCGTTGGAATAGCCGCCGTCCGATTGCTCTTGATGAGCGATGACGATTTCCCGACGAGGTACGCAGGCCGTGCGAGCCGATAGACTCGAGTAACCTATCTCCGGATGGCGGCGGTCAGAAATGCCGATCTTTCTATGTCGTGCAGCAGTCCGCTCTTCCGGATATCTTCCTGCGCCGGTCCCTCAATGCCGAGCGCCCCGCAAGATGCAGCGAGTATTCGCCAACCCGGCGCGAATGCGCTTTGATCTCGTGCTCGCGCGCATCTAAGCACGCCACCAGCGTGTTTAGCATTTCTTCCGATGCCGAGGCTGTGCGGGTCAGTTCCACGCCTTGCTTGCGGAGCGAATTCTCCAGACGCCGGAGGTAACGGTTTCTTTCCGCCCGCTCGCGCATCCGCGCCAACCTGCCGGAAATGGCCGCGGCGAGTTGGTCTCCAGTAAAGGGTTTCGCGAGGTAGTCTAAAAATCATAGACGCATGGCCTTTACAGCAAGTTCCAGAGCGTGGTGCCGCTCATCAGAACAACACCGGTGTCCGAGTGTTGGGCTATTGCCTTTTCTAGAAACTCAATCCCCGATCCGGGCATACATAAGTCAATGACCCACCGCCTTGAAGGCGGTGGCTCTTGTATCGGACTATAAGTCCTGGTTCCGGCTGAAGCCGGCATGATGAGTCCCGCACCAAGCGGGCTTCAAGAAGTAGACGGACTTAACCGTCTGCTTGAAAGTCATCATCCCAATCATCTTGCTGGTGCGCGATGTACTCGGCGATGATCTCATCGGTCACGTTCCCGGTGCTACAGCAAAAGTAGCCTCCCGCCCCCATGTTGTCCCCAGTAATGCTTCTTGATGTGCGGAAACTCCATCATGATCTTGTGCGCCGTCTACCCTTCAGCCACTGCACCATCGGCTGATCGCCACTTGCGGAGGTATCGATACCAGCAGATGCACGTGGTCTTTCAACACGTGCCCCTTGATGATCTTAATGTCGTGATCCCCACAGATCTCTCGGATCAGATCCTCACTCGCGTCGCTGCATCCCCTCCCAGCACTGCCTTTCGGTACTTCGTCGTCCATACCAAGTGCAGGTGAATTTCGTATACCGTGTGCGCGCCGCGTCGGTATTCTCCAATCCCTCCAGCCTACTGGGCGGCGCTCCTAACTGAAGCCGTCGCCTCAAGCCGAGAACTTGACCCCTCCCAGATGGAGACAGTCAATTCACGGCGCAAGTAATCTCTAATTTGTACTTCATCGTCAATAATGAGCACTCGAAAGGCGGGCATTCGGTGTTTAGCAATTACGATACGCTACCCCCATCTTTCGCTCAATAGAATTACTTGAATTCGTAGAAACTTAATTCCAAAAAGTTTTGGTGCCGGCAGTACCCAAATCGGCAACATGCCTGTTTCAGGCCTGGCTTGGTTGTTATCGCAACGTGACTTTGCGCGACTCTCCATACATAGTAAGTATCGGATGGCGGACAACAGCCCGGAACTCATATGGCTCCGCCGATTCCCAACCTGCCACGGAGGCCGAGAAATCTCCCGGCGCGCGCATCTTTTGCGACGGAGTAGTATGCCAGTCGCCGCTGCGCTCGTTAGTGTCGAGTCCTTTCAACGACCGGTACTCGAAACTAACTTCCACTTCCTGGGCATCTCCCAATGAACGAAGCGACCCTTCGAGCTTCACCGTATTTCCAAGGCGCTCCGCACGGCTGGTTTGGACCCGCGGCGGCGCTAGAGCCGGTTGTACGTGAGTCAGCTTCAGCACGATCGGGTTGGGCCACTTACTATTGTCCTGAAGACGCTGCGCGAACATCGCGCGGACATGCAGTCCCGCGGCATCCTGCGTGAAGGTAGTCTTTGGAATCACAGTCGTGCTGTATTCGAGAACCTTGTCGTTCTGCCCCAATACGCTCGCTTGCGTTCGCGCCGTGGATTTCACGGAATGAAGCACGATATCTTTCCAATCGCCGCGCTTCCAGGGTTCAGTTACCACCACATACACGGTATCTTCATCCTTCTTCTTGGTGAACCAGTAATTATGTTCATTTGTGACTACCCAGGGACGGACCCCGTAGATACATTCCTGGTTCACAAACATCCATAGAGCGAGTTCACGTAACCGCTCTTCCTGTTCGATCGGTAACTCGCCGTCAGGCTTCGGACCTACATTGAGCAGCAGATTGCCGCCTTTGGCGCGAGTCTGGTAGAGCAGCGCAATCAGATCGCCGCCGGACTTATAGACTTCGTTGCGCGGCTGATACTGCCAAGCCGTACCCATGGTCAGATTGGCTTCCCATACGCCTTCTAAGGGAATCCCGGGCACATACTGCTCCGGAGTTGTGATTGCGCCTCGCGTCACGATCGTATCGGGCTGCAGTTGCCAGGCGAGGTCGCGCAATCCTTCGTACGGACCATCGAAGAACACTACGTCGATCTTGCCATAGTTCGACATCAACTCGCGCACCTGAGCCTGATCGTATTTCAGTAAGTCCGCCTGTATCGGCGGCTGTACCTGAGGAGTGCGATTGATAGTGATGTTATGCTTCCAGAGCCACCAGAAATCGTCGGGCGAGTAATAGATTCCGGGCGCGATTCCCTGTGCGCGGAACGCGTCGAGCAGTTCCGCCGTAATATCGCGTTTGAATGGCGTGTGGCCGATGCCGAACTCGGTCGTCTTCGTGTCCCACATGCAGAATCCCGAGTGGTGCTTCGTGGTGAAAACGACGTACTTCACGCCCGCAAGTTTAGCCAGCGCCGCCAGATCGGGCGCATAGAATTTGCGCGGGTTGAACGTTTTGGGCAGCTCGGTGAAGAAGCGCCTCGTGTAATCGTCCGAGGCTCCGGCAAGCGAGTGGCTGATTACGGTGCCGAGCTGGCTATCGACGCTCCAGTGGATGAAGAGACCGAAGCCCTGGTCCCGAAACCATTCGAGGCGCTCGGGTTTATTGAGCGAACCCTCCTGCGGAGACTTCTGAGCCAATGTGAATCCAGTTAGCAAGAGCGCGACGATAGTGGTTTTCATAGCCAACCGCATTATTACATCGCAAGCAGAGCGGCCATCAACTCGATGCCGTCCCACAGATTCTGTATCCTGATATTCTCGTTGAAACTGTGCTGGCCATTGTCGTGATTGGCGATAGGAATGGTTATCGTGCGAGTCCCCACCGCGCGCTCGATCATTTCGAGCGGTACGCTGCCGCCCATGGTCGGAAGCTTCACAGCGGGTCCGCGCGCACTTTCCACCGTACGAATCACTTCTTGCGAGATCGCGAGATCCATCGATGTCCGCGCGGCGTTGTAGTTCCCCTCGTGGACAGCGACTCTGGCTACTCTCGCGTGCGCCATGCGCACCTCGGCGCCCGGCTCGCCATCCGTCACGAAGTATCCCTGCTTGCGAATATGCTCGATAAGGCGCGACACGGTCTCGCGGTGATCCATACCTTTAACCAGTCTCATGTCGATAGAGGCAGTGGCGGTGGAAGGGATGACATTCGAGGCTTGCGTTCCAATCCGGGAACTCGCCATGCCGCGGATATTCAGCGACGGAAACTGCAGGAGTTCGACGAGCGTTTTCGGCGCTCCCTCGGTGGAACCGAGCCACAGTTCCTTCTTCAGCTCCTCGTCAACGGCTGGCGCTTCCGCGATGGCGCGCTTTTCGAGGCCGCTCAGCGGAGCGATGCCGTCATAGAAATGCTCAACCAGCACGCGCCCGCTGTCGTCCTTCATCGAGGTGAGTAAACGGGCCAGCATCATCGCCGGATTCGGGGCCCAGTTGCCGTAATGGCCGCTATGTAACTCGCGCCTCGGTCCATAGACGGTGATATCCACGGTCGCGATGCCGCGCGCGCCAAACGCGATTAGTTGCCGGCGCGTCTGGTGAACCGGGCCATCGCAGATCAGCCAGATATCGCCCGCGAACAGCTCTTTGTGAGCGGCCAGAATCTTCTCGAGGTTAACGGAGCCGGCCTCTTCTTCGCCCTCGAAGACGAATTTCAAGTTGCTGTGAAGCTTCAATCCGGCGGCGCGGATGCTATCGAGCGCGGCCATGAGCGCAATAATTGGCGCCTTATCATCCGACGCGGACCGCGCGTAGATGCGCGCTTCGGGATCGAACGGGATGCCCGCTGCCGGAAGCGGGATGACTTGCCCATCCTTTTCAATTGCGCGTTCGCGTAACACTGGCGAGAACGGCGGTGTGAGCCACTCCTTCGGATCGAGGGGCTGACCATCGTAATGTGCGTAGAAGACAATGGTGCGCCCTGCGCCGGGTGTCCGGAGTTCTCCGAAGACCACGGGATTCGCTCCGGGAACATCGATCAATTGCGCGGCGACGCCACGCTTCCGCAGAATCGCCGAAATGGCTTCGGCATTGCGGATGATGTTCGGCCGATCGCTCGCGATGTTAGGAATCGCAAGTAATGCGAAGAACTCGTCGACAATGGCGCGCTCGTGTTGCTGACGCCAGCGGCGCGCCGCCTGCGCGGCCGGGTCCGCTTGAGCCAATAGTAAAGAGAGGAATCCGAAGAAGATAAGCAGGAGGCGGGTCATCAGGTGGTTCACATTGTACCAGCCGAAACCCGCTGGTTCATGAAACTTCAGTGAAGGACGCGACGGGACGCTCGTGAAAGTAAATTTTACCTGTACGTGGAAGTTAAACACCTAAAAATCGAGAAGATTTTCCAGGCTCAAGGTCGGCGTTTTGAAGAGGTAACGGGCAGATCTTTGAGGAAATGCTTGAGGAAATTTAGCTGGTGGGGTCTAGAGCAGATCGCCTTACCTTGAGCCTGTAGTTCTTAATCACGCCTCTCGGTAAGCAATCTTTCCGCCAAAAGTTAAGTCCCTTATTATCAATGGCTGGATTGCGGTTCAGAGATCGGTATGCAAAAACGATACTCCGTCCACCCCCAGACGGTTTCATTATCGGCCAGCTTACGGTAAACCGAGGGTAAAGGACTCGCCAAGGTATACGCGCTTCACTTCCGAGTCGCTGCCTAATTCATCTGGTGTGCCGTGACGGAAAATCTTGCCACTGTTGATGATATAGGCGCGATCAGTGACCATCAACGTCTCGCGAACGTTGTGATCGGTTACCAGAATCCCGATGCCGGCGCGCTTCAAATCGAAGATGATCCGCTGTAATTCGAGTACCTGAATGGGGTCGATACCGGAGAAGGGTTCATCGAGCAAGAGGAACGCAGGGTCGATGGCGAGAGAGCGCGCGATCTCCACACGCCGCCGTTCGCCTCCCGAGAGCTGGTAGCCTTTGCTGCGACGCACCGTCTCCAGGCCGAGCTGCTCGATCAGGCGGTCCATTTTCTCACGGCGCTGGCGGCCGGTCATGCGGCGCGTCTGAAGGATTGCCATGAGGTTCTCTTCCACCGACAGCTTACGGAAGACCGACGCTTCCTGGGGAAGATAGCTTATGCCATGGTTAGCGCGCTTGTACATGGGCATGTTCGTCAAGTCCTTGCCATCCATCTTGACCCTGCCCGCGTCGGCGGTAATCAGCCCGACGATGATATAGAACGAGGTCGTCTTCCCCGCACCGTTTGGACCCAACAGGCCGACGACCTCGCCCTGACTGACGTAGGCGGAGACATTGTCCACCACCTTTCGTCCGCCGTAGGACTTGGAGATCTCACTCGTCTCTAAAATCGACATTTATTGCTTCCGATGAAGGCGGCTCTTCACCGGCTTTGCGGGCTCCCCTTTTACCAGCAGTCTGTCATCGTCGGAGAAGTAGGTCAATTCCAGGCCGTTGATCTCGCCTTTCTTGGAATCGACCATCTGGGCAGTTGCGCCGCGAACGACGATGCGCGAATCGGCAGTGTAGTACTCGCCGTGATCGCCTTTGCTTGTGCGGGTGCGGTCGCGCCCTTTGTCGAATATCTCCACGCCGCCATCCGCAATGGCATGATTCAGGCGGGAGTCTTCGCCTGAATCCGATGGATTCAGAAATGCCTGCAACTGGGAACCTTTGACGGTCATGTTGGGCCGGTTCAGCAGTACGCCTCCCGAGTAATCGGCTAGGCGGTTGTCATCGGTGTAGACCAGCTTGGCCGCGCGGACGACTGTGTAGATCACTGGCTTGTTGTCCGGCTTCTGAGGCGGATTCGCAGGAATAGAGCTGATTGAATCGCCTATGATCGCCGGCTTGGCGTCCACAGGTATCGACGGGAATCGCGGGAGCGATGCGGATGCAAGAGACGCGACTGGAGTGCCTGCCGGCTTGGCGGGTGACGCTGGCGGCGAATTGCTCGAATCGTTGTCCAGAAACTCGGAGACCACATTTCCGGAAGCGACCAGGATCTTCTTATCGCGATCGATGTCGATCTTGTCCGCCTGAATATGATTGGCGGTTTGCCAGAGCACCGCATTGCCTTCATAGTGGACCAGCCGATTGCGATTGGCGGACCACACGTGATCCGCTGTCCCTTGAGTGGGTTCGTTGGCATCCAACATCGTCGACGCGTTTTTCTTCTGCTCCGGAAGCCGCGTGGTGCTGACATGTCCCGCGGCATCGAAGTCGCCGGTATTCTGGGCCAATTTGATGTGGTCGCCGTTGGTCGATCCGGTAGCATCCCAGGTACGGGCATTCTTGTCGATATCCATGATATTGGTATCGTTCTCAAGAGTGGCGACGTCCCCAATGGCGTGGCGATCCCCTTCCTCATAGTTGAACTGGCCCCACTGTTTCATGCGTTTCATCTGACCGGTCTTGGGATCGAATTCGGCGGTCATATTGTCGCTGGTTGTGTGCGCGACGGCTAAAATCTGCTGTTTCGGTTTCTGGCCGGGTTTTGGCGGAGGAGGAGGAAGCGGGTCGGTATCGGTGGTGACCTTAGTGGAGCGGAACGACTGCAATTGATTCTGCGCTCCATATACGATGGTCATTTCGGCGCCGTGCAGAATACGGTGATGCTGTGACGGCTGATTGGGCAGAAGTTCCAATGTGGAAGGAACGTGTGTCTGGACCTCTTCGAGTTCATGGCCGCCCTTGCGCATTTTCAGCTCGATGGTCTCGCTGTGGATGATTTTGGTTTCGGCGAGCTTGCCGTTGGGCTGGGGCTCTGGTTTCGCTTCGACATAGCCGTTCCCGTTGGCGATGGTCCTACGCAGGACGTTCTCGCCGTTGTCGGACTCGAAATAGAGATCCACGTTGTTGGCTTTCACTGTGGTCTCTGAGCCCTTGGATTCCGAGGTTAGATGTGCGTTGCCGACACCGGTCATCTTCTGCAACTCCCCGTTTTCGTCGTAGACGAGGTGCAGCATGTCGGCCGCGTAGTTGAGATGGCGCTTGGGATAGGTATCGACGCCGTGGGCATGGTCCGCATCGATGCTATCGAGGAGCTTGTCTTTCAGATTGATGATGCTGCCCGCCGCGTCCACTACCGTGTTCTCGCGCATCAGCTTGGACCAGGGCGCTAGCGTGATCTTGGAACCGTTTTCCTGGTAAAGCAGATTCTCGGTCTGGACGTGCATCGGCTTGCTACGTTTGCCTCTACCGGTGAGTGTCACGTCGACTTGGCTGTTCATGTGCAATTCGTGAGTGTCGGGATCGTAATTCACGCCGACGCAGGAGCCGCTGCCGTTCTCGAATGTGAAAGTGGCGGGCCGATCGGTATTGGCTTTTCCGGATTTACTATCGAAGGTTATTCCCGTGGACTTGATAGAAGTCAACTGGTGCGGCGGATTGCCTTTCACCGGAACGTCCAGAGTGATCTCGACCTCGCCGTCCGAGAACATTTTGCCTTCAGACTGGCTGAACACGGCCATTGGGCTCTTCACCAGATCGTAGTGATCGCCGTCTTTTTGGAAGAGCCTGAGCTCTACGCTGTCGAGTTCCAGTTTGCTCGAATCTTTAAGAAACCGCGAACCCTTGGCCTTGATCTGAACCTGAGGCTTGCCGTCTTTGTTCTGCCCCCATTGCCATTCCACGGCCGACGACGTTACAGCATTGTTCAAAAGGGGCGGGGGCGCCGGCGCGGACGCGTTGATCTTCCGCACCTTCGTGCGGTAAGTACCCCAAAGCGCCACTGCGATCGCTATGATCACCAGCGGCAGCAGTAATGCCAACCTCCTCATGTATCTCTCACCATGGTAGCAATCCCTATGGGACGGCCTTCGTGACGTTGTCGTTGCACGTAAAGCGTGTGTGGACGGGTCTTGCGGGACACGTTTTCCTCAGCGGCTTCGCGTCTCACGCGGCAAAACATAGCCTCAATAATCCCAATTCGCAAATCCCCATCGACAACGGATCTTCTGAACCGTGACCGTAAGGGAGTCGGCACGAAAACGCCCCGAGCCCAGCGACCCAGTCACAACCAGCAGATCTGGATCCTTGAGGGCTGCCTTATTGCGGCCGCGCCACCTTTTTGTCGAATCGGCAAAACGCGTAATCTCCGGCCCGGCAGGCTCCGGCAAAACCTCCGCCGCACGCATGCTCCGCGCCCTCGTCGACCCCAGCCTCGCCCCCATCAACTTCACCCCCACCAACGAAGCCGCCGGCGGACGCATCGCCCGCGACAATCACGTCGTCTTCATCGACGGAGCCACCCGCCTCGCCCGCCGCCCCGCCGAAGCCTCGCCCGCCTCTCCACCGGACTCCCCGCCAGCTTCCACGGCGAAATGCAGAACGTCTCCCGCCCCATCATCATCACCACCAACGAACCCGATGCCGCCGACCGCCTGTCGAGCCGCATTCTCCCCGTCGAACTTCCCGAGTTACCCGATCCACTTCCCAACGACGAACTCAACCGCCGCTTCGAAGAGCACCGCAAGTCGATAGTTGAAGGCATCCTGCTTCTGCTCGCGGTCGCGCTCCGCTGTCTGCCGGGCATGCCGTTCCCGGAAAAGGCGAGATTCCCCGAAGCCGTGCAATGGGCCACCGCCGCACTCCTCGATGTCGATCAAAAAGAGCTGGTTTGCGTCACCCGAGCCGAAAACAAACTGCAAGCCGACCTCATCAAAATCGCCACCGAAGGAGGAGGAGAGTGGAAGGGAACAGCCACGGAACTGGTTGCCGCGCTCAATTTGAAGCTCACTGCAAGAGCATTAAGTCAAAAACTCGCTGAAATTCACCCCATTTGCGTCACCAAGTCGAGACGAAAGAGGAAAGGACAATAAAACTGACCCTTGAAGCCGACGCAAAGCCGGAAAACCCAGCGGATCCTGCAAAAGCGGCCTGAACCCATTAAGATTCCTGACGCCACATTCTGTTGATTCGACAAAGGCCAACTGGACTCTGCGAAAATTTGCCCCATTTCGCGTCACCCAATCCATTACTGCGAATCGTCAAGCCGCCGCTGCTTGCCAATCTGCCCAACAACCCGGAATTAGAGACTAAAGTTCCATCCGCAAACTGCCGATTATAGATCGAACGCGCATTAGGCGCGAGGAGGAGCTGATGGATAACGTTTACATTCAAGCGACCTTATGGATACTTGCAATAGTCATGTTTCTGCTGTACATGAACCGCCGCCGTCGTCGGAAAATGTTCCGTTAATATGCCCGCCATGACGACTACGAGCGCACAAGCACTCGACAGTTTGCTCAACCTCCAGCAAGGTGATGGCGGCTGGGCGTACGGAACAACTTCGTCATGGACTGAGCCCACGTGCTACTCGGTCCTGGCACTTCGTGCCGTCCGCGGACCCGCGAAATCGATCGCCCGAGCCTGTCAGTGGCTCGCCCGGAGGCAGCGCCGGGACGGCGGTTGGTCGCCTGGCCCCGCGGTGGAACAGAGCACGCATGTCACAAGCCTCTCGATTCTGGCGCTTTCGGATCTTCCGGAGTATGAGAATCAAACGGATCGTGGAGTTGATTGGTTATTGACTCAATCCGGAGCGGAGAGTTCAATCTGGGCCCGGTTGGCGAGAGCGGCTATGGGGACAAGTTCGGGCGCAACCCGATACGTTGGCTGGCCGTGGTTCCCAGGCGCGGCGGCATGGGTGATTCCGACGTCCATGGCGATCTTCGCACTGTCAAAACAGAAGCCGCGTGCGGATCTCGAATCGCGGATCAATGAGGCCCAAAGCTTTTTACTCAGCCGGCGTTGTCCTGATTACGGGTGGAACCACGGCGGCCTTTTCCGGGCGGGCGAAACGCCGGCTTCATATCCCGAAACAACCGGCATCGCCTTGTTGGCGCTGCACGGCCTCCGTGGATCTGAGGTCGGGCCGTCGATCCGCTCCGCCGAGCGGCACGCGCGCGATCCCCGTTCCAGTGAAGGCGCGAATTGGCTGCGTATGGGCTTATTGGCGCATGGAAATGACTGCGTGACGCCGTCGACGAAATATCGCAACTGGACAGTGAATCAGGTGGCTCTCGGCATCATTGCAGAAGTCGGCAAGGAGGGGAGGAATCCGTTTGTCGAACATGTCTGACCATCGATTTGGTCGTAGTGAAGTGACTCGCCGGAAAATGCTCATTGCCCCATTGGCGCTCGGGGCATGTTCGCGTGTGCGCCCGCCCGCGCCGGAAAGGCTCGTGAGCGTGGCTCGGGCCGCCAACTATTCGGTCGATCTCACTGCCATTGTCCGTGGAATTCTGCGAGAGCAAAGCATCGATGTTCGCGGCAAACGAGTCTTACTGAAGCCCAATCTGGTCGAATTTACTTCGGGCGCGCCGGTTAACACAAATCCCGTTTTCGTCGCGTCGGTTTACGAAGCATTCCTGGCCGCGGGCGCCGCGCAGGTGCGGATCGCCGAAGGCCCGGGACATCGGCGCATCACCATGGATCTGGCCGAGAATGCGGGCTTTTTCGATGCTGTTCCTCGGTTTGAACAGAAGTTCACGGATCTGAATCTCGACGACGTTTCGCGCGTGAAACTGCACAACCCTTTCTCCACGCTCACCGAACTCTACCTTCCGAAAACTGCGTTGGCCTGCGATCTGTTGGTTTCGCTGCCCAAGATGAAAACCCACCACTGGGTGGGTGCGACACTCTCCATGAAGAACCTGTTCGGACTCGTGCCAGGAGCAGTCTACGGGTGGCCGAAAAACGTGCTGCATTGGGCCGGCATCGACGAGAGCATAGCGGATCTCCACCAACTGTTTCCCAATCAGTTCTGCATCGTGGACGGGATCGATGGTATGCAGGGCAACGGCCCGATTCTTGGCGCGGCGAAACACGCCGGGGTGCTCGTCGCTGGAGCACATCCCCCAAGCGTCGATGCGACTTGCTGCCGGATCATGGGAATCGATCCCGCGGGCATCAAGTATCTGAACCTAACCGCGCAACGAACCGGCTGGAGCCAGAAGGACGTCCGTCAGATCGGAGAATTACCGCAGTCGGTTTACACGCCGTTCGACCTGCCGCCAGGGTTCGAAAATCTGCGGCTCGCGGGCGGTGCATAGCTGGACTTTGACTTCTTGTGGTCCGTGGCCAACGATCCACAGAGTTCCAGCTACGACTCGACGCGTCCCGCGGGTCAGTTTGCTTCGCAGATCCTGAGGCTGTCGAAGTGAATCCGACCTGCCGCCAGACGTAGTAGACTGGTGCAAACCCCTAAGGACGGGTTAAAAGCAATGGATTGGAACAGTATCCTGAAGACAGCCCAAATCACCATCACGGGTGTCGGCCTCCAAGTCATTGGAGCGATCGTTCTATATATCGTCGGTCGCTGGCTAATCGGTTTTGCAATAAGTTTAGTCCAAAAAGGCTTGGCCAGACAAAAATTCGAACCGACTTTGCTGCGCTTCATCGGCAACACGATCTCGGTGATCCTGAATATCACCTTGGTCATTGCGATCCTCGGCTACTTCGGCGTGCAAACCACCAGTTTCGCCGCGTTGTTGGCCGGCGCCGGGCTGGCCATCGGCTCAGCTTGGGGCGGGTTGTTGGCCAACTTTGCGGCGGGTGTTTTCCTTGTCGTGCTCCGGCCATTCAAGGTCGGTGACTTCATCAGCGCCGGCGGTATTACTGGAACCGTCGAAGAGGTCGGCCTGTTTGTAACCACCGTCGACACGCCCGATAACGTTCGGACTTTCGTCGGCAACAACAAGCTGTTCGCCGATAACATTCAGAACTTCTCGACCAACGCTTACCGCCGGGTGGAACTTGGCGCGCAGATCTCAGGCGCTGCGGATCCTAGGCTGGTGGTTGTCGCCCTCAAGAAGCGCATCACCCAGATCCCCAACGTGCTCGCCAAACCGGAACCCGACATCGTGATCTCATCGTTCACAGCGGTGGGTCCCGTTCTGGCGATCCGCCCCTACTGTCACAACGACTCCTATTGGCAGGTGTATTTCGACACGAACATGGCAATCCGTGAAGTGCTCGGCGACGGCACATTCCCGGCCCCGCTTCCGATTTACGGAATCCAGCAAATCGGCCAGACCGCCGCGCACGCTTAATCAGGCGCCGTACATCCGCTCAACCTCGGCGGCGATCTCTGCGGGCACCAACTCCCGCCACGACAATCCCGCCGCGATCCTTTCGCGCACCTCGGTTGCCGACACGGCATCCCAGCCCTCGTCGATATCCAGGCTCCTGATCCGCTCAGCCAGATGCGCGGGCGCGACGTACTCGCCTTGCCTCCGCGCCACGAGCAGCGAGAATTGTTCGAACATCTCAGCCAGCACCTCCTCACGCTCGTACTTCCACTGCACGATCCGCTCCGCCGCGTCCCGTCCGCATAGAAACGCGATCTCCACCCGATGGCCGTATGCCTTCCGGCACTCCGCGGCGATCTCCAGGAATAGCCCACCACTCGAAGAGGCCGCGGATAACTGTGGATGCTCTGCTACGGCGCGTTCCAGCAATTGCAGACGTTCCCGGAACCCGACGCCGCTGTACTCCTTATGCGGGAGTGCCCGAGGTAGCACGAGCAGAACCTCGTCGCAATGCGCCAATGCCGCCTGTGCAAGAGCCAGATGCGCACGAGTGGGAGGGTTAAAGGTCCCCGGCAAAACTCCGAGGCGCGCGATTGCAGCGCTCGGCCGCTTCACGAACTCCAAAGCCATTCGTCAGTTGCTATAGCCGTTCGAGGCGTGTCTCGGCATCACCGAAGTGATCGAGCTTCACTCCCATCCGATCCATGATCGAAAGGAACAAGCTGCACATCTTGCGGTTGTCTTCGCCGGCATCGAAGTAATCCAGCGAGCGTCCGGTTTCGAGCGTACCGCCCAGACCTCCCGCGAGCACCAGCGGCAGCCTCGAGTTATCGTGCTTGCGGCCGGCCCACATGTTGGAGAGGAACATCAGGCACGAGTTGTCCAGCACCGTGCCCTCGCCCTCCGGCATGCTATCGAGTTTCGTGGCGAGATACGCGAGTTGGCTCAGGTGGAACCGTGCGATGCGTTCGTAGCCAGCCGACAGATTGTCGTGAGACGCCGCATGGTGCCCTTCGCGAACCTGCAGGAATGGGTAGTATAGAGCCGAAAGATCGCGAGCGAGAAGGAGTGTCGCCACGCGAGTCTTGTCCGTCTGAAAAGCGATAGCTATGATATCGCACATCAGACGCGCATGTTCCTGGAGATCTTCCGGCAAGCCATTCGCCGGACGTTCCATCGTAAACACCGGACGATTCCGCTGCTTCGCGAGATCGTCAGCCTTGTCTTTGCCCTTCCGCATCCCGTCGATTCGCTTCTCCACCTCGCGGACGCTGCTCAGGTATTCGTCCAACTTCGTCTTGTCGGTCGAACTGATTTTCCGGCTCAGCGTCTCAGTGCGATCCCTCACCCGATCGAGGATACTCATGTTCCGCAGGCTGCCGCGGTTTTCAAACAGATTATCGAACGCGAGCGAAGGATAGATCTCGTTCGGCACCGGCGAGTCCGGAGTCTGCCACGATATATGCGAGCTGTACGCCATCGAGAAGTTGGTCTCGTGATAGCCCGTCATCGGCTGCTCGCAAGCCAGAACGATACTGGACTGCGGCGTGTCATCGCCGACGCGATTGGCGATCATCTGATCCACCGTAATGCCCGCCTTGATGATGGCGCCGCGCTGGATGTGTGCGCCCGATAGCAGACTACCCGTCTGCGCCGGGTGAATACCCTGACCGGTCGCCGCCTTGTTGAAAAGCCCGTTGATCACATTGATCTTGTGCTTCAACGGTTCTAGCGGCGACAAGGTCTGGCTGAGCTTCATTTCCGCGCCCGATCCTGTGGCGCTCCAATGATCCTCATTGATGCCGTTCCCCATGAAAAGGGCCGCGAACCGCTTCGGAAAGGTCGGCGCCGCGGCGGTATCGGCGAAAGCGTGAAGCGACTCAAGCCACGGGAGTGCCATGGTAACTCCCGCGCCGCGAAGAACCGTGCGGCGGGAAATCCGACTAGGGGAATTCTGAGTTCGGGTCGTCTTATTCACTTTTCTTCTCACCTTTCGTTGCGATGCCATTGTGGCTTTCGATCGAATCGGGATTGCGTCTGTTCAAGAACTGCTGACTCGTGACAATGGTCTCTACCAGCGTACCAAAGCGATAGCCATTCGCAGCCATCCTGGTTTGCATGCGCTCAATAAGCGGGTCATCGGACAACATGAGAGACCGGCCGAGCGCGAAGCTCAGCAACTTGCGGCTGATATTATCCAGGAAGTCCTTCTCCCGATGGCCCCGAATGTAAGCCTGCACGCCTTCGAACCCCGAGCCCTCGCTCCCCCCTGGGAACACCGCCTTCGTATCGACGGGTCGCCCCGCCAGATCCCGGGTCCGAGCCTCACCAATCGGCCCATACCCTTCATACGCCAGGCCAACCGAATCGAAGCGCGCATGGCAAGAGGCGCAGACCGGGTTCTCTCGATGTTTCACTAACATATCCCGCAGCGGAAGATCCGCTTTCGCCTCATCGGCCGGTAGTTCTGGAACGTTGGCGGGCGGCGGAGGAATCGTCTCCCCGAGCACCCGTCGCACCACCCAGTATCCCCGCTTCACAGGACTCGTCCGCAAACCAGGCGAATTCTGCGTCAGGAACACGGCCATCGGCAGCAGACCACCGCGGCCGTAGCGATTGGCATCGTCGACCCGAACCCATGTATCGGCTTTCCCCTCAACGTTGGGCATGTCATAGTGCTTCGCCAGCACCTGATTCACGAATGTGTAGTTGCCATACAGCAGGTCGAGAACCGGGCGATCATTACGGATTATGTCCGAAATAAACCGGATAGGCTCTTCAAACATTGCTTCGCGCAGTTCATTATTGAAACTCGGAAAGCGATCCCGATCGACGGCGTTGTGCTCTTCAAAGCGGCGGAAGTCCAGCCAATTGCCCGCGAATTCCGTCGCCAGACCGGTCGCTCGTTCGTCTTTAAGCATCCTTCGAGCCTGCGCGACAAGGACATCCCGCCTCGGCAAATCGCCTGCCGCGGCATGCGACAAGAGTTCCTGGTCCGGCATGCTGGACCAAAGGAAATAGCTCAATCTGCTCGCCAGAGCGTACCCGGAGAGCGGTTGAGAGCCGAGTCCACGGCTTGTCGTTAAGCCATTCCCTAAATCGATCCGGTAGCAGAAGTCAGGCTCCATCAACACGCCGGTAATCGAATCGCGGATAGCCTCTTCACGAGTCAGCCCGTCCTTCTCCCGAATCTGGTGGTAGTACGCCAGAATGTCATCTCGTTCCGCCTTCGAGAGGGGCCGGCGGAAAGCGCGCGCCGCGAACTTCAGAAGAGCGTCTAGTTGCCGTGGCTCCGCATCCACACGCATCTTTTCCAAAGTGCGGAGGGTGGTGTTCACGCGATCGAAGTGATCGCGAATCGCCTCGGGAGCGGCAGGATCATTCTTGGGATCGGCCATTGCCTTGGCCAGATAGGCGTCACGCAATCCCATGATGACCGCCGTGTCGGTAATCTGGTGATCCGGCGGTCGCGCCGAGCCAGACTCGGCGCCCTTTCCCTGAACTTCTCCACTCTGATTGAAGAAGTACTGCACCCAGGTTCGGGCTGTGAAATCGGCGAGGAAGTCGAATTCGACCCAAAGACGGTTGAGCTCCTTCTGCCCTTTGTCGTCGAGGATCAACTCCATAAGCGGCGTGTCGTCGCGGAAATAGCCCTCCACACTGTGATAGCCCGCGCTCAAGAGCCGCCCCTTGTCCTGCGAATCGTCCGGGAAGTAGCGGCCACGCTCCCTGACGTAGAAGGTGTCCGGGAAAACGGAAGCGAACCGCGCGAACGAAGCTTCATAACGGCTGCGCTCGGAAGCTGGAACCACCAGATCGGGATCGCCGGCGCGTGCTTTCGCCATGAGAGCGGCCCAGCGCGGAGCCGCTTCCCGGTGAAGCCCGGGATACCGCGGGATTTCGGGCACAACCGGGGGAGGGTCCGTATCGTTACGCAGAGCAGAGCGATCGAACTCTCTGCGGTGCGAAGCGAATTCCCGCAGCTTCCAGTCCAGCAAGGGCTGAGATCCGGCAGGCAATCCGTTCACTACCGGCGCGGCGAATTGCATCGCTGTGTCTTTTCGAATCCTCACCACGAAATCGCGCATAGCGACACACTTCGCGCGCACACCTTCCGGCTGATTGGCCCCGGGCGCCGGCAGATTGCGCCACATCGCGCGAAGCTTGGCGACCGGACCCGCATCGTCCTTCGTATCTACCAGTAGCTGCCAGATCATCGGCAGATACTTCGGACTCACCTTCGCCTCGACCGCCGTACCGGACAGCGTGGCATTCGGCTTTCCCAGAGCGGCTCGATACTTGAAACGCCATGCCGCTTGAAAATAGTCCGCATAATCGGTCGGCGCGCGTTCGTAGAAATCTATGATCCGCTTGATGGCATACTTGTCGCGATCCGTCTCGACAAGCATCGGATGCGGCGCGAAATCGAAGCCATCGGGCGTGAGGACCATATGATCCGCCACTTCGCGGGCGGCCTGCAAATACTTATTGAGCAGCGCCGGCGACATTGTTAGCGACTCGCCCGAATTGTCAAAACCCGCGGGATTGGCGGGGTCCACCGGGAATTCTCGTGTTGGGCGCATGTCCACGCCCGTGAGGTCCCGGATCGTGTAGTTGTATTCGGCGTTGCTCAGCCGCCGGGCGAGCACCAGTCCAGGATCGCCCGCATTCTTTCGAGCCTCGTTCGCGCGCACCGCCTGAATCCAGTCGATCACCTGCTGGCGGCTCTCCGCAGGCGGTTGCTGAACCTGCTTCGGAGGCATTTCTTTCGCGGAAAGTTTCTCCAGCACCAGGTTCCAACGGGGATAGTCGCGAACTACCGTTTCAACTGAGGAGTAAGCCCGGAGATCGAACTGCGCGGCCGGGGTAGTGCCGCTGTGGCATCCGGCACAATAACGATTGACGAAAGGTTGCACCGTTTGCGTAAACTTCCCCTCAAGCGCGGAATCGGCCGCATAGGCCAAAGGCAGCGAGGAGACTGCGATAAAGCCGAGCATTAAGCGTATGAAGGGGACGGTGCGGCGTGGCATGGGCTACGGGGTGTCATAACAATGATACAAGGGCCTGGCACCAGGAACAACGGGCATTGATTCTCATGGACGTCCAGTTTGCTGCGCGTGCACTTGAAATTCATCGACCTCTAATTCAGTTTCTCCGTCACCCTTCCAGGCCCACACGGTCGCTCGATCCAGATCGGCCGGAGTAACAAATGTAAATGCGCATTCTTGCCAATTAGTACTGCGGATTTCACACTGCTGTTTGATTTCCGGACCATTCAGCCGGGACATAGACAATCCAATCCAGCCAGAATCCGCGTTCTGGGTAAGCCTGCCCCAAGCGTTGAATGTATATTCGGAAGAGCGCCGGAGCCCGATAGGTTGATATGCGCCACCGGTTCGCGGACCGATCTGTAGCGCCCGCGCACCGCTGTGGACGTTGTTCTTCTGAACCACAGCCGTGCCCGCGTTCCACCAGCAAAAGTCAGATGCCTCGAAACCGCCGTTGAGCACCCAATCCGAGCCGTCAAGCGCGCCAGCTATCCGCTCCGGAAGCTTGCTAACGCCGTATACTTTCACCAACTCACCTTCCCAGAGAGTCTTGGTAGATGTCGGTCCGATCGATCCCATGAATCGAAGGAGCTGATCCAGCCGTTCCTGCTTAGATCCATGACCCTCAATGACGATCAACCTGGTCCAGCAGTCCCGGTTGGGCAGCCCGCTTTTTCTGGCTGTATACGCGTTGAATATCCAATCCGGATCCGCAATGACATGGTAGAACGGGACTTGATAATAGTTAAGGTAATACTCGAGCGGCGCATCGGATGGCAACGCCGCGAGAATCGCGTCGCCTGGACGAATGTTCTGTGCGATAAAGGCGGCGATCCGATCACCGTTCGGCAATTCAGCCGAAAGATAGCCATCGCGGTCTGTTGGTAATCCACTGGCGGCGGCTACCCAATCACTAAGCCGGCCAGTGCACTGGCAATCTGAACCGGGACGCGGGGCTGCCAACGAAGGAGGATGGCCCTCCGTCGCAGTTGCCAGACCGGCGCAGGCTGCCGCGGAGTAGATTGGGACCAGGTAAATCAAAATTCTCGGAAAGGCCAGTTCCGCGCCGCAAAAACGAGTAGAAACGGACCACAAATACCGGCGAACAGGAGTAAGCGAAGCGAATGTAATCCCCGCGAGGGCCACAGCAATACGGTTCCTAATCCAATAGCAAGCAGCAGTTGAAGGAACACCGGTACAGCAGCACGAAAGAATGCCAGATAACCGATTATGGCAGATGGGATCGTTTCGACCAGTTCCTTCGGAGACTTATGCGCCAGGATCGCGTTTTTGCGATATCTGATCCAAACCTCCGGCCTTGAGCATGGGTATATAAAGGAGTAACGTACCAAGGCCAACAACTACACAGAGTAGGACCAAATGCCATATCTTCACCTTTCTTGCGTCGCCCGTAGAGATGCAAATAATCATCCAAAAGATCAGAGTGGCAAACGGGTAGGCCATAACGGGAACAGTGTAGAAGCCGAGTATCGAGCAGAGTGCAAGCAGGAACCATTGCAGGAGGCTCGGAGCCCGCATCAAACGGAAAGCGATTGCAAAGCTTGCCGTTGAAAACAAAGTCATAAGCGTGTAGCCCCGCGCATTCACTGAATAGTCAATCAATACATGGGGAAAGCGCGACAAGCGCAGCAGTCATGAATCCAACGATCCTGGACCCGGCTCGAGCGCCCAACAAATATGAAACCGGAATCAAAGCTAAACCTGCTATCAATGCGGGCAGCCGGAGGACCCATGGATGATTCCCGAGCTGATATAGGCGAGATGTACCAGCACCGTTTGAAAGATGTGATTGTTAGGGAGCGGGTAATTGGAGATTGCTTCGGAAAGCGGATGCCTGGCGTAGTGAAGAAACGTCCAAGCTTCGTCATATCTCATGGTGCGCGTAATAAAATGTATGCGAATCAGAGCTCCGATGGCTAACAGAGCTAATATAGCCATCGCATTTCGAAGATTTGGAAGGTATGACCGAACGTTTCTGGTGTTCATGATTTCTTAGGGGCGGAGTTCGTCGCCGTGTCTTGCTATTATCAGGCCTCGGACGTTCGGAATTGACGGCACCTGGTCCCGCTATTTGTGAACTTTAGCTCATTGGCTCGCTTCAGGCGCGCGTTTGCGAGCGGCTGCTTCGGGATTACCGGGATTTACCCGGGATAACCGCCGCGACTCACAAAAGCCAACTGCTCACGGCTTAACATAATGCTTGATAGCCCTTCCAATGCGCCAGTTCAATCTTATGGTCCTGACGATTCCGACGGAATCGTGCCTACCGGCCGGCGCCGCAGCGGAGTTGCTCTATTGGCTGAACTGACCTTTCTGCCCTCAACAGCGCATCGCCTCCGCGCGTAGTACATTCAGTGGAGTATCTAAATTCATATGAAAACAGTTCGCATAGCCATGAATGGCGTCACTGGCCGGATGGGGACCAATCAACACCTGGTCCGGTCGATTCTCGCGATCCGCGAGCAGGGCGGTGTAGCCCTCGCGTCCGGCGAAAAGGTGATGCCGGAACCCATTCTGCTTGGCCGCAATGCGGAGAAGCTTGAGGCCATGGCCCGGCAGTACGGTGTGGAGCACTGGAGCAACGATATCGAGAAAGTCCTGAGGGATCCGAGCGTCGAAGTCTATTTCGATGCGCAATTGACGCAACTCCGTGCGGAATGGGTGGAACGCGCGATCAAGGCCGGCAAAAACGTATATTGCGAGAAGCCGCTTGCGCCGGATTCGAAGACTGCGTTTGCGTTGGCCGACCTAGCGGCGAAGTCCGGGCTGAAGTGCGGCATCGTGCAGGACAAGCTATTCCTTCCGGGACTACGCAAACTAAAGCAGGTGATCGATAGCGGCTTCCTGGGTCGCATTTTTTCGGTTCGGGGTGAGTTCGGGTACTGGGTCTTCGAGGGCGATCTGCAGCCTCAGCAGCGTCCTTCCTGGAACTATCGTAAGGAAGACGGCGGCGGACTAATCCTCGATATGTTTGCTCACTGGCAGTATGTGTTCGAAGGCATTATCGCGCCGGTGACATCAGTCTCCTGTCTCGGAGCGACCCACATCCCCAAACGCATCGATGAAGCCGGCAAATGGTACGACTGTACGGCCGATGACGCCGCGTACGCCACGCTGGAACTCGAGGGCGGCATCATCGCATCGATGAACTCTTCGTGGTGCGTGCGCGTGGACCGCGACGAGCTGCTGAATATTCAGGTGGATGGGACTCGAGGCACTGCGGTGGCGGGTCTGCGCGAGTGCAAGGTGCAGCACAAAGCGGCAACGCCACGAGCCATCTGGAATCCCGATATTCCTTCGCCCATCCGGTTTCGCGATCACTGGCAGACGGTTCCCGATGCGACCGCCTACGACAACGCGTTCAAGGTCCAGTGGGAATCGTATCTTCGGCATCTGGTCGAGGGCACTCCTTTCCCGCATGATCTGGTAGCAGGAGCGCGCGGCGTGCAATTGGCTGAGATTGCGGTCGAGTCCTGGCAGAAGCGCTGCTGGGTGAAGGTTCCGGGTGCTGAGATGAGCACGGACGTGAAGGCGCGCGCGGTGTAGTATGGGGACCCCCGACTTAAAGCGACTCAGCTTTAATCAGATGACCTGCGATCCGGTCAACCTGAATGAGGCCATCGAGGCCACGGTCCGCGGCGGCTTGAGTTGGATCGGCGTGTGGCGGCATAAGATCAAGCAAGGGTTGGCGGAGCAGTACGGCAAACAGATCCACGACGCCGGACTGCGAGTCTCCAGCCTGTGCCGCGGGGGCATGTTTCCCGCGCTCTCAGCCGAAGAGCGGCACCGCCGAATCGACGACAACCTGCGCGCGATCGACGAAGCGGCCGCGCTCGGGACGGACACGCTGGTGATGGTCTGTGGCGGCATCCCGGAGGGCAGTCGCGACCTCGCCGGCGCGCGCCAGATGGTGATCGAGGGATTGTCGGCCGTGGCGCCTCACGCCAAGGCCCGAGGCGTCCGTATTGGAATCGAGCCGCTGCATCCCATGTATGCCGCCGAGCGGTCGGTGGTTTCGACGCTTGGGCTCGCCAACGATATGGCCGACCACGTTGGGTCGGATCAGGTGGGCGTGGTGATCGATGTTTATCACGTCTGGTGGGACCCGCAGGTGTACCGCGAGATCGAGCGTTCACGAGGCCGCATCTCCGGTTTCCATGTTAGCGATTGGCTGGTGCCGACCCCTCACATGTTGATGGGTCGCGGTATGATGGGCGACGGCGTGATCGAGATCGCGCGTCTTCGCAACGCCGTGGACGCGCAAGGCTACACCGGGCCGATCGAATGCGAGATCTTCAACCAGCAGGTCTGGGACGCGCCGATCGACGATACGATGGCGCGAATGAAGCAGGCGTACCTGGAGTTCTGCTGAAGGGTCAAAACACCAGGCGCGCCGACAACTGAATCTGCCGTGGTTCGTTGGTCTGGCCGTTGTTGCGAATCAACTGTCCGAAGTTCGGCGCGGTTGCAGTAATCACGGGATCGCCCCCGAAGAGCGGATGATTGAAAGCGTTCAGCGCCTCTCCTCGCAGCTCGAGTCGCATTCCTTCACGGATGCGCGTGCTTTTCACGATGGCGATGTTGCACTCGGGGCCCCAGCGATCGCGCAGGTTGCCGTAGTATAACGATGCGTTGCGCAACGTGAATGCGGGCTGAATTTGAAACGCGGGAGCAAGCCCGTTTACCTGGTCGACTAGTTTGCCGTTCGCGTCGATCAGGCCGGTGTTGAACATCTGGCTCCAGGTACGATCGGCCAGCACGGGATTGCCGATCACGAACACGCCGCCCGGCACCGCCATGGGAACGCCGGACTGCCAGGTGAAGTTGCCCACGATCTCCCATCCGCCGACCACGCGGCCCACCAAGCCTTGATTTGAGTTCAGGAACTTCCGGCCGGGTCCGAATGGCAGTTCATACAACGGCCCGACCGTAAACACGTGAGTGCGGTCGAAGGGTACGATGGTCCTCGACGGCGTCGGATCTTGCGGATTCAAGTAACTAAGCGCTTGCAGGTTTTTCGAGAATGTATAAGATCCGGTAACCAGGAGCCCGGCCGAATAGCGTTTTTGCGCGCTGACTTGCAATGAGTTATACCAGACGTTCCCCACGGGAATGTTCTGTTCACTCAAGCCGGTAAATTCGGGGAACGGCAGTAGAAGCTGTTGCAGCGGAACTGTGTTCGAGTTGATAGAGGTTCCCGGCAGCAGGTTCTGGAACGGATTCGCGACCTTCTGATTGAGGTAATTCGGATTGCCTCCGCGAGTTACGTCGCCGAGCGCGAGGTTGGCCCCGGAGAGCGCATTGTAGGTCTTAGTGACCGGCGCATCGTTGGTCCGCGATCCTACGTAAGACGCCTCGACTCGAATCTGACCCGGCAGGATCTGTTGAACGCCGAAGGAGAAGTTATAAACATACCCGATCTTGCCGCTTGCGTCCGCGAAGTTGGGCGACTGGCCCAGCAGCGTTCCCAGTCCAAGACTCGAACCCGGCGGAGCAAGAATGCCGGTCGGGAACGGATTGGAGATCACGCTCGCGGGCGTCTGGCCGGCGTCGTTGGTTGCGACATACGGCGTACTTTGACTAAAGCCATAGTTATCGCCGAAAGATACTTGGGGTATATACGAGATTCCCCATCCACCCCGTAAGACGGTAGTTGATGTAAGTTGGTACGCCGCTCCGAGCCTCGGTTGGATGTTATTCCAGTCCGTATTGAAAGCGGCCGTGGGGTTCCCGCCGGCGCCTACGAAACCAATGCCGCCGTAGACTTTGTAGCCGGGGAATTGCGTCTGGTTGATCTGCGACGATATCGGGTTGACTGCATTGGGGAAGAAACCGTAGTTCAGCCGGTTGTATCGCTCGGTGATGGGAGAAAGCACGTCCCACCGCAGCCCGAGATTGACGGTCAACCTGCGCGAAATCTTAATATCATCCTGGACCCAGGGAGCGAAATACTTCCAGCTATAGTAAGGCTTTGCGATATAGTCGACTTCGCCCGAAGCCGCATACCCCAACAGCGCCGATGCCGCTGAATTTCCGCTGGTCGAATCCGCGGTCAGATAGTTAGCCCGCGTGAAACCCTGGTCGAATGCCGCAGTCCCGCCCGCGAAGGCGGACTGATAGTTCGACAGATGAATCAGCCGGAAATCGAGGCCCGCCTTGATGATATGACGGCCGATCGTCATGGCGACGTTCGGTTGAAGGCTCCATGTGGTGGTCGGCGCAAACCAGATGTTGCTGCTCGATTCGCCGAGCGTCTGATAATTGGCCAGCGTGAAATACGGGAATCGGCCCGATTCCGGGAACTGACTGACTAACGATTGCGGCCATCCGATCACTGTGCCGTTATTCGATCCATAGTTAGGCGCGATGTAGTTCTGGGTCCAGCGGTTCACGGATGCCCTGAAGTCAAAGGTTAGGGTCGGGCTTATTACCGTAATCGAGTCGAACACCACCGCGTTGTTAACCTTGTTCCCCCAACGCAGATCCGCAGCGGGTCCGGGTAACTCATTGGTGTCGTCATGCAGAAGCTGGTTGTTGTATGCGTACCGCCCGAAGATCCGTTCCTTCTCGCCGAAGTTATGATCGACTCTGGCTACGAAGTTAGGGAAGAAGTACTCGGTTATGGCGTTGTTGTTGAAGTAGTTGTTCTGCCAGTTAACCGAACCCGGCGTAAGTATGTTGGGCGAGGGGTAGAGATTGACGATCTTGGATCCTACAGGATCGATCCGGTTCGCAGGGATGATATTTCCGGGAAATACATTGCGCACCCACGATCCATTGACAGTATGTCCGGTAAGTGGATCGTATATCGGCATAAGTTGTCCGGCGGCCGTAAAGGTCTGCGAGAAGTCGCCGCTCCGCTGCGCAACGGTTGGAACGGATGATACCTGGCTTCTCGGGATGGTGGCGTCATGATACTTCTCGAAGGCCACGAAAAAGAACGTCTTGTCTTTCCCTTTGTAGACTCGCGGTATCCACACCGGGCCACCGGCTGTGAAGCCATATTCGTCGAGTTTGTCGTATGGCCGCGTCACGCCTTTCGAATTATTGGCGAACGTGTTGGCATCGAGGAAGGGACGCTTGAGATACTCGTACGCGGTCCCATGTAGACTATTGGTCCCGCTCTTCAATGCCACGCTCATCACGCCGCCGCCGTTGCGCCCGTATTGAGCGTCGTATGCGCCCGTCACTACTTTGAACTCTTCCACCGCATCAACCGGCGGGATATATGCGACGCTGTGCGCAGCCTGGTAGATCATCTCATTCGGAGCGCCGTCCAGCAGAAATCCCGCGCTGGGGCTAAGGCTGCCGTTGATCGACCAACTGGATAGCCCGGAGTTCGAGAACGGCGCCAGCGCGTAATTTGGCGCAGTCCAGATAACTCCAGGAGTAAGTGTCGCGGACATGATGGGGACACGCGCCAGAGTCGGCAATTCGGCGACGGTCTGTTGATCCACCGCGAGGCCGCGGTCGGCCTTTTCCGCTTCAAGTAGCGGAGCTTGGGCGGTGACCGTTACGGTCTCCGTGCGGCTGCCGATCTGCAATCCGATATCGAGAGTTGCTGCCTCGCCGACGGCTAATTCGATTCCCGACCGCACGTACGTTCGAAAACCCGGCGCTTCCACGGTGAGTTGATAAATTCCAGGGTTGACGAAGAGAATGCGATACTGGCCGACCTGGTTTGTTTCAGCCTTGAGCGCGACCTGAGTCTGCGTATTCAGCAGCCGGATCTGCGCGCCGGCAACTACCGCGCCAGTGTTATCGGTGATGGTTCCGCTTAACGTGGCGCGCGTCTCTTGAGCGGCGCAGGGCGCGATGAGAATCAACATAGCCAGAAGGCCGGCAAGCCTTCGTCGATTGGATGGATAGACACACATAGTCGATAGTTTTCCCTGAGAAGATTCGCGATCTGGTTGCCAACTTTATCAATCGCTCCCAACAGAGTCAAGCGGGATACTGACAGCGGGGATACTGACTTGCGAACTTGCGCCGATTCGATTAGCCTCAATTCATCCGGATTTTCCAATGAATTTGAATCGCCGCGAATACCTCCTCCTCCAGGCCGCACCGATTGGCCTCGCATTCGCAGGGCAGCTCCATGCGGACCAACCGTCCGATTCCTGGACTCAGAGAATCCGGCGCGTCGGCCAGATCAACATGACGGAACACGATCCGGTCGAGTTGGATATCGAGCAATGGGCGAATTACTGGGCGAGTCTGAAGGTTGACGCGGTCCTTGTCAGCGTAACTGGGATTGTCGCGTTTTATCCCACCCAACTCGAATATTTCCGGCGAGCGAAGTATCTCGGTAATCGGGATTTCTTCGGCGATTGTTGCGCGGCGCTAAAGAAGCGCGGCATCCATGTAATCGCCCGGATGAGTCCGGATCTCACATGGGAGGAGTTCCTGCAGCCTAAGCCGGAGTGGTTCGAACGAGGCGCCGACGGCAAGCCTTTGCGCCACACGGAAGACCCACGCCTCTATCGCACCTGCATGTTCTCCGATTATTTCACTGGCCAGATTCCTTCGATCATGCGGGAGGTCAACGCCCGCTATGATATCGACAGCATCTTCACTAACGGATGGCCGCCGCTCGGCAGATTCACCCAATGTTATTGCGAACAGTGCAAAAACTTGCCGCGCGCGGGCAGCATCGATTACTGGGATAAGTTCAACGAGCGCGCTATTTATCTTTGGAAGTTGTACGATTCCATCGCGAAGGAAAAGCGGGCCGGAAACATTTACTTTGGCAATCTGGGAGGCGGGATTCGCTGCACCGCGAACCTGAAGCAACTCGGCGATGTGTGTAATTGGTTCAACTGCGACAATCAGGGCCGCGGCGGGGACGATACTCCTATCTGGGGCGCGGCGCAACAAGGCCGTGTCTGCTGGGCCGTGATGAAAGGCCGGACCAGCACCAACGTTACAGCCGCGTGGTCCACCGGCGCGATTCGCTGGCGCAATGCGTCCAAGGCGCCAGAGGAAGCCAAGATGTGGATGGATGAAACCATCTCGAGCGGCATGGTTCCGTGGTATCACTTCATCGGCGCCGAAACGGGCATGGGCGAAGATCGCCGCTGGGAAGAGCCGGGACACGAATACTTCACATGGCTCTCGCGCCACGATGACCACTTCGTCAACAAACGGTCTCTTGCCAATCTCGGCGTGGTGATGGGACAGCGAACGCATCTGTTCCAGCCAGCGCCACCGGGTGAGACGATCTCGCAGCACATCGACGGACTCTATTACGCGCTGCTAGAAGGGCGATTCTGTTTCGACTTTGTGCATGAGGACGATCTCGGCGCGAACAATCTGCGGCAATATTCCGCGCTTATCTTGCCGAATACCGCGTGGTTGAGCGATGAACAGTGCAGGCAACTTCAGGAGTATGTGAGCCGTGGAGGGTCGCTGCTCGCCACATTCGAAACGAGCATGTATACCGAACGCGGCAGGCCACGCGCCGATTTCGGTCTGGCGGAAGTCTTTGGTATCCACAAAGCGGGCCCGGTAATCGGCACTTTGGGAAATGCCTATTATCAGCGAATCGAGAGGCAGCACGAAATCCTCAACGGATTTGTCAATACGAACTGGATTCCCGGCGCGGAGCATCGTTTACCGATCCGGCCAGTCGAGTCTCCGGTGCTGACAGTAGTTCCGAGTTATCCGGCATATCCGCCGGAGCTTTCTTATCCATCGCCATCACACACGGACGAACCAGCGGTGGTAGCTCGCGAGAAAGGCAACAGCCGATTGCTGTATTTTCCCGGGGATATCGAACGTACTCTTTGGCGTTCCGGACATACGGATCTGAGCCGTTTGATTCGCAACAGCACGGCGTGGGTGCTTCGCGGGCAAAATCCGGTGAAGGTCGCCGGGCCTGGGGTTGTCGAGATGTTCGCGTGGGAGACTAAGCCGGGATTCGCGGTGCATCTGTTGAACTACACCAATCCCGCCATGCACCGCGGCTGGATTCGCGAATTCTTCCCTATTGGTGAACAGAAGGTGACGATGCTGTTGCCCGAAGGTCGTAAAGTGCGTCGCGCCGAATTACTGCGAGCCGGATCGGCCATTCCGTTCACTCAGCGCGGCAACATGGTGGAATTCAGCATTCCGCGGATCGTGGACTACGAAGCCGCCGCACTGACTTGCGATTAGCGATCTCGCATAGACTGAAGGTAGCTGAGAGCCGACATGACAAATCCGATCCAAATGAATCCGCTCCTCTTTGAGGCGGGAGACCGGCTATCGCTCGATGAGTTTCTCGAATTGTGGGAGCAAATGCCGGGTTTGAAGTTTGCGGAATTAATCGACGGGGTTGTTTACATGCCTTCACCTGTTTCCTATCAGCACGGCATGCGCGACATGCAGTTGCATGTACTATTGGGAACCTACGGTATGCGAACGGGCATGTGCGAGGCGATTGCCAATGCGACCTGGCTGATGCTGGGCAGCGCGCCTCAACCGGATATCGCATTGCGATTGCTTCCCGAGTTCGGTGGCAAGTCCCGGATATCCGGAAAACTGTTGACGGGTCCGGCGGAGTTAGCCGCGGAGGTCTCACACGCAAGCCGTTCCTTCGATCTCAGACCAAAATTAGACCTTTATCGAAAGACCGGAGTTACGGAGTACCTGGTCGTACTGCTTGATGAACAGCGCCTTGAGTGGCGAGTTCTTGAGGGTCAAAGCTATCGTCCGATTCACTCAAACGCGTCGGGTGTGCTTAAGTCAATCGTATTCCCCGGACTCTGGATTAATGAGCCTGCATATTGGGAAAACGACGCGGGAGCAATGATTACTACTTTGGAAGACGGGCTGCAATCGGATGAGTGCCGGGAGTTTCTGCGCCGCAAGTCGTGAGGCAGGCCAGTCGCATTTGCCGCGCTTTGTGATTAACTTATCAGCATGAAACCAATCTGCCTAATGATGGCTTTCCTGCTGATTCCGTATGAAGCTTTTGCTGCGAGCGCAAAATCAACTGCTCCTCGCGTATTTGAGCCGGCGCAGATTCAAGCCGTCTACCGCGTGCTGCTCGACCGCGACGCGCTCCTCCTCGAGTCGATCCTCGACGTGATCAAGCAAAAGGACATTCAGGATGGGCACGTAATGGTGACCTCCGGGTCGGTGCAGGAGTGTACCTATCACTATGTAACCACCACCGATCTTCTGGCCAAGAACGCCTACAAGACCGTCAAAGGTCCGTTCGAGATTCTCAATGCGGGAGGAATTATCGCCGATGGAGAGCCACATATCCACATCACGCTCTCAAGTCCGAAAGGAGCATTCGGCGGCCATTTGGAGAAGGGTTGCAAAATCCTCTACCTTGGCGAAGTGACGATTATCAAGTACAGCGGGCAGGCGCTGACGCGGAAGAACAACGAGAATGGCATCTCGCTTCTGCAGGCGAAATAGCAAATATTAGATGTCTCTGTCATTTCGTTAGGGGTACCTACGATGATGCTGCAAATCGCAGCCAGCCGTTTACGTGCAGGCTTTTGCCTCATTGCATCCTGGGCGGGGCTACTAACAATACATTGCCCATGATCCCGTTCAATAGCTCGGATCGGGCGCGTTCCGGTTACGACCAGCCGGAGCGCTTCCACAATCTATAACCGCGGCAATCCAATCGGCGTTCTTCCAAGCGGCGCACCAGACGCTGCAACGCCCCGACTATAGCCCGTCCGGCCCATTCCTTCCCGGATTCAGGTTCCAGGAACGCGGCTCATTCAGATTGACGATCAGCACATCGAGATCACCGTTACGGAAGATTATGCTCTGATCTCGCGCGTTCTGGAACCGACGACGGACCGGATGGTAGTGGTGGCGGGTGGGTTAACCGGATACGGCACGATTGCCGCCGGCGAGTTCCTGACCGATCCGGGCTATATGGAGACGTTGGCGAAGCAGACGCCGAAGGATTGGAGCCGCAAGAACATTCAAGTAATAATCGGGACAAAAGTGATTAACGGTAACTCGGGTCCTCCGCGAGTTGTGGATCGATACTTTTGGTGACGAATTCCACGAGGACAATCTTCATTCGTAGCGGAGCGCTTCGGTGGGATTCAGTTTCGATGCCCGGTTCGCCGGAATAATGCCAAAGATCAAGCCGACAGCGCACGATACCGTAAAGGCCACAACAATCGACGTTGTCGAAATCGGAATCTGCAGATTCTCCAAGAACAACTGAACGCTGAGCGGGAGAGCAACTCCGGCGAGGATTCCAAGAGTTCCACCGACGATGCTTATCATGATGGCTTCGGTCAGGAACTGTAGCAGGATCTCCCGGCGCGATGCTCCCACGGCCATGCGGACGCCGATCTCACGGGTCCGTTCGGTGACCGTGACCAACATGATGTTCATGATTCCGATCCCTGAGATAATCAGAGCGATCGCGGAGACAACAATCAGCACCAGAGTCAGAGCGAACGAGATGCTCTTTGCCGCATTCAGGATCGCGGTGAGATTCTCAACTTTGTAAGTCGCGCCGGCCCGATGGCGGCTCTGCAGAACCTGTCCCACAAGCTGCGTAACATTATCGACATCGGCGGCATCGCGGACCTGGACATAGAGGGGATCGATGCGCTCATATTTGTCAAAGTAACGCTCAACGGTCACGGGAATCAGCACGGTCTCGGTGTTCAGTTCCGACTGACCGAAGCTTTCCACTTTTTCCTTGAACGTTCCGATTACGGTAAATTGGAGGCCGTGAACCTTGATCAAATTGCCGACCGCCGCTTTTTGACTACCGTACAACCGCTTCGCGAGTTTTTCGGTCAGAAGCGCAACTTTCTGACGTAACTGGACATCGCTCGTGTCAAGGAAGCGGCCCGCGAGAACCTGGAGGTTGCGGACGGGTTTGTAGTACTCATCAGATCCGATTACCAGAAGCCGCTGGACCCTGCCGTCAACTACAATGTTGTCGAAACTGGTTTCCACACCGGTCGCGGCCACGATCCGATCGGCGAGCTGCTGCCGGATCGCATCGAGGTCACTCAGCTTGATGAAGTCGCCACTAACCTCGCCCGCGGTCTGCTGGCTGCCGACCTCGTATTGGGCGAAGATCATATTCGATCCGACGCCCTCAATCTGTTCGAGGATGTAGCTTTGGCTTGTGAGAGAAATGGTAACTACCAGGATTACCGAGGCAGTACCTATTACCATCCCAAGACCCGTCAGAAAGGACCGAACCGGGTTGGATCGGAGGGAGTGGATGCTGAAGCTTAGCGCTTCACCGAAGCGCATGAGTTACGAGCCGGATACCTTTCGCAGCAGTTTCTGCGCTTCACTCTTAGGCGGATCTTCGGGCGTGATATCGGATCGTAGGTACTTTTTCAACAAAACGCAGGCCGAACCCAGATTCCGATTCGTTTTAACGTACGTGGAGGCTTCCGCGAATAGCACTTTCGGAGCATCCGGCGCGACCCTTTCCGCTTGTCGGAATGTTTGATCGCTCTCTTCAAATCGGCCGCGCTTTGCGAGGAACTTGGCGAGATCGAGAAGGCGGCCAACTTGGTGCGGCGCTAGCGCAGCGGCGTGTTGCAGATGTTGTTCGGCCGAAGAGTACTGTTTGCGCGCCTCCGCTATTCTGGCCCTGTCGTAGGCCCCTTCCGCGGGATCGCGGCGAGAGATCACTTCCGCCAGCTTTTCCGCTTTATCCAATCCGCCGCCGAGAAATCCAGGCGCCTCAAGGTAGAACTCGAACAGATCGTCTATCGCTTCGTAATTGGACGGGTCGAGCTGCACAGCTTTCTCGAGGCTGGCGCGCGACTTGGATGCCCAGCCCATGGCGTTCACCGCGAACGACGTCTCGGCCCTTCGGCCATAAGCCCGGCCCAGCCACGTCCGGTACACCGAATTGTCAGGACTCGATGCCACGGCCGACTCAAGGTATTCGATCGACTTCTTGTAATCTCCCGACATAAGGTAGCACTGGCCCAGCATTTCGTTAATGGCTGGCGCGTCCTTCCCCGAATTGCCGGCGGATCTAGAAAGAAGCTGAATCGCCGCCTGGTAATCTGTGTGACGATAGAGTTTCGCAGCTTGCGTCAGATCGGCGGAATCGGCAAAAAGCAACGCCGGGCTGAGAAGCAGCATCAATAAGCCGTTACGCATGGGTGTTAATCCTACTGATGAACGGCAGGGACTTCAGGTTGCAGGAGAATCGATTGTGCTTATCACCAAGCGGGTAGAGTTTTCCGCATCGCATGTATGTAGAAATAAGGATCTTAGCGAGGAAGAGAACAAGCGGATCTTTGGGCTTGCGGCGAATCCGCACGGCCATGGTCATAACTACATCGTCGACGTTACGCTTAAAGGAGTTCCGGACTCGGTAACCGGCATGGTGCTGGACCTCAAAGAATTGAAGGAGGTCTTGAATCGCGAGGTTATTGAGCCAATGGATCATCGTTTTCTCAATCGTGAGGTGGCGCCGTTCGACCGGGTAATTCCGACGGCTGAGAACGTTGCAATCGAGATCTGGAGACGCTTGGCAAAGGTGCTGTCCGCGAAATCCGCCAGGTTGCACAGCGTGCGGTTGTACGAGACGTCCGATCTGTACGTCGAATATTTTGGAGACGGCCTGTGATCGAACTGACCCGCCGTTATCGTTTTTCGGCCTCGCACCGGCTGCATTCGCCGGCGCTTTCCGACGCCGAAAACGATGAGCTGTATGGCAAGTGCAACAACCCCTTTGGACATGGGCATAACTACGAAATCGAGGTAACGGTCCGCGGGGAAGTAGACGATTCGACTGGCCGAGTGGTGGATTTGGCAAGTCTCGACGAACTAATACGCGGGCGCGTAACCGGGCCTTTCGAGCATCGAAATCTCAATGTGGAAGTGCCCGAATTTCAGTCACTTACGCCAACAACTGAAAACCTTGGGATGGTCATCGATAAGCGCTTGCGATCCGTGTGGTCCGAGGCTTTTCCGGCCGGGACTCCCAAGCTTAAAAGAATTCGGATCTATGAGACCGAGCGTAACATCTTTGTAGTTGAACGGACAGGAAATCATGAAATCCAAAGCCCAGGTTAAGGCTCAAGTTAAGGTCATCAGTCCTCGATCGCCAAGCATTTCAATTGCTCCTCAAGTTGCCGAAATTATCACGGCCTTAGGTGAGGATCCCACGCGCGAAGGATTGGCGCGGACGCCGGAACGAGTAGACAAAGCGCTAAAATACCTGACCAGCGGATATCATGCCGATCTTGAGAAGGTAGTTAACGGGGCTATATTCAGCGTCAAGTACGACGAGATGGTTATCGTGCGGGATATCGAATTCTTTAGCATGTGCGAACACCATATGCTGCCCTTCTATGGCAAGGCCCATGTAGCTTACCTTGCGCGTAATAAAGTCATTGGACTCAGCAAAATACCGCGCATAGTCGATGTATTTGCCCGGCGTTTACAGATTCAGGAGAGACTGACTCAGGAGGTTGCGCAGTGCCTGCTCGACCTGCTCGATCCGCTTGGCGTGGGCGTCATTATCGAGGCCCAGCATTTCTGCATGATGATGCGAGGGGTTGAGAAGCAGCACTCCGGTACCGTAACCAGCGCGATGCTCGGCGAGTTCCGGGAGAAAAAAGAGACTCGGGATGAGTTTCTTTCTCTGGTCCGCCAAAAATCCTGAGAAGATTCGCTCGTGCGGTCCACTTCATTTGCGTGAAGTCTTTCATAATTTGGGGACTGCTCATCGCTCTCGGTTGCGCCTCTACCGGGTTGGCACAGAGTAGCTCGTCGCATAAAGGTTCATCTGGGCATGGCAGTTCCGGCGGTCACCGCGGTTCCGGACATTCCGGGAGCCGATCAAGCCGGGGTAGTAAATAAACAGGCAGGGCAGATCTAATCGATAAGAGGACTGCCCTTCCGTTCCTCTCATTTCTTCTGAAACTTTGAAGTGCCGGTTCGCGTTCAATACACAAGTACCGGATTAGAAAAGAAATGAGTGTGCAGACTGTGCTTCGACTTGGACGCTCGCTTCCCCTCCTGCTTTTGTCGATGACCGCTCCCGCCGGAATTCATGCCGACGACGAGACTGTTGTTTTCCACAGCGATGTATCGCTCGCGCGTGTGGACGCTCAGGTTGTAGATGGGCATAACCGCACGATCACCGGTCTGCGTGCCAGCGATTTCGTTCTGCTGGAGGACGGCAAACCTCTGCAGATCCGCAATTTTGCAAGCGAAAACATGCCGATCGACATTCTGCTGCTGCTCGATGTCAGCGCAAGCATGAGGCCGCACGTGCAGCGCATTTCGGACGCGGCCCATGATGCTCTGCGCGTTTTGGCGGACAACGACCGGGTCGGCATCATGGTCTTCGATACGTATACGCGGCTGCGCCTTCCATTCCGTAGCAGCCGGTCCGACATCAATCGCGGATTATCGGATGTGCTCGATCAGGAGCGGTTCAACGGCGGCACTCACATCACGCGGGCAATGATGGCGGCTGCGGATTACGTGCAGCGCGAAGCCCGTCCTGAAGCGCGGCGTGCGATCGTGATCTTGACCGACGACGGGAGTCAGGACGCACGAAACGATGCCGGAGTCGAGCGGGCGCTTTCACGGGCTGATGCAGTACTCAGTTTTCTGCAGGCTCCCGACGTAATGGAACAACGCCGCGGCGGAATTCCGAGCGGCGGGGGCGGGTGGCCGGGAACTGGACCTACCTTTCCGGGCGGCGTGATCCTGGGAGGCGGAGGACGCCGGGGTCGAAGCGGATATCCGGGAGGCAGAATGCAGACTGCGAATCATTCCGCCGGAACTGCCGATATTGCGCGCGATTCGGGAGGCGATACTTTCCCGGTGGACGACGCATTATCTCTGGAAGAAACGCTGATGCGGCTGCGGCAGAGATACGCCCTGCATTTCAATTCGGCGGACACTACCGCCTCGGGCGCACATCGGACGATTCAAGTGGATCTGACCGACGCGGCTCGACGCCGCTATCGAGATGCCGAGATCCGTTATCGGCGCGTGTATCTTTCAGGCAATTCGCGTGAAGCCGGCGCCATTTTGATCACCCGTGCGCACGCTCCCGATGGTATCTCGGCGCAAGCGGCAAATGAATCTCCACGCGAAACTGCCGGTCCGGCTAATGGCGTGGATGAACTCGTCACACCGAAGCGGCGGCGCATGGGTGTTGACCAGAGTTACGGTTCTCCAGTCAATCTGACGACCGAGGACTCCGGAGCTAATGTGCCCGAACCAGCATCGGCTGTCTCGCCGAAGATTAACACTCCCGTTTTGCTGCGCAGGCAAAGCACGGAAGATTCGAGCGGCGCTTCGCGGGACCCAGGTTCTTCTACGGACTCGAAGCCGGGAGGACCAGTTCTGATTCGAAAACAAAGCGGAACGGCGGACGATTCTGGTGCCAAGCCTCCGGAGGCGGGGACATCATCCACTCCGAGTACGGACCAGAAGTCCGATGGCCCGGTGTTGCTGCGGCGGCAAAGCTCCAACTGATAGCCGCGTCGGCGGTGCCTTCGTCCTGCTTACTCCTCTCCTATATACTTCGGCCAAGAGTGAAAGCGGACGGCGTCTTTAGGCCGTCTTTCAACGATACTCTTGTATCTCAGCGCAATCCCCGCGTGCACTCAAATCTCAACCGGGACCATCGTCGGTTTGGTGGTAGATTCAACGATACGTGTGCCGGAAACGTGTGCCAGCCTATTGAGAACTGGAGTCCGGGTTTGCGGTCCGCCGCCACAAACCGTGTCCAGAAAAAGTTGCAGAGAAAGCTAGCACGGACCTTCGCAGTATCGGCTGCCACTATGTCAACAACTCAGAATCAAAAAGCAGCACTCTGCGTGACCAGAACCATCACCTCATCGCAAAAATTCACCCGAGGCAAATAGCCCACAAAATATGCTATATTCGGCGAGCAGGAGTACCATATGAAACGTTGCCTTGGTATCGCTTCGGCTTTCTTGTTATCAGGCGTCGCCGCATTCGCCCAACAGTATAATATCTTCACGTTGGCTGGCGGATCGCCCCCTCCTTCCAATCCAGTTGCCGTAAATGCGCCGATCGGCAGTCCCGGAGCGATGACTTCGGACGTCACCGGTAACGCATACTTCATCAGCACCGACTCCGTCTATCGGGTCGATTTGAATGGAGGGCTGGCCCTTCTGGCCGGGACTTCCCGCCTGGGCTTCTCCGGCGACGGCGGCCAGGCAACCGCCGCGCAGCTTAACAACCCACAAGGCTTAGCAGTAGATTCTTCCGGCAGCATTTACATCGCGGATAGCGGCAACAATCGCATCCGTAAAATAACTACGGGCGGCAGCACGATTACCACCTTCGCCGGCAATGGCACAGCCGCCTATTCTGGCGATGGCGGACAAGCTTCCGCCGCCGCGCTGAACAACCCCCAAGGCTTGGCTATCGATATCGCGGGCAACCTCTACGTTGCCGATACCGGCAATAACGTTGTCCGCAAGATCGTTCTGGCGACGGGCGTAATCACGACAGTTGCCGGAACCGGCGCGCCCGGATATTCGGGCGACGGTTTTGTGGCCACGGGCGCTCAACTCAATGCGCCTGTCGGTGTGGCGGTCGATACCGCCGGCAACGTTTATATCGGCGATTCCAACAATAACCGGGTCCGCGCGGTGAAGAATACCATAATCAGCACCGTGGCCGGCAACGGAATCCCCGGTTCATCCCCCGATGGCTTGCTTGCCACTAGCGCGCAGCTCAATCATCCGACGTACGTGGCGGTCGATAGCTCAGGGCAACTCTACATCACCGATTTCAACAATCAGCGCGTCCGCAAGATTCTGCCGAACCAGGTGATGGTTACCGCCGCATCTTCGAGCGTCGGCGGAGTCGCTACGCCCACGGGAATCGCAGTCGATCCCAATGGCAACCTCTTTGTCGCCGATTCGACCAGCGCAGTGATTATTCGCATCTCGCCGTCCGGAGGCATCACCATCATTGCAGGCAACCGGATACATTTCTACCAGGGCGATGGCGGACCCGCCACCAGTGCTCAACTCGTTCAGCCGGAAGGTATGGCCGTGGACGGCACCGGCATCTATATCGCCGACCGCGCCGCTGGACTGATTCGCAAAGTCGCGCCCAACGGTACCATCAGTTCACCTGGCTCTGCTACCGGCCCCGCGGGCGTGACAACTCTTGGCGGCAACATCTACATTGCCGATGCCGCTGGCAATCGAGTGCTGGAAGTAGTTTCAGGCGGTACTGGCACAATCGTCATCGCCGGAACTGGCACAGCCGGATCGCTTGGCGACAACGGATCGGCTTTTACCTCGCAATTGAATCAACCAAGCGGTGTTGCCCTGGACACCGCCGGCAACATCTATATCGCGGACACCGGTAACAATCGCGTCCGCAAGATTGCCGCCGCGACAGGTATCATCACGGCTTTCGCGGGCAATGGCGCGCCGGGATTTTCCGGCGATAACTCACAAGCAATCTTTGCGCAACTGAATCAGCCTGTCGGCGTCGTGGTCGATAGCGCTGGGAACGTCTATGTCGCCGATACCGGGAACAACCGTATTCGCAAGGTTGCTCCCACCGGCGTGATTACCACCGTCGCCGGAAACGGCACGCAGTCGACATCCCCCGGTGACGGTGGACCGGCTACCAATGCGGCCATCGCCAGCCCTCATGGCGTCGCCGTCGACTCGCTTGGCAATCTCTATGTCACAGACTTCAATGCGAGGGTGAGAAAGGTTGCGACGAACGGTATCATCACCACCATCGCCGGCAATGGTACCGCGGGCTATTCGGGCGACAACGGCCCGGCACTCAACGCTCAACTGAGCCAGCCATGGGGCATAACCGTCGACGGCAATGGCGGCGTGTACGTCTCGGATATAGGAGAACTGGCGGTTCGCGGTTTGGCGCCCGTTGCCTCTTCTCCGCTCTCCATCGTTACCCAATCTCCACTTCCCGCGGGTACGGTAGGGACTCCATACTCACAAGCCCTTGTCGCCACTGGCGGCACTCCGCCTTACACCTGGTCGCTAAGCTTCGGATCGCTGCCTCCCGGTTTGACCCTGTCTCCCAGCGGTTCAATTACGGGTACGCCAAGCGCAACCGGCACTTACCTCGTCACTGTTCAAGTCGTCGATAGCGCTTCGGTAACCATGAGCGTGACTCTGGGAATCGCGATCGGATCGTCAACTCCAACCGGGCTGACCATCACCACCGCGCCCACTCTGGTGTCGGGCGCGGTCGGGGCAAACTATTCGACGACTCTCTTCGCTACCGCCGGCACTCCTCCGTATCAATGGACTCTGGTGTCTGGCGCTCTGCCTCCGGGCCTCGGACTCTCTATCAATGGAGTGATCTCGGGCACGCCAACCACGGCGGGCACCTACAACTTCGTTGTTCGTGTAACCGACAACCAATTTGCCTCCGCCACTCAGAGCTTTACGCTAACGGTGGTGTCGGTTGGAACGCTTTCTAGGACCGGCGCCTTCGCTCATATTGCTGCGGGCGGCACCTGGACTACGAGAGTCTATCTGACCAACATCTCAAGCGCTCCCGTGTCGTTTAACCTGCAATTTCATGCCGATGATGGAAGCGCATTGAACATTCCAATGACGGTTACCCAGCAGTCTTCGGTGCAACAGATTGTCACCCCGTCCTTGACGGGAGTCATCAACCCGAACACCACGCTGATCGTCGACACCGGCGCGCAGATCGCCAACACGGTGACTGGCTGGATCGACGTGTTAACTTCCGGCCCCCTCACTGGATTCGCGATCTTCCGCACCGCATCGAACGGGACGGCATCCGAGGGCACAACTCCGTTGCAGACGGTATTCGAATCCAAAATGGACGTGTTCTACGACGATACGGGTAGCTTCGTGACTGGTGTAGCAGTCGCCAATCTTTCGACGAATACGGCAACGATCACGGCCACCATCTCGGACGTGAATGGCGTACAGCTTGGCACACAGTCGATTACACTACCCGCTAACGGCCATACTTCGTTCCTGTTCCCAAGCCAATTCGCGGTCACCACGAATCAGCAGGGCCTCGTGCAATTCCAGAGTTCCACCGGTGGCGCTTTGGCGGGAGTCGGACTGCGGGCCAATACGGCCACAGGCACGTTCACCTCGGTACCGGTGATTCTGCCGTAAACATTATGGGGCCGATTCTACGTCGGCCCCTTTCTAATGGCGCGTGACGCCGTCCTGCCAAATGCGCGGGGCGGGGAATTTTTGTAGGAATCTTTCGCAGTAGCTCATTTTGAACGGCGATGTCGAGACTATTGTCGTTGCCGCCATGTTGCCGGACGAAAGCCAGATCCGTTCGGGAAAGCTAGCAACTGCAGGCGCTCTGCGGCGATCAATATCTCTCGGCGGGGCATGGTTGAGGAGTGTAGCGGAAAACGAGGGGTCTTCACGAGGAATCCGACGTGGCCTCAAAACGGCCTGTTACGCTGCTCCACAGTGTCTCACGGCTATCCTGAAAACTATGTCCGAAATACCTTCGTCAAGAACACAGCCCGGCCCCAACTTGAAGCCTGTACGCCGGGCACCCAACACCTCAGTCGCGCCCTTAAGAAAGCAGCCGGGCACCAGCCTCGCCGAGTCCGCTGCTCGCGCCCGTGATAACCACAACTTTCCCTTCAATGTTGCTCACGTGAATTACACGCCTGCGGCCTTCAACGCGGCAAGGACGCGTTCGGGCCGGAAGGGAACTCTTCGGATACGAATGCCGGTCGCGTCGTAAATTGCGTTTCCAACGGCGGCCATCGTAGGCTTCAGACAGGCCTCGCCTGCGCCGTAGAGTGGCAGGTCGGGACGATTCGGATTGGGATCGCCGTTCACCATCACGATTTCGATGCTCTCCGGAACGTCGGCGTGCCGAAGCGTCGGATGCGAGATCCAGTCCACGCTCGTCACCTTTTCGGTATTGAACTTGACTTCCTCGTGAAGCGCGCGGCTCAGGCCGTGAAGCATGCCGCATTCCACGCTGGTCCGAAGGCTTTCGGGATTCACCACGAAACCGCAGTCATGCGCGCACACCAGCCGCTTCGTCCAGACATGACCGGTCTCGCGGTTCACCTCCACTTCAGCGATCTGCGCGACCATGGTCTGCCCGCGGAACGTATAGGCGATACCGCGGCCCGTCAGAATCTTCCCTGTACCGCGCGGTTTCCCCGAAGGCCTCGAATCCCAGCCATACTTTTGCGCCGCGGCCTTGAGGACAGCAATCGACCGCGCACGGCGGAAGCCGTTGTCGTCGCTCGTGGCTGCCTCCAGCATCTTAAGACGGAACTCCAGCGCATCGGCCTTGACCGCGGCCGCCACTTCATCGATGAACGACTCCGAAGCGAACGCCGACTGGGGACCATTCGGATCGCGCAGGTTTCCCGTGCGGACGGGAGTCTCCCAAATGGCGGGCAAAGCGAAGACCTCGCCGGTCATCCTGCGGTTCGGAATCGCATACATATCCGAAGGCGTCGAAGCGCTTCCCGCGGCGGGTCTTGCGCGCCTCTGTCCCATGAGTTGCGCGATCAGAGTCGTATCCGGCTCGTTGTATCCCAGGTGATTGTAGTCGCACGAACGGGCCTCATACGTATACCCGGCCAAATTTCCCTGCGCATCCAGAGCCCCGCGTAATTTCACAAGGAACGCGGGCGACTTAGAATCCCACGCGGTCTCCTCATCTCTCATCCACTGCATGCGGACAGGCCGGCCGAGTTCGTGCGCAATCCAGGCCGCCTCGCTAGCTGCGTCCTCCGCCGCGGTGCGGCCGAAGCCCTGCGATCCCTGCATATAAACCACGCGCACCCTGTCCTGCGGCATACCGAGAAACGTGGCGATGCCTCTCCGCATCCCGTACGTCTTCATGTCGTTCGAATAGATGGTCATCTGGCCGTTCGACGGGTCCGCCGTGGCATGCGCGGGCCCGAACGCGGTATGTCCCTGGAAAGGGATCTCATACTCGGCTTCGATCGTCTTTGCCGCGTTCGCGAAAGCCGCATCGGGATTGCCCACCACAATGGGTCTCAGGGACGGATTGCGCAGTTCTGCATCTCCCTCCGGAGCGGGTGTGGATGCCGCCGCGGGTTTTGCCGCGCGCAGATAGTTGAAGAGATCCTCTGAAGACGGGAACGGAGCGGTTGCCGGCTTCTCCCACGTGGTCTTAAGCTGGCGCGCCGCCTTAATGGCTTGCTCCTCGCGTTCGCATACCACCGCTACGTAGTTGCCTTTGTTCATCACTTTGATGAATCCCGGCAAGTTCTTCACAGAAGATTCATCGATGCCCGTCAGCTTTGCGCAGGCGTAAGGAGGCTTCACGTTGCGCGCATGCACCATCCCCGGCAACTTCACGTCGACGGCCCACTTCGTTGTGCCGTCCACCTTCCCGGGAATGTCGTCGCGCGTGCGTGGGTTTGCCGGCGTATTTGAGCTCCGGAATCGTCTTGGTCTTTGCCTTACCGTTGACCGAAGCCGCATTGTTCCCGCTCAGCGTGACATTAAACTTCTGTCCGCCGATCAACTCGCCATAGGTAACGTGTTTTGAAGGGTCGGCCTTTACCGTGATCACGCCCTCGCTGACGGCCAGTTGATCCACGGGAACTCCGAAGCGCGTGGACGCCATTTCCAGCAACACACGGCGCGCTTCCGCCGCCGCGCGGCGCATGGGCCACGAGTCCCGTTCCATGGCGCTCGACCCGCCGGCCCCGACCTGATCGACGGTGATGTCCGTGCTCCCCATGATGCAGGTCGTCTTGTCGAACGCGATATCGAGTTCGTCGGACATCAGTTGACGGAAGCCGGTTCCCGTGCCCTGGCCGGGGTCGGTTTTTCCGACGTAAAACGTCGCCGTGTTGTCCTCATGAATCACGATCCACGAATCGAGTTTCCGCGGATCCACAATCGGATAGGGGCCCGGTCCGTCGGCGGCAGGGCTGCTCGGCGCAGCGAAGCCGATGAACAGCAGGCCAGCAGTCTTAAGGAATCCGCGCCGATGTGTGGAGAGGACTTCTTCGACCTGTTTGGGAATGCCTGAGAGTATTCATGCTGCGGCCTCTTTCTCCGATTTGTCCGCAGCCGGACGAGCATCGGCCACCGTTTTGGCGGCGCGTTTGATGGCCGCCTGGACCCGGTTGTAGGACATACAGCGGCAGAGCGTGTTGTTCATGGTCTCGCGGATCTGCGCGTCCGTGGGATGCGGATTCTTGTCCAGCATCGCCTTCGCCGTCATGATTTGCCCGTTCTGGCAGAAACCGCATTGCGGGGCCTGCTCATCGATCCAGGCCTGCTGGAGCGGATGCAGTTTTCCGTTCGAAGACAGTCCTTCCAGGGTGGTGATTTCGCCTCTGACTGCCGACGTGGGAAGTATGCACGAGCGGACCGCCGCGCCATTAATGATCACGGTGCAGGCGCCGCACTGGCCGAGTCCGCAGCCGAAATGGGGGCCCTGCAGACCCAGGTCGTTGCGGAGAATGTAAAGCAGCGGCGTGGTGGGATCGATATCCACCGTATGTGTGCCGCCGTTCACCTTAAGTGTGATCTTGCTCATCGGGCGTGCTCCTCCTTCAGGCTAAAATGACGTCGATTGAGTCTATCGTATCGCCAGCAGTAAGGACGGCCAGCAATGTTCTGCCGAACGAATAGATCCGCTGTAGTCGCGCAGTGTAGACCGATTGGTAGGACACCGAAGTTCCAGCCGACCACAACCGCTCGAGCCGTTTACAGTTTGCCCCAACGGACGGAAAATCTTAGCGTACGTAACTTTCTCTTTCGTGAGGTTTCCCAATCGAGACCATCTGAGCGCTAGTCAAAACTGCGGACATACCGGTCGCCGAATTAGCTGCTCGTCTTTGGAATCGCCCGATCTACCTTGTATCGCGTCCTCAACCCAGCCGCCTGACCTTTAACCGGTACCGAAGTACAAGACAAACCGCCGCTCAGCGAAAACTCGACACTACGTGACGTGTCAGGGAGGACCTATCGAATCCAGTCAACTTTCGGAGGCGGCTTTCGAGCCGCTACCGAGAGACTAATAAAATAAAACTCTACATGACTCCCGAACGCTGGCGGCAACTGGAGGGACTATACGATGCGGTGAAGGACCTGTCTCCTGCGGAGCGTAGCGTGCGGTTGAGAGATGCCGACCCGGAACTATGGTCACTTCGTTTTCCCTCGAGGGCCGAGTTTTTCATTTTGACCAACCGCGTCTATGGTCTCCCGCAGCCATCCCGGACCATGCGGGACAGGGATTGGTTAGCATCACCATGGCTCCGGATGGTAAGCGCTTTGCGGTCCTGATGCCGGCCGAGTAGCCTTTGGGGAACCGCGTAACGTTCGTGATGAACTTTTTCGACGAGGTTCGGCGGCGTACCGCGCCCGGGAAATGACACGCGCTAATAACGATCCGTAGATTTAACGGCCAAATTTCGGCTGGTCGGCCAGCCGCGGTTTTCGCAACGGAATCCGCGGTATGGGAGTCTTCACGCCGTGCGTTTGCGTTAGAAGACCATCTTGTCCACTTCGGCAAATACCTCGGATAAAGAGATCTCCGTATCCTCTGCTACCAGGTTTCCATCGGGATGCACCCAGACGCCGTCCCGATGCTCTTGCGTCATCATCCAAGCGGTGCGCGAATGAGGCTCGATGATCCAGACGTTCTGGACACCCCAGTCGAGGTAATGCTTTCCTTTCTCGATAGTTCTTTTGAGGCGGTCCTGTGGCGAGAGGAGATCAACGCAGATTCCCACCGGTTTCGTGTTGTAGAGCTGCGGAAGCGGTTCGCGGCTGGCGATCACGTCCGGCACGGGCTCGGCATCCGGAACCATTTTCAATGTTGCTTCCGATGCCACCACCCAGCCGCGGGCCCTCAGAAACATCATGAGAACAAATTGCAAAACTCCGTGCAGATTAGTAGCCATGGGCTTTTGAATGGCTTCACCAAACCAGTATTCATAGTTCGGCTTCACGCCATCATAGAGCCGATGGAACTCCTCCAAGGACAGGTGAGTCGCGGTCGCCATATCTCGATTATTGCTTAAAAGCTTTGCCGTGCGCGTCGAGTAAAACTCGCTGTTCTCGCGGGCCTTCGCGCTGTGCTCAACGGCGTCCGCACTCTAGAATTATGCCGAATGATCGCCAGCCGCGTGACCGAGTGCGGCGTCGATCTTTCACGACGGGCGCTGGAGGCGCTGACCGCCGAGGAATACAGGCAAGGTCACCTGCATGAACCCGACCTGCGGCGTCTGTTCGGCTTTGAAACCAGTTACGAAATCGACCGCTTTCTCAAAGGCCCCAACGTCTATGACGAGAAAGAACGCGTGGGCTAAAGAATCTGGGCCTGTAAGCCTCTGTTTGGTCATCGCCTATACTGGTCCAATCAATTACCTGATCCAGATCGACCCTATCGAACTTCTGCCCACATGTTTGAAAGAGTGGTTCTTCCTGGCGCCAGAGACCACTTAAAATAAAGACTTTACATGACTCCCGAACGCTGGCTGCAACTGGAGGGGCTATACGATGCGGTGAAGGACCTGTCTCCTGCAGAGCGTAGCGTGCGCTTGAAAGATGCCGACCCGGAACTACGTTCCGCGGTGGAAGCAATCTTCGCGCAGGAGGGATCGGCGCTGGAACATCCTGCCTGGGAGGGCCGTGCGAGTCTTCTTCAGACTGGCACGATAGTGAAGGCTGGGAATGCAGTTGGGACCGTACAAGATCGAACAGCAAATCGGTGCGGGAGGGATGGGAGAAGTCTACCGGGCTACCGACACTCGCCTGGGCCGGGCGGTCGCGGTAAAGACTTGCAGCCAGGAATTCAGCGAGCGATTCCAAAGAGAAGCCCGCGCGATCGCCTCATTGAATCATCGCCACATCTGTTCCCTTTACGACGTCGGCCCCAACTATCTGGTGATGGAACTGCTGGAAGGCGAAACGTTGGCGGAGAAGCTGAAACGCGGCCAGCTCTCGATAGAACAGACTCTGCTCCATGGCGGGGAAATCGCCGATGCACTGGCTGCTGCCCATGCCAAAGGCGTCGTGCATCGCGACATGAAGCCTGCCAACATCATGCTCACCAAAGCGGGCGTAAAGGTGTTGGATTTCGGACTGGCCAAGTCGTCGCAGGACGCGAACCTCACCGGTAAGAACGTCGTGATGGGCACGCCGGCCTACATGGCGCCCGAACAGCGCGAAGGCCAGGAGTGCGACGCTCGCACCGATATTTACGCGCTTGGGTTGATGCTCTATGAGATGGCTACGGGAAAGCGTTGTTTGAAGGGAGAGAAGCCGTCGGTCGAACAACTCCCAGAAAAGCTCGCCCACGTGATCGAGCGGTGCCTGGCGCTTGATCCCGAAGATCGTTGGCAGTCGGCGGCCGACGTGAGAAGCGAGCTATTGTGGGCAGCGAAACCGGTGGTGCGGCAAAAGCGGCCGGAGCCCGCCCCGCCCGTCGTGATCGGGCGACACGGCAGGCTGTATTGGTTCCTGGCCGCCGCGCTGTTACTGGCAGCAGGCGGGGTGACCGGATGGTTGGCTCACCGCCCATCGGCAGCCGAAACGAATCCGCTCGCCAACGCGACATTCACGCGGCTGACCGACTTTGAGGGCGTGGAGCGCGATGCGGCCATCTCCCCGGACGGACGGTTTGTGGCGTTTCTCTCCAACCGCAGCGGCCCCTTGGACATTTGGGTCAGCCAAGTGGGGACCGGAAGTGCGGTCAATCTCACCCAAGGCAAAACGGGAAACCTTGATGGTTTGGTGCGCGCCCTGGGCTTTTCCGGCGATGGTTCTCAGGTCTGGTTCCACGACGCGGACGTCACGACGCCGTTGCGCATCGTTCCCCTCATGGGCGGCGCGCCCAGGGTGTTCCTGGCCAGCAGTCCGGTCAAGACGCCGCCATGGAATGCGGCGTGGTCGCCCGACGGGAACCGCCTCGTCTATCACACCGCGGACGGGGGTGACCCGATGTTTGTCACGGATCGCACGGGCGCCAGCCCGCGTCAGATATTGATAGATAACCCGGGTATCCACAATCATTATCCAGTCTGGTCCCGGGACGGGCAGTGGATTTATTTCGTGCGAGGGTCTCCCACCACCAGCCAGATGGATCTGTGGCGCATTTCTCCCAATGGGGGAGAGCCTGAGCGGCTCACGCAGCACAACAGCGAAGTGAGTTCTCCGGCTCCTCTGGACTTGCGGACGATAGTATACGTGGCCCGCGATCGGGACGGTTCGGGGCCCTGGCTGTGGGCGCTCGACGTGAACCGCAAGACCACTCACCGGATCAGCTTCGGTTTGGAGAAGTATATCTCCGTTGCCGCCAGCGCCGATGGCCGCCGCCTGGTGGCGACCGAAGCGAGCCCGATCCCGAGCTTGTGGAGCGTGCCGATCCTGAATCGAGTGGCGGAAGAGCGGGATGCAAAGCCGTACCCGGTGGGCACGGTGAGAGCCTTGGGCCCGCGCTTCGGCGGAACATCACTGTTCTATTTATCCTCTCGCGGCACGGGCGACGGGCTGTGGCGCTACCAGGACGGACAGACTACGGAGATTTGGAAAGGCTCCGATGGAGCGCTACTGGATCCTCCGGCCGTTTCCGGGGACGGACGGCGCGTGGCGATCGCGCTTCGCCGCGGTGGGAAATTGACCCTGCACTTGGCCACATGCCGAGGGCAATGAACTCCGGCCGCTCGGAGAGTCCATAGACATCCGTGGGGCGGCTGACTGGTCGCGGGATGGGCAGTCGATTGTCACCGGAGGAACCGATACCCAGGGTCCGGGGATTTTCAAGATTCCGGTCAGCGGGGGCATGCCCGTTCGGCTCGCCACAGGGGAGGCATCGAACCCCGTGTGGTCGCCGGCGGGAAACCTGATCGTATATGCCGGCGAGAACGTGGGCTTCTTCGCCCCCCTCTTGGCCGTTCGCCCAGATGGAACTCCGGTAAAGCTACCCTCCATCGAAGTGCTCCGCGAAGGCGTGCGCGTCCGCTTCCTACCCGACGGTTCAGGTTTGGTCTACCTGCAGGGACTGCCCTCGGCGCAGAATCTATGGCTGCTCGATCTGGTGACCATGAAGACCAGGGAGCTGACACGTCTCAACAACGCCGGCTACATTCGCAGTTTCGATATCAGTCCCGACGGCAACATCGTGTTTGACCGCCTGCGCGGCAATTCACACATCGTGTTAATCGATCTTCCGGGCGATCCCCAAAAGCCATGAAATCCGATGACTGGCTCACGGACTCGGGGCTCCGATTACGGGCTCCGGGTCAGGGACCCGCCTGTTCTACGCTGCGCCATTCCCGGTGTTCTGCTTTCGGCTGGGGCCGCGGAAGGTTAGTGCCGGGGCCGACGGAGCCGTTATCCGCCCCGGTGACCTGCTGAGTTGCCCGGCTAGCGCTCGGTGCCTTGTCGTTCGGCGTCGCAACTCTCAGAGACTTCATACCCGCGTCTCGTATCGGCGGGAAACACAAGGCCTCGCGTGGTCCCTCAACGTTGCGTGATGCTGCTGCGACGACTGCCGGTTGATCTCACGAACTGGTCTCAGAGTCATGATCAACTTCTAGTCCCATCGCGAGCCTCCCGGTAAAACGCTGCTGCTTCTTTGGTGGCAGCGGATGGAACTGACCGGCGTAGGCGTCCCGCAACAATCGTTCGAGACCCTGAGAGCGGAAGTAGCCTCCGCCTCCGGTAACCTCCAACGCCTTACTGGCAGTGCGGATCGCCGCCTGAGTAAGGATCGTCTTGCGAACCAGAACTTCGCTGGTTTTCTCGGGCGAGGGCTGGAACTCGAAGTTATTAGTAATCGCCACCATGCTATCGAAGGCCAGGCGCGCGGTGGTAAGCTCGTTCTCCAACTCTCCGAGTAACTCGGAAATTACGCCATCATCCCCGCGGCGAATGGCGCTTTCGCGTGCGATCCGCGCGCTGGCTTCCGCGATGCCCATGTAGGCGCCGCCAACCAGTGGGAGCGCGACAGTCAAGACGATGTCCCAAACACGATGGTATTTCCCCATCGGACGCCGAAGTCCTATGGAATCGGCGCCCAACGAAGACGTTCTCGAGAACGACGGTATTGGAGCCGCTGCCGCGCATGCCCATCGCTTTCCAGTTCTCCAGGACGCGAACCCCTTCGGAGCGAAGCGAAAGAGGAAAGTGCAAAACCTGCCAACCTTCCTTTGGATCCTTATACCGGCCGCTGGTCACCAATAAATCACCCGCTGGGGAGCCGCTGGCAAACGCCTTGGTTGCCGAAAATCGAAATCCTCCCTCGCAGGCTTCCAGGCTGCCGCTGGAACTGAGCCAGTCGTTAGCGCCGGTGCTGACCAGCACGGTCTCACCATCTGCTACTTTTCGCAACACTTTCTCACCGGGATTGCCCTGCCGGTAAGTTCCACACCGCGGCTGCCACCAGGTGTTGGTGCATGGAGAACGCCAACGCGGTGGACGGGCAATAATGCGCCATCTCCCGAATCAAACTGCACATTTCGGTGTGGGAAAGCCCCGCGCCTCCCAGTTCCGCGGGGACCATCGCGGAGAAGAGTTTTTCATTTTTCAACTCCTCCCAATTGGCATGGACGAACCGATCGTTTTCATCGTGCTCGGCAGCCCGGCTGGCAAAGCGTTCTCCCAAGCGTTGGATCAGAGTTCTCCACTCGAACAAACCGGCCCTCCCCCATGAAACTTCCACCGCCAACATAGCATAAGGTCTGTGCTATCGTTCCCACATGCGAGAATACGTGATCGAACGGGAGGTCCCTGGCGCAGGGAATTTTACCGAAGACCAGATTCGGGAAGCGTCGTTGAAATCGTTGGAGATTCTGGGCGACCTGGGGGCGCAGATTCGCTGGATTCACAGCTACGTTACCGACGATAAAATCTACTGCGTCTATATGGCTTCCGATGAAGTCTCAATTCGAGAACACGCCAAACGATTGGGAATGCCTGCCAATCGCATCTCCGCGGTCCGGAGGATGATCGATCCGGCGAAGTATTCCTAATCGATCTCACCGAAAGCGTACAAAGCCACCTGAGCGGTGTTCATCGCCTGGCCAGCCGTCCAGGCCTGGGAATGTTGCGGCCTGGCTAAGTGCGATGCGGTTGTCTCCAGGACATTTTGGATGACATCTCGTTCGGCGGACTCACTTTCTGCTCCAACTGTCTGCGAGACGGCGGCGGCGGCGCCGGCCAGCTTCAATCCCCTGATGTAGCGTCCCTGACAAACCGCGCACTCCGCCATGGCTGTCAGCGCGTGGGCGATACTGCTTCGGCGGCCAACCGCCACCGATTCCTGAAACGACTCCAGATACAACTGGCGGGCGGCTTCGTAATCGCTGCAATCTCGCATGAGATTGCCTAAGTCGGCGAGGACGCGGGCTGCGCCGGCGCGATCGTTGAGCTGCCGAAACAGTTCCAGACTTTGTTGGTAGTGGGTTCTGGCAAGAAGATGGTCTTTCTGCGCCGCCGCGACGTCTCCCAAACAGCTCATTGCGGACGCGACGCCCCCTAGATTCCCGCCGGCGCGAAAACGCAGCGCAAGTTGCTCGAAAATAGCGCGAGCGCCCTGGTAGTCGCCCTGGTCCTGGGCGATCACGCCCAAATTGCTGAGTGCGTTGTCCGCTGACGCATCGTCGCCCGCTTCGCGCCAGAGCCGCGCAGCCTCCTCGAGCATCGTTCTCCCTTCTTCAAACCGTTTTTCGCGCCGCGCGTTCATTGACAGCGCGTTAAATGAAGCAGCAATTCCCTGGCGATCCTTGAGCTCGCGGAAAATTCCGAGCGCCTCGCGATGCCACTTTTCGAATGAGCGTGTATCCCGTAGGCGGTATGCCAGAGTGCCGGCGCCATACGCCAAGCGCGCGCGCAAGGCAGTTCGGTTCTCAGCTCCCGGCATTCTCAGGATTGCTTCCATCCAATCGCGGCCCTCCGTGAAGTACTCCCGCTGCTCCCAAAACCACAGCAGCGCGGCGCCCAGGCGGAGCGCCCAGACTGCGTTCCCCGTAGCGATCAGCGAACGTGCGGCCGCGCGAAAATTGTCGTGTTCCAGATCGCTGCCGCGGAGCCAGGCTTGCTGCAGGCCGGGATTCAAAATCGCCACGTCCTCTTCGGCCAGGACCAGAAAATACGCGGCATGAGCGCGTTCGGTCGCAGCCAACTCTCCGCGCTGCTGCAGACGCTCGCGCGCATACTCCCGAATCGTCTCCAACATGGAGAAGCGAGGTTCAGCGTCATCACCGCCCTGCTGCCGTAGCAGGCTCTTATCTACCAGCGACGACATCCCATCGAACAGGTCCAGTTCCAGATCCTCGCTGGTATTGCAGACGGCCTCCGCCGCTTCCAACGTGCAGCCACCGACGAACACTGCGAGACGGGCGAACAGCTTTCGTTCGGCGGGTTCGAGCAAGTCATAGCTCCAATCGATGGTCCGCCGCAGGGTCTGTTGGCGAGCGGGCAAATCTCGTGAGCCGCTCGTGAGCAACAGCAGCCGGCTTTCGATGCGCGCGAGCAAGCTGGCCGGCGGCAGCATTTTCACTCGCGCGGCGGCTAGTTCGATCGCCAATGGCAAACCGTCCAACCGGCGGCAGATTTCCGCTATCGCGGAGGCATTTTCAGGCGTCACGCGAAAACCTGGACGAACCGCGGAGGCGCGCCGCACGAAGAGCGCGACGGAGGCGAACTCCATGAGGTCTTCGGGAGACGGCGATGGAGCGCTCGGCGGCAACGGCAAAGGAAGCACCGGGAATTCCTGCTCTCCGTAGATGCGGAGCGCGAGCCTGCTTGTAACCACGACCTTGAGCCGAGCTGAGGAATCGAGCAAATCCACAACGGACGGCGCCGCATCCACTAAATGCTCAAAGTTGTCCAGGATCAGGAGAGGCGCCTCCAGTGTGGCGAGGTGCCGGCGAACCAGGCCCGTCAGGTCGTGTCCGGGCGACTCCCGAACGTTCAGGGCTTTAGCGATCGCGGAAATTACCAGCTTTGGCTCAGCCAAGGGTGCCAGGTCGACAAAGTAAGCTCCTCCGGGGAAATTCCCCAGGACATCCTCCACACACTGTAACGCCAGGCGAGTCTTGCCGGTTCCACCAGGTCCAATTAGCGTCAGTGTACGGACTGCGGGGTTATGCAACAGCCCCTTGATCGCGGCCCGTTCCTGATCTCGTCCAATGAAGACCGTCCTCTGAACCGGCAGATTGGTTTCGCGCGGAGCCGAAGTCGTTGACCCTGCTGGCAACTAGCGTAGTCTCGACTGCGCCTGCGGGTGGACGCTCCGACGGATCCTTGCGCAGCATGTCCAGGATCAGTTGATCGTGCGCCGGAGTGATTGCAGGGTTCCAATGCGAAGGCCGCTCCGGATGCTGTGTGACGATCGCGTGCAACATCTCCGGGATGGAGGTGGCACTGAAGGGGCTACGACCGGTGGCCATTTCATAGAGCACCAGCCCGAGCGAGAATATATCGGAGGGAGGTCCCGGATTTTCACCGCGCGCCTGCTCCGGCGACATATAACGCGGAGTCCCGAAGATCTGGCCCGGCATAGTGGCGGTCGTTTGTAACAAGCTCTCGCCCGCGGGCTCCTCGCGAAACAGCGTCGCCAGGCCGAAATCGACAATCTTTACGTAACCATCGTCCCGGACCATGAGGTTTTCCGGTTTGATGTCGCGATGCGTGATGCCGGCGGCATGGGCGGCGCTCAATGCGCGCGCCATCTGACTGCCCAGTTCCACAAGCGAGTCGAGCAGCGGGACCTTGCTTTAACATGTCGCGGAGCGTGCGGCCCGCGATATACTCCATTACGATGAATCGCCCTGGTTCGGCTGCGCCAATGTCATAGATGGAGACGATATTCGGATGATTGAGGGCGGAAGCGGCCCGAGCCTCCCGCTCGAAACGAGCGACAAGTTGTGGATCGGCGTCAACACAGAGCAGCAGCTTGAGCGCGACTTTTCTTTCGAGTCGCGTGTCGACGGCGCGATACACGACTCCCCATGCCGCCGGCTCCAATCAGCGCCTCGATTTTGTAAGGACCGAGTTGAGACGCCGGCCGCGAGGGTAGTTATTCCGGGATCGCTCGGCCAAACTCGATCGGCCGGTCGAGGAAGCGGCCGTCCGCGGTCAATTCCGAGCATCCGCTCCACGAGGGTGCGGATTTCCGGATCAGCGCTCTCCAGCAAGGCTCGCGCACTGATCCGGTGTAGAATCCTGCGCCGCCCGGTAAAGATCCTCGACCTGGCGCCATCGATCCGGGTCCATTTTCCCCGCTTTCATGGAGATTCAATATTACCCGAAGGCAATTGGTTCAGGGCGAAGATTCCGAAGCATACCAAGTCGTGCCGCGGTAACCCGGGGGTCTTCAAGATTCCGGTCCGCGGGGGCATGCCCGTTCGGCTCACCACACGGCAGGCATCGAACCCCGTGTGGTCGCCGGCGGGAAACCTGATCGTATATGCTAGCCCGAACGTGGGCTTCTTCACCCCCTCCTGGCCGTTCGCTCAGATGGAGACTCCGGTAAAGCTACCTTCCCCTCCATCGAAGTGCTCCGCGAAGGCCTGGTAGGCTGCGTTCCCATTCCTAGCCGGAAATTCTGAGAATTGCGTCGAGGCAGAACGGCGTCGCCTTTTGGGTGAGTTGAAAACTGCGTCCGGGCAAGATGATAAGGCGAAGTTTCGCGTGATTACATCACTCGAAACGGCGGAAACTCAAACCTGGTCCATCGACCGGTTTGTCTTCTTCTACCCCGGCAATCCTCACAAGAACGATACCGCCGTCGATCGAATGTGCAGCAACATCGCAGCGAAGGCGAAGTGGTGGAGGTCGTCTGCGGCGGCGAAGCAACTCCGCATGAGCGAAGTGCCGGTTATCCTCTGCGATGAATGGACGAGGCGACGGCGGAACCCAAAGTTGTAGCGCTGACCGACTGCCGCGAGGCCACAATTTCGGCGCGCCACAGTCTCGGCAATTGCCTCCGGTGGAGGACATCATCGCCGGCGAGTTGGCCTCCACTTCAATTCCGTTTATAAATGGTTCCCCGACCGGGGATTAAGCCTCCGAGGGTGGCGCCAATCGCGATGGGAGTAGCCCAAATCAACGCACGAGCGTTGTCGGGATTCGATTCATTCCGCAAATAGCTACCGAGAGTTTGGTCGGCAAGCAGCCCTATCCCCGCCCCAATCCCTACTCCAATAAGCGCGTTTCGCACCCTCTTAGTTCTCTGTCGCGAGTAGATGCGGACAACAGCCGAACGGGCGATTAACATTTCAGCCGTCCCGGCCCGCAACGAGATCGAGTCGGAATCAAAGTGAGTGAACCTGCCGACCCGCTCCGCCTTGGCATTTGTCTCGATTACGACAATCTTTTCACCACTCTGAAGTGTCGCCAGATTTTCCCAGGACTTCGAGTCCGCTGCTGCCGCGGTGTTCGAAACCAGGTAAGTGGCACAACACATTACCAGAAATAATCGAGCGATCGTTTGCGTCTTCATCGAGGATATTATAGACCGTACAGATTGTTTTGAAACCCGGTGAATGCCTGGGTTCTGGGCAGCCTTGAAATTCTGTGCAGCACCTCGGTCCCCTCCATAACGGAGCTATTAACGAGCTATTCGGTTGGGTGTGCCCTTACCAATGCTTCGCGGCATCATCATCGGGTTAACTGGCGGTCAAATTGAGCCGGAGTCAGGCTCAAACTCTTCTGTTTTCTATCGGTTTTCGAGCACGGCTGGTCGCCCCAATGTCCGCGGCACTGGACAGTGCGCCTTGCGCTTGGGCAGCCATTTCGCGTCGGCTGCGCTGCGGACGCGTCCACCGCCGACGCCATTCCTGACGCGTCCAGCATTTCGCCGAAGCTGTTGATCCTCGCGGCCTCCACAAGCTGGCTCAGCACTACCTGGCCCGTGAACGCCACTTCCCGCCCGCCGCCACTTATGCACTCTCCGTCTATGTCCGGAGCCTCCCCTTCAGGACGGCGACCCAGGTCCCGTAGCTCTCGTGTCCGGATCGGCCAGCGCCGGTCCGCAGTTCGCCCTGATGCGCAGCCAGCCGTGACCTCCGCTCTCCGTGACGCAGTAAACGCTCTTATGCCGGGTTTGCGCATTCGGGTCGTGCTCTTGCATCCTCTGCGTGCCTTTCTAAGCGTCTCGGTCGTGAGAAAAAAATCGGCCGGCTTCCACCGGAGCCATATCAACTCCAAAAATATAATGCGCCGGCCGGGTCGCGCTGTGTCTACTATTAGGTGGAGGACTCAAACTCATGGTGACGATGCGAAAGACATGGATTTATGCGGCGGTCGCTTTCACACTCGGCTACCTTCTGATTGGTGCAAGACCGCTGTCCGCCCAAGGCGACTGCAAACTGGTGCTGGACGCCATGATCAGAGTTGTGAGTACCCCCGCACATCTCTATGCCACGATGAACGTTGGCGGCAAGAACCAAGCGGTTGAGACGATTTATTCAGGCGGCGGCATTTATACACGCGTCGACGGCAAATGGAGCCGCAGTTCGATGACAATGCAGGACATGGCGGAGTTGCAGCAACGCAACCTGCACAACAATAATGCCAAGCCAACTTGTAAGTATTTGAAAGACGAACTGGTGAACGGTGAAATGACGGCGCTATACAGCACGCATGATGTATCGCCCAAAGGCGTGATCGACACACAGACCTGGATTTCCAAGTCGAAGAGCTTGCCGCTGCGCCAGGAAACAGACATCGATGTCGGTGCCGGCAAAGGCAAGTCCCACATGTCCTCACGCTACGAATACGCTAATGTCAAGGCGCCGATGTGAGGTGTCCCGCGAGATCAGTGAGACAGGTTGTTAACCATTTGTTTACCTATTAAGCAAAGGAGTCTCAATGTCTATCTTCACCGTCTTCCGCCCGCTCCTCAGGACTACCGTGGTCATCTTTGGTCTGGATCTTCTTCTTCAGGTAGTCGATCCGTTCCTGCTCGGCTGAATGTGTTGGGCCGCGCTTTCGGCTGGAAGGCGGCCGCGCCGTTCTCGAAGAACTCCTTTTGCTAGCGGTAGAAGACCGTGGGCTGGAGTCCGTGCTTGTCACATACCTCTGAGATCGGGACCTGCTCCAACAGATGCCGCCTCAGGATGGCGAATTTCTCTTCCGGCGTGTAGTGCTTCCGTTGCTTTTTCATGCGTTCGCTCCATTATCTTAATGGGGAACGCTTTCTCCATTTGCAATTGAACCGCAACATCGGCTTCCTTAGCCCCCTAGCTCCCTAGCTAGACGTCACCTGCTTATCCGGTTGTTTCAGCAAGCCACTAGCTAGATGTTGTGGTCGGCCACGGCAGGTGCGCGCCGACGTTCCGTCGTGCCTGCGGGCCTGTCGCTCCGCGGTTGAGCGGCGCGCCCGGTCGGGGACAAATTTCGGGCATGGAGGGGTGCACGAGCCCAGCGACAAGCCTTCTGTCGCGGCCCAACGTTGGTCGCGCACTCGCGGACCACGCGATAAACGCTACCTATTGTAGTTTGCTGAAACAACCAGATAAGCAGGAGACGTCAAGACTCACCAATCAGCGATCGAATCCGGTGCAACAGGACGGCGGGCGTAAAGGGCTTTTGCAGAAACTCGACGTCCGGCGCCAGCACGCCGTGGTGTACGACCGCGTTCTCGGCGTAACCGGAACAGAACAGGATCTTGGTTTCCGGGCGGCCCGCGACGACCTGATCCGCCAGCGTCCGGCCGCTGACGCCAGGCATGATGACGTCTGTCACAAGCAGGTCAATAATCCCGGGATGGCACGCGATCAAAGACATCGCTTCCTCGCCGCCATGGGCCTCGAGGACGTGGTAGCCGGCATCCTTGCACGCCCTGGTCATGAGGGTGCGCAGCGAATCCTCGTCCTCTACGATCAGAAGTGTTTCCCCCGGCTTCACCTCGCGCCTCGGCTCGAACCGGGGGATTTCGCCCGCACGGGACGCCGCCGCTCCTTCCACCCGCGGAAGATAAATCTTGAACGACGTGCCCTTGCCCGGCTCGCTGTACACCCAGATATGGCCGCCGTTCTGTTTGACGATCCCGTATACTGTCGCGAGGCCCAGCCCCGTGCCCTTTCCCGGAGACTTAGTGGTGAAGAACGGTTCAAATATGTGGGCGAGGGTCACGGCATCCATGCCGGTGCCCGTGTCGCTTACGGCGAGCTGGACATACGGCCCCGGCTGCACTTCCCGATGGCTCAGAGCATAAGACGCATCAAGGTCCAAGTTGGCAGTTTCGATCGTAAGCCTTCCGCCCTCGGGCATCGCATCCTGCGCATTCATCGCGAGGTTCAGCAGGATCTGCTGGATCTGTACCGGATCGGTCTTCACAACGCCGATGTCAGGCGCCAGCGCCAGGTTTAAAGCGATATCTTCCCTAATGATGCGGCGGAGCATACGGTGAATTTCGGCAAGCTCATCATTCACGCTGATCAATCGCGGTTGCATCACCTGCTTACGGCCGAAGGCCAGCAGTTGTTTCGTCAGTGCCGCTGCCCGCAAAGCTGCGTTTTGTATCTCATCGAGCGAGCGAAGAAGCGTCTCGCTGTCCTGCAGAGTGCTCTTGCCGAGTTCGGCGTATCCCAGAATGATGGTAAGCAGGTTATTGAAGTCATGAGCCACACCGCCGGCCAGCAGCCCAAGTGCCTCCAGTTTTTGCGCTTGGTAGAGCTGGATTTCCAGGCGCTTGCTTTCGGTCGTGTCAAAGGCAACGCCGCCGATCAGCGCGCCTCCTCCCGCTCCCTGAATGGGAAACTTACTCACGAGCCGTTGCCGCAGATCCGCTCCAATCCTGGTGATTTCAGACAACTGAAACGGCGCGCCGTCCTTCCGAACCTTCGCGTCACTGGCGGCAAAGACCGCCGCCGTTTCCGCGGGCCACAGATCCGCGTCGGTTTTCCCGTTGAGGTCTCCCCAGTCATCCGGGAATTGCTTTCGCCACGCCGCGTTGCCCCAAACGTAGCGGCCTTGGCTGTCCTTAAGAAATGCCGCGGCGGGAAGGTGGCTCATGAACAACCTGAACCGTTCGTCGCTGGCGCGAAGCTGCTCGCTGATGCTCACCATTTCCTCGGCGGATCGCATTGTCGCCTGATCGGCGAGGCGTCTCGCTCGATCCAACCGATTCAGCGACCGCGCACCCAGCCAGACCACGGCGACAAGAACAACGACGTTGGCGGCGGCAAATGATGCTAAACCGAAGTCCGGTCCAAAGAACCCGGCGCGCTGACCCGCCAGGCGCATCCCCGTGATGCATATGGGGGCCAGGATGGCCACCGGAAGAAGTCGCCGCGCCATCCAGCCGCCGGCAAGATCGCTGGTTACCACCGCCGGCAGGGCACGGCGTGGCCGTGAGAGAAGCGTTCCGATAGCGAGAAGCAATAGCAGGACCGCTGTTGGAAGTTCCCCTGAGAGAGAGCCGAAAAACCGGTAGATCGCTTCCACGCCATAGAGATGGAGGAGGTTCGCGAGGAGGCCCATAAGTGCGGCCAGCAGCGCGAGGAGCGCGGAAATCTGGGTAGCCCCAGGGAACTTGGTATCGAGACAGGCGAGCGCGAGCGTTATAAGCAGCAGCCCAAGCGCGGTGCCCGGAGCCATCCGGCCCGGATTCGGGTTTTGCGTCGCCAGCAGTGTTTGGTGAAACAGCAATTCATCAATCAAGTCCAAATGCAGTGCATATTCGACGAGGCTGGCGAGGCTGATGAGGGCCCCCATGGCGGCGACGAAGGGAGACAAGACCGATCCCGCAATAGTGGTTGTTTTACGCAGCGAACTCTGTGCGGACACCCCGGCGAGACCGGTTGGCCCGGATGAATGGAGTGCCAGCGCAAAGCCGCAAAGGGCAAAGCAAAGGGCGGTCAACGGCTTCATCGTCGCGTGCCCTGGCAGCACGCTCTTCAGAATCGGGATGTCAAACGCCCAGCCGAGAAGCACTAGGGTACCGATCACCACCGCCGTAATGCCGGCGCCGACGGCGAACAAAAGGCAATAACGCTCACGGGCAGAATCGGCTAAAGAGTTGTTCATTTCCATGCTGAGTTTCCGACGTTTCCGCGAATATCCATTTATTAGAACCCTTCCCTGCGATTATGGCAACGGATGTCATGCGACTACATTCCGTTTGGGTTAGAAACGACATCTGCGGTCACGCGCGAAAAACTTGCAAGAAAGGGAGGAATATTTAGGCAGACTACGCAGGCGGTTCTCCGGCAATGCCTTCATACAAAAAGACTTGACTGGACAAACCTAAGAGATCTTCCAGCCGTTAACTTTTCCGCAAGTTCTTGGCCTCCCAACTCCGGCATGGTCACATCCGAGACAAGCACGTCGATTTCGCCCTTATGTTTTTCCGCTGTTTCCATCGCCCCCCGGCCATTGCGAGCCGAAAGCTCCACGATAACCCCACGACTGGAGTAACCGCTGAACCAGATTAAGAACCAGCGGTTCATCTTCGGCCAGCAGAATTCGTTTGAGCTGGAATTTAGGCATCCCGGCGACTACAAACCTGCCGCGCTGCATTCGCCCTCGGTTCTGTGTCTCAAATTACCTAACTATATCGTGAAATTACTGGAAGGCGCGGTCGCGCCAAGGATATATATTCAGCAAGCGGAGGGTTATGGACTCTAGTGTAGTGTCCAAGAAATAATTAGACTATTAATTTTTGGCCGTTCTCTTGCGTGGTAGCGTACAGCCCGGTTGTATCTTTTCGAAAGTTTGCCGACAGTGCACGAGTTGCTCCATGATGGATTCGAACGGTAGCCGTCCAGACGAAAGGTTTTGGCTTTTCGTTCCAAGCTGCCAAGAATTCCTCAATGGCTTTTTGAAGATCGTCCACCCTGCGGAACGAGGTCGCGACGGATTCTCTTGCGAGTCAGCTCGCCAAACCACCGCTCGACCAGATTGAGCCAACTGGAACTGGTCGGCACAAAGTCAGGAATGAAGTGGAGATGGCGCGTTAACCAGGACCGCACCTGGGATGCTTGTAGGTATCATAGTTGTCCATCACCAAGTGCAAAGGCATATCGCCGGGGAGCTGCTGATCCAAACACCGCAGGAATTTCAAGAATTCCTGGTGGCTATGCCGTTGGAAGCACTGGCCTACCACGTTTCCTTGCAACACCTCCAAAGCTGCGAACAAGAATATTGTTCCATTGCGTTTGTAGTCGTGCGTCATGATGCCGCAACGACCCTTCCTAATCGGCAGACCAGGTTGCGTACGGTCCAGCGCCTGGATTTGGCTTTTTTCATCCACACACAACACGATCGCCTGCTGAGGCGTGTTCAGATATAGGCCCACGACATCCGTCAATTTCTCCAAGAACTTGGCATCCCGCGATAACTCGAATGTCTTCACCCGGTGGCGTTTGGTGGCCTTGCGCCCGCGCCCCGAGGCCACTTCCAAACGGGACAGTGCCATCGCCCAGGATTTGCGGATAGATCGTAACACTGTCATTTTGTGGCGCACCCGTTTTGTGCGGGAAGGTCTGGCAATATGGGCTGATCGGTCGGAACCGGCAGGGTATGGCCTTGCCGCGTCGCAAAAGCGACGTGGTTGCTGCCGTTCTGGCGGCATTCGCTGTCAAGGAATTCGCGATCGCCTTGAAATGGCAAACTCCAAAAAACAGACGGAATGGAAACGTGGCCTCTGATTAGTTCGACGGTTTCGGAAATCTTCTCATAATCGCCTCAGCCACTTAAGCCCTTGGTCCTCAAAACCGAACAAACTGCAAGTTAGCCTGGAGTTAGATGATTAGGAATCTCATTCGCGAACTCGCGGTACTGCCGCTGATACATTTCGTTTTCGTGTCGATGAACCGCACGGCTAATTGGCTTACTTCCGCAAAACCACTCCCCGTGCACAACGGCGCACAAGAAAACGGCACTTTGCGTCATCGATTCGCAAGGCCCCGGCCGGCCGGCCTTCCTCCAACGCAGATCGCCTTTCCGCCCCACGGGTTTGTTCCGCAAAACGGCGCGCACTCGCCGACCATCTCACCAGCGATTTTCAAAAACCCGGCCTTTGCGTCACCGGTTCGCGATGCCCGACCGGCTTGCGCTCCCAACGCGAAAGCGCCTTTCCGTCCCAACGGCTTTGTTCCGCAAACGGCGCGCACCTGCCGACCATCTCACCAGCGATTTTCAAAAACCGGGCATTTGCGTCACCGGTTCGCGAGGCCCGACCGGCCTTGCGCTCCCCAACGCGAAAACGCCTTTCCGTCCCAACGGGTTTGTTCCGCAAAAACGGCGCGCACTTGCCGACCATCTCACCAGCGATTTTCAAAAACCGGGCATTTGCGTCACCCGATTCGCGAGGCCCGACCGGCTTGCGCTCCCCAACGCGAAAACGCCTTTCCGTCCCAACGGGTTTGTTCCGCAAAACGGCGCGCACTTGCCGACCATCTCACCAGCGATTTTCAAAAACCCGGCATTTGCGTCACCGGTTCGCAGCCCCGACCGGCCTGCGCTCCCCCAACGCGAAAACGCCCTTCCGTCCCAACGGGTTTGTTCCGCAAAACGGCGCGCACTCGCCGACCATCTCACCAGCGATTTTCAAAAACCGGGCATTTGCGTCACCCGTTTGCGAGGCCCGACCGGTTTCCGCTCCCCAACGCGAAAACGCCGTTCCGTCCCAACGGGTTTGTTCCGCAAAAACGGCGCGCACCTGCCGACCATCTCACCAGCGATCTTCAAAACTCGGGCATTTGCGTCATCGATTCGCAAGGCCCCGGCCGGCCTGCCTCCCTCCAACGCGAAAGCGCCTTTCCGTCCCAACGGCTTTGTTCCGCAAAACGGGCGCGCACTCGCCGACCATCTCACCAGCGATTTTCAAAAACCGGGCATTTGCGTCACCGGTTCGCGAGGCCCGACCGGCTTCCGTTCCCCCAACGCGAAAACGCCTTTCCGTCCCAACGGCTTTGTTCCGCAAAACGGCGCGCACCTGCCGACCATCTCACCAGCGATTTTCAAAAACCGGGCATTTGCGTCATCAGGCAGAATCCCCATCGGCTTCGATCCGCAAAAAAGCGAGTTGCCCCTTCTGAGCACGGACTCGCTCCCCGGCTTCGGGTTCACCGGGCAACCAGTTGTAGCGGACCTACCAGACCGGACGGCTGCGGTTGGACCTGATCCATATCCTGAGCCTGGAAGCGCTCCCCGTACCGGAGATTCAGGAGTCGGTAGTTGGGCTGAGCCTGACCAGCCATCTCGTTTTGCGCCAGATTGCCGACCACAATGCGGAACTGGTTGGCTCCGGTATGAACGAGTTTGGTGACGTCGATCTGATAAGGAGGGTGCCAGACACTGCCCGCCCTTTGGCCGTTAACATATATAAGGGCGCTTTCGCGGACCGGGCCCTCCATCAAGGCCCGATAGCCCGGGCCAGTCCGATGCGGGTCGGGCACCGCGGTGCCTGGTCCGAAGTCCAGCCAGATTTGGCGGCTTTGGAACATGCCGGTCGGGATGTTGACCGTCTTTTCGTAGGTGGCTTGGCCGGAGAAGTACTTCGTCGCGGCATCGTCCGTCCAGGAGTGGAGCTTAGCCACGCTGTCGGTGGTTCCGGCGATCGAGACTTTCCAGTCCGTGGTGAGATCGACCGGCTGCCCTCCGGCGGACGATGGAAATGGTGGTGCTCCGGCCACTGGTTCGGATGAGAATACGAGTATACGCGACTCGTAAGGTGCGAGGTCGAGTTCGAGGCCGGTTCCGTTTATCAGCTTCGTCGAGTCCACGCGATAGGCAAGGCCAGACATCGGATCCCACCACTGCGGTTGCGGGCCGCTCGTCCGCACAGTGGCATTACCGTGGATGCGCTTGTTGCTCGTGTTGACGACAAAGTAGAGATCGCCGTCCGTCAGCTTGCGATGAACCACTCCGATGGCGGAGTTGCCCGTCGAGACGACGAAATCGGGTTGTGTGAGCGAGGTGATCTGCTTTCCGAGACTAGCGACGTCCTTCAGTAGATGACCCTTGGCGCCTGACGCTTCGAACAGTGAAGCTGAAACCTGCTTGATGGGTTCGGAGTCGTCCTTGAATCCGGGCGCAAGGCTGGGCGCTCCACGGAGAGCGATAACGATGCCGCCGGCTTTCGCGAATGCGTCGATCTTGCGATAAGCCGCAAGACTGATGCGCTCGACCTCGGGCAGTACGAGGACCTTGAACGGTATGCCTGCCGCGGCGATGGCCTCATCGTCGATGAAGTCGAAGTTGAAACCAGCATCGAGAATCTGCGGGATGACCTCGGGATTCATGGCGCGCGAAAGATAGTTGTTGATCGTGGCCTGACCGTTGGCCATGTGAGCTTGGGCGTCGTCGGTCGCGAGATAGACGGCAACATCGTTGGCGGGCTTGCCCTGGCGAAGAGCGAAGCTCACGCGTTGCAGGTACTTGGTAATGTCCGGCATCACGATCCACCAGGGATTGTGATTGTTGAAAACAGCGGCGGCGTAAAAGCGCCATCCGGGCTCTCCGGCGAGCGGCGGGGAGTAGGGCCAGCCGTGCCCGACGAGTTGATTCACGCCCTGCAGAAAGTGCAGATCGGCCTCGGCTTTCATATCCAGCGGCGTGGCCCGGAAGACCGGCGAATGCAGCCAGGTCCAGGTTTCCGACGAGGTCACAGGGCGATTGTATAGGTGGCTCGCGGAGGTTGCCCACCGCGTCGATGAGAGGCCGCGCCACTGGGGTCCTTCGCCTTCCGGTAGCGCCACCAGGGCATTGCTCGACATCGTGACCGGCGGCAGGCCGTAGGTCTGCGAACGGAAACGCGTGCCGTGTTGGGTCGCCCAGGCGTTGAGAGGCTTGAGGTAGTTGTCGTCGACCAGGTCGGTGAGAGTCTTCGCCCAGTCGTGGCGGATCGCGAGCGTCTTATCGCCGATATCGCCGGCGAGCGCGGGAAGGTAGGGTGTGAGGTCGTAGCCGCGGCGCTTCTTGAATTCGTCGATGAACGCGGGCGTCCAGTCGGCTGCGTAGACTTCGAGGCTATCGCTGAAAACGGCGTAAGGAGGATGCGATCCGAACGCCTTCATCAACGGCTCGCCTACGATTCTGAGATGAGTCTCGATCGCGTTGCGGTCATAGTGATTGAGAACGAAGCCTTCCGCTCCGGCAGCGGCCCGTTTGACCTGCTGGCCGGTTCGGCTGGAGATGAAGAAGAGCAGCATGTTGCCCTTCGAACCCGCCGGAACGGTGAAGCGTGGACGTGACGCGTCCACGGCGACAGGGTTGTAGGAACTGATGTGCAGGGCCGGCGCGCGGCGTCCGCGGCCTTCGACTGGTGCGGCTTGGGTGCCCGCATCGTTTTGGATAAGAAAGGTGGCGATCAGCTTCTCGCCTTCGATGATATTGGGGATTGCGACGGATTCGCCGGGCCCGGTGACGGGAACACGTTCGATGCGCAGGTTAGCTGAAGCCTCCGAAATGGGCACATGAGCGCCGCCGTAGGGCCAGCCGCTGCAGAGAGTCATGTCCATGCGAAGTCCGAGTTCGCGGGCTTTCTCCGCGGTGAAGCTGACGGCTTCGAGGAACTCGGGAGACATGTAAGGGAGGTTCTTGAACGGTGATGTCGGGGTCGTCCATGGCGAGCGGATAGACGGGCTGCACTTCGAAACCGCCGATGCCGCCCTCCTTCATCATGCGCATCTCCTTCTCGAGTTCCGCGTGTGTGACGCCGGGACCGAACCACCACCAGCGCATCATGATGCGCGCGTCGTCGGGCGGGTTCTGGAATGCATTTCGCAGGTCGGCGGCAGGTCCGCCCAGGAGGATTGAATTGAACGTTAAAAGAATAAGAAGGAAACGAAATGACATGGCTTTGTGTATTGTGACGCTTGTCAGCGCCCGCGGGCAAGGGCCGCTATGATGAGGCGCGTTAAAATCGGCCCTTATAATCAAAACAGGATGGCCACTGTCGACGAGACGGCGCGGCGTCTCAGTGAGATTGAGCCGTTGACGGTCTCGCGCGACGCCCTGCTTTCCCAGCACACACGTTTTGGAATAGGCGGACCCGCGAGCATTCTGGTGGAGGCTCCCGATACCCGGTCCTTTGTCGCCGCGCTGCAGATCGCGCGATCGAGCGGTCACGATTACGTGGTGATCGGTGGCGGCACCAACCTCATCGTATCCGACGATGGGTTTCGCGGCATCGTTCTGAAGCTTACCGCGAGCGCAATTACGATTGAGGCCGCGACGGTTACCGCCGATGCGGGCGTAGTGCTCCAGGATCTGGTCGACTCGACTATCGATCACGGTTTGCAAGGGCTCGAAACAATGACTGGCATTCCGGGATTCACCGGCGCGGCGGTCTACGGCAACGCGGGTGCCTACGGCCATTCGATCTCAGAACGTGTGACCTCGGTCGAATTTTACGATGGCATCGAAGTCCGCCGCATCGATAACGCGGCTTGCCAGTTCCACTACCGCGAGAGCATCTTTAAGAAGCGGAAGGACTGGATCATCTTCAGCGCCGATCTCGCGATGACACCGGCGGACTCCGCGGTGCTGCGCGCGACCGCCGATAAGATCCTCGCTGTCCGGAACGCCAAGTATCCGCCGACGATGAAATGCGCCGGAGTATCTTCAAGAACTTCCTGCTGGCCGAACTGCCGGAAAAAGTGGCGGCCCAGGTGCCAAGGACCTCGGTCATCGAAGGCAAGGTTCCGTCCGCATGGTTCCTGGAGCAGGTCGGAGCCAAGGGCATGCGCGAAGGCGGCATCCACGTGGCCGACTACCACGCCAACCTCATCTACAACGTAGGTGACGGCACCGCTCGTGAACTGCGCACCGTGATCGGCGAACTCAAACGCCGTGTCCGCGACCGCTTCGGCATCGATGTCCAGGAAGAAGTGCAATACGTCGGATGCGCACCGCAATAAACCTGGAAGCCGTCTTCGCGATCCTGGTGCTTTGCGGGCTGACCCTCCGCCGGGCTGCGCAATCGCGAAGCGAGGCTGCGAATCGCAAGCAGTGGCTGCTGCTGCTTCTAGTAGTCCCTGCCGCGCTCCTCTGGACCATGACGCATCCCGCTGGTCTCCGATGACTTCGTGCACATCGGCTTCGCCCTGCACTTCACTCCCGCGAAGATCGCTGAACTCTTCACCGTTCCCGCCGGGAGATCACTTCTTCCGGCCGCTCGGCTACATCTCGTACGCCATCGACGCGCTCTGGGCTGGACACAGTCCCGCGCTCTGGCATCTGGCAACGCTGCTGATTCACTTCGCCAACTGCGTGCTGGTGTATCTGGTCGCGCGCCAGACCGGGCTCGCGCGCTTCTTCGCCGCCACGGCAGCGGTGATCTTCGGAGTTCACGGCTCGCGGCCTGAAGTCGTGACGCTGGATCGCCTCCCGCTTCGACGTAATCGCCACACTGTTCGTGCTCGCTGACGCTGTCGCTCTTCCTGCGCGGTCGATACTGGGTCGCGTTGCTCATGGCGTTTCTTGCGCTGATCAGCAAGGAGTCGGCATACGTGCTGCCGGTTCTGCTGCTCCTGATCACTGAACGTCCGCACTGGCGTCGCGTGGCGCCGTTCGCTGCGCTCACCGCCGCCGTCTTCGTATACCGATGGCATCTGCTCTCGGGCATTGGCGGTTATCAGACGGCCTCGAACACGCCCGCGATTCTGAACTTCAGCATCCTGCGCACGGCGAACGCACTTCTGCTGAGGCTGTGGGCGATGCTGTTCTTTCCCGTGAACTGGACCGAGTCTGCGCAATGGTGGCTATGGCTGGCGCTCGCTCTGGGTATCGCAGGTTACACCGCCATCGCACTGCGCGGCGGCCGCGATCGGCGAACCCTGGCATTCCTGCTCTTCACCTTCATAGCCGCACTCCCGGTGCAACAGCTTCTGCTCATCGGACCAGACCTCGAGAAGTCGCGGGTTCTGTATCTACCGTCGGTCGGATTCGCTCTGTTCCTCGCGGCCGCGCTGGATAGCCTCGCCAAGCTGGAGTGGCGGGTGCCGGCTGCTATCGCGATCATCGCCTTTCAGGTTGCATGTCTCGAACACAACCTGATCACGTGGCGAGGTGTGGCCGAGGTTGCGAAGCAGGCATGCGATTCGGTAGCGGCATCGCTCGAAGGCAACCGCAAGACCGTAACGGTACTCGATCTTCCCAATGTCCTTCGCGGTGTCTACTTCTTCCACAAAGGAATGCCCGACTGCCTGGAAGTCGGGCACGGTATCGACATTCAACGCGTGCGGGAACAGAACGGGGATCTCGTCTTCCACTGGGACCCGCAAAGTGAAACGGTGAAAAGGTAGACTGACTAAATGCCATTATCCATCCGAGTGCGCCTCAGCCTGATGATGTTTCTGAACTACGTCATCTGGGGTTCGTGGTACGTGACCATCGGAACCTACCTGACCGCAACCTTGAAGTTCTCCGGTACCGAGGCAGGCGCGGTGTTCGGGACTTTCGCTCTTGCAAGCATGATTTCCCCGTTCTTCGTGGGCTTGTTTGCCGACCGTTTCTTCGCCTCGGAACGGGTGCTCGCGCTCCTTCATCTCATCGGCGCCGTGCTGCTCTACCTGGTTACGCAAACGACTGCTTTTGCTCCGATATATGCGATCATGTTCGCGTACTGCCTCTGCTACGTGCCGACCGTTTCGCTGACCAACTCGCTAACTCTTCAACAAATCACCGATCCCGGCCGGGACTTCCCGCTGATCCGCGTTTTCGCAACGCTAGGGTGGATCGCGATCGGCGTAGTGATCGGCCATCTCGGAGTTGAGGCGACGAACGACGCCGTTCCTGATCGCGGCCGGCGCATCGCTGGTGATGAGCGTCTTCAGCCTGACACTCCCGCACACGCCGCCCCCGAACAAGGGTCAGAAGATCACGGTCCGGCGCGTGCTGGGGTTAGATGCTTTGGTGATGATGAAGGACCCGTCGTTCCTGGTATTCGTAATTGCTTCGATTCTGGCGTGTATCCCGCTGACCTTCTACTTCTCCTTCACCAACGCGTATCTCAATGAAGTACACGTGACCAACTCCGCGGGCAAGATGGCGCTGGGGCAGGCTTCCGAAGTTGTGATGATGCTGCTGATGCCGCTAATCTTCCGGCGCGTTTCGGTAAAGTTGATACTGCTCGTTGGGCTGGCCGCATGGACGGTGCGCTATGCGCTGCTCGCTTACGGCAACCCGGACTCCGGGATGTGGATGTTCTATGTGGCGATCCTGCTGCATGGAGTCTGCTACGACTTCTTCTTCATGACAGGGCAGCTCTATACCGATATGCAGGCGCCTCCGAACCTGCGAGGTGCGGCTCAAGGGCTGATAATCTTCTTGACCTACGGCGTGGGAATGTTCATCGGCTCGCTGCTCTCCGGCGGCGCAGTGGACTACTTCACGAGGAACACCGGTGGCGTGGTGACGCGCGACTGGCAAGGCTTCTGGCTTAGCTCGTCGCTGGGCGCGCTGGTGATTCTGGTGATGATCGCGCTCTTCTTCCGCAGCCACGCCAAGGTGCAGACAGCGGACGCCGTGGCCGCTTGAGGCCGCGTTACAAGATACGGCCGCCGGCGTCCTTGGTATCGTACCCGCCAAGGCTTTCGAGTTCACGCCGGAAGCTGAAACGATTGAGCGTGTCGAATAAGGTCTGTACGCCGGGCAAATCGAGATGCTGCCGCCGAACCGCGAGATCGTACCGTTCGCTGACCAGCGGGATGAAGCCGAGTCCGAAAAGCCTCGCGGCGGCGCGCGTTGATATACAGCAGTCGGCCTCGCCTGCATGGACCTGCCACGCGGCAGGCAGATGTCCAGGGGCTGTATGCTCGTAGCCGCGAACCTTTCGCGAATCGATGTTCAGACGCTGGAGTCCCTCATCGAGAAGGTGGCGGGCGCCGGCGCCCTTTTCGCGATTGGCAATGGTGATGTCCCGGCGCGCTAAATCCTCCAGGCCCCGAACGCCCTTGGGATTGCCTCGCGCGGTAAGGATGCCCTGTTCCCAGATGGCGAACGAGATCACGGCGACGGCGTCCTTCGGAAAGAGCCGCTCGCTCGCGTCATCGTGGAGGTGAGTGCCGGCGATATGGATGCTGCCCTCCTTCAGCAGCTTCAGCGCTTGTGAGCTGTTACGGTGGGCCAGTACTAGTTCCAATCCGGCGGCACGAACGTGACGTGCGAGCACGGACATCCCCGGATCGCAGCCCGCTACCAGGATTCGATTGCGGAACTCTTCGCCGGCATGTAAGACCTCGACCTTGGCTTTCCCGCCCGCCGATTTGTGGCTGACCACGGCGTCACTCGCCGGGAAATACCACTGCACAGGCAGCGGCGGCGACGCAATCAAACGGTCGTCCACGCGGCAGAGTTGGACTGTCTGGCCCGGTTGCAGCGGATCGGAACCGGAAAGCAACACGGCTTCTTCGGTGGGAAGCGCAGGAGCGGGACCTTCATCGGGCAGCGTGAAGAGATCCTCGACCTTGGTATCGAGCGCACGCGCGAGGCGGAGAGCAACGGCGGTGTTCGGCACGTAGGTTCCGGCCTCGATCGCGTAGATGGTCTGCCTGCTAACGCCGGCAATCTGCGCGAGTTGAATGGCCGAGAAGCCGCGTTTCTGGCGAAGTTGGCCGAGGTTGGTTTCGATTTCCGGCATGAGTCAAATCTCACGCTAACATGCGATATTTGTCCTTTTTAAGATACACTATTCCGTATGAAGTACATCGGTCTTGTGGTGGCATTCTTGTCTGCGCACTTCCATGCCTTGGTCAGGCCGGAAGAGCGGAACTGTTCGGGACGGTGCGAGACGCGTCCGGACTGCCTGTGGCGAAGGCTAGGATTCAAGCGCGAAGAGCAAGGGACGACGGCCCGTTTTAGCCGACTAGCGACGATCGCGGAGGATATCACCTTCTCGGGATGCCCAGCGGCGAGTACTCATTCTCCGTGGATCTACCCGGATTCCGAACGTTTCATCAAACCGGCATTGCGCTGCGAACGGACGATCGGGTGGCGTTGGACGTGAAACTGGAGGTTGGGCAGGCCGCGCAATCGCTCGATGTCACAGCGTCGGCCCCACTACTCCAGACCGCCGGCGGAGACGTGAACTTCAGCGTAGGACAGCGAAGAATCGAAACCATCCCGCTCGACGGGCGTAACTTCATCCCGCTGATAGCGCTGTCGCCGGGCGTCGCTCTTCCGGGCGGCGGGTCGCTGCTTCCGCGCATCAATGGAAGCCGTCCGCGCACCAACGAATACATCTACGACGGCATCAGCGTACTCCAGCCCGAACCGGGACAGGTGGCGTTCTATCCCATCGTCGATGGCATCGCGGAGTTTCGGATCAACATCAATTCCTATTCGCCAGAATACGGCCGATCAAATGGCGGCGCGGTGATGGTCGTCGGCAAGTCCGGGAGCAACGATCTGCACGGAACGCTGTTTGAGTTCCTACGCAACGAGGATCTCAATGCTCGCAACTATTTCGCACCCGCGGGCCCGAAACCCGAGTTCCGCCGCAACCAATATGGACTTGGCGTTAGGCGGCCCCATACAAAAGAACCGAACTTTCTTCTTCGTCGATTGGCAGGGGACGCGTCTGCGCACCGGGATTACGCGGTTCAGCACGGTGCCGACGTTGGCGCAGAGGCAGGGCGTCTTCTCGACCGCCATTTACGACCCTGCCACTTCGCCGCGTCAACAGTTCCCAAACAACACGATCCCGCTCAGCCGCTTCGATCCGATTGCGCAGCAGGTTCTGCAACACTATCCTTTGCCTAACCTGCCGGGTACAGCGAACAACTACATGCGCACTGCTGCCGAGCCCGACAATCAGGATCAGTTCGACACACGAGTGGATCGCTACTTCGGCGAGAAACATCGCGTCTTTGGGCGCTACTCGTATTTGCGCGACGACGACACGCCGGTGACTCCGCTTCCGGATGGCAGCGGGAGCTTGACGTCCGGCGTGATCGGGCATGCCATCACGCGGGGCGATGGAGTAGTCGTGGAAGATCACTGGGCGCTTTCGCCTGCCATGCTGAATCAGGCGCGCTTCGGTTACACGCGCCGCGATCTGAATCAGATATCGCTTCAGAACGGCGGCATCACTATCCCCGGGCTCCCGTCGAATTCGTTTGCCTCCGTACTGCCGATTTTCAGCGTAGCGGGCTATCAGCAGATCGGTCCGACAACCGCGGCGAACGATCGATTTCACCACGTCGGTCACCGAATATCTGGATACGGTTTCGATGGTCCGAGGCCGCCACACGATCAAGTTCGGCGTCGACATCCGCCGCGAGGCGCTGGATGTTTTGAATCCGCCGAACCCCACCGGATCATTCACTATCAACACCACGGGGACGAACAATCCGACGGGCGGCAGCGGCGGAAATGCGCTCGCGTCGCTGTTGCTGGGACAGGTCAACGCGTTCACCATCGACATTCAGAAGCAGCTAATCCAGGAACGCGCGCACATTGCGGAGTTCTTTGTCGGCGACGACTGGAAGGTTTCGCCGCGCTTGACGTTGAATATCGGTACGCGCTACACACTGAACTTTCCTTCCACCGAAGTGCACAACCAGGGCGCGATGTTCAATTTGAATACGCAGGTTCTGGATTTCCCGCATACGGCGCGCGAACTGGAATGCTGCGACTTCGGGCCGCGCCTCGGCCTCGCGCTACCGAGCGAGCGACAGCCTGGTGGTCCGCGCGGGCTACGGCATCGTCTGTTTTCGAGCAGTCCGGAATCACGACGCCGTTCACGTTGCCGCAGTTCCCGTTCATCCAGACCCTGGGACAGCAATCGCCGGACAATATCAATCCGGCGTTCGTTCTTTCGAGCGGACCCGACAGTCCAGGTGACTGCGCCGAATGCGAATTCGGGTCTCGGACAGGGCGTGTTCGGCGTGCAGAGGAACAACGGATCGGGCTATTCGCAGCAATGGAATTTCACGATCCAGAAGACGTTCGGCCGGGACTGGAATTTCGAGGCGGGTTATCTGGGCTCGAAGAACACGCGCCTGGGGATTCCCGAGGCCAACATGAATCAGCTGCCGGCGGCAGGATCTGGCGATGGGAGCCGCGCTGCTCACGAAGGTGGCGAATCCTTACTACGGCCAGATTCCGGCATCTTCGTCGCTGGGCGCCGCCGACAATCGCGGAGCAGCAGTTATTGCGTCCGTTTCCCCGATTCACGACGGTCGCACTGTTCCGCGATAACGTCGGGAATTCGTCGTACAATGCATTGGAGGCGAAGCTCGAAAAGCGCTTCTCGCACGGGCTTGACGTTCACCGTGGCATTCACTTTCTCGAAGCTGATCGACGATGCATCCAGCGTATTTCTCGCAGACGATCTTCAGCGGGCCGGTTTTGAACAGCACCGGAGCGGCCGACGCTTATAACCGGCATCTCGAGCGGGATCTTTCGAGCGGCGACATTCCGCGCGTGTTTTCGGCTGGCTGGATTTATCAGATCCCGCGCTGGTGGAAGATCTCCGGCTGGCAATCGCCGGACTCGCGCGCGTTCAGGCGGGCGATCGCGTGGCGGTGTCGCAGGCGACGAATCTCGATTCGAGTTTGGGATTCGCGGTGCAGCGGCCGAATCTGATCGCCAATCCAAACAGCTTCGCCACCCGAAGCGCCGCGCGAGTGGTTCAACACCGCGGCGTTTACGCGGGCGTCCGCAGTTCGTTATCGGCAACGAGTTCGCGAAATCCGGTTCGCGGTCCCGGGCTGCAGGATGCGGATCTGATGATCGGCAAAACGTTCCGCATTACCGAGCGAATGAATATCGAGTTCCGGGCCGAGGTGTTTAATGTGTCGAACACGCCGCCATTGAACGATCCCAACGGGAGTTTCGGGTCGGCGGCATTTGGCACGATTACCAGCGCCGGGAATCCGCGCGATTTCGAGTTTGCGGCCAAGATGCACTTCTAAATATTGCCCAAAAATATTTGAAATTTTGAAAACGCAGCTTTCAGCGGTCAGCAGTCCGCTTTTGCAGTAGCGGCGTAGGCATGCGTTTCAAGGACGCGGCGCCAGTTCTTCGAAGTCGCCGATCCACTGCAGAGCGTGCTCGAGAAGGGTTGAGCACGGTCACCACGTCTTCCGGGCCTGCGGTAAGAATGCCGTCTTGCGCATGTACGAGAGGTTCACCACCTTTCTCGATTCGCGCACGCGTGCCCGGCATCAGGATTCACGACACCCGCATGATCCGCATCATGGGGTCATTCCGGAATTAAACTCGGCGGCTGACGCATCGCACAGATTCACCAAGCCATTCTCACCGCCTTCGGCGTGAAGGCCGAAAACTATATCCTTACTCAGTTGCGCTACGACCTCCGCAAAATCAAGGCTCACGGAGCTTGTGGAGCGCGGCGGCAAAAGCCATGCTTATCGACCGACGGCCAAAGGCAAGCGGGTCCGCGGCCCTCTTGCCAACAGCTTTGTTCAACTCGCCTCCCCACCCCGAACCAAGACTGGCCACCAACATTGAGGCGGCTTACCGTCAAGCCGACACTTCCATTCAGCGCATTATCCAACTCCTGGCAGCTTGAATCGGGAGAGACACTTCTCAGCTATGTACTCAGCCGATGGGCGTTTCGCTCTCAAAACGAGTTTGCCGCAGCGGGTCGTTCGGCAATCTGCGTCGATTCTGATTGGAAAATTCTCAGATCACAAAATCTACAAATTGGAAAACCGGGGCTGGTGAAGCGTGAATTTCCTGACCGGGACTTCGACATCGAATTCTGGCAGCAGCAGGGCGACTGGTTGACTAGCTTATCGGCTTGGTGTCGGGTTGGTATACCGCAATTAGTGACTTCGACAAACCCAAAAACCGTTCCCTAAGAATCCGCGCCTCGGGGAACATGCTATGCAATTCGCTCGCATTCAGCAACCGGACCTCCTCCGAGCAGTGCCGGATGTAGAACTCCCATCGATCCGGGGTGGGGCGTTCGATTAGCGACCAGAATGTGAAGTGGCGCGCCACGCTCCCTCGCACTCTTTCGGGAAGCCAGTGCAGGAATGGCGTTACCAGATGCGGCTCGATCGGAAACGAGCGATCCGGCGTCTGCACCCAATAGGCGCGCCCGGTTCGCCGGATCTCGTCCGCAAAACGGCGTTGATCCCGCGGCGCCGAAATGTGCTCGATGACGGAATTGGAGAATACGATGTCGAACGCGCTGTTGCGGAACGGCAGATAACGGCCGTCGCCAGCCACGGTCGCCTCACCGCTACTCGGCAGGTTCAGCAACGTGATCCGAGGGCGCGTGGCAATGAGCGACCAATTGAGGGCTGTGCCACCAACATCCAGGATGCGCGTCTGCGGGGTGAGAGGAAATGTGCGTTGGAACGCCGCCATCCGATTGCTGCGGAAGCGGCGTATGGCGGCATAAAACAGTGCGCGCATAAGCGTCGCAGTCTACGCGGTTGCGGCCGAGTGAGGCTTCCACCGTAAGATCGGACGCCGCGCCGCAGCTACTTCGTCAACCTTGGTTGTCCTGGTATCGTGCGGCGCTTTGGTGACCAGTTCAGGCGACGTCTCGATTTCTTTGCAGATGTCGATCATCGCGTCGATAAAAAGGTCAAGTTCCATCTTGCTTTCGGTCTCGGTCGGCTCGATCATCAACGCTCCGTGAACAATCAGCGGAAAACTTACCGTGTACGGATGGAAGCCGTAATCGATCAGGCGTTTTGCGATATCGCCAGTCCGCACACCTTTGCGCGCCTGCGCATCGTCGCTGAACACTACCTCGTGCATGTTGGGGCGCGGATAAGGCAGATCGAAATAGGGCGCCAGTTTATGGCGGATGTAGTTGGCGTTCATCACCGCGTCGATAGTGGCGTTCCGGAGTCCGTCGCCGCCGTGCGCCAGAATGTACGCGAGCGCGCGCACCAGGACACCGAAATTGCCATAGAATGCCCGCACCTTGCCAATCGATTGCGGATGATCGTAGTCGAGCGCCAATAAGTCGCCGGATCGCTTGAGCCGCGGGATCGGAAGAAACGGTTCGAGGATCCGCTTTACCGCGACCGGACCACCACCCGGACCACCGCCACCATGAGGCGTCGAAAAGGTCTTGTGCAAATTGAGGTGCATCACGTCGATACCAAAATCGCCGGGACGCGCGATACCCACCAGAGCGTTCATGTTCGCGCCATCCATGTAGACCAGCGCGCCCTTTGCGTGGAGAATCTCCACCGCCTTCACAATATTCTCTTCGAAGACGCCGAGCGTGTTGGGATTGGTCACCATAAGCGCCGCGACTTCATCAGTCACCGAGCGGCTTAGAGCTTCTAAATCAATCAGCCCTTGATCGTTGGACCGGATGTTTTCCACCGAGTACCCTGCAATGGCGGCCGTCGCAGGATTGGTGCCGTGCGCCGAATCAGGGATCAGAATCTTCTTGCGAGCATTGCCTTGACTCTCAAGCAACGCGCGGACCACCAGGATCCCCGTCAGCTCGCCATGAGCGCCGGCGGCCGGTTGAAGCGTAATCGCGTCCATTCCCGTGATCTCGAGCAGCGCGTTTTCGAGATGTTCCATCACTCGCAAGGCGCCTTGCGACAGAGATTCAGGCTGATACGGGTGAGCCCATGCGAGGCCATCAAGGCGCGCCACCAGTTCGTTTACGCGCGGATTGTACTTCATGGTGCAGGAACCGAGCGGATACATGCCAAGATCGATGGCATAGTTCCAGGTGGAGAGGCGCGTGAAGTGTCTGATCACATCCACTTCGCTCACCTCCGGAAAGCCTTCAATTTCGCTGCGAACGTTTTGCGCGCCGAGCGCCGCGTTGGCATCTATGGCAGGAACGTCGAGTTCCGGAAGCTGGTAGCCGTTCTTGCCCGGTGAACTGCGCTCGAAAATCAGCGGTTCATTCTGGACGATATGTTTGCGAACTTTCTGGATCACTTACTTCACCTTCCCGTCACGTTCCCGTAGATCGCGCTCGCGACGCGGTCCATGTCGCCGCGTTTGCTCATTTCCGTGGCGCAGAGCAGCATCGAACCGGCCAGTTCGGGATAAAAGCGATCCAACGCGAGACCTCCGATTATCTTCTGTTCGAGAAGCTTTTCATTCACATCGCCCTCAGCAGGCGCGGAAACAAACTCGTTGAAGTACGCTCCCGAAAATCTCGGCTTTACTTTGCTGCCCAGATAATGCGCTTTCGCAAGATTCTGCAGCGCGAGTTCGCGAAGACCTTCTTTACCGTAAATCGTCATAAACACCGTGGCCATCAAAGCGATCAATGCTTGATTGGTGCAAATGTTCGAAGTCGCTTTTTCGCGCCGGATATGTTGCTCGCGAGTTGAAAGCGTGAGGCAGAAAGCCCGGTTGCCGTTGGAATCGATCGACTGGCCCACAAGGCGTCCGGGCATCTGGCGAAGGTATTTCTCTTTAGCCGCGATAATTCCCGCAAATGGCCCGCCGTAGCTCGGCGAAATGGCGAACGATTGCAGTTCGCCGACAACGATATCGGCGCTCGCGGGCGGCTCCAGAATACCGAGTGAAACCGCTTCAGTGAATACCACCACCAGCAGCGCGCCGGATTTATGCGCCAATTCCGCCGCCGCGTTTACCTGCTCGATAATCCCGAAGAAATTTGGCGATTGAATGATCACCGCCGCAGTGTCTTTATTCAGCTTCGATTCCAGATCGGCGAGATCAATACCGCCGGTCTTCGCGTCATAGCCAAATTCTTCAACCGGCAGGCCCTGATGTCTGGCGTAAGTCCGTAGCACTTCGCGATATTCGGGATGTACCGTTCGTGACGCGAGAACGCGCGTGCGTCCGGTCACTCGGACGGCCATCATTGCCGCTTCCGGTACCGCGGTCGAGCCATCATACATCGACGCATTAGCCACATCCATGCCGGTAAGCTGGCAAATCATCGTCTGGAATTCGAAGATCGTCGTTAGTGTGCCCTGCGCGATCTCCGCCTGGTAAGGCGTATACGACGTCAGAAATTCACCGCGCGAGACAACCGTGTCGACCACTACTGGACGGTAGTGGCGATACACGCCTGCGCCGAGAAAAGATGGATAACTCGCGTTCTCCTCCGCGCGCTCGCGGAAATAATCCACGATTTCGTATTCCGAGATTCCTGGAGGGAGGTTTAGAGGACGGTCGAGAACAACGTCCTTGGGTAAATGCGCGAAGAGCTCATTCTTCTCTCGCAATCCGCACGCCGCCAGCATCTCCTGGCGTTCGGAGTCAGACTTCGGAAGGTAACGCAATTAAGATTCGGCCCCCACATACTTTTGATAATCCGCGGCATTCATCAGTTGCTTTATTTCATCCGGGCTGGTCATGCGTACTTTGATTAGCCATGCGGCGCCATGCGGATCGGAATTCAGCTTTTCAGGCGCGGATGCGAGGCCATCATTGGTCTCAACGATCTCTCCGGAAACCGGCGCATAGATATCCGATACAGCTTTGACCGACTCCACCGAGCCGAACGTCTTACCCGACTCGGCTTGAGTGCCGGTTTTGGGTAGATCGACATAGACAATGTCACCGAGTTCGTGTTGCGCATGGTCGGTAATGCCAATGGTCGCCACGTTGCCCTCCACATGTACCCATTCATGCTCTTTGGTGTAACGGAATGTTGCGGGATAATCCATCATTTTCCTCGTTTGTAGAACGGCGTAGCCACCGTTTCGGCCTTCACCGGTTGATTGCGGATGATGATTTCTATTTTCCGGCCTGGATGCGCATGCTCCACCGGAAGATAACAAAGTCCGATATTCTTGTTCAGGCTCGGCGCCGGCGAACCGCTGGTCACCCACCCGGCCGGCGCACCATCGAGATACACTTCATACCCATCGCGGCCAATGCCGCGTTCACGCATTTCGAACCCCACAAGCCTGCGTTTGATGCCTGCCTCTTTCTGCTTGACGAGCGCTTCCCGCCCAACAAAATCGCCTTTGTCCAGTTTTACGATCCATGCGAGATCGGCTTCGAGCGGCGTGATGGAGGCGTGGATTTCGTGTCCGTAAAGCGCCATTTTGGATTCCAGGCGCAAAGTGTTGCGGCAGCCCAGTCCGCATGGCTTGATGCCGAATTCGCGACCCGCATCGAGGAGTTTTTGCCAGATAGCCGAAGCCTCTTCCGGTGTTACGTAAATTTCGAAACCGTCCTCGCCTGTGTAACCGGTGCGCGCGATTCGCGCCGGAATGCCGCTAACTTCGCCATCCTTGAACCAGTAGTAGCGAATTGCCGCGATATCGACAGTCGTCAATTTGCGAAGTGTTTCAAGCGCTCGCGGACCTTGCACCGCGATCTGCGCGTATCGATCGCTAGCGAACTCGATTTCCGCGTCGAAGGATTAAGGGCAACGATGTGTTCGAAATCCTTCTCCTGATTTGACGCGTTGACGCAAATAAAATAGTGATCGTCCGCGACTTTGTGGACCAGAATGTCGTCGACAAAACCTCCGTGTTCGTAGAGCAGGCCGGAGTATTGTGCTTGCCCAAGTTGCAGTTTGCCGACAGCATTAGTTGTCGCAAAGTTGGCCAGCTTGCCGGCTTCCGGTCCGCGAATCTCAATCTCGCCCATGTGGCTGACATCGAACAGGCCAACAGCGTTGCGAACCGTGTTGTGCTCATCGACGAGGCCGGAATATTGCACGGGCATATCCCATCCGCCGAAATCCACCATTTTGGCGCCGGATGCGCGATGAACTGCGTTCAGAGGCGTACGTTTGAGCTCAGGAATCGACATTGCGATGGGCGGAAGTTCCCATTGTACGACGGGACTCACCGGCTCATTCGCCTGCCCTGATTTTGACTGTCGGGCATGAGTTGTTGTTGCGCATGACCTTACGCACGCGCCTTGCGGCCACTATATGCGCCGGAATCGGTATCGTTAATCATGACGGCAGCCAATAACCCTGCCGCTGGCTCGTGGAAAGCTCAATACTGCCGTCTCAACACTCGAGGGCTGTCCGTCGTCCGCGCTCCGCTCTCGGAAATTGACAATTCCGGCTGAAATCTATGGGTCTCGGAAACTCACGTTTGTTTCTTTCGTGCCGTGCTGAATCTGCCCGGCGGAGATGACACCGATCGGACGTACCTAGCAGCCGACATGCGCCGGGGCGTCCATGAGCACGAGAATGTCGAGGGGATCTCCGTCGCATGAACAGGTTTGATCCGGGGTCGTAATTGACTTGTTGCGGCAGCCTTTGGGTGTTTCTATGATGGCCCGACAGGTGCCTTTTTCAACATCCAGTTGGCGCGCGAGCATGGTTAAATCAGCCATAGTTTAGATAATCCAAATCGAAGGAGTTTAATTCATGCACGAAATCCGTATCACGGTGCCACCCGAACAGGTGGCGGAAACGGCAAGACTCGCGCACGAAGTGTCCGCTGCATGAAGTTGAAGACGCTATCCAAACTGCGTACGATTCGTTACTCAGAAGATTCCGAAATGCAGTATTTTTGGGGAGGACAATCAAACGCCGAAGTGTACTCAAGTAACGTCCAAAGCACCTGACCGGTGATCCGGGCGTGATGTCAGGCGAATCTTATCGGGATTATCCAGGATGCTAGCGTTTGCGAAGCCACAGACTCGTACCTGGATTCCGCAGAAACAGGGGCATCGACTCTAAGGCGTCACGACGGACTTGTCCCAAGTAGGAGTTGAAGAACACGATTTCGAATGCGCTGTTGAACTGGAGAAACGCACGCACAAGATAGAGTTCGTTCCATGCCCGGCCTTGATAAATCCACTCCTTCGGATACTCAAATGGGAACATGATGTCGTGAATATGTATATAGACCCCGGATTCCAAATACGGTAAGATATCGAAGTAAATGTGATTGACGTCGCTATCTATCTTCGAGACGTGAGTCGAATCTATGAACAAAATGTCATCTGCGTGTAAGTCTGCGAAGATACGCTTATCGACGGTCTGAAGCCGCTCCGGAAAGATGGTCACCCGCGCGATATCTTCTTCCCTGAGCAGAGATCGAAGCAGAGCCGGTTCCGGTTCAATGAAGATGCATTCGATTGAGCCGGCTAAGAACAATTCATTGGTATCCAGCGTTACGCATGACGAATGCCCGGAACCGATTTCAATGAGTTTGCGGGGCCGCAAATGACGCAGCATGCCGTAGAGCGCCAGCGCCTCTCCGTAAGAGAAATTCGGATTCAGAAAACCATATCGCGTGCGGGGGCCTTTGTCATCCGCAAAGGGCTGTTCAGGGTAGAAGCGCGCGAATTCGCGCGCAAGTCGAACCTGCTCATAGACGCGCAGGTCAATACCCGGCAATTCGGCCGGAAGGCGAAAGATTTCCTGCTCGCGCTGGCGGACCTCAGCGAGATCCGGTATGGGCGAGTAAAAATGTCCGGGAGGCCATCCCAACTCATAACGCGCCAGCAAGGACTGCAATTTCGCTACTACTGGATTGAGCGTCTGCCCCGACCTCCCCGCGTCAGGTTCAGTTCCGTAAGTATTCATCAGCTTCATCACCCGCCCGTGCATACGCCCATCGCGCATTCAATCCGCCAGGAATTCGGCACAGAAGGTCGCGTCGGCGCATCCGCCTTTCCAATGATACTCCGGACCGGCCACATCGCCACCAATCCCGACAAACATCATCCAGCTGTCCTGGCAGTTGTGCCTGCATTTGCTTCCAAAAACGTCTAATCGAGTAGCCAACGTTAAAATTGTAAAAACTTGTGCATGGAAATGTACAAAACGGAAGCTATACAAGTACTATTAAATCTGGGCTTCCGCAGCAGTTTTATTCTGACCGGACGTGCGGTTCTTATGCACTCGTAACGGTCACCTATCTGCCCCGCCAACTGGCTTTTCACACCGGAGTAAACACTATCATTTCTCTACGTCTCACATCTCTCAGTTTGCCGCTTATCATCGGCTTACAATTTGGATTGCCCGCGTTCGCCACGGATTACTACGTCAGTAACTCCGGAAACGACAAGAGTAACGGCCTGTCGGCGATGACTGCCTGGGCCACACTCACCAAAATTCAGAACACGAATTTTTCGCCGGGTGATCGCATTCTGCTCAATGCCACTTCCACCTTTAGCGGGATGCTCTATCTGGACAACTTCGACGCGGGTACCCCGTCCAGTCCAGTGACCGTGACCTCGTATGGCACCGGACGCGCGACCATTTCGGCAGGATCGGGAATGGGCGTATTTATTTACAACACGGGTGGCATCAAGATCTCGAATATTAAGATCGTCGGGTCCGGCTACCCCTCCAATAACACTAACGGAATTGTCTTTTACATGGAAGTGCCGGGGAACGTCAAGCTCGACACCGTCCAGATTGACTCGGTCGAAGTCTCCGGATTCGGGGGGTTCGGCATCACAGTCACGTCGTGGAATCAGAAGAGCGGTTTCAAGAACGTAAGCATCACGAACGCGGTCTCGCATGACAACGGTAGCGGCGGCATAGCGGTTTCGGGTTATTGGGATCCAAACTCAACGTTGTACTCGCACCAGAACGTCTACGTGGGCCATTGTACGGCATACAACAACCTGGGCATTTCGGGCACGAGCCACTCCTCGGGCAACGGCATTACGATCTCTGACGTCGACGGAGGGACGATCGAACGATCTCTCGCCTACAACAACGGGGCGCTCAACACGGCGAACGGTGGCCCCGTAGGTATTGTGGCTTGGGACTCCAACAACATCACTGTGCAATACAACGAATCTCATGACAACCACACCGGTTCGGTAACCGACGGCGGGGGGTTTGATTTAGATGGCGGTACAACGAACTCGGTTATGCAATATAACTACTCGCATAACAACGACGGCCCTGGATTCCTGTTTGCGGAGTTTACAGGAGCGCGGCCAATGTACAGCAATACGATCCGCTATAACATTACTCAGAACGACGGTCGCAATAACGGCCCTGGTGGTATCCATTTGTGGAACGGCGGCTCGGGTATTTCAAACGCCGAGGTCTACAACAACACGGTATTTATGACGCCTGGTCCAAGCCGAAATACTTCGGCAATAACGATCGGCTCTCCCACAATCAATACTCAAATCCGCAACAACATCCTGATGGCATACAACAACTCGTGGGCGTTCTGGGCCGAACCAGGCCAGAGTGGCCTGGTTATGCAAGACAATGACTACTGGACGGGCGGCGGGTACCTGATGATTGGCTTGGCAAACAGCTATTACTATGATCTGCCCTCGTTCCGCGCGGGCACTGGCCAGGAGCAGGTTAATGGCGCAAACACGGGTTTCAACGTCGATCCCATGCTGAATAATCCTGGCGGCGGATGGTCCATCAATAACAGCGATGCCCTCAACACATTGACGCCATATCAATTTCAATCCGGTTCGCCGCTGATCGATTCCGGACTTAACCTGTGGAACTTCGGCGTTAATCCTGGCAGCAATGATTTCTACGGCGGAGTCACCCCGCAGGGCGCCGGCTATGATCTCGGTGCCGCGGAGACCCACCGTTAACTCAGGACCGGGCGACGATTGCTGGGATCGGCGGCTTGAGTTCTCTTATTCCGGCGTCAGTTCCCGAATGCGCCGGTCATTTCTTACAGTGGCTAGATAAGCCCGGGGCGCATGCAGTGCACCCCGGAATTCGGCCCACAGCAGGTCGCGCGGGAAGTCCTCCCGCCCAATGAAACTCCGAACCAGTCGCCGCACCACCCGTCCAGACATCCAGCGCGCCGCAAATTTCGCCGCGCCCGGTATCCTGCCCGAACGCCAAGTCTTGATGAGATAGACTCCATACGACTTACCATTGGCGTAGATCTGCCGTTCAAGACCGCCACGGCTTCGTCGATGTCGATGCCAGATGAAAGCGTCGGGTTCGTAGCGGAGCGTCAAACCGGCCGCGAGAACCCTGTGAAACATATCTATATCCCCGGCGCCGCCCGAAGGTGTACCGGTATCCAGCATAGTGTCAAAGGTACCCACGCTCTCAAATATCTGCCTTCTGAATGCCATATTCGCGCCTACACCGAAGTCATGGGCCGCAAAGACTTGCAAGTCAGGCAATGTGGCGGAGTTGAACGATCTCGGCGTCATTCCTTTGCTCATGCCGCCGTACCACTCGAAAATGAGTTGTGGTTCAGTGTCCAGTTCCGCGGGAAGCACGAGCCCGGTTACAGCCATAACCGCGGGGTCGTGGAAACCTCGCGCGATCGCGCGCAGCCACCCAGGGCTGGCGACAGCGTCATCGTCAATGTAACTTACAATGTCATGGCGCGCTTCCGCAATGCCCCGGTTTCGCGCCCAATCGAGACCGGGCCGATTCTCCCGAACGTTCCTGAAGCCAGCGCGTTCGATGACGGCGGCTACTTCGCTGTCACGAGAGCAATTGTCGATGACGATAACTTCGTACTCGGGATAATCGAGCCCGCGCAGACTCTCGAGACAACGCTCGAGCAATTTCGGGCGGTCACGAGTGCATACCACCACGCTAATTGGGGGAAAACAAGCTTCCGCACGCCTGAACCTTCGTTCAACGGCCTTCTGCCAGATCATCCAGGCGCTTCGCTCGATGGCCTCCTTACGTAGGCGCTCCGCCGAGATGGTGCGCACACCAGGATCGCAATCCAGTTCGAAGGTACACACGGGCGCACCCTCAAACGTGACCAGCGCCCATACACGCCCATACCGCGGGTCGACGAATAGCGGCTCCGGTGGTTTCGTTAACTCGATTTCAGTCACGAGTTTCAGCAAGGCAGTCTCCTGAGGTACTGATGGTCTGCGAGGTTGGTGAGGGTGTCACCGAAAATTCTCATGCAGAAAAGTCCAGAACAGTCGGAGCGATGCCGGAAAATTAGCTTCGATGGTCCTTTGTAAGGGTTCCAGCCAAGGCCCGGTGGGATTGCACAAGCAAACCATACCGCGCGAGGGTGGGTAGATGCCGAACCGATCGCGGCACCGGCTTCGTTCGTCAAGCGCCCATGATTGAGGCCCATATGCGCGATCCAATTATGATACTATACTGACGAGTCACAAGCACTCCTTCCAGGCCCGGCAACTTGCGGTCACGTGCGTGCGCAGGATCCTGAGCTGGAACGGCAAATCCAGCAGGTGTGTTCCTACGGAGAAAAACCAGGTACATGGTCGACTCAACTGTCGTCGAGACGAATCGGAAACTCCGTCACGAGCTTGCTTTCGCAATCGAAGCAAGCAAGACGGTGTCCACGCCAGGTTCCTCCAACATCTCCCCATACGACGCCATCGTTTGGTACAACGAAATCAACAGCCATCATGGCACCGGCGTGCTCATACAAAGAGTGTTTCGGGGCTGTTCCTCTCTGCTGACAATCCGGTGCGTGGATACCTATGGCGGCCTCCAGAATTTTGGAGAAATAAATTTTCGCTTGCCCGCTGTCGGTATGAGCCGTGCGCAGATTTTCGAAACAGTTCTGAGGTGGGTACGGGCGACGCCCATCAGACGCGTTGTGTGCGTCCCGTGGGGCGCTGACGACGTTTTGACCGCAATCGCCATTAAGGAGATTACGAACGCCCAGCTTTGCATGTACATTATGGACGACCAGAACATCACCAAAGGACAAATCCCCGATGACATGATGCGCGAGGCGCTCGTAAAGTCTAAATTGCGTCTGGTGATTTCTTCCGAAATGCAATACGCATATCAGAACAAATATCGGCTGAAATTCTGGCTACTGCCTCCTCTGGTGGATCACCGGTTGATCCGGCTCGACCCTGCGCCGTCGGCGCGGAACCCGGATCGCGGCGTGCTCGTTGGCAATATTTGGTCGCAACGCTGGTTGGATCTTCTGCGCGAAACAATCAGGTCTTCCGGTATCCAAATCGATTGGTACTGCAACAGCGGCGCTCCTGGCTTAAGTTGGATTTTGACGAATTGAGGCGGGAAGGAATCAATTTTTTTCCCGGGTTGCCGGAGGAAGAACTTGCCCCAGCTCTTGCGCGGTATGACTTTGCCCTGGTTCCATCGGGGACTTTGAGTGAAAACGACGACAATCACTGGGTTGCGTACCTAAGCCTGCCGAGCCGGATACCATTTATGATGGCTAGTGCCCATCTGCCGATCATCGTGATCGGAAATCCCGCGGTCGCTGCAGCCAGGTTCGTCAAGAGGTTTGAGATCGGGACGACGTGCGAGTATACGACTCAGGACTTCCAACGCGCGGTTCGCCAGGTAACCAATCTCGAAACTCAAAAGACTATGCGCGAAAACGCCGCCCGTATCGCTCCCACCTTCTCCGACATTGGCGCCGCGGATTGGTTGTGGGAGTCCATGGAACACGGCGCGCCCTCGAATCTAAAGTTTGAGAATCTGCTCGCGCCCCAATCCGGCGATTTCGTTCACTATGTGGATCCGCCGGTCCCGGTAGGTATCTACGATGATTTTCATACGATCTACCAGGCATTGAGGCGCCTCCAGGCAATTGGATTCGCGCCTGACTTCGTTGTCGATGTAGGGGCATCCACGGGAATATGGTCCAAAACGATTAAGCCGTTGTTTCCGGACGCGCGATTCGTTCTGGTGGAAGCATTGGCTTCGCGCTATCCTCTCGAAGCCAAACAGGATTTGCTACGTTGCTGTCCCGGTGTCGAACTGGTGGAAATTGCCCTTTCGAATCAGGCCGGTAGGATGTCCTTTCAGGTTTCCTCTGACTTGTACAACAGTTCGTTACTTCGACTGAACGAAGCGAGTGCGCTCAGCGAAATAGCGCAAGTAGAGGTTACCACCCTAGATCGGTTAGCCCGGGAAAAGAGTATCAGCGGCCACGGCCTGCTCAAGATTGATGTGCAATACGCCGAGCATCTGGTCATCGAAGGCGGACGCGATTTCATCGGCCAAAATGTCGACGTAATTGTCCTCGAATTGACTCTGGAGCGCGTGCATCCGGAAATGAAGACATTTCAGGAAATGATTAACCTGATGAGTGATCTGGGATTTCGTTACTTCGACGATGTGGGGGAATGGCGGACGCCCGCCACCGGTCTGCTCGAACAGAAGGATGCTGTGTTCGTTCGAAGCGGCCTGTTCTAAGTTTTTCAATCAACAGTAGTCTCTCTCAAGGAGCAAAAATGGTGGCCAAACTACACTCCAGACTGAAACAATTCTATCCGGTCCGCGACATCTGCAATATCATTGAGGGACATTTTGCCAAACTCGATCAAATTGATCGAAAGGTTTCAGGGAATGGCGTAAATGGTGCGGCGTTGCAGGATATCGCTAAAGCAAACAAGGCGGCAGTGGGCGATATCGCGAGAGAACACAGCGCAATATTGCAGAATATCGCCTCAGCTAATGGCGCGGCATTGCACGAGATCGCGACCGTAAACGGCGCGGCATTGCAGGATATCGCGGCAAATGATGCCGCGTTACTCCAGGCTGTTACCTTCCTCGTCCAACAGGCTCAGCAACAGCAGGCAATCTATCAACAGTTGGAACAGAAACGCGAACGAGACAACGCAGCCAGTTGCCAGACTGCGTCGCTGGTCGAATCGCTGAACGCTCTCCTCAGGGTATGGGCGGCCCAGAACCGGGAGCGGGGAACTCAACTGACAGCCGCCCTTGAACATCTCGCAAAGAGTTTCCGCGAGCCTATTGGCCGCCGTGCGGAGTTTTTGACAGCCGTGGAAGCGCTCGACCAGCGCTGTACCCAAGTGGAGAGTCGCACGCTGCAGAAAGTAGATTGCCTTCGGGAGCAGACTGTCGAAACGGCGGAGGCGATTCGCGAGTCTGACCGGCGCCGTGCGGACGAGTTCGCGCAAATTATCGAACGGTTGGCCGGTCTTCCAACGCAGCAACGATCTGCTGAACTGGCGGGGACGATTCGCGAGTTTGACCGGCGCCGCGCGGACGAGTTCGCTCAAATTCTCGAACGGTTGACCGGTCTTCCAACGCAGCAGCTATCTGCTGAACTGGCGGAGGCGGTTCGCGAATCTGACCTGCGCCGTGCGGACGAGTTCGCGCAAATTATCGAACGGCTGGCCGGTCTTCCAATGCAGCAGCTATCTGCTGAACTGGCGGAGTCGGTTCGCGAGTCTGACCGGCGCCGTGCGGACGAGTTCGCGCAAATTATCGAACGGCTGGCCGGTCTTCCAACGCAGCAGCCATCCGCTGAACTGGCGGAGATGGTTCGCGAGTCTGACCGGCGCCGTGCGGACGAGTTCGCGCAAATTATCGAACGGCTGGCCGCTCTTCCGGCGCATCAGGCGAGTCCCCCACCGGTGCCGGTGGCGTCAGGCGATCAAAGCACGATCCAGTCCGGCTTGCACTCCGCCATCATCACCATTAAGGGCCAGTATTTTGAGCTCGAAAATCCGGAGATCACCTTAATCGTGCATTTGGCTCCGCTTCTTGGGAACAGGAATGCGATCGATATCGGAGCCAACGTAGGCGAGGCATCCGGACGGCTGCTGGCCGGCGGCTACGAGGTATTCGCTTTCGAACCGTTTCCCCCAATCTTTGCCCAATTAAAGGGAAGTTTCGGAGATGACGAGCACTTTCACGCCCATCAATTCGCGGTCGGATATGACGACCGGACGATGGAACTGCACATAGCGGAGGAGATATCACCGACGCCAAAATACGGCGATTCGGTTTCGCTTTATCACAGTCTGCTACCACATTCGATGCCCTGCGATCTGCAGTTCACCCGAAAGCTTAACGTCCGGGTGAGAAGTGTGGACAGTCTTGTGCGTGCCAATTTAGTTCCTGCTGAAGTGGGTGCGGTCAAGATTGATACAGAGGGATACGATCTCGAAGTTATCCGGGGAATGGGCGCTTGTTCTACCGAGATTCTGATGGCGGAATTCTGGGATCCAAAGATGATCTTCGGCAGATCCGGCGCAATGAACCGGCTGAGCGACTTGACCGGTGAATTGCGTCCGCGTGGGTATCGATGGCACATTGTTTTCTATCGCTCGGACAATAGGCCGATTTCGTACTATTGCAATCAAGATCAGTCGGTCGCCGAATCCTGGGGAAATGTGATTTATTTCAAAGATAAGCAGCTCTTTGAGGAAGCCAGACAATGGTGCGCCGCTGTCTTGCCGCCAACGTACTTCACTGCGTGATGGGGGCGCGCCCAACTGGACTTAGTTGATCGCTTCAACGAGAGAGGACAAAAAATTCCGGCGCGCGGTTCACCACGGCTGGGGCGGCAGTGATGATTTCCACTTCTTGCACAGGTCATCGCGTAAAAAATAACAATCGATCGCTTCCAGTTTCATTTCCGCGTTGTAATACGGAGTTCCCAGCGCTACAAGAGCGAAGGCACGTGCATCCATGAATTCGGCGATCTGCGAAAATAGCGGTGTTTCGATCCCGTAGGCCTTCCGGAGCCAGCACTCTATCTGGATTACTTCCACTGCCGGCAAAGTATTTTCCGCGCCGCGCAAAATACGGTCCTCCGTCGCCTGAACGTCCATCTTGATCAGTTGCGGCGCGGGCAGGTTGAGTTCAGCCACCGCTGCTGTCCAATGTTTTGATTGGCACTTCCGCAGACCTCGGGAAGTAAGAATTGGTGCCAACGTCAAGCGTCGTGCTGCCAACACCGTCTGGGCTCAGGCAAATCTTTATCGTGCCATTCGTATCGCCCAGTGCAAACTTGTGGAGGGTGAGATTCTTATGGGCGGCCAGGTTACCTTTCATACGGTCCGTGTATGCGGCTACCAGGTCTACCGCGGGCTCGAACAGATGAAACTCCGCTTCGGGAAAAAGCGACGCTATCGCAGCCGACCAGAACCCGTCCGATGCGCCAATATCATATACGATTCACGGATGAAACCCGGCTGCCTTCAGTCTTCCCAGGATGCGGACGTCATCACTACCAAACTCGGTGGTATTCACGTATAAAAGGCCTCAACCAGACATAAACGAACTTGGTCCACAGCGCAAAACACAATGCCCGAAAGATATTTCGCCATTCAAAATCCGCCAGTTGTACCGACGGCTTTTGCGTCAGGTCCAAGCTCGGCAACCATTTAGAACGACCGCGTCGGTGGCGGGCATGCTTTACCACGGGCTATCACTGAATATTCTCATGCAAAAGTGTCTTGACGCAGGCCGGCACCAGCGCCGGCACAAACTGCCCGGCGCAGATCCGGGAGAGGGCCAGTTCGATATGTTCCATCCGCAACGGTTCCGACCACGGCTCGGGCGGGATCGTCAGCGCCTCGATACCGTCGATCAGAATTCGTATTCCCCGGCGGGACCCTTCGGCCAGCAACTCTTCGAGACGTGCCGTCGCGGGTAAGGCAGTCCATTCCAGGCACGGAGCCTCGGCCCCCATGATAGAAGCGTAGTTCACTTCCTCAGCCCACTCGGTAAAGGCGGCGAGCGATCCGGTTACCGCCGCGACGCCTCGCCAATAGTTGAAAAGCTTCAATGAGCGAACGAGGGAGGTGCGCCGGCGACGCAGTTTCATGCTTTCGAGTGTGGAGACAATTCGCAATCCTGTGCTGACCAATCTATCGCCGTTGCCGTGCATGGCGAAAGCAAGCCGGCGCAAGCGGGCGTCCCAACCGCTCATTTCCGTCGAGCGGAACAGTTTGCTGCGCAGGAAAGGATGCAGCGTGCACATCAGCACGTCGGCCGAGCCCTCCTCCCGCATACGGCGCAACCATTGCGGCAGGTCGGTCGCATCGTGATGCAGTCCCACGGCCTCAGGCACGTGAATGAGGCGAGCGCCGGACTGGAGCAGGCGGTATCCGTATTCGTAGTCTTCCTGTCTGCGAAGACTAAGATCGAATCCGCCGGTCCGCCGGAAGAGCTCGGTGGGCATCGCACAATTGCCACTGAAGAAGTCGCGATATTCGAAACGGTGCCCGGGCTTGCGCATCTCGCGATACTGGTCCTCCCACCAAAGACGCGCCTCCATCTGCCATTGGCTCGGGCCCGGTGGCAGGAGCGGCTTCGAGAAACCTAAGGTCACAATATCGCAGCCCCGCTGCGCCATGTGGGCACGCACCAAAGAGGGCCGGGCCTCAATATCATCGTCGAGGAAGATCAGTGTCGTGCCTTCGGCGTGCCCGGCGCCGAAATTTCTAGTTGCCGAGGCGCTCTTTCGTTCGTGCGAAACCACGCGCAGCCTGAAGGGTGCGTGTCTCGCGTATTCCTGGACCACCTGGATAGTCTGATCGGTACAGGCGTCCGCTGCGACGATTACTTCAAATTGGTCGTATGGAAAATCCTGACAAGCCAACGCGTCCAGACTTCGAGGCAGCAATGCGGCGCGCTGATGGGAGGGAATAATGACCGAGGCAGAAATTGAGGGACATTGCATCGAGACGCTCATGCCAGCATAAATTTCTATTCGACAGTCGCGCCCGTCTCGGCCTGTTGTTGGGAGAAAGCGACCTGCCGCACCCTCGCACTATCAGCCGGGGCTTCGATTGAGACCGTTTCTGATTGCCGCTGCTGCCGCTCAAGAGCCTGCCGCCTACGCCCGCGCCGATACATCCACGGCCCGGCCAGCGCTCCCCTGAATTCCGAGTAAGCGAGATCCAAAGGTATAGATCCCGGCCGGCGAAGGAGAGCGTGGACCAAGTTTTTTACATGGTGGTGCCAAAAATACCCAGTGCCGACGCGCAAAAGGCCAAGCTCCCGCTCCACGAACAAAGCGCGCGTCCACCATGCGAAGACACCGACGCCATAGCCGTACATTACTTTCCGCAGCCCTTTCCATTCGCGCCGGTGCCGGTGCCAAACCACAGCAGCGGGATCATAAACGGCGCGATAGCCGCGAGAGAGTATCCGGTAAAAGAATTCATGGTCCTCGCCGCTCTGGCATTCCGTTCCCGGCCCTAACACCTCATCCATTAGGCCGGTGTCAGCGAGTACCGACTTTCGAAGGGCCATGTTCACCGACGCGCCAAGCACTCCTGCCACCAGCGGATCGAGATTGGTGATGTCAAACTCGCGACGGTCAAATCCACGCTGGAAACCGTTGGTCCGCTCAAACCAGATCTGCGCCTCGGTTTCGAGTTCTCGCGGCAAAGTAAGGCCCGTCACGAGCGCCACCATGGGATCGTCAAAATTGCGCAACAATCCGTCAAGCCATTCAGGCTCGACTTCGGCATCATCGTCCGTGAATGCGATGATCTCATGGGACGCGGCGAGTAATCCGCGGTTCCGGGCAATCCCCGCTCCTGGCCGCGGCTCAAGCACGTACCGTACTGCCGGATATTGCGATACGAGTTTGGCGGTGTCGCCTGTGGCGGGACAACTATCCACCACGACAATCTCGTGGCCGAGATCGAGCAGCGGCTGCAAGGTAGCCAGGCAGCGGACCAGATCCTGAGTGCGGTCCCGGGTGCACACTATCACGGAGGCTCGAAGGGCTGTGATCGAAGGGCGTTCCGGCGCGTGGACGGTTTTCCAAGCGTTCCACGTCAAGCGGGGCAAGTGAGCCTGCAAGGCTTCTTCGTTCACGCGTCCGTTTTCAACGGGTGCTACGAACTGGCCTACGACTTTGCCGTTCAACCGGCAGATAATTAGGGCGTTCGTCGCGCCGTCATCTTGAACCAGCGCGGGTGAATCCGATGCGGAAAGTTCCACGTTCAATACGGAGATCCGGCCCGGCGCGGCTTTCCTCGCTTTGCGTTTCCTGTCAATCGTCATAGCGCGTCCGAAATAGCAGATCGTGCCGATTACCAGGCCTGCGGCACAACATAACTGGTAAAGAAAATGAAAAGGAATCGCAGAGATCGCATAAAGCTGTCCCCATAACCGCGCCAGCAGAAGATAAAACGCTCTGTTCAAGTAAAGCACACCGGCTCCCGCCAACACCATCCCAAAGGACGTCCAGTGTATCGGTATGTACCAAAAGATAAGGAGGGAGAGCGCCGCCGTGTACAAACCGCAAGCTGTCCCCGTCAGTCGCAAGCGGGAGTGCCGATTCCAGGGAACGAGCCGGCGAGTCGTGAGCATGACGTACGCTATCGCAATCAGCGCGACAATCAACGTGGTATGAGTGAGAAAACCGATCCACCCCGCCAAACCGAACAGGGTCAGTAATACCAAAATTGGGGCTAAGTCTCGCGCGCGTATGATCAAGTCCACGCAAAACGTGCCGAGCACCAGAAGAGTGAGGAAAAGAAAAGGTAACGCGAAAGACCAGCCTAGTATCAGGCAGCCACAAACAAAACACGCCGCGAAAATCAGAGAAAGCAGCACGCTCATACGCTGGCTCATCTCCAGATTCAGGACGCTGGGAAAATTCCGGTATCGAAGCAATACGCCGGTCCACGGAATCGCGCGATCGATTATGTCGGTTCGGATCACTTGTCCAAGCGTCCACTTTTTCAGGTGCTTCACCTGAATACTCGGGTTCAGCTTGACGGTGTACCCGGCTCGCGTTATCCGCGTACCAAACTCGATGTCTTCGATGGAGGGCCGCCGGTAATGAGGGCTGAAGCCGCCGAAAGTGGCAAAAACGTCGCGGCGAACCGCGCCACAGCCGCTCCAAAACGTGCAGACCACCGGAGCGCTCGTTTTGTGGAAGAAATGATGCTGGAGTGTCTTGTAGTGAGAGATAAAGTCGGCAGCGGCTGGAGCACTGTCATAACTGCCGAATACCGCCGAAAGTGCTGGGTCGTTGGCGAGATCGGCGCTTATCAGCGCCAGTGCATCGGGGTGCACGCAGACATCGGAGTCGATAAAAACCAGGACCTCGCCGCGAGCAACTTGCGCGCCTGCGTTTCGTGCACGCGCCGGCCCGTGCTGCGCAGGCAAACGGATCACATGCGCACCCATCTCCTCAGCAGCTCCGCCCGAATCATCGCGAGAAGCATCGTCGACCACTATGATTTCCAAGGGATGAAGGGTGGATTTCTTAAGGGCAGCAAGGCACAAGCGAAGAGCTGGTTCGCTATCTCGCGCCGGTATAATGACCGAGAGAGTCAAACACGGACTCGGAGTGGAACTATCCTCCGGGTTAAACGATACAGTCCGTACGGCGCTCATTAATGCCTAATTTCCTCCGATCAAGTCCAGCAGTCCGATGAATCACAGTAGTAGGTTTTGACCTACTTAGAATATTTGGTCTAGCTACTAAGATAAACTCTGGAGACTACCTGCGGGAAGCAAACATCACCGGTTGACTCAAAAACAATGCTTCCAATAGGGCGATTTTTAACAAATTTCACCGAAAGTACTATTAGTAACTGTTGCGGAGGTGTGCATCGACAGTTGCTCGGACCGGCAACGGCTTTAACCATAATAAATTGTTTACGTTTTCCGCTGTTCGAAGAACACAAGGGCTGTGGCATACTAACTATCTATGACGATTGGCGCACGCGCCACGGCGCCTCAGCATCATCGCGGGGAGCCGTCGGCGCTAAACGACACTCGTTCGGGCAACAGTTTTCTTCGATCATACGATTATCCGGTTTATGGGGTGCTGACGGGCGTTCGGCTGATTGTGTTGGGATATGCGATTTTCTGGTTTGCCTCCCACCTGAGTGAAGTGCGATTCATCCCCATTGCGTTACTTTCCGTGCCTCTCCTTCTCCCTTGCATATTTGACCAACTGAGCTGGTTTTCGTTGATCGCGGCGCTCCGGACGGAGTCACGCCGCGCGCAGAAAGGGTTGCGGGTAGCTGCGGTGACCACCTTCGAGCCGCAATCCGAGTCATTCGAGATGCTGGAGAAGTCGCTAACGAGCCTAACTGCAATTGCGTACGAGCATGACACCTGGGTGCTCGATGAGGGCGACGAACCTCGCGTACGCGAACTATGCCGGCGACTCGGCGCGCACCACTTCAGCCGTAGAGGGGACCCGCGATTCCAAAGCGACAAGGGGAAATTCGAGAGTGGGTCCAAACACGGCAATTACAATGCATGGCTCGAAACCTTAGGATTCGAGCAGTACGATTTTATTGCAACGTTCGACCCGGATCACATACCTCAACCACAATTTCTCGATGCTGTGCTCGGCCACTTCGATGATGCCCGAGTAGGCTACGTCCAAGCTGCGCAGGCATACTCCAATCAGGCGGCCAGCTTCGTTGCACAAGGAGCTGCGGAGGAAACGTACGGCTATTACTCTATTGTTCAGGCTGCCGCCTCGCGATACGGCTATCCGGTCGTCACGGGCTGTCATACCACCCACCGTATCAGCGCGTTACAGAAAATTGATGGATTTGCTCCCCATCCAGCCGATGACGTTCTAATCACCTCAAATTATCACCGTGCCGGATGGCGGGGCGTTTATCTACCCGAAATTTTGGCGCGTGGCATCGTGCCGGTCTCGTGGCGAAGCTATGTGGATCAGCAGCGCCGGTGGGCGCGCAGCGTGCTGGACCTCAAACTGCGTCATTCGATTTCCGCACGGCCCGCTCACGCCATGATCCAGGCCCTGCAAGGTGTCCGATACTTTTTGGATGGGCTCTTCGCGATCTCACTGATTCTGCTGATAATGCTGCTGCTCGCGGGCGCGCCTGGCGCGCTGCCTGCTTTGGGCCTCATGGCCGAGGTATGCGGGATACTGTTTTTGACGAACCTCTATAAACAAAGGTTTTATCTCGATCCAACGACCGAATGCGGAATACCTTGGCGGGCCTATCTTCTCCGGCTCGTAAAGTTTCCCTATACTCTCGCTGCGTTGTTTGACGTAATCAGAAACCGCCAATTTCAGGTATGGCACGACTCGCAAAGATGGTACCTGGGAGCGGCAGCCGACAGTCATGCTACCTCAGCTCGTGGTGGCTTTCGCGCTCGCGTTAGTCTGGGCAATCAGTTCATTTACCGGACACATTGCCAATCCGGCAGTGCATCTAGTGGCTGCCTTGGCCGTGGCTCTTCCTCTGGCCGCCGCGGCCACCGGGCGCACCCGCTTTCCAGCGGCATACGATCCTCGCGTATCACCACAGGCACCTCGATGCCGGATACTAAGCGGCGTCGAACTGTTGATCGGGTTCGCGCTGTCGATCTTCTTCCTGCTCTGGCCTCTGCGAGTGGTGAAGGGAACAGTGGTTTTGATGGATTCGGCGCGTCATCTGATGAACGGCGTCTTCATCTACGACCTCTTTCGTACTGGTAACATCTTTCACCCAATCGCCTTCGCCCGGTCGTATTTCGCGCACTATCCGGCCTTGTCGATGCCGTACCATCCGCCTCTATTTCCGGTGTGGGAGGCGCTTCTGTTCACGGTCTTCGGTGTGAAATTCGGCGTGGCCCGACTGGCTATCGTGGCCGCCGTGAGCCTGAGCGCATACCTGCTGTACCGTCTGGTTCTGATCAACAGCGGGTCAGCGATCGTTGCCGCCGCAGTGTGCGCCTCCTTCCTCTTCCTTGATATGTCTTGGGAACTCGAGGAGGATATCATGCTCGAGTTCCCCGCACTGGTGTTCGTTCTAGCGGCGATGTTGTGCCTGCAGAAGGCGGACGAGGACGGGTTTTCGTGGCGGCAGGGATTAATTTTCGGTTTATGGGTGGCAGCGGGCATTTGGACCAAGCAAACCGTCTTTGCCGCGCTGACGCCGTTTATATACTTTGGTCTCATGCGGAAGTTGCGCCCATTCAGCCGCCTCGGGATCTGGGCTAGTGCGGCAGTATCCGGCGCCTCAGCAGTTTTGCTGCTGGCGCTCTCGTCGAAAGTAGGGTTGTCGGGGGTGCCTCATAACTGGAAGCCAATTTCCATCTCCGAGGCGCTTATTCACAATGCCAAATACTACTGGGACACTTCGCCGACGATTATACTGCTGCTGTTGGTTGCGGCAGCCGCAGCAGCCTTCACGGCTTCCCGCAGGAATCGAGGGCAACATGGATCGACCGGACGCTGGATGTATTTGTATATTGCCTGGGTGGTATCCGCGGCAGCCGTAGTCCTCGCGGCGCCAGCCTATGAAGACCGCTATCTCTTCTTTGCGGTGCCCCCTGTACTGGCGCTCGCGTGCGAGTCTGTGTACAGATTACTCCGAAGGGTACTCGCGCCGGTTCCTGCCGCGCTACCGATTGCGTTGGCGGCTGCGGTTTTCTGCGGGTTGCAGGCGAAAACGCCAATGTGGCTGACCGGTCCGGAAACTGTGGCCGACCGGCTCAACGCCTCAAGCGTCGCATCATCGGTTTATCTGGGAACCACAAACGGCGCGTTCATTTTCGAGAATCGACTGCTGCATCCCGATCTGCAGCCGGTGGTGTTTCGCGGCGACAAGATCTTTGAAGGCGGCGTAAACCGTGAGCGGCTGGAGGAGTTCGCTCACAACTACGGAGCGAACGCCGTGGTACTCGAGTCGTTGCACAGCGACGACTTGGACTGGCCACTGCTCCTGCGTGACAGCAAGTCGCTGAAATTCTGGTTCCGGCAGGAAATCGAGACTTCCGAGCCGTACATGCGCGGGAGCCTTTTCGTCTTCCATGTTTCCAATCCTTCACTCACTCCTGAAAGGTTAATCCGCGAAAAGATGGACATCTTAGGGCACGATGAGACATTCCGCCGTTAGCGGATATTAATCTCCGAGATATGTGGCGAGCGCTGCGGTTGACCACACTCCTGGGACGGCGGCGGCGAGATCGAATCGCTCGTAGTCCTTGGCCCGCAACTTGCTGAAAGCGGCAACTGCGGCATCGCAAACGCTATCCTTCAACTCGACTGGTTGTTGAATTGAGGCGCCGCCCGTTACCTTGGAGTCAGTCGAAACACCTGAGCCATCACTGACCATTGCGCTCGTTACCGCGCCCCGTGTATCAGGATCCAACGCACCAATTCCGCGGTCAGCGGCTTTTTTGGCCGCATCAAAGACGATCCGGGCGTCGGCATTATCGCTTTGGCTCGTCAGCACTTCTTGAGCCGACTTTTGGGCGTTCACGTAATCCTCTGAAGCGAATTGCAATTGCGCCAGCAATAGCCGACCCTGGATAAAGCCGGGTTTGCGCTGAAGCGCTGTTTGAAGAGTCAGGATCGCATCCGTAAATTGCTCCTGCCGCGCTTGAATCTTGGCCAAATGATATCGGGCAATGGGACCCTCTGGAACAACGTCGAGTACCGTTCGCAGCTCGCGTTCAGCGGCATCTATGTCATTCGCCTTCAGTTTCAGCACCGCGTCGGCGACGATCACGGTAGCGTTGGTGCTGTCGGCTTTAAGCGTTTCCTGCAGCAACTGCTTCAGGTCGGCATCGTTCTTCTGAAATGTGGCGATCTCAATCAACCTGACGCGGCACGCCCGTTCGTATTGCTTTGCCGAAATACTCCGGCGATACTCCTGTTTTGCGCGATCGAGCTGACCGGCGCGGACGTAGAAATCGCCGGCGATCAGGTTTGCAGCGGGTAAACCTAACTGCTTCACTTTAAGCTGTTCGATGGCAGGGAGCGCCATTGCCGGATTGGTGGCGAGGGTTTGAGCTGCAAGCATTAACGCAAACCCTTGATGCGCAGGCACATTAAAAATTGCGTCTCGCAACACCTGTTCCGCTTCCGGCAATTTCCCCTGAGCAAGAAAAAGCCGGTACAACTCCGCGTAAGTCTGGGGGTCCGTCTTATCTAATCGTGTTGCCGCCCAATAAACCTGCTCCGATTCCGCGGGCAATCCTTTTATTGCAAGGGAGCGCGCCAGTTCGAGCGTGACAAGAGCATCCTTAGGCCGCACCTTCGTCGCAATCCGGTATTCGTTGATGGCATCGTCGACGTAGAACTCGCAAAGGCGCAAGTTACTCGCCCGCTTATGAGCCCGGACCAACGCAAGCTCTCCTAGGAGCCGGCGTCCATCGAATGAGTTAGGGTCGCGCTTGCACAATTCGACAGCGACCTTCTCGACTTCGTCCAGGGCGCCGTCATTCCAGCTATGCACCAAAACGTACGCCAACTGGACCTTGGTATCCTGCCGCTCGGCACTGTTTGGCGGAAGTAGTTCCAAGGCTCTGCGAAACGCGCCTTCGGCGTCGGGATAGTCTCCAAGGCTCTGCAGGCAGCGTCCCCGTCCGTAGTGGGCGGTGGCGAACCGGGCGTCGAGGGAGAGTGCCTTTCCGTACATCTCCGCCGCTTCACGGTACTTGCCGTTTGCGAATAGCCGATCTCCATTGCTCGCATACTGGTTCGCATTGGAACCACAGGAAGATATTATCGCAAGAAGAAAACCAAAAGTGACGATTGCGCGTGCCATGCAAATAGTATAAGGTGACTCCGACTCCGCACATGCCGCTACAACAATACGCGGGGATGAAGATGGGGCGGCTAAATCTGCCGTCCGTCCCCGTCAAACAAGGCTCTCCTGTGGCTGTGATCTGATGAGCCGGCACCGGATAAAATACGGCAGGCGGAGAGCATTTGGCATGGCGCTGTCCGGAGCGATTGCTGCGGTGTACTACGGCCGCAGGCTGGCTGGGGCGCAGCAAAAACCAGCCGCTCAAAAAAAGGTACGAAACGATTCAAACTAGGAGTATACTGATGTGGCTATCGGGAGCAACAAAAGGGAAACCCGGTTCTGGCAAGGAGGCCTCTATGAAAGTTCGAAATCATTGCTTAACGGTCACTCTAACCGTGTCGACCATCGCGCTGTTACCATTCAGCGCCCAACCCCAGGGATTCGCGACAACAAGCGCAAAAGCTCTGACGGCGACCGTCAGTGCGCCCGCTCTCGCTCAACCTGGCTCCGGAGCCGAGCCCGATTCCGCGCGGCAGGCGTTCTTAACCAATTGGCAGGCAACTCGTACGCATTTGCCGGGTCCGGCTCTGCCGGCCACTCCTGGCGCTAATGTGTCTACTTCGATTCCCGAAACCGTACCGTCCTCCACATTTCTGACGGCAGGCACTTCAAGTTTACTTCTCCCCCCGCCTCCACTCGCTGCCCCCACAGATCCTGAAATCTGGGTGGACACCTGGTTCCCTTGGTCCGCTACCGGCGGCGGAAGCCTTCGATCTCAAGTCGGCGAGCCGAGCGTCGCGAATTCCGGTAAAGCGATATTTCAGTCAGGCAATTGGTATGGATCGTACTCTACGAACGACGGCTCCACCTTTGCTTCGTATAGCCCATTCACCAATTTTCCTTCCGGCGACTACGGGGGATTCTGCTGCGATCAGGACGTACTCTACGATCCCGGGCGCGATATCTTCCTGTGGAACATGCTATACCTCCCGAACTCGACCACTGGCGATCTTCGCCTCGCTATTTTTAGGGGGACTACATTTGCCAATAACGGGGTCCCCTCAGGCGTATATTACTATGACCTACCCACCAATGTGATCTCTCCCGGTGACTGTTGGGACTATCCACATCTGAGCCTGGGGACCAACTCGCTGTACATAACAGGAAATTTGTTCAACATAGTAAGCGGCGCCTTCACTAAATCGTTCATCCTGAGAATCCCGCTTGATCCGCTCGCCGCAGGCGCCGGCTTCAGCTACAACTACTACACGGACACAACTCACGGATCTTTCCTGGCAGCGCAGGGCATAGGTAAAACAGTAACCTTTGCGGCGCACAACTCCACTTCCTCCATCCGCTTGGCCACGTGGGCGGAAGGTTCGGGAACGATCTTTTTTGATGACCATGCCGTAACGGCGTGGACCGATGCAGTACGCAAGTGCCCTGGGCCGGACGGTAGAGATTGGTGCGGCCGGGCTGACAACCGGATCACAGGAATGGCGGTCGGCACGCGAGGCGATGAATCTAACCAAAGTGGAGCGCAGGATGGGTACATTACGATCATGTGGAGCGCATCGCAGGGAGGATCATTCCCGTATCCATATCAGGACGTAGCTCGGTTCAAAGTAAGCGATCACTCATTGGTTGACCAGCCGATCCTTTGGAATTCGGGCGCGGCGTGGATCTATGGAGCACTCGGAGCAAATGCTCGTGGCGACCTTGGAGTCTCCATCTTCTTCGGAGGCGGAACCTCTTACAATGCCCATGTTATTGGTTTTATCGATGATGTCAGTGCCGCGCCGGGAGCGTATTACACGACAGGCACCAGCAACGCCGGACCTACTTCAAACGTGTCGGGAGATTATCTGACATGCCGGCCGCACTATCCCGATGGCAACACCTGGGTCGCTTCGGGATTTGTGCAGTGGGACGGCGATTCCACGCCGATCTATGCACTTTTCGGCCGGTTGCGGGACGCCGGTGGCTTAATGCGCTGGTGGGCACGATAACAGCCAAAATAATAAGGGCTTAATGTGGACAAAGCGGCTGGACGAAGGTCCAGCCGCTTGTTACGTCTAGTGGTAGCGTCCTGATCGCATTCGAAAATATCGCATCGGACATATCAATGTGGAACAGACAGCTCTCATTACTGGGTCGGCAGGGCTCATCGGTTCGGAAGTTTGTCAGGCATTTGATGAACGAGGATATCCAGTTCATGGGCTGGACAATAATCAACGGCGCGAGTTTTTCGGTCCGGAAGGCGATACTTCCTGGAATCAAAAACGCCTTGCAGCTTCACTCAAGAGTTACGTCCACCACGCCATCGATGTCCGGGACCGGGCCGCGGTACTCGATCTGATCCGGACGCTCCGCCCGTCCTGTATCGTGCACGCCGCGGCGCAACCATCTCACGATCTGGCGGCGAAGATTCCGTTTGATGACTTCGACACCAATGCGGGCGGCACCCTCAACCTTCTCGAAGCCGCACGCCAATACTGTCCTGAAGCGCCGTTCGTTTATATGTCTACTAATAAGGTGTACGGCGATGCGCCCAATCTGATTCGCTTGCGCGAACTGGAGACGCGCTGGGACTACGATGATCCTCAATATGAGAACGGAATTCCGGAGACGTTTTCGATCGATCAGTCGAAGCACTCACTGTTTGGCGCATCGAAAGTGGCTGCCGATGTGATGGTGCAGGAATATGGGCGTTATTTCAACATGCCAACGGTCTGCCTTCGAGGCGGCTGTCTCACCGGGCCGAGCCACTCCGGCGTGGAACTTCACGGGTTCCTGAGCTACCTTGTCAAATGCAACCTGGAGCAAAAGGAGTACGTGGTCTTTGGGTACAAGGGAAAACAGGTGCGGGATAATATCCACGCGATCGACGTCGCCGGATTTATGCTCGAGTTCATCAATCAGCCCCGGTGCGCCGAGGTCTACAATCTCGGCGGGGGTAAAGATAACTCCTGCTCGATCCTCGAAGCGTTTCAAATGGTGGAGGCGATAACCGGGACGCCGCAGCGCCACTGCTACATGGATCAGAACCGCATTGGCGACCACATCTGCTACTACAGCGATCTTCGGAAGATGCAGGGCCATTATCCGAACTGGACGATTACCCGGTCTCTCCCGCAGATCTTCGAAGAGGTTGTAGGCGGCTGGCGAGCCAGATCAGCCTGAACCGGAGCGCCATGCCGACTGGTTTCTGCTCTTGGCAGCCTCGCCTGCGGTCGTGAGGCTTTGATCGAACTCACCGCCCGCCGAACCGTCCGCCGGTGACACCGGTCCAGGGGCCTGCACCAGATCTAGTTCCAAATACTGCCCGCGCAGCGTCCATGTCCTGGGGATACACGGGTTTGCCTACACGGCAAGCGAGCAGTATCCGATCCCAGCAACTTGGGCCTCACAAGCACTCATGACCACAACGGAGGCGAAGGTAAGTTCCGAGCCGGTGATTAACCTGACAGGTTCCTGGCGAAAATCGTGGCGCATTACAGAGTGATACGCACCGGGAAAGAGTGGAACTGTGATTTGCCGCAGAGGTCTTCGACTAACATCTGCGCGAACGAGGCGCCAGGGATGGAATGCTGGGAGAGGCGTTGCAGAATGTGCGTGACAGAGAAGAACCTCGGGCGTTGACGGAAGGGCACACTGGATCCTCTTTGACCGCAGAGGGAGAGGCTCTTACAATTAAAGTCGTTCAAGTGTTCCGCCAGCAATAACGGCCATCGGGGGCCCAAACACCTGGCTTGCCTAGTGTCGAGGTTTGGCACACTGAGGAATAGGCGGCCATCGGGCTTGAGCAGCCTGTTGCACTTTTTCAGAAAGTTGACAGGTTCAGCCACGTGCTCAAGGACATCCCAAAGCGTAATTTGGCATTTGACGATAGTTCAAAGACATGGCGAGGAAAAAGCAAGGTTGGCGTGGAATCGGATGCATCGATCTAGCAAATTTTCCCCACGATTAATTTTCAACATACCCCTAGGGCCCTACCCTGGGAGCGGGTTTCGGGTTGCACCCGTGTAATACTGAACAATCAGTGTGAATTTTCGTGACCCCTGTGAATCTCTCAGCGACATGCCCGACGGTAGAGTCCGGAGAGGCCATTCGATCAGATCGGCTTGCACGTTCCTTCGTATGGAGTGTTTGGCTGGCGATGGTGATCGTTCTAGTCGCATTCTTTGTTACCTCCTCCCGGAATATCCCTCTCCACGAAGATTGGGTGATGGTTCCGCCTTTGACCGGGCATGAACCTGATCTGGCTGCCTGGTCGTGGGTACCGAAGGCTGAACACCGCCTTCCGTTATCAAAGCTCGTCTACTTAGGATTGCTCAAAGCCGCGCGAGGGGATTTCCGGGTGGGCATGGTCTTCGACATCTTTATAGTGGCCTTGCTCGCATTGGCCATGGTGGAATTCGCGCGCTTAGCCCGCGGCGGGAAAACGGTGTTCGCGGACGCTTTCTTCCCTCTGGCTTTCCTGCATCTGGGCAATTATGAAAGCCTCTTCTGGGGCTGGAATATCAGTTTTGTCATATCCGTCGCTCTGGCCTGCGTTGTACTTCTCGCCCTGATTGGACATGAAACGCTTTTCTCGCCGCTCGCTGCAATTACCGCCGCTATTTGCCTGGTATTGCTTCCTCTCAGCAGCGGGGTAGGGCTCTTGTTAACTCCGGTTCTAGCGTTATGCATCGGTTGCTTCGGCGCTCTTCATTACTACGCGCGAGAAGAGGTCACCACGCGAAGGTGGGTTGGACCAGCGCTCATTGCGAGCGCGGTCATTTCACTCCTGATCATACCTTTCTATCTCCACGGACTGAGCACCAATCCATATCACGTATCAAAACCCAGTCTGGCGGACGCCATCGTCGCTTCTGGCCGCTTTCTGGCGATGGGTTTTGGACTGGCAGCGAGAAACTCGTGGATTCTCTCGGTCACAGGTTCAGTGCTCCTCATCGCTGCCAGCATTGGCCTGTTAGTCCGTGCCATGTTCCGTCGACAAGGGTCTAGAGCGGTGGCATGCATTTGGACTTTTATTCTTCATGTTAAGCCAGTGTGTGCTCGCCCTGGGAACTGGTTGGGGCCGGGCAGGGGTGATGGCCGCGCAGGTTTACACGAGCTGGCCTTCGCGGTACACACATCTGGATCTCCCGATCTTGCTCGCCGCCTTCTTCGCTTTCGAATTTTATGCGTCGAGAAGATTGGCAAACGTGATCCAGACCGCTTTATTCCTGATAATGTGTTTGCTTATTCCCGTGAACACAGTTCAGGGTGTCTCATGGGGCGCCTGGTACCTGCAGTCGGTTGATCCAGCACTGCGTGATGCTGCGGCTGGCATGCCTATCCCGACTCTGGCGGAGCGCCATCTGAGTTCTTTGAAGAGCTGGGGCGATGCCACGGAACTCGCTGATCTCATGGGGATGCTCAAGGGCGCAGGCATGGGGGCCTTTGCGAACCTGCCAGACAAAGTTGCGGCGCAAGAGCGGCCGGCGGCAGCGGTAGCAATCGTGTCTCCACCCACCGCTCAGGAGATTAGATATTCCCTTCCCTCCGCTGGCGAGATTTTCCTGATTTGGGGCGTCAACGGGTGGCAGGCGCTTGCGGGGAACTCTTGGCCTCCAGGCACGAGGCTGATCAACAACCGCATGCAGACCCCAATGCTTGCGCAAGGTAACACTTTTAGCGTGAGGCTGAAGGTGCCACGCGGGACCCGGATAGACTATGGGTTCCTCATCACCAAATACCGGGACGGGACCGGGATTTCGCCTGTTTGGGAAGCCCGCCCACACTATTGGATGATCGCTTCCGGCAACTCTGTTACGGATCTGGAATCTCCTCTCGTGCTTTTAAGTGAGGGGCCGGTCTGGAAGGTGAGTGGACGGATGGTTACGCAGGAAGTCAGGTATCATGCTTCTCACGCTGGCGAAGTTGCCCTATGCTGGGGTTTGGGTAGCTGGCATCCCGTGCCTCGGGACTTACGCCCCGCTGGTACAGTTATGCGAAACAAAATGATGAACACGCCGATGGTAAGAAATGGCGATACGTTTGTCGCAAAATTGCGCGTTCCTTCGGGCGCGAGAGTCGACTACGGATTCTTGATCACGAAGGGGCGCGGCCTCTTTGACATACCAGGCTCCATCTGGGACGGCAGGCCGGAGTACGTTATCAACGCCGCCGAAGACGGCATCATCGATGCGAAGACACCGGTCCCGGTTGGGAACACTGAAGTGTCGGCATTGGCGCGGCACGCGTTGCCTATTCTGATTGCGCTTGCTGGTTGGGGAACCATATGGCTCGCATTGTATTTGCTATTAGCGTTGAAGTAACGGAATTCCTGCGACGCTAATGAATTGATCCGCTGGTGGCCCTACGGGATCATTCCCGAACACTGCGCCGCTTGGATATAAGGGACGAGTTGTAAAGCGTTCTGAAGAGTCGTCAATTTGCTCCGTTGCTCGTCGGTTAGCAACGCGACAATGCGATCCCGCGAGCGTCCTGCTTCATCCTGCATCTGACGGTACAACACTTCAATACTCGCGTAGTCCTGGCCGATCGACGCAGCATCGAGACTCGCCTGTGCCCGCAGAGTAGCGATGTGTTGTCTGAGATCCGAAATTTGTCCGCGCGCTTTAGCGGCGAAATCCTCGTAAGCGCTCTTGATCGACGTAACGGCCTGGGTTTGTGAATCGCTCAGTTGAAAGTAGCCGCTCATTTGTGAGATTGCGGTATTTGTAGCGACGCTGAGGCTTCCCGGCACGGTCGGTGATGTGGACGTTGGGACGTTACCACCCGATCCTGCCAGCGGCGGCCCGGGCAGATAGGTGTGGTAGATGATGTAATTTTCGAGAATGTTCAACTGCTCGGGTGTGGGATTACCGCATGGGTTTGCGGTTGCGGGCTGCGCTGGCCCTACGGTCGCCTGCTGGACTTGAGCTGATGCAATTCCCATTGTGAGTGACAGGGCAAGCACGAGAATGCTAACGGTAAGGACAATGATGGATCCGAACTTTCTCATAGGCACCTCTGTACAATTATGACCCGTTCCAAACCCAGCTAGTGCTCAAAAGTTTCTCTTGGTCCGGACCGCCTGAAAGTATGCGCAAGTGTTTAGGCAACCGCCCAGTCAGCGCGCGGATTTCCCGGGTCGCCACCGAGGTATTCGCCCGGACCGCTTCGGAAGATGATAGAGTGCGCACGCGAGTGATAATCGTAGGCGTACTTCCAATCCCTCTCGTAAACCCCGACATCGACGTAGTACTTGCCCGGCCTCACTTGCAAGTCCCTGACCCTCAGGGAAAGCCGGCCATGTCCCTCAACCACGGGGATGCTGTTAAGCATTCCATCCGTCGCGGACTGGAAGCGTACGCGCCCCTCCTCCTCGGCGAGGGTCACGACGAACACGGCGTCGCGGACCGCTTCCGGCGCAAAGTAGGCGATCTCCACGTGGACAGGCTCTCCGCATTGAAATTCTGCCGTGGGTTCCCGATCGCTTGACATTACGTCTATCGATGCAATCTCTACTTCGCGTGATCCGAACCGCCTCGCGCCAGCGGCGCTGTCTTCGAGCTTGGTCCGGCGGATCGTTTCGTGGGCCGCCTCATCCGAACAGGCCCGCGCCACCTCTTCAGCCGATCCGATGCACTTCAGCCGCCCCTGATCGAGCCACAAAGCATCGTCACAGAACTCCCGAACCATCGCTAAATCGTGAGCGACTACAAGCACCGTGCAGCCCTGCTTCTTAAAGCGCCTTATTCGGTCGATGCACTTCCGCTGGAAAGGGAGATCGCCGACCGCGAGTATCTCGTCAACCAGCAGAATCTGGGGATCCACATTGACGGCCACCGAGAAGGCCAACCGCATGTGCATGCCGGTGCTATATGTGCGAAGGGGCGCGTCGATAACGGGTCCAAGCTCCGCGAATTCGACAATGGTTTCAAATCGCTCGGCTATCTCGCGGCGTGTCAGCCCGCCTACGACACCGGCGATATGAACGTTCTCGCGCCCGGTAAGGTCCGGATGGAAACCCGCGCCAAGTTCGAGGAGTCCGCTGACGCGCCCGTTCACCCGCACTGTTCCTTCATCCGGCCGGTAGAGACCACCGAGAAGACGCAGCAACGTCGATTTTCCAGCTCCGTTCCTTCCAATGATTCCAAACATGCGCCCGCGTGCCACGGTGAAGCTGAGGTCCCGTAGTCCCCAGTACCGCTCCGGCTTCTTGATACCTCGGCCGGCCCTGAGCACGAGTTCCTGCCAGGTGGCCGGGCGGTCCACTCCGTGCTGTCGAAACTTCTTGCCGAGATGGGTAGCTACAATAGCTGGCTTCATCACAGTTCCTCGATAAAACGGTGGCTGGCGCGGTTGAACATTGTGAAAGTGCAGAAGAGTGCCATCATCGAGACTCCCAACATCGCAAGTAGCGGCAGCCAGTCCGGACTGCGCCCATGGATGAGAACGTCCCGGTACGCAGTCATTAGAGGCACCATCGGGTTCAACTGATAGATAGTCTGGTATTGTTGCGGGATCACACTCGGGTCATAGAACACGGGCGAGAGATAGAACCCGAGCATCAGGATCACGCCGATCAGGTATTGAGTATCGCGAAACCGTACGTGGACGCTCGCCAGCAGATAAGCTAGGCACAAGGTAAACACCAATTGCACCGCGATGATGCACGGAAGGGCTAGCACAGCCAGAGTCGGAATATGACCGCCGACTAGGAGAAAAATCAACAAAATGGGAAGAGCTAGTACGAAATTCACTAGATTGCTGACTACGGTCACTATCGGGAGAACCGATTCGGGGAAGCCCGGTTGTTTAATAAGCAATCCATTATCGATAACCGCGCTGGTCGCTGCCATCAGCGACGATTGGAACCATATCCAAACCAGAATGCCGACAAACAGAAACGAGGTGTAATCCGGCACACGTATCGGGAGCATGGAGCCGAAGACGAACTGAAAAATCAACAACTGCAGCAGTGGATTCAGCAAGGTCCAAGCCACGCCCAGCACTGAGCGGCGATAACGAAGCTTAATGTCGCGAGCGACGAGCGTGAGTAACAGATTCCAGCCGTGGACCAGGCTGGACTGGTTGGAATTCGCAGCCATTACCGGATCTGCTCCCCCAATCGCACAGAGTTCGGGTCAGGGCGGACCACAACTTCGGCCCGGGCACCGCTCAAGCTCTTCCATGCGTTCCACGATGGCATTGCGGCGCGCACGCCGTTTGTATAGTGATATGCCCAGACAAATCGATGGAGCCGCCAGAAAGTCGCGGTGCAGCCGGCTTTCCGCAGCAGTTCGGCTCCAGAGCCCAGGACTGCAGCGAAGGACGCGGCCAGAAACGGCGCCGACCAAAGCGCGGCCGGGACCGGACGCGTCCAGGAGTTTCGCGTGATTGCGGCCAGCCGCCCGAGA
>CAVYEV010000082.1:0-47839 GCA_963767545.1 Terriglobia bacterium
AGAACCACTGCCAAGAAGATAGTAACGGAACCTTTATACTCTGAAGCTAACGATAACTGCATCCAAGAGCCGAATTACAACTATAGAACAAAGCTTTCGGCGATTTGTCGTGGTATCTTCCGATCGTTGTGTGCTCAAATACAAAAATCTCAGTCAGTGTGCAGATTTGTACGAATGCAGACACAATGTAAGGCGCGGAGGTGATTGCTACTTACGAAAGTTATACACGCTGGACTGTGAGCGCGCAGTGCAAGAATAGTTGCGCGACATAGACTTGCAAAGGCGCAAGCGTTATGCACGCAATGCGATTGACCAAGTTACGAAACAGGGACGGTTGCGGGCGGCGAACGAGATCGCCAGTGCAGACTGACAGCTCTGGCGCTGATAGAATTGAGGTTAGGCCTTTCCATCCGTTTTCGAATCTGCATGAGTATTGCATCCGATCACCTGTCGCTCGCGTTCGGCGTCGAGTTTGACGATCTCTATACCCGCGAAGGCCTTGTCCGCCTCGACGAAACGTTCACCCATTACCTGAAAACCGGCGACGCCGCGCTGTGCGACCGACTCCTCGGGGCTCGCGAAAATCCGGGATCGCTGACTAACAAGCAGGCCTCGGAACTGATCATCGCCGTCGCCCCGCACCTTGAAGATTTCATCGGCAAACTCTTCGGCATCGAAGCCGACCTTGCCGACCTCCAGGCGCGCCACCATGCTCTCGCGCCGCTTTATTCCGTCAAACGCAAATTCGTCCAGCGCAAAGCCGTCACCAGCATCCCGCGCGACCAGGCACTCACCTTCGACGGAGGGGCTCTCGCGGCCGATCTCGAAACCCTCTTCAATCGACCGCTGACCGAATCACCTTCGCCCGCTTCGTGGACCGCTGGTTGCAAAACGAAGCCGAATATACAAAGTCAGCTCGACCTCGCCGGACAATATGCCGCGTGGGCCACACTCACCCCCGCGGCGAGAAGAAGCACGCCAAAGACATTCTCTTCCAGATGCCCCACAAGATCGACCCGTATCATCTGGTACCGGTGGAGGCGCTCGCACTGAACGGTGTCGCCAAACTCCAGCTTCATCCCGATCATCTCCGCATCGTGAAGGTTCCAACTCACTGATCCGGGCATGATCTGAAGGGAGCGCTGGACGAAGCCCACTACTGCATCAAGTGCCATAACCAGGGCAAAGACAGTTGCTCTACCGGACTGCGCGAGAAGACCGGGGAATACAAACACAGCGTTTTCGGTGTAACCCTGGCGGGTTGCCCGCTCGAAGAGAAGATTTCGGAGATGAACGTCGTCAAAGCAGAACGGCAATCCGATCGGCGCGCTGGGAATCGTCGTGATCGACAATCCGATGTGCGCGGGCACCGGACACCGCATCTGCAATGACTGCATGAAGTCGTGCATTTATCAGAAGCAGGAGCCGGTGGATATTCCGCAGGTAGAGACCCGCACTTTGAAGGATGTTCTGGAACTGCCTTGGGGCTTCGAAATCTACAGCCTGTTAACGCGCTGGAATCCGCTGAACTTCTCGCATCCCGTGCCCAAAGCGCCGAGCGGATACAAGGCGCTGGTGGTGGGACTGGGTCCCGCGGGATTCACTCTGGCGCACTATTTGATGAACGACGGGCACACCGTAGCCGCCGTGGACGGGCTTAAGATCGAGCCGCTGCCCTTCGAGATAAGCGGCGTCGATCCGCTGGGCCGACGCCAGAGATTCAAGCCGATTCGCGACATCAATACGCTCTACGAATCGCTGGACGACCGCGTGATGGCGGGCTTTGGCGGCGTAGCGGAATACGGCATCACTGTCCGCTGGAACAAGAATTTCTTGAAGCTGATCCGTCTGCTGCTGGAGCGGCGGAGCGAATTCGCGATGTTCGGCGGCGTGCGCTTCGGCGGAACCATTACGATCGACAGCGCGTTCGACATGGGCTTCGATCACATCGCGTTATGCGCGGGTGCAGGGAGGCCGACCGTGATTCCGATGAAGAACGGTCTCGCGCGCGGTGTGCGGCAAGCCTCGGACTTCCTGATGGCGCTGCAGCTCACCGGCGCAGCCAAACACGATTCACTCGCGAATCTTCAGATCCGCATGCCGATCGTCGTGATTGGCGGGGGCTTGACCGCTATCGATACGGCGACAGAATCGCTCGCGTACTACGTGGTGCAGGTCGAGAAGTTTCTGGATCGGTACGAAAAGCTGGTGGCGGAGCGCGGGACGGCCGAAGTGCGCGCCTTGTGGTCCGCGGAAGAGAAGACACCGCCGATGAATTCCTTGCCCATGCGCGCGCCATCCAGGCGGAGCGCGTGGCCGCGAAGATCGAAGGACGCAAGCCGGATTTCGTGAGCCTGCTGAATTCATGGGGCGGTGTTACGATCGCGTACCGCCGCCGGCTGGTGGATTCGCCCAGCTACACGTTGAACCACGAAGAAGTGGAACTCGCGATGGAGGAAGGAATTCGATTTGCCGAGTGCCTTTCGCCGACCGCGGTCGACGTGGATCAATACGGCCATGCGAGCGCGTTGCGCCTTACGCAGCATCATTTCGACGAAGCCACCCAGAAGATTTCGAAAGATGGCGAGCCGGTGGTGCTGCCGGCTCGATCCATTCTGGTGGCCGCCGGCACGCAGCCGAACACGGTGCTCGGCCGCGAAGATACTCACAACATAACCATCGATGGCCGCTATTTCCAGGCCATCGATGAAGACGGTCATTCGGTGAAGCCGGAGAAGCTCTCGAAGCCCGAGAAGGCCTACGTCCTGACGTCGATTCGCGAGGATGGGAGGGCTATCAGTTATTTCGGCGATCTGCATCCCTCCTTCGCGGGCAACGTGGTGAAGGCGATGGGGAGCGCGAAGCAGGGCTATCCCGTGGTCTCGCGCATGCTTGGTCGGCACGCACCGCGAATACCGGTGCCGCTCCGAATTGCTGGCGCGATTGAATGACGAATTGCGCGCGTCGTGCACGACGTGGTGCGTCTGACGCCGAATATCATCGAAGTGGTTGTGCGCGCGCCGCTGGCTGCGCGGGCCTTTGAGCCGGGCCAGTTCTATCGGTTGCAAAATTTCGAAACTCTCGCCGCCCGTGCCGACGGCACCACGCTGGCGATGGAAGGGCTGGCGCTCACCGGCGCCTCGGTCGATCGGGAGCGGGGACATCTTTCCACAATCGTGCTCGAAATGGGCGGGTCCTCGGATCTATGCGCATTGTTGAAACCCGGCGAACCGGTGATCCTCATGGGTCCGACGGGAACTCCAACGCAGACGCCCGCAAAAGAGACCGTGCTGCTGGTTGGCGGAGGACTCGGCAACGCGGTGCTTTTCTCGATCGGTCAGCAACTGCGCGCGAGAGGGTCTAAGGTGGTTTACTTCGCGGGCTACAAGAAGATCATCGACCGCTACAAGGTGGACGAGATCGAGAAGGCCGCCGATGTAGTGATCTGGTGCTGCGACGAAGCGCCAGGGTTCACGCCCGATCGAGTGCAGGACAAGGCGTTCGTCGGCAACATTGTCGAGGCGATTGCGGCTTATGGACGCGGCGATCTGGACGAAGCCGAGATTCCGCTGAATCGCGTCGATCGCGATCGTGGCGATCGGGTCGGACGGAATGATGCGAGCGGTGGCGCAGGCCCGGCATGGGGTCCTCGCGCCATTTCTAAAGGCGAAGCATCAGGCCATCGGCAGCATCAACTCGCCGATGCAGTGCATGATGAAGGAGATCTGCGCGCAATGCCTGCAGCAGCATCGCGATCCGGTGACGGGCGAGGAGACGGTGGTGTTCTCCTGCTTCAATCAGGATCAATCGCTCGATCATGTGGATTTCACCAACCTGCGTACGCGCCTGTCGCAAAATGGCGTGCAGGAGAAGTTGACGAAGCAATGGATCGACCGGTGTTTGCGGCTGATCGGCAGCCGGGAAGATAGTTTGGTCGCGCAGTAGTTACGGACCTGGCACCCGTTCTAACGGTAGAGCATCGCGCTCGTGATTTCGGATGACGATGGCCACACTTCTCGCCGGCTGCCGGACAGCCGATTGTAATTTTGCCAGTTCGCCAATCTGGGGCTGAGCGGGTCTGTCTCCTTCCAGAAGCACAACGCCCACGTCACCACTCCGAATCTGGCCGATAAAACCTCCGTGTCCTCGGTCACATTTCTAATTTCGTCGATGAAGGTCCGCAACATCGATAGGATGTTCCGTCGCCAAGACGCGGAACTCCTCCGCCGTGCTCGATCTCATTTGGTTGCGGAAGCCGGGGAAGATTCAGTAGCGGACGCCGTCGACGTAGGTCTCCTCGATCTCAATCTTCTTAACTGCGTCGTTGTAGCGGAAAACGACGAAGTCGGCGCGGTCGCCGGCAACGAGTCCGCGTTGCCGGTTGGCAATTCTGGTAACTCGCGCGGGGTTGATGGTCGCCGTCTGAATGGCGTCTCGTAAGGACAGGCCGCCGAGGTGCATCAGGTTCTCGATACCGCGGTCCATGCGGAGCGCCGAACCCGCCAGTTTGCCGGTTCCCGCCAAAACGACGCGCCCGTCGGGCGTATGGTCGACTTCCTGTTCGCCCAGTTTATAGCGGCCGAAGGGAGCGCCTGCCGGAGCGCTCGCATCGGTAACGAGGATGCTGCGCTCCACGCCTTTGGCTCGCAATGCAACCTTCAGGAACGATGACGGAAGGTGGATGCCGTCGACGATGAAATCCGCGCTGAGGCGATCATCCGCCAATTGATCCCACAGATAATTAGGATGGCGACGGAGAACCGTGTGAGCGCCATTTCCAAGATGGGTGGACAGGGTCGCGCCCGCATCCACAGCAGCGTGGAGTTGTTCCGTTGTAGCGCCCGTGTGGCCGATGCTGACGGTAACGCCTTCCGCGACGAGTGCCTCGATGTAGCGCGGCGCTTCAGGCCAGTGAGGTGAAAGCGTCACGAGCCGGATCAGTCCTTCGGTGGCATCGCGCCAACGCGCCCATTCGTCCAAATCGGGCGGCCGGACCCACTGCCGAAGATGCGCGCCACGAGGCCCGTCTTCATCGCCGATGTACGGTCCTTCGACGTGTATACCCTCGATCACGGCGGATTCGGCAATCCGCCGCTTAGCATCATGAAGATTCTTCAGAGCGCCCAGCATGTCACCTGGCGACCCGGTAATCACCGTGGGGAAGAAGCGCGTCACCCCGGTCTTCAATAATACGTGGATGGAACGCGAGATCTCCTCGAACGGAGCCGCCGGATTGCAATAGTCGACACCGGCATAGCCGTTAACCTGGATATCGATGAAGCCTGGGGCGAGATAGCGATTCTCCCCGGACGATTCGCACGTTTCGGTTCTGGTAATCAGTTTGTCGAATTCGAGAGTTGTGGCGTTGCCGGTTGCCACGTCGATGCCGGAACAATTCATAGAGTCACCGTTTTATCCACACTTTACCAACAGCTCGCTCGCTTTAACCCAATGAGAAAGCTGGGGGAAAAAATCTGTTGAAATCGGCCCGTAAAGGGTCAATCGGCACTAGCGCCGGGAGCCACTTTCACGATACAACGGAACAGTCGAATGGCTGCGACGCAAGCCGGCGGTAAATCTCGGGGGAGGTGGCCGCCGGTAGCGTCGCAGGTCCCTGTACGATCCCAAAACCGACATGATCGAAAGCCTGCGATGGACGGCGCTCGTGCTAATCTGAATGAGTCAGCGCCTAGTCTTCAAGCCTCGGGCCGGTAGCTCAGTTGGTAGAGCATCGCACTTTTAATGCGGTGGTCGCGGGTTCGAGCCCCGCCCGGCTCACCATATTTAGAATCAATAAGGTAGAACGATTTCTTGACTTCTGTGTGTAATAGGTGTGTAGTAAAGGGCAAAGAGGCTCCATTCTCACCCTTTATAAACGACACACCAAAGCCTGTGCTGAAGCACGATTGAGGGAGGCGGCGAAGGGTATGATCGCCGAACTCCGTTCCGATCGAAACTACCCTCGTTGCGTGTGCCCTATCAATGCGGAGGGCATCATCAGGATCGATGGCTTCATTCGCAAGGCGACCGGCGAAGTGAAGTGGCCCAAGGCTGAGGAATTGAAAAAGAAATGTGAGGATGCCGGGACAGTTGACCTTCGGCCGCCCGACCCCGCGCCCCAACAATCGTCTATGGTTAAACATGTGGTCGAGCAGTTTACGAACGACCGTGTTGCTCTGAAGACCTCGCCGAGTACGCTCAAGAAATATCGTCAGTTCACTGACCTGCTAAGAGACTTCTGTGCGGAGAAAGGCGTCGTCTACATCACGCAATTCGGCATTGACCATGCGCGCGCGTTTCGTGAATCGTGGAATGGCTCATCGATCACAATTCTGAAGCGGTTGGAACGAATGAAGGCGTTCTTCGGCTGGGTTGTCGCACAGCGTTGGATAGAAATCAATCCGGCTGCAAGGCTGAAGGCGCCCGTGACCGACGATCCGCCGGCCGACCCGATCTCGAAGGAGGATCTCGCCGGCCTGATTGGTGCAATTGAACGAATGCCGACGCGGGGAGGCGAAGACAACATGAGCCATGATCGGCTGCTTGCGATGATTTTCTTGCTGCGACACACGGGCCTGCGGATCGGCGACATTGTCCAGTTCTCGACTGATCGGCTGCGGGGCAATTCGGCGTTCGTGCACATGGCCAAAACCGGTAATCCGGTATGGGTGCCGTTGCCCGAATTCGTGGTCGCGAAGCTCAAGGTTCTCCCTTTGTACGAGGGGAAATACTACTTTGCCGATGGGAGCGCAAAGCTCGGAACGGCGACCGGCAATGCCAGGCGATCTCTGCGGAAACTCTCGAACCTGGCGAAAGTCCGGACCGTGAACCCGCATCGGTTTCGCGATACGCTCGCGATCAAACTGTTAGAGCAAGGCGTTCCGATTGAGGACGTGAAAGAGATACTAGGCCACGAAGACGTGAACATCACGCTCCGGCACTACGGGAACTTCGAGAAGTCACGCCAAGATCGACTCACCCGATCTCTGCAAAAGACCTGGGATATCGCTTAACCCGAACTACACACGAAGGGTCGGTCAGGTTTGACCGGCCCGTCGTGTTGGTAGCGTTAAACCCCTATCGAAATCCTTCCGTTGCCGTGGTAGGACTTCCAAATTATCAGATTCTGCCTCGCGTTGCGCTCGCGCTCACCAAAGTTTGAACGCATGGAGCGAGGCTTTCGATAGCGTCGTTCGGCTAATTCATAGCGTCGTTCGGCTAATTCATACTGCCCGATCCGACGCCCAAAAGCAATCACCAGCTAACCCAGCCAGTTTCATACTGCGCGGAATAGGCGCTTTTCGAAATGAGGGCCGGTGCAAGCGTTACGGGGAAGGCCCCCGGAACTGAGAGCGAAACGCCTGTTGAGTGCTTCTGTAAGCACACTAAGGCGGCCCATGGGGCAACTTCTTGCTCCGAAGGCCGGTGCAATTGCAAACTCTTCCAGGCGCGGCCATGCGTTTGCGGCCATCCCCAAAGCATGCACAATGTGCTGTTGTGACAAGGGTTGCACTTGTCGTCTATACCACCCGGATGAGACCCCGGAATTCTTGCTTCGCATGGGAGTATGGGCGGGCAAGTGGCAGTTCATCCCCGTCGATCAACTCAAGTTTCTGATGCGCCCCGACCGGCCGGAGATGGTGCGCGTCTGGGCCTGCGGCGTGCTCCACACCACCGGGCACGGAGAAGAGACAGACGTCACTCAAGGCTCGCGATGAAGATAAACACGAGCGGAACATTAGTTCCATTAACGCCGGCGGATATAGTAATCGAACTGAACAAGGTGGATCTCCCTGGGCCGCATGTCGAAACAAAACGTACGCTGAACATTGATAAACCTCGAACGCGCCGGTGCCGCGCGTATCATAGGAAAGAAAAGCCGCGGCAATCGCCTTCTATTCTTTTACACTCGTCCACTCGCATCTCGGCAGATACGGAGTGAGCCGCAGATTCTGGAGGGAGGACAAAGAATAAAAGCAGTCAGATCTGACTACTTCGCGTCCTCAAGTGATTCAAACAGCAAGCACTTGCGCGAGAGCAACTTTTCAAATCTGCGGGGCGTGGTTGTCAAGGCATTCAAGCGAGCCGTTCACGATGCGGTGCGAGCAAACGACGGACCCGAGCAAGCAGGCGAAATTGACTGCCAAAAGGAGGTTGAGAAAATCTTGGAGCCGGCGATTGAAGCTCTCAAATCAGCCTACCTCCGGGCGGTCGAGGTAGTCAGTGGCGTGTCCGCGTATAAGGAAGACAGTAGTTGTTCCAGTAGGTTGTCGTCCACGAGTGATTCCGGGGGGGAAGGCTTCGACGACGACGCGGCCCGCAGACTTATCGTCATTAGCCCAACCCGGAACTGCGACGTCCCAGGAACGCGAGTCAAAAAACGAGCACGCACCGGAACCTGCCGGATTGTCTGAGGAGGAGTTCGCTGAGAAGCTGACTCGGATGTTTGTCGCTGATGGCAAGGACAATCCGACCCCCAAACAGATTCGGGACGTTATGGACGGCCTTCCCATTCACAACAGGGCACGGTCGGAGTTCCTGGTTACGCTCCGGAAGAAAATTCGCAGGCTAAAGCACCCCGGTGCTCTACCGTCCCTGGTTGAGGGTTTTAACGCGAGATGGCCGGTATGGCTAGAAGTATTGGACGCAGAGAGGCCGCTCGGCGGTGAAACAGACGAATCGGCGTCCAGATCGGACCAGGTGCGGCTTTATCTGCGCAAAAATGCGGAGGCTCTGAGACAAGCGGCCTGCCATGACGAGACTGCCCAAATGGAAGATATGGCGGCGGGGCCCCTGGATGATGAGGAGGACGTCGAATGGCGTCTGGGCATTTTGGAACAGGGGATCGTCGAGAAACTGCGCAGCCGACAATCGGAAAAAAATGCGCTCGCAACACGCATGTCGCTCGAATGCCAACTACGCCCTTATCGCGGCAATATGACCGCGGATCAATTGGCTATGCTGGAGAGCCAGTACCTTGCGCGCGATCTACTAGAGAAGGCCAAGATTCCATGGCTAAGTTTGTTCTATTTGTAACCAGGCTGACTTTGTGGAACAGATGCAGCTAGGTGTCCACACGTGCAGCAGCGCCTCGCTCGCGTTCGCGGAGCCCCGAAGAAGATGCGTGCGACGCGCTGCCTGTTACTTGACATGAAAAACCGATAGTCAATTGTGCTGGGACGCCTCGTCGGAACCGGAGAAGGTCTTCGATCAGTCAGGCGTTCCTCTCCTCCCGCCTTTGGTCGGCACCGCGCCCTTCTTGTTGCACCAAATCAGCGCCGCGAGTGGATGGGCGTGGGCGCACGAGTGCGCTTTCAATCCCGTGCCGGACTACTTCCAGGCGTCCGGACTCAATGAGCTGTTCCGGAAAAACCCTACCGACTTGAAACGGTAAGAGGGATGGTCCGTTCACCAAAGCGTTGAAGTCGACCGAAACATCACATGCCGAGAGAACGCAGGCCTCAAGGAGCCAAATTGCCACTCTCGGGTCAGCGATGCTAAGCACTGGCGCCGGCGAGTACTCGCCTTTGCTGTCCGAGTCAAAGATCACACCCCAGTCCGCGAACGCGCGAAGGACGTAGCGAGTCGACCGTGCGACCGCCTCCCTCTCACGCAGCAACTCCTTAACCCGCCTCTGAACCTGAGCTGGTCCCACCGTCCCCTGGAGCCGGAACAGACGTCCCGTCACATCCGCCACTATTCGCCAGAAGGGATAGACAGCCATTGTCATACCCCAATGGAATGGAAGCCGTTCCGATCGGCGCACAGCTTGCAGAAGACGGGCGCCGTCTTGCCGAAACTCTCTGAGCGATGGCGGCACGCGCACCCACGTCTTCAGCAGGAGAGTGATAGTTTTCTCGCGGCTACCGCGCGGGGCCGCGCTCCCCACCGAAAGCTCGTCCTTCAGGCGCTCGCGCAATGCCTCGCAGATGTCAGCATCGGAGATACCGGCAAGGAACAGGTCCACCGTCTCGTCGAGCCAACGGAGCTTGACCGTCCGGTTATATCCGATCACGCGCTGGCGATCGCTCAAGCCTTTCCTCCCACGACCCGAATGAATGGCACAATGGCTTCTTCCAGTGTCACTCCACCGTGCGCAACGGTCCGGTGGCCTTCCTGCACGAAGGCGCTCCGATCTGCGGACAACAACGGTAGGAAATCCTCCGGAAGCCCGAGAGTTTTCCAGGAGATGGCGGCTGGGAATCTCGCGGCAACATTGGCGCGGAGCACAGCATCGGAATAGATCCTCACCCGTTCGCCACGGACGTCGGCTATCATTCCCTGTTTCGGCCTTCCAGAGCCAAAGCACTCCACGTTGCCGTGATCCGCGGTTAGGAATACAACAAATCCGTTCGAAAGCAGCAAATCCAAAAGCGCGGATAGGAATCCTTCAGCAGCCCATTGCCGCACTTGGTTATGCATCCCTGCCGCACCCAGCTCCATGCCGTGCATGATACGGTCGACCTTGTCGACAACGGCACCGATCACTTTGAGCTTGGGTGCAGCCAACGCATCTTCGAACGCTTGCAGCGTCCACGGCTCACCGAGGCCCTTAAGGTAGGCGACCTCGCTGCCGACGAGACCATGATCAACCCAAAATTGCTGCCAAAGGCTCTCTTCTCTGCCTGTGCCGTATATGCTCGACGGAAAGTAGAGCGGTGCCTTTCCGGCGAAAATGGCCTGTCGCGACACACAAGTAATCGTCGGCACCCAGGCAAGGGCAGCGCTCTCGTCGAACCGCCAGGCTGGACGTTGTCGGCTGAGTTCATGGCGGACCACCAGCCACTGGTCGAATGCGAGCCCGTCCACTACGACGAGGGCCGCCCTACCACCGCCGTCGATTTGCGCGGCGAGGAAACGCGCAATGTGGTGCACCATCACCGGCGGCGTGGCCGGCAAGCTATACAGGCTGCCACATCGCCTTTGCAGCCACTGACTGAAACGATCATCGACCTGAGATCGAAAGCTGGAGACTCGCGCCATCACATCCAGCTTGGATCGTGCACTGATCTCTGAAACCAGCAGATTGACTTCCGCCCAGATTCTGGCAAAAGACAGCCAGTCGCCATGCCGGGCATCTTCTCCAGGCAGCTCGCGCTCCGCAACCTGAACGAGTGCCGCGAAGCGATGATCCCTAACCTGTTCGGGATCGTGGCGCACGCCGGCTGCTGCCCATCCTTTGGGCGTGCCGGTCCACTCGATGGGTCAGCATGCCTTCCACGAAAAGGTTGCCGATGTAGACGCGAACATCGGGGTTATCTAACGGGAGATCCGCGGGGCCTTCCACGGTCAAGCGAGCTTCGCCGGGTGCGCGCCCCGCTCAGACTGCTGAGGAACCTTGGCCAGCGCTCCTGGAGAAAGGCGTAAAACAGACTGCGGTCCGACAAGAGCTCGGCAAGCGGCCAGCCAGGAAAACGCCCACTCTGGTGAAGGACCTGGACGAACCGCTCTACGAATGCTTGTGGAATCACCTGAAGCCGATAGTGTCTGCGCAGCAACGTTCGGAGAAGATCGGCATCTGACTTGACCAACTCGGCCGCGATCTCAAAGACGTGACGAAGGATGAAATCCTTCGTGGCGTTCTCACCCAGCACTCCGGGACTGAAACGGAGTTGCGCTTCATAGAGCAGGTCCAAAGACTGCGGCTCTAAGGCGCGCAGCACTGGATAGCTGAATTGGGGGAACAGATCCGCCAGGGCGAAGGAGAGCCTCCGGGCCACAGCGAGGACATCGAAGGGCAGCTTCACCAGAGAAGAGGCGTCGTCGCCAAGCAGCACCACCAGATCTATGCTCTCCCCGGCATACAACCGCGAACGAAAGCGTGACTCGTAAACGAATCGGAATGAGATCGAGTCTTCAAACAAGACCGACTCGAAGTCCCGTTCGGCGAGAGCCTGGCTGAGGCGGGGTTCTGTTAGCAATCCATCCGGATCGGCAACTGCCGTTATCGGCTGGACACCCGGCGTGAATTCTTTCAGAACGTGGATGCGCCAATCATACATCGCCGAGACCCTCCACTCGGATTATCAACCGCGGAACAAGCTCAGGATGGACGTGGGCGCGCGATTGCGATTCAAGGTTCCAAGATGTCTCTTCCTTGGCAAACTCTCAGCGGGCTCGCCCTCACCCAGGGGTCAGAAAATGAACACCAAGGCCCCAGGTAGAAGGGGATAATGAAAGGCGCGTAGTGAGCGAAGACCGAAACGTTCATTGGTGGGCAAACCCCGATTTGGCAAACTGGTCCGGCTGGCGGACTTGGACCCAGGATTGGAGCATCAGTAGCCCGAGAGGCAAAGTAAAGAAAGATACGCCGGCTGCTCATCGCGGGGAAAGGACGAGTGATGATCACGATCCCGGCTGTACGCGAATTTTGCGCGGGAATCGATGTCGGCAAGCGAGGGTTGGCAGTAGCTGTAATGACGGGTCCGGCCGACAAAGAAGCGACAGTTCAGACTCGCTGGTTAGGTACCACGGTTCCGGAACTGGAGGCGCTACGAGAGTGGCTCATGCAGGAGAAGGTGACGGCAGTGGCGATGGAGAGCACCGCCTCGTATTGGATACCGATCAAGAACATACTGGAGAAAAGTGTAGAGGTGATGCTGGTATGTTCCAAGAAGCATCACCCCAAGAAAGGAGAGAAAACTGATTTCCGGGATGCGCTCCAGTTGGCACATTTACACCGCCACGGAATGTTGACGGGAAGCTACATGCCCGAAAAGGGTGTAGTAGAACTCAGAGATCTGACGCGTCGCCGGAAGAAACTTCTGGGGCATCTAGGCAGCGAAAAGAACCGCATCCAGAAGGTTCTGGAGGTGGCCAATGTGAAGATCGGCAATGTCATCAGCGACGTGTTCGGTATATCCGGGCAGGAGATGCTGGAAGCGCTTCTGTCGGGGCGTGAGATGGAAGCGGAAGAAATCGCTGAGATGGCGAAGAATCGCTTAAGGACGAAGATTCCGCAACTCGTCGAAACGCTCAAAGGGCATCAGATGAACGATCATCATCGCTGGCTGATTCAGCAGAGCATCGAGCACGCCGTTTTGCTGGACCGACAGTTGGAGGAACTGGAAGACAAGATCATGCTGAAGATCGAGCCGTATCGCAAGCAGTTCGACCTGCTGTGTACGATTCCGGGAATCAAGGACATGAACGCCGCAGCGATTTTAGCCGAAATCGGTCCCGATATGTCAGTGTTTCCTACGGGCGATGACTTGTGCAGTTGGGCCGGCCGATGTCCGGGGAACAATCGCTCTGCCGGGAAGACCAAAAGCGGCCGGGTGAAGAAAGCAAACAAGTTTCTTTCTTGTGCCCTGGGACAAGCGGCGACCGGAGCAGCGCGTAAGAAGGGCTGCATCATGCGGCGGAAGTTCCAACGCTGGATAAAGAGAATGGGAGCCAAGAAAACCAACGTCGCCGTAGCCCACAGCCTGCTCAAGGTGATCTGGTGCATCTTGAAAACCGGCGAGCCATACCGGGAGCCGGAGGTTGGGGTGATGCACGAATTGGAGAGGCAGAAACTGGTTCGCCATCATGCGCGGCGGTTGCGCGCATTAGGTGCGGAGCCAGAAGCAATAGAGACAATCGTGGATCAGTTACTCTGCCCGGCTCCGAGCCCGGAGCAAGTCGAGAACACCATCGCCGAAGAAGGTTGTCCGGCAGAAGAAACCCAGGTTACTGCGCCGAATAAGCGGAGTCAGGCGACCTGCAAACCAAAAGGATGCGACGAGATCTGTCGCGGCAAACTGGGTTTCCGAGCCAGGCAGACGCGCAATCGATATTTAGTTTTCACAGATCAACCCGGGAAGAGGCCTTCGACAGACGTACCCAGTAACAACACACGGACTCGATCTCCACGCGGGCGCAAGGCATCTCGGACCGATTCGACTTGATCGCACACCCGAGCAGCATTTTCGAGGCAAGTTCGTTCAGGCGATGTTGGCGCACGGCAGGTAGCCCGATCCGCTCGATTCCGCGACGCCGGGCGTCGAAGGCATAGCGCTTGTTCTTTCTCTCCCGCTCGAGCCGCCCATGGTGGAACTGCAACAGTTCTTCGTACAAAGAATGGCCGTGACGCTCCGCAGCCATCGTCACTTCTGCGAAGACCCGGGTCGATTCGCCGCCTTCCAAATAGCGGCCAGGACTCGGCTTCTGTTCCAGCAGCAACGTCCAGAGGTGCCGGGCAGTTGGAGGCAGCACGCGTCCATCGTCGTGCAGAAACAACGCGAGTACCCGTTCCTTGGCCCATCCCTCGCTGCGAATTGCGACCGTCCACAGAGACCAATACCCTCGGATTTCCCACGGGATGCCGGTCACCTCGATGGATGGAATGGGTTGGCCTGGCATGAAACGCGGAACCCGCGTCGCGATGCCCCGAATCCGTGGCTCTTCCAATGTCAAATGGACTGCGGCGGGCTGGCTCTGCGCGTCTGCGAGTGTGAAGACTGCGGATGGCGTGGCCGATCCATCGGGCCATCGCAGTTTCCAGCCACCCTTGGCTTTCTCGGCCTTGCCACCCGTAATTTCGAGATAGTTGGCCGTCATCCGTTCAACCCAGTACGGCAGCGGATGGCCGAGCAGCCGCTGCGCCTCTGACGGACTCAGCGCCGCTGTCTGCGCCAGCAGACTAGTGCTTCGCCGCATGGCATCGGCTTGCGCCCGCACCTTCGTGAGAACAGACTCCACCTTACTCTCGACGTCAGCGGGATTGATAATCGCGTCACGATAAAACTCGTCAAAGATCTCTCGGCATCGGCGGAATCCAGAACATCGCCGGTCTTGTCGACGCCGAACTCGCGAAGGATCACGGCCAGCTTCTCTTCCAGGACCTCCCGCACACGGAATTCGACGGTGTCCTCCAGGACTAAGTTTAAGGCCCGAACCACGTGGCTCTGGCCAATTCGGTCCACGCGGCCGATGCGCTGCTCAAGCCGCATCGGATTCCACGGGATGTCGAAGTTGTCCTTCCGGTCGTCGGGCATGGATGTGTTCGCTGAAACTCCCGACGAGCTGCCGGATCGCGCCTGGATGCGCCCATGGGCATCGCGTTGGCACACGCAGCAGTAATTGGGCCGATGCCCGCAATCGCGGCCGTCCTGTGCCGGACCGGTTGCCGGCAGAGAAATACAGTATACAAAAGGGAACAGAAAATGGCGCTCAATCGCATCCTTGCGCGAGTTAATGCATGGCACGTGCCAGTTGTCGTCCCCTGCCACCAACGATTCACGAATCAAAAGACGAATGAGAATTTCCGGCCACGACGCGCCCACTATCATTGCAGCAGTCCCCAAGATGATGAAACCTCACAAGTAGCCGGGCCCAGGGGTCCGGCTATCTATTTACATGACTCCGCTCGACGCTCCCACGCCGAACTACGCGCCGCGTTAATAGTGGCAAGCCGTCACATCCGCAAGCTCGGTTTTGGCCGCAAGGACGATCCGGTTCTCGCTAAGCTGCAGGCGGTGTTGCGAGACGCGCGAAGCGTCAGCCGGAGTTCCTATCGGGTGAAGGTCAAGCTCCACCGGGATAACTACTCTTTTATGGCCGCGCGTAGATGGCAACCACAGTCGGCTTGCTCCGGTCCAGTCCTTCACAGGGGAGGGTGTGTTCATAATACTGTAGTTTTGTGAACAGGCTAAACCCGCAGGACTGGTGGCTTGTTTTCAATCGTTTGTGATGAATCGGGACAGCGGGGTTTTGTGAACAGGACTTGAACATCCATAGCCCCCCGGTCTTTGGGCGTTGCTGCCAGCGCCCGAGACAGATACCATAACCAAACATGCAGTTTTCCGACCTCGCACTTTCGAGACGTTTGGAGCGCGCGGAAGGGCACGCATGCGTTCAGTTTGCAGAGGCGCGACGTCGTCTATTCCCCGACAGCGGCGCCGAGTGGATTGAATGCGCCGGAGCATACGCGGTTTTCGACCGTATCGACTCTCCTATCACTCAAACTTTCGGCCTCGGTATTTTTGAGGAACTGAGCGCGGCCTCGCTCGATGTGATCGAGTGCTTCTTTCTCAACCGCGGAGCGCAGGTGCTTCACGAAGTGAGCCCGCTCGTGGGGACTGCTGCGTTTGACTTGCTCTGTGCCCGCCAGTACAAACCGATTGAGATCAGCAACGTCATGTATCGGCCTGTTGAGAAGCCCGCGGCAGAGGACCGCTGCGATGCCAGAGTGCGCGTTACAGGTCCAGAAGAAGCTCAGCTCTGGGCCACTGTGAGCGCAAAGGGCTGGTCACACGAACATCCGGAACTTCTCGATTTTGTTCTACAATCCGCCGCCATCTCGTCAGCACGCGAGCAGAGTCCGTGCTTCCTCGCCGAGTTTGAGGGCCAGCCCGCCGCTGCAGGCTCGCTTTGTATCCATAACGGAGTCGCTCTGTTCGCCGGTGCGGTACGATTCCACAGATGCGTCGTCGAGGGTTGCAAGCGGCGCTCCTTCACGAGCGTATGCGATACGCCTTCGATCACGGCTGTGATTTGGCCATGATGGTTGCCGAGGCGGGAAGCGAGTCCCAGCGCAACGCAGAGCGTAAAGGCTTTCGGATCGCCTACACACGCATGAAATGGCGGTTATCGATTCAGCGACAGACGATTTGATCGAGAACGAGAAGGGCTTCCAGCTGCAAAGATTAAAACGAGCGTGACGTTTTCGCCAACATCCTTACCTCTACCCACTCCACGCTCGACAGACTGTTGCCGCTGCCGGCGACGGGGCCGTCCGCAGGAGTGTTGGTCACCGACCCGAGTCCCGAGCAGTAGATAGTCAATACGTCGCCCGTTGTTGCGGGCCGGGAATCGGCGCGCCGCCCTGCCCATTGAATTTCATATCACCGAGTTGATTTCGAGCAAACAACTAGCCATTTCGTCTTTCACTGCCACGTGTCAGCCAGGGGTGTTTATCCGCCCAGCTGGCCGGGATGGGCACATCGCGGGGAATCCGAATCGAGCTTTCTCCGAGTCGAAGAACGATTCACTTGGAATTCTTCCGAGGGTACACAACAGGGCGAGCGTTACGACGTCGGGATCCTTGCCGGTGTGATCCAAGATCACCTCGTTACCGATTCGCACAACATGCCAACTCAAGCCGAAGCCCGTGGATACGGTACAGTGCGAAGGGTCGGGCGAGTCCTCACAGAACACGGTCTGTTCGTCGGGGGTGATTTGATTCTGCAGAATGGTCACACGCTGCCGAGCGATTTCCCCGGTCACATGCTCATTGTTCATGACGCTGATCATGAATCTGGCGTAGTCACTCACTGTAGTGCGGAGTAAATCGGCGCTTGCTGTTGCTGCGGGAGGCTCCAAGCTTGTTGCTTGCGCGCCGGCCAGATACGGCCATTGGGCTGAAGGCTACAGATTCAAAAGTCAGTGCGGCCTTGCAGGATGACTCGACCTAGACGACCGCAGCTTCTGCCTTAAGGGACCGGTTGGTACATGCATCTTCGAGATCGTATTCCTTCAATTTTCGGTAAAGCGTGGTACGACCGATGCCAAGCAATAGAGCAGCCCGCGAGCGGTCCCAATCCGCCTCTTTGACAGCACGGACAATCATCTGTCGTTCCACATCGGCCAGCTTCATGAGTGTTGGCTTGCTATCTGGCTGTTCCGGCATTGCGTTAAGACCGACAGAACGAGTATCAAACGCGGCCGATCTGACGTCATCAGGAATATCTTCAAAATCCAAAACCGGACCAGAATTTAGCGCAACCATCTGCTCGATGCAATTGTGAAGCTCGCGAACGTTGCCAGGCCAATCGTATTTCATCAGCAAGTCCATTGCGGGCACTGTGATCCGATATTCGCCGGCGCCGAACTGATTCAAAAAGTACCTTGCCAGCTCCGGGATATCCTCGCGGTGTTCACGAAGGGGCGGCAAATGGACCGTCACCACTTTCAGACGATAATAGAGGTCCTGACGAAAGAGGCCCATTTCCACCCGTTTGGCGAGATCGCGGTGAGTAGCCGCGATGATTCTTGCGTCAAACCTTCGGGTGGTGACCGAACCTAACGGCCGGTACTCCTTCTCCTGCAGAACACGGAGCAGCCTGGTTTGCAACTCCATGCTCAGCTCACCGATTTCGTCGAGAAAGGCAGTGCCGCCCTGCGCTGCTTCGAACAGGCCGGGCTTGTTTTTTAACGCTCCGGTAAACGCCCCTTGGGTGTGGCCAAACAGCTCGCTCTCGACGAGAGATCCCGCTAGGGCCCCACAATCGATCGGCACGAACCTGGCTGGATTCGGCCAGTGGATGGAGCGGGCAGCTACCTCCTTGCCCGTACCGGTCTCACCGGAAAGGATGACCGTGGCTCGAGAACTCCGGACTAGCCGAATCCGCTCGCGAACTTGCTCTATTTTCGGAGAACCTCCAAGCAACTGCCTCTCGGAAGAGTTAGTCATATCTCCATAGCCTGGATGTGGGTCTCCGCCCCCAAGACTTGGACGGTTGGCCAATCGAGATGCAAGGACTGCAGCGCATATTGTTTTCTATGTGCGGAGGCGAGTTGTTCATCGGCGCCGAATACGCATTCAGCGAGATAGATTACCGACGCCAGTTTCGAGCCACCGCATTCAGGAGAGTGATGAAAACGTACCGATTCTATGAGAAGTCTTGGGAAATTCCACATCGACAACACGTCAGCTCCGATGTCACCGTGATCGGACCCCGCAATGAGATACTCTGTGTAAGAAACCGGTATTTCTTTTGTGTTCAGCGCATTCATGAAATCCCGGGAAGGACCGACCATTCGCGCTATTACCAGCCTCCCAATGTCGTGGACGAGTCCGGCGAGATACGCCTCCTCTCCGTTCAGTCCCGCAGCGACTGCGATCTTACGGCAGAGTTTACCGATCTTTATCGAGTGTTCCCATAACGTGTCCAGACTATTGCACCTCATCAACGGGCGCATCGCCGCGCATAGCAGGGTCCGACGCGCGCGCGGTACTCCCAAGAGAACGAGAGCGCTTCGCAAGTCACCGATGCTCTCAAAATGTGTGAGCAGAGTTGAGTTCACAATGGCTACCACGGATCCCGCCAAGACTTGGTCGGACGATGCAACCTGCTCGATCTGAGCGAAATCGCATTCATCCGTGGTGCGCATCAACTGAAGCACCGCCTTTGGAAATACTGGCAACCTGCGCGCAATCAAAGCCAAGTCGCTGCGCGACAGCTTCGGGAGATTGCGTACGGTTGCAATCACATTCCTGCTCCAAACCTTAGCCCGGTCCTCTATTTTCAACTCACGAGATAACTCAGTGAGTCGCATGGGCTCGTATTCGATCGCCTCAACCGCATCGTCGATTCGACTCGAAAGCGCGACAATCTCAGCCATTGCCGCAGTCTTGCTACCCTTTTCTTGCTGCTCGGGAGGACTCAGTATCCTGATCGTACCGGGGCGTAGGCATTGGAATAATTCCCGACCACCGCGAAACGACACGCCTGAAAACTTTAGGTACGGCAGGTGCACGAATTCTACATCGTGATGCCAAAGTGCGGCTTCGTGGACGAGATCCAAATCAATTAATGACAACCCGATTCTGCGACCTATTTCGCGGGCCAAAACTGCGGTACGGGCGCAATGGTCAGACAGAGTATTTACTGGCCAGCTCCTGTCCAAGTTCACAACTTCCCTCTATACTTCTTATCGACTCACCTAGGCTAATCTTTTAAGGTATTTCTATTACAACCGTCATTCAGGCGTATGCCATTCTATGCTGAGCTGGAGTCGCCACCCCGGATCAATGGCGAGAACTATTCGTGCAAAATCCTCATTCAGACCTTAATTTCTGCGATCAAGCCCGCTGAGCCACGATCTTCGGCATAACCAGCATTAGAGTAGGGCACAGGCGCGCCTGAGACCATTAAAAACTGGGGCGCTCAGGCAGCCGCTTTCAGCTCCTGTGCCGGTTCGGTGCGGAACTGTGGATACCAACGGCGGAATGTCGCTTCCAATTCTCCATTCAACACCCTGGTCCGCGTTTGCAGTAAGAGATGCTGACACTCCCCGCTCCCTCCACGCCATTTTGCTGTTTTTTCACCATTCGCTTGCTCACCACTTGGTTCACTGTCGATTCCACAAATCCGGTTGCGATTCGCTCCCCGTTCCGATATCGCTCGCCATAGTTCGGATGAACTCTCGATTGTTCTGAATGTAGCCGTTAAATTCGCTCAGTTGCTTCAGCAACTTGGTCCGGTTTTCCGTGCCCCCTGCGGTCAACTCCAGATCCCATTGCAGGTCTTCGATGCGCTCCAGCGCGCGCTCCACATTGCCGTGCCAGAGATTCCATTTCAGACTCTGGAGTTCTTTCTCGATGCCTTTTTTCTCCAGCCCTGCGGCTGGCCGGCCATCGCTATTGGCCGACGGTTTGGGTTCTTTCGCCAGTCCTTTGGCCATCTGTTTCATCACTGTGATCCGCATCGTGATGTGTGAAACCAGTCCAGCCAATACTCCGCCTCCGGACTCAAATACTGCTGCACGTTGCGTACGTCGTCTCCGCCATCGGAAAGAAACGTCACCTGTTGATTCATCGCCATGCCTTGGGACTTCAGCCAGCTCGAACAGCCGCCGGCGTGGCTTCTCGTCGAAGGTCTGAACAAAACCGAAGCATTTCTGGATTGCTCAGCTTCCGGGTCGTCGCGTTTGAATTCAAGCACGCTCTTGCCCACAATCACCTCGAAGCATCCGCGCTTGTGCCGGGCACGCACAAAACCACCATCCAACCCAACAGTCAGCGGACCATCCGGAATAGGCAGTTGCTCCCAATCCTGCTCGCAGGCCTCGATCACGGACGGGCGCTCCTCGCCCAGCCCTTCCATGCGTTCGGCAACCTGGAATAGATGATTGCGGAGGGTCACCGCGTTGAGCTTCTCGCCCATCGGCAGCACGCCATGCAGCAGATCACAACTGACCTCATAGGGCAGCAGCGAACTCCACTTCACTTCCAGGTACAGCAATTCCGGACTGACATGCTGGGACAACAGACTCTGGAGCGGGCTGAAGGTCTTTTCCGCATCCGGCCGGCACGCACAATGGCCCAGCGGCGGGCTCCTCAACTCCACGTTCCCAAACACCGTCCGTATGGTGACCGCGTGATGCCCTCTGCCGTGGCGCACTTTTCCGCAGTCCGGGCAGCATCGGAGACGAAGTAGAGCATCGTTGACCTGCTCCTGGACCATTGCCTCCTGGACTTTCTTCAGGATCAGTTTGCCTTCCGCCAAGCTGAGGCCGAGGGCTTCTATGGTGACACCCTCGCGCTCGAGCTGGGCAACATCCTGCACCTGCTCCTGGCCGGAGTCGCTCACCAATACAAGCTGGAGGCGGAGCTTCATGCTTTGCCTGCCCTACGCCCGGCCCGCTCGTAAACGCTTCGTGTTGTAGATAAAGTTTGTCGCATGCCACCAGCGTACGAAATGCTCTTCCGGGCACGCTGCGACGCCCCGCTTGTTAGTGGTCTCGTTCCTATGTCGGCATCGAGCTTGACCCGAAATACCACGCCATAGCGAGCCAGAGACTTGAACAGCAACTTTGACCTGACCAGCCCGCGCCGGGCATCCACTCGGCGCGGGTTTTCCTTTGTTGCATATCATATTAGGGGGCAAATTCAGACAGAACTGTGAATTATCTCGCTGCAATGCTAGCTCGAAGGGCGATGACCCTATAAGATCATCGGCAGGGTTCGGTTGCGAAAACTACAGTTGAAACAACTACCATGTTTTATGGTTTTCCCCGGATGCCTATTTACGCGGTCTTCAGCAACGTCGGGCTTTCGGCAAACCGCCGCAAACTGAATTTCGCAACGGAACCAGCTATCTTCCAGACTGTCTGTACCCAGGCAAGGGCCATTTCCGCGAAAATGCGCGCAGGCCTGTAGATAGCGAGGGTAACGCCAACGGCGCGCCGCGCACGATCGCGTGAAGAGCCGCCGCCGGCCGCTTCCGCCTCCTGGGAGGTCGCCGCTATTAAGGCATTGACGTTAAAATCTCCAACTCATGTCTTTGCCGCGAGTTGTTGATCTTCCACACTCGACCGGAACTCGTTGAACATATCGAGGAAGATTTCCGCGTTTCGGTCCAGGTTTTCCATCGAGCCGCCGCCGGCGAGCGGTGAGCACATTTCGTAGGCAACGCTGCCACGGAATCCAGCGGCCCACATTTCTTTCCAGAAGCGGGGATAATCGACGAAGCCGTCGCGCATGGATACGGCCTGAATGTAGGGCGTTGCCGGCGTATAATTAACCAGTGCGGGATTGTACACATAGCGCGGTCTGTGCTGGTAATTCGCGACCGTCGTGTGGGCCGTAATCGGGGCGAGAAGCCGGGCCGCCGCGCTGAGATCGGACCCGTGCAAGGCCGGCGCCCATGCGTCGAAGAGCGCCTTGCAATTCGGCTCATCGACAGCGCGAACCAGGTCGTAATGCGATTCGAATGCGACGGCGATGTCGTGATGGTTCTGCACGCCGATGGTGACACCCAAATCGGCAGCGCGTCGCGAAGATTCCTTGATCGCTCGTACGATGAGGTTCCACTGCTGTGTGTAGGTGGCGGAAGAATGCTCGTATCCGGTGAAGATTCGGACGAGTGACGATCCAACATCGTGCGCCAAGCGGGCCAACTCGCCGATGTAATGCACCTGGATCTCGAGCATCGGAATATCGCCGTGCTCGATGCCGGCGGTGAAATCGTTATACCCGGCGACAGCCACCGTCAGCCGCCGGCGTTCGAGTTGCCTGCGCACGTTCGCGCGCTCCGCAACAGAGTAGTCTAGTACGGATAAGTGCGGACGCTTGGCCGCGAGGAAAACACCGTCGAAGCTGAGGTCTGCCGCATGTTCGATGAATGCCTCGAGAGACAGGGAGGCCTGTCCCCATAATCCGGCATAGCTGACAGAGTGCAGGAGGGAAATAAATTCCACCAGCCGATTCTATCGCACGCGCCCCGATATCGTTTCGCTCGACATCGGAGTCCCACGTCGAAAGACGGATCAATTGAACATGCGGCAGCAAAGCCACGGGTCGTCGGCTTTCAGGTAGAGCTCCCCTCGCTTGATCGCTGCGTCCAATCCTTCCTGCTCCCGGGCATCAGTCCTTGCCACGATAAAGACTCGGCACTTCACGCGCAGCCACCGCAGCCTTAATCTTCTGCTACATTACTTCCGCCGGGACGACCTTCTTGCCGCTCAAATGGCCACACCGCTGGGGCGCTACGCGATCTCGACTTGGGTTCCCCTCTCGCGCGAGCGGCGCAAGAATGTTGGCCATTTCCGCCGAAAGTGCGCGCAGGCCTGTAGATCGCGAGGGATAAGCTGGTTCGCCCCGAATCGTTTAAACGCACGTTAACGTGCGGTTGGAAGGAGGAGAAGCGCGAAACGAGGCTCGTCCTGGGTGGCGTATCTCATTGTAAAAGAACGAAATCTAGCGTAGCGAGCAGCGCTGCCGCAGCCCGTTAGCCGCTGCTGAAGTGATTTTCAAAAAAGCTGCGTGGGTGTCGGAAAGTGTGGAAGCTGCGTGGGTGTCGGAAAGTGTGGGTAAGGTCGGAAAGTGTGGGTAAGGGCTGAGGCGGCTTTCGCGAGCGCGGCCTCTCGCCATTTCCATCGAAAGTGAGCGCAGGCCTGTAGATCGCGAGGGTAAGCTGGCTCGCCCCCGAATCGTTTAAACGCACGTTAATGTGTGGTTGGGATGTGGCGAAGCGCGAAACGAAGCCCGTCTTTGGGGGTGCATCTGATTGTAAAAAAAGGAGATCGTGCGTTACGAGCGACGCGGTCCGCAGCTTGTTAGCCGCGGCTGAAGTGATTTTCAAAAAGGCTGCGCCGGTGTGGGGATACGTGGGTAAACGAGTCCGCAGCCCCACGGGCCGCGCGGCTGCACTACTAATCTCTAAGTTATAGAAATGATTATAGTTATTTACTGGAGTGAGCCAGAAGGTTTAGGTTTTGGCTCGCCAAAACGCGATGTGTAAGGGGATGTACTTGCAACACGAAAAACGTGCCATTACGACACCCTTTTGGCTCACTTGCGCAACGCGCGCCGAATGCTCGACACCGGAATATCCAGCTTACCCGCGATTTGCCGGAAACTGAGACCTTGCGCCCGCAACTCGGCGGCCGCGCGATCACGCCGCCAGATCGGAGCTGGTCTTCCCAGGTGCTTACCCTGCCGCTTGGCTTCCGCCATGCCGGAGCGAACGCGCTCAACGATAAGGGAGCGTTCGAATTGGGCGAATGCGCCGATTATCTGCATGAGTAGAGTAGCCGCCGGGTTGCGCCGGTCGGTGTCGATTCCCTGCGAGACACACAGGAATCGGATGCTGCAGGAGTCGAGCAACTCGATGTTCTCGATGAGCTGCTTCATGGATCGGGCGAAGCGGTCGAGTGCCCAGACCACCACGACATCGAACTTTTTGAGGCGGGCATCGGCTATCATTCTATTCAGCGCCGGCCGCGTCTTGACGGAACTGGCTTTCTCGGCGTACTCCACCGTCTGCCAGCCCATACGAGCTGCATAGGCCCGCAACTCAGTTGTTTGCATGTCATGTGACTGATCGTCGGTGCTGACTCGAACGTAAATTGCGGCAACCATCTGCTAGATAGTCGCCACGAAGGGGAATAATTCCCTGTGTAGTGCTATGACAGCTTCGCTGGGCTTTATGGAAGCCGTGTTTGCTCGACCGGACATTTCACATACTAACGACAGGCTGAATCATGGTCCTTGCGGAGAACAGATTTTTCTAATAGACTGTCCGGGCGCGGAGGCGTAAATAGATGGGGCAAGTGAAACCTGTTCGGATACTGGCAGTTTTCTTTCTCGGCTCGGGTTTGATCTGGGCTCAGGCGGTCACTGGAGGGATCTTCGGATCGGTGACCGATTCCAGTGGAAGCATTGTCCAACAGGCAGCCATCGGGCTTATCAAGACTTCGACTGGCGCGAAACGCACGGTCGAGACCACCCATACCGGGGAATTTGTGATCGACGGTTTGGAGCCGGGCGAGTATACGGTCAGCGTGACGGCGCCAGGATTCAAGACGCTGGAGCGCACCGGCGTTCAGTTGAGCCCCTCGGAGCGGTTGGGCCTCGGAACGCTGGTCCTCGAAGTCGGCGCAGTCGACCAGCATGTCACAGTGATGGCGGATGCAGCAGTCGTCCAGACTGCCAGCGGAGAGCGGTCATCGTCGATCAGCGCCGTCCAAACCGAAGAGCTTCCCGTCTACGGCCGGACGGTCACGACGCTCATCACGATTGCGCCAGGAGTCGTGGATCCGACGGGCGCGGAAAACCGGAATCTGGCCGGCACCAACGCGGTCAGCTTCAACGTCGCCGGCAGCCGCGCGACCGCCAACAATTTCACGGTCGACGGCATTACCCTCTCGGCCGTCGGTGGCGCCGCCAACGGCACCTTCATGCCGAGCATGGAAGCTATCTCCGAAGTCAAGGTCCTGACCAGCAACTACCAGGCGGAATACGGACGCCTTTCCGGCAGCGACGTTCAGATGGTGACCAAATCGGGCACCCGCCAATTCCACGGCATGGGCATGTACTATGGCCGCAATGAGATTCTGAACGCCAACAATTTCTTCAGCAACCTGCAGGGAATCGCGCGGCCGGTCAATCGCTTCAACGCCACCACATACAACATCGGCGGCCCCGTCTGGATCCCGAAGCTGCCGTCGATTCGCAACAAGGTATTCTTCTTCTGGAATCAGGAGTTCCTTCCTCAGCACGCCACCAGCCCGCTGCAATACGACACCATGCCCAGCGCCTTGCAGCGCGCCGGCGATTTCTCCCAGACTCTGTCCGGCGGCAAGCTCGTTCCGATCATCGACGCCTCCACCGGCGCCGCATTTCCCAACAACGTAGTCCCCGTCAGCCGCATCGACCCGAACGGCCAAGCGCTCCTCAAAATCTTCCCCATGCCGAACGCCTCGAACTCGACCGCCTACAACTTCGTCACCCAGGTTGCGACGCAGTCGCCCGTAAAGCTCGCGACCCTGAAGCTCGACATCAATCCCCGCACCGCCGACGTTTTCAGCGTCACGCTCACCGGCGACTGGCTCACCGCCAAAGGCGGCATCAACGCCGGCAGCAACGGCATTACCCTCAATTTCCCCCTGGTGACCAGCATGATCACCGAGACCGACGGACGCATGATCGCCGGTCATTACAGCCACGTCTTCTCGCCCACCACCATCAATGAGCTCATGTTCGGCTACGCGCAGGACTACGGCCCGAGCGATTCTTTTCCGGGCAGCTCGCTGGCCAGCCTCCAGAACAACACCTACGGTTTCAATACCGGGCAATTGAATGCCGCGAGCAACCCTCTGAACATTCTGCCCGGGATGACCTTCGCCGGTATCACCAACCCTCCCAACGTTACCTACGACGGGCGTTTTCCCTTTGATCTGTCGCGCTATGTGACCGACGTCAGCGACAAGTTCACGCACATTCTGGGAAGCCACACCCTCAAGGCTGGAATCACCTACGAGCGCATGCGCCAGTACGACGGCCACTGGGCCACCAATTTCAACGGCCTTTACGACTTTCAAAGCAGTGCCAACAATCCGCTAAATTCCGGATACGCATTCTCCAATGCCATGCTTGGGATCTTTAACAGCTACACCGAAGCAACGTCGCACCCGTATTCTCTGATCATTTCCAACGGCACCGACGCATTCGTGAGCGACACCTGGCGGGTAACCAAGAAACTCACACTCGACTACGGCCTGCGCATCAGCTGGTATCAACCCTTCCACAACTACACCGGGGAGATGGCCGGCTTTGCGCTGTCGATGTACGATCCGAGCCAGGCCGCGAAGCTGATCCGGCCCGCGCTCGTCGGCGGCAAGAGCGTCGGCGTGAATCCGGTAACCGGCCAGACCTATCCCTCGGCGCTCGTCGGGTTCATCGCTCCGGGAACCGGCAACCTGACGAACGGAATGGTCGTCCCCGCCAACACGCCCGGCTATCCGCCCGCTCTGATCAACAACATGGGACCGCTTTTCGCGCCGCGCTTCGGCTTCGCATACGATCCGTTCGGCGACGGCAAGACTGCTATCCGTGGCGGCTTCGGCATCTTCTACAACCGGCCGCTCGGCACCAATTCCGCCGCCGAGTACTCCTATCCGCTGGTCCAGACACCCGTGGTCGAGTACGCGCACGATCGCGACATTCAAGTCCACGCAAGGCTACGTCTCGCCGCCGTCGGTAATTGACTATCAGAAGAACATGAAGTCGCCGGAGGTGATGAACATGAGCCTGTCGATCCAGCGCAGAATCGGGTTCAGCACGGTCATTGATGTCGGATACGTCGGCTCGCTGGGACGGCATCTCACCTGGGCCGAGAACCTCGAACCGATTCCGCTCGGCGCGCAATTCAACCCGGCCAATGCGAACCCCGTGAGCCCCGCCACGCCCCTTCCCAACGCTTTTCTCGTGCCGATTCAGGGCTACAGCGCAATTGCGTACAACGCCGCCAACGGTACCTCGAACTACCATTCGCTGCAGATCACGGCAAGCCGCCGCTTTTCACGAAGTGTGCAGTTCGGCCTGGCCTACACCTGGTCGAAAGCCATGGATTTTGTCGACACCGATTTTGGCGCGGTCAACAATGCCGTGCCGGCCTCGTTCTTCCGGGCCTGGAACTACGGCCTCGCGGGCTTTGATCGCACTCAGATCCTGAAGCTTAACTGGCTCTGGGACCTTCCGAAGTGGCATTCCTCGTTCGCTCCGCTTCGCGCCGTCGTCAACGACTGGCACGTGAACGGCATCGCTACTTTCCAAAGCGGAGCGCCGCTGATCGTGAACTTTACCCAAAGCACCGCGACCAACATCACCGGCTCGCCGAGCGTGTCCGCGCGCATCAACGTACTCGGCGATCCGTACAACCTGGGCAGCGGCTTCGGACCGTTGCAGGAAATCAATCCGACGGTCTTCGGAGCGCCGGCCGTCGGCACGCTCGGCGATCCCTCGAAGACGCTGGTCCGTGGTCCGGGCATCGACAATTGGGATGTTTCATTGGTAAAAGGCATTCCCATCCGCGAGAGATTCCAGATGCAGCTTCGCGTGGAGATGTATAACGCATTCAATCACACGCAGTTCAGCACGATTAACCAAACGGCCAACTTCAATGCTGCCGGGGCGCAGACCAATGCGCAGTTCGGTCAGTACACGGCGGCGCAAAACCCGCGCATCATGCAGTGGGCGCTGCGGCTGCGATTCTGACGGCCTGAAGCTTTAGTTCACCCAGACCGGGCTGGAGATTGCCTTTTTGCCATCCTCCTGCACCAGGTCGATGTAGTAATACTTTCGGTCGTAATCGCCCGAGCCATCCCGATACACGAGTTTCGCCGACATTCCTCCCGGCGAAATCGAGTAGATGACCTTTCCATTCTTGACCACGCGGATCAGCTTGATCGGCGCGGTGCCCTCCGCTGTGGCCTTGATCGTGGGTTCTCCTGTCGCGCGGATTTCCGATCCCATCGGCGAACCGTTCACCGCGAAATCCAGAACGATGCGCGTACCTGTCGTGGCGTACGCGTGCCGATGGTATAGCCCCTGAAAGATCCCCTCTCGCGTTAACTGCGGAGCGTAGACGGCGACCAACGCCGTGCCGTTCTCCGCCGGACTGGTGGGCTCGAAGACCTCTCCTTGCTCGCCTCCTTTCGTGCCTGCGCGACGCACGCCGAAGCCCGCATTCCCGGAGTGCTGATCGGTAGACCCGATAATCCCCAACCGCCACCCGTTCTCCAGAAATTTGCTGGCCCAATCCTCCGAGCGCCGATGATCCGAGACAATTTCAATGTTGCGCTGCAATTGGGGGTTGTGGAAGGCCGGATTGCCATGTCGCCCGCCATAGTGCGGAATGACCATGAGATTCTCGTTTTGGAAACGCGGCATCAATGTCCGAAAGAGGTCGTCGACGTGGTTCGCGCCCTTGTTTGGACCGTGGTACATCCGCAGATTCTCGTAATTGAAGTACGAGTAGCAGCGAACGATCGGCATGTCCGCGTCGGTGGTATAGACGTTGTGATCGCCGCCGACCAACTCCATGCCGCTCCACTCGTACGCCAGAAATGTGATGAACCGGCCAGGCTGATGGAAGCGCGCGGCCGATTTCTTCAGCTCGTCCCACATCCAATCTTCGACCAGGAACGAGTGGTCGGTGACCGCTGCGAAATCGAGCGCCGACACGCGCTTGCCAAAGTCGTAGGTCTCGTCCGGCGTGCCGCGGCCGTCGGAATACATCGTGTGGGTATGGATGTCGCCCCAGTAGATGTTGTCGCGCGACGGGCCATCGTGGGCGACGGTCGCGTTTCCTTCGGACGCCATTGCGCCTGACGCATCTTTCACCGCAATGCGATAAGCGCCGGCTTTTGGATAGACCACTCCTTCGAAACGATGCGCTCCGTTGTCGGCCGCTTGAAACGTGTACTCGGCGGGCAGACCGCGGACATCGCCTGCCTCAAACCGGATACCCCCGCGATAATCCGCCGACGGATTGCCCAAACCGTCTTCGGCCCACACGTTCACCCAGGAAGGCTTCCCCACTTCCGCACCGGAGGGAGCGACCACGTGCAGCACCTTCGCCGTGCCCGCTCTTAACCGGATGGCCGGGTTGTTTTTGAGTGGGACGTAATCGTCGTCGCCCGCTGCATCCACGTAGAACTTGAACATGAACGCCGTCTCGTCAAACTGCTGCAGGTGGACGCCGGGTTCACCGGCGAGCGTAATCTCGATCGTGTCTCCGGGCTGGAGCGATGGCCCGGTCAATTTGAATGCATTGATATTTTGCCAGGGGTGGTAGCGATTGAAGAAGCCTCCCTGAACGCCGCCGGCCGACATCGCCCACTGCAGCGAAGCGCCGGTGGACGTGCGGTACGAGAGGAAGTTGGCAGCCGACGGATCTTTGGTTTGAAGATGCATTCCACCCCAGTCAATGCCCATACCGTGGGCGGTGGCAAGCCGGATGCCGCCGCCGGTCTTCATCCCCGCGCGTCCGACACGAAAGGTCAGCGTGAGCTTGATATAGCCGTCGACGACGGCTTCCTTGGGTCCCTGCATCGAGGCCTGGCCGACGTCGATCTGTTCGCCATGAGAACGGCGTCTTCCTCGGTGAGATAACGCGCGGGTGATTTGTACTCGGCGGTTTCCCGAGGCCGCTGGCTTCGCATCGCAACTGCACCGGTAAGCAGAATCACAAGCGTGGAAAGGATCCAACGGGCACGCAGCATAGCCAATATGCTATCGCTGAATCCGCCCTGCAATCGTATACTCATTTCATGAATCGCCTCGAAGAGCGATAAGGTTACCGATGAGCTGACAGTCAAGCGCTAACCAACTAGTGTCCACTCAATAACTGGACTTTTTAAATGCAGACCCACTACCCTTTGAGTGGTGGCACGGAACGTCCGTCCTTTACAGGTGAAGGAATCCGATAAGAAGCAACTGCAGCGATGGGTATCCGCATTCGGAACACCCCAGCAGATCGCAGTCCGATGCCGCATTGTCCTCGATGCGGCATCGGGCGTGTCCATTGACGAGATGGCAACCCGGTGGGAGATTAATCGCAAGACCGTGATGCTCTGGCGGAAGCGTTTTGAGACGGAGGGCCTGGGGTCGTTATGGGAGGTGGCGACCGGACGCGGCCGCAAGCCCACCTATGGACCGGAGAAGATCCAGTCCGTCATTGATGCCACTCTTCGGACCAAACCCAAAGGAATGACCCACTGGAGTTGCCGGCTGATGGCGGAGACACAGAAGGTAAGCAAGTCCACCATCAGCAACATTTGGCGCAGTCATAATCTCAAGCCTCATCGGACCAAGACGTTCAAGCTATCGCGCGATGCCAGATTTCTGGAAAAGCTGACGGACGTTGTGGGTTTATATCTTAATCCTCCGCAGCAGGCGGTTGTATTGTGCGTTGATGAAAAGAGTCAGATTCAGGCACTGGACCGAACGCAGCCGGGTCTGCCGATTAAGAAAGGCCGTTGCGGGACGATGACGCACGATATAAGCGCAACGGAACCACCACCTTTTCGCGGCTCTGGAAGTCCTGAGTGGCCGCGTTGTCGGTCAGTGCCACGAGCGCCATCGCCATCAAGAGTTCCTGCGATTTCTGAGACGCTTGGACTGCGAGTTTCCAGGGAAAACTCCCCTTCACCTCGTTATGGACAATTACGGCACCCACAAACATGTCAACGTCCGAAACTGGTTGAAGCGGCATCCCCGCTTTGTCTGTCACTTTGTGCCCACCAGTTCCAGTTGGCTCAATCTGGTGGAGCGATGGTTCGGTGAATTAACCAGCAAGAGAATCCGACGCGACTCCTTCGGCAGCGTACCCGAACTCAAGCAAGCCATCGACGACTTCCTCGCCGCATGGAATGAGGCCCCCCAACCATTTGTCTGGACTGCCACCGTGGATTCGATTGTTGCCAAACTAGCCAGATGCCGGCAAACCTTAGAAAAGATAGATCCTGGCTGCACGCTGCCAAGGCGACGGAAGGCCAAAACAAATAGTCCAGTTATTTATTGGACACTACACTAGGGACTGTATCAAACATGGGGGTGCGAACATCCAATAAGCAACTGGGTCTCGGGTGGTTCCTTGCCCGAGGGCTCGTTCATTCTTGGAGAGGATGTTGATGGAGTTTCGGATTTGGGTTGACGTGTACCTCGCAGGCCGCGTTTTGCATAGACAGTTAGGGGCTCAGGTGGAGCGAGAGGCCACGGGGATCGAGACCGGCTCGATTCCGACCGTTTTGATATTCTGGCAAGGCTTCCTGACGGAGCCACCCCAGAAGATCCAGCTCGCCTGAATACGCAAATCCGAAATGTGTCTCTCCAAGCGGTGTAGTCGCTCAAATAATCACCCGTCGCGTGCGTTAGCAGGTTGCTGAAAAACTCCTATTTTCGCCAAAAAGCTCCGCCCTTCGGCCGCCATTCGCGCCCCCCGTTCTTGTAGTCCCCTACCTGCTCCTTCTTTTTCGTGTCTACGGAAATGGCCGGCTGGCCGTTCTTCAGGAATTCCGTTGCCTTCGCGTTGATGTTTTCAAACTGCGCATTGCGGTCCGGATGCGAGGAACCTTCCTTTGTCTTGCGGTTCGCCTGCAAGCTGTATTTCTGTTCGTGCAATAGTTCCGCAACGAGCACATGGCTCACCTTGTGACCCTGGGCGCGCAGTTCGTCGGTGAGATTCCGCAAGCTCTTGCAGGTCCACGGCAGCGGCAACTGCGGATCCCCTCGCGTCACCGGTTCCAGCAGTTTCTCCAAATCAAATCAAGCAGCAGATCCGGATCTTTGAGTGAGGTCTTCTTGCGACCTCCGCCCTTTTGCCGAATCGGCAGACACGGCTGTTGCGACCGATCCGGCTCTTTCTTCAGCTCCGCCAAGCCTACCGCGATAGCTCGCCGGGAAACACCACTGGCTCGCGATACCAGTGATATGGCGCCCCGCCCGTGGGCCGCGCTTTCAGCAGCCGCCCATAACCGCCGCGAGTGTTCATCCAGCCACGCCTCCAACTGGGAGAAACGCTGTTTAATCTCACCCTCGTCGGCCACAAGAAACATTCTAAGCCAGAATTGGTTTGATCGCTACACTTATTTTGTTACAATCGCTAAGTTGTTGAACAGAAAATGGTCGGCTGAGGCGGTCGTATGACAGCTTCCAATCGCCCCCGCGGCATTTGCCCGGGCAAACCTGAGGGAGAATTGCGCCGAGACCGCTCCGTGCAGGTTCGTTCGTTCGACGCAAAGCGGTGTCTGGCCTACATCTCAGACCAGCGCGCCGCTGAACTGGTGGGACTGCACCTTTGTTCCGAAAAATGTTCGGTGAGCGGTAAGCGCCTCTATCTTCGTCTTCTAATTCGCGACGAGGATATGCCGAAGCAAGCGTCAATTGCATCCTTGATAACCGTGAGGCATGTCCAGGGCCCGCGGACCATCCAGTCCCAGCGCGGGGCAAACTACTACGAACACCGTTTCCCAGATTTGACGACAACCTCCGACCGAACGCGAAAGAGGTGAAGATTGGGGTTCGTGTCGTCGTCGCAATATCGGCTCTTCGGTATTCGCGCTCACATGATTATCACGTCCAAGGCTCTGACGTATTGCGCAGAGGTGCTTAGGAGGTCAACAGAAGTGGCCGGATCACGTGGGAAAGGAGACGGCTGACCAATACGCAACCTTCGAATCGTAAACGTCCGTCGTTAGAATCGTTACTCTTCGTTGTAGCTAGAGAGGTCTCGGAGTTGATTGAAGCCTCGCAGCGAAATCTGCAGAGGCGCTCTCGTTCGCACGTGTGCCCTAGACGTCTAAGTCGGCGGTCTATCGTCGGAAGACACTCTCGTCAGAGGTTAGAACTGCGCCTTTGACCTGACGCAGAATCCATGACCACAGTAGGTTCGCAGCGAACTCACTGCTTCATGAAATCAGCGCCGGCGCTTGGCTTCCGACGGAGTAGGCCTGCGTCCCTAATTTGAACTTTGGAGAAGCCGAACGCTATCTAGAATAGCGTTGGTCGGTTGAAAAGGCGGAAGAATAGGAGGTTTGAATTGAGTACCGGAATCGCAAGAGAATGGTATAGCTTTAGCGAGATCGCGGCCGAGATGGGAGTTAGCCACGGAACGGTCCGGAACCTCTTCGTCCGCGAGCCTGGCGTCCTGCGAGTCGGCCTTCCAGGATCAAAACGACCGGCGTACCGTGTTCCAGCAAGCGTTTATGAAAGAGTAAAGTTGCGTATGTCGAACCCACCTCGGACGCCGCCGCGCTGTTGACCCAACCGTGTGTAATTGGCGTGTAACGAACCATGAGAATCACGCGATTCTTACGATTCTTGCGCATGTGAAATCTATAAGTTACATATTATCAATGGGCGGTATGAGTTCGAGCCCCGCCCGGCTCACCAAAGGTATCAAAACAGGTGGGTTGCCGTTAGATGAATCTTCTGGAGCACCGCATTATGGGTGGCGAGCAGTTTTCCTGTCTCGTTAAGTTACTGATTTGTTTGAGGTTGAGCATCGCATTCTTGGATAACCAGTCCCCTCCTCCCCCTGAAACGGCACTACTTTACCGCACGTTTTGCCCCGACTCAGTCTGTTCTTAATTGACTCAGTCTGTTCTTAATTAATGATACTGCCGAAGTGAACCAACAGCCGACACGAGGAGACTTCGGGTACGTCTGGAATGCACCGCAGCAGCATACCCCAGCCGGGGTTATCCTGCCCATTTGACGGATCCGACCCGAACCTCCGCCGCGATCTCCATCGGCCAGCCGACCGGTCGGGACCGCCACCGCTAAAAAAGCCGGCAGACGGGGCGATGCCAACAGATGACGGTCTGGGGCTTGACGATGACGAGGATGTCGGTCCAGGGGGACCAGAGATGGGCGCAGGGTGCCCAGAAGAGCCGGTCGAATGAGTGAGCTGCGGACGCGGCCGTTTTCGCTTGAGAACCTCCACTTGCTGTCGGAGGGCGAGAACTCCGAGGCGGTACGGCTTCGAGTTTGGAAGAACACCCCGTGAATGCCACGTTATGTAACGTTAGCTTACAATTTCGAGCTTGACCATTCCCCCAGACAGGTGGAAACTAGCAAGACTGGAACGAATGACAAATACTCTCCGGCTATCCCTGACAGCGTCTCTCGCCGCGGTCTGTCTGGCACAAGTGCCCCCCGCCTCGCGGCCGCAGCAGCAACGGTACGCGAGCAGGATCACCATCTTAGATATTCGCGACAAGTCAACTCGTACGGTCTACCAGGCGGATACGCTCTTCGAGGCTCCGAACTGGTCGCCGGACGGCAAATACCTGATCGTCAACTCAGGTGGGCGTCTCTTCCGGCTGGCAGTCGATGGCGACGGCAACAAACCGGAGCCTATCGACATCGATCCCGCCTTGCGGTTGAACAACGACCACGCGCCTTCTCCGGATGGGAAGATGATCGCGTTTTCCGCGTCGACCGCCACGTCCCACGGGTCACAGGTCTATGTTTGCAATGCCGACGGCTCCAATGTGCGGTTGATGGCGAAGGAGGTGCCCAGCTACTTCCACGGCTGGTCGCCGGACGGCAAGTATCTGGCGTATGTCCACCAGCATCCCGCGGCGAACGGTGGTCCCGCGAACTACGACATCTTCCGCATTCCGGCAGGACGCGGGGAAGCGGAGCAGCTCGACTCGAACGCCGGGTACGATGACGGTCCTGACTATTCGCCCGATGGCAGGTGGATCTACTTCAATTCCGACCGCTCCGGCAAGTGGGACATCTGGCGGATTCCAGCGGATGGCGCGGGGCCGGACGATCAGAAAGCGGAACGGATCACCAGGGAAGAAACCGAGGATTGGTTCCCGCATCCTTCCCCCGATGGCAAGCTTCTGCTTTTTCTTGCGTTCGCGAAAGGCACCACGACCCACAATGAGAAACTCCCCGGCACGCAACTGCTTCTGATGCCGATGCCCGGAACGAAACCTGCCGCACGGCCGAAAGTCGAGGTGATGACCACGTTCTTCGGCGGGCAAGGAACAATCAACGTGAATTCCTGGGCGCCGGATTCTAAGCGCTTTGCCTATGTTATCTATGAAGCACTTCCCGCTGCTGGTCCTTCCACCGGGCCTCCCCGGTGACCGGAGTCGATAGGAATAGACACATGATCCGAACTTCCCTAATCTCTTTCGTACTGTGCTTCGCGCCGCATCTCCTGCTCGCGCAAACGCCCAGACCGGATATTCCTGATTGGGCGTGGCCGGGCTCACCGGGGCACAAACAAGTGCCTCCGCCGCCCGATTTTCGCCGTCCCAGCCGGAACTTCGATACTTCGACCGGCGTGTTTCAGGGCCAGTCCGACATCGGCGGCCCGGCCGTCGCGGGGAGTGGCACTTATGACGCGAAGACAAAGCAGTACACAATTACGTCCGCCGGTTACAACATCTGGTACACGCGCGACGAGTTTCGCTTTCTCTGGAAAAAGATGACCGGGGACGCTTCCCTCGCCGCCGACGTCACGTTTCCGGACGCGCAAGGCTATGGGGATCGCAAGGCAGTGCTCGTGATTCGTCAGACTCTGGAGGACGATTCTAAGGAAGCGATGCTCGCCGAACATGGTGTTGGGATGGTGCACCTGGCGCAGCGCGCCGAGCAGGGCGCGGTGATGAAGGACATGCAGTATCGTTTCGGCGGCTTGCTCGCCAATGTCCATGCCAAGCGGGTCGGCATCGAAAAGCGCGGCGATTCGATCGCCATCTTTATCAGCCTGCAAGGCGAAGCGATGCAGCAACTGGGTCCCCCAATCACGATGCACTTCGACGAGCCGTTCTATGTGGGAATCGGTTTCTGTTCACACCAGCCGGACAAAGCGGATACCGCCATCCTGTCGGATGTTCTAGTGGAGAACGCCGCGGGCAGGGTGCGCTAGACGCCGCCCAATTGAAATTTCCGCTCGGGACGAGAAACGAATTTTTGTTATCCGGGGAACCGGCTCGATCCGGCACAATTTGGGGTGAAGCCGAGGATGAGACAAAAGGCCCCTGGCCTGGGGAGCAATTTGTCAATTCGCCATGGACACGGTTGAATGGGCGACCAAGTCGATTGGTTTATTCCAAAGTCGGCGGATGTTCCATAACGCGGTAAGTCACCATCTGCCAGTTAAGAGGCATAGCCTCGTCCCGGCTGCCTTTGACCACCACCTGGTAAGAAGCGGGCGTGCGCGACAGGCCATCTTTCCGGAAGCGGTCACGCAAAGCCGACAGTCCCGCTGCGCTCGTGAAGAATTCCATGGCGGCCGGAGCGCCAGCGCCCGTGATGCCCGAAACCACGATGGCGCGCGGACCGTCCTCCCTTCCGGTCTGGTTCGGAAAAACAGTGATCAAGGCAAAAGCTACGCTAATTCCTCCGGATTGTCCCACGCTCGGTACCAACACGAGCGGCGACCTGACTTCCGGCGACCGCTCGCGTATGATTTCTTCGCCAAACTTCTCGCTCTCTTCAATAGTGAAAGGCGTGTTCTTCAGCACTCTCGCAGCATACGGGCTATAGTTCGGAGCGCCGATGACCAGGATATTGCGTTTGCCAAGCGCAACTTGCCCGACAATGATGTTCTCGGGCAGGAATTGAACGGATCCGCCATAGGCCGCGATCGTCTGGGCCGCTTGAATCGCAGCCGCGGCATCGCCAAACAACGGGGACGTCGCGGACCGGTACACGTAGGGCTCTCCCAGGCCGGGCAAGCCAAGACTGGCGTACCACTTGGCGGTATCTTTCGACGCAGGCTGAAACGCAGGGTGGCGGGGCGTGGTGGGGAACGGCTTGATTCGCAATGATGGCGGGGTCGCCAGGCAAATCAGCACATCGCTGCCCGCGTACAGCATCGGCCCCCAAAACTGCTGCAAGAGCGAGGCCTCAGGCGGACGGGAGTGGTGCAGCATCCAGAGTGCGCCAGAAACACTGCCGGTAAGGAACGAGAGTAAGATCGCTGCTACCGCCCAAAGATTCCTTTTTCTTTTCGGAAGCGGAGGCGCTCCGGTTGGCACAGCCGGAACGAGTTGTGTGGACTGCGTCTCCTCGTGAGGAGGCGACTCTACTTCGTAAAAGTAAGGAGCGTAGGAACCCCTTTGCAGCGCAATCCTTATGCGAGCGTCCGGGCGCTCGTGCTTGTAGAAGCGGTCGAGCTTCTGCCTGAGGTCGTGCGCTCTCCCCCTAACGCTGGAATCGTCCGCGGGGGAATACGTTGAGGGACGGCCCAGAGCGCCGGTGCCGATCGAGTATTCGGAAATCTCATTTCCGCGACCAGCGGCCTCCATCTCGGCCACATAACGGAGAAATTTTTTCAGTTGATCGGAGCGGGCGAAGGTCTCGCTTTGCAAGACCAAAGCAAGCGCCTCCAACTTTTCCTGGGATTCAACCGGATGCTCTATTCGAAGCTCCAAAAACGCCCCCGGATTAATGTATCACACCTAATCCGAACGTGAACACCCTTGTTACAGCCGTTTCCCGCGGTTAAGTAACGTTTTGTAACGAGCCGTGTCTTGAAAAAAAGAGCAGTTTCCAATAGTATCCCATTCAGGCTCTGGCGCCTGAACAGCCGACCAGTCAGGAACGGGTGATAAGTATTTCCTTGTTTGATACGGCATCTCAGAACAGTGGCGGCCGCACGAAAAGGCGAGATCTCTTCCTCGGAGGTCTGCTACTGGGCGGTGCTGCGAGCATGCTCAAAGCTCAGAGTCCCCCGCACGAGGAAGAAGGGTACCGGCCACTGTTCGATGGCGCCTCGCTGAAGGGCTGGACTCCCCGCACGCGCTCCCAAGCGCGCCCGAGCCTCGGAAAATGGACGGTGCAGGATGGCGTCATCGTTGGCGGGCAGGATCCTCAGGGAGCCGGATCGAATCTCGTTTCGGATGAAGCCTTTGACGATTTTGAGGTCGTGATTGAGGCCCGGCCTGATTGGCCGGCTGACACCGGGATACTGATACGAACGATCCCGGAGGGTAACGTCGGGATTCAGGTGCTCCTCGACCACCGCCCGCACGGAGGAATCGCCGGTTATTACGGCAACGGGCTTGGCGGATTTCACGCCTACCAGTATGCCTTCAATGCTCAGTTAAATAAGGATGGACGAGTCGTACGACTGTTACCCGAAGCGCCTTCCGAATCCACCTCTCGCGTGCCTCTCGATTTCGCGGCTCCCATCGAGATCTTCCTCAAAGCTTGGAAGCCCGGAGACTGGAACCGATTTCGAATTCGCTCTGTCGGCGCGCTGCCGCGCCTCACAACCTGGATCAACGGAGAAAAGATCAGTGAACTGGATATTAGCAAGATTAGGCTCGCCAGTTTCGACCCTAAGGCAATGCTCGGTCGCATCGGACGATCGGGCCATATTGCTCTTGAAGTGCATGACAACGACGCCCGCATGGGCGCCGGCCGTTGGGCGCCAGGTGCGGTGTGCCGCTGGCGCAATATTTACGTTCGGACCTTATAATCAATCGAGAAAGAACAAAGGGAATTAAGGAAGGACCAGGTTATGTTCACACGTCGCGTTAGCGTGTTCTGTTCATTGTTTTTCGTCATGGCGATCGGCCCACTCGCCTGGTCGCAGGAATCCCGCGGGATCGTCCTCGGGCGAGTTACAGACAGTTCCGGTCTGGTGGTTCCCGAGGCCACCGTGCAAGTTATCAACACCGCAACAAGCGTTACCGTGACCAGTACGACTAACCAGGATGGAAACTTCTTTACCCCCTACCTGATCCCGGGCCCCTATCGGATCGTCGCGTCGAAAACCGGCTTCAAGAAGCTCGTGCGCGACGGAATTCAGGTGGACATTGCCGCACGCCTCGAGATCAACCTGCAAATGGAAGTTGGCGCTGTCTCCGACTCGGTGACGGTCACCTCGGAAGTTCCATTACTCTCAACGACTGATGCTTCAGCGGGCCGCGCGATGGATTTTCGCGACGTGAAGGAGTTGCCGATCGAACATGGCGATCCCGATAACATCATCGGACTCGCGACGAACGTGTCTTTCACCGATCAGCTAACCAAAGACCAGCCGTGGCAGACTCTCAACACGGCTTATTCGTCGATCGGCTCACGGCAGTCGCGGCTGGAGTTCCTACTCGACGGGCAGTCGAATACCGCGCACGACGTGCTGCGCGGTTCGGTGATTGAAGGTTGGACTCCGACGAGCGATTCCGTTTCCGAGATGAGAGTGCAAACACTGACTTTCGACGTCACCGTAGGCCAGACCGAGGGAATGGTCCTCAATTACAGCACGAAGTCCGGCGGGAATCAGCCTCACGGGTCGTTCTACTGGGGCAAGCAATTTCCTTCATGGAACGCTAACCAGTATTTCTCGAATCTGGCTGGAATACCGGCCGCGGGATTCAATTACCAACGCCTCGGCGGTGTTTTCACGGGGCCCGTCTATATTCCGAAGGTTTATAACGGCAAGAACAAAACCTTCTTCACGTTTGCCTATGAGCACATTCAGTCCAATACCGACCTGTCGAGCATTCTTACGGTTCCTACCGCGGCCGAACGCAATGGGGACTTCTCCGCATTGCTTGCACTCGGGAACCAATACCAGATCTACAATCCATACTCCCGCGTTCCCGTCGGCAACGGCATTTACCAGAACACACCGCTTCCGGGAAACATTATTCCGGCGTCTCAGATCAGCCCGATAGCCAAGAACATATTGGCTTACATCCCCCTGCCTGACACGAACATCAGCACTGCGACGGCGGATGGCGGAAACAACGTGAACCGGACTAATTGGCCGAGCTTAATCCCATACCACACGCAACTCTACCGGTTCGACCAGGTGATCGGCGACAAGACGCGGGTGATGTTCCGCGCGGACTCAAACCGGCACAACGTCGAGGACAGCGACTTCATGGGACATGGTGACCCGGCGACAGGCTCGTTCTTCTGGACCTCAACTCAAGGTTACGATCTCGATGTCGTTCACACCTTCAGCTCGACTTTTGTCATGGACATACGTGTCGCCGATCAGGCCTTTGTTCGGGCTCAACATGCGGAGACGGGACAGGGGACTTTCCAACTCACAAGCCTGGGTTTTCCGAGTTATATCCAAAACAATATTTCACAAGCCAATTGGGAGTTCCCGAATATCAGTTTCAACGGCGAATTCACCATGGCGGGGCCTCGTACGCCCCTTTTCAAGCAGACGCAAACCCGCGACCTCAATGCCCAGTTCGACAAAATCTGGGGCCAGCACGACTTTAAGTTCGGCGCGGAGTACCGCAGCTATCCTGACAACCAGACCTCCGCGAATAGTAGCCCGACGCAAGCTACCGGGCATCCGCTTGTTTGAGCTCGATTTCACGGCCGCGTACACCGGTGGCCCTCTTAGTACTTCGGCGGCCGCTCCCAGGGGTCAGTCGATGGCAGCGTTCCTGTACGGCTTACCGACCACGGGCGTTTTGCAATTGCCGTTTACTACCAACTTCGCCGACAGTTCCAACATGCTTGGCTTCTTTTTCCAGGACAATTGGAAAGTCACTCGAAAGTTGACACTGAATATAGGTGTACGCTACGAACGCGAAGGAGCGATGTGGGAACGTTACAACCGGTCCGTCAAGGGGTTCAACCCAACCGCTCCAGCAGGCATTCGCGGCGCAGGTAGAAGCGAACTACGCCGCCAATCCACTGCCACAGCTTCCGGCCTCGCAATTTAATGTGAATGGCGGCTTGCAATTTGCCGGAGTCGGTGGAAATTCGAAGTACCTGTACAATCCTTTTAACCTGGAGCTCATGCCGCGCCTCGGCTTCGCGTATAGCTGGGATGCAGAAAACGGTGATCCGCGGCGGCTGGGGAACTTACTTCGGATCCCTGGGGACGAGGCTGCAGGATGCACTGCAGTACGGATTTTCACAGAACACGAACGTCGTGTCGTCGCTCGATGGCGGCCAGACTTTCGTCGCGAACATAGCCAACCCGTTCCCCAATGGCTTCACTCAACCGCCCGGCGCGCAGCCGGCGCGGCAGCCAACATCGGTAACCCGATTCAATTTTTTAACCAGAATCCAAAACCAAACCGCATGCGGAAATGGACGATCGATATCCAGCGCCAACTTGGAAATAACTGGATGATCGACATCGGGACATCGGGAGAGAACGGCGGCAACCTGGAAGTTGGCAACGGACCAGCATCGGTTACTACGTCATTAGACGCTCTCCCCGACAAGTACCTCAGCACGCTCCCCACGCGTGATCAGGCCAACATCAATTCGTTGACAAGGCGGTGCCCAATCCGTTCAACATTCCGGCGTTCGCGGGAACGCAACTTGCCGGCTCCGTGATACCCGCCCTGGACTTGCTGTTGCCGTACCCTCAGTTCAGCAGCATTGGCTACTACACCTACAACGGCAGAAGCTGGTACAACAGCGTGCAAGGAAGCGTTGCCAAGCGTTTCAGCGGCAACTTCAGCATGAATGCCGGATATACTTTTTCGAAGTTCCTCGAAGACACTACCCTGTTGAACCCGGGAGATCCTCAACCCTCGAAGGTGATCTCCGACGTGGATGCTCCTCACCACGTCAGCATTAGCGCGATCTATGAATTCCCTTTCGGCAAGGGGCAGAAATTCGGGAGTCGACTGCCTCGCGCGTTGAATTATTTTGTGAGTGGATGGCAGTTCTCCCCCATCTTCAGATTCCAGAGCGGCTTCCCGATCACACTTCCCAACCTCCTGCTTACAGGGGGGAACGAGAACGTCGTACCGCTGCAGCCTGGCCAGAGGTCAATTTACCAGTGGTTCAACACTGGCGCATTCAACAACGTTCCCGCACAACAGCTTCAATACAATCTGCGCACGTTGTCTCTTCGTTTCGGAAATCTACGTTCCGACGCCTACGACTATTGGGATGCGTCCCTGCTGAAAGAGACGCATATCCACGAAAACTATCTGATCCAGTTCCGTTTTGAAGCGATCAACGCGTTGAATCAGGTGACGTTCTCCGCTCCGAGCACTACCGTGGGTACCACGTTCGGACGCGTTACGGCACAGAGCAATGTGCCGCGGCACCTGCAGTTTACGCTTCGGTTCGCGTTTTAAGTTCAACTGCTACGAGGAGGTAGTAATGAAACGTGCGATTCTCGGGTTTCTCACCATCGCCGCTGCCGGTTTGTGCCAGCAGTCCCCTAGTGCAGGCGAGCAGCCAAAGATGCGTGACACCATGGCATCAAGAACGGTTGCGCAGGGACACAAAATCCTGCCCCTCGGGTCAGAGGCGCCGGACTTCGCGCTTCCCGGCATCGACGGGAAGATACACAAGCTGCGTGAATACAGCAATAGCCCGGTACTGATGATCGTATTTACCTGCGTTCACTGCCCGACGGCTCAGCTCTATGAAAGCCGGGTCCAGAGGCTGTACGACGACTACCGCAATAAGGGTGTGGCAATGGTAGCCATTAACCCCAACGACCCATTGGCGGCGAGCCCGTCCGAACTGGGTTATACGGACGTGCCCGACAGTCTGGAGGGTATGATGATCCGCGCCAGGTATCGTCATATCGCTTATCCGTTCCTTTCCGACGCCGCAACCCAGTCGGTCGCACAGGCCTATGGGCCAGTGGCGACACCGCACGTATTCATTTTCGACAAAGACCGGAAGCTGCGCTATGAAGGGCGCATCGACGACAACCACAACCAGCTGAAAGTGAAAACCCATGAGACACGCGATGCCCTGGATGCTGTGCTGGCCGGAAGGCAGGTTGGGGTGACGCACACGCCGGTGTTTGGCTGCACCACCAAGTGGAAGGAAGAAATTGTGCACAAGCAGAGTCAGCTGAAGCAGATTCAGGCCCAGCCCGTCACTCTCGAGACGGCGACCGCCGAGGATTTGACGAAACTGCGAACGAACCCCACCGGCAAGATGCTGGTCGTGAATTTTTGGGCAACTTGGTGCGGCCCGTGCGTGGACGAGATGCCTTCGCTCCTGGAAACTTTGTACTGGTACCGCTCCCGCGGCTTCGAACTGGTAACCGTTTCGGCGAACGATCCCGCGGAGAAGTCTGCCGTGCTCAAGATGCTGCAGGACATGCACGCCGTCAGCCGCAATCTCATCTTCTCAACTGACGACGTCTACGCCATGATGGCGGCGTTTGACAAAGATTGGGAAGGCGGAGTACCGTTCACTGTGGTGATCACTCCGGAAGGCAAGGTCGTCTACCAGCAACAGGGTGAGATCGATGTCCTCGAGTTGCGCCGCGCGGTGCAAGCCAATTTCGCGAGCGACGGGGGCTACCCTGGTTTCGTGCAGTACTGGGCACTGAAGCCGCTCCAACCGCTTCAGTAGATTGAGCGCTTATGATCGGTCAAACACTGGGTTTTCAGACCCGTATTTTATTCGGATGCAGTCTTGAAATGCGTGGACTGCTGCTGGCAATTTTGCTTGCCGTTCCGGCAGCCGCCGAGAGTGGAAAGTTCGGCAGCTTCACCAATTCCGACGATGTTGGTGCACCTGCTCTCAAAGGAGCCGTGGAGTTTGATCCAGCCATCGGGCAATATTAGACTACAGGCTCAGGAAGCGACATCTTGGGCAAGGCGGATCAGTTCCATTATGTCTGGCGGGAGATGTCGGGTGACTTTGCCCTTATGGCGACGGCAAAGTTTCTTACCGACGGCATCGGACACCGAAAAGCCGTCATCATGCTCCGCGAGAGCCTTGAGAACGATTCACCGTTCCTCCAACTCGTCATTTATGGCGACGGCATGCCCGCGGTTCAGTTTCGCAAGGCTAAGGCGGATAATACTAACACGGTCGATTTCCCGGTAGAAGGGCCGGGGACGTGGAAGCTGAAACTGCGGCGAGGGGCCACCGTCACGGTGTGGGTTGCGAAGGACGGCGCGCCTCAAAGGGAATTGGGACACACAAGCAATCAGTTGGCAGCCCAATTCTTGCCGGGCTCAGGGTTAGTTCGCACACGCAGTAGGCCACTAACACCGTGTTGTTTTCGGATATTTCGATCGAACAACTCCCGTCGCCCGCCGTCGCTGGAAAATGAAAACGGTTACTGAAGAAAAATGTACACTCTCGACAAACACGTCTGTTCTGCAAGGCAGAGTTGCCCGTCCTTGAACAGCCGCTCCGTATCGCCCATCAGCTTCGACACAGCTGCGCCCTCATTAATGCTCAAGGCTACTCGAGACATCCGCAAGGTGGCACTATGGCTTGGCCACGCAGACATCCGAACGACCGAAATCTATCTTCGTGTGGATCCATCGGAAAAGTTGGAGGCGATCGAGGCGCTTGTGCCACTTGGCTTGCGTCGGGGACGATTCAAAGGGCCCGACGCGCTGATCACCTCTCTATTCGAACCGGGATAATGCGGAGATCAACATCATTAGAACGCAGGCCACATCGCTATTTCAGCGCTGTGGCTTTGCATAATCGCACGCTCCGCATAATCGGCGAATGACGAGACCATACGCATCCTTTTTCAGAACCACGGATTTAATCCCGTCGAAGTCTACCTTGTGAGGGACAGGCAAACGGGGCGCCATAAAGGTTTTGGTTTCGTCTCGATAGGTTCGGAGTCTGAGGCCCCGCTCTGGCCATTGGCGCGCTTGATGGAAGTCTGGCAGAAGGCAGAAGCTTAACGGTTCGACCAGCTACGCCGCCCTCGGCAGATTCGAGATGACAGGGCTGCCGCATATCAGCGGGAATCGGTAATGATAAGGCGGGTTGAGGCTGGCGATGATGGCAGCGGTCGGTCGTGGCATCAACCATTGCGGTCCATTCGACGATGTTGGGTCGCCCGGAAAGTCGGGTTATCCGAAAGTGAATACGTTCCGTCCGGACGGTCGGACCCTCTGAGAACGTGTCACTCTCACTGTTTGTCGCCATCTCATGGAAGTGCCTTGGCCATTTTCCGGGATGACAGTTTTACGGGACACTGAGTAGCTTATCAATTCGGCTCTGGCGACCTTGGGAAGCACGATGTCCTTAAACCTGGACGCTTTTGACATTTCATGCGGCGACTGGAACTCAGATCAAGAGCGATCCGCTCGATGCCGGGATTACAGCGTTCGCATATGCGGCCATCGCTTCGGTTAACGGCGGGAGCGCGGTTTTCTCGACGACGACCGGGCAGACGTCCATCGCCGAGCAGAAAGTAGGAGCCGCGGCGATACCGGAACCTTCGACATTCGGCTGCCCATCGCATGGGGCGTTCTGATGCTGTTTAGGTCGCTCCGGAATCGGCGGTAAGAAACGCGGCCAGTCCAAGCGATTCGCTTCATTTGGCCGCGCACCATTCGGATGCCGGAACGTCGCCCCATTGCACGTTACCCTGAGTTTAATGCCTCACTCGCCTATTTGGCTGCGCCCGCTGGCGGACGGCATTTTCGACCTGATCAGAGCCTCGATCCGGTTCCAAACCCTAGGATCGGATTCGATCTCGATATGAGGCCTCATGAACATCCGCGCGTACCAGGGATATCCGTCACAATTGATCGGGTTAGCCTTGTAGTCGGATCGGAAATTGCCCAAAATGTGAGTGCGTAACGGGTCTGCGGCGAGGATTTTTCGCTGGCCGTGAAGGAATCCATTCAACTGGTAGAAATTGATGGCCTGAGCTACGTTCGCGGGAATAAAGCGGTCGTCTTTACCGAGCTTCGAAACACTGTCCACTTGGATCGTCAGCAATACCGGAACGCCATCCTTTTGCAGGTTTCGAGCCATAGTGACTGCCTCCGAAGCACCCCAACTGTGCCCATAAAGTATGATGCGCGCTTTGAGCTTTTCCTCCGGAGATACCGTTCCATCGTGGTCCGTGTCGAGCCATCGCAGAATGTCGCGATGGGCCTCCCACCCCGAATGATTCTCAAATACGTCTACCTCCATCCCGGTGGGATAATCTCTACGCAGATCGCTCGCGAGTTGGACCTCCCGATGCACATTATCGAAGTGCCTGACGTATCCGCCAACAAATCCGGCCACGATTGTCTTTGACGGCGTCCGATCGATAGTCGCGTCAGGCTAACCCGAGGTGGCCGGTCGCGCTGTAAGACGATTCGAAGAAAAGAACGAAATAAAGAGAATCGAAGCCGATACCCACAGAAACCCAGGAGAGCGATTCATGAAATTACATCTTTGGAGCGGACGGGTATTTACGAGGGATGTCCAGCGTCCGTTACGTATGCTAACTGGTCGTACCCGATTCTAACATGGACGATTTACCAGGACCCTTCCTGGTTGATGTGTGAATGCGCACCCGCGAAATCACAAGAAACGATTGCATCCCACACTTCAGAAAAAGGGCTGATGCAATGGTGCGTTGCGTGCTCTCCATCCCATGGAGCGCCACATTGCGAAACAGATCAATCGCATTCATAGGGCTGCTGCTCTTGAGCGCCGTAACCGCTCACGCCACCGTGACGTTGTTGCTGGAGGAACCGTTCGGCTCATTTGGCGGCATGAACCCGACGGGACACGCCGCGGTCTATCTTTCGCGGGTATGTGCGGCTTCTCCGACTTCCCTACGGCAGTGCCAACCAGGTGAGCAGGGCGTGGTCATAAGCCGCTACCATCGTGTGGCCGGCTATGATTGGCTTGCGATCCCCGTGCTGCCATACCTGTACGCAGTAGATCGCCCTGAGCAAGTTCCGTCGAGCATAAACGGCGAAGAAGTTGCGGCGTTGCGGGACGCCTACCGCCGCGCGAATCTTTCCGAGATCGTTCCGGATGCCGAAGCTGGCGCTACGCCCCGCGGAGATTGGGTCCAACTCGTGGGCGCGGCCTACGATCGGACCATCTATGCTTTCGGCATTGAAACAACTGAAGAACAAGATGACAGGTTTATTCAAACCTACAACTCCCGGCCCAACGATTGTCGTTTCAGTCTTCTGTTCCACAATTGCGCGGACTTCGCCCGGCATGCGGTGGACTTCTACTATCCGCGCTCCGTGCATCGCAGCCTTATCGCCGATGTGGGCATCATGACGCCGAAGCAAGCGGCCAAGAGCTTGGTGCGCTTTAGCAAACGGCACCCGGATCTGCAATTTTCGAGTTTCATCATCCCGCAGGTTCCCGGCACTGTTCCTCGTCGTACTCCGTCCGGGGTGCTCGAGTCTCTGGTCAAGTCGAAGAGGTACGCTTTTCCGCTCGTTTCCGTGGCTTTCCTCCATCCTTATTTTGGCGGAAGCCTGGCTTGGGCATGGCTGGGGGGTAGGCAGTTCGATCCTCGCCGGATCGTGGAATGCGCCGATGCCCGGCCGAAGCCGTCAGCGATAGCGGTCGAATTGCAATCGAACCGGATGCTTACGGCTCAGGAGGGTGAGTAAGGAGCCAGATACGCGTTGGCGGCACGCAATGAAAAAGAAGCATACCCTTTCTGTTGTTAATCGATTGGCC
>CAVYEV010000083.1:0-34762 GCA_963767545.1 Terriglobia bacterium
CGCCGCACTTAGGGAAAACGAGGCGGTGCATCCTTTGAGTCCGTATGGCGAGTCGAAGCTTTCCATAGAGCGTGCTCTGCCTTGGTATGAGCGCGCGCATGGGCTGCATTGGATGGCCCTGCGATATTTCAATGTTGCGGGTGCGGAGCGTGGCTTGGCCGAACCGCAATGCTCGGTGCGAATCATTCCGCATACAATCCACGCCGCACTTGGTGGCGGGCCGCCGATTCGGGTTTACGGGACGGAGTATCCGACTCCCGATGGTACTGCTGTCCGGGACTACGTCCATGTATCGGACGTCGCGCAGGCGAACCTCCTGGCCCTCCAATGTGTGGCTGCGAGAAAACCTGGCGCGATCGTCAACATTGGGAGCGGAATTGGCGTCTCGGTCCGGCAGATTATCAATGTTGTGGGTAGCGTCACCGGGCGCACCGTTCCGTTCAGCGAGGGCCCGCCCCGTCTGGGCGATGGTGTGTCTGCGATCGCTGAGGTCGCAAGGGCGCGCGCGCTACTTGGGTGGGTGCCATCCCGGTCGGATCTGACCCAGATCGTTACTGACGCGGTCGCCTCATATTTGAGCAGGGCAAATTGTGACAATGCAACCGCATCGGCGCAATCCGGGGGGTAATTCGGCCGCAGCGATATTATTGCAACTTTCAACCCGGCTATTGTGGAACTATCTAACGGTATTTATAGAGAGGATAGCATCCATAAAATCTGTATAAATGATGCCCTCCAGCAAAGCACCCCGCCCAGCCCTCCGCGCCGCCGCCCAACCTTTCAGCTATACCCGGAAAGCACCGCGCTATTTGGCCTATATTCCTGAAGGCCACAGTGCGCCTGCCACCGCGATCCGGCCCAGCGTCACGGCCCGTACTTTGAATGGAACTACAGACTCGCGGACAAGACCGTCAACGTCAGACTCAGCCCCCTGGCCGCGCCACTCTATCTGGCAAAGCAAGCAGAGAGTACCGACTGACCTGGGCATGTGTTGCCCGACGACAGACTGTTTGTTCGCAGTTGTCGCCGTCTAGTCAATTCCTCCTTATCCGGTTGTTTCAGCAACGTAAAGCGCGCCGGTGTGCGCATCGCGGCCACGCGAAGGCCCTCCAGCCCGCGGGAGGCGGCTAGATATTGTTGACAGGCCTCTTCGTATGGGTGATGGTATAGGCCCGTATAGAGCGGATTGCAGAAATGCCAGTTACTGCCGTTCACGGGCGTGCCCGTGTCATCCAGGTGCTGCCACCGGCTGCTGCCCAGCCCGGCTTCTACCATCGCCTCCTGCTCCGCTTGTAACTGCTCCCTGCTTAGCGCAGACTTGATCGTAGCGCCATCGCCAATCAGTCCGCCAGAAAAATTTAGAATCTCATGTGTAGAGTGGGTATCGCCTCCCCGCCGATATGATTAACTACAAGCCGGCAAAAAAACTGCCGGCGTTTTATTCCGGCACTGACATTCAAAGCAGACGAACGCCCGATCTGGAAAGTCATCACTAAATACATGAAACAACGTCCCGATGAGGTCTTCGACGGGAACACACTTCGATGATTTCAGGATGAGAACTGATAAACGAAGAACCCCCGAAGAAAACTATGGCTTCTCTCGGGAGTCGTTGGAAGTGTGATGGCCTTAAGAAAACTCCCTGCCACGGCGTTTATTTTAACTTTTGTATCCCATTAATTTGCCGGCAAACAAATCAATAATTTCCCCGTTTGTTGTTGCCTTGTTGCATTCGTTTGTGTTTTCACTAAGTGTAATGAATCGAATATAAAAAACCTCCCACGCTTTGGAACACTAACGAGAGGCAGTTCGTCTTTCCATCCCGTTGCCGGCCGTACTGCTCGACCGGACTTGAGCGTAGAGCAGGGAAGGAGAGGCACTCTCCCGGGCGCATATCACTTAGGGTACACGGAACAATAATATGGACAAAGTTACGACAGGTACACTCTAAGATCGAGGTTTGATTGTGTAGTTCCAGTCTGGATGAGTCTTGTGCCGGCGGATGCAGAGTGCTTCCATTTGGGATGTCGTTACTTTAACCCCGTTTCGTAATCGTTGGTGTCGAGAACGGCCTTCACCCGTAGTCCACTCTTTGTTTTCGTGGCCCCGATTAGATTGACAACTGTCTCATAATTGATCAGCGGCTGCCCTCTCCAGGTCAGACTGATAAACGAAGACAGCCGGTGCTCGATCTTGTTCCACTTGCTCGTTCCTGGCGGATAGTGGCAAACCGTGAGAGCCATTCCGAGTTCGTCCGCCAGTCCTTGCAGATGTAGCTTCCAAGTACGGGACCGGCTGCTGTTACTTCCTCCCGCATCCGCGCAAATCAGGATTCGCTTGGCCCCTTGCTTCCTCCTGCGCCCGGCCAAGTTCCACCACCGCCGGATGCTTTCCACCGCGAACTCGGCCGTGTCATGCGTCACTCCTACGTTGACCACCGCCCGGTCTTCTCCGATCTCGTATGTCCCGTAGGGAATCGCTTTGCCCTCCGCCAAGGACGGAAAATCGTGAACGTTGACTCGTTCGGGCTTTCCCTTGGGCCGCCACGTCCTTCCTCCATTTTTAAAGGGCCCCACTAATTCTTTCTTCTTCGCATCCACCGAGAGCACGGGATCCCCGCTGTTCCGGAAGGAGGCTACCTGCCGGTTGATGTAGTGGAACTGCCGATCCCGGTTCCGGTGTTGCGGACCTTCGCGGCTCTTCTGATTCAACTGCATCGAATACCCCATCTCCCGTAGACACCGCGCCACTGTCTTGTCGCTGGCAGGGTGGCCTTGGCTGGTCAACTCTTTCGCCATCGCTGCGGTCGACTTATTCGTCCACCGCAGCGCGCTCATTGGATCTCCCGCTGACGTCTCCTCCAGGATCTTACCGAGTTGTACTGTCAATCCTGGGTCGGAGTCCTCCACCTTCTTCCGGCCGCCACCCGCCTCCCGGATTTGCCCCCGCTCCGCCACCGTCAGCTTCTTCCTACTGTTCAACTCCGCCACCGCTTTGGTGATCGTCGTTCGCGACATCCCAGTCAACTCCGATAAGCGGCTAATTCTACCTCGCCCCGCATCCAGCGCTTTATCGGCCACAAACAACCGCGCCTGATACTCGTTGAGCGTCGCGAGCACTCTCAACCAGCGACTCTCTCCCGCTCTACGACGTGTAGATCTGTTCATCCACCTTACGGTATCTGAAACCGCGTCAATTGTCCAGCTTGTTTATCCGGCTCCCCTTAGTTGGAGAAATCGCTAAAGTAATCAACCCAGTCTGCCGATAGAAGATCGTGATCTGTTTGGGTGCTTTGCCTCTCGACGAAGTAATTGAAGGCCGATTAAAGGCGGGATTCATTCTCGAACGCGGGAATGGTAGATTCTATCTTCGACGCGACAGGTATGTAAATCCTTAGCGCAGTACCGAAATGGAACAACAGCAGGCAATATCATTTTATTTAGAACCATACCACCAAAGGCTTCCATCACAACATGTTGAACATTATTACAATACCCTCCGCTCATACGCTCAGGGGCCACATAAAGATCCACGGGCTGCGAGTGCTCGCGCTGGCAGCCAGCAGTCTAATGCCGGCATTCGCGACTGACTATTATGTCAGCCTAAGCGGAAATGATAAGAAGGCCGGAACATCATCGGCGCCTTGGAAAACCATAGCTCGGGTCAACAAAAACACTTACAAGCCAGGTGATCGGATACTGCTCCAGGGTGGTGAGCTATTCACGGGAAACCTATACTTCAGCAATCAAAGTATTGGGACAAGTGTTAACCCGATAATTGTCACTTCTTCCGGCTCCGGTCGCGCCACTATCTCGGCGGGGTCCAGCTATGGTCTTAGCGCATACAATACCGCGGGGTTTTTCATTCTCGAACATCAACTTCTCCGGTTCGGGCGCGGGCCAGAACGCCCAGCCTGGAATCGGTTTTTACGCTGACTTAGGAGGTAACGTTCAGTTCGACACCGTGCATATCGACCAGGTAGATGTAAGTGGATTTAAATACGGTATTTCAATCGGCGCATGGAACGGACTAACCGGTTTTAATAACGTCACGGTCACCAATGCGAGTTGCCATGACAATCTGGAAGCCGGAATTAATGTTTTCGGATATACAAGCACTAACATGACCGGTTATCCGATTAACAATGTTTATATCGGTCATTCCGAAGCGTTCAACAATCTTGGTGTTGCGGGCGATACGCAAAGTAGCGGTTCTGGTATCGCGGTTGGTAATGCTAACGGGGTTGTAATTGAGAGATCTTTGGCGTATAATAACGGCACAAATAATACTCACAATGGAGGTCCTGTCGGTATCTGGGCATGGGATTGCAATAACGCCGTCATCCAGTTCAACGAATCTCACCATAACCACACGAACTCTGTCACCGATGGCGGCGGCTATGACTTGGATGGTGGTTCAGTTAATAGCGTTATGCAGTATAACTATTCTCATGACAACGATGGTCCTGGCTTTCTCGTTGCTGAATTCAGCGGTGCAAGAGTACTGTCAAACAACACAATACGATACAACATCAGCCAGAACGACGGTCGAAAAAACGGCGCCGGTGCTATCGCATTATGGAATGGGGGGAGCGGAATCCAGAATATAGAAATTTTCAACAACACTGTTTTCGTCAGTCCAGCTTCCGCGCAGCCGAGTGCCCTCTATGTAATGACCGCAACGTCGAACGTTCAGATCCGGAACAATGTTTTCATGACGACCGGCGGAGTTCCGGCGCTTAATGTCTCCGCTGGCCAAAACGGATTGGTGTTGCAGGGTAACGATTATTGGCCGACTGGAGGCAGCTTGACGATGATCTGGGCTGGCGCAGGATACACCAGCTTGTCATCCTTCCGATCGGCGACGGTCCAAGAGACCTACAACGGGGCCCCTGTAGGCATGAACGTCGATCCTAACTTCCTGGCGCCAGGTGTAGGTGGAACGCTCAACAATCCGGATCTGCTTTACACGCTAACTGCCTATAGACTGCAGGCCGGCTCACCCATGATCGACGCGGGAATGTGGATGACGACCTTCGGAACCAACCCCGGTCCGATCGATTTTCTGGATACAAAGACGTACCGGGGAAACGCTTACGATATCGGTGCGGTGGAATATTAAGAATAAATGTTGGCGATTGGTCGCGAGCGCTGGTGATAAACCGGCGCTTGCGTCGTCACAGCAACTGAAGTGGGGGACCTCGAAACGCTCCCCCTAGTGTCATGAGTTACAAATTCGTTGAATAAGTCAAACGCCAAAGCGTGGGCCAGACCATCGTCTTTTGTGGTTTGCCGGGCTGCGCAGCAGCCGTAGATTTATGTCGCGAACTTCCAACTCAGGACACTAGCACACAACCAAGGGCGCGCCCTTGAAATCCCAGGGAGAGGCTTAATCGTTGTCCCTATGCGTCTTTGTGCGACTTGGGAATACCAGGTTAAGCCTGGCTTGATCTTGTGAGTGAAAGGAATTCACCATGTGAATTGCCCGTTCGACATGTAGCCGAACGGAGCGGCGTCGGAGCGATTCGGCGGAAACCGGCAAAGCGAACCTGCGAGCCGTAACGAAAGTGAACCCGATTCGGCCTCGTGACGCTAGTGGAGACGGCCAGCCTGCCTAAGATGATGAAGCCTGCCACCGGTGGGGAAGAAAGGAGTAAGCATCCGTTGGGCTTTCCGGGGTGGTTGGGGACAGCGCGCAGGGAAAGATCAGTCGAGGAACCTGGGAGACCCGGCGGGGCAGGGAAAGGGCGACCGGACCCAAACGGCCCGAGGGAATACATAACCGTGGAATGGTGCCGGCCGGGAGTCGGAGAGGCGCATAGTAGCGAGGAAGCGGGTAACGACCGTGGAGCGAAGGGGCCTCACGGAAACAATGCTGATGTAAGAGGAAAGGAGAACCGCTTGGAGGAAATTCCCATTACGGAAGAATGGGAATATGAAGGCCTGAAAACCAGGGGAACGGGATGAGTTCTCAGATAAACTCTCTTTGCTGAGACAGAAGCTCAGTCAAAAGGCGAAGCAGGAACCGAAGTTCCGGTTTTACGCGTTATACGACCGGATCTATCGGCGCGATGTGCTGGAGGCGGCATGGAAACGGGTGCGAGCCAACAAGGGCGCGCCCGGCGTTGACGGCGTGAAGATCGAACAGATCGAGACGTCGGAGGCGGGAGAGAAAGGATTCTGGAGACGATTCAGGAGAGCTGCGCAGCAAAACCTATCGGCCTAAAGCCGTACGGCGCGTCTAGATCCCAAAGGCAAACGGAAAGCTGCGACCGTTGGGAATACCGACGGTGCGGGACCGGGTGGTGCAGATGGCGACGCTGTTGATTCTGGAGCCGATCTTCGAGGCTGATTTCGAAGATTGCTCCTATGGGTTCCGGCCGGGTCGCTCGGCCCACCAGGCACTGGAGGAGATACGCGGTCATCTAAAGGCCGGGTATCAGGCGGTGTATGACGCGGATCTGAAAGGGTACTTCGATTCGATTCCGCAAGACAAGCTTATGGCTTGCGTGCGGATGCGAGTGGTGGACCGGAGCGTACTGAAGCTGATCCGGATGTGGCTGCAAAGCCCGGTAGTAGAACCGGAGAGCGAGGGCAAACCGGGAAAGTGGAGTCGCCCACGAAAAGGGACTCCCCAAGGGGGGGTGATTTCGCCGCTGCTCAGTAATCTGTACCTGCATTGGTTCGATAAGATGTTTCATGGAGCCAGTGGACCGGCCCAATGGGCGAAAGCCAAACTGGTGCGGTACGCCGATGATTTTGTCGTGCTGGCGCGCTATCAAGGCAGACGCTTAACGGGATGGATTGAGTCGAAACTGGAAGGCTGGCTTGGGTTGGAGATCAATCGGGAGAAAACGCGAGTGGTGAATCTGAAGGAGGAGGGAGCGAGCCTTGACTTTCTGGGATTCACATTCCGCTACTACAATGACCTGAAGGGCGCGGGTGGCGGTATTAAATGTGAGTCCGTCGGAGAAAGCACTGAAGAAGGAACGGGAGAAGTTGCATGAGATGACGGATTGCGCTTGTCCCTTAGCGTGAGACAACCAGTTAAGAGGCTTTAAAAAAAGTTACCATTCGATGGTAAATCGTTTCCCGGATCCGGGCAAGGGCTTTACACTGAATATGCCGGCGAAGCGGAGACGGGCAACGCTGGCGAGCGCCCCGTCGAGGAATAGCCGGCCGGAACTCATCGCGGACGATGGGCAGAGCACGTTCTTTACCGCCGGCGGCGTGGGCTCGTGGAGCATTCAGAATAACGAGGGCGGTGGACATGCGATCCTCAGCGTGACCATCACGGGCACTGCCGCCGGTTCAAGCAGCCTGACCGGGCTCATCGACAATCCTCTGCGCCGTTTGCGGCATCAACTCGACCGATCTCTTCTCCGCTCCCATCGGCCCTGCAAGGTAACCCCATCCGGACTAAACTTCAGCGAGTCGACCGTGCTTCTTGCCGGACCGATCACACCCGCCTCGACTACGCCTGAGCCTGCCACGTTTGGTTCTGTTTAGCGGCGGGATGTTAGACTTCGTCGCGGTAGCGCGCCGCCGGTCCATCTTATCGAGATAGTTTACGTAGCGATAGAAAAGGGCGCCCGCTCCTTGCCAAACCGCTTCGAACTTATAATCGGCGGGCCGAAGCGGTAAGAAGGGCGGCCGTTTTTCTCTGCGGCTTCTACGGCACTGCTCCGGCTTTTGATCCGCCAGAGCGCGCTTTACCGCACCACCGACGACAGGATAAGGTGGAGGTGTGAATACGCCCGTTCCGGACTGTGTGGCAAAAATGAATGATTCTGCTGTACGTTTTGGCCAACTGACGGTTCGGGGCTTTCGGCGTCTTCAGGACGTCAAGCTATCGTTGCGCCCGCTGTCGGTGATGATCGGCGCTAACGGAACAGGAAAGACATCTATCCTCGACGTGCTCTCGCTATTGGCCTATTCTGCGCAGGGTAGATTAAGTTCGTCGCTCTCGGAACTGTCTGGCCTGGCAAACGTGCTCACGTATGACCGCGTCGAGGACCTTGAACTCGGAATCACAATGGAGGTTCGAGCCCACGAACCTTTGGAATATTCGTTGGGTGACGTGTACACCGGGACCAATGACTTCATTGACGCTGCGGATGCAAAGCGTAAGATGCGAGAGTGGGTTGGCCACAATCCCAAGTTTCATCCTCACGCCGCCCAACATGATTTCGAAGCTTGGTTGCTTCCTTTTTGGAGTGACATTCAGAAACTGGCAGGGCATACGAAAAGCGCACCACTTGGTCCACCCGAGTCTGTGAACCACAAGCGGCCGCCATCACACCACGTCCGTGAGATTTTCAGAATCGGAACCTGCCGGAACCACTACTCAAAGCCGCGTGATGCTGGGCGCATCCTGCTCGGTAACGACCTCAGTATCGCCGCAAACGCCTGCCCGGAGTTGAAAGCATTTTTGAACACTATCCTGACCCTGTGTGACGCCCCTTGCATCTAGAGCTATGAATCATTCCGTGCCTAGACCCAGGTGTACGTTGACGAACTGATTAGGAAACAGTGCGCCGTCCTCATTGTCGAACACGGCTTTGACCTTTGCCGTCCCGGCTGTCAGATCAATCTGATTGTCAACAGCCGTCACATGGCCGGTCGCGATCTTCACCGTGTTGTCGCGGTTCCACGCCTCAACCGGCAGGCTAACGCCGTCCCTCAGGCGGGCCCGCACCTTATTCAGTCGGTCTTCTGGAATAGTGAACAAAACCGCGATTGGCTGGAGCTGAGAAATGGTCACTATACCGGTAGCGTCCGCCGCATGAACAACATTGCCGGGATCGACCAGACGCAGACCGGCGATGCCAGTAATAGGCGCCGTCACCTGCGCGTAGGTCAACTGGAGCTTAGCGCCGTCTACATTGGCGCGGTCGGTTCTTATCTTGGCCTCGATTTGCACAACGCTAGTCACGAACTGCGTTCGCGGTATCCGACCTTGTTTCAGGGCCATCTCAGCATCCTGGAGTTGGGCCTGACTTTGGTCGAGTAGGCCTTCTGCTTGAGCGAGTTGGATCTGATAAGGACGTGGATCGATAGACGCAAGCAACTGGCCTGCATGGACCAGATCCCCTTCCTTAAAGTTCACCGACATCAATTGACCGTCGACCCGAGGATTCACAGTGACCGTGTAGAAGGCCATGACGCTGCCGAGAGCATTCAGATTGACGGACATGGAATCGGGCTTCACGCCGCTCGCGGATTGTGCCGCGGATTTAGCTTTGGCCTGAGCCCGGGATGGAGCGGCCAATTGCGGAGACTCGCTACGATTCTGGCCGGATCGGCTCATCGACAATGCGCTGGGAGCGCTCTGCGGGTGCGCCGCCGCCACCACGTACGCGAGCGGCGATCCCACCGCAAGAACTGCCGCCACCGTCCATCTTGTAACTCTGCGCGATAGCACAGTCCCATCCAGTATGCGATTGATGCGTTCGTCTGGCCGGCCATACCGCGCCATCGGCACTCCCAGCCAGTTCGCCCGTCGAACGCCGCGCTGCATGAAGTCCAGGAGCACCTCAGCGTACAAGGCGCGATCGCGGGTCACGGCAATTGCCTCATCGTCGCTCGCTTCTTCCGCCACGCGAACAATGCGCTGGTGCACGAACCAACTCAGAGGGCTATGCCACAGCAGTGCGCGATGAATCGCCGATAGCAACTGCACCGCCGGATCGAAGCGTCGAATGTGCGAGCGCTCATGCGCCAGTACTGCATCGAGCTTTGCGCGATTCCAGTCGCGCCAATCGCCGGGAAGCACGATTGCCGGGCGCAGGATCCCCAGCGCCACCGGTGCCTCCACGACGTCCGATTCGAGAACTTCAATTCCTCCTGTCGCTTCATCGGTCGAACGGCTGTTGCGTAGCAATCGCCAGCTTATTGCGATACCGGCGAAGAGGCGAAAGCAGAAGCGCGAGGGCGACGAAGATATAGATGGTTACCGCGGCGTGCTCCCAGTTGAATTTTGTCCTGATGTTGCCACCGGCGTAGGGAGGTTGTCGTTATCGTGGGACGGTGGAATCGCCGGCCCCGGCGCGCTGTGGTGGACCACCAAGTCCTTTCCGGCCGTTCCGGCGGGGACGCGCATCACTGCGAAGGGCACCTTCGGCAACGCCACGGTGAGCGCTGGAATCGCCAGCGAGCCGAAGAGCATTGCCGTCCACGCCGCCAGACGGAACGCCGGATCTTTCACTCTCAATATCGATAGCAACATTGCTCCGCCCAGGATCAGGACTGAGGAACGGAGCGCCCACTCAGCCAGAAACGCTAACGTGGTCATACTTTTTTCTCCTTGCGCGATGCAATCTTCTCTGCGAGGCGCTGCAACTGTTTCGGCTTCAGCACCTGATTGTCCACCAACCCAACGAGCAACTCCTCTACGGACCCATTGCAAAAGCGATCGATGAGCTGCTGCACCGCCTGTATCGCTACGTTGCGCCTAGTGTCCACGGCACGATAGACGAAGGTACGCCCATCGACCGTGTGGGTCAGGTATCCCTTCTCTTCCAGCTTCCGCAGAATGGTTCGGATGGTCGAATCCTTGAGCCTGCGCTCGCCGGATACACCTTCCCGGCACATCTCCGCCGTGCAATTGGGATGCGCCCAGACATACTCCATGATGAACTGCTCGAGCGGAGTGGGGGTCTTGCGGCTGCGAACGTTAAGCATTGTAGTGTTATAATTTTTAACATTAGTCGACGCAGTTGTCAACCCTCTTGCATGGCATCTGTCTTCGTATATTTGCGTCGGCGCTTAAATGTACACGACCTAATGAAGCAATCGGCCCGGAATACGACCCATGTTGAGCCGGAGAATAGTTAAGCCCGGTTGAGCTTCGTTAGGTTTGTGCTGAGGGATTCGATGAAGCGCTCAGCCTTTTTAAATGCTCGTCAGAAAAATTCGTGGGTTGATTCAGGCTCGGGCAGTTTCCCAAGTGTGTGATAGAGAGCGAGTTCGAGGGCGCGGAAGGTACGGAAGCCGTAGGATCTTCTCATAGTGAATTTAGCTTTGTTGTTCAGTCCCTCCACGACGCCGCTGGAAAGCAGCTTTTGAGCGTGGAAATAGTTGAGAATCAGTTCACGGTGCCGGCGTAGAGTCCGGGCAAATCTTCATAGGCTCGATCCGGGACCGCATGACGTGCCTGCACCATAAATCGAGGAACTTTCCGGCCCATGCGGGGGAGTTGTATTCTAGAGTTGCTGAAAGGTTTCCTTGAGAAGATAGGCTCGGACGCTCTTCAGGTTGTAATGAAGGAGGTCGCGAAGTCGAAATCTTTGCTTGCCGGTGAGGTTCTCTTGGCGCTTGAGCAAGAGCCAGCGGGATTTCTTCAGGACCGGGTGAAACCCTTCCTGTTTCATGCGGCGCGCCTCTTCGGCGCGGACATCGTCGAGAGCTTGGTTCATCTTGGCCACGATGTGGAACCGGTCGAGGATATGGAGGGCATCGGAGCACTTCTCGCGGATGACCTTCAGATAGGGCTCCGACATGTCGGAACAGACGAAGACGATCTTCGAGGCCACCTCGTCGCCGATGGTGGTGAAGTATCCCTGAAAGGATTCGATCGTTCTTTCTTTTCTGACCGAAAGCAAGCGCGTGACGTCAAGATCGATCTGGTAAACCAGCGTGAGGGACTGATGGCCTTTGGCGTATTGGCTCTCGTCGACGCCGATGGCGTCGATGGCACCGAGTTTACGATGCTCCAGTCCAAAGGTGACGACGTGTTCCACGGCGTCAAAAACCTTTTCCCAAGAAGTGCGGAAGGCTTCGGCTGTTTCCTTCATGAAAGCCGCCGCGCCCAGCGGGCCAGAAACAACATGTAGGCTCTGGTCAACGTGCGCTTCCCGTCGCCCCACGGAACTTCCTCGACGACGACCGCCTCACAGCGGCGGCAATCGACGCGCCGCATGCAATAAAGCAGAAAAACCAGAAAGCCCCGAAAAGGGATGAATTTGAAGCGCCTTTCGGAGAGTTGATCATAACCGGGGGCTGATTGATGGCAGCGCGAACAAACCGCTGCCGAACCTTTGCGCGGGCGCACGGCAATCTCAATACTCTTACGATCGGCACTGAAGCGGGCCTGCCTGGGAGATTTATCCCGGAAAGCGGTGACAGCGGTTTAGAATCGTGATGAGCTGTAAGCATGAAATGGAAGATAGTGAAGGCGAGAACTACCAAGATAAACCGCGCCACCTCTGCGCCACGTCGCGACCTCGCACATTACTGCCGCGATCTGAATGGTTGGCCATGCTTGTGGATGGGGTTGGAAAAAGATCTGCCACCGGGCGAGCAGTTGGTGGCCTGCTTCTGCCCGTTCTTTGAATACCTGGCCGCCTCGGACCTGTCGCCGAAGACGATTCAGAAACACGTCGACAATATGTGGGCACTCGGCGGGGAGTTCATTCGCGACCTCAACTACGATCAGTCTCTGAGAAAGCGGCCGGTCGAACAGCGCCTTTTCAAAATGATCGAGGAGGGCGGTCCGCTCCTCTATCACGGCGGCGAAGTTCAGCAGAGATCCTTTGATTCCACTTGCCGCAAGTTTCGGCGTTTTCTCAGCACCACAGCTCCGTGAAGGTAGAAACATGGGGCAATAGGGATGAAAAACTGAAGGAACGGCCACGGTCGAGGCATCACCGGACGAAGAATCATACTGGGTACGTAAGCGGACTGCTGTCACCCACACCCGACGAGGCTTATTTTAGGGCTCGTCAGAGTCTCGATACTTTTTTGTCTGGACTGAACCGGGCTTGCCGGTAGACGAATCCAGGGAAGCGGTGGCAGCGACTCAAAATCGTGGTCAGTTCCGTAGCAAGGATCGGCGGCGAAAGCCTCTACTATAAACCGCGCGATACCCAACTGCCTGCAATGACGGTGACTGGACAAGCGAGGAGACGTTCGCGATCTCAACGGATGCGACCTGTGGAGAAAGGCGTCCGGGAGTGCTGTCTGCGGGAAACCCGATTTATCGCCACAACGTATCGTGGTATCAACGATATATGCTATCCCCGATAGTAAGGCATACTCGTGGCGCTATCCTTCCTGGGAGTTGCCGCCGCACAAGACCAGGCCGATGTTGCCCAGCTGCTGAACGGTGTGCAAGCAATTGCTCCTGGCAATACGAATGGGGCTCTCATTGTCTTCGGTAAGCATGCATTCCCTGTTGCAATTGCACTTTCCGGGGCGGGCGCTACCGAACCGCTGATTGCCGCGGGCCGGGTAGGGCAGGGCCGGGAGGTGGTTCTCGGGAACACCACCATGCTGGAACATGATCTTCGTGTGGCGGATACAGTCCATTTCACCGCGCAACGTGCGCTCTGAGCTGGGCGTCCGGTGGGAAGGCTGGCGCTGCGTGTTGGTATATACCGGATCAATGGCCTTGCGTCGCGGCTCAAGGTCTTGGGAATTGACGCGCGCGATATCGAACTCGCAGACACGGCGTCGGTGGATGTGGTGTTGGTGCTGGGGAGAATGGTGGTCAACGCCGACGTGGCGCCGCTCCTAGAGTACCTTCGCAGAGGCGGCGGTCTTGTAACGGGAGCGACCGGATTCATATCGGCGACGCGCATTCCCGGCCAGGAATTCTCAACCGCATTCCCGGCTAACCGGTTAATCGCTCCTGCCGGCTTGCTCTGGGGGCGAAGCGTACTTTCATTAGCCGGGGCTCCAACCTTTCGCATCGAACCGCCGCCGGAACTATCCCACGCCGCCAAGGCTCTCGCTGCCTTTGAAGCGAATAAGGCTCACGAGAGAAGTCTGAGCGCAAAGGAAATACGGCAGGTCACCACGACGCTGCGAAGCGCTGCCGCCGACCTGCCAAAAGACGATAAGCTCCTCTTACCAGCGTTGAATCGATTGGGTGTGCCTCCCGCCGTTCCAGCCTTCCCCCGGATGTACAGCCAAACCTGCGCGAGGCTCCGCCGGCATTACCGCATGTCACCGCCAATTACACCGTTCCGCCTTCCGCCGCATTCGACAGGCTGGTTGAGGCAACTAAGCTTTGGGCCTACGCGAAATACATCCACACCCGCATGTTACGGAGCCGGGAGTTGACTGGGACCAGTCCTTCATAGACGCCACGCCGATGATCCTCGAATCAAAAAGCGATGAGCAGTTCGCACGCACCGTTAACGCCATGTTGGCATCTCTGCACGATCCCTTCACTCGCGCCGTAAACACAGCCGGCGAAAAGGCCGATAACCGCATCGTTATGGCCATTCGTCACGGCTCCAATGATGTCATGGTCGTCGGATTCGCTGCGGGCAATGAAAAACAGGCGGAAGCATCGCGTCGGGATGTCATGGGGCGGGTGGCCGCCGCCAAGGCTGTAGTCTTCGACTACCGGGGAATCCGGGTTCACGATCGCGGTCCCGCCGGCGCCTTCCCGATCCCAACCCTCAAACGCATGCACCATGGGTACTTGGGCCAGATGCCCGACTATGGCGACGTGGAATACAAGTCATCCCTGGCAAACTGAAAAAGGCGAGGAGCCTTCAGCCGGCCGCCCGTGGAGCGGAAACTGTCCCGTTTTTCTCGTCAACAGCGCCACCGTCTATCCCGGATATGGCCGTGTCGATGCAGGCACTCCACGGCTGCGCCATCGTTTCCGAAGACGCTATCAGCGATGCCCAGGCGCAGATGGGATCGCCGTTGACGACCGGCAATCTTCAAGTGTGGGTGAGGACCCGGGAGTTCGAGCGTCCCGATGGCACCTCGGGATTGACCGCCAACGTGGTGCTCAACAAAACCGGAGATACAGCCCTGCAAACGGCCCTCGAACTTGCGCGGTCAGGGAAATGGCCTCCCCCGATGGGGCGAAGCAGGTTTCGCCGCCCGCCTCCGGTCTTTACCGAGAAGAACTATCCAATACCCTATCCGGCAACCGAACTCCGCCTGCTTGCGGCGGCCAGGATTTGGGGCGTGTACAACTATTTCCATCCCTACAAATACCTGTACGGCGAAGATTCGGATGCCGTGCTGGCCCAATACCTGCCCAGAATGGCCGCTGCGAAGAACGCCCGCGAATACCAGTTTGCCGTCGCCGAAATGGTCACCCATGCCCACGATAGCCACTGCTTCGTCTACAGCAGCGAGATCAACAAAGCGTTTGGCGGTGTACGGCCTCCGGTTGAGGTGCGCTGGATCGAAAATCAGCCGGTGGTAACACGCGTGGCGAGCGATGAAACAGCCCGGCTCGTCCATCCGGGCGACGTCGTGACGAAGATCGATGGCGAGCCGGTGAAAAAGCGGATCAAAGGACTCTCGGCATTAATCGCCGCTTCGACGCCCCAGTCGCTTCTCGCAACCGTAATGCAGGTTTCTACTGAATAGGCAGGCCGGATCGGATCGCACTGTCACCTTTCGAGGCGCCGACGGAACCGAGCACGACGTCCCGTTAAGCAAGCTCGACGGCAACCCGAGGAACCTTGCTACACCGCGTACCGGCGAGGTCTACCGGCTGCTGACTCCCAAGATCGGCTATGTCGATCTCGACCGGCTCGCCCAAAGCCAGGTCGATGCCATGTTCGATGCATTGCAGAACACCGATTCCATCATCATGGACATGCGTGGCTACCCGCATTACACCGCTCAGCTGATCGCGCCGAGGCTGGCGACGTCGCCCGACATGCTCTATGCCCTGGTTCGCATCAACGTGGTGAGCGACGGCCCAAAGGGTACGGTGCAAAGCGACCTCATCGAAAGGCACATTCCGGTAACGGACAAACCACGATATAAAGGCAAGACGGTCCTTCTTATCGATGATCGGGCGGGAAGCGCGTCGGAGCACAACGGACTCTGGTACAAGGGGGCAAACGGCACGGTGTTCATCGGAAGCCCGACGATGGGAATGGACGGCTCCGTCACCGGCTTCATGGCGCCGGGCAACATCAGCGTTTCATTCAGCGGCATGGATGTCCGCTGGCCTGACGGCAGGCAACTCCAGCGGGTTGGCTTGATCCCGGATATCGAGGTGCACCCCACCATCGAGGGAATCCGCGCCGGCCGCGATGAGGTTCTGGAGCGTGCACTTTCGAATATTGAAAAAGGTCGCTGAGCTAACACAGCGCACACGCATTTGCCCGTATTTCAGTTTAGGGGGCAAACTGTTTCCGAATAAAACGGGCTACGAAAAGAAACAGGGAGGCTCTGGTCTCCGGCATGGCCTTTGCCTGCTGTCTACTTTTCACGTCCGTTCGAAAACTCACCAGTTACCCACAGATTCTTCCGACGAGGCTTTCAAATAGGGGACACGGCGCGTTTTGATGGTAATAACGCATCAGGGCCCGTTTCGTAATCGGCGACTGCTTTCAAATTGTAAGCTTGGCTGAGAAATTCCGGAAAAGTCGTCAATGCTCGGATCTCCTTCGCGAAAAGATAAAACTTCGCTCCATAAGCATTCCGTCTGGTCCGCCTTCACAAGTCAACCCTTCACGGCGAATCTCATGCATAAGAAGAGTGCGTTCGAGATAAGCCCCTGCTCTGTACGGTATCGCGTGAATGACTGCGCCCGTTTCATTCAGAATACCGGTTGCCCCTCTAGCAATTTTGTCCACCTCGGCCCAACGATCGGAGGGCCGTTCAATCCCTTCAAGAAAACTGCAATGTCGTAGTCCGAATCCGGCCGCGCATCCCCGCGTGCCTGCGAACCATATAGGACGACGCGCTCAATCCGCTCCCGCACCGAGAGCAGCGCGAAATTTCGCGAGGATCAAACTCGCACGCGACAATATCGTCCGCTCATCGTACTTTTTTAGTATGGGAGAACCAGGCTCGTCAATGCCCAAGACTCGACCTTTCCACGATAATATTGGAAAAGATTATGGAGCAATCCCTCACCGCCTATCCGGTCGTACACGACGTCCCCGCACTCGTCGCCTATCTTGGCCGAGTCTTCGGCGCAACCGAGCAGGTCCGCATGATCGGCTCCGCGGGCGGCTACCACGTCGAAGTGCTAATCGGCGATACGTTGCTGATGATCGGCGGCGGCGGCCCGGACGTTACCTGGAAAGGCGAAGCGCGGCCCATGGCATTTCACATCTACTCGCCGGCTGTCGACGCTGCATACCAGCGCGCGCTCGAAAACGGCGGCGAATCCCTGCAACCCCAGCCGATCAGGAGTGGGGCGAACGGACAGCTAACGTCAAAGATCCGGCGGGAAACTTCTGGTATATCGCAACTTTCCGGGGAGAGAACTATTTCTCCGAAGGCGCGCCCACCATCCAGCCTTATCTGCAGCCGCTCCATGCCGGAACCGATAATCGAATTTCTGACGAACGCATTCGGAGCCGTCGAGTTGGGCCGCGCCGCCACACCGGACGGCGTCATCCTCCACACCACCGTAAAGATCGGCAACTCCTCCCTCGAACTGTTCGACGCCAACGGCATCTATCAGCCCATGCCCGGCATGTTCTATCTGTATGTGGCGAATGCGGACTCCGTCTACCGCCGCGCCCTGGACTGCGGCGCGGAATCCATCTCGCCGCCCGCCGATCAGCCTTATGGCGACCGAAACGGCAGCGTCAAAGATGTCGCCGGAAACCTCTGGTACATTGCCACGCATCTTAAATGAAGCCCTCCGGGCGCGAATAGTGCCCCCTCGCGCGCTACGAACGCACTTCGCCAAGCCACGGTAAAATAAAGATGCACTCCTATGATTGATTCCCTACTGGCCAAGGTTTTCGGCACGCAGAATGAGCGGGAAATTAAGGCCATCCGCCCGGCTGTCGCCGCTATCAACGACCTCGAAGCCGGCATCCAGAAGCTCTCCGACATCGATCTCGCCGCCAAAACCATCGAATTTAAAGAACGTCTCGCACCAAGGCGCCACGCTTGACGACCTGCTGATCGAAGCCTTCGCCGTCACCCGCGAAGCCGGCCGCCGCGTCCTCAATATGCGTCATTTCGACGTGCAGCTGATCGGCGGCTACGTCCTGCACAACGGCCAAATCGCCGAAATGAGGACCGGTGAAGGTAAGACGCTGGTCGCCACCCTGCCCGTTTACCTGAACGCGCTCGACGGCAAAGGCGTCCACGTCGTCACCGTCAACGACTATCTCGCCAAACGCGACGCCGAGTGGATGGGCCGCATTTACAAGTTCCTCGGCCTCACCGTCGGCATCATCGTGCATGACCTCGACGACCAGGAGCGCCAGGACAGCTACACCTCCGACATCACCTACGGCACCAACAACGAATTCGGGTTCGACTACCTGCGCGACAACATGAAGTTCCGCCTGGAAAATTGCGTCCAGCGCGGCGCACAACTTCGCGATCGTCGACGAAGTCGATTCCATCCTGATCGACGAAGCCCGCACGCCGCTGATCATTTCCGGGCCCAGCGAAGAATCCACCGACAAGTATTACAAGATCAACAAGATCATCCCGTATCCTCATACGCGGCGAGGTGATCGAAGGCAAGGAGCCCGGCGATGAAGTACACCACCGGCGACTACACCGTCGACGAAAAGCATCGCGGCGTCGCGCTAACCGAAGAAGGCGTGCTGACGGTGCGAGAAACTGCTCGGCGTTCGGCAATCTGTACGACCCGCAGTACGTCGAACTCAATCACCACGTCCAGCAGGCGCTCAAGGCGCACGTGATCTTCCAGCGCGACAAGGATTATGTCGTTAAAGACGACCAGGTCATCATCGTCGACGAGTTCACCGGCCGCCTGATGCCCGGCCGCCGTTGGAGCGACGGTCTTCACCAGGCGGTCGAAGCCAAGGAAGGCGTCAAGATCGAGCGCGAGAACCAGACGCTCGCGACCATCACGCTTCCAGAACTACTTCCGCATGTATAAGAAGCTCGCCGGCATGACCGGTACCGCCGAAACCGAAGCCGCCGAATTCAGAAAACTTACAAGCTCGACGTGCGTCGTGATCCCGACCAACCGGCAGATGCTCCGCATAGAGAATGCCGGACGTCGTGTACCGGACCGAAGAAGAAAAGTTCCGCAACGCCGCCAAAGAGATCAAGGAATTCCAGCAACGCGGCCAGCCCGTGCTGGTCGGCACCATTTCGGTCGAAAAGTCCGAGAAGCTGTCGAATCTTCTGAAGAAGAATGGCGTGCCACACGAAGTGCTGAACGCCAAGAATCACAGCCGCGAAGCGCTCATCGTTGCGCAGGCCGGCCGTAAAGGCGCAGTCACCGTGTCCACCAACATGGCGGGCCGCGGTACCGACATTCTGCTCGGCGGTAATGCCGAGTTCATGACCAAGGAGCAACTCCGCAAGCAGGGCAAAGATCCCGACGCATGTCAGACGGCAGCGGTGGGAACTCCCGAACGCACTGAATGGGACCAGATCTTTCAAAAGCACAAATGCCAAACCGATCGCGATCACGATGAAGTGGTCGCACTCGGGGGCTTGCACATCGTCGGCACTGAGCGCCACGAATCCCGCCGCATCGATAATCAGCTTCGCGGACGCGCCGGACGTCAGGGCGACCCCGGCAGTTCGCGCTTCTATCTCTCTCTTCAGGACGATCTGCTGCGCATCTTCGGCGGCGAACGCATGCAGAATCTCATGCTGCGTCTCGGCATGGAAGAGGACGTGCCGATCGAGTCGAGGCTCATCACCCGGCGCATCGCGGCCGCTCAGAAGGCCGTAGAAGTGCAGCATTTCGAAGCCCGCAAACACCTGCTCGAATATGACGACGTCATGAATAAGCAGCGTGGCGCAGTCTACGGGATGCGCCGCGCGCTGCTCGAAGGCAAGGAGCAGAAGCAGCGCGTGATGGAGATGGTCGAAGGCATTGTCGGCGGCTTCATCGACATACGCTGTCCGGAGAACGAGCGCCCCGAGAACTGGGATCTCGTGACCCTGAAAACCGACCTTCTCACGCAATTCGGCGTCAAGGTGGAACCGGCCGAACTCGGCGGCATGACGGCCGATCAGATCGAAGATTACGTTCTCGATCGAGTCAAGCGGAACTACCAGGATAAAGAGGACCTGGTCGGCGCGGAAGTCATGCGCGAGACCGAGCGCATGGTCATGTTGAGCGTGATTGACGAGCAGTGGAAAGACCACTTGCTCTCCATGGACCACCTCAAAGAGGGCATCAATCTCCGCGGATACGGCCAGAAAGATCCGCTGGTCGAGTACAAAAAAGAATCCTATGATTCTGTTCACACGAGTTGATGGACCGGATTGAAGACGAAACGGTCCGCTATCTGTTCTTCGTCCGCTTCCAGCAGGGCAATCGTCCGGATCTTCCCTTCGACACCGAGGATGTCATGGAGGCTGGCGACGAGGAGGTTGAGGATGACGCGGTAGCCAGGGAAGCGGCGGCTGAGGCTGAGCGTCAGCGCCTCGCGGAGGAGAAGCGTCTCGCGGCCCAGCGCTCCGTCATGGACATGACTCGCAATTTCCAGAAGAAGAACGATAAGCAGATGGCGGATCTGCAATTCGTTGGCGGAGATGGAACCCCCACTGCCACCAAGACCGTCATTAAAGGTAAGAAGGTCGGGCGCAATGAACCCTGTCCTTGTGGAAGCGGTAAGAAGTACAAACAATGCCACGGAGCTTAACGACGCGACTGCTCTCGCTCAGCTTTTCCTTACTTATATCGAGTGTTCTTCCCGCGGCGGCGCAGCTTTTACCCCCGCGAATCGGACCGAATCGCCTCGCCGCCCAAAACCCCGCACCAGCCGCTGATTCGGCGCTTTGGAGCGAATACGGCCTTGAAGACTCCGGTCAGGGGACGTACGAGGGTCCGGCCGGCAATTACACTCTCACCCTCTACCGGGTCGAGGACCCGACCGCCGCAATGGCCGCTTTCTACTGGCAGCGGCCTTCAGTCGCGAAACCGGCGGATATTGCGCCTTTCGCCGCTGAAGGTGACGGCATTCTTACGATCGGCTCGGGTAATTACCTGCTGGTCTGGAAGGGGCATAAACCCAGCCCGGAGGAGTTGAACGCGCTCCTGATGACCATTCCGAAGTACCAGCATGGGACGCTTCCAGCGCTTCCTGGCTTCCTGCCGCTCACCGGGCGGCGGACGAATTCGGAGCGGTACATCATAGGCCCATCGTCGCTGAGCCGGTTTTACTCCGCAGTACCCCCTTCGACGGCCGCTTTCCACCTCGCCGCGGAGGGCGTGACGGCAGCTTACGGTCCCGAAGGAGGCGTAAACCTGGCAATTTTTTCCTATCCCACGCCCGAAATCGCGCGTCGGCAGATCGCGGAATTTGAAAAAATCCCAGGCGCGATGGCCAAGCGGACGGGACCGCTCGTGGCTGTAACGGTAAATCCGACGGACAAGAACGAAGCTGAGCGCGTTCTGTCCAGAGTGCGGTATCAAGCCGCCGTTACGGTTCCGGAGAAGCCTCCAACGAAGAAAGACAATCCCGCCAATCTGCTCCTGAACATCGCGTTGCTGACCGGTATCTTGATTGTTTTCTGTGCGATCTCGGGACTTGCCTTCGGTGCGCTCCGCCAGCTTTTCCGCCGGATGGGCCCCTCGGACGACGGCGAAGCGATGGTAAGTTTACATCTTTCGGACCGGTAAAATGCCCGTTTCGAGCGCTTCAGGAAACGGCTAAACGTCCCAGTTTTGTTCCGTTTACATGCAATCGCAAGGCCTCCAAATGGCGTTGTTTTACAAAACAGCAACACACTGTGGAAAAGTGGAAAACTCATAAGTCAACCGGATTCATCTACATACAAGCCAATTTTTTTGCCGTTGTTTTTACTTGACGGGAGTGGTCTGAAAAATTTAAGATCCAATCACCAAAGTTTTTGGCGGTTGCGAAGCCGTCGAGAATGATTCTCCCATCAACATCACCCTGATAAACAGGGCGAGCGAAGGGGCCGGGCAACCGGCCCCTTCGCATTTTCGGACCAAAACATCCCATTCCCTTGTCCAAGCCTCCGGAAGCGTCCTGGAAGCCTGTAAACACCTACAAAGTGCCTTCCTGAGTGACTACCGAAGCTCACTGCCGCGAGTCTCTGACCCCTCGAACCGGCGCGCCAGGCAACCGGATTCCTCAGCCCAGCCCCTCCGAGTTGCGCTACGATGCGAGACAGGTGATTACAGACAAAAAACTCCAGGCCATTCCTCTCGGAGGTCTTGGCGAATTCGGCATGAACATCATGGCCCTACGCTACGGTGAGGACATCCTGGTTATTGATTGCGGGATGATGTTCCCCGAAGATGAACTCCTTGGCGTGGACGTAGTTACCCCGGACCTCACATTCCTCCGGGAAAATCAGGAGCATGTGCTTGCATTGATTCTCACCCATGGCCACGAGGATCATATCGGCGCAGTTCCCTACTTCCTCGGCGACTTCTCGGTCCCCGTCTATGCGACCGCCTTCACGCGTGCCCTGGTGGAACGCCGACTGGAGGAATACGACCTTGAACGGGAGGTTGAATTCCACACCATTAACCCCAAGCAAATAGTCGAGATCGGGCCTTTCAAAATCGAGTTTGTGCACGTCACTCACTCGATCGTCAGCGCGGTTGCATTGGCGATCACCACGCCGCTTGGAGTGGTAATCCACACGGGCGATTACAAGGTCGATCCGACCCCTACCGACAACGAGCTTTTCGACCTTCATACTCTCGCCGATTACGGCAAGCGCGGCGTCCTGCTCCTCCTCTCCGATTCCACCAACGCCGACCGCCCCGGCTACTCAGACTCCGAGCGTGCCGTCCGTCCGCGCCTCGAGGACATATTTAACCGCGCCCCGAAGCGGCTACTCGTCTCGTGTTTCAGCTCTTCCATCCATCGCCTGCAGCAGATCATCGAGCTCTCCGAAGAGTGCGGCCGGAAAGTGGCAGTGATCGGCCGCAGTATGGTGAGCGTTACCGAAATCGCGCACAATCTGGGCCTTCTCGACATACCCGACGGTATCCTGATCCGCCCTCAGGACGCCATGAACTGCCCCAAAGATAAGCTCACCGTGCTGATCTCAGGAACGCAGGGCGAGCCCATGTCGGCCCTGTCCCGCGTCTCGGTCGATAACCATAAAAACATCACCGTGGAACCCGGCGATACTGTGGTACTCAGCTCGCGCATTATCCCAGGCAACGAAAAGTCGATCTTCCGCATGGTGGACCATCTATCGCGGCGCGGCGCGGACGTCCTCTATGGCAGCATGAACCCGCCGATTCACGTCTCCGGACACGGCAGCATGGAAGAACTCCGTCTCGTTCTGAACCTGGTGAGGCCCAAGTACTTCGTGCCCATACACGGAGAGTACCGGCAACTCTCAAAACATGCCCGCCTTGCCGAGCACCTGCGTCACTCCGGGCTGCAGGAAACGTTCGTCCTCGAAACCGGCACGGTCCTCGAAATCGACGGCGCTCGCAACGCGCGCAAAGCCGGAAAAGTTACCGTAGGCCGCGTGTGCATAGATTCCGGCGCGGTCGGCGATGTCGTCGGCGATACCGTGATTCGCGACCGGCGTCATCTTTCGGAAGACGGTATACTGCTGCCGATCCTGGCTATCAACAAGCACACTGGGAAGATCGAATCGGCGCCGGAAATTATCAGCCGCGGGTTCTCCGACATGGACAACGATTCCGCCTTCATGCAGATGGCCAGGCAGATCGTCACCACGACGGTTGAGGAGTCGAACCGCGAGGAGAAAACAGACTGGGGCGTGATGAAAGAGAAAATCCGCGGGGACCTCAAGCGCTACGTCAACAAGCAGACTCAGAAGCGCCCGCTCATTATCCCGGTGATCCTGGAAATCTGATCCGATGCAATCCGCAACCGCGGCGATCGCCGTCACGAACCTGGTGAAGCGCTACGCCAAAGCCAAGACCAACGCCGTGGATGGCGTCACGTTCGATGTGTCTCGCGGCGAGATTTTCGGACTTCTCGGCCCCAATGGCGCCGGTAAGACCACCACCATCGGCGTCCTTACAACCGCCATCGTTCCAACCGAAGGCGCAACCTCTATCATGGGCGTTGACGTGGCCCGCGATCCCATCGCGGTCAAACAGCATATTGCCGTCGTCCCGCAGCAGAGTAACCTTGATCGCAGCCTGAAAGTGCGCGAGATCCTGACGTTTCACGCCGCCTATCATGGCGTTCCCCGCAAACCGCGCGAAGCCCTGGCAGATAAGCTCCTCGACGAGCTCGGCCTGGGTCAGCGCAAGAACGAGAAGGTGACGCGCTATTCAGGCGGCATGGCGCAGCGCCTCATGATCGCCCGCGCTCTCATGCACGAACCGGACGTTCTGTTTCTCGACGAGCCCACCAACAATCTCGATCCTCAGTCGCGCCTCTTCCTCTGGGAACGCATCCGCGAAATGAACGCCTCGGGCCTCACCATTCTGCTTACCACTCATGACATGGACGAGGCGGATAAGCTGTGTAATCGCATCGCCATCATGGACCATGGCAAAATCCTGGTCAACGATACTTCCGCCGGACTCAAAAAGCTGATCCCGGGTGGAACCGTGCTCGAAGTGCGGGCGTTCACCGCGGCGCCCGACGATGTGAAGGACGACGCGCGCGAACGGGTGGCCGCGGCATTGCGAGCGCTCCCAGGTGTGACTAAAGTCGATTCCTCTGGCGGCGACTCCGAAGCTAACGCTGAACCACCGCCTGAACCGGGCTCGATGACCTTTCGCGTCTACGCGGATTCAGCCAAAACGCTGATTGGGGCCGCCGCGCAGGCAATATTCGCCTCAGGCGCGGAGGTTCGCGACCTCAGCGTCAAACAGCCGACGCTCGAAGAAGTCTTCATCTTTCTCACCGGGAGGCACCTGCGCTAATGGCCGGTACAATTGAGGGCCCTCGAACAAAACTAGCGGTACAGGCATTCATCGCGATTCTGCACCGCGACTTAGTTGTTACCGCCCGCGAGTTCATTCCCTTTCTGCTGCAAGCTCTCATGCAGCCGCTATTTTTTCTCTTCATCTTCGGCAAAGTTCTCCCCAACATCGGACTGGCTTCCGGCAACTTCGCGGCGCTTATGCTCCCCGGAATTGTGGCGCTGACCGGGATGATCGCCGCCATGCAAGGCGTGACTTTGCCGCTCGTTCTCGACCTCGGCTACGCGCGCGAGATCGATGACCGGTTGCTTTCGCCGCTACCCGTCTGGTGGGTAGCGCTCGAAAAGGTGCTCTACGGAGCGATGCGCGGCGCCGTCGCGAGTTTTGTAATTTTCCCGCTCGGGTTTCTGATTCTCGGCTCCGGCTTCGCCATGCGCACCGACCGTCTGCCGCAGTTAATCGGCATGGTAATCCTGACATCCCTCGTCGGCTCAACCATCGGACTTCTGATGGGAACGATGATTAAACCCGAGCAGATCAGCCTGATGTTCACTCTGATCTTCACGCCGCTGCTCTTCACCGGCTGCACCTATTATCCGTGGGGTGCGCTGACCAATATCCGCTGGTTCCAGGTCGCGACCCTATTCAATCCACTGACCTATTGTGCCGAAGGGCTCCGCTACTCAATGGTTCCGCTGATACACGGCCACGAACTGACGACCCTCAATCCATATGTGATCCTGGTCGCGCTAGGCGCCTCCGTGGCCGTGATGTTCTACGTGGGGACGAGGACCTTCTATCGCAGAGTGGTTACGTAAATGTCGTGATGCAAAAGGGGCAAAGCGCATTACATAGACGGCCCGATCATTAAACTACACAATACTTACGAACAAAGCTACGGGGCTACTCGTAAGGAATTTCCACTTCGGCAAAGCTGCCCGGCGTGGCGGCATTCACCGCGGCCATAACCCTTTCGCATAACCCTTTCAATGTAGCGGAGCAAAGTGGGCTAATGCAGCATCGACCGCTTGGGCGGGTTGCTGCGGAAGTGGGGGCGCGTCAACGCTTCGCGCCGCAAATTCTATCACGGCAACAATCTGTTCGCGCGACAAATGGAACCATTCCATAATCTCGTCAATCGAGGCTCCGGCTTCCAGATTGTCAAAGACAACGGAAACCTGCGTCCGGGTGTCCCGGAAAACCCATGCGCCGCTGCGCTTGCCAGGGATGCTTTCCACGGCGGGACATTGTGACCAATCGAGAGTTGCCATGTTCGTACCCTTTACGTGCTTCCTCAAACCGGCCCCGACGCTTTGAATACATGGCCATCTTTGCGCCGGCGCCCCCACTATCGCTATCATGCTTCCATGAGAGATCGCCAATGGTCGAGGAATATTTCTCGGGCAGTTTGCATCTACTCTATTGGCGGGGATAGTAATAGTAAGTGAGGACCTATGCTGATCAAGAAGCCATCCGACCTGAAGTATTCAGATGTTACACCGAAGAGCGTCTACAACAACCGGCGTGAGTTTCTCGCCCAGTTTGGGCTCGCCGGAGGGCTCGCGGCCGGGGCTTTCCTGATCCCGCGTAGAGCGGAAGCCGCCGCCAAACTCGACATCGCGTCGAAAAGTCCCTACAGCACCACTGAAAAGATCACGCCATTTCAGGACGTCACTCACTACAACAACTTCTACGAATTCGGCACGGCCAAAGAGGAACCTGCCGAGTATGCCAAGAACTTTCGCACGTCTCCCTGGACGGTTTCTGTCGAGGGCCTGGTTGAGAAGCCCCAGAAATTCGACCTGACGTCTCTGATGAAAATTGCGCCGATTGAAGAACGCATCTACCGCCACCGCTGCGTCGAGGCGTGGTCGATCGTAGTGCCGTGGGCAGGCTATTCGCTGAACGCGCTGCTGAAGAATGTCGGAGTGCTGCCGAAAGCCAGGTATGTGGCGTTCCAAAGCGACTACGATCCCAAGCAGATGCCCCACGCCTACGGAATCACGTTTCCCTATGTTGAGGGACTGCGCCTGGACGAAGCCATGCATCCGCTTACCATGCTCAGCTTCGGTATGTATGGTGAAGCAATGCCGCCACAGGACGGAGCGCCCGTGCGTCTGACGGTTCCCTGGAAATATGGCTTCAAGAGCATCAAGTCGATTGTGAAAATCAAGCTGGTGGAGAAGCAGCCACCATGCACCTGGAACATAATGGCGTCCAACGAGTATGGCTTTTATTCGAATGTGAATCCGCGCGTTGACCATCCCCGTTGGAGTCAGGCCTCGGAACGCCGGTTGGGCGATCTTTTCAAGCGGCCCACGCTTATGTTCAACGGTTACGATAAAGAAGTCGCTGAGCTTTACTCCGGCATGGATCTCAAGAAGAACTACTGATGGAGAAAGCTACCTCGCTTCAGGAAACGACGCCCCCGCTCGTCGAATCGAAGCGGCCGCGTCCGCGGTCGAAACCGAAACCGAAGCCCGCCTGGATCGCAATGAAAGCTCTGGCGTGGCTCCTCTGCCTGACACCCGTTTTTTCTCTCACGTGGAAAGCTTTCCACGGCGGCTTGGGCGCAAATCCGGTGGAGTACATCACCCACGCGACCGGCAACTGGACGCTCCGGTTCGTGCTGATCACGCTCAGCATCACGCCCCTCCGCAAACTTTTCAAGAAGCCACAATTGACGCGCTTCCGGCGCCTTCTCGGGCTGTTTGCATTCTTTTACGGATGCCTGCACTTCCTCACCTGGTTCGTGCTCGATAAGTCCTTCGATTTCGGCGAAATGTGGAAGGATGTTTTGAAGCGGCCGTTTATCACCGTCGGATTTCTCGGTTTCGTAGCTATGATTCCGCTTGCGATCACATCTACGGCCGGCTGGATTCGGCGGCTTGGAGGAAAAAACTGGCAGCGGCTTCACCGGCTGATTTATCTCACTGGCGTAGCGGGAGTTGTTCACTATTACTGGCTCGTGAAATCCGACGTCCGCCTGCCGGTAATGTACGGAGCCATTCTAGCGGTTCTGCTGGCGCCGCGGGCATTTTGGGCTTCACGGAATTCATAACAGCATGACATTGCTCACAAAATCGGCGAACGTTTTTCGCCGGCCGTCTGCTATAACGGAATCAGGCGAGCATGTCAGCCGCGCCCGTCAGTGAAGTTCGAAAAAGGGCTCTTTGCCGCCCATCGTGCGGAACACCGGCTTTTGGGGAAATCCAGACCACGAACGGCAGTCCTGTACGCTTCGGTGACAGATTAGCCGTCTCAAACAGACCTTCGCTTCCAGGGGCGGTCACGAACTCGCTGACTGTTTTCAGTGGTTCTGTATAAAATTCACGGGATCAAGCGACGCGCTCTTTAGCCGTTTCGTAGTCCGCGTAAAGGCCGTGGAAATCTTCGATGCGGTGGTTCTCGAAATGCCAGATGCGGGTCGCCACTTCATCGATCAGATCCTGATCGTGGGTGACCAGCAGGACGGTGCCATCGTATTTCTGTAGTGCAATATTCAGCGCGACGATGGACTCGAGATCCAGGTGATTGGTGGGTTCGTCGAGCACCAGAAAATTGGGCTTTTGCAGCATCAGGCGGCAGAACACCAGGCGGGCGCACTCTCCCCCCGAAAGGGCTTCGGTTCGCTTAAGCGCGTCATCCCCGCTGAATAACATCTGACCGAGAACGGCGCGCAGTTCAGCCTGGGATGCCATCGGATCGTAGTCGTGCAGCCATTCGAGCAGCGTCGCTCCGCCGCGAATCGATTCACGGTGGTCCTGCGAGAAATAGCCGACGGACACTTCATGACCCCAGGTGACGGTCCCCTCGTCTATCGCGAACGTCTGGTCGGCGGGATCGACGAAGCCAGTCGCGTTGCGAATCAACGACTTCAGCATGGTCGTCTTTCCCGCGCCGTTTCGCCCCATCAGCGCGATTTTTTCGCCGCGGCTGAGGCTGGCGGTGAAACTCTGAACACCGGCGCGCCGTCATATGACTTCGTGAGTGCCTTCACTTCCAGAGGATGGCGGCCCGATGGGCGATCGACAGTAAAGCGGATAAAAGGGCGCTGGATATTCGAACTCGCGAGTTCCGAGGTTTGCAGCCGTTCCACTTCCTTCTTGCGCGACATAACTTGCGAGGAACGGGTCCCAGCCGAGAAACTCGCGATGAAGTCATTCAACTGCGCAATCTTTTTTTCGCGCTGGGAGTTCTGGGCCTCGACTCGCGAACGAATCTGAGTCTTGGCAAGGACCATATCGTCATAGCCGCCGGTATAGGTGATGACGGTTTCGTAATCGATATCGGCAATGTGGGTGCAGACATCGTTAAGGAAATGGCGGTCATGGGAAATGACGATGAGGCAGCCATCGTAGTTGCGAATGTAATCCTGCAGCCAGCGCACGGAATCGAGATCGAGGTGATTCGTGGGCTCGTCGAGCAGCAGCACTCCGGGATTGCCGAAGAGCGCCTGGGCAAGCAGCACGCGCACCTTCTGGCCGCCCTGCAGCTCTCCCATTTTCCGGTCGTGGAGCGACTCGGCAATATCGAGACCGTCGAGCAGAATGGCGGCGTCGCTTTCGGCCGTATAGCCGCCTTCGTCGCCGACAACGCCTTCGAGTTCGCCAAGCCGCATGCCGTCCTCGTCGGTGAGTTCGTCGGGATTTTGGCGTAGAGTTCTTCACGCGTCTGCAGCGCATCCCATAGCGGACGCGTTACCCATGATTACCGTGTCGATAACCCTGTAGGCATCGAAAGCAAACTGGTCCTGACGAAGAATGCCCATCTTCTTGGGACGGTGACTTAGCCCTTTCCGGGATCGATCTCGCCAGTCATGATGCGCATCAGCGTGGATTTGCCTGCGCCATTCGGGCCAGTGATGGCGTACCTGCGGCCGGGCAGAAAAGTGATGGTAACGTCTTCAAAAAGGATGTGAGCGCCAAAGCGCATGGAGATGTTGTTAAGGGACAGCACGAACGAAGATAATTCCTCTAAGGATTTGCCGGGTGCTCAGCGCTGGCTAGGCTGAAGGATAGGCAGAATTCAATTATAGCAAGGCACCGCCGTCTTACTTGTCTGATGCAAGAGCGGGGATGAGCCTGGAGCAGATCCGGGCGGTTACCAAAGTATTGGAAGATTCTCCTTTACCGCTAGTCCTCCAGCTTTGCGACAATATTGGTGTACCACCTTGCGCATGGGTTCGTTACTGACGAGTAGAATCTCGTCTATCGTTGGGTAGCGTTAAGGTTACCGGCGCTCTAAGCGCTGGATTTTGGAGAATACTGAAAAGATGTCTGAAGAACTGCAAGCAGAAATAGAACGTCTGAAAGCTGAGAACGAGAATCTGAAGCAGAAACGGAACTTGTCCGTTTCGTTGAAGGTGAGTGAGAAGGGAGCCGTCTCCGTATATGGACTGGGCCGCTTTCCCGTCACCTTGTATCAGGAGCAGTGGGTGAAGCTTCTTGCCATGGCGGATGAGATCAAGCGTTTCATCGAAGAGAACAAGGCGCGCCTGAAGGTGAAGGAGTAGGTTCGCACGTGAAATCCGATAAGGGCAGTCGTCGTTTTGGTTCCAATCGATTTGCCTCCAACCGCGGCCCGACAGTGCCGCCCATGAGGGACTATTCACCCACTCGTGCCGCGCAGAAGCCCCCGTTCCACGCGGAGATCGAAGCTGCCAGCCAGATGCCCCCTGAGTCTCAGGAATTCCTCGCATTTGTACGGGACGTGGTTCAAATACCGGCTGAAATGGTCCCCAGCGTCGCCGCCGCCATCCGGCAGCAGCGATGGAAAATCGCGCCCAATCCCTTGGCTGTGATCCGGACTGCGGCCCACCAGGAAGCCAAGCGCATAGGGCTCTGATCGCGCATCTATAATTGCTCTCGACAACTGTCGCGACGTGTCCCGCCGGGCGCGATCGTAACGGAGCCTCGCCCGGTTAGCGTCTCCGGGCCGGCGCAGCCGTGTATAGCCTCTGCCTTGGCATTGCGGGCCGGGCCGGACTGAAGTTCTGCAGCGGCGGCAGAAACGCGGTAAGAAACGCAGTGAAACGATCGGTGAAGATAGTCCCGTGGTCGGGCACAATTTCCGTAGGAACCGTGAAAATCCAATAGGGAGTTTGATTCCAGGCGTTAACGTCCGGCACACGTTCCACACAGTAATTGATGGGAGTGTCCTGATGTGAAGTACTGCCGGGCGCGTACGCCGGCAAGACAATGGAAACCGGGATATAGTTGCTGTCACCTTCAGGTACGGCGTGCAATCTCCGTTCGCGCACCTGATCACGTGATGACTGCGCAACTGCGGCGTAAATGCGGCAGCCGTAGTAAATACTTTCTTGGAATCGAGGCCTGTTGGCAGAGCAATGCTTGCGGGCAGCGTCTTGGGACGATCCTTCGGCGGCTGCACGGTTTCGGCAACGGGCAGCAGCGCGCGGGTCGCCAGATCTGTTTCCGACGATATGGAAAGTATCAGCGGTCGCGTGAGTTCCTTGCATTCTTGTGAGGGATCGCCGGGAGCGCACCCCGCCTTTGTGGCGGTCTCAAAAGACTCACCTTCGAGAGATCCTGACGGTATTGGCTTAGAAGCGTTACCGCATTCGTAGCGGGCGCCGCTTGGTTGATCAAGACTACCAGGTCGGCGAAATCGTTGAGAGTCTTCAGTTCAAGAACGTCGGACGAGGTCTGGTTTCCCAATTCCTGGTGCAACTCCTCGCCGAGCTCCAACATACGTTTCGAGATTGCATGTTCGAGCACAAGGCCGCCGAAAGAATGGCCCACTACGACCGAATGGTTGGTGCCGCGGCCAGGGCCGGTCTTCACCTGTTTCATGACTGCAAATAATGCATCACCAAGCGGCGCTGCCGCTACAGTCGCGGCTACGTTCCGGCGGTTGAAATACGTGAGATTCCGAGTGTGTTCCAATCGCGCGCAACCAGGTCGCCGCTCCATGCGAGATAAATGCCGGCGATACCGCAATGCGCACGGTCTTCGCGGCAAGCGTCGGCCGCGATGCGATTCAACTGTCGGCGGAAATCGAGAACGTTGTTATTGGACTGACTCGCGTTATTTTTCCAACCGTGAAGAAACGTGATTACTAGCGCGTGATGATTGGAGCGTTGGTCGGCATCGTCGATGGCGTGCAACGCATCATCCAGTTGCCGCTTATCCCAAAGCTCGCCATTGTTCTTGAACTCGACAAACGCAAATGAATACAGCCGATTCTTTTCGAGGTCTTGCGGGATCAAGGAACGCCGCTCCACGTTCGTTTCCGACGAAGTGAGTGGATAGCCGGGCTGAGTGCGCCATTGCTTCTGTGGCACGAAGGCATTGAGTATTAGGCAAAATGCGATCAACGTGAGACGCCTCATTTCGCGGGTCCTCCGGTTGCCGGAGTCGCCTTGGGCGGCCGGCGGAAAATACTCGACACCAGCTTCATAATATCCGGCTGAAACTCTTTGAAAACGCTGCCGGCGAGATCGCCTGCCATCGCAGTTCCCGTCCGCGCGAGAGCGTTCTCAGTCGTATTGATCGGCGCGGGAGTCCACGCCATGCCGACAAACCCGGAAGCGAACGCGCCGCCGATTCGTCCGGCCGAAATCTGCTGTCTGCCATTATCGTTTTTCACGATCACGGTGTGCACGACGGCAAATCCGAATCGCGGCCAAAAGCCCTCTTTGCGGGATTCGTAGAATCGCGGATCTTCTTTGAATATCGCGCCGATAAGCGCTTTCGTCGTTCCCTTGGTAAAGCTCTGCGCAACGCGCGTGCCGAAGCGCTTGGCGAATCCTTCCGCGCCCTGACCCCAGTACTTGTCGGTGTCGCCGTTGAACACCGGATCGAGCGCGGTGTTGAAAGCCGCGCCCGCGAGCATCGCCGCATTAAAGGAATTGGTCCACCAGTAACAAGCTTTGTCTTTGGGAGACATCGGCAAATCGTCGCGATCTCCGCAATGGAACGTCTTCGGGAGTCCTTTCTCGATGGCGTCCTCTTGCGCGCGCAACGCGGGGAGGAGCATCAGGGTAATGATTGCAAACAGACTGGTTGGTTTTAGAAGGCCATATAACCCACTTTTTAGAACGTCTTCAGGAACTCGATAAGCGCCCACTTATCGGCATCGGATAAGTCCGAGCCGTAAGTATGGCCGCGATCCTCGATGAAGTCCGGTGCAACGCTTTTGTCGAGCAGAGTATTCCACAAAATTTCCCCGCCAAACAGATGACCCAGAAAACGTGTCAGCCAGTTGCCGCCCGGACCCAGATTGATGAGTTGATTCGGATCGACGCTCGCGATCAGTTTTATTGGCATACCCGCGGGCACGTCGAGGGTGCTGCCATTGCGGTTCGTGATGCTGCTGGCCATCGTGGTCACCATTACCGATTGAACGCCCAGCCTTTTCTCCGGCCAGAGAAGTTTCTCGATTCCATCCTCGAACGCCGCCATGCGCCCGCTGACCGATGGATCCTTGACGTAAGTCCCGAGCGAATTGTTATGAAAATAAGGCGCGGTCGCCCACATACTGATCAACGTCGGCGTGCGGTAATAGCCGCGTCCGCCGCCGGGTAAGTTGAAGCTGATAGGATCTGAAGGCTTGAGAGGATTATAGAGACCGCGAATCACTCCGGCTGCGGGGAGTTCCTTGTAAGTCACGGCGAGAAGTTATCCCAAATATAACCCTTGATAGCGTTGGAACCGGCGGCGCGCCCGGAGTTAGTTCCTATCTCGCTCACGGGATAGCGCTCATCGTCAGATAGGAAGTTATGTTCCAGAAAGTCATCCGCAAGTACGGCTTGCCGGAACCATTCGATTCCCGCCGGGGAACCGGGGGCGATCCCCGATGGCGGCCGCTTGCTGGAGTGACAGATGGCGCAGCGTTCGGCGAACACTGTCTTGCCCCGTTTCATGGTATCGGCGTCTTTGGTGATGTATTGTGCGCCGCCGGGTGCGTCATGAAGATGCATCGGGCCGATCGTCTTAAGAAACGCCTCGGCAGCGGGCATGCGTTCCTCGGTCGCGCGGAAATCGGCACAATCCGATCCAGCCTTGCTAATCAGAAACGGCTTCTGCGGCGTGGCGCCTTCAACGGCATCGTGCAACGTTAACCAATAATCGGAGCACATGCCGATGTTAACGTAGACACGTAGCGACGCTCCGGCGACGCCTATGGAATCTGCGCCGTCTTTCAATATATGGTGGACTTGCTGAACGGAACCATCGCTCATTTTCCCGCGTGAAAGGGGCGGTCGGCTAAGTTGAATATCGAGTTAATGGCGTTCGGATTAAAGATGTGATCGGTCGCAACCCGCGAAGTGTCCGAAGTTCCGGGGGGCTGGCGGTTGGCCACCTGCCATCGAAAGTCATTCGGCTTCAGCCGGAGGTTGAACAGTCTGCCTTCTTCCAGATATTGATTGCCGAACGCGGACGAGATATTCTCCCATCGCGCGTGCTCCGGATCAACGGGCGGATTGAGCGAATTGAATGCGTTATGACAATATCCGCACGCCATGCCAATCAGATAGGGCGGCTCGACGCTTCCGGCGTTCTGCATATACTCGTCCAGCGACCACTTCGATTTATCGAAAGCAGGATTGGGGAACTTACGCAAACCCAGTACTCCGCTTGATTGGCCCGGAATGTCCGCCACATTCTCGCTTTCGCATTGGTCGAACCACAGACCGTACTCATCAGGCTGCGTGGCTTTCTGGCAACTCGGTTCCGTGATGACGCCGAGATCGCGAAAACGGCTCCCGTTGCGCCGCGAATCGACATACAGCAGCAGGTCGGTGACGCCGTTCGTGATGATAGCGATCTTGCGCCACAGATTCTGATCGCCGGCGGTCCAGAAATACCACGTATCGCGACCGCGGCTTTCGAGCGGTGTTAGCTTCGTTCCCGTGGATTGATAAGTGTCGTAGTTCGATGACGGCTGCGCGAAGCCGCTGTTAACGGCGACACATAGGAGAGCGAACCCGATCGCGAAACGAAATCGCATATAATCTTGCCTATCAAAGGTCTAGTGATTATATCCCGGCATTCGT
>CAVYEV010000084.1:0-14735 GCA_963767545.1 Terriglobia bacterium
TTGCTTGAACAGCACTTTCCTAAGTCGTAAATACGATATTACGTTTTTACGACGATACGACAGAACTTGGCGCGCTTGAAAACCAATGTTGTCTCCGAGTGTAAGGCCCCCTGCAAAGTGACTGGAGTTGGCTGCCTCGGGATCGTCTGACCTGCAAACTCGGGTCGGTAGCGCCAACTTCTCGCAGCACAGGCCGCAGCCGAACAGCAGACCGAGGCTGCAAGCGGAGAATATGGAATCCGCCGGTGGCGCATTTTAAGTTTCCGGTTCAGCGAAGAGACTGTCGATGTCCCGAGCGCCGTGGAGGACGCGGATCACGTCGATGCCGTGCTGGTGCGGCAAATAAAAGACGAGGTACTTTTCAAATTCGTTCACCGGAAACCGGCGCAGGCCCTCTAACCGCGTAATCCCGGAATCGTAGAGCCTCCCTGTTTAGGATGGCGTCACCAATTGCCGGCAGGTATCATCAACGGCGGCAAAGTATCGTCGGCCAGTTCCAGGTTCGCCTGCTCGCCGAAGTACACAAATTGTTCGAGAAGACGAGCCGCGCCCGTGGCCGTTGGGTTACCGGTGAGATTGTCACTTCCGAGAAGCTTTCTTGCGGGACTGCAGTTTGGCGACAGCCTCTTGTTTGAGATCGTTCCAGAAATCCCCGTCGACAGGATGGGTTCCCCCGAATTAAGGCCGTCGGAGCAGGAGAATATCAAGCTTTTCTTTAGCCCGACGCTTTTGATCGGCACGAATCAGCTCACGGACGTACTCGCTGGGGGTGCTGTAACCGCTCTTGGTTTGCGACTCCACGTAATGCTTGAGATCTTCCGGTAAGGAAACATTCATCGAGGTCATGGACATAAATACACTCCACTGGCAGAATCTGACAGTTACTGTCAGTATCCATACCTCGAAGCGAATATGACGCGTTCCTCAATCAGGAGATAAGCCAGCTGAAGAGCCAATGGAGCAACTTGCCGCGACGCACCTTGCAGGAAATGGCTGAGGTTAAGGTACGACGCCGGCTTCGCTTCGAACTCCCACTGGTATCATTCGAGGAATTTGCTACTCGCGACAAACAAGCCACGCTATTCTAGTTTCTAAACTAAGACACAGGGCAGGGAACCACTACTCCCGGGCTTCCAGTACGGGCTTGGCATACAGCGGAAACGCAGACAAAACCGGGCTGGATCAGTCGACAGGAGAGCGGCAGGAGTAACGGTTCCTCTAACGCAGCGATCTGCATGGCGGTTGGCCGTCGAGAGTTGGCTGCATCAGGTGAATGGGGCCGTTCAAGGCATGCAGGGCTGACTCACGCACCTCCCAGAGCACGGGTCCGGTTTCGCGGAGGCACGGTGTCCCTCGTGGCGTTTTTTCCGGTATCGGAAGACCTCGGTGATGTGAGGGTGGGCTAGCGCGGCTAGCGGCCCGAATAGAGGCAAGGGCTCCGTTTGGGAAGGCAGATCCGACCCAGCAGCATTTCGAGTGAGACAGCACCCTGGCCAGATCCGCGGCTCCTCGAATGTATCTTCGATCGATCCTTTTAACGCGGCCACCGGAAAAGCTCGTAGCGCCGGCACCTAATCCCCTAATCCGGCTAGTCCGGCAAATAATAGCTGGAGCTCTCGGTCGGCCGGGCGTGGAGATACCGGCCGGTAGTCGAGACCGAAGCATGGCCGAGCGTGGCCTGCACGAGATGAATGGGAGCGCTGCGGTCGAGGGCGTGGCTGGCGTGGGCGTGCCGCATCCAGTGCGGAGAAACCTTCTGTTCGAGGCCCGCTTGTTTGGCGGCGGCGTAAACGAGGCGGCGGACCTGGGAGACGTCGAGCGGGCCGCCGCCTTTGCGGCTCGGAAAGATCGGGTCGACCGCCTTCGCCTCCCCTTTGATCGCCAGTAATTGTTGCCACACCTTGGGCTTGAGGAGAACGGCCCGGGTTTTGCCGCCTTTGCCGAAGACGGTGATCTGCCCGCCCTCCTGCCGCACCATGGCGTCGCACCACTTCAGCCCGCAGACCTCGCTGACGCGCACGCCGGAAACGTAGAGCAGCTTCAGCAGAACCCGGTTGCGGCCTTCCGCGGCAGCGTCGATGAGTCGTGCGACTTCGCTCTCTGCGAGGATGCGCTGGGCCAGGGTATCGCGGCTCGGCCGCAGTTTGACGGCGGCGCCCACGTTGAAGGTCACATAGCCCGTCTCCTGAGCGAAGGAAAACAGCGACTTGACGGCCGTGAGAGCGCGGTTCTGGCTGGCGGACTTGAGGCTGCCTTGCCCTAGCTGGCCGGCCCAAGCCTGCAAATCGGTGAGCGTGACCCGGGAGAGCGGTTTCTGCGCAAACACGAGGAAGCGCGCGGCTTCGGCTTGATAAGCCCGGCGGGTATGTGGGCTCGACTTCAGGGAGAGCCAGAGTTCGACGAGTTGGGCGTCCTGGGAGCCATCGGGAGCGGCGCCGAGGCCGGAAGAAGGCGTCACCGTGAGCTCGTTCATAGGAATTGTAGGGTAGCACGATATGTATCATTATCGTGCATTCATCGCCCATTGCTGGTGAAAGTTCATATTTTCTCAGGACTTAGAAACAGCTACTGAATGAAGTTCAAACACGCCACAAAAAGCGTATTTTGCGCACCTGCGCACTACCGCGCTTATCGGTGGTATTCTGAACAAAAGAGCTAAAGCAAACAGGTTCTATCTTTTAGCAAAGTTGCACGAACCGGCGAAATGCCTGACAAACCGACTTGGTATACCCGGCTCGAAGTGGCCATCGAACAACTCGAACGGCTTCCTTCCCCTTGGGTCGACCGCGCCGCTCTCGAATTTGCGCTCGGCGTCGGTCGCCGGCGCGCCCAACAAATCCTGCAGCCGCTGGTCCGCCAGACGATCGGCAAGAACGGACTCGCCAACCGGGAGGAAGTCATCCGGCATCTCCGCGGCTTGGCAGCGGGTGAGGCCGTGAGCTTCGAAATTGAGCGGCGCGAGCGCCTCCATTCGATTCTCAACCAGTTGCGCCGCGAACGAAAGGAGAACCCGCGCGTTCTCGTCGAAGCCCCGACCGCCGTTGTGAACCAGGACTTCGAGGCTCTGCCGCCCGGTGTGCAGCTCTCGCCTGGCCGCATCGTGCTCGACAGCTTTTCTACTCCCGAAGAGGCCAAGCAGAAGTTACTCGCCCTCATCATGGCCATGGGCAACGATCCCGAAGGTTTCGATGCCCGGATCACGGTCGCGCCCCGGTAGAGTCGCGTGACAGAGCCTGCGCCGTTTGTATCGCCCTGGGACTTCCTGTGCGCGCTGGCAAGGCGGCTCCATACATCGCCCGATCGCGTTCCGGCCCAGCGTGCAACCGAAGATCCGATTGTTTGGATCGAGGCCGTTGCCTCCGCTGGAACGACTGTGCCAACTCCCTTCCTCCGGGTAGCGGCAACTGTTCGGGTAGCGGCAACTCGTTTATGAGCACGCCCGTCTCGCGTTGCCGCCTGGCCAAGCCGATGTTTTTTGACGGTCACCGCCAGGGCAGGGAAGTCGCCCGCGCGACACTTCCGTCATGCACGAGTTGGCCTGCGCTGTCCTCCGGCGCTGGGCAAAGAACCACTCCAACATTCGGGTGATCATGTACGCCTGAATTTAATAGGCCGCCTCCAATCGCCGACACACGATGAGCTTTCCTTGAGCGTCGCCCTTGTCCATTGCTCAGATATCCGTGGGATTACCTGAATGGCCTGTAGCACGGCCCTTTTGCCGGAATCGAGATCCTGGACTGAACTCGCCAGTTTTCCGCTCAAGGGTTTTGGTTTCTTCTGCGGTCAGTTTCCTTCTTTCTTTTCAGATCGCTTTCTATGCCAAGCCTTTATGTGAACCTTGCCGGATCATCGGGCCTTGTGCCTGCAATGGCGCGGCCCGCTCCATTCGCTGCGCTCCCGTGTTGACCATGCAGACGGCCCGGATGTTCCGGCTGGATCAGGATCACAAGGCCTGGCAATCAAGCCGGTCTTGAACGAAAGGAAACTTGAAAAATGTCAACAGAAACCAAAAATCAACCCGTCGCGGAAGTTCAGGTGGGAGGCGTCAGATCCCGATTGGAGACGAGAGCGAAAAGGTCCGTATTACAAGGCGGGAAGCCCCATGCTCTCTTACCGGGACGACGGCGGCAATTGGAAGCTCGCGAAAAGCTACGGCGACCGCGAACTGATCCACCTCACGAAAGCGGCGTTAATGGCCCACTCGAAGATCGTCGAGTTGAAGCGCAAAGACCGCGCCGGGGACATCGGTGACCAGCCCGAGGACGGCTCCGAGGAATAGACCTCGGCCCTGAGCGGTTCCTGGGAAACCGGGGCCGCCGGGTAAATATCTTTCTCTCTTACCGCCGCTCGCCTAAGCGGACAAATCACATATTTACTCGACCGGACATTTCACATACTAACGACACTCACATTCCTATACCCTTGACGCCTAGAGTCGTTTCTGATAACGTTCGTAGCCATATCCATTAGGAAGAGTTCTATGAAAAGTTGCCTTGTAGCCGCTCTCTACCTTGCCCTTGCATGCTCCGCCTACGCGCAGACTGATCGCGAAACCATCACCGGAACCATATTGGATCCACAGAACGTAGCCGTCGCCAACGCTACAGTAGCAGTGACGTACTTGGAAACCGGCGGACAGTATCAGATTGCCACCACATCTACCGGAAGCTACACGACTAGTTCGCTGCCGGTGGGAAGTTGCAGTTCTGGGCTTCACGAAACTCACCCGGAAGGGCCGCGAGACCGCGGTGACGCAAACCGCTCGCGTGGACTTCACGCTCCAGGTCGGATCGAGTTCGGAGTCGGTCGTGATCACGGGAGACGCGGAACTGCTTAAAACGAAAAATGCGGAACAGAGCTTCGTCACCAACGAGGGGCTCGACCAGATGCCTCTCTCCCCGCTGTACGTACGCAATCCCTTCAACTGGGCCAATCAGGTACAGGGCGTGGTGGGCCACGTGAACGGCCCCGCAGGCAGTTCCACTATCAAGGTCAACGGCTCTCTGTCTACTCCTTACAAGGTCCTGGTCGATGGCCAGGACATAACCAGTTCCGTCGATCCTTCTCATACATTCGAACAGCCGCCCTCGGTCGAAGCCATTCAGGAGTTCGCCCTGCAGTCGAGTCACTTCGCGGCCGAGTTCGGTCAGGTGAAGGGAAGTGTTTTTAACTTCACGTTTAAGTCGGGCACGAACGACTTACACGGCAGCGCCTACTCCTACTTCCGTAATGAAGCCTTCAACGCGTCGACGCCATTGACCAGCGGTTCGGATACATCAACGCAAGATCGGTTGGAGGGCAGCGGAGTGATGTTGGCTCGTTTCCAATTCTAGATCTGTAGCAGAGTCGAACTATAAAGGAGACAAAAAATGAAAGGACATCGATCGGCGCGTATTCCGTCCGCGATTCTGGCGATCCTTTTGATGGCAAGCCTCATGATCTACCCGGCTCGGGCACAGACGATAACCGGCGTCGTCACCGGGACGGTTTTGGATTCGAGCGGTGCAGCCGTCCCTGGCGCTCCGGTCACACTGGTCGATTCGGGAACGGGGGTGAGGCAATCCGCGACTACCTCCACGTCCGGTGAGTTCGCATTTCCATCGGTCCAGCCCGGCACCTATTCGTTAATTTTAGAAGCACAGGGCTTCAAACGCTACGACCGTACCGATATCCAGGTCACGGCTGCGGAACGCTTCAACGCAGGCGACCTCAAACTCGAGGTGGGTGCACTATCGGAGTCGGTAACGGTCTCCGACCAGACCACTCCGGTCCAGACAGCCAGCGATGAACGATCGGCGTTGCTAGATGAAAAGCAGATGAATATGCTGATGGCGAGGGGCCGCGATTATACGGGCCTGTTGAAGACGCTTCCGGGGGTCGTTCCGAACAGCGACCCTACGGTTCTCCAGCAGCAAAGCGCACCCAACGCCGTTAACGGTGTCCGCGGGGGGTTGACAACGCAAACGGTCGACGGGATGGTGGGGAACGATCCATCCAGCACCAACTCGTCGTTTACCCCGGTCAGTATGGACGCCGTGGCCGAAGTGACCGTTCTGTTGAGTAACTATCAGGCGGAGTACGGGCGCAGCGCGGGAGCGATCATCAACGCGGTGACTAAGTCCGGGACGTCGGCGTTCCACGGGACTCTCTACGATTACTTACGGAATGAAGACTTGAACTCGAACGAGTTTTTCGCGAACCGGAATGGTGTCAAGCGCCCGCTCTATCGCTATAATGTGGCCGGGTATACGTTTGGAGGTCCGCTGGAGATTCCCGGAAAGTTCACACGCTGGAAGGATAAGTTGTTCTTCTTCGCGGGACAGGAATTCATCCAGCTAACTGCTCCGGGCTCTCTGCAGCAAGTTACCGTTCCCACCGCACTTGAGAGGCAGGGCGATTTTTCGAAGACAGTTGCGGTGAACGGCACCCTCGTTCCGGTAACCGATCCCCTCACCCATGCGCCATTCGCGGGAAACATCATTCCCCAGAGCCGCCTTGATCCCAATGGCCAGAAGTTGCTGCAGGTGTTTCCTCTGCCGAATATCACGGACCGTATCGTGACGAAGGGGAACTATAACTACAACTTCCAGGAGAGCCTTCCGGGCACCCGGCGGTTCGACACCTACCGCGGCGATTACAACGCCACTTCCAAGTTGCGAATGTATTATCGCGAAAACATCTTCCGCCGCTATGATTCCGGGTATGCTACTGCCGCTTCGGGACCCGCATGGGGCCTGGTGAAAGACTTCGATAAGTACGATAGCGAAGCCGGCCAATTACACGCTACTTACACCATCAATCCGACGGTGATCAATGAGGCCAGCGTGGGCTATTATCATTTCCAGGAACCGGCCGGACCCTACAATAACAATGCCGACGTGATCAACCGCCAAAAAATCGGCTTGGCGTTAGGGCAGTTCTATCCGCAATACAACTTCTATAACATCATCCCGTCGATGAGCTTCGGCAGCGGGACCATTACCAATCCCGCCACCGTCAGTTTCGACATCCGCTGGCCGAAGCTTGGCGCCACCACCCTGTTTACGTTTACTGAAAGTCTGACGAAGGTTTGGGGCGGCCACCAGATTAAAGCGGGCTTCTTCGGCGAGCGGGACCGGATGTTCAAGGGTTTCCGCGGCACCAATAACGGATCGTTTGATTTCAGCCGTGACGTCAACAATCCGTTCGACGCCAACTACGCTTATGCGACGGCCATCCTGGGCTACTTCCGAACCTACACGGAATCGAGCAGCCGGCCAGGACCGGATATGCGCTCTTCGCTGGGCGAATTCTATATACAGGACAACTGGCGTGTCACGAAGCAGCTGACGCTCGACTACGGTCTCCGCATCGGCACTTACATCCCTCTTTGGACGCCCAACTTGAAGGCTTCGTCGTTCGATCCATCCAGTTTCAAGTCCAGCCAGGCCCCACTGCTGTACCAGCCGGCGCTGAATCCGCAGGGGGTACGCTCGGCGTTGAATCCGCTCACCGGCCAATATCAGCCAGCGGTTGAGATCGGTCTCATCGTTCCGAATACGGGCAATCTGACCAACGGAATGCTGGTGGAAGGCGCGTCGGGAGTGCCCAAAGGATTCGTGCAGAACCTTGGCCCGACCCTGGCTCCCCGATTCGGCTTCGCCTACGATCCTTTCGGAAACGGCAAGACTGCGATACGGGGCGGTTTCGGGATGTTCTACAGTCCGATCATTCCCGGCGGCGACATTGGCTCTTCCGGAACTTACGCAGTACAGGTCAATCCGCCGTTCCAATACAACCCGGTACAATACTACGGAAGCTTGAGCACGTTATTCAGTACCCAGGGAGTCATCGCTCCCAGCACGATCATGGGAATCGTTCCGTCGAGCGTAAACCAGGCAACTTACAGCTATAGTTTCGGCGTGCAGCGCGATATCGGGTTCGGGACGGTGCTCGATGCCGCGTATGTCGGGGCGCTGGGACGGCATCTGATCCAATCCGTGAATCTCAATACGGTACCTTACGGCGCACATTTCACGAACCTCGATCCGACAACCAAAACCGCGCTGGCCGATAACTTCATCCGGCCGTATCCGGGATATAACACCATCAATATGTATGAGGCCAACGGGAACTCGAGTTATCACTCCCTGCAGGTGCAAGGGAAGCGGCGTTTTTCGCATGGCCTGCAATTCGGCGCCGTCTGGACGTGGTCCAAGTTCATGGACTACTCGGATAGTGATGCCGGCACGATTTCGCTCTATGTGAACCCCAAGGTGTGGAACTATGGCAAATCCACGAGCTTCGACCATACGCACATCGTATCCCTCAATTTCCTGTACGACCTGCCTAGCGCGAGTAAGTTGTGGAACAAGGGTATTGTCAGGTGGGCGTTCGATAAATGGGAACTCTCCGGGGTGGCATCGTTCATCGATGGTTCTCCGATGAGCGTCAGTTATAGCCTGCTAAACGGAGCGGACGTCACAGGCGGTGGCGACGGCTCGCACGTCGTGATGTTATCCAACCCCATTCTCTCCTCCGGACAACGTACGCTCACCCAGTACTTCAACACTGCGGCCTTCGCGGCGCCCGTCGTGGGGTCAATTGGCAACGCGCCGAAGGACGTTTTCCGGGGACCCGGCATCGAAAATTGGGACCTTTCGTTTTTTAAGAATTTCCCGATTCGGGAGAAGGCCACCGTGCAATTCCGTTGGGAAATGTACAACGCCTTCAACCACGCCAGTTTCCAGGGCGTGAATACCTCGGCGACTTTTGCGGCGCCCGGATCGACAACCCAACTGAATGGCCAGTTCGGCCAGGTAACCTCCACAAACGGGCAGCCTCGCGTGATGCAAGGCTCATTGCGATTTACATTCTGATGAAGAGGAATAATACATGGAAACGATTAGCCGAAGGAGCTTTGTAACTATGGCTGGAATGCCGGTGGCGCTGGCAGCGCAGTCGGCCCAACCGGGTTCCGCAAACAGCAAGGTCGTGCTCGCGCTGATTGGCGCGGGTGGACGGGGAACCACGCTCGGTACCAATCTTGCCAATGTAGAGAACGCCGAGTTCAAGTTCGTCTGCGAGGTCAACGATCAGAAGGGCGAGGCAGTCATCAAAAAGATGGAAGAGATTCGGGGCCGCCGTCCCCAGCGCGTCGTCGACATGCGCCGCGTGTTCGACGACAAGGATGTCGACGGCGTGGTCGTAGCCACTCCGGAGCATTGGCACGCCTTATCTACAGTGTGGGCTTGCCAGGCCGGAAAGGACGTCTATGTCGAGAAGTCGCCATCCCTGTCGGTCTGGGAAGGCCGTAAGATGATCGAAGCGTCGCAGAAATACAAGCGCATTGTTCAGGTTGGTTTTGAGAATCGCAGCGGCCCCTATTCTGCGACGGCGCGCGACTACATCAAGTCCGGGAAATTAGGAAAGATCCGGCTGGTGAAAGTGTACAATCTACTCTCGGGCGGGGGGCCGTGGAAAGAGGCTCCGCCTTCGCCGGTGCCCCCGGGCGTGGACTGGGACTTGTTCCAGGGCCCTGCGCCCGAGCGTCCATTCTCGATGACGCGGTTGCAGCGATCCTGGGGAACGTATTGGGACTACAGTGGCGGCGAACTTTCCGACGATGCCAGCCATCAGCTCGACCTGGCGCGCATGGCATTGGGCGATCCGCCGCACCCTAAGTCGGTGTATTGCACCGGAGGACGCCTCGCCTACAACGATAACCGTGAGACGCCTGACCTGCAGGTGGTGACGTACGACTACGGCGATTACGTCATGACCTGCGAGAGTGGCACACACCAGCCGTATATGAAGAAGTTCCCGCCGGAAGTGCGAACGGGAACCAAGTGGCCATACTGGCCTCAGAGTTCCTGCCGCATCGAAATCTACGGCTCGGAGCGCTTGATGTTCCTGGGCCGTCACGGCTGCGGTTGGCAGGTATTCGAGGCGGACGGCAAGATCGTCGATCAGGACAAAGGCTACTTTCCGGACAAGTGGCATCAGCCGAACTTCGTGGATTGCATTCGTTCGCGCAAAGCGCCGAATGCCGATATCGCCATCACCCATTACAGCGCCTGCCTGGTACACCTCGGCAATACGGCATACCGGGTCGGCAAGCGGCATCTGGAATTCGACGGTGCCAGCGAGAAGTTCAACGACGCCGCGGCAAACGCGCTCCAGAAACCGGCCTACCGCAAGCAATATCGCATTCCGGACGTCGTGTGATCAGGGTAGTCTCCAAGGCGAGTGATCGTGAATAGAGGATCTTTTCTGAAATCTCCGGCGGCGGCGTCCACGGTTGCGGCCCATCCGCCGCGAGCTGACGCCGCTCTTCCGGCTGCGAAAATCACTCGCGTCGATTCCGTTGCGAAAATCCCAGATGGCGCAAGGACGGCCCGACTAAGCCGGCCTTTTATGCGGCTATACCGAATAGCTTTTCGATGAACTTCATCTGACCTACCGTGTCACCTTTCGCTACTCGCCTCGCTCGCCCTTTCCTGATCATTTCCATCGCTTCGATCCCTCGCAGTGTTCGCCCAGCCGTCGGCACCGAACCGTACCCCTTGGCCGGCCAAGTCCGTCGCTTTCACGTTTCTGTGGTCCTGCTCCAAGATGTTGTTCAAGTATTTGCACTGTCGTAACCGGCAACGCCGCCCGGAGAGCGCCTTCCTGCTTCAGGTCCTTGACCGCCATCGGATAGGCGCGGTTCTTGTCCACGTTGATCACCCGCGGCGTCAGATTGGCTGAATGGGCCAATGCGCGCCGAAAGAAGCGTTTCGCCGCTGCTGTGTCCCGCTTGGCGGTGAGTAGAAAATCAATGGTCTGCCCCGTGGAATCGACCGCTCGGTACAGGAATCGTTCCTGGCCCTTCACTTTGATATAGGTTTCATCCAAACGCCAGCTTCTGTTGGTCGGCTTCAGGTGCCGTCTACAGCGCTTGTCCAACTCTGGCCCGTAGATCTGGACCCACCGCCAAATACAGCTGGCGCTGATAAACAAACCTCTTTGTGCGGTCATCTCGCCCATCTGTGCCGCTGAAATCGGATAGCGCAGATACCAGCGCACACACCACATGATGATGTCACCCGGATAATGTCGCCACTTAAAGGGATTCGACGCGGTAATCGGCACAGCTCACCTTATCAGATCGGCTCCCAGGTTTTTCGCAACGGAATCCAAAACAGCTCTTAACTATCTGGAGGCAGCCAAATGCAGGATTTGCTGGTGCTCGGATAGCTTGCGCTGAAGTTGCGTTAGATCTATCGCGTGGACACTCGAATGGCTAGAAACGGCCAGGCTCGCAGCCATACCTGCGGCATAGCCAGCGATCATAAATTGCGGCTCCATTCGAAACGACGCAAACGCTACCGCTGATGCGGAGATACAGACCGGAACCAACAGATTGGAACACTGATCGTAGCGAGGCAGCAGCGATCGATACGGAATTTCGTACGGCTCGACCGGCATGCTCAAGTACCCCTCCATCAAGACTTCATCCGGCGCATTCGGGAAGCGGTAAACTCTGTGGGCAATCCACTGCACTTCCCGGATATCGATGTTGTAGCCACCCATGCCGATCGAGTCATATTTGCATCGACCCTCCTGGAGATCGTGCTGGGTCAGGACATATTCACCAAGCATGCGGCGGCCATCTCGAACATAGAGCTGATGCGGCCAGTGACCAGTGTCAGGAAACTCGTCTCTCGGCAGACCCCATTGCAGCATTTCCTGCCGGATAGGTTCCGGAACGGAAGTATCGTGGCCGAGAAAATACAAGAGTCCTTGCGCCCAAGTGAGGTGTTGATGCCAGATCCGCTGCCGCTCCGCATAATCGGCTTCCGGGTAGGACCAGCTTAGGGAAGGCGCATCCGTAGATACTGCGCCGCCGCTATTGACGTCAGTCTTATTGTGGGGAAGGCGCGAGATCCCCAGGAAATCTGACAAGCGGGCGGAATCTCCTAGGGCAGCTAGATAATTGCGAACGAGTCCGTAGCGTTTGGAATCGTAGCCTTCGGGCGCTGCAATCGGAAGCCGGTTATTCGGATCGTCACTGAGGCAGATGCGGAAACAGTACGATTGCACATGGCCGTCACCTTCGCCGGTCGCGACGACACGATCTTGCGGAATGATAAGCGGTAGAAGCGCGCCGTCTGGCGCGTAAGGAGATACCGCAGCGCGGAATTGGTGCGGGCCGGGTAGAATGTCTTGACGTCCGGCGAGCGATTCTCCGTATTTGATTCGAGCCTCGCGGCCGATGGCGTAAGATACGCCGGCTTGCTTCATGAGGTCGCCTTCGTAGGTGCAGTCGATGTAAACCTGCGCTTCGTACGCGTCACCAGTTTCCGTCTGCAGACGTACGATGCGGGACCCTTGCTTCAGGACTGACTTAATCTGCTGCCCGAACAACACGCGGACACCAGCTTGCCGAAGCCAATCGGTTAGGATTTGCTCGGCGACGTGCGGTTCGAACAGCCACGAAACCGGCTCGCTGTAAACCTTGCCGACACGCTCGAAGAACTCCCGCGCCAAGCCGCCGATCACGTTCTGCTGCCGATCCATATCGGTACGGCCCAAGCCGCCGGAGATCATACCGCCAACATGCCGGCCGGGATCGAGAAGAGCCACCGAGCGACCCTCCTGCGCGGCTGCGATTGAGGCTGCGGCACCTCCCGCCGTCGCCCCGTACACGACAACCTCATAGCTGGCTGGTCCCGCGTAAGCCGATGGCGCCAGCGCGAGCAATGTGCTGATGAGAAGCAATCTCATTTAAAAGCTGATCCGCAAAGCGAAACGAAACTGCCGCTCGCCACCTTCCACGTTGTTCGCCCGGCTCAGCGCACTCGTTATGGTCATAAATCCTCCAGACGAAACATTAGCGCTCGGGTTGCTAAAATGCGGCGTATTCGTCAGGTTGTAAGATTCCGCGCGGAGTTGAAAGTGCAGGCGCTCCTTGAACCGAAAATTGCGGAACAGCGCGGCATCCACGTTGACCAAACCTGGACCGATCAAAGTATTCCGTCCGCTTGTGCCGAAGCGAGCCTGCGTTACGGGCGCGAAGGCCGTCGGATCGAAGTATGGCGAGTTGGAGCCAATGCCGCCTAATTTGGTCACAGCGACCTTAACCTGGTCTGCCGTCTGCGTTTGATCCGGCGCGTTGAGCGCGGCGCCCGAAGCCGTCACGGTGAAGGGAAGACCGGTGTAGGCGCTGAAAATACCATTCACCTGCCAGCCGCCGAGCAACTTGCTGGCGATACCGTTTTGCCCCCATTGCTTTCCGGCGCCGAACGGCAGGTCGGCAACCCAAGCGGTACGGAAGTTCTGGGTCCGATTGTAGCCTGCGGCAGCACGGTTGCGGTCGAAACCGGCGCCGTAGAACAGGAAACCGCCAAGTTCGTTATCCACGTTGTCGATCGCCTTTGAATAGGTATAGGCCACAGTCACCTGCAAGCCTTGAATCAGCTTGCGATCCAGTTGGGCCTGCAACGCATTGTAAGTTGCGCTGCCTATGGGTTCGATGAAAGTTTCGTCCACCAGATAGCCGCTTGAAGCAAGTGGACGCCCCGCGTTACCGGAACCCGGGCTGCCTGCATTGATCGCGTACAAGGCATTTTCATGTACGGTCCGCGTGCCCACATACCCGGCCGAGCCGGAAAAGCTGCCGGGCAGCTCTCTCTGCAGAAAGAAATTGTAGGACTGTATATATCCGCGCTGATATGGACCGGGTGGGAGGCTGACCGTTGTGATCGCGTGCGGTAACGGAACAACCCCGGTGCTGATGTCAGGATAAGGAATCGCCGGGATGCCGTTTGCAATCGGGCCATACGGAATGTATGCGGTGTTACCAGCGAAGCTTTGTAGCACGATGTTTGGATATGAGAACAGCATCTGGGCCAAAGGGCCCTGTGGATCCACGCTGATGCCGTATCCGCTTCGAAGCACCGTTTTTTTGCCCAGGCGATAGGCGATGCCAAGACGAGGCACGAACGCTTTCTTGCTGGTCGAATTGCCGGTGTCGTTCGGAATCGATCCCCGTCCGCCTATCAAGACATTCCCGCTCGAAGGATCAAAGCGAACCATACCGTAATTCGCGTAGGTCATGATCGGGTAGTATTCCCAGCGAACGCCCAGCGTCACGGTCAGATTGTCGGTAACGCGCCATCGATCGCGGAAATAAGAGCCTTCCATCCATTGCCGCGGCGCCATCCAGTCCGGCTCAATCGTTTTGCTGATCGATTGCGGGAGGCCCAGGAGGAATGCGGCGTAATTGTTGAATTGGTTCGGCGAACCAGTTCCCGGAAGCGTGACGGAGCCATCGAAGGTGAACGACCCGATTGGCCCACCTCCCTGCTCGGGATGCCACTCGTTGTCTCGCACGCGGACCAGATCCAGCCCGAAGCGAATATCGTGCTTCCCTTTCGTCCAGCCGAAATTCAATGAATATGTGAAGTAGGTATTGCGAACGTACTTTGGAAGATAGGTTTCGTTCGTACCGAGTGGTTCGTAGCCGCTGATGTTGAAACCCGGGATGCCGTTGTAGCGCTGGCTGGGCCCATTAGTGCCCGGGATGCCGAGTACATCGAGCCCAAAAGCGGTGTTCGAATCGGGGGGAATGAGAGTGAGCGGGTCGCGGCTCACAGCCACTGTTCCATCGATCAGGAATGTGGGACTGAAAGTATGCACGCCACCAAGAGCAAACACCTGCATCAACACGTCGCCCGTGCCGGCTCCGCCTCCGTTAATCATGCCCACGCCTC
>CAVYEV010000085.1:0-235044 GCA_963767545.1 Terriglobia bacterium
CAAATCTCTTTTAGTTCTGATAGAACGTAAGCCGCTGGCAATCGTTTTTGTCCATACTGCGGCTCCTTTCCGGTTCAGGTGAAACTTATCAGGGTCGTAGAATTCCGGGGCGAGGGAGTCGTTTGGCAGAGGCCGCAGGACCTGCACTCCCACCTTTTTTCCCGCTTCCATAATGATCGTATCGCCGCGGCCGTACGTCACCGGAATGAGCAAGATGAATTGAGATCCATTTTGCCGGCACAGTTTATCGAGGGCGATAAGCCTCTGGCACACTACCGACATTAGCTTGTCGTCAGGTGGAAGAACAGCTTGCGAGAAAATCGCGTGCTGCCAAAGAATCGTTACCGCCGGCGAGAGTTTTCCCATCAGAACCGCCCGCAACTCCGACCTTGCCGCATAAAACGTGCTGAAGTGAGCGGCATAGAAGCCGCTTGTCTGGGTCATGTCGGCTCCCGTAGCGCGCGACATCGGCCATATATCGGCGAGGTCGAAGAGGAACCGCGCTGAAAAGTCGCCGCGATGGAATTCGCGGTCAGTTGCGCCGCGTGAAGCGCCACTACCACCACATCGGGCCGCATTCCCGTATGGAACAGGCTTCGCAGACTGTAGTACCAATCGTAATAGTCTGTCGCTCCCACAATCAGAGGCTGAGGCTTGTAAAAGTCTTTGAGTTCCGCTTCGAGCACTTCTTGGTCGAGCCCCGCATTCAATAGGGAGTTACCGGCTAACAGGATCGTCCGAGGCTGTCCGGGAGAAGCCGGCCGCAATGCCGCCGCGGCGCGCTGTTGGGTCATGATCCGCTGGTGAATTTTGCTGATCCGTTCGAGGCCGAATCGCGCAGCGCCTTCCGCACACGCATAGACCAACACCGCGCATAACAGCAATACCCATGTTTCACGAGTGAGTGTTGGCCGGACCGCCTCCGGTTTGGCCGCCTCCAGTTTGGCCTCAGAATTGGAAGTAGATGAAAGCATTTGATTGAGAAGCGGAAAACAGGACAACTGTCACAAGTAGCGCGGCCGCAACGGCCACACGCCGCGGAGGCGCGGCATTTTGAAACGCGTACTCTTCATTGAAATTCTCGAGGCGGAGATCCATTAGCAGAGTAATGGTTCCGATGATGGCGAGTATTCCGAGGCAGGTTGCAAAGTCGCTGCGCCATTCCCAGATGGCCAGATTTCCGAGCATACTGAAGGCCGCCGAAAGCGAGCGTGCGCGAAAGAAGATCCAAGCGAGACATACATACAGAATGTGACGAGGCGCTTCAGCCAAATCGTCAAGACGCTTGATGAACGTGTGTCTTCTCTACGAGTTTCGGCGGCGAACCTTTCCACACTGAGGCCCATGCCGTGAATCCCGCCCCAGACTACGAAGGTCCAGTTGGCTCCATGCCACAGGCCGCCGAGCAGCATGGTCAACATCAGATTCCTATAGGTATTCCACCGGCCGTCCCGGTTTCCGCCGAGCGGTATATAAAGGTAGTCCCGCAGCCAGGTGCTCAGGCTGATATGCCAACGGCGCCAGAAATCCTGAAGACTGGTCGCAAGTATGGCTGGCGGAAGTTCACCATGAAGTGAAACCCGATCAGTTGCGCGCTACCGCGCGCGAAGTCGCTATAGCCGCTGAAATCGCCGTAGATCTGCCAGGCGAAGGCAAGGGCGCCAAGCACGGCCGCAAGAAAGCCGGGACCCAGCCTTCCTCAAAAGCCGGCATTTGCAATCAAGGCGCAACTATCGGCGATGACGCATTTGCGGAACAACCCGAAGCAATCAGCATGCAGCCATCGAAGAACTGTCGATGGATTCAGGTGCGTTGGCGCTGCACTTGAGGCAGCAGGTGCATGGACGCTGTATCGGGCCGGCGATCAGATGCGGGAATAGGCTGATGAACAGCGCGTAATCGAGTAGCGAATCGGCCGGTTCCAGCTTCCGGTAATAGACATCGACGATATAAGCGACTTCCTGAAAGGTATAAAACGAGATCCCCGGAGGCAGGATGATTTCAAGAAAATGAATGGTTGCTGGACCCGCGCCAAACGTGTGCAGCGCAGCCACCATTGAACCGGCGAAGAAGTTGAAGTACTTGAAGAATCCGAGAAAGCCGAAATTGAGAACCAGCGAGAAGATCAACAGCGAACGGCGGTGGACCGGATTCCGCGAACTCCCGATCTTCCGCGCCACGATGTAGTCGACCAGGGTCGACCCCATCATGAGCAGCAGAAAACGCCAGTCCCACCAGCCATAGAAAAAATAGCTGGCCGCGAGCAGAAACAAGTTTTGGCGCTTGTGGTCCAGTTGCCAATAAACAATGACAACGAGGGTTAGGAAAAGGAAATAGACCGGAGTATCAAAAAGCATCGTGCCAAGCCTTGATGCATGAAAGGATGCCGCGTAAAAGTATGTCCCAGTATCTCATGCGATGGCGGATTTCTTTCCGGATTTCGCTTGCAGAAGACGCTCGTACATTGCTCCGGTGCGCTCGGCGGCGATTTCAATCGTCAGATTCTGCCGCACAAACTTTGCAGCTTGAACGCCAAACTGTTTCCTGAGATCGTCATTAATTATCAACTGTTCAAATTTGACAACCAGATCCTCGACATTGCCGCTTTCAAATAGCAATCCGCGCTCTCCCGTAGCGCCGATCATTTCCGGAGTTCCGCCCACGCGAGAACCAATTACCGCACAACCGCAGGCCATAGCTTCCAGCAGCGAATTTGAAAACGCCTCGGACTTGGACGGCAGAACGTAGATGTCGAGCGCACGCATCCACTTCGGCACCTCGCGTGTCGCGGGGATAAAGACGCTGTCAGCGGCGATTCCCAGCCGGGCGGCATTGGCCTGCAGATTTGCGAGTTCGGCTCCGCTGCCCACCAATAGCAGTTTCATTCCAGGCTTCAGATGACGGACTTTGGCGAATGCTTCCTGTAAGAGAGTAAGCGCCTTCTCCGGACGCAATACACAGACCGTGCCGATCACGAACGAAGCGCCGGCAAGTTCCGGCGGCCGCGGTTCGTCGGCCGGATAGAACTCGGTGGTGACTACACCGTTATAACAAAGCTCCACACGGCGCGCCTCAATTCCTTCATCCGCAATCATGTATTTCCGGATGGCTTCGCAATTGACGAGGATTGCGTCTGAGAGCCGGTCGCTGGCACGGAGAAGAAACTGCGTGCGCCAATCGAGAATTCCCCGGTAGCTGAGTTGGCTGCTGATCGCCACGGGGACGCGCATGGAGCGGGCTACCGGAATACCGAACACGCCGCTGGCGTCGTAGGAATGGACGATTTGAATACCGTGCTCCCGGATATAGCGGCGCATTTTCCGCGCCGAAGCCAGGCAGGCCGCCGAAAATAGAGACGGCAGAGGCAGATGCAGCACCGGCACGCCCGCGGCTTTTAATTCCTCGTAGCGCAACCCATGCGCGTAGAAGGTGCCGACATGTGGATCGAAGCGGGTCCGGTCGAGTTGCATGGCGATCTTGGCGACGTCGCGCTCCACTCCGCCCTGGTCGAGTTCGCGCGCCATGATCAGGACGGGAATGCGATGGTTCTGGTTAGAGGTTTTCATTCCTATTTCTGCTGACTCGCCAGAGTACGGATCACACGCGCTGGATTGCCGACCGCCACTGAATCGGGCGGAATGTCTTTTACGACGACGGAACCCGCGCCGATAGTGCTGCCATCACCTACAGTTGCCATAATGATGGCTCCGGCGCCGACCCAGCAGCGCTCTCCTACGGATGTCCCCTCATCGAAAGATCCCACCAGATTTCCTTCACTGTCGCGATCGTGCTGATACCGTCCACTGGTGATTTGCACGTGCGAAGCGAGCTGAGTGCGGGCTCCAATACTCGCACGGCCGATGACGCAGTAGCTGCCGATCGAGACATAGTAGCCGACCGAAGCTCCTGGATGAGCGAATACCGCGCCGAAGGAAATTGTAGTGTCGATAGAACATTCTTTCAGGGTCAAAAAATAGTAGGCCGATCGCAAGAAATTGCCGGGGGCGCCCGGCAGCAACGTGAAGATCTGCACGCCAAGGATGAAGAGCGAACGGATGCGGCCGAATCCGCTCAATAAGGCGAACGGAAAAGCGAAGATCAACGCCACGCCCTGGATGGTTCGCTTAGCAAGCAATCGCGCCGTCATGCGCGACCCATGCGTGGACCTATGTTTGACCCCAGGACCGTTTCGAATACTTGGGCGATATGGCGAAAATACTGTTCGGGCGTGTGCCGCGGCAGCACCAGGCGAGCTGACGAGCGCAATCTTTCACGGAGAGCCTCGTCGCCGAGCATCCGGCGGATTGCCGACGCGAGGGCCGTCTCGTTTTGCTGGTCCACCAGTAGAGCGCTGACTTCATTCTCCACAATTTCCGGAATCCCGCCGACAGCCGTGGCGATAATCGGAACGCCGGCGTCGATTGCCTCGAGCAAGACGTTGGGCGAGCCTTCGCTATGAGACGGCAGAACGAACAGGTCGGCGATCCCATAAAGCGGCCGGACGTTCACCTGAAACCCAAGAAAATGTACGCTGTCTTGAAGGTTCAGCTCGGCGCATAGGGCCTCGAGCGCGCTCCGCTCGGGACCGTCTCCCGCAAGAAGGAGATCGAGTTTCGGTTCGCCCGCCGCCCGCATGAGCGCCAGCGCTCTTAAGAGGTCCGAATGTCCCTTTTCCTTCGAAAGACGCCCAACAGTCAAGAGGACCGTGGCATTAGCGGCGATGTCAAGCGAGCGCCGCAGGGCAACCGCTGTCTCCGGCGGTACCGGTCCCAAGGCGCGGAGCGGCATATGTTCCACGTCGATTTGACCGGCCGGAATTCCCACGAACTTCTCGATATCGTTAGCAAACTTCCCGCATACGGTAACCAGACGATCCGCTCCGCGATGCGACCAGCGATCGAGCTGGTTGTAGCCTCGGGTCTTCCAGTCTGTGGTCGTGTAGCCGTGATGGAATGCGACCCATTTGGCTCTTCGATTCAGTCCGGACCAGCGAATCAGAAAATGCGATTTAACGCTGTTGGTCCAGATGATATGAGGCTGGCGTTTTTCGACGACTGCCCGCAGTTGCGGGATTACTCCGAAATCGAAGCGCCCATTTTCGGTAACGACGTCGAGGGGGAGGTTGCTCGCGCGGACCGCCTCGGTAAAGCTGTTCTCGCGACCTCCGCGAAGAAAGGTCAGGATCGATAGATCGATCTTGGGATGCGCTTCGGGTTTGGCTGCTTCGCGAGCGAACTCCAAGACGGCTTTCGCCGGACCAGTTATCGAATACGCCTCAAGAATGCTTAATATCCGGATGGCACCGGGGGGCTGCGCGGGTATGGGTTGACGGCCATCCGCGGTTTTCAGGTTGTCAGTAACGGAACCGGGCATCCTTATTCAAGAATCCTAAAGTCTCCAGTAGTAAAGCAAGCTGTAGATGCCGAGTGCGGATCGTTTTGCGAACAAACCCGTTCCGTGGCGAGGCGATGTTTCGCCATTGGCGGAGCGCACGCGGATCTGAATCTTGCGAGCTGGGGATGACGCAAATTGCCGTTTTTTGAAACGGGTTTGCAAGTATGGGGGTGTGGATGGCGTCCGCAGTGCGGTTTGGTGACGCAAACGGCGCGAAATTCAACATGTGGCTTCGGACAATAGAATAGGGTTTCGAATAAAAGTGGCTAGCCGGGTCGTAGCGGTTTCCGCAACACTGCGGCCGAGGTGACGCAAAACGGCCTTTTTTTAGCGTTGTTTCGGGTATGGTTTGCGAGGGTGGCAATTCGGAGCGCGTTTTTTTTCGAATCGAAGCCAATGTGGGGGACAAACTCGCGAGGCGATTCTATTACTTGCGCGGCAGCGGCGGCAAGTGTACGCGTCTTTAAAAGTGGATAGGCAATGTCTGCATCGAACATAATCTCTCCTTATTAACGAGTGAAAAAGCCGGGAGATTCCGTGCCTGAATCGGAATCTCCCGGCTTGTGAAATGTCGGCGTTCGTCCGCGGAAGCTGAAGAAAGGCTTTTACCGCGCTTACTCTCCCATCCCTGGGGAAAACGAACAGCCGACAGTCTCCCTCGCGATCTCACGAAAAAAGATCGCTCTCGGCTTGCGCCGGGATTGCCGGGGACGCGCGGCAACCTCTCTGACTTCACATTGACACACGCGATGTTTGAAATTGAGGAGGTGTTTCTGTAAGTGATTGAAATTGTTCAGATTAAAAATGTGAAGACGGTGAACTTTTAAATCGGCCAATCGGCCTCTCGTTACGCCGGACCCACGAAGCATTGCGAACTAGACGCGGAGGTCCGGGCGTTCCGCTTCGATTCTGATTTGGGTTCGCGAATCCGACTGATCCGCGGTTGATACCCCATGTACTGCATCATTCCAACCCGTTTGGTGTGATGTAGAGGGTTTCGTATATCCGCTCGCGCGAATGATATTCCCTGGCATAATCGAGCTCGATTGATTTGCTGGACACGCGGATGTGGCCGTTCGTCATGTCGTCGCGTTTCCAAACTGTTCGAACCGTGCGACCGTTAAAACCATACAATCGAATTCTTAGTCTCGTACCCGTATCCCCCAGGCGAGTGCCCCATACCAGGTACCATACCTCTCCGGCCAATGCGGCATTATGTCAGCTGTTGGCGGAGTTCCGAAGACCACCGGGGAGACGTATCCCGCCGAATCGGACCGAATGTCCTTCGGCGGAGCGCCCCGCGAAAATCTTTGGTAGCAATGACTGCAGGAATGGCGGCATCGATGAGCGTCACGGTAATCACACAAACCTGAGCCGTGGAAATTGTATATCCAGCTGCCGGGCCGTAGTCCCCGACCTTCACCGCTCCCCAATCGAGCCACACAATAGTTTTTACCTCGGCAGGGCTTGAGGCACGGAGAGTCGCTGGCAGATGAAAAAATATAGGGTCAATAGTTCCCTCTGCGCGAGGAACTGCGGATGCATTCCACTCAAACAATCCGGGGGCAAAATCACCATAGAGGGAAAGTAGTTCTGTATCAAACACAGACTTGAGGGCCTTCGCAAAAGTTCTCGTGATAACGACCGCTTTCCCGCAATGTAGGGGTCGCCGCCATGGAGTTGAAGGTTGCTGATCTGTTTGTAGCCATTGAGGTGAGCTGTGAAAGGCTCTGTCGCCAACTTCACTTTCTTGTTCATGCCGCAACAATTGTAACTGACCGGATGGAACCAAATTTTTCCTTTTGTTCCGGCAGAGTTTTAACCGGCCATCGCCGTAGTCCGCCCGTTGCACAAAGGACCCTTTTAGAGAATTTGAAGCGGGCCGACTGTATTTGGCAAGCGGTCTAATGTCAGGTGGGGTTCGGGTTATCTGATGCGTGCGGCGTGTGACCGTTCGGCGGAATGAGAGCCGCGACGCAATCCACGAACCGGCGCGCAGTCGCAATAGCGTTGCGTGCGGTTTCGGCGCTGATGTGTGAGCCGGGGCCGGTTTCGTAGTCGGCAATTTTTTTGAAGCTGTAAGCGCGGGAAAGAAATGCCCGCAATTCGTCGTCTACGCGCGGCTCGTCCTTCGTCAAGCGCCAAAACTCGCTCTGCACACCCTTATGCGAGGTGACAACCTTGCTAATGTTCTCGAAGATCAACGCTTGCGCCGCATGCAGTGCGGCCATATAGGCGGTGCGTCCGGCGGCTTCATTCAAGCCGACACCCATGACGGTATCGGCCTGATCGAGAAGCTCCCGCGCCTTATCCAGAAAAGCTCCCGTCTGGGGCTTCATAGGGTCAGGCCTTCGGTGCGGATTGCGTACATCAGCGGCATGCGCGGGTCATTGTAAGACGCGGCGCTGTAAGGCAACGCTTCAATGAACTCGCCGGTGTCGTAGAGAATGGCGGTGGTGATTTCGGTAATCCGGTCCATCTCCTTGAAGCGGTCGCCCATGTCGCGCAGAAATACCGCAACGTCATAATCGCTATCCGGGCGCGCATCGCCGCGCGCGCGCGAGCCGTACAACACAACACGCTCAAGCCGGTCGCCGTACATCTGGGTGAGGGCGGCGCGGAATTTGGCGAGGATCGGATTTGCTCGCGTAATGGGGCTGGCGTCGGTCATGGTGCCTTATTTCTAGCATAGGCCGCGCGTCCGGAAAAGCCTGAAAGTGGCATGGTTAAAGGGTTTTCTCGCTGCTTTTTCAACGTGTCAAATTTGGACCCATTCTGAGAATTGCGTTAGTGATTAGGTCCGCTCCCCGGTGTCGGTTCGGGCGGCTTTTTTTTTGAACGGAGCGGCGCATCATCAAGCGGCGAAAGATTGGCGCGGATGAGGGCGGCAAGTTGGGATGTATCGCCTTTGAACGACGCTATAGAGGCTTGCAGCATGTCGTCGCGTTTGACGTTTTCCCAAGCAATGTAATAGCCGGTTGCCGCCGCAAGATGACTGATAAATTCGCGTTGGGTGCGCCCGTTGCCTTCGCGGAAGGGATGCAGCGCGTTCACTTCACCGAGATAATGGGCGGCGCGTTCGCTGAAAGCAGCGGGGTCAAGTCCCGCAAGATGCTTCTCTTCCGCAAGCTGCTTGAAGATCGGCACGGCGGCGCTCTGAATGTGCGTGTGGTGGGCGAACAGGTGGCCGCCCTTGCTGATGTCTATGGTTCGCAATTCTCCGGCCCATGCGTACACGTCTTGAAACAGGTAACGGTGAATGGCTTGCAGATGCTCAAGGTCAAAGCGGCCTTTGAGTGGCTTTAGCGTGAGTTCAAAAGAGCGTATCGCGACATGGGCGGCTTCGTTTTTTTCGAGCGCAGTCTCGTCGGTAATGCCGAGGCGGTTTTTTAAAACGCCGGATACAGGGTCAAGGTAGGGGTCATGGCTGGAGTATTTGGTCATTCGTAGACCGGCGCTGAAGGTTGCGTCTGGCTTCGTCCGTGTCGATTTCGCCGCGAGCCACGCGCTCAAGGTCGGCAACGGTTTCCGCTGGCACTGTGAGGCCCTCTAGTTCCTGCTGCGCTATCGCGTGGGCCACGGCCCGCATGTTGCGCTGAATATCCTGCTCGCTGAGCGTCGTCATTGGCGTTCCCATAATTTGGCCTCTATTACTAGCATAGGTGGGAAGAGAGGGGCAACGCTCCAAAACTGGTAAAGCGGATAGAAGCAGGGCTGTCTTAGGTTAGGCGCAGCAAGGAGGCCCGGAAGATAAGGGGTCCCCTAACGGAATAGAGATAGTGACTCTGGGCTGACTAAAAAGCGAATTCTGAACGGGTCAAATATTACCCATTTCGGCACAGGTGCGGCGCTTACCCTTGAGATTTCTTTTGCCTTGCATGCTGTCGGGGTCGTCAACGTCCACCGGCGATGTCTGCCCGCACTTGGGACACTTAAGCGTAGCGTGACCCTGTAGAACCTCCCAATCCAAATTGGTTAAAGCGAAGCCACAGGGCAGAGAAGGGCGAAAGCTACCAGTGTATTTTCTTCCATTCGCCTGATCCGCAAAGCGGACAATTGACAGCTCTCAAATCACCACCGTAAAAACGATGGCAGTCCGCGCAGATCCAACCCTGGCGGATTTTCAGGGAACTCTTTCCCTTTTCCAATTCTTGGTCATGCTTCAACCGCTTTGGTGCGAGTTGTTCGTATCGCCTGCGCTTCTGGTCCTCAAACTTCTGAGTTTGGGCCCGTACGTAATTGCCTACCGCGCTGGCGCAGGCAGGACACGCCCAAAAATGTCCCTCAAATCTTCGAAAATACGCCACATGCGACGGTTCCGTTACTTTGACCCAATCCGGCGGCGGAATGTAGACCGGTCTCGCGTTGGGTGCGGGTGTTCTTTTGTGGGCATCTTGATCTGCATACGCAGCAACGCTGGTCTGAAGTCACCTCATAGAGACCGGCGTTTTGGGCGTCCGTCTTGTGGCCCCCTGCTCGGTTCAGGTCTTGATACGCTACCGATGCCGAGGAGTCTTCTCCAAAAGCCACCCCACTTACCTTGTGGAGCGGAGGTGGTGGTGGGCATTTCGAGGGATGGGGTGCGCTCCAAATCCTGACTTTGCTTAGGCTTAGGCTTACCAGTTCCGTGGGCTCCGCCTGTCAACTCGCCGCAGTTTCCGCAACGCGTTGGCCCACGGGGGACCTTATTGCACACCAGCGGCAAAGCTCTGTTTCTTGTGCAGGATGGTCCATCGAAAGAGGCTGATTGCCGATTATTATGTTACCCGGCTCCCTGTTCTGAAGGACGGGTCCGCCCGCCTTCACCCGCGATCTCTTGTGTTTTGCACAAAGGACCCTTTAAGAAACTGTTAGGGAGTCCAGTAATTCGGAGACAGTTCGGCGCGCAAGCTGAAGCCTGGTCTCCTGTTGAAGCGGTCAACGACCGCAGAATCGATCTGGTGCGCAGCTTTATGATCGGGGATCGTTGGAGAGATGTCGATGCCGGTTCCCGAGCTGGATGCGCACCGTATTTCTGGACTGTGGTTATCGCGAACGCGGGCCCACGGATCCGCCAGCGTGAAGAGTCTGGGGGATGGGGTTGCGGCAGCGGTGAGGTAAGGGACGCCGCTATTAATGCCAGTCCTGCGGCGGCTGGCTCGTCCGATGTTAGGAAAGTTCTTTAGCTGGGCGCAACCGTCATAGATGATCCCGGCGACCCGCCTGGCAGCTTCCGGGTTATCGCGATCTATCCACGCGCAAAGGCGTTCAAGGTCTTCTGCGGCTGGCAATAACCAACGAATTTCCATCAATGCTGTAGAAAGCGCCGGAGCCGCTCGCCCACCTGTTCATGCGTCAGAAAGTCACCGCGCTCTAAAGCAGCTTCGCCCCGTTTCACGGCTTCGACAAACCGGTCTTCTTCCTCGAAGTAACGTGCTACAACATCCTGCACAACCTCATCTGGGTTGCGGCCCTGTTGGGTCGCTCGCAGTGTGAGCTTCGCTTGCACGTCGGGGTCGAAGTGTACTTCCATGCCTTCACGATACGGGAAAACGCGCTTTTGGGCAATGCCGTGGACGGCATAAAACGAGGCACAAAAAAACCCAGAACCTTACCCTTCAATCTGCTGTTTTCAGCCCAGGAGAATTATCTTTGACAGTAGCGAGACAATTTCCGAAGTTGAAAAGAAATCTATCATCCTGCTCAATCGCTGTGTTCGAGAAAGTTTTCGACGGCTCCAGATGCTTAATAGGGGCTGCGCCTGTTGCGTCATCTCTTTGTGGAACTTGGGCGGCCCTATCCTCCGGCGGATCTGAAAATAACCGCCGGACCCCACAATTCTCTCGATGCACTGCGCGCCGCCGGGTATCTGCCGATTGTGGCAACGAATCAGCTGGGCGTCGCCCGCGGCACTCGGACCTGCGAGCGGTGGATGCGATTCACGCGCGCCTCTGTGCCGAACTCCGGCGCTTGATGCGGTGTCTGCCTGCTGCGATGACCGCGATGGCTTAATGGCCGCAAGCCTAAGCCCCAGACTCCTGTTGAACGCGGCCGGCGACCTCGGTAATCGCGGCATCTCCGCGACCACTCCTTGCAGTAGTAGAAACTGGCCGAGGTGCCGGAAGAGAAGTTCGAGGAGGCGTTGAGCCGGATTAACGCACCACGCCGTAGACGGTTAATTGATCGCAGGCCACAACAGCCGAGCCGGTGTTCTTGACTTGCAGGCCAAAGAAATTCCCAAAGACGGGTACCACTCCACCACCCATATTCGTGAATAGCAAGTTGCTGCCAAGCAAACCACTCGTAGCCGTGTAGGTATTGGTGAACGCAGGCATTTGCCAATAGACGAGAACCTGTGTGTTCTGTAACGAGGTGGAGGTGGGGCAGGCGATCGCAATTGAGGCCGTGTCGGCACCTGTCCAATCCAGGATACCGAACAGATTCAAGGTTTGACCTGGCTGGATTGTCAAGCCGGTGAATATCTCGAAATTGGAAAGCGAGGTGATGTTGCTGACATCCTCACGCTTGAGTTTCATGGTTTTTGACGGACGCTGCGCATTTCCGTCCTTAACAATTAGCGGTAGGGCGGCTGTGCGCTCTGACCCGTTCTGCTCCTCGGCCATCAGGGAACATATCGCAAAAATTCCGATAAGGGTGAGTTTGGCTATTTTGACTATTCGCATGTCTGGGGTAGATCCTTTCAGTCCGTTCTCAACGGCACAAGACCCGCGATTGGGATCTGTATCTGCCGCTGTTTATCTATCGTCAAAAGGCAGGGAAAGCTTTAGGACCTAAACGGGCGATTAGTCCCCACTAAAGCTCAAGATCTCTCAAGGCGTTTTCGCGGGAAGGTGTTCGCGTTGCGAACGTACCGCAGAACCATTTCGATGGACTTGTGGCCATCTGCTTTCATATGACTCCTCTAGGGTCACGCCAGCCAGCGCGGCGCTTATCACGAGGCCGGCAGGTAGACTGTGGCCGGAACACTCCCGAGGATCGGAGCCGCCGCCGTCTTAGGTCGTCTTAGAAGCCGTTGCGAGATTCAAACTTTTCACCGAAGAAATCGCCCACGAGTTGGCGCGGATTCGGTGCCGACACTTGTTGCAAAAGGGCCCTTTGTGAAACACAGGGGCCTTCTCGCTTCTGCTTCGTCAGGGTGGCCAGCCCATTACCTTTGAATATTTCAGCCGCCACGTTAGCAATGAACGCAGGCAAAGTGCCCAAGCGCTTGTAGATTTTGTATAGCCAGCTTTGTGGACGCTAGCCGCTACCTGCGCGATGGTTTCTTCCGGTCAAAGTTGCCGCAATCCATCTCCTGAAAGGAACCGGGGAGGGCGTTATCGATTGCTGCGATAATCAACGGCAGATAGTTCTTAAGAATGTTCCATTCAACGGAAGACAACGCCACAATACCAAGATTGCGCCCTTTAAGGTTCTGCTCATGGAGAAGCGTTTGTCGCCGGTTAGAAACGACCTCGATGCCGTTTTCTTCGGCTGTCCGCAACAGTTCGCCGTTCTTGAGTCCGGCCCAGCCTCTATAGGTGACAGTGAAGACCTCATGTGCGCCGAGGTTCTTCCGCAACCGGTGTGCAAGATTTTCGTCAAGCAACACCTTCACGGATGGGGCTGTTCGCGATGTGCGTGGGCAAACTCGATCAAGCGCTCGATCTGGGCTACGGAAAGCGAAGGCCAATCCTCATGTATGTCCTCAATGCTCTCGCCCATCTCATAGCTGTTCACGATGCCATCAGGCATGATGCGCGTACCGCGCACGATGGGCCGTCCAGAGACCTTTCCCGGAATTGTTTCGATCAGTTCACAGGCCAGCCAATCGATGCCCGCATCGGTGTCTACGTTCGCCATGTTATTAACCTCTTTTCATCGTAGCCTTTTACCACGCGCTCTTTCGACAACGGCGGTGAAATTATCTGCTGAAACCTCGGAACCGGGGCCGATCTCGCAATCGGCAATGGCTTTGAGCTTGCGCCGCGTGGAATGCAGCGAGATAGCCCGCCCGCTCCGCATATTGTGGCCCCACGGCAATTTTGCAACTGTTGCAAAAATTGGCTGCTGCGGCCAAGCCTCAGCGAAAGCCTTCATATAACCGAGATTACGAGGTGAGAGCCCCTGCATATCCGGGAACTCGGAGCGGAGATCCTTCGCAAGCCGCTCGATAATGCGAGTCCCCCAACCGTCTTCCTTCGGGCGGGTGAGAATTTCCTTCCCGATGCCCAGTAAAGCAGTACAAGCTCTTGCCCTTTTGACCGTGTCCGGATCCGGGTTTCGCACAAAGGGTCGATTACTGTGAGAAGAAGTTTTTACAATCCAAGCACACTGTCTACTATAGGCGTGTTGCTGTAACGACTTTGAAAGGTATAGGAGAACCTGCGGATGAATGGAGGCCGACGACGCAGCAATCAGGTGAGCATCTGCTTGTCGTAAATGACACCGCAGGTTCTGTGTCGCCGTCCGCCATAAACGACAATGAAGCTTCCTGTGAATCGCTATAGTCCGGAGGAAGACGGAATATGGCCCATGCTGTCGGTATTGATCGGAATCCGCACGGCCGTGGGGAAAGCCGGACGCCCTCGGCGCGGCTCTCACGAATCGCGAAACAGCGCCCTGAATCCTTCCTGCTCGAAATGCCGGTCATTAGTGAGGACCTCAATTAGCCCTTCCTTGCGCATTGTCTGCATCGAAATGCAATCGATCAGGCTATAGCCTTTGTCGGGCCGCTTCGTAGAGAGCCATGCCGGAAAGGAACGACCCTCGGCTCTGCGAAACAACACGGAGACCGGGGTCTTCAAGAATATGACGGGCATTTGTAACGGCCTGGCGGCGCATCGCCTCGGGGGCCATTGCGAAGAACGTAAGATACTCGGCCAGCACTTCATCCGTGGTAAACGATGAGCGAATTTGACCGCTCAGTTGTGAGGGTCAATGCTCGCTGATGAGCGCTGTCGGAAAGATCGGTCAGGGCAATCCAGTAAAACGTGTCGGCGAAAAGAGCGGTCATTCCTCTTCTTTGGGCCAACCATAGATGTAATGGTCGTGCTGGCTTGCGCTATCCTTCGGCATGGCCGTCATGATCTCGGGCGGAACTTTGCGCATATTTTCGACGATCACATCGGCAATATGCCTGCGTGGGCGGTCGGCGGACTGCTCCTGCCTACGGATGCCTCGACGCCGGCCGTTTATTGAGCCAGCCTTCAAGAGTAAGTCCCTCGGCCGCCGCTTTCGCTTTTAGCGCCGCTGCCTGCTCATCGGGAAGCTCGATCACGGTCATAAGAAAATCCCCCGCCTTCATCGTAGCAACGCCGATCTTACCCGCGGCTTTGTCACACGTTGCGCTGCCTTCACGCTGGGTGCCGCCCGTTAGTGTTTTAGGCAGCAAGGCAGGGAATGGGACACCTCGGATTCTCCATTTTACATAATGCAAGGATTGCCGGAAGTGCCGGGGATTCGCCTGATATTCGCTATGATGGTTGGGTTGGTGAAGTGCTGCATGAACTTAGATGTTGGTCGAAAGAATTGCCATGTAGCCCGCTAATCGATGAATAGACGGATCGACAGCAGAGGATGGAGGCATGTTCAACACTGATTTGGGATATGATCACGGTATGGCAAACCGATTGGAGCTTTTGCTGCGTGAGTCGCGGGATCGAAAAAACAGCTCTACAGAGCAAGAAGCGCAGCGGCGAAGTTTTGCTTACGGTAATACGCATTTTGAAAACGAGCGCATCACACGAGAGACTGTAGACCGCGCCGCCGAAGATCTACAACGCGATGCGCCGAACCGACATACAGCGTGATAGCAAACCCGCTTCACATCAGCTTTACGCCGACGCCGATCAGAAAGCGGCTTTAGAGGCGAGGAACGGCCTTCTTCAATTCGATGAAGTTCTTCGTCTGATCGAAGAGTCGAAGAAGGGGTTTAAACTTCGCCCGAGTACTATTCAACGGCTGCAGCGGCTGGCCATTAAAGATATTTACACCTGCGCGGGGAATTTCCGAACCGGCCCCGTGTACATCAACGGCACAACCCATCAACCACCGGCCCCCGATACGGTGTCCGAGCATGTTGAGGAAATGTGCGACTATGTCAATTCCAAATGGGCAGACGTGTCAGCGCTGCATCTGTCGGCATATTTGATGTGGAGAGTGAACTGGATACACCCTTTTTCAGGCGGCAACGGCCGAACGAGCCGGGCTGTGTCCTATCTCGTGCTGTGCGCGCGCCTCGGTTATAACCTGCCCGGAACGATAACCATTCCGGATCAGGTCGTTTCTAATCGTCAACCATATTATGAAGCCCTTGACGCGGCTGATGCCGCGTCGGCAAAAGGAATGGTCGATTTGTCCATCATGGAACAGTTGCTTGCCGAGATGCTGGCCAACCAACTCTCGTCTGTGATCGACGCGGCGATGGGTTAGTATATTGAACGCGTGGCCGACCAAAGCACGCCGCATTGTTTTGTCGTTCGTTAAGAAGGGCTGCCGACAGACCGGGACTGGAGACGGGAAAAGGTGTACTCGTTGCGTTATACGTGCGCCGCTTGTGGCCGCGCACTGCTTCGATGCAATCTCAAGCACAGTTAGATGGACTACGCGAGTATCATCGAACGCGTGTATAAGCACGTTGAGAACGATCATGTAGAAAAGGCCGTACTGGCGTGTCTGCGGCTTGCGAGGGCTGGCCAGGACTACCTAAACGCCGCCATCTTTCTCCGGGAGCTATACGGCACGAAGCAGTTCATACGGACGCTTGCGGAGGATATGCGCGACCTAAACAAGGAAGCGCTAAAGTACGTTGACGAAAAATCACGTGAGATCTGGCTTTCGGAGCGTACGTTGCCATTCGACCTCGACGAGGACGATCAGTACAAGGAGGAGAATGAAAAAAGAAACGTTTTAATCTTCGGCATCGCCGATATTGAATCGGAAATCACGCAGTTACGGCGACACATCGAAGACCTGACGGTCCCGGCTGGCATGACCCCGTTTGACACGGCCGCATTCACGGATTCCTACGCGCGTAAGAAAGCGGTACTGCGACTTCACCTAAAAGGCGATGAGATGGTGCGCAATCTCATCAAGGCGCGATGCTTCAACTTCGCCCTCTCAATCGAAAAGCAGCTCCAGGCGCAGCAAAAGCCGGAGATGTTTCTCCAGCAGGTTCAACGTGAGGTGAACAACTACTTCAATGCGCGGTGCGAAGACGTCTATACGAAGCTCCAGAAGGCGGCGCAGCTCGTGGACTCGGCCAGCCCGGAAGACTACGCCCTTTTGCTCACGGCGGTGCGCCGGGCGATGAAAGCCGCGGCCGATTATTTCTACCCGTCGACGACCGGGCCGGTGATGTGCTCTGATGGCAAGGAGCGAAAACTCGGTGACGATCAATATCTGAACCGGCTTGAAGAATTTATAGCGACTTCGCTGCCGGCCGGGACGTCCACGGACATGATGCGCGCGGAATTGTCATTTCTGGCTGCCTTTGCCCGTCGGCTGAACGAGATTTCGTCGAAAGGCGTCCATGTGGATGTGACGGGTGCCGAGGCGAAGCAGGGGCTTGTGGGGCTTTACATGTTCCTTTACAACGTCGTTTCCCGGCTACAGGCGCGCGAGCCCACCCAACAGGCATGATATCGGGCGACGCCCCGAAGGGCCAGGGTCCAGACTGGCCTTTTGGTCTGTTTATTTTACAAAACATCGGATTATCGGGAGTAGGCTGGATCGGTCCGTGGCGCAAGGAAGAGCAAAACACTCGACGTTCTCCCTCCGCACCCGTTCATCATTTTGTCGAGAGTTCTCCTTTGTTGGACAGCCATGAAACCCCGCGCCCCACGGCAGGGGCCTTTCTAACTATGAAATGAACGAAATGTTTCCTTTTGTTGAGAGAGAAGCACGACGGCGGTGTCCCGCCTTATCCGCGAGAAGTGGTTTGTCTAAACGTGGAAAAGTACATTGCGCGCCAGAAACATTCGCCCGCATACCCCGAACCCTCCGAAAAAGCCGCCTAGCGAAGGGTCGAAACCCACATGCACGTTTAACCGCGCCGGCGCGATTCATCTTCCTCGACGATTGCAGCCAACAAAGACGGCAACGCTGCCTTGGCACGCTGAGCTACGTCGTCCGAAGAGTCCTCCAATAAGTAATCGGTTAACCGTGCAGGAGGCGTAATTCCAAGGCGTTGTTCAATTCCGGCTAGACGGTGTTCAATGAAGTAGACAGCGTATTCACATATTTGGCAAGCGCTTTTATTTGATTGGTGTTCGCTTCCAGGAGGGGAGTTGCCGATTCTACATACTTTCCAATAGCGTCTGTTTTGCGGGTGCCATGATTCAATCATTGTCGTATGCGATTCAATCATGCGGTACAGCGCATTTGATCCGCTCTGAAGACAATCTATTTGGTTACTGTGTGCCTCCCTGAGCTGTTGCGTAACAATTACAAAATTGCTGAACATCTGCAGATGCTCGGTCAGTCCACCCCGGAGCGAGTTGAAATCGGTGAGCTGTTGAATGTCGGGCGATTCCATACGCTCAGAGCATATCAAAGGACGGCGAAGCAACTACAGTTAAAAATATGGCACTCACACTTACTCTTCGTTCCTAACCGTTCTGAGCAGCATTGCCTGTGCGTGAAGTTCTAACCGATTTCGACCGAAATGGTGTCACTTTCCTCGTTCGATTGCAAACCCCCGGATGGTTCGAGTGACGGGGACGAAGAGACCTTCAAAATAAACCGCGCCCACCCAGCTTGAGCCGACTCTCGCCCGTACTCTTTGAGTTGAGCTGAAAAAATGCTATCACTCCCAGATTGATTGCGTTGTTTTTGACCTCTGTTGCGAGTTGCGAGCGTGACCGGAAGTTAGTGGATGCCACGCTGCGTTTCGCAGCAACCTGAATCCTTTTCGCTAGGAAAGCACCCCTGAGCAGAACCGGACATTGGCTGAAAAGTACGTCGCGAGCCCGAAACATTCGCCCGCATACTCCGAACCCTCCGAAAAAGCGGCATAGCGGAGGGTCGAAATCCAAACGCAAATCGACCGGCGCGCCCGAAGTGTCGATTCACCACCTTCTGAGCCGTGACCGCGAGGGAGCGGTACGAGACAGCGCATGACTTTGACTACGTGCAACCTATCCATTCTTCTCCGCGGTTAAAAACACAGCCCCAATGCGTCCGATCGGTTAACAATTCAGCGACTTCATCAATATATTTCCCCAAATATCAATAACTTCCAAAAACACGAGAACGTTTTCGCAATCGCATTTGCTACCTTGAGACTTAAAGACGCAAAAAGCGTCGTTAAGTTAAAGACGCAAAAGCGTCCTTTAAATAAAGGAAACCATGAACGCCGCAGCCACAGCACAAGCCACCGGACCCCGCACCGAAGAAGGCAAACAACGCTCCTCCCAAAATTCCCTCAAGCACGGACTCTTCGCCAAAACCATCGTCCTCTCCGGCGAAAGCCAAAAAGAATTCGACACACTACGCGAAGGCTTCATCAAGGAATACGCGCCTGTCGAGTCCTCCGAACGCGAAATGGTCAACACCCTCGCCGAAACGCAATGGCGCTTGAACCGTCTCCGCCATCTCGAAGCCGCCGCCATGGACCAGGCTCTCGAAACCGGGGACCTCGAATGCAAATTCCTCCTCAACTGGAGCCTCTACGAGCAACGCCTAAACCGTCTCTTCCAATCGACTCTGAAGACTTTGCAACAGATCCAGGCTCCGCGCCGCGAGAAAGAGGTGGAGCGGCTCAACAGCGCCCTCCAGCTTCGCATGTATTTCGAGCACAAGAATATCCCATGGAATCCAGCCAACGATGGCTACGAGGGGTTCGTTTTTTCGACCGGCAATCTCGACCGCATGATCGCCGGCCGCCGCAACCTCGACCTCGCCCAGGAGTTCATCAGAACCAAGTCCAGCGTTCCTACCAGCCGTGCCGAGTTATTTAACCCCGGCAGGTTTTCCAGCAAAACCACCAAAGCAGCATAAAATAAAGACAGCGAAGCCAACCTCCTTGCTAACTTTTGACTCCTTTATGATTCTTGAATAAGATGCCCGGTTCCGTTACTGACAATTTGAAAAGCGCGGATGGCCGTCAACCCATACCCGCGCAGCCTCCCGGTGCCATCCGGATATTAAGCATTCTTGAGGCATATTCGATAACCGGTCCGGCGAAAGCCGTCCTGGAATTCGCCCGGGAAGCCGGCAAACCCGAAGCGCATCCCAAGATCGATCTGTCGATCCTGACTTTTCTTCGCGGAGATCGCGAGAACAGCTTTACCGAGGCGGTCCGCGCAAGCAACCTCCCCCTCGACGTGGTCACCGAAAGCGGGCGCTTCGATTTTGGAGTAATCCCGCAACTGCGGGCAGTCGTTAAAAAACGCCAGCCTCATATCATCTGGACCAACAGCGTTAAATCGCATTTTCTGATCCGCTGGTCCGGACTGAATCGCGGAGCCAAATGGGTCGCATTCCATCACGGATACACAACCACGGACTGGAAGACGCGAGGGTACAATCAACTCGACCGCTGGTCCCATCGCGGAGCCGATCGTCTGGTTACCGTATGCGGAAAGTTTGCTAACGATATCGAGAAGTTCGTGGGAATTCCGGCCGGTCAAATCGACGTGGAACATATGCCGCTCCGAGCCTTGGGACCGGTACCGCCGGAGACAGCGGTAGCCCTGCGGCGCTCGCTTGACATCGCCGCCAATGCCACGGTCCTCTTGACTGTTGGGCGTCTGTCGAAGGAAAAGGGACATTCGGACCTCTTAAGAGCGCTGGCGCTCATGCGGGCGGCGGGCGAGCCCAAACTCGATCTCCTTCTTGCGGGAGACGGCCCCGAGCGGAGTGCGCTCGAAGCTCTATGCGCCGAGCTGAAGCTTCAAGACAGCGTACATTTTCTCGGGTTTCAGGCGAATGTCCGGCCGCTTTATGGGATCGCCGACCTGTTCGTTCTGCCGTCTCATAGCGAAGGCTCGCCCAACGTCTTGCTCGAGGCAATCGACGCCGGCGTTCCAATTATCGCCACGGCTGTCGGCGGGATTCCGGAAATTGTAGAGAATGAAGTCAGCGCCTTGCTGGTGAATCGGCAGAACGAGGCCGGCCTCGCGATGGCAATCCGCCGTATGCTCGGCGACGAGGCTCTCCGTGAAAAATTGCGCTCATCAGCTCGCCTGGTGTTGCCGCGGCACACGCCCGAACAGTATTTTCGCCACATCGCCCAAGTGTTCGAAACGGTCCTGGGGTCAAGCATAGGTCCACGCATGGGTCGCGCATGACGGCGCGATTGCTTGTTAAGCGAACCATCCAGGGCGTGGCGTTGATCTTCGCTTTTCCGTTCGCCTTATTGAGCGGATTCGGCCGCATCCGTTCGCTCTTCATCCTTGGCGTGCAGATCTTCACGTTGCTGCCGGGCGCCCCCGGCAATTTCTTGCGATCGGCCTACTATTTTTTGACCCTGAAAGAATGTTCTATCGACACTACAATTTCCTTCGGCGCGGTATTCGCTCATCCAGGAGCTTCGGTCGGCTACTATGTCTCGATCGGCAGCTACTGCGTCATCGGCCGCGCGAGTATCGGAGCCCGCACTCAGCTCGCTTCGCATGTGCAAATCACCAGTGGACGGTATCAGCACGATCGCGACAGTGAAGGAAATCTGGTGGGATCTTTCGATGAGGGGACATCCGTAGGAGAGCGCTGCTGGGTCGGCGCCGGAGCCATCATTATGGCAACTGTAGGTGATGGCAGCACTATCGGCGCGGGTTCCGTCGTCGTAAAAGACATTCCGCCCGATTCAGTGGCGGTCGGCAATCCAGCGCGTGTGATCCGTACTCTGGCGAGTCAGCAGAAATAAGAATGAAAACCTCTAACCAGAACCATCGCATTCCCGTCCTGATCATGGCGCGCGAACTCGACCTGGGCGGAGTGGAGCGCGACGTCGCCAAGATCGCCATGCAACTCGACCGGACCCGCTTCGATCCACATGTCGGCGCCTTCTACGCGCATGGATTGCGCTACGAGGAGTTGCGGGCCGCGGGAGTGCCGGTGCTGCATCTCCCTCTGCGGTCCTTATATTCGGCGGGCTGCCTCGCTTCGGCGCGGAAAATGCGCCGCTATATCCGCGAGCACGGCATTCAAATCGTCCATTCCTACGACGCCAGTGGCGTGTTCGGCATTCCGGTAGCCCGCTCCATGCGCGTCCCCGTGGCCATCAGCAGTCAACTCAGCTACCGTGGAATTCTCGATTGGCGCACACAGTTTCTTCTCCGTGCCAGCGACCGGCTCTCAGACGCAATCCTCGTCAATTGTGAAGCCATCCGGAAATACATGATTGCGGACGAAGGTATCGAGGCGAGCCGGGTGGAGCTTTGTTACAACGGTGTAGTCACCACCGAGTTCTATCCCTCTGATGAACCGCGGCCGCCGGAACTCGCCGGCGCTTCATTCGTAATCGGCACAGTCTGCGTATTGCGTTCGGAGAAGGCGCTTCCCCTTTTACAGGAGGCATTCGCCAGGGTCCGTCATCTGAAGCCGGGAATGAAACTGCTATTGGTGGGCAGCGGAGCCGAACTCGCAAATCTGCAGGCCAATGCCGCCCGGCTGGGAATCGCCGCTGACAGCGTCTTTATCCCCGCGACACGCGAGGTGCCGAAGTGGATGCGTGCGCTCGACATCTACGTTCTGCCGTCCAAGTCCGAGGCATTTTCAAACTCGCTGCTGGAAGCGATGGCCTGCGGTTGTGCGGTGATCGGTTCTCGCGTCGGCGGAACCCCGGAAATGATCGGCACAACCGGCGATCGCGGATTGTTATTTGAAAGCGGCAATGTCGAGGATCTGGTTGTCAAATTTGAACAGTTGATCATTAATGACGATCTCAGGAAACAGTTTGGCGTTCAAGCTGCAAAGTTTGTGCGGCAGAATCTGACGATTGAAATCGCTGCCGAGCGCACCGGAGCAATGTACGAGCGTCTTCTGCAAGCGAAATCCGGAAAGAAATCCGCCATCGCATGAGATACTGGGACATAGTTTTACGCGGCATCCTTTCATGCATCAAGGCTTGGCACGATGCTTTTTGATACTCCGGTCTATTTCCTTTTCCTAACCCTCGTTGTCATTGTTTATTGGCAACTGGACCACAAGCGCCAAAACTTGTTTCTGCTCGCCGCCAGCTATTTTTTCTATGGCTGGTGGGACTGGCGTTTTCTGCTGCTCATGATGGGGTCGACCCTCATCGACTACATCGTGGCGCGGAAGATCGGGAGTTCGCGGAATCCGGTCCACCGCCGTTCGCTGTTGATCTTCTCGCTGGTTCTCAATTTCGGCTTTCTCGGATTCTTCAAGTACTTCAACTTCTTCGCCGGTTCAATGGTGGCTGCGCTGCACACGTTTGGCGCGGGTCCGACGACTATTCATTTTCTTGAAATCATCCTGCCTCCGGGTATCTCGTTTTATACCTTTCAGGAAGTCGCTTACATCGTGGATGTCTACTACCGAAAGCTCGAACCCGCCGATTCGCTACTCGATTACGCGCTGTTCATCAGCCTGTTCCCGCATCTGATCGCCGGCCCGATTCAACGTCCAAGCCACCTGCTGCCTCAGACGCAGCGCCCGCGCATCCTGAATCCCTCGGCGTTTTTCGACGGCTGCATGCTGATCGCTTCCGGGTTGTTTCGCAAATGCGTCATCGCCGATCGCTGCGCTTTGATTGCCAATGCGGCGTTCGATGGAAAGCTGGGACACAGCCTTCTTGCGACCGTGCTTGGCGCCCTTGCGTTCGCCTTGCAGATCTACGGCGACTTCAGCGCTTATAGCGACTTCGCCCGCGGTAGCGCTCAACTGCTCGGGTTTCACTTTATGGTGAACTTCCGCCAGCCATACCTCGCGACCAGTCTTCAGGATTTCTGGCGTCGTTGGCATATCAGCCTGAGCACCTGGCTGCGGGATTACCTTTATATACCGCTCGGCGGCAACCGTCACGGCAAGTGGAATACCTATAGGAACCTCATGTTGACCATGCTGCTCGGCGGCCTTTGGCATGGAGCCAACTGGACCTTCGTAGTCTGGGGCGGGATTCACGGCATGGGCCTCAGTGTGGAAAGGTTCGCCGCCGAAAATAGTAGAGAAGACACACGTTCACTAAGCGTCTTAACGATTTGGCTGAAGCGCCTCGTGACATTCTGTATCGTATGTCTCGCTTGGGTTTTCTTTCGCGCACGCTCGCTTTCGGCGGCCTTCAGTATGCTCGGAAATCTGGCCATCTGGGATTGGCGCAGTGACTTTGCAACCTGCCTCGGAATACTCGCCGTCATCGGAACGATTACTCTGCTGATGGATCTCCGCCTCGAGAATTTCAATGAAGAGTACGCGTTTCAAAATGCCGCGCCTCCGCGGCGTGTGGCCGTTGCGGCCGCGCTACTTGTGACAGTTGTCCTGTTTTCCGCTTCTCAATCAAATGCTTTCATCTACTTCCAATTCTGAGGCCAAACTGGAGGCGGCCAAACCGGAGGCGGTCCGGCCAACACTCACCCGTGAAACATGGGTATTGCTGTTATGCGCGGTGCTGGTCTATGCGGGCGCGGAAGGCGCTGCGCGATTCGGCCTCGAACGGATCAGCAAAATTCACCAGCGGATCATGACCCAACAGCGCGCCGCGGCGGCATTGCGGCCGGCTTCTCCCGGACAGCCTCGGACGATCCTGTTAGCCGGTAACTCCCTATTGAATGCTGGGCTCGACCAAGAAGTGCTCGAAGCGGAACTCAAAGACTTGTACAAGCCTCAGCCTCTGATTGTGGAAGCGACAGACTATTACGATTGGTACTACAGTCTGCGACGCCTGTTCCATACGGGAATGCGGCCCGATGTGGTGGTAGTGGCGCTTCACGCGGCGCAACTGACCGCGAATTCCATCCGCGGCGACTTTTCGGCGCGGTTCCTCTTCGACCTCGCCGATATATGGCCGATGTCGCGCGCCACCGGAGCCGACATGACGCAGACGAGCGGCTTCTATGCCGCTCACTTCAGCACGTTTTATGCGGCAAGGTCGGAGTTGCGGGCGGTTCTGATGGGAAAACTCTCGCCGTCGGTAACGATTCTTTGGCAGCACGCGATCTTCTCGCAAGCTGTTCTTCCACCTGACGACAAGCTAATGCCGGTAGTGTGCCAGAGGCTTATCGCCCTCGATAAACTGTGCCGGCAAAATGGATCTCAATTCATCTTGCTCATTCCGGTGACGTACGGCCGCGGCGACACGATCATTATGGAAGCGGGAAAGAAGGTGGGAGTGCAGATCCTGCGGCCTCTGCCAAACGACTCCCTCGGCCCGGAATTCTACGACCCCGATAAGTTTCACCTGAACCGGAAAGGAGCCGCAGTATGGACAAAAGCGATTGCCAGCGGCTTACGTTCTATCAGAAAGTGAAGAGATTTGCGAGTTGAAGCCGTTACCCACCAATGGCCGCTTTGGGACAGATGGTTATACTGCACTTTGAACGCGGCGAATTTCGGCGAAGTCGATCCTCAGGCCAAAAGTACGGCCGGTAAATTCCAAAATTCCGCGACAACTGAAAACACGCAACGAAAGTCAGGCCACTTCGCTAAGATCTTGCTGCGGCGTCAAATTCCTGACGAGCATCTCCCGGACCGTTTTGAGCACGACGCCCGTGCCTTCGCCTTTCACCATGATGCTCTCCACCTGCCCATTCAGCCGCATCCGCTCTTCCGGGTGATACGCGGTCAGAACCACAATCGGTACATCGCCCATTGGAAGCTGGCGGAACTCGTCCACCAACGAGAATCCATTCATTTCAGGCATCATCAGATCGAGCAGCACCAGGCCGGGACGCGTCTTCGCCACTGCCTTCAGGGCAACCCTTCCATTCTCAGCGGTCTGGACCTTCCAGCCGTCTTTCGCGAGACTGGCGCAAAGCAACTCGCGCGTACTCGGATCGTCTTCGACGACCAGGATCGGGTCCTTGTCGCGCAACCGGCTGTACTTGCCAAGAACGGACGCCAAACGCTCGCGATCGATGGGCTTCGTCAGATAGTCGGTCGCGCCCAGCGCGTACCCAAGACTCCTGCCATCGCCCATCGTCAGTACGATCACCGGCGTGTCGCTGAGAGCGGGGTCTGTCTTGAGCGCCGAGAGTATGCTCCATCCGTCCATGCCCGGCATGGAGATGTCGAGCGTGATCACGTCGGGCCGTGTCTGCCGCGCGCAACGCAACCCCTCCTCTCCACTCCCGCATTTGAGGTCCAGAATCGCCGTTTCCAAAGGAACAGCTTGCGAGTCTGGGATAAGGTCAGATCGTCTACCGGCGTATCGGGGCGGACTACGACGGCAATATCTCCGCCGATAGCTTTCGCGGGCAAAGCAAGTCCGGAGAAAAGAACGAGCAAAAGCGCCCCTGCCGTTAGCCGCGAATCGATGCGCTCCGTGGTCACAATCGTATCATCGGGCGGTTTGGGCCTATTCTTTAGTGCTGCCGCAAAAATAGTCGTTTCGCGGTTTCTCAAGTAAGAAAAAGCCTAAAGGCTCGATCGAGTCCGGCCGATATTAAATCAAACGGGTTCGCAGGATGCGGCCCGAAAGGAATGGCTATGCCGAAAGTATTGCTGGTGGAAGATAACGAAATGAATTGGGACATGCTTTCACGCCGGTTGACGCGGCGCGGATTCGATGTAGTGATGGCGGCGGATGACGCGCAGGGGGGTGGAAATGTCTAAAACCGAGCGGCCGGATCTCATCCTTATGGACATGAGCTTGCCGGTCCTGGACGGATGGGGCAGCCACGCGCCAAATCAAGGCTGCCATCGATACACGGCCAATTCCCCTGATCGCCTTGACAGCACACGCCATGGCCGGCGACCGCGACAAGGCACTCGATGCTGGGTGCGACGACTACGATACAAAGCCGATCGAGTTACCGAGGCTCCTTGAAAAGATAGATCGCCTGCTGAACGAGACGCGAAAGTCAGACAGGACGCCATGCTGATGACCGAGACCTTGCAAGTGGAGTCCCGGGCGCAGCTCCGTCACGAGTATCGGACGCCGGTCAACCACATCTTGGGCTACAGCGAGTTGCTGATCGAGGAAGCGCACGAGCTCCACCTTGAACCGTTTATCCCCGTTCTCCAGCAGATTCATAGCGGCGGCCGCGAATTGCTGGATGCTATTCAGAATGCTTTCAGCGACGACACCGATTCAGGCGGCGATTCAGAGGACGGAGTTTTCAAGGCGCATGTACGGGCCCTGGCATCCGAAGTTTCGGGGACGCTGGCTTCACTCGTTGAAGATCTTCAGTGCAGTCATCGACAGACGTTTGCCGACCTGGACGCCATCTCTTGGGGGATCAAACGTTTTCAGGAGTTGGTAGACCAGGATTTCGAGGTTCTGCAAGCGAATCGTTTTCAGTCGATCCATGGCGCCGACGACTTGTTTCTCCAGCCTGAGCCAGCTCGGGCCGAGAGGCGTAAGGGGAAGATTCTGATCGCCGACGACGACACTGCGAGCCGGAATCTGCTGCGCCGGCGGCTGGAGTGCGAGGGCCATGAGGTCGTAGAGGCTCGGGACGGACTGGAGGTTCTCGCCTCTCTTAAAGAGTCCGCTTGCGATCTTGTTCTTCTGGACGTCATGATGCCGGGCATGGATGGATTTCAGACGCTGGCGGCAATAAAGCAGGAGGCCACGCTGCGCGAGGTGCCAGTCATCATGGTATCGGCTCTCGACGAGTTGCGGAATGTTGTGCGCTGCATCGAGGGGGGCGCGGAAGATTACCTCCCGAAGCCGTTTAACCGGGTGCTGTTGCGTGCGCGGATTGACGCCAGCCTGGAGAAAAAGTGGCTACGCGACCGTGAGTACCGGAAAACAGAGGAACTGGAACAGACACTACGGCTGCTCGAACAAGCACAGGAACAATTAGCCATACAGGCATCGCGAGACGCCTTGACGGGATTGGCAAACAGACGCTCCACTGAAGCCGAACTGGATACCCGTATCAAGCAAGGAATGCCTTTCACCGCGATCTACATCGACCTGAACGGCTTCAAGAAGATCAACGATACTTATGGGCACGTGGCCGGCGACGACCTGCTGAAGCAAACGGGCGAGAGACTACGGAGAGCTTTTCGCGCCACGGACGTTATCGGGCGTTGGGGAGGCGACGAATTCGTCGGGTTAATTGAGGGAGGTTTTCCAGAGTCTAAGAGCCGTTCCCGAATCATGGAGTGCCTGGCCGGCGACTTTGTCATTAGTAACGGCCTGATTCACTACCAGGTGACGATCGGTGCCGCGGTGGGATTTGCTGCGTGGAGGCCAGGAGATACGGCAACCAAGGTGCTTCATCGCGCCGACTTAGCGATGTATGAGGAAAAGCTTCGAATCGCGAGCTAACACGAAGAAGTCGGGAACGTTCATGAACGCGGCTCCGAACGCCGCGCCGGGGCGCTCTTTTCGGGAAATAGGCTTCGACTTCGTCGCTTGGTATAGGTCCCCCCGGCGCAGGCCGGGATAGCGAATGTTTACCATTCGGAAGGGCTGTAAAAACAGGCATTCGAGCAAGGGGGCTGGACAAAAGCGGCAAGCCGTGGCATTCTAGGCTGGATGAGTGCGGGTGATGCGGTAGGTCGCGCCGAACAGTTGGAGCGGGAAGTAGCATCCCTGCAGCGACGTCTGAACCGGTCGTTGAGTGAGATCGAGCGTCTCGAGCAAGAGATCGCACGAATGCACAAACTGCTGGAAGAGGCAGTGCGCAAAAAGAAGCGCAACACAGCCCCGTTCTCCCGCGACAATCCGAAACCGAATCCCAAAACAGCGGGGCGTAAAGCGGGGGACCAATACGGTCAGCAGGCCACGCGTCCGGCACCGCTGAGGGTGGATCAGCAGATCGCTGTGCCGTTGCCTGCCTGCTGCCCACATTGCGAGAGCAAGGTGATTGGGCGGGACACCCAGGCCCAGTATCAGGAAGACATCGTTCGAGTGACCCTGGTGCGGCGGTTTGACGTGGAGGTGGGGGTGTGTACCGGCTGTGGACGCAGGGTGCAAGGAAGGCATCCGCTGCAGACCTCCGATGCCTTGCACATAGGCCAGGTACAGATCGGGCCGGAAGCGTTGTCGTTGGCGGCACTGTGGAACAAAGAGATGGGCATGTCGCATGAGCGAGTGGCGCGGTCGCTGCGATTGGGCTACGGATTGACGGTGAGCCGCAGCGGGATCTGCCGGGCTCTGGAACGGTTGGGCAATTTGGCCGCTCCCACCTACGATCGATTGAAGGCTTCGTTGCGGCACAGTCCATTCAATGGACTGGACGACACGGGTTGGCGCGTAGGCGGCCAGTTGCAGAATTGCCGGGTGATCGGCAACGAATCGGTCACGGTATACCTGATCGAGCCGCATCGCGGCTTTGCCGAAGCAGCGGCGGTACTGGGGGTCGATTATGATCGCTTTCTGGTGCATGACGGAGCCCGGACCTGGTACGGTTTCTTGCAGGCTATTCACCAAACCTCATGGCGCATCCGATCCGGCGTTGCCGGGACCTACTGAAGTTTCTGACCGGGAAGGCGCGGCAGTTTCCGCAGGCGGTCCTGGAGCTACTGTTGGACAGTCTGCACTTGCGGGATCGGCGCCAACAGGGACTGGTCGGCGAACACGGATTGGCAGTGGCTACGGGCCGCCTGGAGGCTCGCTTGGACAGGCTGTTGGCAACGACACTGTGCCATACCGCCAATCAGCGTTTTGCGCGCCATTTACAACATGAGCAGCCCCACCTGTTCACCTTTCTGTACTGTCCTGGCATTCCGGCCACCAACAACTTCATTGAGGCAGCGATTCGTCTGATGGTGGTGGCTCGCAAAACCTGGGGCGGCAACCGGACCTGGAACGGCGCTCGAACCCAACAGATTTTGACCAGCGTTTTGCGCACTTGCTGGCAACAGGGCAAAGATGCTTTTCAGCAGTTGGTTACCCTACAGCATTCTCAGCGGCCGATAGTGCTCGATCTCGTTCCAGCTTCTCTATCTCCCTAACTCCGCCTTTCTCCTCACATCTCTCCAATTACTCGCTATCCACAATGTCCGGACTCACTACTCCCTGCTGAGCGGCGATTCTGTCATGTTCTCCGGGATGGTAAACATGGTCCGGGCTAACCGACTGTGCAGGTTGACCGATTGACCAAATAAGACGGAGTTCCGCCTAGCATGGTGACAGCCATCCGCCGATAATCGCGCCAACGATGCGGAGAATAATGTCCAGAAACAGGCCTCAGTGTCTCCTTATCTTTGAGATAGATGTGACATGATGAGAGCAAGCGAACCTGCCCCTAGGGCCTTCACGAGCGTGGGATGCTGGGCATAAAACTGGCTGGCCTGGTCCACAATCGATGGGTCCTGTTTCTGCGCGTGCTCCGCCAGTTGCTGAACCGCCTCCGGTGGAATCTGATTGGCCTGCTCGGGTGACACCGTGTTTCCACCGCGCAACAATCCGGCCAGGCTGCTCAAGCCGCCGGATGCAAGCAGACTCGGACCCGCGGCGCCGAGAAGCTGATTGAGAATGCCGGCGCGTTGCTGGCCATTGGAGTTACTGAAAAGCGTGCTGAGCATTTGGGAAAACGGCGGGGTATCATTGGATCGGAACGCCTCGGCCAAACCGCTTGCCAAGTGCGATTGCGGGGCGCTTTGCGCCACTTGGGAATAGTCTTGCTCGACGGTGGCAGGCGGCGCAGCGGCCGAAGCGCCACGATATTGCTCTAACATTCCTAAAAAATCGCTCAGGGGCATTACGTCTCCGTTATTCAGGGATTTTGAGCGTCTGTCCGGGGCTGATCTTATTCGGATCGCTAAGCACGTCGCGGTTGGCTTCGAAGATCTTCATGTATTCGCCGGCGTTGCCGTACAACTCCGCGCTGATTTTCGAGAGACTGTCGCCGGCCTTCACGGTATAGGTGCGCTGCTGCCCTCCTGAAACGGCCGCGCCCTGCGCTTGCGCGGGTTTGGCGTTCGGATCCACACTGATGTCTGCGGTCAGATCCTGGGCCCAATTCGGATTTACCAGCTTGATTTGATCCCAGACCTTGTTTTTAGCCTGCTCGGAAGGAGCCGTCCCTTGAATGAACAGCTTGTTGTCCTGAATGTGAACATGGCTAAGCTGCACTTCCTGTTGCTGAATCGTAGTCAGGACTGAGGCGTATTTTTGCTTCATCTGCTCCAGTTGGTTGTCATTTCCCATATGCATTTCTCCCTAAATGTTTAATTTGATTTGCTGGCTATATGAGCTGGCTTTTGGCCTTCTCTTCGGTCTTTTGAAACTCTTCGTGAAAGCCGGGAACGACTTCACCAACGAAATCTTTAAAACGAGTAGCGGCTACACCGATGAGGGCGCCTTTGATGTTGTCCCAAGTCTCCAGCGCTTTGTTTTTCTGATGATCGGTTCCAGCGTGGGGCTCTGAGCCGGCGGCGCGGCTAGAAAAGCCGCGGTCTCCGCGTCGGCTTTTGCGGCCGCCCAGCATCGTTGCCATCAGAATACCTCCGCCAAACGCCGCGCCCAACATTGTCATTGGGTTGTTTTGGAAATGCTGCTTCCAGTTCGTCACGGACTTAACCTTCCGCTCCATTTCGTGTAGATTGGAGCCGAGGTCGCCGCGCACGTTCTCTATATGCGCTTCTATTTGGTCTGTTGTTTGGCCCATTCGACATTCTCCTTTATGGTTTCTACGGTACGTTCGGGAGTTGGGTGAATTTGTTTGAACCGCTTGACGCCGGCCGCGAGCATCACGGCTGCGGCAACTGCTAATTGGCCAATGTTTACCATTCGGAAGGGCTGTAAAAACAGGCATTCGAGCAAGGGGGCTGGACAAAAGCGGCAAGCCGTGGCATTCTAGGCTGGATGAGTGCGGGTGATGCGGTAGGTGGCGCCGAACAGTTGGAGCGGGAAGTAGCATCCCTGCAGCGACGTCTGAACCGGTCGTTGAGTGAGATCGAGCGTCTCGAGCAAGAGATGCACGAATGCACAAACTGCTGGAAGAGGCAGTGCGCAAAAAGAAGCGCAACACAGCCCGTTCTCCCGCGACAATCCGAAACCGAATCCCAAAACAGCGGGGCGTAAAGCGGGGGACCAATACGGTAGCAGGCCACGCGTCCGGCACCGCTGAGGGTGGATCAGCAGATCGCTGTGCCGTTGCCTGCCTGCTGCCACATTGCGAGAGCAAGGTGATTGGGCGGGACACCCAGGCCCAGTATCAGGAAGACATCGTTCGAGTGACCTGGTGCGGCGATTTGACGTGGAGGTGGGGGTGTGTACCGGCTGTGGACGCAGGGTGCAAGGAAGGCATCCGCTGCAGACCTCCGATGCCTTGCACATAGGCCAGGTACAGATCGGGCCGGAAGCGTTGTCTCTGGCGGCACTGTGGAACAAAGAGATGGGCATATCGCATGAGCGAGTGGCGCGGTCGCTGCAATTGGGCTACGGATTGACGGTGAGCCGCAGCGGGATCTGCCGGGCTCTGGAACGGTTGGGCAATTTGGCGCTCCCACCTACGATCGATTGAAGGCTTCGTTGCGGCACAGTCCATTCAATGGACTGGACGACACGGGTTGGCGCGTAGGCGGCCAGTTACAGAATTGCCGGGTGATCGGCAACGAATCGGTCACGGTATACCTGATCGAGCCGCATCGCGGCTTTGCCGAAGCAGCGGCGGTATTGGGGGTCGATTATGATCGCTTTCTGGTGCATGACGGAGCCGGACTGGTACGGTTTCTTGCAGGCTTTTCACCAAACCTGCCTGGCGCATCCGATCCGGCGTTGCCGGGACCTACTGAAGTTTCTGACCGGGAAGGCGCGGCAGTTTCCGCGGCGGTACTGGAGCTACTGTTGGACAGTCTGCACTTGCGGGATCGGCGAACAGGGACTGGTCGGCGAACACGGATTGGCAGTGGCTACGGGCCGCCTGGAGGCTCGCTTGGACAGGCTGTTGGCAACGAACTGTGCCATACCGCCAATGAGCGTTTTGCGCGCCATTTACAACATGAGCAGCCCCACCTGTTCACCTTTCTGTACTGTCCTGGCATTCCGGCCACCAACAACTTCATGGAGGCAGCGATTCGTCTGATGGTGGTGGCTCGCAAAACCTGGGGCGGCAACCGGACCTGGAACGGCGCTCGAACCCAACAGATTTTGACCAGCGTTTTGCGCACTTGCTGGCAACAGGGCAAAGATGCTTTTCAGCAGTTGGTTACCCTACAGCATTCTCAGCGGCCGATAGTGCTCGATCTCGTTCCAGCTTCTCTATCTCCCTAACTCCGCCTTTCTCCTCACATCTCTCCAATTACTCGCTATCCACAATGTCCAGACTCACTACTCCCTGCTGAGCGGCGATTCTGTCATGTTCTCCGGGATGGTAAACATTGGCCTAATTGCCCCGACGATTAGGGTCGCCGCCCAGCTTGGCATGACGAGAGCCAAAGCATACACTATGGTCAGCAGCAGAAAGAAAACAGCGAAGAGCGCCGTAACCCCGCCCGTTCCGAGCAACACAGTTGAAGATTTGGTCTTGACCACCTCTTCCCGGATCTCCGTTTTGGCGAGGCGGACTTCCGAACGTACGATGTCCTGCACATTGCGAACGACATCCTGGAAAATATCTGAAAAGGACCGGTCCCCTGCCGCCATAAGCACGCCCTAGCTCACGATCAGTCGTTGCTGCTGAAAGCCCTCGCTACCAAAAAGCCGATCACCGCGGCTACCAGAAGCGAGGGTCCGGGGTTATTCTTGACGAGCGTTTCGACATCCAACATCATGCGGTTGACGTCATGTTCCCGGACATAGTCGGCTGTGGAGCTTAGCTTTTCAGCCGTCGCATGGGCCAGACTGGTGACTTTCTCACCGCCGGGCAGAGTTTCGGCTTTTTCATGGAGCGCTGACGCGGCTTTTTCCAACCCGGTTGCCGCCGAATCCCGATTATCGTCAATTTTATCGGCGGCCGTGCGGCCCAGATCCGATACCTTTTCCTTCACCTGGGTTGCGGTGTCGGATAATTTGTCACTGACACTCGAGGCCGCGCCTTCGGCAGGATTACTAAACGATGAGCCTTTCCCTTGCATACACCCTCCTGAGGATGGCGGAGCACGTGCGAGGCCAGTGAGGGCGGGGATGTTTAACATTTTGTACAGTTTGCGAAACCGCGAGAAACACGTGTGCTTTAACCTTCTCAGGATTGACTGAGGCTCGCTTCGGGTAAATATTACAGGTCGCATTCAGTTGTGAATTGGGACGCTTTCAGGAGGATCACGCATGAATTACGTTTGGTCCATACTTAGTCAAACATTTGCTGGGTGGAACGAGCACGAAGCTCCCCGCCTGGGCGCGGCGCTCGCTTTTTACACGATCCTTTCCCTCGCGCCACTTGTGATTCTGGTGATCGCGATCGTCGGCGTTGGTCATGGGACATTCCACAGCCCAGAATCAAATTCTCGGCCAAGTGCAGGGTATGATCGGCCCTCAGGGCGCGGAAGCTGTGAAACAGATGATCGAGCACGGCCAAAAAGCCTCCTCCGGCGCGGTCGCATCTATTCTTGGTGTGTTGACCTTGCTATTTGGGGCTTCGGGTGTATTCGGCGAGCTCCGGGAGTCCCTCAATAAAATGTGGGACGTTGAACCTGAGAACGCTGGCGGCGTTTGGGGGACGATCAAACAACGCTTCTTTTCTTTTGGTATGGTTCTGGCCGTTGGATTTCTCCTTCTGGTCTCATTGTTGATAAGCGCTGCCCTGGCGGCGCTCGGCAAGTTTTTCGGCGGATTGCTGCCCATGCCCGGCTTTGTGCTTAACGCCATCGACTTCACCATTTCATTGGGGGCCATCGCGGTGCTATTCGCGCTTATTTTCAGATACGTGCCGGCAACGAGGGCCGCCTGGAGGAGTGTCTGGATAGGAGCAGTTGTGACTGCCCTGTTTTTCACGATCGGTAAGTTTCTGATTGGGATTTATCTGGGCAAGGCTGCCGTCGGTTCGGCATATGGAGCCGCCGGGTCGCTCGTCGTGGTCATTGTTTGGGTGTATTATTCGGCGATGATCTTTCTCTTTGGCGCCGAGTTCACCCATGTGTTGGATTCCGGAGGACACAAGCAGAATGCGCAAGCGCGGTAACAACTCCGCCTCTCCACACCAATGGTTAGCGCACGTCACTTTCTATTAACCCCCTGACGCTCCTGTATTTAATCATGCAGGCAAAAACGGCCGGGCCCGCAAAGGAATCACTTCGGGTCAAATTTAAGAGATGTATAGAGAGGTATCGCAAAGGGAAGCTCCCGGGCCGATACACGATCTACGTACGTCGAATTCCAAACTCCTGGGTTGCCCTTCTCTTCGCGCGTGTTTATTGGATCGTCGCATGCAAGCATTTTTGATATGAACCGAATCGTGCCGCTCCTCTGTGTTCTGACAGGCACCCTCTTCGCTCAGGAAATCAGCCCTGATAAACGCCTCCGGCACGCCGCGACGGCTTTTCAGGACATTATGGCGACCCCTGATAAAGGGATACCTCGGGACCTGTTCGATAAATCTAAATGCATTATCATTGTGCCCGATCTGCTGAAAGGCGCCTTTGGAGTAGGGGGAAAGTACGGCCGAGGTTATGCCTCCTGCCGACATGGCGCACACGGATGGAGTTCACCTGCGGCGGTGGCGATTGAGGGGGGCAGTTTCGGGTTGCAACTGGGAGGCTCCTCGACCGATGTGATTATGCTCGTAATGAACCAGGCAGGCATGAACCGGCTGCTCGGCGATAAATTCACCTTGGGCGCCGAGGCAGCCGCAGCCGCGGGTCCTGTTGGACGTCAGGCAAGTGGTAACACCGACGTTTTGATGCGCGCTGAGATTCTTTCGTGGTCCCGATCCCGCGGCGTGTTTGCGGGGCTCTCACTCGAAGGAGCCACCATGCGGCCTGATACGAAAGAGAACACCAAGCTTTATGGGCGCGAGATCAGCAACAAAGAAATACTTGAAACCGGCGTCGCGACCCCGCGAGCTACCCGTCCTCTGATCGCTCTCCTTAACCGTTACTCCGGGGAATCGAATGCCACATCTCACATCAACACCGAATCGCTCAGCAAGCCCGGAGGCCGGGTTCTGCTAAGCGAGAGTGAAATTCATTTTGCGACAAATCAATCCGCGGTTCCGGCCGAAGCGGAGGGGGTTCTGTCCGACGTGGCGCGAAAACTGAACGATAATCCAGGCTGGAAGCTGCGCGTCGAGGGCTATACGGATAACGTAGGCAGCAAGGCTGCGAACCAGAATCTTTCCAAACAGCGCGCTACGGCGGTGATGAATTGGCTGATCGATCATGGCGTCGATCGACGCCGATTGACGGCAAGGGGCTATGGCGACGCGCGCCCTCTCGGCGATAACTCGACGGACGAGGGGCGCGCGAAAAACAGGCGCGTCGAGTTGGTACGACAATAAGCGCACCCGGAAGTTGAGCGGCTGTTCACCGATTTTAGGGTCGCGTGGCGGGGTTTTAAAGGCAAACCAATCGAGGACCCCTCCAGACAAATCGGCTACGGGTGCATCTGAGTTTCGGCAGTGATAAGTCGGCATTCATTAAGGAGAAGAAAATGGCAAAGACAATAGTGGGATTATTCAAAAATAACGAGGAAGCCCAGAACGCTAGGCGCGAACTTACAAACAAAGGATTTCGGGCCGAGAACATCAATATCGTTGCAAACGGCGCGACGGCTGGACAGGTGAGAGCGGCTGGCTCTTCACAAGATAGTGCAAGATCGTCCGAAACTGGGATCGGAGAAAAAATCAGCGGCTTCTTCAGATCCTTTGGAGGCGGAAATTCGGAAGACGAGGGTTATTATGCGGAAAGGCTCGGCACGGGGCGAGCGCTTCTTGCTGTTACCGTCGACGATGAACTCGCCGAAGAGGTGGCGGGCCTTTTGGAGGACTACGGAGCAAAGGATGTAGATGAGGAGACCTCGACAGTATCAACGGCTGCTCGGGCGGGGAGTAAGACAGAGGGTAGTAAATCGATTCCGGTGATTGAAGAAGAATTGAAAGTCGGTAAGCGTCAGGTCCAGCGGGGCGGCGTTCGCGTGTACTCGCATGTAACCGAGCGGCCTGTCGAAGCCAACGTCCAGCTTCGCGAGGAACACATCCGCGTCGAACGACGGCCCGTAGACCGGCCCGCTACGGAAGCTGACTTCAACATGGGACAAGATCAGGCCATCGAATTGACAGAAACCGCCGAAGAAGCCGTGGTGGGAAAGACTAGTCGCGTGGTGGAAGAAGTGGTGGTCGGAAAGGAAACAAGCCAACGCAACCAGACTGTTAAAGATACCGTTCGCAAAACGGAGGTCAGGGTGGAGAACCTCGGCGCGTCTGGGACTGCCCGATCGTTCAGCGAGTACGAACCCGAATTCCGCAAGGACTTTGAGACGAATTACGCCAAAGGTGGTGGCACCTATGAGCGCTATTCGCCGGCCTACCAATACGGGTATAAGCTGGCCACCGATCCGCGGTATGCAAAAAGCGACTGGTCTACCGTTGAGCCGCAAGCTAAAACGGACTGGAGCCGTGAAGGCAAAGGGTCCTGGGAAGAGTTTAAAGCTGCAATCCGCAATGGGTGGGATCGCGTTCGGGGACGTTAAGTCACTCCCGTTCAAAGTAAAGGCCGGAGGCTCCAACTCCGGCCTTCGCCGGTGATCCAACGCTCTACATGACTTGGCGGATCCTGGTTCATTCGATTCCGTGCAGCTGCCGCACAGGCTTTTCGAGCTATCAACCCGCAGCTCGGACGCCGCCTTGTCGTTGCAGGCGGTCGAGGACGTGCCGCTCGGGCCGAACTGAGATTATTCTGTCCGTTACTTTCTCCCCATTCCCCCTGTTCCCAATTCGGGAAGTTCGCGCCGCCAGGCGGCCAGGGTTTTCGAAACTGCCTTCTGGAGAATCGAGGATAGTGTTCATGCTTCCGGCCGGAACGAGAGCCGCTAGGGACCACCTAGGCACCCGGATTGTCAGAAGAACCGTAATCTACAACCCAGCCTTGAGCAACTCACGCGCCTAACATTCTGAAAAGGAATAGGATTCAGAAAACGTTAAGCCAACACGGTGATAGAAGATTAAGAGCTGGCGAGGAGTTGCCCAAAATCGTTCTCGCATCCACTTCACCTTCGAGCTGTCGAAGATGCTCGACACACAAAGAGGGGGCCGTGGGAACAGCCACAGTCCAGAGTCAGATCAGGCCTGCAGGTCGCTCAGCGATTCCGGTCCGGCTGGTCGTAGTAATCGTGATAGTGCCGACCATCCCGCGTCACTCCCCGATCCGCCACCCCCATATCGAGCGCGCGCTGTAAACGGAAGGTTACAATGGAGTCCCGAGGAACCCTGACGGCTCGACCACGCGCCTCGCCGCCAGTAATCGCACCAACAATGCCCCCTACCAAGCTGTCGTCACGGCGCGACTCGATGCGCTTTGGTTCTGTCCTAACACCGTAGCGCTGACCGTTAACTGTAACTGATTCCAGATCGAGGATCAGATCGTTATCTTGTGATATCCTCACGATCAGTTCGACGTTTGACCCGCGCGGAACCACGAGGCGGCCATTGTTTCCCCTGACATCCTGATCGACGGTTCCTGTATAGACGCGATTATCCCCTTTATCTACATCAATACTCTCGTTCGTGCGTACCGGAATCACGGTCCCAGCTTCGAGTCTGACGCTCCTGTCGCCATCTCGATCCCGATCCCGATCCTGCGCGGAAATAGCAGGTGCAACGCACAAAGCCAAAACCACCAATGATCCCGCCAGTGTGCCAGGTTTTGGTGATGTCCAAAACGTTTTTTGAGTATACGTCATGCTCTGCTTACCTCAAACAGAGTTCTGCAAACGTCGGACCACTCGAATTGGCTCTGGTGCAAAAGCGTCCATGGGGATTAGCGATGATGGACAGGTGCCAGGATTCGTACCAGTAGAGGAGCTGTTCCGAGGTCGACACTTCGACCAGGAGATCGTGGTGTTATGCGTTCGTTGGTATCTCAGCTACAAGTTGAGCTACCGCGATCTGGTGGCGATGATGGGCGAGCGCGGCATCGATCTGGCACACACGACCATTCTGCGATGGGTACAGCATTACACGCCCGAATTCGAAAAGCGCTGGAATCGGTTCGCCAGCCAAAAGTGGCGGCGCCTATGAGCGCTATGCGCCGGCGTACCAATACGGGCAAGGCTGGCCACCGATCCGCGGTATGCGAAAAGCGACTGGTCTACCGTGGAGCCGCAAGCTAAAACGGACTGGAGCCGTGAAGGCAAAGGGTCGTGGGAAGAATTTAAAGCCGCAATCCGCAATGGGTGGGATCGCGTTCGGGGGCGTTAAGTCACTCCCGTTAAAGTAAAGGCCGGAGGCTCCAACTCCGGCCTTCGCCGACTTTCAACTGTTTCAGGCGTTTTGATCTAGTCCCAAACCGAGTGCAGAACGGCTTCAATGTGGAGCAGGAGACAAGGAGCTCGACTCGAAGTTAACCGAGAGTCACCCTAAGGTAAGCCGCGACGCTGGCGACGAAACGATGAACCGAGACCGCGGATGCGGTAGCCGGCGCTGCGAGTCGCGGCTCAGCGCGGCTCAGTAGATATAGTCGGGGGCCGGTTTAACGTATACTACCGCAGTGGACAATGTCAGACCGAAGGTCCTACTAGCCGACGACAACAACATCCTGCTTCAGGGGCTGAAGAGTCTGCTGGTGGAGTCCTTCGATATCGCCTGCACGGCTTCGGACGGGCGCGAAGCGGTTGCCGCGGCTCTGCGAGCGAAGCCGGATATCGCGGTGCTGGACGTTGGCTTACCATCGCTCAATGGAATTGAGGCAGCCCAGCAGATACATCGAGCCGCGCCGGAGATGAAGATCGTTCTGTTAACCCAGTATTCCGACCGCGCTTATGTGACGGCGGCGTTCCGTGCGGGAGCATCCGGGTACGTATTGAAGCAGTCGGCAACGTCGGAGTTGAAGGCGGCTCTCTTTGCCGCGTTACAGGGGCAGTATTTCGTATCGGCGGCGCTCGGCGATGTAAAGGGATTCAGCATTCCCAAGGAAAACGAGGCCGGAGAGCGAGGGGGCTCGCCGCTTACGATCCGCGAGCGTGAGATTCTTCAGATGCTGGCGGAAGGCAAAGACGCAAAAACAATCGCTACGGCGTTGGGGATCTCGTTGAAAACGGTTGAATTTCATATCTCGAATATGATGGACAATCTGGGTCTGTTTACTGACGACGACCTGACGCTGTATGCGGTTCAGCGCGTAGTTGACAAGGCTAAGAAGTCAGGGGGCGACGCCTAACTCGATTGGGGCCTGCGCGCGCGTTGGGCGATGTAGTGCTGGTCGAGAGCCTGCCGGACCAGCGTCTTGATGACGGCCTGGCGGCTGATATTGAGGTCCTGGGCAGCCTTATCCAATTCCTCTAACATGCTAGCGGTGACGTCTACGTTGACTCGTTGAATCAGCTGAACCATGCGGCCCTGGCGTTTGAATTGAAAAACCGAGAGATATCTTTGCCTTGATCGGCTAACCGGGCAATCGCATCGGCGGAAACCGGTCTGGCGGGTTTAGGAATTTTCTTCATAGCATCGGATCTCCTCTTTCGTGGACCTCCATAGGGTGACTAAGTGCAGAATCTCTCCCTGTTCGTCTTCCCTGATTTCAAAGATGACAGTACGAGTCGCGGCTCAGTGCGGCGGATGCACTAACGAGAGGTGGTAGCAGGTAGCTACCAGTCAGGTAGCTCTTACCATGTAGCGGTATATCCTTTCTGACTCCTTGTCCCAGTCGCTGTATTGGGTTTCGATCATGCGGGCGGCGTTGGCGACCAACTCTTCGCGCAACGACTGATTGCGCAGGCCTTCTTCGATGGCGTCCGCCAGCGATGTGGGACTGTTTTCAGCGATGAGGCAATTTTCGCGATCCTTCAAAAGCCAGCGGTTGTGCGGATTGGTATTGGCAATGACGAGAGATCCCGAAGCCATCAGCTCGAACGGCAGATACGAGGGGTGGCAGGTCATCATCATGGCGACTCCGGCGGTGCAGGAGCGGTAAAGCGCTCCGGTGGAGCGATAGCCGAGCAGTCCCATATTATGGACAATTCCATCAAGCCCGTACTGGCGCGGGGACCAGTCCGCGCCGGCCGTGACGATGCGAATATCGTCGCCGAAACGCTTTTTGACAATCCGCAGCCCTTCGCCGAGCAGTTCGAAACAGTTTCGAGGATGAGTTGGCCGGGCGTAGCAGAACAGTGTGTAAGGGTCGCCGTCATGGCGGGGTGTGCGGGAATCGGCGTTGAAAATGGACAGGTCGACGCAGGGGTTGAAGTAATCGGCCTCTCCTCCTCGTTCCTTATATATGTCCCGTAAGGAGATGGTGTTGCAGATAGCGGAGAAGCCGAAGTGATAAGTAGCTTCCACGAGTGCGCTGATGGAGCCCGCCGGATAGAAGAGCGATTCATAGTCCTGCATGAAGCAGAACTTACGCCGGGCATTTTGTAACTTCAGGACCGGGTAGGCGGTGGTCCAGAGAGTCGAGATGGCGGCGTCGAAATACGGCAGGGACGGCAATTGATCGGCACTGGTGAACTCGATTAGGCCGCAGTCGGCGGCCAGGGCAGGGAAGGCCTCCCGCACGAGAGAGCGGACCACAGCGCCGGGACAAGGAGTAAGGAAGGTGGAGCGGACCTGGTGCGCCCGCTGCAGATAATCGGCGACGCGCAGGATGGTGTGGATCCCGCCGTAAAAGGGATGGGTGAATTCCGGGAGGAACCAGGCAATTTCGGTGAGCTTGTCAGTGGCCGCCGGAGCATTACCGCAAGCATTACCGCGAGGAGCAATGAGGTCTTGGGGCGAGAAATCGAAGTACGAGGTTAAGGCGCGTGCCTCGGCTGCATAGTCAATGACGGGGATGGGTTTCTCGGTTCCGAAGGCAAAGCTGATATTCCCTCCGCGGCAATCGAGGCGGGGATGGAAAAACGGATCGCCTAATGGGAAATGGCGGCGGGCGTAGTCGCGGGCGGCTTGCACGTTGGAATTCAGAGGGGCTTCGAGCAGAGCAGGCCGGCTCTGCGGATAACGGGCAAACGCGTTGTAGAAGATGCGCCAACGCTCGAGCACAGTAATACGCAGGCACAGGTCGATATCGAGGCGCGGATAACCGGGTCTTGAATAACCGGGCGTTTCGGAGAACGCTCCCACCTGATGGAAGACAGAGCGGCGGATAGAGAAACAGGCCCCGGCGACAGCGGACCAGTTGCGGCACCAGCTTGGACCGCCGAACACGCTATAGGCATGTTCGGAATGGCCGGCGAAGATGTAGTCCGGATCGCCTTCGCGGTTGAAGACGATGCCGGCGTGGCGGACGCGTTGGGTTTTGGGGTCGAGCAGCATGGGGCTGACCATGGCGACGTTATCCAACTGAAGCGGGCCGAGGAGATCAGGCAACCAGCCGGCATCGGGCTGAACGGAATCGTCGAGGAAGATCAAGGCCCAACCGGTGGCTGCGGCAGCGGCGGCATTGAGGCGCTGGGCAAGAGTCGCGTCTGGCGGAGTAGGGATGGCGACGATTGGCGCTCTCGCTTTCTCTGGCTCCATCGCTTCCTCTATATAAGGAGCGGCTACTATGATTTCAACCGGCGATTGGGGAAGGCCGGCTTGCAGCTCGCGTGCGCGCTCCAGCAGCTTAGCGGCCGGGTGATCGGAGACCAGAATGATACTGACGGAAGGCACATCGGTATCCCATGCAATCCGAATTGCGCCATTCGGCTGCACTGTGGGAGTGCCTTTGCCGCCGATGCGGGCGAGGCGTCCGGAAATGGTCTTTATCTGGCTCTTGAGCGCGTAAAGCTTCGACTTCAGGCCGCCGGATGCAACCGACGTCTCGACGATGCCCCAGTGATACAGGACTTTATCGATGAACTCAATCTGAGTGGAGCGTTCGATGACGCGGAAGAAGAGGTCCCAATCCTGTGCGCCATTGGTCTCTTCACGCCAGCCGTGAACGGCGCGAACATGCTCCATGCGCATGACGCAGAAATGCGTCAGGTAATTGGCGGAGAGCATCAGGTCGGGCGACCATTGCGGTTTGAACAGGGGTGAGATGCGCTCGCCATGCTCGTTGAGGGAGTCCTTGTCGGAGTAGATGAAGTCGACAGCTGGTTTCTCGTTAATGACTTTGACGACTTCGAAGAGCGCGAAAGAGGCGAGGGTATCGTCATGGTCAAGGAGGCCAACGAAATCGCCGGTAGCGAGGTGGAGGGCGCGATTGGAATTGCCGGAGATACCTAAGTTCTCCGGCAGGATCTCGACTTTAATACGGCTATCTTCGGTGGCAAGCGAGCGCAGATAAGTCCGGGCCTCTTCGTCCTCGGGATAGCCGTGAGCAAGGCAGAGCTCCCAGCGGGGATAAGTTTGCGCTCTCACGGAATCGATCATGGACTTGAGGATTTTGAGAGAGACACGGTAGACCGGCACTATGATGCTAATGACCGGTTGGATGAGGAACTGACCGGAGACGATCTCCTGCATACGAAGCGCCTGTTCACCGGGCTCGATGCGGGAGATACGAAGCGCATAAGGCAGCTCGGGCTCGATCGGGAGACGGAGGAGACGGCCTTCGGCGGCTCCGCTCAAAACAAAGTGCAGCAAGGCGTTGATGCCAGAGGCTTCGACATCGGGGTTGGCGGCGAGGTAATCGGAGGTTTTGAAAAAGGGATGAGGATCGCGGGCTTCGGCTGCTCCATCGCGCACGAAATGGACGAGAGGGTTGACGCCGGCTTTCCGCACGTCCGCATACTTATCGAGATAGAAGACGGTATCGAAGAGAGGATGCGGGTTGCAGCCTTCGTTGGCGCCGATACGCAGGAAGTGGAGCACGGGGTTCACGCCGGAATCCACCAGCTCGGGATTGTGAGAGAGATAAAAAGGCGTATCGAAGAGGGGATGCGGGATGCGGCCTTCAGGCGCTCCATATTGCATGAAGTGGCTGAAGGGATCGATGCCGGAACTTTGTATGTCGGTGTATTTGCCGGTATAAAAGTCAGGGTAAAAGAGGCTGCGCAGATGTTTCTCTTCCTCCTCGGTGGGAGGGGAGTTGAGGAATGCGGCGGCGGGGGAGTTCTTCCGTTCGAGAGCGCCGATGCGCTTGCGCAGGTCGCGATTGACGTCGGTGAGATCGTCGATTACGCGGCCCATTTCGTTGTTCGTTTCGACGAATGCGGCCAACTGTCCGGCGAGCCGCATGGATTCGACGCTCTTGGTGTAGGCGTCGCGGAGTAAGTGACCTTCGCTCACTTGAGCGGGCGGCGGCACGTCGGGGCTTTGCCTGGAGATGGCGGATTTCAGCAGGATGACGTCGCTGAAGAGAGCCTGCACCTCATAAGGGAGAGGCTGGGGCTTTCGGCGCAGGAGCATGGCATGCGGGGTGAGAAAGGAAGTGTCGAAGACAAGGTCGGGGACAAAGCTGAAGGCGGCGAACTGCGTGATCCAGGCGATAGGCGGCTGGACGTTGATGTGAGTAGGTTCGTTGAAGTCGCTGGGAGTTGAGGAGAAGAGGATGACGTCGGTGGCGGCGGTGAGATTGGCGATGGCGCGGGTAGCCTCGTCAGGGCTCAAGTGCTCGAGGACTTCGATGCAGATTATCAGGTCGAAGCGGCCGGGAATCGGACTACTGGCAATGGAGGCAACACGGCAGTAAGGGCGGATATCGTCGCGGACTTTCTCGATGGCGAAGGAGGAGATGTCCACACCGGAGGCGTCAACGCCGCGGTCGCGGAGGGATTCGACGAGGAAGGCCATGGGTCCACAGCCGGCGTCGAAGACGGTCTTCGGGTTTAGGCGGGCGACGATGGCGTCAGCGATTGCGCCAAAGAATTGCAGCCAGAAATCGGTGTGTTCGTAAGAGCGGGAGCCGTAGCCGGTGCGGTAGTAATCGGCATCGTAGACGGCGGCCCCGGATTCACTGGATAAATATTCGCGGTGGAAATCTCGTGGCATTGATGAAGAGGCGGCCGGGTTGCAGTTTACAGGCTGCGGTGAACAAAAATCGTATGGTATCGCATGGCGTGAGCACACTTCGGGTTTCGCCGGGAGTCCGCATTATCGTTTTGACGTTCGCGAGGCCGGTTATGCGGCCTTATTTGCGCCGATTGGGCCGACGAAGATCACTTTGGGAGCGGCGGTCCGGGGTCCGGCGGGCGACGTAGGGTTATTGGCGGCTGTTTTTGGGGTTTCGGGGGTGTTTTGCGGGGTGTCCGGCGGGGGCGCTTCGGCATTTTGCGAAACGAAGGTGCGCCTCTACGGCGCAGATTACCAGTGGGTGAGAGTCCCACTCCAGGAGTTGTCGGTATGACTGGATAGCTGACGGGCCGTTTCGCCGGGTTAACCGACGGGATGGGAGCCTCGTGACAAAGTCCACGATAAGGTGGGTGAGCAAGTTTGCAGGCCGTAACGCGAGTGAAGCTTGAGCAGGCCTCGAAAGGAAAGTTGTGGATGCCGACCTGCCCTTTGTTCAGGGAAGGCCAGAGCGGTCCGGGCAGAAGCCCGATGCGGGAGCGCATCATGAACCAAACCGAAGCGCCGGATCGGTCCACCGGGGTAGTGAGCACGGCATGTGGAGAAGGCAATCTGTGCAAGTAGGGGAAGCCCGGAGCTGGTGGGGGCGACTCCAACGCGACCGTCAGGGTCGCGGCCAGCTTGGGTCTCGGAGGGGCTCATAGTGTGCGCTGAGCAGCGCGTTGTTCAGGAGGGTTGAAGTCCCTCTGGCGCTCGGATGAGGAGCGTCATATCCGAACGCGGGGGTAATGCCTCGCGGGCCGGGAAAGAGGCAGGTATGGAGAAGCCTAAACGGGCACGAAGGCGAAAGCTGGACACAGCCAAGGCGGACCTGGAGCCACCGCTTGCGTTTCCCGGAGGGCAGGGTGTCCATCGCGAGGTGGAATCCGAAGGGCATGAGGAGAAGTACCGGGCTGTAATCGATGGGGGCTACCCCGAAGATGAACTGGTCGGCCAAAGGTGGGGCAAGGTCGAGCCTGCACTATATAGGCGAAGGCGTTCTCATTCACCCACCGCACCAAGGTGTTTGCAGATGGCACGGTACGGAAGAGTGATGCGTGACCTCAGGAGGACTGGCAGAGTCCCTGGGTGGCACCGGGGTAAGCGGACCTATAAGCGAGAGCGAAGTGGCGAGCGACGCTCTGACAGTAGACGGACGGCTGTGTAGTACCACAAGCGCAGCGAAAGTTGCGTGACCGGGCAACCGGCGGCGGAAGTGGGCCGGGGAAGGCAGCGGGCGAAGGCGGTAGGGAAGAGAGAGAAAACCAGATGAGCAAGGGCGGGGAGGAGGATCAGTTGCATGAGTGAAATACCCGTACATTCTCGTCCGAGGAGACTGGTGGACTGGATCAACCCGACGGGTGCAAAGAAGGTCCATTCATTAATTGACAAGGTGTATCAGCGGAAGAACTTGGAGATGGCCTGGGAGATGGTAAAGGCCAATGGTGGCAGTGGTGGTGTCGATGGGCAGAGTCTGGCAGGATTCGCCGCGCAACTGGATCAGCAGTTGGATCGGTTGTACGGGGAACTGAAGGATGGCGCTTACCGGCCCCAACCGGTGCGGCAGGTACAGATCCCGAAGGCGGGAAAGCCGGGCGAGTTTCGCACGTTGGGAATCCCGACGATTTATGACCGGGTATGTCAGCAAGCGTTGCTCAATCGGTTGGAACCGATCTTCGAGCCGGTGTTGGATGAAGCCAACTTCGGATATCGGCGAGGGCGATCGACGAAGGACGCCATGCGCAAAGTTTGGAAGGAGATTCAGAGCGGTCGGGAGTGGATCGTGGACGCAGACCTCAAGGACTTTTTCGGGTCGGTGGATCATGCGAAACTGCTGTCGCTGGTGGCCCAGAGAGTGGCGGACGGCCGAGTGCTGCGCCTGATTGAGGCGATGCTGAAGGCGGGAAGCTACGGCAGGGGCCGACTGTTTCCGACGGAGCGCGGGACTCCGCAAGGCGGGGTGGTTTCGCCCTTGCTCAGTAATATACTTCTGACGCCGTTCGATCAGGAGATGAGGCGCAAGGGATATCAGCTTACGAGGTATGCCGACGATTGGGTCGTGACCTGTTCGTCTGCGGCAGAAGCGCGAGCGGCGGTGGCCGCGGCGCTTCGGATTCTGAATGAGTTGGGTGTGCAGTTGCATCCGCAGAAGACGCGGATTGTGCACGTCCAGCAAGGATTTGACTTTCTCGGGTACAAAATCAAGCGCGGTAAGCAACTCCGGTTGCCCCCGAGCAAGATTCGCAGTGGTGCTCAATCGGGGGCGCTGTACGCAATCCCTCGAGAGAAATCGATGCGGAAGTTCATGGATCAGGTGCGCGCGCTTACCAGCCGACGCGTACCGCTCAAGACCAAGGAGTTGATTGAAGCATTAAACCCAGTGTTGCGGGGATGGGGCCATCACTACAAGCGAGCCCACGTTCGAAAGCTCTTCCACCGGCTCGACGGCTGGATTGTGCGGCGCATTCGGTCGCATCGATGCAAGCGTTGGCGGAACGGCGGCTGGCGACAGTTGCCGGAAACCAAGCTGTACGGCGAGTACGGGCTGGTCAATTTGATTCAGTTGATTCCTTCGATTGCATCTCGGAAGCGTGAGTCTTCGTGAAAGCTGTATGCGGGAAAACTGCACGTACAGTTTGAGCGGCGGACGGTGGCCAGCGCGCAAGCGCGCCACCTCCGACCCGACAGCGATGAAGCCGGGTAATGCCGGGGGAGCCAAGGGCCCTTACTTCGGATGTGTTTCGGAAGGAGGGAAGGAGGAGGTGATTGACGATAAGTCTGACAAACCTCAGTAGTCTTCGAAAACTCTGGAGGAAACTGTGCGCGAAAGCGAAGCAGGAGGGAGACTCCTGACGTGTGCTGAGCGTGAAGTCCGTCGGGAAGCCGGATGCTGGAAATCGGCACGTCCGGTTTGATGAGCGGGGAGGAGAAACGGGTCATCATCCGATTAATCTCGGCGGCTGATACCGCGCTCCTTCTCGACTCCACCCAATGGGGCCGACAGAGTGGAGAGAGGCGGGAAAGAAAAAACGAACCCATTCGAGCGGTGAAATGGCGTAGACAGATGCAGTGGCCCGGTTTTCAGTAGTGAAGCCGAAAAAACGATCCCCATGCGGCGGAGATGGCCTAAAAGGCTTTTTACGAATCGATAGTTGTAGTTCTTCTGTTTAAGCTGCTTTTTCGCGTGGCTTCGATAATCCAGGTGCGCAGAACTCCTTCCTGCTTTGTTCAAGTGCCTGGGCGCGCGTAGGTGATTGAATCTATTGGGGCGAAAGAGTTGAAGAGTGTGTGACCCTTAGCGCCCATGGCCGTTGCGACGGCGTTCACTTAATTGTACTGGTTCAGCGTGAAATGGAGAGCTGGCCTTCCCCCGTTAGATAGCTTGCGTCACGGGAAGAACGCGACCCGCGAACCAGAGCGGGACCGATGGATGGTGTCAATCTCCTCATCGATAAGTAATCCCCGAACCGGTTCGTTGGTGAGAACCTCGATCAACCCTTCCTTGCGCATCGTCTGCATCGAAATCAATCGACCAGGCTATAGCCTTTGTCGGGCCGCGCTTCGTAGAGAGCCATGCCGGCAAGGAACGATCCCCGGCTTTGCGGAACAACATGGACACCGGGGTCTTCAAGAATGTGACGGGCATTTGTAACGGTCTGGCGGCGCATCGCCTCGGGAGCCGTCGCGAAGAAGGTAAGATATTCGGCCAACACCTCATCCGTGGTGACGATGAGCGAATCTGCCCACTCGGTTGTGAGGGTCAATGCTCACTGATAAGCGCTGAGCGCTGTCGGAAAAATCCCGGGCAATCCAGTAAAACGTATCGCCGAAAAGAGCGGTCATTCCTCTTTCTTGGGCCAGCCGTAGATGTAATGGTCGTCCTGGCTCGCGCGTCCTTCGGCATGGCCGCCATGATCTCGGACGGAATTTTGCGCATGTTTTCCACGATCACATCGGCAATATGCCGGCGTGGGCGGTTAGCGGACTGCTCCCGCTCGGCGGACGCGTCGGCGCCAGCCAGCTCATTGAGCCAGCCTTCAAGAGTAAGGCCAGCCGCCGCCTTCGCTTTTATCGGGAAGCTCGATCACCGTCATAAGAAAATCCCCCGCCTTCATCGTAGCAACGCCGATCTCACCCGCGGCCTTGTCACGCGCTGCGCCGCCTTGTGCCGCCCGTTAGTGTTTTATGCAGCAAGGCAAGGAAGGATGCACCGAACCCGCCATTTTGACAAAACGCCGGGTGATCGGAAGTGGGCGTTAGAATCGGACGATCTGAAGCTAGCCAGGCTAGTGGGCCTGACCTTTAGGGCGTCAAAGCCTCGATTTCGGTAAAAGCCTTGAAGTCGTCAATGTTGAAGGTGTAAATCCGCCGTATGCCATTGAGCTTCATCGTGGCGACAATTTGCAAGTCGAATATGTCGCCTCCGATGACGGGGCGGCGGCGAAGCAGGCCCATCCATTCGTCCACAGCGTTGACCGGAACAGGCAGCACACGAAGAAAAGCAACCATCCCGGAAATCGCCGCTAGAGCGTCGGCGGAAGAGCGCGGCTTCGGAACACGTCGCGCATTGGTAACGATGGCGTAAAACTCGCAGAGAATTTGCGAAGTCACGTACAGAGTCGCGGGCGTATCGGCTTGGGCCGCTTCGAGCAGGGCGCGTGACGCCCCATGCTGCGGCGCATTGACGTCCAGCGCATAGACCAGAACATTCGCATCGACAATTCCCGGCTCAACGGACATCGTTGTAGATGTCGCGCCGGTGGAGAGGGCCTGAGCCGCCAAGTTGCCAGAGCGGCAATGGAGAGCGCGGGGATGGAGAAACGGTTTGGAAACAAGCATCCCCGGCAAGCAGGCGCAAGGCCGCGTCCTTCACCAAATGCTCGGTATCGGTCCCTGCATTCATGGCGAGCCGCGCAAGTTGCGCTTCCTGCTCCGGTGTGAATTGCACTTCCATGCTTTCCAGCCTACAAAAAAACCGGCTCCAGGGCAATGCTGTCGAACGGTTCGCCAGATTGGGGGCATAAAGGACCGTTTGGGGTGTTGGGGATCAATGGAACGGAAAACCGGAATTAAGGCAACCTGAGCTTTACAGAACCTCCGCCCGGCGGCAAAAGTCCTTGCAATATTGGATGTTTATGCCGTACGGAACCTTCACCCTGAACATGAGTGAACGCTTGCCACTGGCCTGAGACCGCTACTTTGCCGAAATTTTGACCTTCGCTAGGTTAAGGCCTACTCGCGGATTGGCAGCATATTCTCATTGAAGAATGAGCCTGAACTGAAGTGAGGCGTGCCGGTAGCTGAGAACTCCTTTCTTTTTTATTTTTGAGAGAAGAGGACCCGTAGTCGGCGCGGTGGAAATGTGGGAATCGCAGCAGCGATTTCCAAGGGCGGTGGAAAGTGAGGGAAACCTGTTTTTGGTTTTCCTCACTTTCCATCCGACCGTCATTTCCACGGCGCTCCGGGTTCTGTATGTCTTTGGTCGTCCTCATGCGCTGCATCTCGCGATGCTCGTCAGTAATCGCTTTTTGGCCTGTTGCATTGCAATGGCAGCTTCTGTGTCGGACTGCTTCTGTTCGAAGCTTGTCAGTTCGGCCATGCTCATCCCGGGGCGCAGAAGGCTCTCGCATTGAGGTGTCTGACTCAAGATTTCGAAGGGGGTCGCCCATTTCCGATAGAGTCGCTGTCGCTTGCCATTGGGTTGTTCGACGACCTCGGCAACCGCGCAGGGCCGGTGGAAGTTGATATAGGGATTCAGATGCTCGCGATGGAATTGATCGACCGCCTCCGCATGTGACGCGGCGATATGGCTGAACCCTATGTGTTTGCGGATGATCGCTCCGTTCTTGCACTCGACAAGACCGTTGTCTCCCGTGCGGCGAGCGCGCGATTTGGTCTGTTCGATCAACAACTTGTCCAGCAACCGCCCCACTGTGTAATTGATGAACTCGCTACCATTGTCGGAATGAAACCCGCGGATGGTGAACGGAAACTGTTCCAACAACTGCTCCAGCAGCGGAATTGGCCAGCGCTCCGAGATCTGCGGAGTAGCAGCCACAATCTCCCACTGCGTCACTTCGTCGACGGCATTGATGTGATAAATCCCTTTCACACCGTCCTTGTCGCCCTGATGTACGGTGTCGATGCGCAGATATCCGGGGCGACCCTGCGGCCTCGGCTTGCGCCGCTCTCCGATCGGGATCGGCGTGGGCCTGGTCGGCTGGTAGCTGGTGTTCTTTTTGCGGTAGCCCTCCGAGTTGCGGAAACGGTAGAGATGAGCTACCGAAATGCCTGCCAGTCGCCGGTAAACTGCCTGACCGTACTCGGTGTGCTCGCGCTCCAGTATCCGTTTTGTCGCTGGCCCACTCAGGTTGCCGTGGCTCTTGTCCACATAAGCCAGCAGTTCCACGTCCGCCTTGGTATAGAGCTTTGCGAACTTCCTTCGCTGGTACGGTGCGGCTTTCACCTGGCCGGTGCTTGCATACCCTCCGATCAGTCGCGTGACCTGCGCTCGGCTCAGGCCTGTCATCCGGCCCACATACAGCCGCACCAGCCCTTTTTCGCTTTTGCCTAGGCTCGCGTACTGATGCCGCAACAGTGTCCGTTCCGTCCAGGCATACACTTCCTCGCGTCGCTGTCCGGCAAATCGCACTTCGCCGCTGCCTGCCAGAAACGCCCGGATCTGCTCCAGGCTTGTCGCTTCCGAATCGTCCATGCTGATGATCAATCCCCAGCATCCCGCTTTCCCCCTTCAGGCTCATCTTGTGTGAGAATCCAATCCCCGTTTCAGGCTCATCTTGTATGAGACAAGAGTGTGTCCCCCTTTTCGTGGCCGATTGCGCTACTATATCTGGAACACCCGCCACGTTGCGCCTGCTTAAGCCCTCGGCTTAGGAGGATAAAGCACTTGCTTCACAATCAGGCCAGCCGCTACATACGGAGGAATACAATTGCCGATTTCAACTAGACCTTACATGGGCGCGACACCCTATGACACGGGCACGACGTTTCGCGTCTGGGCCCCATTCGCCAGCGCCGTGTCAGTTGCCGGATCATTCAACGCATGGTCGGTTACGGCGAATCCGCTCTTCCCGGAGGCCAATGGCTTTTGGTCCGTGGACGTGACCGGCGTTGCGATTGGAGCCGAATACAAATTCATTGTCACCAACCCGAATCTGGGCGCGCCTCTGTGGAAGAACGATCCGTACGCCCGAGAGTTAACGCAGTCGAATGGCGAGAGTGTTGTCGCGGACCCGAATTTCACATGGGATGCGGGCGGGTATCAAACACCAGCCTGGAACGAAACCATCGTTTACGAAGTACACGTGGGAACATTCCTCTTCGATCCAGCTACCGAAGCCTTCCTGGGATACAAGCGCGGAACCTTCACCAGTCTGATTACCAAACTCGACTACCTCAGGGAGCTCGGGATAAACACAATCGAGATCATGGCGTCGGGAGAGTTTCCGTTCGATCATTCCTGGGGCTACAACCAGTCGTACATGTTCGCAATCGAGCATCTCTATGGCGGACCCAATGGCTTTCGTAACTTTGTCAACGAGGCCCACAAACGCGGTATCGGAGTAATCTTCGACGTCGTGTACAACCACATCGGGCCGAATGACTGCGACCTTTGGCAGTTCGACGGATGGAGCCAGAATAACGAGGGGGGAATCTACTTCTACAACGATGACAGGCGAAAAACTCCTTGGGGAGACAACCGGCCGGACTACGGCAGGGGTGAGGTGCGACAGTATCTGCGCGACAATGCGGCCCGCTGGCTCGAACAAAGATATTGCGACGGACTGCGTTGGGACGCGACGGGTTGGATTCGGAACGTCTACTGCGACAACAACCCGGCCCATGACATTCCCGAGGGTTGGAGCCTCATGCAATGGATCAATAATGAGATCCGGACCGCGCAGCCATGGAAGCTCAGCATAGCCGAGGATATGCAGCAGAATCCCTGGCTGACGAAAGATACAGGCGCGGGCGGAGCCGGATTCAGTTCGCAGTGGGATGCCGGTTTCGTCCACCCCGTTCGCGGTGCGATAATCGGCGGCGAGGACTCGGCCCGGGACATGGGCGCGGTGCGGGCCGCGATAGAGAACAGATACAACGGCGACGCTTTTCAGCGCGTGATTTATACGGAGAATCACGATGAGGACGCCAACGGCCACCAGCGTGTTCCGGAAGAGATCTGGCCGGGTAATGCCGGGAGTTATTTCTCGAAGAAACGCTCGACTTTGGGCGCCGCTCTTGGTGTTTACCTCGCCAGGAATTCCCATGATGTTTCAGGGACAGGAGTTCCTTCAGTATGGCTGGTTCGACGATAGCAAGGAACTCGATTGGAGCCTGGTCATCAAGCAGAGCGGCATCGTCAATCTATACCGCGATCTTATTCATCTTCGCCGTAATTGGTTCAACAACACGCGCGGACTAAAAGGCCAAAATCTTAATGTCCACCACGTCAACTCCTCCGATAAGGTGATCGCGTTTCATCGCTGGGACCAAGGAGGTCCGGGTGACGACGTGGTGATTGTTTTGAACATGGCCAATCGAGCTTACGACGGATACGTTATCGGATTCCCGCGCACGGGAATGTGGCGAGTGCGCTTCAATAGCGATTGGAATGGCTACAGCCCGGATTTCGGCAATCATGCGAGCTTCGATGTCGGGGCGGGTGGAGGCGGACGCGACTCCATGCCATGTTCAGGGTCCGTCGGACTCGGAGCCTATAGCTGCGTAATTTTGTCACAGTAATCAATACTCGTAACGAAGAGCGAACTGCATAATATAATGCGCGGGCCGCCGTTCCCGCTCGCTTGCGTAGTACTGAAATAACCGGCGGCTGTCTCGTTGAAATTGCGATTCGGCAATTGGAAGTTCGGGTGGTTGAAGATATTGAATACTTCCCAGCGGAACTGCAGCCGCTTACGCCCGCTCTCATTCAGCACTCAATTTTTCAGCATACTGGCGTTAATGTCTGCATGCCTGGGCCGTCCAGAATATTGCGGCCTGAGTTACCCGGACCGACGGGAAGAAAGCCGTGCCGGTCGGGAAGACAGTTGGTGCGACTGGCGCATGACGGCGTCGCAACGAAAGCCGACGGCAAATACCATGGTAATCGACGCCGCGCTTTCGGTTACCCGGTGGTGTCATATCCGGTGGCGATCCGGTTAAGGACGCGTCGACTGGCCGATGATGGCGTTGATGGTGGAGTCCTCGATGGTGAAGGGCGGACCGGTCTCGAAAATCGCGTTGCCAGATATCTGCCACCCTCCCACGGCACCGTTGACCAACCGGTTGGTGCTGGATACCCATCGTTTACCGCGTCCGATGGGTTCATAGTGTGCGCTGAGCAGCGCGTTGTTCAGGAGGGTTGAAGTCCCTCTGGCGCTCGGATGAGGAGCGTCATATCCGAACGCGGGGGTAATGCCTCGCGGGCCGGGAAAGAGGCAGGTATGGAGAAGCCTAAACGGGCACGAAGGCGAAAGCTGGACACAGCCAAGGCGGACCTGGAGCCACCGCTTGCGTTTCCCGGAGGGCAGGGTGTCCATCGCGAGGTGGAATCCGAAGGGCATGAGGAGAAGTACCGGGCTGTAATCGATGGGGGCTACCCCGAAGATGAACTGGTCGGCCAAAGGTGGGGCAAGGTCGAGCCTGCACTATATAGGCGAAGGCGTTCTCATTCACCCACCGCACCAAGGTGTTTGCAGATGGCACGGTACGGAAGAGTGATGCGTGACCTCAGGAGGACTGGCAGAGTCCCTGGGTGGCACCGGGGTAAGCGGACCTATAAGCGAGAGCGAAGTGGCGAGCGACGCTCTGACAGTAGACGGACGGCTGTGTAGTACCACAAGCGCAGCGAAAGTTGCGTGACCGGGCAACCGGCGGCGGAAGTGGGCCGGGGAAGGCAGCGGGCGAAGGCGGTAGGGAAGAGAGAGAAAACCAGATGAGCAAGGGCGGGGAGGAGGATCAGTTGCATGAGTGAAATACCCGTACATTCTCGTCCGAGGAGACTGGTGGACTGGATCAACCCGACGGGTGCAAAGAAGGTCCATTCATGAATTGACAAGGTGTATCAGCGGAAGAACTTGGAGATGGCCTGGGAGATGGTAAAGGCCAATGGTGGCAGTGGTGGTGTCGATGGGCAGAGTCTGGCAGGATTCGCCGCGCAACTGGATCAGCAGTTGGATCGGTTGTACGGGGAACTGAAGGATGGCGCTTACCGGCCCCAACCGGTGCGGCAGGTACAGATCCCGAAGGCGGGAAAGCCGGGCGAGTTTCGCACGTTGGGAATCCCGACGATTTATGACCGGGTATGTCAGCAAGCGTTGCTCAATCGGTTGGAACCGATCTTCGAGCCGGTGTTGGATGAAGCCAACTTCGGATATCGGCGAGGGCGATCGACGAAGGACGCCATGCGCAAAGTTTGGAAGGAGATTCAGAGCGGTCGGGAGTGGATCGTGGACGCAGACCTCAAGGACTTTTTCGGGTCGGTGGATGATGCGAAACTGCTGTCGCTGGTGGCCCAGAGAGTGGCGGACGGCCGAGTGCTGCGCCTGATTGAGGCGATGCTGAAGGCGGGAAGCTACGGCAGGGGCCGACTGTTTCCGACGGAGCGCGGGACTCCGCAAGGCGGGGTGGTTTCGCCCTTGCTCAGTAATATACTTCTGACGCCGTTCGATCAGGAGATGAGGCGCAAGGGATATCAGCTTACGAGGTATGCCGACGATTGGGTCGTGACCTGTTCGTCTGCGGCAGAAGCGCGAGCGGCGGTGGCCGCGGCGCTTCGGATTCTGAATGAGTTGGGTGTGCAGTTGCATCCGCAGAAGACGCGGATTGTGCACGTCCAGCAAGGATTTGACTTTCTCGGGTACAAAATCAAGCGCGGTAAGCAACTCCGGTTGCCCCCGAGCAAGATTCGCAGTGGTGCTCAATCGGGGGCGCTGTACGCAATCCCTCGAGAGAAATCGATCCGGAAGTTCATGGATCAGGTGCGCGCGCTTACCAGCCGACGCGTACCGCTCAAGACCAAGGAGTTGATTGAAGCATTAAACCCAGTGTTGCGGGGATGGGGCCATCACTACAAGCGAGCCCACGTTCGAAAGCTCTTCCACCGGCTCGACGGCTGGATTGTGCGGCGCATTCGGTCGCATCGATGCAAGCGTTGGCGGAACGGCGGCTGGCGACAGTTGCCGGAAACCAAGCTGTACGGCGAGTACGGGCTGGTCAATTTGATTCAGTTGATTCCTTCGATTGCATCTCGGAAGCGTGAGTCTTCGTGAAAGCTGTATGCGGGAAAACTGCACGTACAGTTTGAGCGGCGGACGGTGGCCAGCGCGCAAGCGCGCCACCTCCGACCCGACAGCGACGAAGCCGGGTAATGCCGGGGGAGCCAAGGGCCCTTACTTCGGATGTGTTTCGGAAGAAGGGAAGAAAGAGGTGATTGATGATGAGTCTGACAACACCGAGTAAGATACGGGAACTTCAAAAGAAACTGTATGTGAAAGCGAAGCAGGAGCCGAACTACCGCTTTTACCTGGTCTGGAATATGTTATTGTGTACGCAGAGTACGCAACATGGAAACCGAAAAGATTGGTATTCGAGAGTTCCGGGAGAACCTCGCGGGCTATCTGGAAGGCGGCCGGCCGCTCGCCATCACTCGTCACAACGAAACACTCGGCTTTTTTATCCCCGCCCAGAAGCGGAGCCGCAAAGCGGAAATTCAAGCCATGCGCGCCGCAGCGAAGGATCTTGACGCCATGATCGCTACGTGGGGCGTGTCTGAGGACGAACTCATGCAGGAGTACAAGGAGATCCGTCGAGCGAGCCGGGAAAAGAAGCGGAATGCGACGTAGTTGGCATGGAACGCAGACCCCTGGTTCTCGATGCCAACATTCTCATTCGCGCCGTACTCGGTCAGCGTGTCCGGCGTATCCTCATAGCTCACGCCGATAACATTTCCTTCTTCATTCCCGAAATCGCATACGCCGAAGCGGAGGAGCACCTGGTCGCACTGGTCGTAAAGCGTGGCGGCGATCCCGCGAAGGCATTAGCCTCCCTGAGATCCATGGCCGCGCTAGGCAACATCGTCAGCCCCGACCTCTATGGCTACTTCGAAGCCGAAGCGCGGAAGCGGCTTGGCGCACGGGACCCGGACGACTGGCCGATTCTCGCCGCCGCCTTGGCCCTCGGCTGCCCGATCTGGACTGAAGACACCGACTTCTTCGGCTGTGGCGTCGGCACCTGGACGTCCAGCAGCATCGATGTCTTCCTTGCGCAGTAGCTTCTCCCAGGCGACTGGCAGATGATGGCTCTTACGGTTCGGCTTTTACGGTGGATACGAGCTTCAATTTCGGCTGCGCAACGATGAATGACTGTGATTACCAGTGTGGGATCGGCGCCGGTGCCGCCCTGCTGGCCTCGACGATCACCGCGAGGACCTTGGCAGGCGATCACGTTATTATCGTTGGATACAGCATGGGCGGACTGACTGCGCGCGACATGATTGCGCATGCCTCCTCTTACCCGGAAGTGCTGCAGCGCAAGATCACCGCTCATCACTCTGGGAACGCCCAATCTGGGATATCCATGGGCTCCCGTTGACGATGAAGCCGGCTCCGCGCTCCAGAGTCAGGACCACCAGCGTTATTTCTATTCCACGGGCTGCTGGGCCAACAGAACGGGCAACCGAACGACACGCCGGGCAACCTGGATCTTAACTCGTTCTTGTTCCAGGTGCTGAACTCGCGGCAGTTCGTCATTCAGTACACTGCGTTTGACGACGTGCCGGCGAGGAATTATGCGGTGTTTTGCACTTGGGAAGATCCGCGCACCTTCGGAATTACAATCGTACCAGTGGACTCTGGCGTGACGGTCTATGATGCTACGCCCGTGATTACCGGGACGAACTTGCCGAGTATTTATGCCGGCGACCAGAGCGGGACGGTTTCGCTGGTCATCAGCGGGCACGATTTGGGAATATCCGGCCAACTCACCTTCAGCCAATCGGGTGCAAGCTGTGACCCGAACCATAGTGATATAACCTACGATCCCAATCGAGTTACCTGGAGCCCGGACCAGATTCAGGTATCGATTAAGGCTTTGCCGTGTGCTTCTGGAATCTACGGCGTCACACTCGTCTCAAACGGGGCCAGCGGGAACGGATTCCTTGCGCAGGGGTCGCAGTCAGGATCTGTCACTTTCCCGTCTGCTCTTGCCGCGGTGCCTCCGCCAAGTCTTCAGATAACGAGTGAGGGACAGCCGCTTCAATCAGGTGCTTGCGCTCATATCACCAAAGACCCTAGAATGCCGGCGCTATCCTTCTCACTTCGTCCGAACACAAGCACACCACTCTTTGGAAACGTGAAATGGTCGCTCAGCATCGGCTGGACGAGGCCGGATGGCAAGACAGACCTCCAAGTCAACGAATCTCTTACACAGGTTGCAATTAGCGCACCGTGGACACCTCAATTCGCTGATGACCATTCGGATCTGCAGGGCGGCACTGCAACCATCGGATGGACATATTCCGTGTTCAGTCAGTTCACTTCTAGTTTTTGCATCGACGGCCAAAACCAGGATGTCACTCCAGTAAAGTCCTACGTGGCCGGCATTAACTCTTACTGGGATATCCCGAAGTTGATTGCTCAAGAATCATCGTATTTGCAGTTCAGAAATAGGACACCAATCACGACCTCAGCCCCACCATATGGATACGGCCTGATGCAGCTCACGAACCCGGCGCCAAACTCACCCCAGATCTGGAATTGGCAGTCGAATGTTCAGGGTGGCCTGAGCCTCTTCGCATCGAACCAGGCGGCATCGAACCTTTCTGGCAGACGCAAATAACCAGCTATAACGGGTATCGTCTGACTGGCAAGCGTGATACCGCTGCGGCCACACGCTTCTTTCGAAAGGCTCTGGCGGGTCTCAACAACCCTCAGCCACGAGTCATAAATGTGGACAACAACCGGGCCTACGTCCCTGCGGTTACCGAGTTGAAGTCCGAAGGGGGAATTCGCCCGCGCTGTCGTCTACGTCAGTGCAAGTACTTGAACAACATTGTGGAGCAAGACCATCGAACGGTCAAAAAGCGGGTACGGTTGGCGAAAGGTTACGGTTCGTTCCACCGCGCATGGCGAACGATCCGGGGTATCGAAGCAGTTCATCTGATTCGCAAAAGACGAGTGAGGAGGGTCGCTAAGCACGACTCACTGGCCCAAGCACGATTCATTTCGACCTTGTTCGGCGTGGCAATCACGTTTCCCGGCTTCTACTCGCCGGAATTCTGCTGATCACAGATTTTCGCAACGGAACCCAACCGTAGCTCCGCGGCGCTGATTTCGTTACCATCCTGCGAAACGCCGCGCGCGACCGCCAGTCTGACGCAGGATCACCTGCGCTCGGGCAATCTCGCCAGGACTGGCGGCGCGCAGCACCCACAGCGAGGCGCCGAACAGCAGCATAAGACCAGATCCCCATGCGATCTGCAGCGCGGCCAGGGACGCGGTGGAGAGGCGCAGCCCTTGCGGAATTAATCCCCTCACCGGCAGCAACCAATAAATCACCAGTACACCCGCGAAAACGCCCGCGATCTTCAAAATACGGCCCACTTCGAGATGGTAGGGTTTCAGGCGGTAAGTCCAAACCATCGACATCACGCCGATCACCACAAATGTGAACAACGTCGCGAAGGCCGCGCCCCAGATCCCGAACCGCGGAATCAGAATGAAATATCCGGCGAGGCAGATCACTGCGCCTGTCCAGTTGCAGATGGATTCATATTCCGGTCGCCCGTGAACGATAAAAAAGCACCGGAAGAACTCGGCGATCGACCGGAAAAAATACGCGAGAATGATCACCGGGGCAATGATCGCCGCCTCCTGGTACTGCCGTGTCGTAAGAATCTCGATCGCGGGCCGCGAAAAGACAATGAGACCAAGTGAGCAGACCGAGAGAACCAGCAAGAGGTATGTGAAAACCCTGGCGATTACCTCGTTTGCATCTTCACGCCGGAACAAAGGAAAAATCTGCGCGCTCCAGTAAGAGTTGAAAGATCCCGACAAAAGACTGATCAACATGCCGATTTTATATGCAATGCCGTAAATGCCCAATTCGGAAAGGGGACGATAGTGCGGCAGAATAAAGCGGTCGCCGAAGTGAATGATAAACATGGCGATCGAACCGAGGCTGATAGGGATCGAAAAACGGGCCATGCGAATCAGCAGCTTGAAATCCTGCGCTAAAGGAATCTTCCGGAAGCAATAAATCGTGAGCACCAGCGCGGCGGCTACCGCGGAGATCAGATTGCTTGAAACAACCCCCAAAACTCCCAGGCGGAGACCGGCAACCAGAGCGAGGGTAGCAACTACGGTCACCGACACCCGGATAAGGGCCATGAGCGCAAAGACGTTCGGCCGGTCAGTTACTCGCAGCCAACTGAGTTCGGCCTCCATGCCGAAAGCTACGGGCATAGATATGAACATCATGACCAGGTAGAGCGTGTAACCCGGCTGTCCGAAGACAAGCACGCCGATAGGCCTCGCAAACAGGCAGCCGGCCGTCGCTACCATTACGCCAATCAGCGTGGCGCCCAGGATAGTAGTGGAAGCAACCTGATTACGTCCCTCCGCCGTATCCTTTTCGAAGTAGAAATAACCGAGCGACGAAGAAACGTTCAATCCGAGAAGTATGGAGGTGATCGTAATGATCTGTTCGAGAAGCTCCAGAACGCCGTAATCGGAAGGATTGAGAAATCGCGTATTGACCGGCAGCAATATGACGCTCGCGATCCGGTAGGAAAACAGCGCTACCGAATAGAGGGCAGTGCCTTTCAGGAGACTGCTGAAAAGCGATGCGCGGGCGCTGGCCGTAGAGCCCGCTCCGGTCATCCTCGATACCTGTTATCGAAACGCGGGAGCGCGCGGCGGCCGACCTGTGGAACGGGTTGAAAGTTCGATCTCGGCGTGACGGCTGGCGCGGGTACCAAGGTTGCGAGCGATGACGCGATCGCCAGATCCAGAATGATCGCCATTCCGGCCATCGCCGGCAGGTAAAAGAAATATCCGAAATTTAAAAATAATATTGCGGTGCAAAAGGCAACCATGGATAACTGCATGCAGAAGGTCGCGTTTGCCAGGTCGGCGAGCTCGGGTACTCCTTGCAGCCGTTTGCCATTGCGCCGCAGCAGTCCAAAGGTCGAACCGATTGCCAGCAAATACAGGATCAGGGCCGGAATGCCGCACTCACTCGCAATTTGCGTCACGGAGTTGTGGGTCTGGTACCACAAGCCGGGGAGATTCGTGGATTTACTCTGTTTACCTTCTGTTTCCGAGAATTGACCCGGCCCGACTCCGAACAGCGGGTGATCGATCATATCTTTCAGGCTGTCGCGCAGCAGCCGTTCACGAATTTTGGAGGAGAGCATAGCTTCATCCGACGTGTTTGCCGCGGTTGAAGAGAAGGAGAGTATCCGCTGAAGCGTGTGCTGTGGAACCAGGAAGACGGCCAAAAGAATCACCATTGGCGACATGACAAGAAAACTCAGGCGAAGCTGGCCGGGCGCGCTGACGACCAGAAATATCACTCCGGCCAAAATCGCCAGCCCCGCTCCCCTCGATCCACTGGCGATGATCAGATAGGTTCCCCATGCCAGGCCTCCAATCGAAAGGATCCGTAGTAAAGCATTTTTGGTGCTCAGAGTAACCCATAAAAGAAAAGGTAATACCAGAATTAAATGGCCCGCAAAATCGTTGGCGTTTGAAACCGTGCCGAATTGGATCAGGCTCATCCGGTCGTTGGTGTCCACCTCGCCGAAAAAACGGCTGATGAAAAGATTCACCACGCAAGCCGCGGCGATTGCCTGCAATACTAACCGGCATTCGCGCCTGTCGATCGCGACGCCGCCTACAATGAACATCATGATGAACTCGGTTCGCAGATAGGTATATGCCAATCCGGCCGAACCGCCCCGCCAACTGCTGAACGGTACGGCAATCAGCAGCCATATTACGAATAGTACCCAGTAAACCGCGGTTCTGTACCGAAGCACCCGAAGCATGCCGCCGCTGAGGAATATGGCCAGAGTGGCTTTTCCGAAAAAGACAATCAAGCCCCGCGAGGAACCCGGAGACTGCTGGCGAGACCAATCGGGCGCCCTTGATTAGGGGTAGAGAAAGAGGGCGCGTGGAGGCGGATGTCATATGGGAAGAGGATGATTAAAGGACCCGCAATTTAGCCTATTTGACAATTGTAACAGCAGCCGGAATCGGGGAGATGATGCAAGAATAATAAATTGATATGGAAATTACCTCACAGTCCGAGCCTCTCCGCATTGTTGCTGAAATTATGGCCCGCCACGGAGCGCGTTGCACTCCGGAAGAGTTTCACGCGGCTGTAAATGTGACTTTTCACGACTTCGAGTCCGTGGGTTGCGTGTGATCTGGGCCGACGGTGCCTATGCCGCTGATCTACAGCAAAGGGCAAGGCACGCTGGAAATCGTAGGCGCGGCTTCGCGGTAGGCCGTGGCGCTGGATCGTGGAGCGTGCGTTAAGCTTGGCTTGGGGCCCATCGCTCAACAGGTTTTCGCAACGGACCGGCGGCGAATCATTGAGCCCCTCCAAAGACGTTCTAGAAAGAGAGTCGCAGAGCGAGGGTTATCGTGCGGCCACCCGCGGCTGAAGTGATTTGTCCGAAGTTTGCAGCCGTGACCGAATTACTAGGTCCGCTGAAGTTCGTATGGTTGGTGGCATTGTACATCTCCGCCCGGAACTGGAGCCGCATCCCTTCTCGAATCGGTTGAAAACGACTCAGCGCAAGAGCCAGATTTTCCGCGCCGGGATTGAACAGGTTCGGTTGGGTGCGGGAATCGGTACCCAATGTATAGAGCGGAGCGACGCCGAAAGCTGCCGTGTTGAACCACTCGTTGAGCGATCGCTGGCCGCTCGGCAGATTGGGGTTCTGCGTACGCACGGCATAGGAAGAGATGCCCGGTAACTGGGTTTCGCTGGGAGCCGAAATGACGATGGGAGTGCCGGTCTCTAAAGTCAGGATGCCACTAACCTGCCAGTTGCCCAGTATCATGCTGCCAATTCCCTTCGACAAGAACTTCTTGTCATGTCCGAACGGCAGTTCGTAAATAAAATTACTGACCCAGACCTGGGCCCGGTTATTGTCCGAAACGGATCGGGACAACCGGAGATTGTAAACGTCGATGGTAGTCGAACCATCGCTCGCGAACCGCTCCGGCACATCGTCGATCAGTTTTCCAAATGTATAGGACGATTGGAGCATCAGACCGTGCGACATGCGCTTGTCCACTCGTAGAGTCGCAGCATTGTAAGACGAGTCTCCCCGGGAGCACCGGGTGCAGGTAATCCCCGTGTATTGGGGCCATGGCAGCAGCAGCGAAGACTCCCTGACGGTGGCGCCGCTCAGGCTACCCGTAGTGATCTTCCCGAAAAACGGGTTGGATACGAGAGCGTTGAGTTGCGAACCGAGCGATTCAAACACCGGGTTCGCCGCATCGATGGACAGGTTGCCCCAGAGATGCTCACCCCGGCTGCCTGCGGTGGGGCGCTGGTTCAAATCTACGACCCACTCACGACTGTGCCGAATCCGGCGAGCCCGGGCAATTACATTCGCAGTCCTTTTCCGGGAAACCAAATACCTGCCAATCGTATCAACCCGATCTCGGCCAACCTGCTTTCGTTCTATCCTCTTCCGAACTTGCCTGGGATTACCAACAACTACGTGCAATCGGACACGCGGGTGAGAAGGTGTGAATCTTTCCTTTTTTGCGGCGAACGACAGGAAATTAGGCGAAAATAAGGCGAATACGCATCGCCCCTCAAAACTGCCGTTGCGATAGCCGGTGTCATAGACATGTCTATAGGTCGCACAAGTATAGATCTATAGGTCGCATAAACCGCAGCTCGGCCTGTTTGGGTCCATATTGACACCAAGCCGACGACCCTTAGTCGTAGCCGAGTCAATAATATTCGTTGCGGCCACAATGTTATCTCTATGTTGTTGCTTTCATTGCTTTTATTTTGCAAATTGAGGTCTCCAGCAGAGTCGGGCCCACTGCGCCGCGTTGTATGCCAACGCGTGCCATTTCGCGTCTTGTTTCACTTTTGCCAAACCCCTTAGGTAGGTCTGCCTGAAATTGAACTTGGTTTTTAACCATGCATTAGGAAATTCTGCCACCTGGCCCCGCTTGCGATAAACAGTTTGCCCCTCCTCAGTGGCCATCTTCTCTTTGAGTCGAGCCATGGCATGGTAGCCCGCATTGATTTCTATCAACTTACTCTGTTTGTTTCCGCAGCATGCCACCCGCTGCTCGCATCCTTTACAGTCGGCCATCTCCGCCTGATATTTTTCAAAGCGCTGCCCGCCAGCGCCCGTCGCCACTCCCACACATTGCAGAGTCTTTCCCGCCGGACAGATCGCGCACTGATTCGCGGCTTGAAACTCAAACCGATTTGACCCATAGGTCACTACCGCTTGGTTTTCCCGCAGGATCTGATTACGTTTTTCCGTGTTGGGAATGGATGCGTAGAGGTCGATCTTTTGTTGTTCCATATCACGGGCATTCGCATAGGTGGCGTATCCGGCATCGACAACTACCTTCTTGGGATCCCGGCCCAGATTGTGATTCACCTGTTTCATTCCAAGCTTTAACCCGCTGGCATCGGATGCGCTTTGGATCGCATCCACGGCTACGATCACCGTGTGCTTTGCATCCGTTACCAGTTGCACGTTGTAACTTGGCTGGTAACCGCCATTCGCCCCTTTTATGATGCGCGCTTCCGGGTCGGTGTAGCTGACTCGGGCTTCCTCCTGATCGCTTTTCGCTAAATTAGCCCGCACCTTCTCCAACTCGCCTAGCGCCGCCGTTACCTTTTCCACCCGTTCCGCTGCGGCCCGCTTCTGCGCGGCTATCGCGGCCACTTTCTGATCCTTTCCGAAATCCTCTTTCTTGGTCTCTTTCAACAACTCCTCGGCTTGTTCCAGGCGTTTCTGCAATGTCTTCTCCCGGCGGAACGTGTCGCTGGATGCCCAGGCTCGCACCTTGGTTCCGTCTTGCGCGACTAACTCCAGATCAATCAGGTCCTCTTGGTCCATCACTGCCAACACTTGCACAAATAGCTTATCCAACGCTCCGCTGTGTTGTGTCCGGAAATCGGAAAGGCTCTTATAGTTCACTTTCTGCATTCCGGTTAGCCACTGAAACGCAGGGTGATAACCACATAGGCCGGCGATTTCCCGCGCCGAGTTTGTCCCGCAACAATAGCCGTATAGCCACAAACTGATCAACAACTGCGGCGACGTGTTTGGCCGTCCTGGCAGGCCGAACATGGCGGACTTATTCTCCACAAAAGCGGAGAGTTCCAATTTTCCGATCAGTTCCCAAATCGCTCTTGCCGTATGGCTTTCCGGGATGAGTTTCTCAACGTCAATAACGACCATCATGGTTTGATCTCGACTCACCTTCCGTATTCTGATTGTGTCTATCGTTTTATTTACTTTCCGCTCTTCCTTCGCGGGTTGCTCTTCGATTGTCAGGAGGGCTTGGCTTGTCATTGCTTGATCTAACCCCATAATACCAAAACATTTAAATGTCAACATGTTTTTTTCACACCTTCTGAGCGATCAGTACAAATACTATGGGCGCGTAGACCAGAATTTCGGCGACAAGAACCGCTTATTCTTCCGATACGGTTTCAACCTCAATCCCGCTCACTCCGGATTTTCGAATATCGCCTTTCCGGAGGAAGGCACCAGCGCCCAATTCAGCAACATCCGAACCACTGGCTGGTCGACCGTTTTGAGCGATACCGAAACGTTCACGCCCAATCTGATCGGGGAGTTCCGGGTGGGATACACGAGATATCTGATTGTGCAAACACCGCGCAGCGTGGGCTTTAATTTAGCCAGCCTCGGGTTGCCGCAGTATCTGACCAGCCAGCCGGGAGCGACTCTTTTCCCGGAAATTGACGTTTCTGGAGAGTCCAGCATCGGACCGCAGCGCGCATCGTGGGATACCGATTCCGAAAACACCGCGGAGTGGCAAGCCCATATAACCTGGTCGCATGGCGCGCATGCGGTAAAGACGGGATTCGATATGCTGGTTCCGGCTTTTAACACTTTCCGGCCGGACTATCCTGCAGGCAATTTTTCGTTTAATACTGCTTATACACAAGGGCCGAATCCCACTGTTGCCAGTGCTACCTCAGGTCAGGGCGTGGCCACTCTTCTCCTCGGTGCGCCTTCTGGCGGAAGCTTCACTGTCGGACCTTCTCTGGCGGCCATCCAAAAAAGCTATAACGCGTACATACAGGACGATTGGAAGGTAACGCGCGATATCACCTTGAACATCGGGATCCGGTGGGAATACCAGACTCCCTGGACAGAAAGGTACAATCATCTTGCTTACTTCAGCCCCGGTACGACCGACACCGTGACTGGCCTTCCGGGTGTGCTGAGCTTCGTCGATAACTCCAACCGATACCAGAGCGACCCGCACCAGACGAACATCGCTCCACGCCTTGGCTTGGCATACCATTTCGCGAAGAATACGGTGTTCCGCGCAGGCTACGGCTGGTTCTTTGCTCCCAGCAGCGGCGGGATTGGAGCGAGCCCGGGCGATCTGGGAAGTGGGTCTGAGGCCTCCACTCCGGTGTTTCTCGGACCGGTGCAAGCCGCCCCCAACACCCCTCCGCCGGGATCCTCAATCGCAAATCCCTTTTCCACCGGCCTGACCGCCTACCCCAACACGCTGATTGGAAACAGCATCGGGGCTGTGTTCCGCAACTGGTATACGCCCATGAACCAGGCCTGGAACGCAAATGTTCAGCACACCATCAAAGGCGTGCTAATTGAGGCCGCCTATATTAGTGAACGTTTGCGAAAAATCGCCCACGCGCTGTGCAGCGGTAGGAACCGTCGCGGTCAGGTTGTCCGGACTGTGATTGTCGATCTGTTCCCAGTTCAGAAAAAAGAAGGTTTTATTTCGGCCATCATACGCATGCGGAATGTATACCGGCCCACCTAGCGCAATACCATATTGATTGTTGCGGACCGTATTGATCCTTAGGCCATTCCGATTGTTGGTCCAGCCGTTGGCATTCAGCTTGTTATTCTGAAAGAACTCGTAAACCGCGCCGTGCAAATCATTGGTTCCGGACCGCGACGCCACGGTTATAATGGCATTGGTCGATCTGCCGTATTCGGCCGAAAAGTTGTTCGTTATGAACCTGAACTCCGCGACCGTCTCCATCGGGGGAACGTAAGCGGGATCATTGCCCGTAGTACTCAAGGTCGTTTGACCGTCTACCAAGGCATCAGAAGTATTTGAGCGGCCTCCGTTGACGATCGGGCCCGTACCGGCGGGCGCGCCGCCGACAGGCGGCAGAGTTCCGGGCGCCAGTAAGGCGAGGCTATAAGGGCTGCGCCCGGTTTGTAGCTCGATAATCTGCTGCGTCTGCGCCACGTAACCGAGTGAGGAGCTTTCCTGCTCGAGGAGCACCGAATTCGCAGCCACAGTCACCTCCTCATGGACACTCCCAAGTTTCAGGGTGATATTGATTGTCGCTGTGGTGGCGACCATCAACGAGATGTCTGTTACCCGCGCCGGCGTAAAGCCCGGCTTTTCCGCAGCGATCGTGTATTTTCCTGGGGACAGATAGGGAAGCTTATAATATCCGTCGTCATTGGTTTGGGTCTTGGCGGTGACCTGAGTAGCGACGTTGGTGGCGGTCACCGTGACCTTCGGAATAGAGGCGCCTGTTGAATCTACAATCGCGCCCGTAATGGATCCCTGCTCGACTTGAGCGATCAACGAGCTGACCCCGAAGAGGATTACGATCAGTATTGCCGGTGTTCGTAACAATATTTTCATCATGTGTCCCTTCATAATTAAGACAGTTATCAGCTTATCGGAAAAATGGATTGTCCGCAGTCCTGGTGCAGTCTGCCACAACGATCTAATTATGGTTAAACCATTTATTTATCTGAATGTTTTAAATATAGAGGTAATGGCGCGGCGTCATTTCCACGGCCCTCTTTCTGTCAGAGAGGTCGAAGGAACATTCCTCGTCCGCCCGGATGCTCACGTCTGTCGCCCACAGGTTCTGCTATAAAGCCCGAATAACATACCGTGTATAACCAGAGGAGACCATGACGCAAAACCATGATTTCAACCTAGACGTTGGACCGGGACAAATTGGAGCCGTCGTGACCTATCTCGAGATGCGGGAAAAGCCCAAACAGGTCGAGCGGCAAGCTGTTAGTGGCTTATGTATCCGGCGTGTGATGAATCCCGGCGTGAGTTGGTATCGCGAGCTATTCCGGCTGGTGGGAGCCGACTGGTTATGGTTCAGCCGGCTCAGATTGAATGACGATCAGCTCAACCAGATCATCTCAGACCCGAACGTTCTGGTCTTCTGCCTGGAGCATGACGGCCGGGAAAAGGGTCTCCTCGAACTGGACTGCCGCTCCTTGCCCGAAATCGAAATCTCATTTCTGGGTGTTGCGGAAGATCTGCTCGGAAAAGGTGCGGGAAGCCTTCTAATGGACTATGCCCTTTCGACTGCGTGGTCCTATCAACCCGAACGGGTTATGCTGCATACCTGCACCATAGACCATCCGCGGGCTCTCGCCTTTTATCAACGCCGGGGCTTCAAGGTTTACAAAAGAGCGATCGAAATCGCGGCTGATCCAAGGCTCGCCGGACTCCTTCCGCTCGATGCCGCGCCGCATCATCCGATAGTCTCGTGAAAGAAGCTGGGTGACGCTTGCGAGCTATTGTTTTGCGAATCAACGTTTGAACTTTGAGAATCGTCTAACCTGGGGAGGGAGTCCCATGGTTCGAGCCATTGCGAGTTTGGCGGCATGCTTCTCGGGGCTGGTTTACGGGCAGTCTCCGGGTGCCCAGCGGTTTGAAATAGCTTCGGTGAAACCGAGCAACATAGATCCGGGCTATTCCGGAATCAAGACCGGACACGGCCGGCTCGACGCGAATAACGTGACCCTGCAGCGCTGCATCATGGGCGCCTATGGCGTGGGGCCTCACGAAATCGTGGGCGGCCCGGATTGGCTGGAATCGGAACGCTTCGAGATCAACGCCAAAGCCGATCGACCTACCAATGACGATGCTGTGCTCATGATGATGCTGCAAAGTCTCCTGGCGGAGCGCTTCAAACTCGCATTTCACCGCGAGGCCAAGACCATGACGGCATTTGTGCTGGAGGCTGCCAAGACCGGACCGAAGATGGAAAAAGCCGAGGCCGGCGAAGCCAGTACCAATTCCTCAAACACCAATACCCGCACTATGATCGACGCTCACAATACCAGCATGGACTCATTCGCAAGAGTGCTGGCCCGCCAAATGGGACTGCCGGTGGTTAATCGAACCGGGTTGGAAGGCATCTTTAATTTCAAATTGCAGTGGATTTCCGAAAGCGCCACATTGGCCGACCCGGCCGGCGGCGCGGGAACGGGAGGGCCTTCCATCTTTACCGCGATTCAGGAACAGCTTGGATTGCGCTTGCGGTCGCAGAAAGTGCCGGTCGAAATTCTAGTGATCGACCACGTGGAAAAGCCGTCGGAAAACTGACCGATCTAATCCCCGTCCATAAGCATCGAAATCCATAAGCCCGGAGCTTGAACGCCGTGTGCGGGAAGGAATTCAGAGCGGCCGTTTTCAGGATGCGCTCTCGACTGGCCGCAATGCCCAGCCGTGGAGAGTGTACCCGGAAAAGTGAGCGGCGCATGGGTCTTCCGCAATACCGGATGCCGGTCGCGGCGGTATTCGAGAATCTTGAGGACGGAGTTACGATTGACGAGCTCGTGGAATTATACGACGGGTTGACCCGGAACCAAGTGAAATCGGTCCTGGACTTTGCAGCCCGCAGTCTGTGAGCGCCATCGGCCGCCCAGTGATGCGCCATTCTTTTGATCAGGGCACACCAGTCCCAATTGCAGCCTAACTTCGCGAGCTTTTGCGATAGCCGAAGCTGCCGGTTTGTTATCATGCGGCTGACTTGTTCCAGAAGAGCCTTCAGAGCAGCGGCCTCGCCGTGTCAAGATCCTTGGCGGCCTAAAGTCTCCTGTCATCCGTGCAGGCTCATCTACCCGGTAGAGAAAGACCGGGTCAAGTTTTGATCCTGACCCGGCGTTGATGTTGAAAATGGACTTAGCGACTAATTCGTCTTTCGCCGGCGCAGTTGCCCAATACCGATAAGGGACATCACGGTTCCTAGTAACAGAATACTGAAGGGCTCAGGAGTAGCAGCCGCTGGGTTGCCAGAGAGTGAAAATGCCAAATCGGTGGGAAGGGCACCGCCTGTACCAAAAAAGACCTGGTAAGCCGCGTTATCGCCAGGATCTCCAGCGCCAGATGAATTCTCCCATCCCCATTGAGGAGGAAATCCCATGCTTGGAACTATCGAAAGCCAGTACTGTGTACCGCTGTCTGCCGTGAAAGCCGAGCTAAGGGATGCTGAGTAGCTGAATTCCGGATCGCCGACATTGTCATTGCCTAGAGCAGTTTGATTGGCGTTTCCGTTGATGGTAGTTGAATTCAACAAGGCACCAGGTGTCCCGGCAGCATCCGCATAGAAGTTTACGACAAAATTCGCGATTGTACCAACGCTTGGAGGATTGAAGAAGGAACCAATCCAGGTGACCGCGTCGATGTTATCCGTTGAACTCAATGTGAAATTATCATAGGTGGTGGCAAAATTGCCAAAGCCTCCCGCGTTAGTGTCATTCTGCGATGACTCTGCTCCGTTGTTATCCGTTGCCTGGTTGTACAGCAGTGTGTCCGCCGCCAGCGGAATGCTGCCACTTGCCAAGAAGGCAACTGCTGTAAGTGTACTTGTGAATAGCCGGTTTGAAAGTATCAATCCTCACCTCCGGGACAACATTGGCAAGTTGACACCCAAACGGTAAGTTATTGATAACTCAGAGAAATCATAGAGCCGAATCGAGGAGCTAGGATATTGTATAACAAAAATGTAACAAATGTACTAAAAATTTGCCAACTGGAAGAATTTGGAAGGTAGGTAGTAGGTTGGATTAATCTGCAGTTTAGCCGTTCCGGGTCAAGTTTTTATCTCGACCGGGGCGGCGTAGTGAGAATGGAGTTAATTCGTTGTCCGGCGGCGTCTTTGACCGATCGCAACCAATACCAAGAGGGTTCCCAAGAGCGTTATACTGAACGGCTCGGGAACGGTACCCGCTGCATTGCCTCGGAGCCCAAATGCCAGATCGGGGGGAGTGGACCGCCTGTACCAAAAAAGACTTGGTAAGCCGCGCCATCGCCAGGGTCTCCAACCCCCGATGAAGTCTCCCATCCCCATTGGGGAAAAGTTGATCCCGTCGTTGCGAACTATCGAAAGCCAGTACTCTGTACCGCTAGTCGCCTTGAAAACTGAGCCAAGAGTTGCGGAATAACTGAATTCCGGATCGCCCGCATTGTCGTTGCCTAGAGCAGTCTGATTGGCGTTTCCGGCGATGGTGTTTGAATTCAACAAGGCACCAGGCGTCCCCGCATTGTTCGCATAGAAGCTTACGACAAACTGCGTGATCGCATCTGGGCTCGGCGGGTTAAAGAAGGAACCAATCCAGGTGACTGCGTCGATGTTGTCCGTTGCACTCAACGTGAAATTATCATAGGACGTGGCAAAATTGCCAAAGCCTCCAGCACTGGTGTCATTTTGCGATGAGTATGCTCCGTCGTTATCCGTCTGCCTGGTTGTACAGCAGTGTGTCCGCTGCTAGCGGAATGCTCCCACTTGCCAAAAAGGCAACCGCGGCAAATGAACCTGTGAATAGACTTATTTAAGAGTAACAATCTTCACCCCTCGGGAACTGGCCGGCACGTTAACTCCAAAGCGTAAACTGTTGTAAAATATGGGGCTAGACATGGAAATAGCACGGAAATCTGTGCCTAAAAACAGAACAATGTCCTAAACTTTATTGAATTGAAACTATGGAACGTATTTGGATCATTCCGGTTTAGATGAGTTATGTCACTTACCCCTTCGGTTATCCCCATCCCGCCGAACTCGACCGCCTCACCAGCCAAGCCCGGGATTACATCCAGTCGGCGCAATCCGAGGCGACCACACGCGCTTATCGCTCCGACTGGCGTCATTTCGACGATTGGTGCCGGACGGATGGGCTTTCCTTCTCTCCCGGCCAAACCGGAGACCGTCGCATTCTATCTGAGTGAACTCGCAGGAACGCACCGGCCCTCAACGCTGGCCCGGCGCTTGACCTCGATCAACAGGGTGCATCGCGCTGCCGGACAGCATCCGCCGGCGGTCCGCGATCACCTGGCTGTTGGCGAGACGCTGAAAGGGATACGGCGGGTGCATGGCGCGAATCAGACGGGCAAGCAGGCATTGTTCACGGAGGATCTCCGGCATATGGTGGACGCGCTGCCATCCGGTCTTATCGGCATTCGCGACCGCGCTCTTTTGCTTCTCGGCTTTGCCGGGGCGTTTCGACGTTCCGAGTTGGCGGCGCTGCAAGTGGACCATGTCCAGGCAAGCAAAGAGGGACTTGTGATCCGGCTCCCGCGATCGAAGACGGATCAAGAGGCACAGGGCAGGGAAGTGGCCATTCCCTATGGTTCAACGCCCGACACATGTCCCGTACGCGCTTATGCCGCCTGGATCGAAGCAGCCCGTCTGAGCGAAGGCGCGCTGTTCCGCCGCATCGACCGGCATAGCCATATCAACGGCCGCGGCTTGCACAAGGACTCCATCGGATCGATCGTGAAGCGAGCGGCAAAGGGGGCAGGGCTCGATGCGCAAGTTTACGCGGGGCACAGTCTCCGGTCGGGGTTTTGCACCCAGAGCTATATGAACGGCGCACGGGAATTCGACATCATGCGTCAGACCGGACATCGGTCGCTTGAAACTCTGCGGAAGTATATTCGCGGCCGCGGCCTGTTTCGGGATAATGCCGCTTGTAAACTTGGGCTGTAACCGAGAATTGATCAAAAAGCCCGCTACGCGTCAGTATTCCTGGAATTCCTGGCCGTTTTGGCGAGGATGTTGTTGGTGACGGTAATGATGTGGCATCCGATGTCGTCGCCAACGATATTGAGCACTTCTCGCTAATGGATGTCGGGGCCGCATAACCTGCAGTCCCGAGTGTCGCAAGGACCGTAACCAGCCAAGCACTTTTGAGCATAGTAGTTTCCTTAGGCAAACTTTAAGTCGACGGAACAGTTATTGCGTATGCCCAGAATGGGAACAGTTCGACGAGTTCCTCATCTTTTATGTGGTGCAAGGAGATACGCTGAGGGTCATTCGCATCTTGCACGGCAAGCGCAGCTCCACTGCCGGATGACTTCGAACGCCGCGAGGGCCGACGGTCCGATGATGCGGGATTTTCGAAAAACAACTTATAAGCAACCGGGCATTTTACAGAGTGAAGCCGGACGCCGTGGCGTCGCGGTGGAACATCTGCACGGTGTCAAGCGAATACTCAGCGAGATCCTTGCCGAGAAGGGCCGTTTTGGCGAGAATGTCGTTGGTGACGGTGATGATGTGGCATCCGATGTCGTCGGCCTGAACGATGTTGAGCAGTTCTCGCGGACTGGCCCAGATGAGTTCGATATTCGGATGAGGCGCCAGAATTTCGAGCGCCGTCCGCATCAGAGGCACCGGATCGACGCCGGTATCCGCGGCGCGGCCCGCAAAGACAGACACGCAGGCAGGCGGCCCTCCCGCGAGGGCGCCGGAGATCTCGCAAACCTGCTCGAGCGTCAGCAGCGCCGTTACGTTTAACTTCACGCCTGCGCCCGCCAACCTACGGGCTAAAGGAGCGGCACTCGCGCTCTTCGTGTTTGTGATCGGAACCTTGACGTAGACGTTTTCGCCCCAACCGGCGATCTTTCTCCCTTGACGTTCCATCTCATCGAAATCGTCCGCGAACACCTCGAAGGAAATCGGGCGGTCCGGTATCGCCTCGAGTACCTGTCTGGCGAAACTCTCGTAATCGGAAATACCCGCTTTGCGCATCAGCGTGGGGTTCGTCGTAAAGCCGCGGATCCAAGGCTTGGCGTACATCTGAAGCATGCCGTTCAGGTCCGCGCCGTCGGCAAACAGTTTAACTTTGAGATCGGATAGAAGTTTCATGGGAGATTTACAAGCTGCCTATTTAAGCTATCAGAACCGGATAATTGCGAGCCGGCGGCCAGAAATTCAACTGTCTTTTCCACGCTCTGGCGGATAGTCAATTCAGGCTTCCACCCCAAAGCCCGGATGCGGCTTGTATCCAGAAAAATGAAGGGACTATCCCCGACCCACCCACGCGTTCCGCCGGCGTAAGTGAACTTTGGAGAGAGCCCGAGCGCCCCCGCGATCCAGCCGGCGGATTGCTCCACCTGGCAATACTCATCCGTCCCGAGATTAAAAACGTTCACCCGGGACCCCTTGCAACGTTCCAAGGCCAGCAAGACCGCTGAAACACAGTCTTGCACGTAGAGATAGCTCTTGCGCTGGCGGCCGTCGCCGAGAATATGCAAGCGATCGGGATGATCGCGAAGCTGGTTATAGAAATCGATGACGTGCCCATGGCTGTAGCGTTCGCCGAGAATCGACACGAACCGGAAAATAAAAGCTTCCATGCCGAAGCCCTCGGCGTAGGCCTGAATCAGGCCTTCGGCGGCGAGTTTGGAAGCGCCATAAAGCGAGGTCTGGACCGGGAAGGGTCCGTTTTCCGGCGTGGGGAATACCTCCGGCTCACCATAAACCGAACCCGTGGAAGAGAAGGCGATTCTCCGCGCATTGTTCAGGCGCATCGCTTCGAGCACGTTCCAGGTCGCGATCGTATTCTGTTCGAGGTCTCTACGGGGATGGTCGGTCCCGAAGCGAACGTCGGCATTCGCGCAGAGGTGAAACACCGTGTCGGCGCCGGCAATCGCTTTGGAAAGCCGGTCCAAATCGAGCACGTCGGCCCGGATGAGATGAAAACGCGCCGATGCCAAGGCGCTGTTGAGGTTAGACTCGATGCCGGTGGAAAAGTTATCGTATCCGGTGACTTCGTGGCCCGCGTCCAGTAAGCGATCGACCAGGTTGCTGCCGATAAAGCCCGCAGCTCCCGTTACAAATGCCCTCAAATTGAATTCTCCTGTGCTGATAATTGCGCTCTTCGAAGTATAGCTGTTTAGTAGCGTCCGAGAGATGCCGACGATATCATGATGCGCAAATCCCTGGAGCCTGGCAGGCCGTATTACGGTGCAGTTCGCTGCTCAATGCTCCGGCTCGACGCTCGCCTCCAAGGAGTCCGAGAAGGATAATATCCTCGACCTTCGCTGTACCACGCAGAAGCAGGGGATGAAACGCGCGCGGGTTCGTATGGCGCCCGTTGAACCGCGCCGCCAGGAATTCGCCGATAAAGATTTGAGCTTTATAAGCAGCGCCGGCGGAAAGTTTCAGGAGCGCGGTGGATTGAGTACTGCTACCGGATACCGTCGCGATCACCGCATGGTCGCCATCGGCAAGACTCGAGGGTATCCGGACGTTAATCTGATTCAGTCCCGCTGCCGACAGGCCAGCCCACAAAACCTCAGCGGAAACGCCTCCGATCGTCACCGTGACGGGGTTGGCCGTGGGGTAGGTTCCCGTGAACACCAGGCCCGGATCGACAGTTGGATTAGTAGCGCCAAACCCCGTTCCAAATAAGGCGATGACATCGCCGGGCCCCGCGGCGGCAGCCGTCGTGAAGCCTGTCTCGGCATTTCCTGTCCCGTTGATAACCACGCCATCCGGATATCGCACGGCACGAACATAGTTTGAAAGGACAGCCAATCCGGGAAGAACCGCTGTCATCACCGCCGCGATGCTGCCGGAAATTCCGACCGTATTGGTGACAGAAATGTTGACAAGTTCGACTCGCAGCCCAGCAATCCTGAAGGCCGCCTCTCCAGCCTTGCCAGTCCAGGAGTGTCAGCTTGGACGCATTTTCAAAAGAGCTTCCAGATCGATGTTGGAATCCGGACCGGACTCATCCCTCGCGACGGAACCGAAAATCCTCAAACTTCGAACACCGGCGGCTTTCAGTTCCTCTTCATGAGCCCGCAATATTGCGATGGCATGATCTCTGGTCACTCGCACCATATACAATCCGTGGTGTAGCGGTTTGACACCGGTGGTGAATGGTTCCGGATCGGAAACTGCCAGCCAAAGGGTGCCGAGCCCTTGATTATTGTGTCGGATTTCCACTTCAGTACTAACCTGAAACAACCTGAAACGGATTTTTAGCGGGACATCAAGGCGAAATCACCATTTTTCATACTGTTTTAATCTAAAGGCAAAATTAGACCTAAAGGGAAAGTCGGCTTCTGCCGATAGAAGGACGGGAAGGGGGTAACAGACAGGTGACTTTTCTACTCTTTTTGGCTTCCGTGGCGGTGCTTGAATATTTGCTTCGCGATGTCCGGCAGAACTCCGGCGTCATCCAGAAGCCCCATGTAATCAATAATATCGTCAGTTGCGAGCCGTCAGTTTCGGAGGAAACCTCGACTGCGGATTTATTGTCTCTGGGACGGGTTCTCGATGCGCAAAAGACAAGTACGGCTCCTATCGCCGAACACGCCCCTCAGGCGACAGTACTTGACTGAAAACAGATCTCCCATCACACTGAATAGAGCCTCGCACATCGACCGGTGTTTACGCTCCGATCGGCATAACCAGTGCCGTTCATTATTGTTAATGCTACCAATCGGACACGCGGCTTTTCAAAGTGCAGCATGGTAGGAATATAGTGTGGCGGCTTGCCCTGAATGATTCAACTCTTTCGTGTCTTCGTACCGGCCGGTACCCTTGCACTGCTGGTTTTCGAGACCGTTGTGGTTATCTCAGCGTTCATTTTTTCGACCTACCTGCTCCTCGATTTAGACCCCACCGATTATCTGTTGAATAATCTGGGCCTCGTGAATGTTGCGCTGGTTTCGATCAGTGTTCTTGCCGGGCTCTATCTACAGGACCTCTATTCACAGATCCGGGTGAAATCGAGGATACTGCTGGCCCAGCAGCTTTTGATGGTAATCGGTATTGTGTTTCTACTCCAGGCGCTGATCAGCGCCGTTGCCCCCGACCTCTATCTCCCGTTTCGAGTTGTTCTGGTTGGCTGCCTGATTTCCATCTCCATCATGTTCACCGGGCGGCTGCTGTTCAGCGTCTACGTTCTTCCTCAGGTAGCCCCCGAGCGGTTGCTATTGATCGGGAACAGTCCGGTGTTGGACGATATCGTTACATATCTCGAACAGCGACCTCAGTTGGGTATCCAGGTAGTTGGCCAAATCCGCGATCCCGACGTGGCACCGGACGGACTCACGTTATCGGCTGTCGCCGCACCGCTCAATCGTCTGGAGGAATTGATCCGGCACTTCCGGTCAAACCGCATTGTAATAGGAAAACCCGGCCCGCGGCTGGCGTGCGATCTGTTGGAATTGCGGTTCTTAGGGTACTCGATTCAGGAAGCCGCCGGAACCTACGCCAAGATCAGCAATCGGGAGGGCTTGAGGGGACTGGGGCCCGCGCGATTGCTGTACTCCAAGGAATTCGAGCCGAGCGCCCGGGACTTGTTTTTCCAGACACTCGTCAGCACACTGATTGCCGCCGTCTGTATCGTCATCTTCGCGCCGCTTATGCTGACGATCGCTGTCCTGGGATGGCTGAGCTTTCACGGACCCGTGCTGAAGCGCAGCCCGCGGACTGGAAAGTGTGGGACGCCATTCACGCTCCTTTCTTTCCGGACTGCCAAAGCTATCGAGGGCGACACGCTCGTCGGCCGGTTTCTTTCCCGCACCGGTCTGTATGCCCTCCCTCAGTTTTTCAATGTGCTGCGCGGCGACATGTCAATCGCCGGACCAAGACCCCAGAGACCCGAATTCATCCAGGAAATAACGCGGTATATCCCGTTCTACCCGCATCGATTCAAGGTTCGGCCGGGCATGACGGGACTCGCGCAGATTGAGATGAGAGTCCAGTCTTCACCCCCGGATTGTATGGTGGAACTGGAATACGACATGTACTACCTCAAGTACGTGTCGCCCACGATGGATCTTTTCATAACTTTGCAGAGCATCAAAAATATCTTGCTTTGGGGGGCACGCCCTAGCTGAGCGACACTTCGGCTCCGAAACCGGTTATGCGGCCGTTTTTGCGCCGATTGGGCCGACGAAGACCACTTTGGGGGCGCCGGATCCGGGGTCCGGCGGGCTGCGTTGGGGACACTCGAACGCCCGAACGATCCCTTCAGACCTGCCGTACGCCGACGGTTACAACATCGATGCTGATGCTGGCCGACTTCAGATCCGTTGCTGTATAGACGGCAACAACGTTAAGCTCTACGTTGCTCACGATTTCCAAAAAACCAATATTAAGGTGCGCGGGATTGAATTGCAGCTTGTCGGCAAAGTGGCAGCAATCGTCCATGGTGGCTGTGTCGGGTGGCAAGGTGATCTGGTCGAACTGCTTCGCCGGAGCAATACCGGGTTCCCGGCCCACAGGCGCGTCATTCTGCACGACCTGAAGGACTCGTTTGACGATCTGTGCCGGACCGTGGTTGAAATTGTGAATGTTGATCTCGGTGGCATATATGCCCTGGCGAACCGGCGAGCATGGCTGTGTCGATGCAGGCTGATTCTGTCCACAAATGTACTTGACACTATAACTGAACATGCGTATTCTCCTCCATGTGAAACCTGCCTATAGGCAGTCCACACGTTGATTAGTGAAACGCGGGCGCGAACCGTTTCAGCGGATGTCTCAGAGCGCATTCGATTAAACGCCTCGTCCACACAATCAAGCACGTTTTAAGGCGGTGCCTCTCTTAGGCGCGAACTTAGCACGCCCTCGTACAACGGAGTTGGTGATGCAGGAAGTGCGAGCCGGAGGACGGCCTGCTCGCCACCCAGCGCCTGGAACTGCTTCGAGATATTCCGGATTGGCGCTCACTAGCGACATACTAATTTTGCAGAAGATCTGATTGTCAGGGGCCGATCCTGCGCAAAGCAGCAGCCATGCGACTCATATCGCGATCGCTACGGTGTACGGCTGTGAATACCTGCTGACGTGGAACTGCCGCCACATAGCCAATGTGAGATGCATCGGGCGATCCGGCGCATATCGAAGAATATGGGCCACGACAAGGCAAAGAAAGAGGATGATGATCCGGCACCCCGCGCCAAACTCAAGCCACTGAAGCCGATGACGCAACGCTTATAAATACCTCCGGGACGCAGGCGCTAAGGAATCGACTTGCCAGTTGGTATCGACGCCAGATCCCGCGCGGGAATAACATGGACATCGTCCGGCCATTTAAAGCCGTGACTCTTGATCCATTTCGCATCCCAGACCCAGTCCTTTTTACCGTCGCGGATCAGATAGACCTTAGAGTCTTCCGCACTACCGCCTGCTCGCCGGACCAACAGGCCCTCGTAATTCTTTTCGGGCGGCATAGGTTTGGCCTGAAGTATGGGATCGGCAACGGTATAAAAAGTCATTTCGGCCGGCTTCGGAAAACTTTCGACAGACGCCCAGATGCCCGCAATTTCAATCGTGGATCCAACCGAATCATCCGGCGGGTCGAAACGAAGAATCGACCCAGCCTCCGCCGGCCAGAAGGGATTCACCGCCATATTCAAATAGATATCCACCCACTGCCTCAAAGCCGGCACATAACCTCCAATGCCTCTGCCCTCGACTTGACGCCCAAAGAACGCGTCAATCCGGCCGCTGCTTCGGAATCGGGCTCTCACCATGACAGTCTTATACCGGCCTAGCTCGCCTAGGTTGAAGTGGAGTTGTGGATCGCGCTGAAACGGACGCACGACCAGGGAAGAAGGCTCTACCTGGATCCTACTGCCGCTTGGCTTCACCGGATCGCCGGGTTTCCAAAGCTGGATCAAATCTAAACGGGGTTGCGGAGGAACCTGCGCTTCTCCAGGCCGGAATGCGACGGCATACCAAGAGATCCGAATGGTCGATGAGAACTCATTTAATCCGGGACTCTCAAAGCGGATGGACGCCATGCGATCCGGCACACCATCTTGCAGTTGTCCAAAATAAGGCAGCGCTTCACCCAAGTTCTGTGGCAGGTATCCGATAAAAGCGCCGTCGGCCAGATTAGCGCGAGTTACCCGCCATCTCGATTGTCTTCCCGACACATAAGTTGCGGCTACGTAAACCGGGGAATTTCGGAAGGTCAATCCCATAACTCCGCCCCATAGACTCTTCCCGGTCTCCACCTTCATCATCGCGAACTCGTTTGGACTAACTTGAGGAACCGTAATGTCCCGATTCCATGCGCCGGTAACCGTGCCAATCCGCCGCGGTTCATAATAACGCGGCGACTGGCGCCGTTCGAGAACCAGCAGATCGGCCCGGCTGAATTCCACATCGTAATGGTCGAAAAGAGAACGCCAGGAAGCCGCGTCGTCGAGCAGCGGATTCCGGCCGTCAATTGCGTCCCAGTGCATGATGATGTGATCGGCGCCCCCGTCCGCCAGATGGCTGGCATTGAGCTTGTCGAGCACCGGAGTATAGGCTGAGTAAGACTGGAATACGGGCCGCGGATTCCATCGCCAGCCGTTCGCCGCGACAATATCGACTTCATGCGGAACATCGTCTACCGTTCCGCCGCTCACCAGCTTGGAAATCACCGGATCAAGCCGCCTTCCAGTAAGCGCTTGGCGGGTTTCCTCGCCGACCCGCTTCCACGTCGCCGAAAATTGCAGATTGGCTTGCAAATTCTCTAAAGTGGACCGTAGGCCGCTACGATCTTCCGCCATTGCCAATTGCATGGGATACACCTGCCCGTACAAACTGATGCCCAGACAGAAAGTACCCGCCACGTAAGCCATCAACAATCGCCGGTCACGCACTGTTCTAGCGCAAATCAGCAGGAACAGGCCGGCTACGGCAAGCTTGACATGGAGGAGAGCCACGTGGGGGTCATCCTGCCGGACGATTCCACTCTTGAAGATAAAAAACGCGCAAAGTACCCCGGGCAGGAAACCAGGAGCCAGATCGCGCGGCCGTTCGGCAACTGAAGGTATAACCAACGCAAGGAACACGATGCCGAACAACGCCAGGACAACCTGATACTCCGGACCGGTACTAGACATCGCTTCCGAAAAGCCGGTAACAATGTTCATGGAACGCACTACATAGTTCCAGATTCCAGAAACATTCCTTTCTACGGCTATAAATCCAACCAGGAAGCTTATTGGTGGTAACAAGGCAATCGTTAACACCTTATACCGGAGTGTTCCCGCATCCTTCCATGCGCGCGCTGACAATGGGATCAGTAAGGCGTAAAATACCGTGCACGCCGCGGTTGCTTCATTCAACTTAAATAACGTCATCAGACCGGCAAACACGCCGGTTATGGCGAGATACAAGAAGCGTCCTTCGGTCCGGACACTGAATAAAGCGAGTATCCCGAGCGCCATACTGAGAAACGATATCTGTATTCTCCAGAAGGGCTCGGTTAACAGCATGGCGGCGCCAAGTACGGCCCAACTTACAATGACGGTCAGGCGGTGGCCGAGAGCGCGCCAGATCCACAACAGGCCGGCAAGGAAGGTCGTATACACCATCCACGTATAGGCGATCACGGGCACTGGCCCTACCAGGTCGGGAATAGGATAGAACAGATAACCCAAAGGGCCAAATGTAATAACTACATCTCTGCCGAAAAGGAGATGATCGCTATGAGCTAAATTAAGCGCATATACCCAACTGGGGTCGAGACCGGTACCCATGATTTGGGGCGGAATCGGAATTATCGCTAAAGCGATCCAGATAAACGCGAGCCCGAATAGCCACGGAAGAACTGGCCGGAACCATTTGCCGCCACTGCTCGAGAAACGGCTATACCAGACCGTAACATTATGGACCCAGCGCTCCTCAATAATATCTATATCGGTTTCTGGCATTAGCTTTATGACGGCTTTTGACGACGTCCGGGACGCTCGCGCGCCGCTGCTGGCGGCGGAATTAGGCGGAATCCTTTTACGAATGGTAGCACCTGAACCGGGAATTGCGCGCAAACGCGGACGGACGGCGGAAACCTCCCCGGTGAATGACCGAATGTGATATCTTCGTTCAAAAAGGAGTAGTTGTATTTCATGCCGATCCGCTTTATAAGTCTCCTCGAAGTTGCCGTATTGGTCGGAAGTGTTGCAAGTTCACTTTTGCAGGGAGCTGCCATGCCTCCCGCCGCTGGTGTAACACAAAAACTGAGCCGCAACGAACACGCAACTTCTATTTTCCTGGATTACATCAATACCATTACAGATCCGCCCTCGAAGCCCTCGATCCACATACCGCGAAGCAAGGAGATCCATATCTCAGGCTGGGCAATCGACCAACCCAACAAAGTAGTCGCCGGCGGAGTGGACGTAGTGATCGATCAAGTCGCGTATAGCGCGGTCTACGGGGGCGAGCGCGGAGACGTGGCGGCGGCTCTCAAGAATCCCGCATGCCGTAACTCGGGCTATATGTTAGTTGTGCCCGCGGGTATGTTAGCTAAAGGCCCGCACGTCGTTTCAGTGCGCGCGATTTCTCATGACAAGAAGTCTTACTACCAGGGCCCAACAGCTAAATTCACCATTGATTAAAAGTTCGAAGTTATGCGCCTGCCGCGGCGGCAAGACAGGTAGCGATCAGGCCCTTGTCTATTGTTAGGTCAACCTGAACCGGTTGGCGGCCTGGAAGTACGGCGGACAAAACCAGATTGTCGTTTACCACGTATTGCATGTAGTAGGTTAGATCGAAGCGCATCAAAAACCCGGTGCATCCCTGGTGCGGAAACGCCGCCTCCACGTCAGGCCTCGACGTGGGAACATGCGGTACCACCACTTGCCCGATCCGGAACTGGAGACGGCTCATTTCGAAAGAACCGGGGTTTGGACTAGCGACAAGCCACCCGCGAAGTTTGCACGTGGGTTTTCTGATACAACGATCCTCTGGTTCATCAATTTGACATTTGATATCCATCTGTCGCTGGCCTCCGCTCAATCGCAAAAGTACAATAAAGTCGACCTTGGGGAATAGAAAGAAAGTATCCCTTATTTAAGCCGGGAAAGCAAATTTAATATATGAACACCCCGGAACCACAATAGATGTTCTTGAGCGCTCAAACGATATCGGGTAATCGCTGGAGTGACTCCAATGTGTGCGGAAGAATCTCCAGTTGCCATTGAATTAATTCTCGCCTGGTCTTTCCGCATGATCGATCACGAGCACCTCAACCGGACCACGGGACGATTCCAGTTTCAATCCCAATTGTTCTTGGATGGCTGTGAAAATTGACGGGTAATCGGAAGGGCTCGCCGGTGACGGCGTCGTGCCGCCAGGATCGATCGGCGGCTCCCGCGTATCGGGAGCCCAATGTAGTTGAAAATCAAACCGGCCGGCAAGATTTGTTTTGTCGATTGCCAACCGATCCAGCGCTGTACGCGAAAGAATCGTGGCGAACTGAGGAAGTGGTATCGCGTTGCCAATCAGCATGCCGGCGCCGGCCTGCAGCCCCCCTCGGTTAGGACCGGCTCCGGTAGGTGGCGGCCCATTAACATCAGGCGCAGTCTGATCCGGCGACAACCTGATCTTCGGCCCGCCCTTCGCAACAACGAGCGAGTAAATTGGCAGTTCTTTGGTATCGCGATGAAGTCTCACTTTGAATCGATCTTCCAAAAGCGATTGAAGCATAAGCCGTAAATGAGCATAGTCTGCTTTCTGGTCGTCAGTTTTCGCTTCAACGTCGAAGCGATCGGCAGCCATCCAACTTGATCCGCCTAAAATTTGAAATTGTTGAACCTGGTAGGCCCATGCTATTAGCGTTTTTAGCGTTACATCATTTCCATGTAGCTTGCCGTCGCCGAGACCATACCCTACACAGCAATTCGCATTATTCCGCTTCACTGACGCGACTGCGAATTCCGGCCGGGCTACCGGGTTCGTCTGTGCCACTGCTATTACGGTGATCGCCAAGGCTATGCCGGCGTGCATCGGGTTCATACCGTTTTGAAGTTTACTAAAAACTCGCAGGTGGATGGGGGGCGTTTTGCCCGATTGCTCATCCTTCCTTGCGAAGTTGTTTCATCTCCTATTTCGGTTTTCCATCTCGGGCGATTTCCCGCCTTCACCCGAATCGCGCAAGAGGGACGAAATGATTTAAAATCATAAGAGTCCATGCCTGGATGGCGTTCACCGGCTATGTCTTACCTTACCTTGGTCTTGGCCGCCTTCCTGATCTGTACTTCTATCCTCAACGCCGCCAATATTACAGCAGTCCAATCCGGGCTGTGGGGAACCTCTTCGACATGGATGGGTGGAACTTTTCCGGGAAACGGCGATACCGTCAATATTCCCGACGGCATTATCGTGACTCTGAACGAGTCTCGCACGATTGGAACCTCTTCTACAACAACTGTAAGACTCCGTCGAGGCCCGCGTGGCCCGGACAATACAATCGCCATATCACTTAACAATTCCGGCCGGCTCATCATATCCCAGGACGGTGTCCTGATTGCCCGAGGCGACATTGTTTACACCGCCGCCGATTGCGCGAATACGAGCAATGCGCTCATTATGCAAGCCGGTTCGACCCTCGAATTCGATTCTTCCGTCTCCATTTCGCCTGCTGCTACGCATTATGCGTTTGGCCCTAGCGGGAACTCCGGCTGCCGCGGGTTCTTCTCGGCTGGAACCGCGCTGCTCAGGAACAGCATCCGCTCCAATCCGGGAGGAGGCGCCGGGCAGATCGCCATGCGAGGTAATACGGGAGCCGGGGGATCTTTCACCGCGACTTACACCGATTTCCTCGGCATCGGGGACGCCTCAACGCCTGGTTGGCAGATCGCCTACGAATACAGCGGCAACCATTATGTGAAGTGGGATGTTACCTACAGCACGTTCAGAAACTGCGGAACCATCGCTTCGACTAACTTTACCGGAATAGACGATGCCGGCACTTTCCGGCACTCCTACAACGTGCACAGCCAATCCGCGGCTAGCGAGATCTTCTCCCATTGGATAACTATCACCGCGCCGGGCGCGGGCACACGCGAAATCCGCAACGATGTCTTCGACGTGGCGCTCTCCCGTTCTCAGTTCTATCTTGGCGGATTCAGCGTCTGGTCGAACTACTTTGGCGATGCAATAGTAACTGGAGGGACTACGGCGTGGAATTCATTTCAAGGCAATCTGGTGCGCTTTGTAACTACCAGTTACATGGGCGTGACTGGAGATATTCAAGACAGCTACATTTACTTGGATAGCGATAGGGGAAACCCTCACTTACTTATCATGAGTTCGCCGGTCCCCAGTAACTTGCGAGGCCTCATTTATGGACAAGGAGGCACCGCTACCGGCGGAATATCGGATAGCGGTGAGCTGTGGTGGCTTTCCGATGCGGCAATGCCGGGAACTCAGTCGGGTATCTATAACTCCATCGTCTTAGCCAACATGGCAGGCCACAGTTCGCTGGAGCTGGGCTCTTTGCTGCCGGCAAATATCAATCTTGTCGGGATCGCCGAGCACAACACGTGGTTTGGCGGATATACAACCAGCACGGTACAAGGCGCGCCCGGCGGATTTCCGGCTGTGCAACTCGGGGAAGGGCGCAACGGACCGCCCGGAACATTGGGGTCGTTCCGGTCTAATATCCTCTGGAACCCGGAACATACTACCGACACCAATGATGCGCCTTACAATTATCAGGCAAGCTTCTTCAAACTTGCGGACATATCGTACAGTGCTACGCCAACCCTAGATTACTGCTCCCCTGTCGATTGTGATTACAACAGCGGATGGAATTACACGGCGGCGGATAGTCAGCACCCGCAGTACAAGAATCAGGGAAAGGGATATGCGGCGAGCTTCTCGTCTCCGCCGGGAGTTCATGATGTGGATGTCGATCCGCAATTCCTCGATCCTTACAGGACTCTCGAGCTGTTTGATTCGAAGTATCTGGGGAATCATCCCGCCGAGTGGGATTCGTCGGCCACATATAGCATTGGACAGTTCGTTTCGTGGGCGCAATCGCCGGTCTACTGGGCGTTCCCGGTCAATTACCGGTACATCAACAGCGGGTCGTGTTCGGGCGCAAATCCACAACCCGGCTCGGGGACGAACTGGCGCGCTTGCTGGGAATGGGCGAGCCTTTACGACATTCGCCAGGCAGTGGCTGCGCAAACGCGGTACGACGACCAGATAATAGGCGCTCACGGAGTCGATGTCATCACTGCTTTAATGCAATGGATTCGTGCGGGATATTCGCCGACGAACACAGCCTTAGCGGGCAGCGCTCACGACGGTACGGATATCGGCGCAGTGCCGGTCACCTTCGCGGCTCCAACGGTAGGAGCTTCAGCCTTGCCTTAGCTGCGAGGCCGTGAGGGTGCCGGTTTATGAGCCATCCGATATTGTTCTATATTGTATAGACAATTGTCTGGCAGCAATCGCACAGCCTACATCGAGCGGCAGGCTATCGGAGCCGACCCGTTGGTCCTATTGCACACAGTCTATCGTTCCGTTTTTTCTGTTGTTATCTATTCTTTTATTCCCTGAACTCGTACCAAGGCATGCTTCAAGGTAAGACGGTTTCCATCCTGCTCCGCCGTATGGACGGTTCTCAATTCCCCGCTGGCCAAGTCGCATTTCCATTGGATCAGCGGGAACTGACCGGAATGAGTGATTCATTCTTCACGCCGAACGCGCATCCCTTAGTAGCAGGCCCAACCTCCCGAATCGCTGCGATTCGCCGACTTTCTGTCGGCCTGTGCTTTTGTTCTGAATGAGGATGGCCAGGCGGTCGAAGCGGAACACGATGCACGGAAGGCCATCCGCCTCGCAAAACGAGGAAAGACCACGGCTCTCGCGGTGGCGCAGGCCAACACTGAATTGGGCATGGCGCTGGTAGGTTCCGTTGCGAAAATCTGTGATCAGCAGAATTCCGGCGAGTAGAAGCCGGGAAACGTGATGTCCGGGTTAGATTGCCACGCCGAACAAGGTCGAAATGAATCGTGCTTGGGCCAGTGAGTCGTGCTTAGCGATCCTCCTCACTCGTCCTTTGCGAATCAGATGAACTGCTTCGATACCCCGGATCGTTCGCCATGCGCGGTGGAACGAACCGTAACCTTTCGCCCAACCGTACCCGCTTTTTGACCGTTCGATGGTCTTGCTCCACAATGTTGTTCAAGTACTTGCACTGACGTAGACGACAGCGCGGGCGAATTCCCCCTTCGGACTTCAACTCGGTAACCGCAGGGACGTAGGCCCGGTTTTTGTCCACATTTATGACTCGTGGCTGAGGGTTGTTGAGACCAGCCAGAGCCTTTCGAAAGAATCGTTTGGCCGCAGCGGTATCACACTTGCCAGTCAGCAGGAAGTCGATGGTTTGCCCCGTCGAGTCCACGGCTCGGTACAGATACCGATCTTTTCCTTTGACCTTATATAGGTCTCGTCCACCCGATAACTCTTATTGGTGGGCTTCCGATGCGGACGACAGCGCTTCTCCAGTTCGGGCGCATACTCTTGAACCCATCGCCAGATGCAACTCGGATCGATTTCCAAGCCGCGCTCCCGCATCATTTCCGCCATATGGAGGTAGGAGATCGGATAGCGCAAATACCAGCGGACGCAATGCAGGATCACCTCGCCGGGATAGTGGCGCCATTTGAATGGCTCAGACGGGGTGATGGGCACCGCTCAAGGGTATCAAACCACCGCCACACAGTTTTCGCAACGGAGCCGTGCAGCATGGTCTTTCCTTCCGCCACACTCAGCCCCAAAGTTTCGATCGCCAACTCGGCCCGTTCCAGCTCCATTACGCTGCACCGTTGTTCGCCGCCGTCGTTGAGGCAAACCAATTCGACCCGGAACTTCATGCGTGGAACCTCATGCGTTCCCTGCGCTGTGCCAGGCGTTGGTTGGTCTCCTCCAGGCTGAAACGTTCCGGCTCCAAGGGTCCGTATTCTTGCAGCCGACGGTCAATACTGTGGAAGCCATTGCTCAGCACTTCGCGCAAGGTCTGCCATGTACTGGTCGGCTCGTCCGGGTCCGAGGCCGCAAGCATTCCGATCACTGCTTCCATCTGCACGGGTGTGCACATCGCCTCGCCCTGTTGTTGCCGCTTCAACATCATCGGATAGCCAGTGGGGCCGTCGCAGTGGGTTCTGTTGCATCTAGGTAACCTGTTGCTTTACTGCTGCTTGGTGACGCTAATGCTGTCACCTTGCTACTGAACGTGTTGTAGTCGGTGAAGCAACGTAAGTGGTTGATCCATAAGGCTGAACCTAGATGCAACAAAACCCTTCGGGAAAATCGCCACTCCATTATCTGGGCTCCTCGATTCTCAGAATACGGTCGGCGGCGGTGTCTTTCAGGGTTTGAAATGCGCCGCTCGGCCAGCGTATTTCGATGGACGCGGCGGCGGTTTCCGGGCCCAACCCGAAGTGCAGCCGCAAATCGCTGGTTGACATGAAACCTACGGAGCCCGTCACATGGTTGTAAAGCGTGCGGCCCGACGGCGTGGTGAGCTTCACCTTGGCTCCAATGGCATCGCGGTTCGATTTTCGGCCGGTGAGTTTCAAGAGTAGCCAGTGATTGCCGTTGCCGGCCGAGTTGATCAGTATCCTCGGCTTTTGGTTCAGGGAGGTGACGACGAGATCCATGAAGCCGTCGTTATTGAGGTCGGCAAACGCCGCGCCGCGTTGATAGCCGGTGCGCAGGAAGTTGTCTCCCATCTCCGGAGAAACGTCCGTGAAGGCTTTGCCGCCCTGGTTTTCAAACATCGTGTCATGCTGAGGTGAGGAAGGCGTGATGTTATCGACGTGGCCGTTCGCGGAGAAGATATCCTTCCAGCCATCGTTATCGTAATCGATGAAACCTGCGCTCCAACCGGAGAAGTTCTGGCTCAATGCGGCCACTTTCGAAGAGGGCGACGCGTAGCGGAAAAATTTGCCGCGCTGGTTGTGGAACAGCGCCCAAGTCTGGCCCATCAGATTGTTATAGAAGATGTCGACGAGACCGTCGTTGTCGTAGTCCTTAGCGTCGGCGCCCATGGCAGACACGGTGGAAGCTTCTTCGTTGTACGCTACGCCATACTCAAGGCCCACCTCGCGGAACGTGCCATTTCCCTGGTTCAGAAATAGAAGATTGCGCTCGGTGTCGTTGGCGATGAAGACGTCCATCCAGCCGTCATCGTTGAAATCGGCGATAGCGATGCCCATTCCTTTGCCAGACGATTTGGCAAATCCGGATTTCTCGGTGACATCTTCAAACTTGCCGCCGCCCAGGTTGTGATAGAGCCTCTGCGGAACGGCGGGATACGTTTTCGGGTGGCAGTAGGTTTCTACATCGCGGATGGTACAGCGGCGATCCTCCTCGGGCGTCCAAAGAGTGTAGTTGGATAGCACGAGGTCGAGAAGACCGTCGTTATCGTAATCGAACCACGCGGCCTGGACGCTGAGAGTTTTGGCGGGTTTGGTTCCGAGTCCGGAACCCGCGGTGACATCGGTGAAGGTGCCGTTTCCATTGTTGTGATAGAGAGTGTTTTTGCCGGTGTTGGCGATGAAAATATCGGAAAAGCCGTCATTGTCGTAGTCGCCAACCGCGACGCCATAGCTGTAGTCTAGGCTTTCGCCGGCGACACCGGCCTTGGCGGTAACATCTTCGAAAGTGCCGTCCCCCTTGTTGCGCAGGAGGCAATTGTAGAAAGCGGGATCGGCCTTTTTCAAGCCCGGCAACTGTGCGCCATTGCTGAAGAAGATGTCCATACGTCCGTCGTTGTCGAAGTCGAGGATACCGATACCGCCGCACATGGGCTGCTGGAAATATTTCCGGCCCGTGTAATGGTTATTGGTGATATATGGGATCGAGGATCTGGGCGCGATGTCGGTGAAGTGGGGCCGGCGTGCCGCCGCGCGCACAGGCTGCGACGGAGACAGCCAGAGCGCTGCCGCGAGAGTCAGGGCTGCGAGTGCCGCAACACAACCTTTCATGGCAAACACACTATACAATACCGGGATATAATTACGGGCGAAAATGGCTCAAAGAAGCGCCGCCGCTGTGTGGTTTCTGTTTCTCGTGTTGACGCAACGAGCCGGAGCACAAGGCAACCTGCTGCGGCAGGCCGGTCAGTTGGATGCGGAACAAGAGTGCGGCGAGGCCGAGCGAGTGTATCGACAGGCGCTAGCGCAAGGCCCGGCTTCCTTAGCGTTGCTCAACAATCTTGGCAACCATTACCAGCTGTGCGGTGATCCGGAAAAGGCAGGCGCTTACTTCCAGCAAGTGTTGAAGCTGAATCCACGGCACCCCAACGCCAATCTGCAACTGGCGCGCATCGCGGTCAGCCGGCGCCAGGGCGCGGCGGCGCTAGAGTATCTGGCGCGAGTAACCGACGCTGAACCGGCCACACTTATGGTTCGCGCCGAGGCTCTCTATTGGGCCGGTAAGCACGCCGCGGCCGTGGATGAGTTGAACGGTTTATTGAAAGAAACGGAATCCGACGCCCGATTGCAGTACCTCTACGGCTTGACTTGCGCCCGGATCGGCGCGTATGACCGGGCGGTGACTGCTTTCAACGCGTTGCTGGTGCAACATCCGGACGATTTCGTCGTGTTGTTCAATCTGGGACGCGCCGCCGCTCGCGCGAAGCTTTACGATCGCGCTCTTAGTGCGCTGACGGTCGCGGCAAAGCTTCAGCCCGGGAGCGCGGACACGCTGATGGAACTTGCCGGGGTGAATGCCGCGATGGGTGATTACGCGCGGGCAATCTATCTTCTTGTCCAAGCCAGGCAACTGGCTCCCGATAGCGCCGATATATCGCTGGCGCTGGCGCACACGGCCCAAAGCGGCGAATACTATGGGGACGCGGCACTTGCCTACGACGAATATCTTCGGCTCAAACCCGATGACGATAGCGCGCGGAGGGATCGGGCGTTGGTTCGCGGGTTTACAGACGCGCAACAATCGGAGGGAGTGGAAGAGCTGACGAAGTATGTCCGCAAGCACCCGGACGATGCTTTAGGCTACTTCGACATAGCTCAACTTACCTGGCGCGAGAAACCGCAGGAAGCTCTGGCCGCTTTAGCAGCGGCCCTTCGCCTCGATCCCAAGCTCGCGGCGGCGCACGTCGATATGGCTTGGCTGCTTAACCGGCTGGGGCGCACAGCCGAAGCGATTCCTTATTGTAAGAAGGCGATCGGGCTGAATCCGCGAGACCCGCGGGCGCTGGACCTTCTCGGCGCCGCGTACATATCGCTCGATCAGGCAGCAGATGCTGAGAAAGTTCTGCGGCAGGCTTTGGCGATATCACCGGCCGATCCTGAAATCCTGATGCACCTGGGTCGAGCGCTGATGGAGTCGGGCCACGACGAAGAGGCGAAGAAGTACCTGGAGGAATTCCAGCGGATCCGTCCGGCGCGGGCGCGAGGAGTGTGGAGACAGGCGTCCATGATCGAGTCGGCGGCCCTGCCCGTTGCGGAGCGGAGCAAGCGGCAGATCGAGCGGCTGAAGAAGGATGCGGCGGCACATGCGGACGATCCGGAATTGCAACTGCGTCTGGCCAGTCTGTTGCTGGCGGATGGGCGAATGGACGAGGCGGAAAGCGAATTTCGAGTGTTGCTGGGGCGTCACGCGGAGAGCCGGGTCTGGCAGCAGGCCGGCAGCTTTCTGCTTAGTTTCGAGCGTTACCAATTGGCGCGGGAATTTCTGGAGCGAGCGGCGGACGCGGTTCCGGCAGCGAACCTGGATCTGGCAACCTGCATCTTTTACCTGAATGGCGCAGCAGCGGCCCTTCGCGTTTTGGAACAAGTGCCCGAACAGCAGCGCGCAGGCGATTACATGCTATTGAAGGCCAAGATTCTGGACGCGGACGGGCAGAGTGCAGAGGCGATGAGGGTGCTGGAGCAAGGGCTGAGGCTAGCAATTTCGCGTCCGCAGATTGCGCGCGAGGCTGCCCTACTATTGGTGCGGGATGGACGGAAAGAAAAAGCGCTCGAGTTTTTGTCCAAGGCTTCCGGCAATAATCCAGACCTGCTGCTGATGCGGGCGATGGTTCTGGTATTGATGAACCGCAACAGCGACGCGGAGAAATCGTTGAAGGAGATTGAGGCTCAATGGCCTGAGTGGGACCGGCCGTATGCGGTGCACGGACTTCTGCTGGAGAAAGCCCGTCCACGCGAGGCAAGGAAGGAGTTGCAGACCGCGTTGGCGCTCGGTTCACAAGATTCCGTCGCGCGCTGCACGCTGGCGCGGCTTGATTCCGGGCCAGCTTCCCCAGATCCGCAATGCTCTTGCGTTGCGAGCGTGTCCGACATGCTGCTATCTGCGTGCGCGCGACAGTGAATCGAGTTAGCGAATCACGCGATGAGCGATCACTTCGGAGCCCCCGGATTGCGTGTCCATGTGATCGAGGCGCAGAAGAAGTTCCAACTGCTCGACTTTGGCCGATGGATCAATGCCGCGGGTGCGTAAGACGCCGGCTAACCGCGGCAAGTCGGTGACGAGTTCGCCGGCAGCTTCGGTTCCTTCCATGTTGGTTCCGGCGATCAACAAGACGAAGCCGTGATGCGATAGATTCGGAACGAGCGAGATGGTGGCGTAGCCGACGCCTGACGCCGGTGTGCGCGCCGTACCTTGGTAGACCGCGGATTCTCCCGGAAGCGGAGAGGCGTTGCGGCAAACCTGTTTGCCGATAGCGGGGTCGTAGCCGATACGAAAATTGAGGTGCTCATTGACTAATGAGACCCAGGGATTCGCGTAGGAACTGCCGATCAGTATTACTGACCGGTCTGACTTAAAATCGCCGACTTGAACGGTTCGACCGGAACGAACTGAGATCGAGGCGCCGCCGCGCCGCAGGACGCTTCCAATCTGAGCGGCTAACGAGGCATTGGCAATGCTGGTTAGAGGCATGTTGCTAAGACCCGAGCCAAAGGGTAGACGGGTAGCGAGATCGTCGAGCCAACGGTGGCTGACGTAGACCTGCAGGGATTGATCGGCATGGAGGAATGACTTATAGAAGGAGAAATTCGAGTCCGAGGCGACGAGAGTTACGGTTGCGCCGGGGGGCGCGATCTGCGACCAAGGCAGCAGGGAGAGATGGGGTGAAGGCTGGATTCCGGATGCGCGCAGCTTCGCGTTCTGGATTAAAAGAGTTACGCAAACGGCTGCGAGAGCGATGGACAACGCCCAAGGCAGCCAGCGGCGAAGCGATGTTCCCGCTTTCGGGGTGGCATCGTGCAAGGACGCGGCTTTTTCCGGGCGGACAAAATCCGGAATGTAGGAACCGGGCGGCAGGGAGATATGCAATGCTAAACCGTTCGGCGGATCCTGGCGCTGATAATATGCAGCGAGACGCTTACGGACATCGTTAGCTGCAACGCGAACAATGGCATCCTGTCCGGTATCGTAACTGACGTCCCGATGGAACACCGCGGCGCCGATTGTCCGTTCCTTCAACCGCTCCGGACCGGCTTCCAGGGCACTGTCGACCAGGTACCGGAGCAGCGTCTGACTTCGCTGGCTGGTGCGGAACTCCGGACTACCTAAAATCGTCGCCAGTTCGCGCCGTATATCTTCCTGCGCGTTCAATGCGAAGGGAACACACGTCGCAGAGTGCTCGCTTTCGCTCCGGACCGGAGTTGGCGCCTCTTTTCGTGCAGACGTCAAGAAAACCTCCAGACAGAACACTATCACATAACCGTTATTGGCGGGCATCCCATGAGGCGATTTGTTTTCAGCAACGTACGAGAACGTTACGAAACCGTTCCGGGATACCCGGAGCGCGCCGCGCCGGAGCACAATCAACCAATACCCTTCACTGAACCGGTATGCACGCGCGTCGCGGTCGGGATCGCGAAAGTTCGATAAGGAGAATTCCAGAGGTTATGAACAAATTCAGGTTCGTCCGGCAAAACGCCTTATACCGGACCCTCGCAGCTATACTGCTGATCACCGCGACGCTGACTGCGCAGGATTATCGCGGCAGGATCCAGGGAACGGTTCGAGACACCTCCGATGCGGTCATCGCCGGCGCGAGCGTCACCTTGCGGAATATCAACACGGGCATCCTCGCAATTCGGAGCACGGATCAATCGGGCAACTATGTATTCGACCTGCTGGAACCGGGCACCTGGAGCGTTTCGGTAGAACATCCGGGGTTCTCGAAGTTTGTCCAGGCAAATGTGCCGCTGGCGGCGCACGGGGATATCACGGTGGACGCCAGGCTGAAAACGGGCGACGTCCGCGAAACTGTCACGGTGTCCGCTGAGGCCAGCCAGGTTCAGTTCTCCACGAGCAAGCTGGACACGACTGTCGAATCGAAAATTGCGCAGGAAATCCCGCAACTGTACCGGAGCCCATTCGTGCTCGCGACGCTCGATCCCTCGGTACTGAAGGACGATACCAACACAGAATATAATCCGTTCAACAGTTGGGGACCGGGCCGCATGAGCATCGGCGGCGGCGCTAACTTTTCGAACGACCTCCAGGTAGACGGCAGCCGCGTTGGCATCAGCGTCAAGACCGGCTACGTGCCAACGCCAGACATGGTTCAGGAAGTGACCGTTTCACAGAACACGGTGGACGCCGAGTTCGGGCATGGCTCCGGATCGGCAATTTCGATCGTGACCAAGGGCGGTACCAACCAATACCACGGCAGCGCTTACTTTTATGGGAGATATCCATGGGCGGACGCCGTTTCGGACCGGTTGTTCCGGACGGTGAACTTAGACCGTCAGCAGATGTATGGGGGCACGTTCGGAAATCCTATTTTGAAGAATCGCCTGTTCAACTTCGTATCGTATGAAGGCTGGCAATGGGCTAACGCGGCATCTCCTTATACTGCGACTCTGCCGACCGATCTGGAACGCCAGGGGAACTTCTCACAATCGATCAATAAGGCGGGCGCGACGAATCTGATCTATGACCCATGGACGACGATGACTTCGGCGGACGGCGCCACAGTTACGCGAACGCCTTTCCCCAGCAACATCATTCCAGCGTCGAGGCAAGATCCGGTGGCGGTGAAGTACATGGGTGCGCTATGGAAACCAAATGCGCCGGGCCAAGGCTACGACCATCTCAATAATTACGTAGTGTCTCTGCCGGTGAACTATCCCTACAGGAATTTCGCCGATCGCGTGGACTTTCATGTGAATGACAAACTCACGGTAAGTTTCCGGGCACAGATCTTCCGTACGCCGGCATCGGTGGGAAATCCAACCGGTTCGCCGTTGTTCGACAATGACCGGGGTAGCGAGCGTGACGGGAACACCTATTCCGGCACGTTGACCTACACACTCAATCCGAGGACGATCATAACCGCAAGCGTGGATTATCACGATTTCACCGACGCATCGAAATTCGCCGCGCAGGCCCCGGCGTGGACGTTCGCATCGGTTTATCCGAACAGCACCTTTTACTCCGCATTGTATACGGATCCGACGATCCCGAAGCTGGACATCCGCATGTCGATTAACGGTGACGGCGGCCGCTGGGTCAACATGGGACCCGGGGGTGGTTATTGGAACCAGCGGCCGAGCGGCAACGGACTGAACATCAAGATCGCGCGGCAAGAGGGCTCCCATTATCTGAAGGCTGGTTTCGAAACTCTCGGAACTCATGCGCCAAGCCTGCTCCAGAACTCCAACCCCGGCTTCGGATTTAACGGCGACATAACTAATTCCACTTACGTTAATCCGAATCTGGCAGTAGCTGGCAATCCGTACGCGTCGTTCCTGCTGGGCGCAGTCGTTCCAATCGGAGCCAGTTCAAGCGGTTGGGACAGCAATGAGACCTCCATGCCAAGTTTGGTGACGCCGAACGTGTCGAGTCGATTCTACGGCGGATATATCAACGACGATTTCAAAGTCAGCAAGAATTTGACTTTGAATCTAGGGCTGCGCTATGAATACGAGCAGCCGTATTCGGAAGAGCAGAACCGGCTCACCGCGCCGCTGGATCTCACCAAGGCGATACCGGAAATTCAGAACGTCCAGATACCGGCGGCGACGAAACAATTCTACTCGGGTCCGTGGGTCCTGAACGGCGCGTTTCAGTTCACCAGCAACAGCCATCCGGGAGCCTGGAACTCGGATATGGGGACGTGGTCGCCCCGGGTCGGCATGGCTTACAGGCTCTCCGACAAGATGTCTCTACGGGCTGGATACGGCAGGTACGTGACTCCGTGGAACATGGATGAAAATGCGGTGGACCAGTTCAGCCCCCCGTATACGGGCTTTGCGAATTACACGGACGCGCAACCCACCGTCCAGGGCATCCCGCAGATGCAATTGTCGAATCCATTCACGTCGGCCTGGCCTGTGGTTCCGTCATACGGAAGGTCATATGGCGCCTACACGGGAATCGGAGACAACGTTACCTACATCAATCCGAATCGCCCGCACTCGTTCAGCAACCGGGTTAACATTTCGCTGCAAAGACAACTGCCGGGCGGCATAGTGGCCGATGTGACTTACTTCCTGAATCGCACCAGCCAACTCAACAACGTGAATTACAACATCAACCAGGTCGATCCAAGCATTGCGTATCGGTACGGGGCAGCCACGAATGTGCAGGTGGCCAATCCGTTTTACCACTTGGCTATCCCAAACCAATCTCCGGGCGCGCTTTGGAATCAAGCCACGGTTTCCGCAACGACTCTGGCGAAAATGTACCCGCAGTACGGCACTCTGACGGAAATCGACGGCATATCCGGCGGCGATATGATTTACAACTCGCTGCAACTCAAAGCGACGAAATCGTTCGGCTCCGGTTACACGTTGCTTGCCGGCTACAATTATCACGTTCAAGCAAATCAGACCTTCTACGACAGCCTCGACACTTACCTGAAGCATTGGACATCCGAAGATTCGGGTACGCCGCGTCATCGGTTGACAGTTTCCGGCATCTGGCAGCTTCCTGTCGGCAAGGGTCGAAAATTCTTGCCAGGAGCTTCCCGCTTACTCGATAGTCTGATTGGCGGCTGGAATCTCGCGGGTACCAGCACCTACCACTCCGGAACGCTGCTGAACTTTGGCGCCCTCTCAGTGAGCGGAGACCCGACTCTCTCCAACACCGGACCGAATGGCTGGTTCAACACGTCGGTATTTAGTCTGCTGCCCGCTTATACGCGGCGCACGAACCCGTGGTACTACTCCAACATCCGAGGGCCGCAGTTCTTCAATATCGACGGCTCGCTAAACAAGGATTTCTCTCTTACTGAGAGAATCCGATTCCAGTTGCACGTGGACGCCTTTAACGCCCTGAATAACGCAAACTACAACAACCCGAATATGAGCGTCACCAGCAGCCAGTTCGGAAAGTCCACGGATATCTATCCTCAGGATTATGGGCGGCGCTTGCAGCTTGGTCTTCGGTTACAATTCTAGGTTTCGTAATAACAAGGTGAGGCATGCCGGTTTATTGGGAGCGTGTCCTGCCTAAACGGCGAACGCGGCGGGCCAGTGAGGATGCCAAGTAAACTACTCCGTCAGCGGGTTTCGGATACTGTTGGCCGGGGCGGCCATGGCCACGCTGGCGGCGGCTCAAACCGCTCAAATCACAGTGGATTATCCGGCGGACGGTTCTATCTTTCCGCCCGAAATCACGCCGCCCACATTCCTCTGGCGTGATCCGATCGAGACTAACAACGTGTGGCGGATCGAGGTTACGTTCGCGGACCGGTCTCCCTCGATCCGCATGACATCGCGCGGCGAGCGCCTGGCGATCGGCGAGATCGACCCGCGCACCGTCTCGCCCACCAATCGTCCGCCGCGGCTGAACGCTCTGCAGGCGGCCGCCCGTACGTGGAAGCCAGACGGGGCTACGTGGACCGAAATCAAACGGCACTCGGTGGAACACGCCGCCAGGATCACGATCTCCGGTACAAGCGGAAAAGATGCGGAGCGGCCGCTGTCGAAAGGACTCGTCACGATCGAGACGTCTAAGGACCCCGTGGGCGCGCCAATCTTCTATCGCGACGTGCCGTTGATGCCATCCGAGGTTGAGAAGGGCGTTATTAAGCCGCTGGCGCCCGCCTCCATTCCGCTGATTGCCTGGCGGCTGCGCGACATCGGCGAGCCGGGGAGCCGTCTGATGATGGAGGGTCTGCACACCTGCGCGAACTGCCACTCGTTCTCACGCGACGGGAAGACTCTCGGCATGGACATGGACGGGCCGCAGAACGACAAAGGCATGTACGCCCTGGTCCCCATTTCCAAGGAGATGTCGATTCGTGATCAGGATGTTATCGAGTGGAGTTCATTCCGGGGAAAACTCGGCGGCAAGATTCGCGTCGGCTTCATGTCGCAGGTGTCGCCGGATGGGCAGTACGTGGTGACCATGATCAACGGCTCGGACACCGGGAGGGAGTCGGCGGCGGGCGCATCGATTTCCCGACCTGCGGACGCGCAGAAGCTCAAGAAAGATCTGGAAGGCAACTACTACGTCGCCAATTTCAAAACCTACAGTTTTCTTCAGGTGTTCTTCCCGACCCGGGGCATCCTCGCATGGTACAGCCGCGCGACCGGGCGTCTGCAGCCACTGCCCGGAGCAGACGATCCGCGTTATGTGCAGACTAACGCCGTCTGGAGTCCGGACGGCAAGTACCTGGTATTCGCGCGCGCCGAAGCGAGAGATCCCTATCCGGAGGATGGAAAGCTGGCGGAGTTTGCAAACGATCCGAACGAGACGCAAATCCGGTATGACTTGTACCGGATTCCATTCAACGGCGGCAAGGGCGGCCGCGCGGAAGCGATCACCGGGGCCTCCGCCAACGGAATGAGCAATTCGTTTCCCAAGATCTCGCCAGACGGTAAATGGATTGTCTTCGTGCAGGCGCGCAACGGCCTGTTAATGCGGCCCGATAGCCGTCTGTACATCGTTCCGGCGGAGGGCGGTGAGGCTCGGCCCATGCGGTGCAATACGCCGCTGATGAACTCCTGGCACAGTTTTTCGCCTAACGGACGCTGGCTGGTTTTCTCGTCGAAGAGCTGGTCGCCCTATACCCGGATGTTTCTGACCCACCTCGATCGTGAAGGCCGCGACAGTCCTCCAATCCTCATCGACAATACGACCGCGGCGAACCGGGCTGTGAACCTTCCCGAGTTTGTCAACATTCCGCCGGGCGGGCTTACCAAGATCAATACGCCGGCCACGGACTTCTACCGTCTGGCCGACAGCGCATGGGAATTATCGAAATCCGGCCGCACGGAAGAGGCGATCGAGATGTGGAAAAAGGCTCTTGAACTGAATCCTACAAGCGACAAGGCTCACAACAATCTGGGACTGCTCTTGGCCGGCGCCGGGAGGTTCGGAGAAGCCATTCCGCATTTCGAAAAGACGATCGAGATTAATCCCGAATACCCCGCCGCGCACAGTAATCTGGGAACGGCTCTCGCCGGGAGCGGAAAGATGGGCGAAGCCATCGCGGAGTTTGGAAAGGCTCTAGAGGTGGATCCGAATTCCGGCGAAGCCCACAATAATCTAGGGCGCGCGCTCGTGCTCAAAGGCGATCTCGATCAGGCCATAGTTCACTTTCGGAAGGCGCTCGCGTCCGTGCCTGGTTCCGGGTCTGCCGCCGACGCGATACGCGTCAATTTGGGCGAAGCATTGACGGCGTCGGGTCGCAACCTCGCCTTAAAGGAAAGCTTCGACGAAGCCATCGGCCAGTTCCAAAGCGCTCTTGAACTCACTCCTGAATCCGCCGAGGCGCACAATGGCCTTGCGGTCGCACTGGTCCGCAAAGGACGTCCCGGCGAAGCGATCGGCCATTTTGAAAAAGCCGTCGCGCTCAAGCCCGATTTCGTCGACGCATATTTCAACCTCGGCGATACGCTTTTCTATTTGCAGGGTAAGACGACCGAGGCGCTCGCAGCCTGGCGCGCCGTTTTGCGGATAGATCCGGATCACGCGGCCGTTCTCAATCAGACCGCCTGGGTACTCGCCACCAGTCCCGAAGCGTCGTTGCGCGATGGAGCCCAAGCGGTAGCACTCGCGGAGCACGCGGTCAAGATCGCGAATGGAAGGCAACCCGCAATTCTAGATACCCTGGCCGCAGCCTATGCGGAGTCCGGGCGATTCCCAGAGGCCGTGCAGATCACCCATCAAAGCCTCGATTTGGCGCGCAGGCAGGCTAATCGCCGCCTGATCGAATCGCTGGAGGCGAGGCTCGCGCTTTACCAGGCCCGAACACCGTTCCGCGATATCCGGCGCGCGCCGTCCGAGGGCCCGCAACCCCAGTGAGCCATGTCTGACAGGAGATACTGTCTGAATGGCTATTGACGCCGAAATCCTTGCCCAGCTTACCGCGACGCCCCTCGCCAAGAGCGCGATCAGCGCGATCAACGTGTTGAATGAAGCATCCGATTATAAGAGTTCGTTTTCAAGAGGTCTGCGCATCAACCTGAATGGTCTGACGATCCTCCTGATTTCTGGCACCGCGAGCATCGACGAGCATGGCCAAACCGTGCATATCGGGGACTTTCGTGCTCAGCTTCGGCGCATTTACTACAACATCACGGGCCTTCTCAAATCGGAAGGCGCGACCTGGAGGGACATCGTCCGGACAACTTGCTATCTGCGGGATATCGAACGCGACTATGCGGCTTTCAATGAAGAGAGAACCCGTTTCTTCGAGGAGCAGGAACTCGATCCGCTGCCCGCATCCACCGCGATTCAGGCGACCCTCTGCCGCCAGGAACTCCTGATCGAAATCGAAGCGATAGCAATCCTGGATTCCGTTGCGCAAGACCTGGGAGCCGATCTGATAAGGTGAGTTGTGCCGATTACCGGGCTCTGGTGCAAATTCGAAGTATGGTCGTACTCGGTCGGATTTGCCCCGTTCTATTGAAAGTTATTCCTGCTATGCAGCCAGAGCGGCCTGCCAGATCGCCGTCATCGTTGCTGTGCATCCACCAAGTTTGCCGGTTTTATACTGCCCCTTTTTGATCTTCTCAGCCAGTTCAATTCCGCTGATCACGACGGCCGCAGTTCGGAAAGTCTTTAAACCGAGCGTCGGGCGGAGCCGTTGCTTGACCCGCCGATGATCCTGTTTCGATGGGGTTGTTCAGGTACTTGCTGCTTCGGACCTGCACCCGCTTGGGCAACTCGCCATTCTTTTTCAGGTCCGTAACCGCGCGATGAGATGCGGCATAGGCGTCGAGCGTAGCTTCGTCGGAATCCGTGGTCCCTTCATGGCCTTGCGCAGAAACGCTTTGGCTGCGTTCACATCGCGCTGTCGGCTCAGATAGAAATCGAAGGTTTTACCAGCTTTGTCGACCACCCGATAAAGATACATCCATTCGCCCTTCACCTTTATATAAGTCTCGTCACACCGCCACGAACCACCGACAGGCCGGGCGTATCGGTTCAAGACCAGGCTGGGTTACCTGCCTTAGCGTAATTTATATTCTGTACTTTTCGTACTGGCGCGGCTCAATACCAACCCTAACACCCAGCCGACCACCAGAAAGAAACGAAAAAGGAAACAGCCAGCGGTTTGGAGATTTCGCGTTACAGATAGACGCTCGGAATGATGCTATAAGTGCCCAAGGTCATGGCGAACAGCATCACGTAACTAATCTCTTTTCCTGCAGTGCCTTGGCCTGCTGTAACACTGTTACCCGCATGGCGATATGGAACCAGTGGATCAAATGGGATCTGGTCGAAGAACTATGTGTATCTCGACGAGCAGGCCGGCATTGAGACGGCCGAACGTTTCCTGTTGAGCGCCGAAGAGAGTTTCAGATTTACGACAAGCAGATGCTCACCTGATTGCCTGCCGCCGCCCTGCCCTCCTCGATGCAGACATAAAAGCTTCACCCCGTCGCGGCTCACCACGTCAACGCGGGCCGTCGAATAAGTGGAAACCGGAGATATCTCCGAAGAAGGCCAGCGTATTAGAGGGCTGGCTGTGGATCAGCGCTTACAACGGCGCGGTCTTGGCGAGTTGATGCCGATGAACGCCGTTCATCGGACCACTCAGGACGCGGCAGCCACGTTCGCCATACTGGTTGACACGAAAAACGATCAGGCGACCGCGTTTTACTAGCGCTACGGATTCCGTCCCCTTGTGGCTAAGCCAGCCTTAGGCTGGTTGAACCTCGGTCTCCAGATAAGCCAAGATGCGTTCGAAAGAATCGAGGTCGGCCAGAATATCGAGATCGATTTGAAGGTTGAACTCGTCTTCCACGACGTTCACCATGGTGATCGCGGCTACCGAATCCCACGCCGCAATGCTGGTCTGAGAGGCGGAGGGTATCTCCAATTGTGGCAAATCGGGAAATACCAGCTCGAAGCAGTTGATCAATCGTTTTCTTATGTCATCCATTTACTTCGGCACCTTTATTAACGCGTACTTCGTGATATAGTCCCGGACATTTGCCGGCAAACTGATCGCGAGTCAGCCGGAGCGGCAGCGATGCGGCAGGCCGCTCGCCCAGGAATCCGGCGAAGAAATCCTGCACTGGTCCGTTCTTCGGCGTCGGGCAAAAATGAAACTCGATCGCGTCGGCGCCCGAAAGTTCAAACAGAGTCTTCAGGCTCTGATGCTCGATGCGGCGGGTAAAGGCGCGGCAGCTCAGCACCCAGGTATGAACGTTCAGAACAGCGCCTGCGACGTCGCCGTGAATGACGGAAATGGTGCCAAGAGGACCGAATTTGTCTTCATAATTGACCGCCAGCACGACGGTACCAGGCTTTGAGAGGGCGCGTTCCCAGTCCGTGGGAGTGTAGCGTATGCCGTTCAGATTGAACTGATTGGTCTTATTGACAAGTTCGAGAACGCGAGTGGTCAAACCCGCGGAATCGTCAAACACAATGGTTCCCTTCACTTGCTGCAGGAAACCTTCGAGGTTGGATTCGTCCTTGGATTTCATAAGAGACGCTTCGTTGAGAAACGACGCGCCCTGGCGGATACTCTCCAGGCGAATGGTATCGTCTCGCGAAATCCGCTCCCGGCCGCACAGGTCTCGCAAGTGCCTTAGCATCGCGAAACCGGCGGCCGGATCGTTCTTTGGAAATAGAATACACTCGATCCCCGGGTGAGCAGCCGCTACCTCGCCCAGTTCCATGGGGCTGTCGTCGACAAAGATCACCGAGTCGGCGGCTATATTCCAGGTATCGAGGATGCGCTGAACCGATCCGGATTTCGGTTTCCAATGTACTTCGATCGGGAAAACACGCTCGGGACGCAACAACAGATCGGGCCGGGTAAATGCCTGATTCACGTTGGCCGGGTCGTTCTTACTGGCAATCCCAACCAACACGCCCTCTTCGGACAGCGAGGATAGCAGCTTCTGATAAAGTCCGTGAATTTGGGTGTGGTTGACCAAATCCCAACTGATGCCGTCCACGCCTACCTCGCCGAGTATTCCTCTCCACAGCGTATCGTCGAGATCCGAGATGATCCCCTTCTTGGGTGAAGCGGGAACCAGGGCGCGCGCGAGTAGCCGGGCAAGCGCGTCGGCGTGCTGGATCGTGTAGGGCAATCCAGTCAGCAGATCGGACTTTAGGTCGAACCTGCCTGCTGGGGGCGATTGCTCAGCAAGCTGGGATGCGTTAACAATAGTCGCTCGACCGCTTTCCGCCATGTGACAGGCGAATTCAAGAAGCTCACGTTGGAGAAGTAACTCCGCCTGCGACGTCTGCCATCCCGGAGTATGGAAAAGAGGAGGCAGCGGGGCGGTGGGAAGCGACACGGCAACCCGTATTCCGGAGCGCAGGCGCAAGATCGCGGAAGCAATCCGGCTGAGCGCCGCGCGGGCTTCCTTGACGATATCGGCCGCGGTATCGATTCTCCATGAGCCGGAACTGCGAAACCCGAGCCGGGGGTCTAGATCCGGCCATTCGAGCGGGATAACCACGCCATCCAGTTGTTCAGCGCCTTGATCAACCGCTGCATTCTCAACCGAGCCTGCCACGTCGCCGTAAAGTCCGGTGGCGACCTGAACCCGCCGGTCTTTGAACAGCTCCTGAAGATGGGCAATCAGGAACGTACGCAGATGAAGGGGCGTGAAGCCGCACGCCAGACAAATGGAATATCGCGGCCCCTCTGGCGGCGCCATCTTCCCAATTTTTAGTGCCTCGGTAATGGTCAAGCAGTACGGGTTCCAGGAAATAGATTCATGCTTGCAAGCTGTTGAAAATACTCATCATCCATCGTACTGTAGTTTCCTGAATATCGCAATCTTTGAAAGGAATTAAAGAGCATGTCTGCTAAAATGAAAACGCCTTTGCCGCCAATGAAAAACAGCTCTCCCCTGGTCAGTGTTGTCATTCCATGTTTCAACACGACCCGCTATATCGCCGAAACACTGGAGTCGCTTCGCGCTCAGACGTTTCGGGATTTTGAAGCCATTCTCGTCAACGATGGCTGCCCGGATACCGAGAATCTTGAAAAAGTGCTCAAACCCTATCGGGACGAAATCGTCTATCTGAAGTCCGGCAAGTGGGCCAGCATCTCGGGTTCCCGCAATAAGGCGATGAACGCTTCCCGAGCCAAGTACATCGCTTTCCTCGACAGCGATGACGCATGGGAGCCCGATTATCTGAGTCACCACGTCGAGATGCTCGAAGCGGATTCCACGATCGATGTGATCTATCCAAATGCAACGTTCTTCGGGGAAGGTCCCTGGGTGGGCCAGACCTTCATGGATCGTATTCCAAGCGAAGGACCGGTGACCGTGGAGAGCATGCTTGACGGCCGCTGCACCGTTTGCATCAGCGCTACTTCCCGGCGCGAGAGCCTTGTGCGGGCCGGACTCATGGATCCCGATGTGCGCGGCGGCGAGGATATGGACTTGTGGCTCCGCGTTCTGCAAAGCGGTGGCAAAATCGTTTATCACCGCCGTCCATTGCTGCGCTATCGCCTGCGCGCCAAAAGCATGAGCGACGATAAGTTAGACCTGCTGCGTAACGGATTGCAAGTCTACGAGAAGCACCTGAACCTGCCGAACCTTCCAGAAGGGCAGCGCGAATTGTTTGCAGCAGCCATTCGCAGCAAGCACGCCAGTATCGATTTCTTTCTTGGCAAGAAGGCGGCCTATGCGCGGGACCGCGGGGAAGCTCTCGAGCGCTTGACCCGCGCCAACCAGATTCTCCGGCAGAGCCGCCTGAAAGTGGCCATCTTAGCGTTGCGCTTCGTGCCGCAACTGGTATTCGGATACATCCGCTGGCGCTATCCAACCGAGTACATATTCCTGCATTAGCATTCCATTTATAGGGATTAAAGTGACCTTTACCGAACAGTTTCTCGATGAGTGCGTGGCCGTAGTCCAGGGTTTGGATCGCGCGGCGATTGACCGGTTGGTTTCTCTCATTGCGCAGACCCGCGCCGGAGGAGGGCGGCTATTCATTCTCGGCGTAGGTGGAAGCGCCGCCAATGCCTCCCATGCGGTGAATGACTTCCGCAAGATCACTGGCATTGAGACTTATGCGCCCACCGATAATGTGTCGGAGCTGACTGCCCGCACCAACGATGAAGGGTGGGCGACCGTCTTTGATAGTTGGCTGCGCACGAGCCGGTTAAAGCCCGCGGATATGGTGTTCGTGTTTTCCGTCGGCGGCGGCAACCTTGAACTGAACGTCAGTCCGAATCTGGTGACTGCGCTGCAATATGCCAAATCCATCGGCGCCAAAATTGGCGGAATTGTGGGACGCGATGGCGGTTATACGGCGCAGGTCGCCGATGCCTGTGTCATTGTTCCCACAGTCAATCCGGCCCATGTCACGCCTCATTCGGAAGCGTTCCAGGCGGTAGTCTGGCACTTGCTGGTTACTCACCCCGAGTTGAAGCAGGTGCAGACAAAGTGGGAAGCGGTGAGGTGAGTTCCGGCGGACGGGCGGCCGTGTTCCTCGACCGCGACGGAGTGCTGAATGAAGCTGTCATCCGCGACGGGAAGCCTTATCCCCCGGCGGATGCGGCCAATCTGAAAATAACAGCCGGGGCCCGCGAGTCGCTCAATGCGCTGCGCGCCGCCGGGTATCTGCTGATTGTGGTAACGAATCAGCCGGACGTCGCCCGTGGCACGCAGACCCGCGAGGTGGTGGATGCTATTCACACGCGCCTCTGTGCCGAGCTTCCGATTGATGCGGTATATGCCTGCTGCCATGATGGCGACGGCTGCAACTGCCGCAAGCCGAAGCCTGGTCTCCTGTTGAATGCGGCCAACGACCTCGGTATCGATCTGGCGCGCAGCTTTATGATCGGAGATCGTTGGAGAGATGTCGACGCCGGCGCCCGCGCGGGGTGTCGCACCGTGTTTCTGGACTTCGGTTATCGCGAACGCGGGCCGACTGATCCGCCTACGGTTAGCGTGAAGAGTCTGGGGGAGGGTGTTGCCTGGATTTTGGGGCAGGCGGGGAGGTAAGGGGGGCGGTGATGTCGAAATATCAGATATTCCATATTGCGGCTTGGTGTCGCCAACAAGCTGTTACGGTCGCTGCCAGACTCAGGGATTCTGTACACGGTACTTTAACCCGCAAACGGGGCGCTATTATTGCTGTCGCTAACAGCGCGGCGTCCGGGGCGTAAAACGCGGGTTTGCTTTTCCCCACACCTTAACTTTCTGCGAATCCTCCGGCGCTTGTTTTTGCACAAAGGACCATATTTGAAACAAAGCGGACAGGGAAGGGATTTGCGGCCATCACGCTTATCAAGTACGATTGGCTCTATGGCGTTTCTTGAAAAATTCGACAAGATTGCCTTGGAAGTTTTGGCTCTTGGCCTAGTGCTGGTGCGGTTGCCGTCGCCGTTTACGATGAGAGCGAAGAGGTAAGAAGCTCGCAGCTGTTTTGGCAGGGACATCTCTGCTTACAGGTGGTGTGGCCTTTGTTGATGCTGTTACAGATATCGTCAATTTGCCCCCGCCTTCTCCCCTGGAAGTTTTTAACGTTCCCCCACCTCCTATTTCGCGTCCGTTAAGTTTAAAGCGAGTGTCCACTCGTCCATATTGGAGTGAGGGCGGGGTCGGATTTTCCCGAAATGGACCCAATTTGGAACATGGGGGTGTTAGGGTTTTGGCTCGTTGCCGTTCCCATTCTGTTTTTTGTAACGCTCCAGCATGGCGCTTGATATCTCTGGCGATGAAGGCCACACGCCTCCCGGCGTTCCGGTATGGCGCTGGTATTTCTCAAGCGCGTCAAGATCGGGCTGAACGGCTTTTCCTCTCTCCAAAAAAACAACGCCTACCGCATCGCTCGGAATGCGGCTGATGAAGCGCTCAGCGTCTTCAATCATGCTTCGGATACGACGGTGAAGGTCGGGCACATCAATGGGACGCTCGGTCGCCAGCACGCGAAATTCCTCCGCCGTAAACCGGCCGTGCCGCGTGATGTCGGCGAGCATTTCTTCCGGCGACTGGCCGGGAAAGCGGCCTACGGCGGCGCAAATCGCGGCCCCGAGGGGAAGGATGGTTTCATGGATGGTCACAAGGTCAACGATATCGCGTGGTTCGCGCCGGTCGGCGGCGGCTGATGTCTTGTTGGTTGCAAGGTCCACGGGATGCAGGACGTAACCAAAAATCTCATCCGGTTGCGTGGGAAAAAAGCGAAAGGCGCTGTCATGAACCCATTCAAGCCTCATCTTTTCGTCAAGCCCTTCAACCTCGGCCTCACGTTTACCGGTCACGATTTTTTTCCATGAGAACTTAAGGCCAGCATCGGTCAGCGCCTTCGCATCGGCTAGGGCGGCGGCTTCAAGGCGTTGCTCCGTATCTTGAAAAATATCGATGTCGCCGGAAAAGCGTGGACCTTCGCGGTTGATGGCTACGCCTCCAGCTATGTAGCTGTCGGGGCTACGTTCCGCCGCAAGCACACGCAACACATGCGATTGCAGTTTAGTGAGGGGCACGGCAGACCATTTCTATCCGTTCTGCCAAACGGCGGCCTTCCATCCCGCCATGCGTTCGCAGGGCCTTGGTGATCGCTATGGCGTCGGCAGGGGTGGGGTCTTCAATGGGCCGCATGTTCCAAAGCGCCTGCGTCCCGTACTCCGCAAAAGCGCGGCGGTACAGGTTCGCAAAGTCCTCCGGTTCGGGCGGTATATCGTTCATAGCGTTACGTTTTTACCACGCGCCGGGCAGGGCCGCAAATGTTGCGTGCTTGGGGGGCCGTCAGCATCTCGAATTGGACCTATTTCGAGAATTTCTATCGTACGATATAAAACCTCGTTTTAGTGGCCGAAAAGCGCCTCTAGGTCGCGGCGGGCCGTATTCCTCGATCGCGACGGAGTCCTGAATGGAGCTGTCATCCGCGACGGGAAGCCTTATCCCCCGGCGGATGCGGCCGATCTTAAAATAACCCTCGGAGCCCGCGAGTCGCTCAATTCGCGCGCCGCCGGTTATCTGCTGATTGTGGTAACGAATCAACCGGACGGTGCGCGCGGCACGCAGACCCGCGAGGTGGTGGATGCTATTCATGCTCGCCTCTGTGCCGAGCTTCCGCTCGACGCGGTGTATACCTGCTGCCATGATGGCGACGGCTGCAACTGCCGCAAGCCGAAGCCTGGTCTCTCTGTTGAACGCGGCCAACGACCTCGGTATCGATCTGGCGCGCAGCTTTATGATCGGAGATCGTTGGAGAGATGTCGACGCCGGCGCCCGCGCGGGGTGCCGCACCGTGTTTCTGGATTTCGGGTATCGCGAACGCGGGCCGACTGATCCGCCGACGGTTAGCGTAAAGAGTCTGGAGGAGGGGGTCGCCTGGATTTTGCAGCAGGCGGGGAAATAATGCCTTCGCCGGCCTCAGTGTTGTGCGTTCTTGCGGTGGATGCACCTACTTTAAAATCGCGTATTGACCGGCAGCAATATGACGCTCGCGATCCGGTACGAAAACAGCGCTACCGAATAGAGGGCAGTGCCTTTCAGGAGACTGCTGAAAAGCGATGCGCGGGCGCTGGCCGTAGAGCCCGCTCCGGTCATCCTCGATACCTGTTATCGAAACGCGGGAGCGCGCGGCGGCCGACCTGTGGAACGGGTTGAAAGTTCGATCTCGGCGTGACGGCTGGCGCGGGTGCCAAGGTTGCGAGCGATGACGCGATCGCCAGATCCAGAATGATCGCCATTCCGGCCATCGCCGGCAGGTAAAAGAAATATCCGAAATTTAAAAATAATATTGCGGTGCAAAAGGCAACCATGGATAACTGCATGCAGAAGGTCGCGTTTGCCAGGTCGGCGAGTTCAGGTACTCCTTGCAGCCGCTTGCCATTGCGCCGCAGCAGTCCAAAGGTCGAACCGATCGCCAGCAAATACAGGATCAGGGCCGGAATGCCGCACTCACTCGCAATTTGCGTCACGGAGTTGTGGGTCTGGTACCACAAGCCGGGAAGGTCGGTGGATTTACTCTGCCTTACCTTCAGTTTCTGTGAATTGACCCGGCCCGACTCCGAACAGCGGATGATCGATCATATCTTTCAGGCTGTCGCGCAGCAGCCGTTCACGAATTTTGGAGGAGAGCATTGCTTCGTCCGACGTGTTTGCCGCGGTTGAAGAGAAGGAGAGTATCCGCTGAAGCGTGTGCTGTGGAACCAGGAAGACGGCCAAAAGAATCACCATTGGCGACATGACAAGAAAACTCAGGCGAAGCTGGCCGGGCGCGCTGACGACCAGAAATATCACTCCGGCCAAAATCGCCAGCCCCGCTCCCCTCGATCCACTCGCGATGATCAGATAGGTTCCCCATGCCAGGCCTCCAATCGAAAGGATCCGTAGTAAAGCATTTTTGGTGCTCAGAGTAACCCATAAAAGAAAAGGTAATACCAGAATTAAATGGCCCGCAAAATCGTTGGCGTTTGAAACCGTGCCGAATTGGATCAGGCTCATCCGGTCGTTGGTGTCCACCTCGCCGAAAAAACGGCTGATGAAAAGATTCACCACGCAAGCCGCGGCGATTGCCTGCAATACTAACCGGCATTCGCGCCTGTCGATCGCGACGCCGCCTACAATGAACATCATGATGAACTCGGTTCGCAGATAGGTATATGCCAATCCGGCCGAACCGCCCCGCCAACTGCTGAACGGTACGGCAATCAGCAGCCATATTACGAATAGTACCCAGTAAACCGCGGTTCTGTACCGAAGCACCCGAAGCATGCCGCCGCTGAGGAATATGGCCAGAGTGGCTGGAATTCCGAAGATGTATAGCAGGTATAGATTCACCCGGAACGTGTAGCTGAGGATCTGATGAAGCATGCTGAAGCGCAGGAAAATCAAGGCAATCCCGAAAAAGACAATCAGGCCCCGCGACGAACCCGGAGACTGCTGGCGAGACCAATCGCGCGCCCTTGATTAGGGGTAGAGAAAGAGGGCGCGTGGAGGCGGATGTCATATGGGAAGAGGATGATTAAAGGACCCGCGATTTAGCCTATTTGACAATTGTAACAACAGCCGGAATCGAGGAGATGATGCAAGAATAATAAATTGATATGGAAATTACCTCACAGTCCGAGCCTCTCCGCATTGTTGCTGAAATTATGGCCCGCCACGGAGCGCGTTGCACTCCGGAAGAGTTTCACGCGGCTGTAAATGTGACTTTTCACGACTTCGAGTCCGAAGTATACGATCGGGAACACGCGGACATGTGGGATAGTCTTCCGCGGCAGTTTTCGTTGCTGGCCGATGACTGCCTTGCTTCCGATCTCGACCCGTCCCGCCGCCTTCGCCTTCTCGATATCGGCGTCGGGACCGGATTGGCTTCGACGTGTATCCTCAAGACATCTCTCGGTTCGCGAGCGCAAAGTATCGATCTGCTCGATACTTCACCCGCCATGCTGCGGCAAGCCACAAAAAAAGCGCAAAACTGGGGGATTCCGTTCGAAGTTCATCATGGTTTGATTTCCGACCTTCCCGCCGGCAGAACCTATGATCTTATCGTCACTTGCTCGGTTCTTCACCACGTTCCGGATCTGGCGGATTTTCTCGCTCAGGTAAGAGCTCACCAGGCCCCGCACGGGGTTTTCATCCATCTTCAGGACCCGAACGGAGATTTTATGAAGGACCCGGACCTACAGCGGCGTATGGCGGACACCTCCCGGTCGGCGGTCCCGGAATCGTTGCAGCGGTTTAAGCCTAAGAGGATCATCGGGCGCCTAGTTCGTGAGATCACAGGCAAACAAAGCAGCGATTATGTCTCGAAGACGAATCAGGCGCTTCTGAAGTCCGGGATCGTGACAACGCCATTAACCGTGGCTGAGATCTATGACATAACAGATATCCATGTCGAGGACGGATCTGGGATTTCGGTGGAAAGAATGAAGGCCTGGATGCCGGATTATAACTGCATTTCCAAGCGGTCCTACGGGTTCTTCGGCAAGTTGGCCTCCATGCTGCCGTCCGACGCTCAGGCTGCCGAGGAAAAGATGATTGAGGGACGCGCACTGAATGGCTTTCATATTGGCGCGGCATGGCGGCTGCACTGATTTCTTTGCGCCGGAGCCGAGCCGAGTTCCGGACCTTTCAATCCATCAAGAACCCGAGGGTTTGAACTTGGGCTTAGCGGTGTAAGCTGGTTCTATGGAAATTGTTGAGGCCACGCGGAAGGAGCGTCACCATTCCCGCTCAACTCGCGGCCAAGATCGAGACAATTGCAGACCAACGGCATATCACAGCCGATCGCGTGATCCTCGACCTGATCGAGGATGGTATCGCCGCTTATGACAAGCGGCGCGTTGCATTTCTGGAATTAACGGACAAGTTTCAGAAGTCCACGGATCGGGCCGAAACAGAAAGGCTCCATTAAGAACTCCTTAAAATGACATTCGGCGTTTAAATGCCGGAGAGTCAGTGGACAAAACCTTCTAAAGCCGTCAAACAGCATCTGATGGATCGCCTGAAAGATCGTCACATCACCCCTTCCGATATGCAGGCCCTTCAGGAATGGATAGTCCATTCCCCGCAGGTCCCCCGCGGAAAGTGGTACAAGACTTCGGTACTTTTAAGCTGTGTGGGACGGCGAGAGACGCTACACGACCGCGAATGCGAGGTGTCGGTCACGGCGGATCTCAAGAAAGGCGTGAATACTATCGAACTTGTTTCGGAGCCGCCGGACGCTGGAGAATACACCGACTTCCTGGTCACTGTATGTGAGGCAACTCCCCTTCAGTCAAGCGTGAAGACGTAACGAGGCGACGGCGTCGCGGCACGTAATAGATAGGCGTCTCCTTACCCGGACAAACTGCGCGCACCGCTGGCGTGGAGCGCGAATGTGCTCGCGCTGGCGTGGCCAGGAGGAGGAACGCGGTCGATGGCCAACCGGTTCACCGGGCGCCTGCTCCACTGCCCCGACACGATAAAGCCTAATTCGTATCCAGCTTCATCCACGGCTTTCAAAACTTCCGCGTTATAATCGCGAGGGGTCCCGTTCGGGTAAGCGATCGCGGCACAACGGCTCCCCGTTTCCGCCTCTATTTTCTTCCGGCTCTCCGCCAACTCGCGCTTCAGTTGTTCTGAACCGACCCGGGACAGGATCGGATGAGTGACCGTGTGGGAGCCGAGTTCGTAGCCGCGCTGAACCAGACTCCGGGCTTCGTCCCAGGACATAAAATCCTGGACTTGCGGCGCCAGCTTGACATCGATAGCCGGCGTCTGCCCGGCCAGATATTCAAGATATTCGAGACGCTTCTCCTCGGGGCTGTCCTTGCAGGATTGGATAACGCGAAAAGCGAGCGCGACGCGCTGCTCACCCGGTTCGGGAACAGTAGCCGTTGCGCCTTCCGGTAGCCGCAGTGTGCCGGATGTCCACGCTACCACCCTGGCGAACGCAGTATCGGGCCACAACACCCGATTCCCCCCAATATAGCCGGTGCTCAGGAAAAAAATCGCGGGCATGCCTTTCCGGCTCAACAAACCGGCTGCGATATTCGAGTTGTTTTTGTACCCGTCATCGAAGGTGATCAGCGCCGGAGGCTTGCTGCTTGTCCATTTGCCCGCCACCCACTTGCGAACCCCATCGAGCCCCACCGGTTCACAGTTACTTCCCAGCCATTCCAGATGGGCTGCAAACTCGTCGCTCGTGTGATGATAACGGAAGGGTTGCTGGTGTTGCTGTTCGAGAATTGAGTGGTAAGCAAGAACCAGAAGATCTTTACTGTGCGTACGCGTGACGAACTTGAAGATACCGGTTCGGTCCAGCGCGTTTACTAAGTGACTCCTGAGCATGATTTAAGGCATAATTCTAGCAGTTTTCACGCGGAGACTTTTATTTGCTTTTTCTTTCCCAATCCCCCCCACCTACACGAAACGCTTCGGGAAGAAGCGGCGGTAAAGGGGCTTCGCGAGAATTCTGGCGAGATGAAAAGCGGTCGTCATCGTAACGCGCCAATCGTGTAGATCCCAATCGAAGAAAGCCACCGGCGAACGATAGGATCGAATGAGTTCCGCCCACGTGAGGAGCCCTTCCCGCCGATAATCGCGGAAAGTCGCAAAGTCGCGCATCAGGACAATGTGCCGGAAGTTCAGCTTGGAGGGCGACACCGGTACAACTTCCCGTCCTATCAGATCGAGATAATGCAACCAGCCCAGATCGACGCCGGCGTAGGGCGCGGCGTCCGCCGTTACGCTATAGCGGGGATTGGCTTCGATCATCTTTACGGTACCGTCGCGACTATCGCGCTTGAGCTCTATTTCACACAGCCCCACGTAACCAATGCTCTGCATGAAAGCGTCGCAAATCGCGTCAACCTCTGGTTCCAGCGTGGGTTCGACGACACTAGCCGAACCGAAATAAATCGGCGCGGTTCGAATCTGCCGCATCATGCAATTGCCAATGCGCTTGCCGCTGCTTGCATAACACGACAGATAGACGAGTTTGGCTGTGTCCGGGCCGATAATGATCTCCTGCACAACCACCTCCGGCGAGACTTGCGAAGCCAGCGCATAATTGGCTTCGAGCTGCTCCATCGTCTCGCAGGTAGCCGTTTTCTGGCAGAACAACGGATGATCGGGCGGAAACTGCTCCCAATGCCGGAAATGGACTGGTTTTATGAGGCAGGGGAATAAGGCCGTCGCTCCGAAGGCAAGGATCTCCTCCCGCGAGCGGACGAACATCGTTCTGGGGGTCGGAAGGCCGTGATCGCGGGAGATTTCGTACTGGCGCTTCTTGGTCGCCAGAAGCGCTTGTATGGCCGCGGCTCCCTTGCAAAAGGTGTAATGAGCCTCAAGTTCGGCGGCATGTTCGCCTATCGCCGAAACAAATTGGTCGGCGGATGGGATGAGTACCGGCTTACCGCCGAGCCGGTTGGCCAGAGCGATCATGAACTGGGCCCACTCCTCCGGCCGGTCGTCCGGGTTCGGACAAAGATGAGCTTCGCCGTACACCGTGCGAAAGCACGGCATTACCGGATTACATTCGACACAGAATACGCGTACGCCCCGGCGGGCCAGATTCCGCATCAGCACAACACCGGTCTGGTAGCCGCCGGCCACGACGACAGGAGGCCACGAAGCGTCGGCCCTGTCGGGATTTGTTAACACGGAGGGTTAGGCCTTCTGCCAGTAAACAGCGCGCATATCGATCTTTTTGAGTTCCTCTGTGATCCCGTGTTCGGTCCGGTATTGGTCAATTGCCTTGCGGCAGTCCGGAAGAATTCTGATAATCGTCAAAAATAGCGTAACCGCCGGGAGAGAGTTTCGGATAAAGGGCGGTCAGCACATCCACAGTTGAGGAGTAAAGATCCGCGTCCACCCGAAGAATTGCAAGCTGCGAAATCGGCGCTTTATTCAGCGTCTGATTAAAAAATCCCTTCAGAAATATAACCTGATCGTCAAGTAGACCATAGCGGGAGAAGTTCTGCTGCGCTTCCTCGAGGGATACGGCCATATCTCCCGCTCGCCATCCGAAAGAATCGGTTTTGGTGTCCGACGGAGGCAGTCCTTCAAAAGAGTCGGCAACCCAAACCCGCTTTTCCGCATTGCCAAAAGCTTTGAGCACCGCGCGCATGAAGATGGTCATACCGCCCCGCCATACACCGGCTTCGAGCAGATCCCCTGCGACTCCATTGCGAAGGACGTCGGAAATGCAGGCTTGCATATGATCGAGTTGGCGAATCCCGAGCATCGTCTCCGCATCTTCGGCCCGGTTTTCAGCGGCGTGGCCCGATTCGAGGTAATCTTCCGGCCCCGAAGAAACCGTACGGACCAACTCAAGATTGAAAGGCGTCAGAATGGAGCGTACAATTCCGTAGGCGAGGCGGACGTGCGGTCTGCCGGGACGTATCGTGTGACGCTCGATGCCCTTTGCAATCAAAGTTCGGGTGAGGCATCGCTTCGTTAAATCCAGGTAGTACTCTTCCGGAGTGCGCGGTTCCGGCTTGGTCGTTATGACCGCCGAAATAGTTCGGGCTTGCATAAGCGAAAGTCTAACATTCCCGGCGGAATGTGTTATGGCAAATGCTCCGGATTTATAGAACCAAACCCAATTATAAATTCAGAGTACCTTCTGAGGAGTGCGCGTTACTTCCGTCCCGCAACTCATCGTCCAAACGGCGGAATACTTCGCCATGGAAGATCTCCACGGGCCGACTGCGAAACCGAAAGCTATCCTTACTGTGAATCAGGCCGCCCGTAACTGTATCCCAATACCAGACTTCACGGTTAACCGGATCGTACACCAGAATATCCTCGATACCCCATTCCGAATATTTCCGGCATTTCTGAATCACGCGCGTGAAGCGATCGTCCGGTGACAGCACCTCAATCGCCACGGCAACAGCGTGGGTAAGATAAGGATCTTCCTCAGCGCCTAAAACTCCGCACACATCGGGCGTCGGTTCCCAGGCTTCATCGATCGCAAGCGTCAACTCAGGTCTGGACTTAAAGCCCAATTCCTTCAACATGACTGAGAGAACGAACTGAAGTATGGAGTGGAGTCTGGTAGGCAAGGATTTTTGGACCGCTGCGCCGTCCAGAAGCTCGTAGTAAGGCTTCCGTTGCGCATACATCTCCCGAAATGCGCCTCGCGTCAGCTTTTCCGCGGCAATGCTCATGGAACTCAAATTTATTATGCCGCACTAGGTCGCCGCATTCAGAATACAGTTACAGCGATCGGTCTCCCAGCAGAGGATACGCCAGGCCCGAATCCGCTTCATACGCAAAACAACGAATTACCGTACCGGCTTCGGGCAGAGGGCGTGGAATGTCGGCTGTCCATCCAGTATCGGAAGCATCCGGATTCCTAACCGTGGCAGCTACGTCGGGCCGTATTAGAGAGGGAAAGGCGACCGTTAGTATTTTAGGCTGGCCGGAATGAGGAACGGCAAGAATAATTACGGCGTCCGCGGTCTTCCGCTGTTTTCTCAGGTAAGCCCAGCCACTGAGCGACAGCTTATCGGCCTGTACCGCGAAAGAGTCCACGAAACCGTCGTTATTCTTCGGATTTACCGCAGTGCTTGCCAGTTTCCGGACAAAGCCATCGTCCCACATAGGCGGGAACCCGCCCTTTTGAGTTATGAAAGTACTAAGTTTACTAAAACTCGCCAAGTCGGGATAGTGGGGGTAGATATTCCGATACTCTGGCACGTTCACCAGATTCGCCGCGGCCATCGCAACTTTGCCGTTGCGCTCCCCTTTGTAAGAAAAGCGGAACGATGCCAGATCGGCCGGCGTTTGTCCAACGCGGATTACCGCACAAATCGCCAGGAAAGCTGTCACCGTGCATAAAAGACCCGAGTACCACGCAACGCTACCCGGCAACCGCGAGCGAAAGGCACGGACCGCCACCATTGCTATCGCGATTATGGCAACCGGCAGGAACGATGTAGATAGCACGTAGCGCGATGCCGCGACCAGGTACCCTAAGCCAAAAGTATGGCGGGTCAGCGCGACAAGTCCTCCAGCCATCAGTTCATACGCCGCCAGACACAGCCAGATTATCATCGCGGTCCACTCCGGTTTGCCACGGCAACTCTTGAGGGCTGCCACAGTCGACAGTCCCAAAAAGATCAGCAGGATGGCCCCCATCGCATGTTCCCACGAAATGAGCGCCGCGGAAGGAAACCCAAAAACAAGATTTCCGGTATAAGCAAGGAAAAAGCTGGCCAAGTCGAACAAAGTAACTGGTTTTGTGGCAGTGGGCGCCTGTTGCTTATAGCTAAGCAGGTTATGTATATACAGGATGGTCATCATCAGGCCCAACAGCCCATAAACAGCGATGGCCACGCGGCGGCGGAGCAGTTCCCGCCACGGAACGCAGGCTGCCAGCACTACCGGAAACAGCCCCCAAAGCAACATACCCGATCCCAAGGTGGATGAGGCCAGGGTTGCAGCCACGGCGGCTATAAGAATTTTCAGAGTGACGGACAGCTTTATCTGCGCGCAAAATGCCGCGGCAAGAAAAAGAAACGCCACAATCGTGTAGTGGTGGGGAATTCCCCACAGCCAAAACTGATAAGCGCCGGGATTGAAAACAAAAAACGATGACGTGCTCAAAATCGCCCAGGGCACAAGGCTGCCTCGGGGCAAGGCTTGCCTCGCGATCAAGGCCATCAAGACAACCAGCCCAACGGCCAGCAACCAGTCCAGCACCATAATCAGCCGGAGGTTCATGCCAGTGAGGCGCCATAGCAGAATCGAACAGCCATCCTGAACAACGCTTAAGTGCTCGCCCGCACCCGCCAGCAGGAATGCCGAAAAAGGAATCTCTCCTTTCTCGTACCTCTGGTAATCGGACACATAGTCCCATTGATCCCAAAAAGGAACCTGGACGCTGTACCGGATCGTCTCGCGTAGAATGAATCCCGCGCAGATCGCCGCAAGGAGCAAGAGCACAACCCGAACGGCCATGCGCGTGGCGCGGGGTTTGATCACGCTCGCTGCTGAAGAGTCGAGTATCCGGGCGGGTTCATTGGCAATGCTCATAGAAGGGCGTTGAAGTAACTGTTACAGCGACCTGTCTCCCGACAGAGGATATATCTGGCCCGAATCCGCCTCATAGGCAAAACAACGAATTACCGTGCCGGCTTCCGGGAGGGGGCTTGTGATGCTGGCTGCCCATCCTGTATCGGAAGCATCCGGATTCCCAACCGAGGCGGCTACGTCGGGACGTGGTAGAGAGGGGAAGACAACCTCTAGGAGTTTAGGCTGGCCTGAAAGAGGAATGGCAAGGATAATCACGGCGTCCGCGGTCTTCTGCTGTGTTCTGAGGTAAGCCCAGCCACTGAGCGACAGCTTATCGGCTTGTACCGTGAAAGTATCTATGAAACCTCCGTTATCCGACGGATTTACCGCGGCGGTGCTTGCGAGCTTCCGGACAAACTCATCGTCCCACATGTGCGGGAGTCCGGCGATTGGAGTTACGAAGTTACTAAGGTTACGAAAACTCACCGAGTCGGGATAGTAAGGATAAATATAACGATACTCTGGCATGGTCACCAGATTCGCCGCGGCCAATGCAACCTTGCCCATCAATTTCTGTTTGTGATCCTGGCGGAAAGATGCCAGATCGGGCGGGATTTGCCCGCCTCGAATCACCAGACAAATCGTGAGAACCGCGGTTATTGCGCAGAGAAGACCCGAGTACCACCCAAGGCTACCTGGCAGCCGCGAACGATAGGCCCGTAACGCCACCATTGCGATCGCCATCGTAACTGCCGGCAGGAAGGAAGTAGACAGCACGTAACGCGACGCTTCCAATGGGTAATTGGCGCCTAGGGTATGACGGGTCAGCGCCACAAGGCCTCCGGCGATTAGCTGGTAAACCGCCAGGCAGAGCCAGATTGTCAGGGCGGTCCACTCCGGCTTTCCGCGGCAGGTCCTGACGGCCGCTACGACAGAGAGTCCGAGAAATATCAGGAGGACGATCGCGATCCCTTGCGCCCAGGTAATGAGCATCGTGGCGGGAAACCCAAGCACCAAATTTCCGGTATAGGCAAGGAAAAAGGCTGTGAGGGCGCCCAAATTGACCGATCCCTGGTCAGCCGGCACCATCGTCTTATAAGTAAGCAGATTATGTAGGTGCAGGACGGCCATCGTCAGCCCCGATAACGCATAAGCCGCAATGGCGGCGTGGCGGCGGATCAACTGCCGCCACGGAGTGCAGGTAACCAAGACGACCGGAAGAAGCGCCCAAAGCAAAACTCCCGCTCCAAGCGTGAAGGAGGCTATGACGGCCGCGACGGCGGATACGAGAATTTTGAAATCCAGGGGAAGTTTCAATTGCGCGCAAAATGCCGCGGCAAGAAAGAGAAGCGGCGCAATCAGGTATACGGGAGGAATACCCCATAACCACATCTGAAACGCTCCGGGATTGAAAACGAAAAATGCCGAGGTGCTCAAAATAACCCAAGGCAAAAGGCTACGTGGGGGCAAGGCTTGCTTCGCCACCAAAGCCATGAAGGCAACAAAGGCGACAGCCAGGAACCAGTTCCATACCACGATTAACCGGAAATTCGTTCCGGTAAGGCGCCAAAGCAGGATTGAACCTGCAACCGAAACACCGATCAAATGCTCACCCTTACGCGCCAGAACGAGCGCCGAAATAGGAATCTCGCCTGTCTCGTACTTCTGGTAATACGACATGCAGTCCCATTCATCCCAAAACGGAACCTGGACGCTATCGTGGACTATCTCACGCAGAATGAATCCGGAGCAGATTGCCGCGAGAAGCAAGAGCACAACCCGAGCGGCCAGCCGCGTGGCGCGTGGTTTGACTTCGCTCGCTGCCGAAGAATCTAGTATCCTGGCGGGCTCATTGGCAATGCTCATAGAATTTCGGAAGGATTGGTACCAGAACCGGCCAGGCTGTCAGGTCCATATTCTAAAAGCGGAAGCTAAGGACCGTTGATGATCGAGACCTCATATTTTAACATGCCGGCATCTGGTGAATAGGCCGCAGCCGAAGCGTCTATACCCATTTTCAAGTTCTCGAACATACGCGAGCGGCGCATAAGCGCTTGACGCGTACGGTATTGCCGTACATACTGGACACATGACGGGATATGCAAGTTGCCAGCTTTCGTCATAAAGGGCTAAGGCAGATCCACAAAGACGGAAACGCAAAAGGCGTACCGGCCGAGATGGCTGAAAAACTGCGTAAACTTCTGTTCGCCCTCGAAACCGCCGAGACATTGGAGCAACTCGGCCGGTTTCCGGGCTGGAAGCTGCATCCGCTGAAAGGCCATCTAAAAGGGTTCTGGAGCCTGACAGTGACCGGAAACTGGCGGCTGATTTTCCGGTACGAGGAAAAGACGAACACAGCCGATTATATCGATTTGATCGACTACCATTAGGAGGCCGCGTGCCCATGAAGAACCCGCCCCATCCAGGCGACCTGATTAAAACCGAAGTCATCGAAGCCCTCAATTTGAGTGTTTCTAAGGCGGCGGATATTTTGAAAGTGCGCCGCGCCACGCTCTCCGATCTTCTGAACGGCAAGGCTGCGTTGACGCCGGAAATGGCGCTGCGCATCGAAAAGGCTTTCGGACCGGACATGGACCACCTGCTCCGGATGCAGCTCGCCTACGACGTGGCGAAAACACGGGAACACGCGCGAAAACTCTCTATCAAGAGGTATGTCCCGGCTTAAACTCGCGCGGGGCCTAGGATCGATCCTCCTCCTCTTTCTTTTTCAAGTCCTTGAACATACGCGAGAGATCATAATCGAACTGCGCGGCGTACGCCTCTCGGGCGGTACTCACTTCTTCCACAATTTCTGGTCGCGCGGTAACTCGCGTGGCCCTCCAGCAGATAGGAACAGCGAGCGTAATCCTGCTTAGCTAGTGTAGTGTCCACGAAATGGATGGACAGCTATTTCTTCCGTTTCCGGCTTCGGGGACTGGTGCAGCCGGGTTGGATCTTCTCCAGGGTCCGTCGGCAACGGGAGAGGTTCTCCATGATGGATTCTACCGTCGCGGTCCACACGAACGGCTTTGGATCTTTGTTCCATGCCGTGAGGAATGCGCCGATGGACGCCTTCAGATCCTCCACGCTGCGGAATATGCCCCGCCGGATTGCCTTTTGATCCAAGTGGCCGAACCAACGCTCGACCAGATTCAGCCAACTGGAACTGGTGGGGACAAAGTGGAGCACGAAACGAGGATGGCGCTTCAGCCAGTTCCGCACCTTCTCGTGCTTGTGGGTTCCATAGTTGTCCATGACCAGATGGAGCGGGATCTCACCAGGAAACTCCTGGTCCAGAGTGCGTAGAAACTTGAGAAACTCCTGATGGCGATAGCACTGGTGGCATTGGCCGATCACCTTCCCCTGTAAGACCTCCAGGGCGGCGAATAAAGTCGTGGTTCCGTTGCGCTTGTAGTCGTGGGTCATGGTCCCACAGCGGCCCTTCTTGATCGGCAAACCGGGTTGGGTGCGATCCAGCGCTTGGATTTGACTCTTCTCATCCACACACAACACGATGGCCTGCTGGGGCGGATTCAAGTACAACCCGATCACGTCGGTCATTTTCTCGAGAAACTTCGGGTCGCGCGACAGCTTGAACGTCTTCACCCGATGAGGCTTGAGCTGGTGGGCCTGCCAGATATTGTTGATGGTGGACTTACTCACGCCCTGATGCTTTGCCATCGTGCGGCAACTCCAATGCGTCATGCCTTCCGGTTTTGTCTGCAGGGTTGCATCCACAATACCGGCGATCTTATCGGTGTCATAGTTGGGTTTGCGTCCCCGTCCCGGAGCAATCTCCCATAGTCCGTCCAAGCGTTGTTCTGAGAAGCGTTGCCGCCAGAGGATCACGGTCTTGCGGTTCACCGACAACTGTTGTTTCCCGTTATCAACCGTGGCGAGGAATATTCAAGAGTTCGTCTCCTATTATCGGACGTTGAAGAAAGCCGCACCGAGCCATGCATCAGATGCATTGACCTGGCCAAAAACGATCGTCAACTTCACGCCCATGATCGTGAATGTTCGTGAAACACCTGATATGGTCGATCTGATTGCAGATTGGGGCGTGGAAGCTCTCTTTGTACAGAAATTCAGTCTGAACAATGCCTATACCGGCAGCAATTGGGCTCCGGAGATTAATCCGGAATTGATGAATCGGGTCTATGACGAAGCTGTGTGCCGCGCAGAACGCCGGGGCGTGATGCTGATCATAGAAGACAGGATCAGACACGCTCCTGCTACTATGACGCTGCCAGCCAAGCCGCCGGAAATGCCGCATGTCGGGTGTACCAGGCCGTTTTCGGACGCAATCATTATGTTGGACGGCAGCGTTTATCCGTGCTGTTTCGGGGCTCCTCCATTAGGTTTCCTGCAGTGTCAGAGCTTCGATGAAATCTGGAATGGCGAGGCTTGGCGGGAGTTGCGCCGTGGACTGACGGAAGGAGATCCTCCTGCGTATTGCCGCAAATGCCATTTACTGAAGAGACCCGATAGCGAACATAAGCCGCAAATCTTTCAGCCCATTCGACACCACCGGGGTTCGCCACGTTCCGCAGCCCGGTAATAACGGACTTGTCACGATCATCAATGGCATCAAGAAGATCGTACGCCGGACTAGCCAGACAACCTGATGGTCTGGCGCCACTGGAAAATCTGTCATCCTCACGACAGTCTGGATTTAATGGCGCAGATCCGGCGGCACGATTGACCCAATGGAATGAAGGACAAAACGACGCCGTGCTAAAGTTAAATTCCTACAGCGTTGCTTCCGGCATCTTGGCTTTAATGGATCTTAATCTTCAAACCGCTGCCAGCCGTGAAACAACAGGCATCATGGAAACCGAGCGGGACGTGCGATCCGGTACGCCGTCAGTTCGCACCTGGGGACTGGCAATTGCGATTCCTGCGATCTCACCATCGGATTCCTGCGATCTGCAGCGCAATCACTGTCATTTGGCTTCTAATGGCCGCGCACACCGATATGAATGTTCCTGTCGTATATCGAACCGACGCGCTCTATACGGCGGCAATTTTCAAGGGTATTGGAGAGGGCAATTTTCCGTTGACGAACGAGCGCCTAGCAGCGCCATTCGGCGGCGCCAATTGGCGTGACTATCCAACGTATCAATGGATCGATTTTTTCGCTTTCCGGTTGTTGAGTCTCTTCACCCATAACTACCTCTGGCTCCTGAACTGGTATTGGGTTCTGACTATCGTGGCCACCGCGGTTATCGCCGCTTACAGTTTTCTCCGGCTGCGAGCCAGTCCCGTGGTGGCTGGCTGCCTGGCATTTCTCTATGCCATGCAACCCTACGTGTTTTTTAGAAATATCACCCATTTCAACATGCTGTGCTATCTGGTTCCGCTACTGGCGGCGGCCTGCCTGGAGGTCGCGGCAGGACGGTGGGAAAAAGGCAGAGGGCGCGCATTGCGGGAGATACCCACCTACGCGTGGCTCGGTTTTCTGCTGCAGGGGATTTCGTTCTTTTACTTTTCGTTTTTCGGAATGCTCCTGCTATTGTTCGCCGCCTTTTACGGAGCGTGCGCCCGGCGAACTCTACGCCCGTTAATCCATAGCGCCGCATTGCTTGTGGTACTGGGAGCAGCCTCAATTGTGAGTGTGAGTCCGACTCTTCTGTACTGGCTCCAGCACGGCAAGAATCCGGCCGCGGTAGCGCGATCGGCAGCCGAAGCCGAAGTGAATGGGCTGAGAATCCGGCATTTACTCACGCCCGTTTCGGCACATCCGCTTCCCTTTATGCGGAGGCTCGCCGAAATCGCGCAGGCCCAGCATCAGGATCAGACCGAAGCAACCACAACGCGGCTTGGCCTGCTGGGGGTCGTCGGCTTTATCGCTCTGCTAGCCTACATATTTGCGGTGCTGGCCGGGCGGCGGCTAGCGCTCGACGATGGAATAGTGACCGCATGCGCCGCGTTATTGCTGGCCGCATTGCTGTGGTGCACTGTGGGTGGATTCGGCTCCGTATTCAACACGTTCGTCACGCCTGCGATACGAGCCTATGATCGGATCATTGTTTTCGTGGTGTTCTTCATTCTTGCGGCATACGGAGCAGTTGTCTCAGCCGTTTTGGTCAGGAAACCTTGGTTTAGGACGCATCCCTTCGCGACCGCTACGATTTTGGTTTGCATTACTACCGCCTCGTTTGCTGATGCTCTGTGCATACCCGCCGGCCTTCAAATCGCAGAAGAGCGAAAGGATGCCGCCTCCGACCGGGCGTTCGTCTCATCCATAGAACACCGTCTGGGAGGTCAAGGCATGATATTTCAACTCCCCTACACGGAACTTTTTAATGTGAGTCCCGGTAAGATCCTCTCGTTTGACCATGCCCGTATGTATCTTCAATCGTCAGCTAACCTGCGGTGGAGTTGGGGAACCATGGTCGGCACGGAAGAAGCGCGTTGGATGCAAACGGTCTCCGGGCTTCCGCCCGGCAGCTTGATCTCGCAACTTCAGAAAAAGGGGTTTCGGGGATTGTGGATTGATACTTATGGGTATACGGATAACGCAGCGGGCATGCCGGCCAAAGCCATCGCGGTACTGCTCGGCCAGGAACCGCTGGCCAGTTCGGATGGCCGATATTTGTTCTTCGATCTAGCCTCGGCCCATTCTCTAGCCGCTCAGCCGCCGCCGAGATTGTCTTCGCTACCTTTCCAGCAATCGGAGATTCGTTCCGGTAGCGCGTGCAGTATCGATTCGATCGATGATCACAGATTGTCCTCGTCTTCCGTTTCAGTGCAACGAGACACTCTGTTTTCAGTTAACGGCTGGGTGGCGGACATCGATGCCGAAGTCGTGCTGCCGGACGTTTACGTGGAAATTCTGGATGCGGGCGGAAACGGGTTTTACCTGCGCGGTGGCCGATATCAACGTCTAGACGTAGCGAATTATTTTAAAAAACCGTCGGTGGCGCAGTCCGGCTTTACGGCCTTTGGTGAACTGAATACGCTGTCACCCGGTTCTTACCGGATCCGTATCCTGCAAGCCGGGCCGGGGGCCGTGGAAGTGTGCGGCGCGGAGCTTCATCTGGAGCTTCGTTGAGAAGAGAACCCGACTTGCTATGGGTGCGTTCGGTTGATCCACTATTTGAGATGAAGCAGTTTAGGATGTGCACCCGCGTCGCGCCATTGACTTCAGTGGCTTGACATTCGCGCGGGGCCTAGGATCCTCCTCCTCTTTTTTTTTCAAGTCCTCGAACATACGCGAGAGATCATAATCGAACCGCGCGGGCTGGCAGCCGGAGCCTAAGATTCGGACTCCGGGGGTCGCTTGGATGCCGGCTTCTTACTGGGCGCCCGACGGCGTTTGGGCTTATCGCTAGCGGTGGTCGCAGCTTCTTTGAAGTTACTCAGCCAGGCGGGCGGTCTGCCGCGGCGCCTGCCGCGTCCCGCCGCTAAACGTTCCAGACTCAAAATCGCCTCCTCAATCTGATCGCGCTCCTGGATGAGTTGTTCAAGAATCTGACTTACATTCATTCCCGCAGGATAACGCATCATTGCGCCAGGCAAATACCGAAAAATGAGAGAATCGCGTCGGCTATACGCATGCTGGCACGGCCATCTCCATAGGGATTGTGAACAACCGCCATTTGTTGGTACAACTCGCGGTCTTCGAGGAGCGCAGCGGCATTCGCGTAAATGCGGTTCTCATCCGCCCCTACCAGCTTCACGGTGCCCGCCTCCACCGCTTCCGGACGCTCGGTTTTATCGCGCATCACCAGGATGGGCTTGCCGAGCGACGGCGCTTCCTCCTGTATGCCTCCGGAGTCCGTAATCAGCAGATAAGCCCTGCTCATTAAATCGACAAATGGAACGTAATCGAGAGGATCGATCAATAGAATTGCCGGATGCTCCGCCAAAATCCGGTAAACCGGATCTAATACATTGGGGTTACGGTGTACTGGATACACAATCTGCACATCGCCGCGTCCGGCCAGACGCAGCAATCCGCGGCAGATGCTTTCGAAAGCCGGTCCGAAACTTTCGCGGCGGTGCGCGGTCACGACGATCAACTTCTTGGCGAGATCGAGTTGCGGCCATTTCGAGCGCGGCAGTTCTCCCGAAACAAGCCGGTCGCGCACATGCAGCACCGCGTCGATTCCGGAGTTTCCCGTGACATGGATGCGATTTTCGGGGAATCCCTCGCGCAGCAGATTGGCGGCCGCGCCTTTTGTGGCGGCTAAGTGGAGCGAGGACAGCCGGCCCGTAACCACGCGGTTCATCTCTTCCGGAAAGGGCTGAGTGAGATCGTGGGTGCGCAATCCGGCCTCGACGTGAGCAACGGGAATATGCTGATAAAACGCCGCAAGCGCCCCGCACAAAGTCGAGGTAGTATCGCCTTGCACGATAACCATGTCCGGCCTTTCGGCGGCAAGAACAGGCTCGAGCGATGCCATGATGCGGGCCGTCGTTTCAGTGAGAGTCTGTCCGGGCTGCATCACGTTGAGATCGTAATCCGGCTTCACGGCGAACACGCCGAGGACCTGGTCCAGCATGGAGCGATGCTGGGCAGTTACGCAAACCCGCGGTTGAAACTCACTGCGAGAGGCCTGGTGCAGGATGACCGGGCAGAGTTTGATGGCCTCCGGCCGCGTGCCGAAGATAAAAAGCGTTCGTATCATACGTTGGGAAACCGGCACGAGAACTCGGACCACATATCCTAATATGGGATCGAGCTTGTTATCCTGCCGATGCTAAGATTACACGATAAATGTATTATGGCCATAATTGGGCTGTCATCGTACCACTCGCTAACGAAGAACTGGAGTTCAAACTGTTTGTCGACGCCCTCAGCGCCGTACTGGACCGGCTTGAGTCTGGTACAGTGTACCTTGTCATCGATAAAGTATCGAAAGATCGCACCCTGCAGTTGAGCCAGGAGCTATCGGCAAGGGATGCCCGATTTGTCACCGTGTGGGCGCCCGAAAATCGTAATGTGGTCGATGCATACATTAAAGGTCTTCGGGTCGCGTACCAGTCAGGGCATGAGTTCATCATTGAGATGGATGCGGGGCTAAGCCATGACCCGCGCGCAATTCCGATGTTTCTGCGCGTATTAAATGAGGGGAACGATTGCGCCTTCGGCAGCCGCTTCATCAATGGAGGGTCCATGGGCGACTCGCCTTTCAAAAGGCGCTTTTTGTCCAAGACCGGAACGATACTGGCAAATCTTCTTTTAGGCACCAAGCTGCACGATATGACATCGGGGTTCCAGGGCTTTCACCGCGATGTAGTGGGAAAGATCATAGATTTTCCGCTGAGGTCGAAGGCTCACTTCTATCAAACCGAGATCCGCTATCTGTTGCGTCACCGCAGAGAGATGGAAGTGCCGATTCATTATCAGGCGCCGTCGCCGCGGGTATCGCCGAATGCGATCTCGAATGCCTGGCGGACGCTGCTGTTCTATTTCTGGCAGCGTCTCCGTTCTAAGACACCCGCGCTTTGATTTGAATAGCCGGCCGATTTTCCATATGGGATCGCGAGCACTTGTCATCACATCGATCGCCGCCGATACACACCCGGTTTTGCGGCAGTACGCAACTGAATGTAGTCGAAGGTCGATTCGCTTCATAGTCATCGGCGACCGCAAGTCGCCGGCGCCGTTCCGTTTAGAGGGGTGCGACTTCTGGAGTATCGACCGGCAGCGGGAACTTCCGTTTGCGCTGAGCCGCTTGTTGCCCACCGGACATTATGCGCGTAAGAATTTGGGCTATCTGCTCGCCATGCAAAGCGGCGCCGACACGCTGCTTGAAACGGACGACGATAACATCCCGCGGCCCGCGTTTTTCGATGCCCATGAGCGCGAAGTTGAATGCGAATTCTTCTCGGAAGCCGGTTGGGTGAACGTGTATGAGTCGTTCACCAATGTGCGGATCTGGCCGCGAGGATATCCGCTCGAAGAACTCGATAAGGCCTCGCAGGCGAATGGGAAACGCCCCGTACGAAAGGTACGCTGTCCCATCCAGCAGGGTCTCGCCGATGAGAATCCAGATGTCGATGCCGTATACCGCTTGACCCGCGGACTGCCGATCCAATTTGAGAAATCGGCGCGACTCGGTCTGGGCCGGAATGCCTGGAGTCCGTTCAATAGCCAGAATACGGTTTGGTTTCCGGAAGCGTTTCCTTTACTGTATCTGCCGGCGTATTGTAGTTTTCGCATGACTGACATATGGCGCAGTTTTGTGGCGCAGAGAATTGCCTGGGAAAACGATTGGGCGATTCTTTACCACGAGCCAACGGTCTGGCAGGATCGTAACGAGCACAATATATTGAAGGATTTCGAAGATGAAGTCCCCGGGTATCTGAACAACGGCCGGATACGCACGTTGCTGGAGGGCCTCAATCTACAGAGCGGCCCCGCTGCGATCTTCGATAACCTGACGGCCTGTTATGAATGCCTCATAGGGGAGACATTGGTGGATGAGCGGGAGCGCGAGCTCGTGCAAGCGTGGTCGGCGGATGCCCGGGCATGCATCTCTGAACGCTAATCCAGTGGTAGAGTTGGCCGCAGCGGATTGGCATGGCACTGCAGTGAACAGATAACATGAATGTGAATCGAGAATGATGCCGGCGAGCGAATACGTCGAAGTCCGCAACGGAGGCTACTACGTGGCTGGCGCACGCATTTGGTCTGGACGTGATTGTCTACGATTTCGCCGAGGCCGATAGTCGGAAGCGATCTTCGAGGCTTACCCGTCGATTGGATCGCTCGTGAAAGTTTACGGCGCGCCGGCCGGGGTCTCCGGGTTAACCGAATTCGGATCGAGGCTCCAAAGGCCGCCGACCTTGCTGGCGCTAGCCTTCCAGTTCCAACTCAGCTCACGTAATGAAACAACATGCTGCAGTCATGGCCCATGGCAGGCAATGCGGGGCCCTGAAGAATCCAAAACAGAAGTGTGCTTTCGAATGAGTGTGCGCTAAATACCAGCACGTAGTCAATGGAACATTAGTACTAAGGGAAATATAGGTTGTGACCGGAGTTTGTTCGCGGAGGTCATCCTCATGATGCGCTAAGTAACTCCACGAGTAGTTTCTCCGGCGTGAGCATCCAGGCTATGCGCCGCCCTTGAAACGCGACTGCCGGTTTGGCGCGCCGGGCGATCAAGGAACCTTGAGCCTTCATTTCCGCCATGGAACGGTCCAGATCGGCGACTTCATAACAGAAGTGATGCATCCCGCCGCCTTTCTCCTTTAGAAACCGCAGGACCGGCGAGCGGTCTCCGGCCGGTTCCACCAACTCGATTTGGGCATCCCCAGAGCGGGTCGTAAGAAATGTGACTTTCACAACCTGATGCGGATCTTCATAGATCATTCCGTCCCAGGATGCTCCCAGGGAGCGGATATATCCGGATACGCCCGCCGCGATATCCGGTACAACAATGCCAATGTGATGGAGGTTCAGTCTGTTAAGGTCTCCCTTCGATCAGTTTAGCGGAGCATTGGTATAATCGAAAAGTATTTCTAGACTGCTTCTGGCGCACTCGATTTGATCCAAGGTTTCCTTCTCAAGATCCGGCGCGGGGAAACGCCGTTTTACCTCGCGCTTCGCAATGTGGGAATGTTCTTCCGCGGGAATACTTTGCCGCTTCCGCGGTTTATTCACCCGCTTTTACGCGGCGGATTTTACCTGCACCAGGGCGTTGCCAAAACGTTCCGGTGGATGCTCATCTACTTTTACAAGGAGCCGCTTTTCCGCGGTAGATGTATCTCGGTCGGCAAACGTTTTCGTATGGGGCGGATGCCGTTTATCGTGGGACACGCCGAAATCCGTATTGGCGATGATGTCAACTTCTTCGGCATACTGGACGTGCTGAGCGGCCGCATGTTCGACCGCCCCACTCTGACGATCGGCAACCGCGTCGATCTGGGTCATCAAGTCGTCTTCGTGGTCAATAAAGAAATCGTCATCGAGGACGATGTAAATGTCGCAAGCGGTGTCCGGTTTATGGATTCGGATGCCCATCCGCGGGATACGATGGAACGTATTGCCGATCTGCCTCCGCGACTCGAAGAAATTAAACCAGTGAGAATCTGCCGTTATTCCTGGATCGGGCAGAATTCCTTCATTTTAAAGGGCGTGACGATCGGAGAAGGCGCGATTGTCGGTGTCAACAGCGTGGTTGTTTCCGATGTTCCGCCTTACTCGGTAGTCATGGGGAACCCGGCTCGGGTCGTGATCAAGAACACTCAAAAGCAAGCAGATCAGCAACCCGGTCCGGTGGCGGAGAGCAAGGGCGCGTAGCGCGGCGAGGGGGCGGCCCTACAAGCCCGGTAGAACGGCGCTATCTAAGCCATGGGCTTTGCGTTATGGCTCTCTTACGGTCACGGCTCAGAAATCATCTGATTATTGTTGGTCCTCTTGTGATACGGCGCGGACTGGTAGTTCCGTTAATCGAAAATGAGGCGGCGACTGCGCCTATGTCCGTGCCATCGTGGGCGGCTCCAGCCAACAGCGAATTCGTGGGCGAGTAGCCGGCGCGAATCCATTGGATCAGCGTCATGATGATGTCGACCCCATGGGCGCCGATCGTCTGGTCGTCATAGAGGCATTGGTTGGTCATGGCGCTCCGCGTACCGTTTCCTAGACACGGTGTACCCGACACCGAAGAGCCTATACCCTGGCGCAGATCGTAGAGCGTCGCGAACTCCCAACACGCGCGGGACAGGTCGGTATACAGACCCGGTTGCGGGTTGGCGCCATTGCAAGCCTGACCTGTCATGGTGTAAGTCCCGTTGGTGTACCGGTAATTGATCAGCGCACCGTTATAAAAGGCGCTGTTAGACGATGAAACCATAGACCCTACCGAATACGTAGCCCCGCTACTCCATGGCGGCGCGGTGTTTTGCAGATATGCGCTGTCAAAAGTTGCCGTGTTGCGCGTGGCATCGACGAACATCGGGTTTACCGCCAAGTCGTGGACGCCGGGCGGGCTGCTGAAGTTGTCCCAATAGCCGTTGGCAGCGCCGGTAAGTTTGTCTCCGTTATTGGCAACTCCGCCGCCCGTCTGTACGTTCCAGCCATTGTTATAGTCGCAGTTCGCCGGATGGCAAACATCGACCTCCCCATTGTTATTGCCGGCCAATAACTTAGGCGCCAGGTTAGACGACGATGTGCTCCATAGGATATTGTCCTGGTATGTCACCGACCCGGTAGGAGCGGGGCTGCTCGTATGCGCGGAGAACAACGGCGCTTCCTCTAATTTGGAACCTCCCGTTGCCACGGTATTATGCGCCATCGTAAGAGTCCCGGTCTGCGAGGGTACGAACAACACATTGATCGCCCAGTCATTACCCGCGCCTGTCGAATCCGGCGTGAAGATTGAGTTTTGTAATGTGTAGTTGTAACTGTTAATAGATGCATTGGGTATTAAAAACGCACTTGTCTGGGTAATTACGCCAGCCGCATCTATTATGTCGCCATCCATCTTCGCGGTAGCCGTTCCCGTCAACGGTCCATGCGGATTGAATATGGTGTGGATATCCCAAACCCACAAGTTACTTAATGAATCGCCAATCAGATTGTCTAACAGCTCACTTGTGCTGAAGTCGGATTCACGATAGAAATTACCCTGAAACTGCGCCCATCCGATACTTCCGCCCAGACGTATCTGCGCGCCGAAATAATTCGAAAAAATAGAGAAGTTTGCCGCCTGAAACGCGTCGGACGACGATGCCATGTAAGTGTCGAAGACATTATAGGCGATCTGGCGAATGCCACCCGTTCCAATCGGCCGAATGTCAATCCACCGGCTGAAGATCTCTCCACCCTGCGAGTTCACGTGGACGTTATGGGAATGATTGAAGGTGCTCGCCGTGTCGACGCCTAATCCCGCGGGATCGGTCGAAGCGATAACGCCACAGTGCGTAAACGTCGAATTTGCCGCGTTCCACTGAATGTAATTGTTCCCGCTATACTCGTACGCGATCTGGAACGCTGGATTTGACGCGTCGCCGATGTTAGTAAAGTTAGCGTAGGCGGCCTGAATCGATCCGGCGCCGGTTGAGAAGCCTCTATTACCGAAGTAACCCGCGCCACCAGCCGCATTCGACGATACACTCACCGGGCTGGCCAGGGTTCCTGAGATAAGCACGCTACGGCAAGCGGACGCTCCGGTAGGCCCGAACTGGTAATGTGTCGCGGCAGGAGATGCCGCCGCGGATGAATCCCAGATAAGCGCAGAGCCAGCCTGCATGCTGAGAGCAACGCTAGTGTTGGAACAAGCGTTCGGCGTGTATGCGATGTCGCCGCGCACAGTCAGGGAAGACCATGCGGTTATTACCAGGATTCCCGTGTTCGAGAGGTTGACGGCGATGCTGCCATTTGCTCCGGACGAGCCTATTGTAACCGGTCCCTGGACAGACATATTGACGCCGTCGCCGATCGTCACTGTATCGCCATTTCCAGGGACTCCGGAAGGCGTCCATGCACCCGGGTTTCCCCAGACATAGTAGCCCGGTTTTGACGCCGTGTAGGCAGTGGCCCAACAGGGCAGCGAGAATAATAGAAATATTAGCGGTCTTTTTATGGAAGTAATCATCGTCATTGTCCAACGTTCACCGTGACGGTTCGAGTGGCGCGCCCGTACTGATTTTGCACCATGAGTGTGTAAGTGGTCGTTTTGTTAACCGTCGTTATAACGCTACTAGTAACTACCGGCCCGACGTAGGGAGTTATAAAGCGGAGCCTGGTGGATGCGCCGGTCGCAATCCAGCTTAGAGTTACAGCCTGGCCCGCGGACACGTTTGCCGGTGAAGCTGTGAAAGACGAGATCACAGGCGCCGCTCCTGAAATACTGGACGTGCTGTTGGGACAAAGCGGAGTGTTACCTCCATTGTATCCCGCGGTCGCATACTCCGGATCGCAGTAGACCGGATTGCCGCTGGTAATAACCTCGAAGTCCGATGAAGTGATGGCGAAGTTATCGTACATGAAGCCGGTCGTGTTGGGATCCCACTGCCAGCCCGCCGCGGAATAGAGATCCATCGTGTTTCCGCCATCCACGAAGATTACTCCATACTGCTTCATAGCGTTCAGGATACGCTGGCCCTGGGCCGGAAAGCCAGACACGTCGAAGTTGGCCTTAAGCCTCAGAATGGACCCAATCGGAATGTTGGAAGGATGCCACCAGGGATTGAAACCCGTTCCATATTGATGGTGCTCGGCGGGAGCGATCCATGAATGCTTTGGATAGAAATTTCCCGAGCCGGCCATAACGCCGAGGGTCACCGTAATCGGGTGATTGATCGCCGTTGCGCCGCTTAATTCCTCATCCCGCAGGAAACCGGGAAACAGCGGAAGACCCGAGACCGAACCGGAAGTGAACATGATGGGACGCTGATTGTCGCCCGCCAGAAGATCGAATACGGTTCCCACACCCGCATGCACAGCGTGCCCGTCCCAGAGGACATCGAACAACTCGTATAACACACAGTTGTCCTTGTCGACTACAATAACGTGTCCATCGGTCGATGCCGCATAGGTGTAATTAGGAAACGGGTTATTAGCTGTGAGGCTGTTCTGTACGACCGGCGAAAGCGGAATCGGCATCGGCCCGGGATCGGACTCGTTAGGAATCGCGCCCGGAAGGTCGTAGTATACGTTGACCCGGCGCTGGTTTCCGGCAACTACGTGATAGAAATACCCGTCGATAGTACTGCCTCCGCCATTCTGGGACGCGGGATAGAGTGAAAGAATCCGCCGGTCCGCGGTTTGACGGACATCCTCTATATAGGCGGAGGAGTTAGTATCGACGGCCGCTTTAGTTACGTCGCGGTGCCAATATGCCGAAGCTGGAAACGGAACGAACCCGTTAAGCCGCCCGCCATTTGCGCCGAGGCTGAAACCGAGCGGAATGGAGGCGCATGTTTGCGCGGCCGCGGCCCCACAGAAGATGAAGCATAGAAGCAATCTCATTGCATCACCACCGTGTGCCGAAAGGAGGAAGGGGCGAACGGGACGGCGCTTCTAAAAGTAGCGTTAGTTCCGGACATAATTTGCGTCGACGGAACCATCCAGGCGGGGTTTGCGGCGGCAGCAATCCCCTGCACTGCGTACATAAGACCAATGCCCCAGCTTACTCCAGAGTTAAAGCTCAGTTGATCTGTTATCGTATATCCGCTACTCGCCGTTGCCGTCACGGACGTGCTATACATGGCGAGGCCCGACACGATGAGTTCGCCGCCTTGGGAGGGAGTCACCGGGCCCGGCTGGAGAGAGGTATAAGTCAAAGTAGTTCCCGCCGTCTGATCGAATGCCGCAGTGGCCGCTACGCCGCTAAACGCCGCCACCGCAATAGCCCCATACACCGATCCGCCGGTTACATGCACGGTGAAGGTATGAGACGAAGAGGTGGATGCATTAACAGTATAGAAGAGTGTCTCGGTCATGCTGGTATTTGTTTGCCCAGGCAAACCAGTCCATGTATTCGAGGCGCTGTCCTGCAAAATGAATGTTCCGCCGCTGTAACTCGAGACGGAAGCGACAATCAAAGTCGATCCAGTGGTGTCTATTGCCGGGGTAACCACATCGGCTGGGCCCGACGTTGCGGCGGCCGAAGTGTGCGACACCAAAAGCACTCCGGAAGCCGCCTGGAGGTCGATCCCCAATAAGACAAACAATGCTATTAGTCTCATTGATAGATCACCGTAATTTTGAGCTGGGCGGAAGTGCCGTCCGCCACGCCGCCGATGGTCTCGAATTCATCGTACTGAGTCACGGCAGTGCTGGATAATGTCCCGCAAGTAACCGAGCGGCCTTCTAGCGTTATAGAGGTGCCTCCTGCATTGGCGCACGCGACCGGATCGGTGCTGCCGGATACGACTGCCGGAGTAAGCACCGGGGTTAGCGCCGTGACTGTTCCCAGGTGGCGGTATCCAAGCTGCACAGTGGCTGCTCCCGCATCGGCGTAAACAATTACCAGAGACACCGATCCCGTCTGGAGCACGGTGCATTGGTCGCGCTGCGGCTGATATTGAGTGGTGCTGAGCGGAGTGCCGCCGGTCGATCCAAAGATTAGCGCGCATGCGCGGGAAATCAGAGGCGACGACGCCCTGACAATACTGCCGCTTCCCGTAGTGGAAACGATGCTGAGCGTGCCCGGAGTAGATGCGCCATCGGTCGCGATAACGCCAGGTGAATCGGCCGAAGGCAGTTTCCATCGGAAGGACGATGGTATGGACTGCGGAGCGATCCATGAGAAGCTATTGGCCGCCTGCCCTCCAGGATCGGTACCGGCCAGGAGATCGATCGCGCCGGCGCAACCGCTGCACGAGCTATTGGTGGCAAGCGCACCTGGAATTGAGATATTTCCGCCGTTGTCCATGGTTGCGGCAGCTACCGGCGTCTTGATATCCGTTCCGCCGTTGCCCGTAACGAGTGCGGACGAAATCAAAGCGCCCGAGGTTCCGGTTACCGTACCGGCCCCGCTCCCTTGCGACGCCGACCCTTGGCCTTGACCACGCTGCGTCAGATAAGCCGCGCCGGTAGAAACCAGTCTCAGGCCCTGATTGACGGCTAATTGAACGCTCGACGCCTGGTCGATTAAGGATGTAACCGCCGTCAAGGTGACGGTGCCCAGCCCGATATTCTGAATGTCCATCCAACATCCCGCGGGAAGGCCCGCCGAACCCGCCTGCGGTATGGTGACAGCAACGGAATTCGCGTTGGAAAAGCTGATTAACTTACCGCAGTCGGAAGCCGGGATTGTATAGGTAGTTCCGTTTTGGACGTTTGTCACAATACGGGTCTGGCCGCCGCTCAGTTGTGTCAACTGGCCGAAAATCCGGGCTTCGGGAAGAAGTCCGATTACGCCAGACAAGAAAAATAATAGTCTGCAAAATCTGTAATGTAGTTTAAACATTGTCGTCCACTGCCTGCCTTGACTTCAAAAGCTCTCCTTAAAAAGGAAAACGCGAGGCCGCTCGCCGGTATATACCAGCGCCTCGCGTTTTGAGAAATTGGATTAAATCGCCGAGCGGAGTTCCGCCTAGCTGATTTCATTACAGCAGACGGCAATTGCCGGAAATTACAGGGTTGGTTGGATGTTATTGATTCTCTTGAGAAGATTTCTGTCTAAGCGTTGAACTGTTGGTGATAAGCGACGCAAACCCCTGGTTTCGAACTTCGGATGCTGGAACTTGAGGTGGTATAAGGGCCACATCAAGACGTTCAGCGGAATGCCATGCAAACGCCTGATGTAAAAGCGTTACTTGAATCTAGGTTCGTTTGGTAATGTGACGCTATCGCGTGTTGGCACGATTACAGCCGGTTTATTTTTCCGTAGCTTTCTGTTGTCAGACGCCGAAATGGTGTTGCATTCAGTTCAACTGATTCGCAAAGGACGAGTGAGGAGGGTCGCTAAGCACGACTCACTGGCCCAAGCACGATTCATTTCGACCTTGTTCGGCGTGGCAATCTAACCCGGACATCACGTTTCCCGGCTTCTACTCGCCGGAATTCTGCTGATCACAGATTTTCGCAACGGAACCCTTCGGAGTCAGTGAATGAGACGGAGCAAACCTGATACTGTGAACACCCAATAATTAGAGGCGAACAAAAGGCGAACCTTTGGGGCGGCGGTTTACCTGATCCTTGCTTCCAGTGGCACGGACGATGGTGGGGCGGGTAGCAACTTTCCGGGCGCGTCCGGCAACACCATCACCAGCGCGCGCCCCCCCGTAAAATTCCCGTTTCCGCACCGAGCCCCACAAAATAAAGCGGAACGCCGCCAGCAGCAGCGGACCGGCAACGAACGGAAGCAACGACACCGCGAAGTCGCCGGCCAGTAGCCCATCCTCGCGCGTACTGCCGGCCGCCAGAAACACCGCAGCCCACACCCCCGAGACCACCAACCAGGCACGTTTGATCATTTTCCCTTCCCTCCTTGTGCCGCGATGAACGCGCCTATACCGCTCACGAGTTCGGCGATGCCCTTATCGAGCGATTCCATGGAATCGTCGTGCCGTTTCAACCAGGCTTCGTGCGTTTTCATGGAGACTTGATGCTCCGCGAGCCATTCGCCGTGAGCCCGGACAAGCTTGCCCTGACGGTTTTCGAGTTCCGCCGTCACGGTGACCGCGTCGCGCAACTCGCGCACAAGCGGATCGGTTTTCCCCCAACTCGCTTCCAGTTTCTCAACTCTTTCTTCTATCGTCATCCCCTCACCCCTCCTTCTTCGCGTTCTTCTCGCCCCAACGCGCTTTGGCCGCGTCCGAAGCTATCTGTTTGCGACGAGCTTTGGATAGAGCTTTGGCGCGGGCAGGCCCTCCTTTTCGTCCCATTGCAGCAGCGGCAGCACTGGTTTCTGGATCTACGGTCCTTTTGTTTGCCATCTTTCATTCAATAGTACTCCTTGGTTCGTCAAGCATCAAAAACCTTACACTCGCAGACACGATTATTCTTGACGTCAGGCACGGTGTCAAGCATAATAGTAATATGCTTGACGTTAAGGATAAAAGGGAACACCAAATATGACCTTCCACAAACACAAAGACGAAGTACTCGAATGCCACGCGTGCGACTCAACCGAGTTGCACTACGAAATCACGCTTTGCACGGAGTGCAGAGAGAAAGCGACGTGCTGCGATTGCGTGTCGGACATCCAGCGCGAGCTGACAGTTTGCAGCGACGACTGCGCCCAGCTAGCGTTACAGCGGATCAAGCGCTGTAGCGACGCGTTGTTCGGAGAGCGGATGCGGCGCGATCGCATCGAGGAGCGCCAGGCCACGGCGCGCTTTGAAGCTCTTGACGCGCAACTCACCGCGAGTATCGAAGAGCAGGCCAAGGCGCGCTTAGAAAGCTGGCGACGCGCAACTGAGAGCAGAGATAGGCGATGCGGCGTACGACAGCGTTTTCTCAGAAGAGGCCGCTAACATGGCGAAACTCGCGCCTCAAACTCAGCGAGCCCGTATAGGGCGCTCTCAAGTTCGCGAAGGGCAAGTACTATGAGTCCGCAGTACGAACCTTGAGCAACTCGCGGCGGGTTGCATGATCGCTTCCTGCTCGAAATGCCGGTCATTGGTGAGAACGTTGGTCAATCCCTGCCGGCGCATGACCTGCATCGAAATGCAGTGTGTCAGGCTGTAGCCCTTATCGGGTCGGTCGCGGTAAAGCTATAACCCGGCCAGAAACAGTTCATGGCTTTGTGGGGCCATCAGTGTCATTTGTCTTCTCAGGATAAAATATTTAATCCCAACCGCAAGGCGGCGGACAGATCCTCAATTCCTGTAAATGACCCGATCTCGTAAAACCTCTCCTTCATCTCGTAACCGGCAAGATCGCCACGAGACAATAGCTCCTGATAGACTTCGGCCAAATCCCGCACCGAGCCGCCTTCTATCCCTTCGAACACCTTTCGGCGGAATATCCCGAGCCCATAATCGATGTACCGCATACGCGGCGTTCTAACGCGCTTATCATAGGTGACAATGCGGCCGTGCTCAAATTCCACGTTGCTCGAATCCCACTTCCCTTCGTTGCGATGAACCGTCATCAGCCCGCTTTTCCCGCTCGCTTCAAATGACGCCTGAACGTCCGCATAATCGCAGGGAAGATAAGAATCGCCGTAAAGCACAAAGAACGTGTCCTCAAGCAAAGGGAGCGCCTGGTGAATTGCACCGGCAGTGCCTCGCAATGCCGGCCCGTCGAAAGAATATTGAACTTCCAGGCCGAAGCGGCTGCCATCGCCTGCAATCTCCTGGATCATTTTTCCCAGAAAACCAACGCAGCACACCACGCGGCGGATACCGCGAGAGTGAAGCAGACGCAATTGGTGGGCGAGAAAAGGCTCTCCGTTAATATCAATTAGCGATTTGGGGATCTTTTCAGTTACCGGACGCAGCCGCGTCGCGATACCGCCCATGAGGATTACCGCCTGCAGCATCAGGAAGCAATCACCTTCGTGCCCTCGAAATCGAACCGGAATCGAACCTCGCGCAAACCGGCATGATTCATCGCATGACGCAACTTCGTTTTTTCGACGGCGTAGAACATCAGAAATCCTCCGCCGCCCGCTCCGATCAGTTTGCCTCCCAAAGCGCCGTTCTTGAGCGCTAGGTCATACCACTCGTCGATCTGGCCATTACTCATTCCGGCAGATCGCTTTCGCTTGTATTGCCAATGCTCATTCATCAGCGCGGCAAAATCTTCGAGCTTCCCATTCTCGAACGCCCGCTGTGTCCGCAATCCGATCTCTTTGATGTAGTTCAGATTGCCGATCATCGCGCCATCCTTCTCTTTGCTCTTATCGTTCTGGTCTTTCAGAATCGACGAGGCCGAGCGGGAGAAACCGGTAAAAAACAACATCAGATTGTCTTCGAGATCGTGCAACGACTCGGAGGAGATGCGCAAAGGGCAGGCCTCCACGCGTTCGTCCTTCAGAAAGCGGAAACAAGTCACGCCGCCAAAAGCCGCGATGTACTGGTCCTGCTTGCCGATCGGCTCTCCCAGGCGCCCAATCTCAATCTCGCAAGCCTGCGCGGCCAACTCGTCGGGATGGACCAGATTCTTATGCTGCGCGTGCAGCGCCTTAAGCAATGCGGTCGTGAAACTACCCGACGAGCCCAGCCCGGTGCCGGCTGGAATATCGGCCATGCTCGTGATCTCGAGGTTCAGTTCCTGAACGCCCACCAGCTTGAGCGCTTCGCGAACAATCGGATGCTGCAGTTGATCGATCTCGTCAACGTGCTCGAGCTTCGAATACTTGAGAATCAACTCTCGCACAAAGGTCTGGTGGATAGTAATATAGACATACTTATCGATGGCGGCGGCAATCAGAAAGCCTTCATGCTCGCGATAGTAGGACGCGAGGTCAGTTCCGCCTCCGCCGAGTGACAGCCGAAGCGGACTGCGCGTGATGATCACTTGCCCTCCAAAGTAGAACCTATAACGGGATAGCCCGAACTGCGATAAACCTGTTCGACAATGCGCAGCGCGGCAGCCGCATCTTCCAGGCCGGGTCCAGGCGGACCGGATCCCTCGATTGAGTTGACGAACACATCCAACTCGTGCTGCCAGGAACGGTCATCGCCGGGATACTCCCAAATGGTCGTGTCCGGCGGTCCCATCTCCGGTTTCATAGCGTAATAGTAGAGCCGTTCGACACCGTAACTGCCTCCCAATCCTTCGATATGCAGCTTGGCATTGCGGCCGTAAATCTCGAAGGAGAACAGATTCTTCCACTCTGAACAACTGGCGTGCAGAAAGGCGCACTGCGCGCCGGCGGTACGCAGCATCAGAAATCCATTGTCATCCACAGGCATGTCCCAGTAATAGGTATGCGCAAAGCCATCGACTCCCGTGAAGTCTCCGAGAAACCAGCGTGAAAGGTCAATCAGATGCACTCCCTGATCGAGCAATTCACCGCCTCCCGAAAGCTTTGGATTCGCCCGCCATTCGCGGTCGTAACCGACGCGCCCTCCATGACCGTAGCGTGCGCGAATGAACATCAACTCGCCCAGCGCTCCGCTGCTGAAAATTTCCCGCGCCTTCCGAAAGGCAGGATGAAACCGGTGATTGAATCCCACTTGAACCCTCTTGCCGGATTGCCGGGATTTATCAAGCACCGTTTCGAGTTCCGCTAATGATCGCGCCCCCGGTTTTTCCACGATGACGTGTTTGCCGGCCTCGATCGCCGCGATGGTCACCGCAGCGAGCGCGTCGTTGGTTGTCGCGACAATCACTGCATTCACATCTTCCGCAGCTACCGCTCGCCGCCAGTCGGCTTCCGCTCTCGCGCCCGGTACCTGAGACGCCAGACGTTCCGCCCGCCCGGCAACCGGATCGGTGGCAACTACGAGAGAATGCCTGCCGGATAACGTCTTCAGGCGCTTTTGCCCGATTAATCCACAACCTGCGATTGCGAACTTCATCGGAAATCCTTGTCCCAGTCGAAACCGCGATCGGCCGGAGTGATCCGCCGTAAAGTATAGACATCGGAGGCCGCTAAGTCCTTCTGGAACTCGCCAAACTTGTCCCAGGGATCCCACACGGCACTGATCAATCTGCCGGTAATGCCGTCGGTCTCCGCTGACAGCAGTTCAACACAAAGGGCCGCTGCCCGGGATAGCGAAGAACCCCCGCTTTCCTTCTGTTTTAAAGCGCGCTGATAATGATCGCGTCCAATCTTCTCGGGGCCGGCTGCCAGTAACTCGTCCAGCATAGCGGTATTGAGCGCGCCCGGCGCCATAGCATTTACATCGATTCCGGCATCCCGAACTTCCCCGGCAAGAGTCTCGGTAAATCGTACAACTGCAGCTTTGGTGGCCGCATACGCGCTCAAGTGCGGCATCGGCGCCGTTGCGCCTCCCCCGGACAGGTTCACGATCTTGCCGTAGCCGCGCTTCCGGAATAACGGCACCACATATCGGCAAACCTGAACCACGCCGAACAGATTCACTTCCACCGTATACTGCCATTCATCCCAATCGATATCTTCGATCCGGCCCTTCGGTCCCCACATGCCGGCGTTATTCACAAGTCCGGCAAAGTTTGAGAGGCGGGCGGCCGCTTCGTCGACCAGTTTCCGGACCGCGATGGGGTCCCGGACATCGGTAACCATCGCATGTACGCGGTCCGCCGTGCCTGCAATTTGAGTCAATTCTTGGAAAGTCTCTTCGAGTCTCGTTGCATCTCGAGCACACAGCATTACGCTTGCCCCCTCGGAGAGACAGGCTCGGGCAATTTCTTTGCCCAGACCCTGGCTAGCGCCCGTTATGAGGACGCCTATCTTATTTAGTTTCAAAATATTTTATGGCTCCATGCCATTATAAATGGCGGCCTGATGTGCGCATATCACCAATTACCGGCCGCTGGCATTTAAAAAGGTGCGCGGCCGCAGACACCCAGCAATCAACCAAGTTCAGCCATCTGTCGCCGGACCGAGTGCCGGCGTAAACTCCTGTGGCAATGGCTATTTGAGAAACTGCTCCAGCGCCGACTGTAGTTCGGGTATCCGAGCCGCGGCGACGTTCCAGACTTCATCGAGATCCACGCCGATGTAATCGTGAATCAAGACATCGCGCATGCCACAGATAGCCCTCCAGTCGAGGGACAACAAGCGGCTCCGCGCCTCAGCCGAAACTCGTTTGGCCGCCTCGCCTATCACCTCGACGTTCCGGATAACTGCGTCCTGCAGTTCCTCCGAGGCCATGAATACTTCTCTGCCGGGTCCAATGAATCGGGTGATTCGCCGACATCGCTCCAGCATGTGATACAGATATAGGCGATCATCCTTCACAGCGGCGTAGCCTCGCGAAGGATACTGTCGCGTACGTACCAGTGGAGCGATCTCTCGGTGCCAACGTGGACCTTTATCCCGAGCAGTTCCTCAAGATCCTGTACCAACCCGGCATGGTCCAGCAGACTCCGGCCTGGTTCCCAAACGACCAGCAGGTCGAGATCGCTGCGCTCATTGGCATCACCGCGCGCTACAGAGCCGAACACGCGCAGGCTGTGTGCGCCGCGCCGCCCAGCGAGACGCAGGATTTCATCCCGCCGTTCTGCGCGTATTGTGTCCAGTGTAAGCATGTCTCCATTGTGCGACAATATCGCGGAAGCTGAGCATTACTGCCGGGATTGCAATCTCACAGTTGCAGCCTAGCCGAACGACGCCAGTGATGACACCGTCTGCCTTCCGGCGCGTCATAAGGAGAGGACCGCGAGTCCCGGAACCTTCTCGAAATGGCGGATTATTGTGAGTTGCCACAGAACTTCCGAGTTCGAGGTCCATTGCTTCAATCAATAAATCGCCAGAAAGGTAGGCATGTTTCCAAAGCGCTTTGGCGAGAGTGCGTGCAGCATCGGGATCGTCTTGCGATATAAACCGCACCAGATGGCAGTCTGGGTGATTCGGTAGACTGTTGACGGAGGCCATTTCGAGGTGGAACTCACGTGCTAGAATTCCCACTCGACGACATTGCAGGGCACCCAGATCGGGGCGCGCGAAGCGCTCGAAGCGTTGGCGATCGAAGGCTACCGCTCCGAGACACTGACCCACGATCTGGAAACGTTGCGGCGACTCGAACAGAAAGGCCTGGTACCGCACCGGCAATGATTCTGGTTATGGCCAACCCGCCCGTGCTCTATAACCGGGTATTGGTTCCTGAAGCGGTCATTAATTGAAGAACTGACCATCCTCAAACGCCCCTTATCGTGCGCACCTGGCTCAGCAGCGGACCAAGGGTGGCTGGAGGTCCGGGAAATCCGGGCATCGCGGTATCCGGACTTGTCCGAGCTGGATCCAGGTGAAGCCGAGGCGATTCAACTCGCGCAGGCGGCAAGGGCTGGAAGTTAAGTTACCGGAACGCTCGACGTGCTCCTGCAGGTCGCCCGCAGCGGCTTGGTGGACATTGATCGGGTCCTCCTGCGGTTGCAGAGCTACGGAGGTTTCGTTATACGCCACAGCTCCTCGAAGAAGTCCGCAGGAGCGCTCTCGGAGAAATCTCCTGAGTTAAACGAGCTGGTTAACATGCTGACAATGCGGTCCAACCACGATTGGCCGCCCGCAATTTTCCCAAAAACCGAAGCTCAAACACCCCGCTGCTAAACTGTTGGTCGCGACATGCGCATATTGTTTCTTTCGCCGCGCCAATGCTGGCCGGCCGTAAGTGGGGCCAAACTAAGGGATTATCATCTCGCTCGCGCGCTGGGCGAGAACGCGGACCTTACGTATTTATACTTCACTGGTAACAACACCATTTCTTCCAAAGATCTGCCATTTTGCCGCCAAATTGTCGCGGTAAAGAAACCCAAGCCGTACACTCCCGCGAAAATTGTCCGTGGACTTTTCGACCGTATTCCCCTGACCATAATCAATTACTCTTCGGCGGAAATGACCTCGACTCTGGCTGAACTCACCAGCGCTTCACCATTCGATCTGATTCATATCGACAGTATTCATATGGTGACTTACCTCTCGGGTCTGCCTGACGCGCTGCGAAAGCGTATCGTTTTCAACTGGCACAACATTGAGTCCGAACTTCTGCTCCGTTATGCGGAGACAACCTCTTCTCTGCCGCGGAAGATCTATGCGTCCATGACGGCGCGGCGTGTCGAATCGATCGAACGGGAGATCCTCGGCACCTGCTTCGGCCATCTGGTCTGTAGCGAGCGTGAACGCCGGGCGCTACTCGATTGGGTGCCTGGAGCCCGCATTGCCGTGGTGGAAAACGGGGTCGATACGAAGGCGTTTAATGGCGTGGCGAAAGCCGCCCGGAATCGGGTCCTGTTCGTCGGCTCGATGGCCTACCACGCCAACAGCGATGCCATTTTGCGGTTCACAGAGAGGATCTGGCCGGTCATCCACGAACGCTTTCCCCAATGGACGCTTACGGTGGTTGGCTCCGATCCGCCGCCTCAGGTGCGTGCGCTATCCGGGCAGGCGGGCGTGGAAGTGACTGGAACCGTGCCGGACGTAAGGCCCTATTACGCCGAGGCGATCCTGGCAATTGTGCCTCTGCTCACTGGAGGGGGGACTCGGTTGAAGATTTTAGAGGCGCTGGCGGCCGGAGTTCCGGTAATTTCCACGAGCCTCGGAGTCGAAGGCTTGAGCATCACTCATGGCGAAGAGGTCCTGATCGCCGACCGCGAGGCGGACTGGTTGCCCGCGTGTAGTTCGCTCGGGGATCAAGGCGAGTTGTGGCAGAAGCTCGTTGCCAATGGCCGGGTGCTGGTGGAGTCCCGTTACGACTGGGATGTACTCGGGAGGTCGTTGGTGACCACCTACCGGCAATGGCTCTCGGAGGCGGCCGTACCGGCGTAGCTCGCCCGGAGCGAGCGATCTCCATCCCCGAGACTTTCCAGAAGCAGCCCGCTACATGCACCGGCTGCACGTCCTCGATGCGCGCGATGCCCCTGCCCTCGCACCAGCGCAGAAACGTGCCCGCTACCTCTCCATAGGCCTCGTGGGTGTTCTTGTTGCGGATATTGATGGTGAAGAATTCGAGGAAGCGCCACGCGGCCCGCTCTCGAGCCCCGCCAATGAGAGCCGGAAGCTCTGAGCCTGGCATTTGTCTTTCAGCGAGGGCGATTTTCATGGGATTAGGGCGCCATCGTGACCAGATGATTTGCTTCCGCCACCTCTTTCAGTTTTTTATCGGTTGTCGCCAGCGGAAGAAGGGCGTCGAGCGGGGCTTGCAGGTAGCAGGTATTGTACACGGATAGATTATGTTTAATGGCCAGCCTAAGAACTGCGGGTGTAGCTCATGGCTACGTCCCGGATAGGCAGGAGTGACGGCCTTACCTAGCGCGTTGCCGGCTTCCACCTGCCATACCCGCGGCACTATGAAGCATCCTTGTTCGCGGTGGCCGCGGTCGGGAAAGCACCAGGCGAGCGTGTAGGACGCGCTGATGTTCCTGCGCAAGTTCGATGGGCATGAGGGACGTTTCCTTCCGTTTCCGCTGCCTTACCTTACCTTATCGGCTTCGTTTCGTTTTCCAGAATCAACCTAATATGTGCCCCGGCGTGTCTGTCACCGCTTCAACTTTTTGAGGCGGGAGCAAATCGGGACAAGAGACGAATGTTCCGCTATTGGCAATCTTTGCTAACCAAGTTACGATGAAGGTCGAATATCCATCTAGGAAAGGAGCGCCGTCATACCCACCCGCAATGTGAATTTAACCGAGGAGCTTGATCGCTTCGTTCTGACGAAGGTTGAGAGCGGACGCTACGAGAATGCCAGCGAAGTGGTACGGGCCGCGCTGCGGACACTGGAGCGCGAGGAGCAGCAGTACGAGGCCAAACTTGCCGGGCTACGAACGGCCATTGACCAGGGCGACGCGAGCGGCATTGCCGAGGGCGATGTATTAGCGCGCGTCCGTGAAGCGCTTCATCTCCCGGAGCGACGTTAACCCGTGGGCGCGTTTCGTTTTATCGCGTCTGGCTGAAGCTGATTTGCTGAGCATCGGTACGTATACGCTGCGCACATGGGGAGAGGCTCAAACCATCCGTTATATTGACGAGTTGGAAACCTGCTGCCAGCAGCTTGCCGACAATCCCGCGTCAGGCCGTTCCTGCGGTGACATCCGCCCCGGTCTTTATCGCAGGGAGCAAGGCAAGCATGTCATTTTCTTCCGGCGTGAGTCCAAGGGCATTCTGGTTTCTCGCATTCTACATGAGCGCATGCTGCCGGAAAGACATGCGTTCAACGACGAAGACAACGCTCACTAAAAACAGCAGCACGTGTGTATCAGCGAGTGATAAGGCATTTATCAACGCCCAAGGAGAGCGCGCCACGCCGCAGAGCATGGCCGAGCGTATATTCAAGAATCTTGAGATCACCTGTGCGAGCGAGTCCGTTTCGAAGCGCACTTTCGGACTCGGGAAAAGATCCCGCAGCAAGTCAACCAACCTCGGTGAGAGGCTTTCATCAAAGAGGGCCTCATCCTGTCGAAACTCGCCGCCCGGCCGCCAATTCGGCGGCATAAGCGTAGACGGCGAGGAAATCGTCAGTCTCCAATTGGGGGTAATCGGCCAGTGTCTCCTGTTGGGATGCTCCCGTTGAGAGCCACTCCAGAATCTCCTGAACGGTGATGCAGTGGCCGCGAATGCGAGGTTTGCCGAACCGGACGTCACGATCAATCGTGATTCGTTCAAGGAGGTCAGGAGGGACCATTCCGGGAATTTTGTACGGTAAGGCCGCATACAATCGACGTGGCGACTGCAGCTTCTCGCGAATAGAGCGCGAACGACACACAGTCCGTTAGATAGAGCGCACTATTTTCACTGTAATACGTCATGGGCGAATACCTTGGCCGTCAATTCCTGGAATCGCGGATCGCCTCGAATGGCGTTGAATCTCGGATCTAATCTGATCCATACCATCCAATGTGACCGCTCCTCAACGGCCTTACGCAGCCAGAGTAGTGCGGCATCCTTATGTCCGAGACCTACCTCGATCAGAGCTATTCCGTAGGACGTAACGAACCTCGTTTTAGCCATCTCTTCAAACAATTTCAGGTCTGAGCCGGCGCCATTCCTATCTCCGCAGACTCCCGCGACGTAGCCTCGGGCCGCAATTAGAGGTTGCCACTGCTGCAGAGAAATCGGTACGGATGCCAATTCGACCCGCGCGCCTTTGCAGTCGCCTTCTGCATTCAGGACCCGCCCCATCCAGAAATGAGCGGGGCCAAAATTGCGATCGCGAGACAGCACACGGCGTAGTGTCTCTGCAGATTGCTTGTTCCTACCGCTGTAATGGAGGTGGAAGCCCAGATCCGTAGCGATCGGTAACGACCCGGGATCTAGGCGGCGGGCACGTTCAAGTGCGGCACGGGCTGACTCGGGCTTCTCTTTGGCCGTGAGGAGAACCCCCATCCAGTCGTATGCTGGAGCGAAATTTGGGTTTTCCGTGATGGCTTCCTCGAATTTGCGTTGCGCGGCGTCGAAGTCCCAATCGAAGTACATATGGAGATAGCCTTCGGAGGCAAGCATTTCAGGTGAATCTGGGTCCATCGATCGAGCGCGTCCCAGCGCCGCACGCGCTTGCGCGAAACCTTCTGTGGGAGCCATGTAGCAGCCATAGACTAGTTGAGCATAACAATCGGCCATTGCGGCGTAAGCGGGAGCATAATCGGGGGCTTCCGCGATCGTCTGGCGGAAATAATCGATCGCCTGTTTGAGACTGCTTTCACTTCTCTGGTTCCAATAGAAGCGGCCTCGCAGATACAACTCGTAAGCTCCCGCGTTGATAGGCTGGGGACGCCGCAGTTTCCCCCGTGCTTCACGCCGGAACTGGGTCGCGACGGCGCTTGCAACTGAGACGGCAACGTTTTGTTCAAGCGACAAAACTTCGGTAGCATCCCTGTCGAAAGACTCGCTCCAAATCTGCAATTCATCACGTGTTCGAACAAGTCGAGCCGTGATACGTAGCATCGAGGCCTCACGCCGGATACTTCCAGTAAGCACGTACCCGACCCGGAGATCATTGGCTAATTGACGGAGGGTCGGGTTCTTCCCCCGATAACGCCGGACCGAAGGACCGGCGATTATGCCGACTCCGGAGGAAGCCGTACGCCCAAGTTGCGTAATGATCTCTTCCGTCATGCCTTCGCTGAAGTACCGCTGCGAAGCGTCTTCCCCGAATTCTTCAAAGGGAAGCACCGCAACCATCGCAATATCCCGTTGGAGCCATGGGCGCAGCGCAAACCAGCACGAGACGGCGGCCAGGACGCCCACGAGCACAACCGCTAGCTGTCGCCGCCAATGTCGCAACTGTGGAGAAGCTATGACCGTTGTCGGAACCGGATCGGCCGTTACAGGCGAGACTTCGGCTCCCGTATCTTGGACTTCAACCGGCATCAAGAACCGATAGCCCTGCCCGACTATGGTTCGAATGAACCGTGGTCGTTCGGACTGATCCCGCAGAGCCACTCGAAGCTTTCGGACTGCAGTATTGAGACTCGCATCGATGTCATGAAAAGAGCCCTGCCATATTCTAGCCGCGATCTCCTCCCGAGGGATCAAGTCTCCTGCGCGTTCAACCAAGAGCACAAGCAGGTCGAATGGAATCTTCTCCAAGCGGATTGAACGGCCGTCATGTAACAACTCACGCTGCTGCGGACGGAGACGGAATTCGCCAAAAGTGTATTCCTTGCCAGCCATTCTTGATCTGAAGGAGAAGACCTAAACACTTATTCTACATGGTGATACAGGTTCATAAGAACTTCAGATCATCTCTATTGCAAGATCAGGGATACAGACGCCAATCTGAATGTGCCAGGTTTACCCTTTGGCGATTTTCGGGGGCTTCAACCCCAACAAGGAAAGTATAAAAATGAATAGAATTTTCCGAGTAGTCGATCACAACAGACGGTATCTAGCCTGGGCGATGATACTCTTCATCCCTACGATGCTCAGCGCTAGCGAATCAGTGCTGGGATATGAATTGGTCGGTCAAGTGCTAAATGTTTCGGCATCTCAATCGCTCCAGTATGGTTACCTGAATTCGGTGTCCGGGCTCGAGACCGTCGCAACCGGCAGTCCGGTCTCCGAGACTACGGCATTACTCAGTTTCTACAACGACACAACCACCCAGCAGGTGATCAATAATGGACCGATTCGAATCATCGACCGGACCGGAACGAGCACCATCTACTTTAATGCTTCCGGAGGAGGTGACTTCAACAACCCGGACTCGTTCCGGTCGGGTAAGCCAATTCAAGCATGCAGCCTGCGACACCAGGTGGTCATTGACACCTCGACTGGCTATTTCACGGCTACATTCGAAATGACTGTCGAGTCCGCGCAGTTGTTTCAGATCAACGGGAAGGCTTACCGCTTGGGTGTCCCAAGAAAAACCTACCGCTGGAGCGTTTATGGCAAGCTGACGCAGCAGGGACCACCGTCAGCACAGATTGCGGGTTTTGCGTCGGGAATTCGGGCAGAATTGGTCGAGAAGGAATAGTGTCGCAACCCGGTGTCCGTGCGGCAGATCCGTCGCATGGCCTCTAAGTATGGGCACTCGAGACTCCGGCAAGGTCCTGCTTCGGCGTTTGAGATCACCGGAAATCCTGTTTCAAAAGCCGTCTCGAAATCAGCGTCTCAAAAGTGCGCCTCAGCCCGGTGAGTTTTGAGACGCGCCCCAAAAGGGCGTTCGAAGCGCTTAGCGTACAAAATTCCCGGAATGGTCCCGGCTGGCCAAGGAGTGAGCCGTGCGCTGCTAGCATTTCTGTTGCCGGCAACTATTGTATTGCGCGCCTCCACTTTGCCGTTTCGCCTGAGACTCCCGCTTCGCGAGATCCAGCCAGATCCTCCCGGCCAAGTGAGTAAGAATACGATAGAATAGAACGAGCTCAACGTAACAAAAAAGGCGCGACGCCCTGGATGAGTGCCAGCCAACTTTCATATCCCAAAATATCTTCGCGTAAACTACAGCCCAATTGGGTGTGGTTATTGTGTCTTTTTATTCTCGTCGTAGTCTTAATTAAACCTGCCCCTGTCGGGGGCGATACGACTTTGTACGTCGACGACGTGCGGAATTCGCTATCCCATGGATGGGGAGAATCTCACCAGATCTGGAATTTCGCCCATCTTGCATGGCGTCCAATAGGAAGATTATTGGCGGAAGCTTTTCTCCACCCGCTACTGCCGTTTTTTGGCAACAACGTCGACATGACCATCACTTTTCTGTTTACGTTGCCGAATATTATTACCGCTCTCATTTGCGGACTGGTTATCCAGCGCGCAGTCTGGAAAATTACGGGAAACTCCTGGGCGGCGCTTTTAATTGCATTCGCGTTTTTATGCCTGAATCCGCTGCTTAATTATTCACGTCTGGGATCGCCATATTGCTGCTGTCTCGCGTGCACCACGCTGGCTCTTTATCTTGCGGCCTTTCACGACAGCGGTTCATGGCGAGTAGCCGCCGTGGCAGGCGCGCTGGGAGGGGTTGCCGCTGTGCTTTGGGCGCCATTTCTCTTATCGTTTCCGGCCATCGTGCTTTCCCGCTGGATTTTAGGTTTTCGCGGCGGGAAGAAGTTCGATTTCCGTTTTGCCGCCGCGGCCTGCATTTCCGGTGCGCTAGTGGTAATAGCATGTTATGCCGTGGCAATGGGGATTAATCATATTCATGACGTGAAGGGCGTGGTGGCGTGGATGCACGAAAGCACGCCAGACTCCCGCGATCGCACCGCACTCCGTATGTTGAATGGCATTGCCCGCGGCGTTTTCGAGATGGGTGACGATTCCGTCTGGCTCAAATGGTTTCTCTTTCACGATCCATACGCCAAGGTAAGAGTGTGGGAACTGGTGCGGCTCTCGATGATCGAGCTGGGATTATTTTACATAACGATGCTGGCACTTGTCTTAGCCCTCTGGGTTACGCCTTTTGGGAAAAGACTATTGGCGCTTGTTGTGATTTCGACCGTTCCCCACGTCTTAGTGGCGGTCGTCTACGAAGGCGGCAGCGTCGAGCGATACATTGCTTTTCTGCCGGTGGTATTTATTGCATTTGGATATATTGTAGGCAGCGCAGCTTATAGTAAGCGCATACGTGTACTGATAGCTGTGTTGTGTTGTATTCACGCCCCCGCTAATCTGGCTACTGCCAGTGTCCGGAACGTCAGCTATCTGGTCCATCGCGATCCGGACCGGCTTTCCACGATGACTTCTTTGGGGCCCAATAGCCGATTATTCGTGATTAACGGACGCGATAGCTTAATGAGGTTAAGTTACGGCGATCCGTTGAATCCGCTCCATCGTCAGCCTTTAGCCTCGGTTCTGGCGATCGCGCCGTCTTTGGGGCCTGACGTGCCCTATTGGCGCGAAATCTTTTCGTGCGCTGTTTTCGACTCGTGGAAACACGGGGGACAAGCATTGGTGACGGCAAGAGTCCTCGCCGATCAACCCGTCCGCGCCTGGGGCTGGGTGGAAGGTGACGATAATCGCCTGAAATGGAATGATATCCATCAGTTCTTCACGGTGTTCGACCACCGCCAACAGCGCGGCGGAAGCGACGGATTCTTTGCGATTCAAGATACACCAGAAGCGGTCCGCACTCTTCTTAGCAATATCCGAGGAGGTACGGAACAGGGATGTGAGCTCAGCCGGCTGCCGTAGCTGAATTGACGGCGCACGCCAAATCTATGCCTGAACTTGCCGTCATCATTCCCACTTTCAATGAGCGGGTAAATATTGAACCGATGCTTGCCGCTCTGAGTGAGGCATTGACCGGAGTTAGCTACGAAGTAGTCTTTGTAGACGACGATTCCCCGGACGATACTGCTGGGTTAGTACGATCCATTAGTCAGCGCGATCCCAGTGTTCGAGTCATACATCGGATTAATCGCCGGGGGCTGGCTTCCGCAACGATCGAGGGTATGATGGCCACTTCCGCTCCATACATCGCTGTGATGGATGGCGATCTCCAACACGATGAGCGCATCCTGCCGGTGATGCTGAAGTTAATCCAGACCGAACACCTCGATATCGTAATAGGAAGCAGGAACGTGGAAGGCGGCAGCATGGGCGAGTTTTCATCGTTCCGCGTAAAGCTCAGTAACATGGGACGCCGACTGAGTCAACTTGCCTGTCGAGTAACTCTATCCGATCCCATGAGCGGCTTTTTCATCGTGAGCCGTGGATATTTGAATGAGACGGTCCGATCGCTCAGCAGCCGGGGCTTTAAAATTCTCCTCGATTTGGTTGCGTCTTCCCGGCGCCCCGTCAGATTCGCGGAAGTAGGGTATACGTTCCGCCGCCGTTTACGGGGTGAAAGTAAACTGGATATTCTGGTTGGCCTCGAATATCTGGAGTTACTAGTCGATAAGTTGATCGGAGACTGGTTTCCTGTCAGTTACCTACTGTTTATTGCCGTGGGGACGCTTGGCTTGGCATTGCACCTGATGATGGTCGCGTTACTGGTGCGTCTCGGACATGTTCAGTTCAATACCGCCCAAATCATATCCACCCTTGTCGTAATCGGATCAAACTATTTTCTGAACAACTATGTGACCTTCCGCTCCTCACGGGTCCGCGGGATAAAGCTGCTGTATGGTCTTGGCATATTCTACATGGCGTGCGCGGTTGGTCTAGTCGTAAATGTGGGATTGACGCGTATGCTGCGCTCGGAGGGCTTCCAATGGTATTTTGCGTCGGCTGCCGGTCTGGCCGTTGGTTCAGTATGGAATTATTGGATCAGCTCTTTATTTGTCTGGCGCACCAACCGCCGGAGGGCCCGCCGCTACTTCACTGAGCGGAGTGTAGTGGCTACGAATGCCGAGTAGGAGAGCCGATAGCCAAGGCACTTTGGATTGCCATTTAAGCAGGTCAATAGGCATAGAGGCGCGGCCCACGTCCCCTGAAGGACAATGAAGTCATGACAGGAATCCAGTACGTGACCGATGAGAAGGGCCGCAAGATAGCCGTTCAAATCGACCTGAAAAAATATCGGGAACTATGGGAAGACATCGAGGATGTGCTTGTTTCCCGGTCGCGTCGGCGTGAAAAGCGGATTCCGTTAGACAAGGTAAAGGCGGGACTGGTGAAGAGCGGTAAGCTCGCGCGTGAGTAGCTACCGGGTCGCCTTATCCGCAAGCGCGGAAAAAGAACTGCACCGCCTGCCCGCCAAAGTGGTGGCCCGTATGATACCGCGAATTGAAACTCTGACGGCGGCTCCTCGTCCTCCGGGCTGCAAGAAACTCAAGGGCGGCGATAAGGAATGGCGGATTCGTGTCGGCGATTACCGCATTGTGTACGAGATCGATGACACAGCGAGGACCATCGATGTGACGCGGATCGCGCACCGGCGCGAGGTTTACGAGTAAATCTCAGGTTTACAGTTGTGAGATGAACCGGTGGCGGGTGGCAGATCTCCAAGCAAAGTAGGCGCGTGCCCAGGCTACTACCGCAAAGCAATATGCGTTGACGCTGGTAATTTCCAGAGTGCGAATCCCGCGCGCTCACCGACCAGCGTTGCGGATCGAACCAGCAAAGTCCGCAACTCCGCCGGCTCGGAGTAACTCCAGACATACTGATAAGAATCCAAAGGTGTAAGATCCTGACCGTGGCGCCAGAGTTCGTACCTGGGCCGTTCGCGCCACTTGATAAGTTGACCCACCTCAAAAAGCGAAGGATTGACTATCTGCCGCTCAACAATTCCATAACAAAGGATTTGGGACAAGGCGGAGTCCGTCTTCTCCGCATCGGCGCCGTTCCGTTTATAAAATGCCGGGTACACTCGCGCGCCTTCCGGCAGGGAAGCAAAGAGCGCCGTGGCCGACTCAATACGATTGCTGAGAATGCGCCAGTCATAGGTCAGTTGCCCCAAGCGGACAATTGAGATAACCAGCGCAGCCACGATGGCGATCCGGCGGAATCTATTCTCCGGAATCAGGCGAACCGAAAACAATAGCAGAAGTATGCCGGGCAATACGAAACGGCCGTCGAACCCGCCGCCATCGCCGCTGGCCGCAATGGTTCGGGGAAACGCAAGAAACAACGCGAGCATCAAGACCCCGAGCGCCGCGCCCGCTCCATAAATCCACATCCGCCGCCGCTTGACTATTACAAACAACAGGAGCGCAGCCCAGGCCGCGGCAATGCAAGCGTCCTGGGTAATGTTATATCCGCGTAACAGGGTAATCGCTTCCGCAATTTTGCCGCGCACGGTGTTCCACATGTCCGGGTTATGCGCAATTCCATCCCCGGTCCGATTGACATACAACAGGAACAGCCCAATAGGTAACATCGCGGGAACGATCGAAAGCGCTATCGAAGCGATGGTCGTGCGGCGCCGCCATAAATCCCAAAGGGACACAAACCCTATGCCAATCCCGAGTAACATGTAGCCCACAAGGTGGCAAAGGTAGCAGAATATCGCGAGCAGCGCGAAGGCCACAACTTTGAGCGGAGTCCACCGCTCACGCCAGCGCAACCAGGCCGCAAACACCAGCATGAACACACTCAGTCCGAACATATAGTTCACAAAGCCCCAGAGCATGGTGGAGTTGTAGACGAAGAAGCAGGCGATGGGAGCGGTCCAGGTGAAGCGCCGTTGGATAGAAGCCGAGAGCGCATAACATCCCGCACAGAAAGTCAGCACTAAAGCGACAAGAAAAAGCCGGGATGCCCAGTATGCGTTCATGACGTGCGCGAGCGGCACGGCAATCAGGTCGATCGCGAGATAAGGCGACAACTGCCATTGAGAACGGTATGTCTGCCGCAATAGGGGAACTCGATCGTAATTCGCCCGGACGTACACTCTGGCCAGATGATTCGGATAGTCGCAGAACGGCAGGTAATCGATAAAGAACAGTGGCGCAACCAGAACCACTATAGTGACGAGCGCGACGAGAATATAAGCGGTAGATACTGGTTTAGCCGTGGTTTCTTCAATCATGTGGGAGCCCTCCGGGTGCGCCATTAAAGCTTTAGATTAGCTATTCCCGCTTTTTTAAGGCGGTGTCTCGGCCGGGCCGGCGTGAAAGAGGCGGCGGATAACCTCATCTTCCACTATCGTGACGATCTTAGCACGGGATAAACATTGCGCTTTGCTCATTGAGAAGACCGGAACTCCTGGCTGGCATTTAACCCGTTGTTTGATCCATTCGACTACCCTGAAAACCGCTTTTCCCACTTGGCCAAGTCGAAAGCGCCAGTTTGAACGGTGCGCATGAATCTTTTTCGCCGAACGATTCGTATAGCAAGCGAGATGACATGGGCAGTCGTTATTTTCCCGGAGGATGCCTTGGCCGGTGAAACCGAAGCTGTAGCCCGGCTCAGAAAAGGCGATCTGGACAGTCTGTCGGAACTGATACCTCTCTATCAGAATCGCCTTTACCGGTACCTGGTGCGTCTGGTATTTGACGCTGCAACCGCGGAGGACCTTTTCCAGGAAACCTGGCTTCGCGCCTCGGACAATATCCGGCGATATGATCCGAATCGTAGCTTCGATCACTGGCTCTTTTCGATCGCTCACAACCTTGCTATCGACCACCTGCGCCGCCGCAAACCCGAAGCGCTCATCGAAGACTTTGTTCCAGCCGTGAATCAAGCCGCAGCCCCAGCCGCTGAAGCGCTCGACAGACTGCTCGATACCGAACGCGCTGCCGCGCTATCGAATGCCATCGGCGAACTCCCGGCCGCATATCGGGAAGTACTCACGCTGCGTTTCGAAGAAGGCATGAAGCTGGATCAAATAGCCCGCGTTACTGGAGCGCCTCTGCCGACTGTAAAGAGCAGACTGAGCCGTGCTCTCGGTAATCTGCGAAAGAGATTTCGATGAAAGATCACGATTACCTCAAAGAACTGTTGCCGCTCGGCGCCGCCGGAGCGCTCTCCGAAGCCGAGAGAGCCGAGGTAGCGCGGCACATTGCGCAGTGCCCGTCATGCGCCGGGGAATTGGAACAGTTGAAAGAGCTTGTGCCGGAGCTTGCGAAATTTCCGGTTCCCGCAGTGCCTGTCTGGCTGCCGCGGAAAACCATTTTGCTGGTGAAGCAAAGGCGGCGTGCCATAGAGGATCGGCGTTGGAACAATCGGCTCCTTGCGTTCCTGGTTGCGTTCTCATGGTTGACTTCTCTGGCAAGTTGGCCAATCGTCCATCTTGTCGCGGGAGCCGGTCTATTATCGTGGCTCGCCTTTTCTGTGGTGTTTGGTTGGATCACGGCTGGCTCTGCCGCCCTGATCATTCGTAGCCATCATTCGAGTCAATCGTTGAAGGGAGAACAATATGAGTCGCTTTCGTGAAGAGTTGCGCGTTATTCCGTTCCGCGCGGTGACAGTCGCGGTGATTACGGTTCTGATCGTAGCGGTTGCGGCCGGCGTATTCTTGCTGCAAAACATCGTGAACGTGCGCGATCCGTGGCCGGTCTTCATGCTGATTCCGGCAGTTCTGCTGGTGGTCTTCTTCGGCGTCTATGTACTATTGATCGGCTACGTCTATGGAGATGCCCGCCGCCGGGGAATGCGCTATGTTGTATGGACGCTGCTAGCGATCTTCATCCCCAACTGCATAGGCATCATTCTCTATTTCCTGCTGCGAGATCCGTTGCAGCATCCATGTCCTTCCTGTGGCGCGTTGTATAAGCCGGGCATGGCGTACTGTCCAAATTGTGGAGTGCCTGTCGGGCGAGTCTGCCCGCAATGCAATCGTCCGGCTGAGGAAGGCTGGAAGAATTGCGCCTATTGTGGAAGAGCCCTGGCGGCATGACCCACCTCCCTGGCCGAAATAACCCGCATAAGGTAGTCGAAGTTAGCGTTGATCGCGGTCACCAAAAATATCCGGCCTCCCGACGGACTTCATACCAGGCGCAGAATCACGAGAAGAAAATGACCATTCTGCAACGGAACCGCGGTCCAATTCCGGCAGGACGCTGTTTAAGAGCGATGCTTGGCGAGCACTTCGAAGAGCACTATAGCCAGCGCCGTAGATTATCTGGCGCACGGACGCGCCGTCTGGCAGGGCCTGTAGCCTAAATGTGTACGCGAGACATTATGACCGGCGCGCCTGAAATGGAAACTTTCAGATTTTAAATAAGCGGATAATTGTAAACTAGGTTTTGTGTCCCAACCATCCGTTTGTATGGCTTTCGACAGCTCTCGCCCAAGGAAATCCGGCGCTATCATCCTCTGCTAATCGAAGCGTGCGAATGTGGGGCACATCGGGTCCTGCCTTTGTATTGTGGAGATCCTGGCGGCGATCTCTATGGAAACCTGCTAAGGGCATCTTCACCAAGCGATCCCGATTCCGCGGTTCGGGCTACGATTGAAAGGAAGGTAAGAACATGGCAGGTATCGACTGGTCCCAATGTCCCGCGGTTGAAAGCATCCCGGGTAAGGTGAGTGGCGCATGGGTTTTCCGGGGAACGCGGATGCCGGTTCAGACAGTGTTTGAAAACCTTGAAGCCGGTATGTCGGTTGATGAGATTACGGACGTGTTCGACGTAACGCCGGAGGAAGTAAAGGCTGTTCTGCACTTTGCCAGCGAGAGCCTGGCGAAAGCGCCAACGTTCGGCTGATGAGAATCTTATTCGATAACGGCACGCCGAAGCCGATTGCTCGTATTCTCGTTGGCCACGAAGTCGCCTATGCGCGAAAGATAGGCTGGCATGAACTGGAAAACGGCGAGCTACTTAAGCAAGCCGAGAAGGCCGGGTATGACGTCCTTGTCACCACCGACAAAAATATCCAATATCAGCAAAATCTTTCAGGGCGGAAAATTGCTTTGGTGGTTCTCAGTAATCCGCAATGGCCATGTGTCCGATTGCATCTCGATAGAATTGCCGCCGCAGTGAACGCCTGTAGGCCGGGTAGCTATATCGAAGTGGAAATCCCATACAAATAAAGGGTTCGCTGCCCTTGGACTCGCAGTTCCCTATCCGGGAACTATTCACCACTCACCGGTGTCAAATCGCTACACCACGGATTCCTCTCTAATGGAGATCGGATGCTCGAAATTTGCGCGTTAACCAAACGGTTCAACGGAATTCCGGCCGTCGAAGATGTCAATTTCACCATCAAACCCGGCGAGATTCTCGGTTACGTTGGTCCGAACGGGGCCGGCAAAAGCACCACCGTAAAAATGATCATCGGCCTTCTCGAACCGAGTGAAGGCCAGATTCGATTTCACGGCCGCAGCATTCTCGAGGATCTACCGGCGTTTCAATCCCGCCTCGGCTACGTTCCTGAAGAGCCCTACCTCTATCCGCACCTCTCCGGACGCGAATATCTCCAACTGACGGGCCGCTTGCGCGGCATCCCGCGCGCCATCCTCGAATCCAAAATCGCCGAATTTCTGCGTCTCTTCTCTCTCTGGGAGGACCGCAATTGCCCGGTATCCGCCTACTCCAAGGGCATGCGCCAGAAGATTCTTCTCTCCGCCGCCCTCCTCCATAACCCCGAGATCCTCATCCTCGACGAGCCGCTCTCCGGTCTGGACGTTACCTCCGCCTTGGTGCTTCGCGAGTTGCTCGAAGGCCTCGCCTCGCGCGGCCGCATGATCCTCTACAGTTCCCATGTCCTCGACGTGCTCGAAAAAATCTGCTCCCGCGTTCTTATCCTCTGTAAAGGCAGGGTGGTGGCGCACGACACGATTGGAAATCTCCGCGAGTCGATGCATCAATCTACGCTCGAAGGAATCTTCGGTCAACTTACCCGCGAAACCGGCCATCAAGCCGTCGCAGCCCACCTCCTTGAGGTCATGCAAGCGTGACCTGGCTGGAGGAAACCCACGGAGTCCGGTTCGAACTGGTCCGCCACTTTCTCCGCCGCATGTTCGACGGCGACTGGTCCTCTTCGCCCGGACAGTGGAGTTCGGCAGCCGTCGGGCTCTTCTCGCTACTTCTGCCCGCGGGACTCCTGCTGATCCGCGAAGGCGCGCTCGATCCCAAATACGCCTCCCGCTATACACTTATAGGGTAGAGGTAAGGATGCTGGCTAAAAACGTGCACACTCGTTTTAATCTTTGGCTGGTGGCAATCTACTGGACCAGATTCCGAAGTTTCCGATTACCCCACATACCAGCCAGAATCGTCCCAAGAGCGATACCATAGACGTAGGTAAATGACGCCTGCGAGGAGGTGGATCTTGAGTGGAACGCTTTCCAAAACCTGGTGGCTGTTGGCATTGTGCGGCATCCTTGATGCGACGCACGCGAGCATTAACCTTCTGATGATCAAACAGCCTCTGACTTACCGCATATTCGGCTCAAATTCGAGTGCGGTTCGGGACATGGGCTTACTTGCACTGGCGGCGGGAGCCTTTGCGATTGCTGCTGGCCTCTGGAGCGTCGGAAAGGACCACTCCTGGCTTTTGTCGCTGCACGGCCTCGCGCTGGGTGCCTTCGGACTCATCGTCGTTTCCCCGCTGGTCAAAGGTCCACTGAGCTTTCGTCCGGTCTCTCTGCTATTCACGGTGATGACTTTGAGCATCGGAGCGTTTGCTTTGGAAACCGCTCGAACGCAGCGGCGCGGTAGTAGGGAAAGATGCTTTCTGGTTGCGGCGGGAGCGGCCTCGATTAGTTTCGCATTCTCCTTTATTGGCGTTGGCTTCTTCTTCCGTCTCGAGCCGCAGATTTTCTTTATTTGGATGAGTTCTTGTTTCGTCTTCTGCGCGGTCTTCATGCTCTGGCTCGCATTCTGCCTGCACAGTCGGGCTATTGGGCAATCCGGCCAGATGGACTCCTTATCACCCCTGCCAAGCCCACGCCACGCGCATTAAGTGTCGGTCTGGAGCCTCGACGCATCACGACCATCAGTATACGCGGGCCGGCGGTCGGAAAACCGCGTTATCGGAAAAGTGCCACACCCTTCGGTGTTCACAACCTCCTGTTCACCAGACAGGTCGAATGGAGTCTAATCGAAACCATGCAGCCGGAAATGTTGCGGGTGGCGCTCTCAATCAGTGCCGGTCTCGTATCAAGCCTTCCACGATACTGAGACGGTTGGCCACCTACTCCCGCAAGAACAAGTTGTATTTCGCCTTTCGTGAGCTAGGGCGTGTTGTCCGGACCGCGTTTCTCCTCGACTACATATCCGACATCGACCTCCGGCGGACGATTCAGGCGGCAACGAACAAGAGTGAAGCGTTCAACCTCTTTGTTCAGTGGGTAGCCTTCGGCGGTGGCCGGCTCCTGGCTGAAAACACGCGGGACGAACAGCGCAAAATGATCAAGTACCATCATCTGGCCGCGAATCTGCTCATCTTCCATAACGTCGTCACCATGACGAAAGCTCTGAAACTGCTGGTGGCCGACGGACATGAAATCGATGAAGCAGCACTGGCATGCTTTAGTCCCTACCGCACGGAGCATCTCAACCGGTTCGGACGATACACACTGAAGCGGGATCGAGTGCCGGAACCGCTGGATCGGGCGCGAGTCTTACGAATGCCGCCCCGGTCAGAAGGCCTTCCGGCAGAGAAGATTAAAACGAGTGTGACGTTTTAACCAGCATCCTTACGTCTACCAATAGCCCGAACCGCCGGACCCGTGGGGCTCCGCGCGGCATCCATCGCCGACGAACTCGCCCTGATCACCCTGCTGATCTGCGTCACCGGATTAATCGCCTTGCTCCAATGGCAGTCGTTGTTCCCCACACACCGCGACTACCTGGCTTTGGCCTCGCTGCCTGTGCGTCCCGGCCAGTTTTTCGCGGCGCGCTTTACCGCCGTACTCCTTTTCTCTGCTGTCATGATCGCCGCTCTAAACCTGCTCCCTAGCCTCATCGCCCCGGTAGAATTCGGCGGAGCCTGGCGTCTCGATTCCGGATTCTTCCATCGCGCCGCCGTTCAGGCCATCTCCTCGGGCCTCGCCTGCTTTTTCGTGTTCTTTGGAATCGTGGCGCTGCAAGGCGTACTGCTCAACTTATTACCCCCCGGCCTTTTCGCGAGAATCTCCGTTTATGTTCAGGCCCTGCTCGCCGGAGGTTTTTTGTTGGCTGGATTTTATAGCTGGTCGATTAAACAGTGGCCGCTCGCCACCATCACCAAGCTCCCTGATTTCGGAGCGTGGCTGCCGCCGGTCTGGTTCACTGGCTTCCATCAAATGCTGTTGGGCGACCACGACCCATTTTCCCAAACCATGGCGCAACGCGCTCAGTCAGCCGCCAGCATCGCTCTAGTTCTCGCCGCCCTCACCTATCTGATCGGTTATCGCCGATACCGCAAACTCCTCTTGGAATCGCCCGGCACTCTGGTTGCGCCCACCGTCTGGCGCTGGAGCCTGCTGCGGCTCCTCGCCGGCTCCCCACGCCGGGAAGCCATCATGGATTTTATGGCGAAAACGCTAGCTCGCAGCCGTACCCACCGCCTGCTTTGGCTGGTCTATATTGGAGCGGCCGCCGCCGTGGTTCTGAACAGTTCGCTCATTGATGGAGCGCTCGTGATGCGCTCAAAGGGTTGGAGCAAGGCGCTACAATTTCTGGTACTCTTCTGGCCCTTGGCCTGTTCTGTCGTGATGCTCAACGGCTTTCGTCACGTGCTCTCGATTCCGTCTGAGCTCCGGGCCAATTGGATTTTCCAGATCACCGAAAGCCAGGGGCGCGCCGAATGGATGTCAGCCGTCGAGCGCTTCATCATCGCCTACGCTATCGCGCCGATTTACCTCATTCTTTTCCCTGTTGCCGGTAGTGTTCTGGGGTGGGCCATGGCGACCCGAATGACCATTCTGCAAGTGCTGATCTCGCTCGCAATGTTTGAGCTGCTTTTTTATAGCTGGCAAAAACTTCCCTTTGCCTGCTCCTACCAGCCCGGAAATCAGCCAATCGTAGCAATCGTTGCCAAGTACATCGCAATTCTCGGTGTGCTGGTGCCAATTTTGTCGGTCATGGTCGCAGTTGCGGCCGAAGTCTGGTTTCTCTTCTCGATTTATCTACTGAATTTCGCGGGAATCTGGATCTGGGCACGCAAACTACGCCGCGAAGGTTGGGGTGAAGCGAGGCTGATTTACGAAGATGTGCCAGATGCCGTGACCAACCTGGGAATCAAAGAGCTGACCTATATCGGAACCCCGGTCCAATTCCGGCAGGACGCTGTTTAGGAGCGATGCTTGGCGAGCGCTTCGAAGACCGCCCGCCTGAACGGGAAACTTTCAAATTAAATAAGCGGATAATTGTAAACTAGGTTTTGTGTCCCCACAATCCGTTTGTACGGCCTTCGACAGCCTCTCGCCCAAGGAAATCCGGCGCATCATCCTCTGCCAATCGAAGCGTGCGAATGTGGGCCACATCGGGTCATGCCTTTGTATTGTGGAGATCCTGGCGGCGATCTACGGAAGCCTGCTAAGGGCATCTTCACCAACGATCCCGATCGCGACCGGTTTGTTCTGTCCAAAGGGCACGCCGCCTTGGCCCTCTACGCCGCCCTGACGGCCAAAGGTTGGATTTCCGCCGCTGAGATGGATGAGTTCTGCAGCGATGGAAGCTGTCTCGCCGTGCATCCGGAGCCCGCGGTTACCGGCGTCGATTTCGCGGCCGGTTCCCTCGGACAAGGTCTCTGCATGGCCGTGGGCGCCGCTCTGGCCGCCCGGCTGCAAGGATCTGAAAGGCGAATCTACTGCCTGATCAGCGATGCCGAGTGTAATGAAGGCTCCATCTGGGAAGCTGCAATGTTTGCGGCGCATCATCGCCTCGACAATCTGCGGGTGGTTGTCGACTGGAACCGGCAACAGGCGCTGGGTCTCACGCAGGATGTCATCGATATACCGAATCTTCCCGAACGGTGGCGCGCTTTTGGCTGGGCGGCCACTGAAGTGGACGGCCACTCCATACCCCAATTGCACGAAGCCATGTCGGGCGAGTATGGCGGCAAACCGCACATCACCGTCGCTCACACCGTATTCGGCCGCGGGGTTTCGTATATGGAGGCGGGGACGCCGTTAACCCAAGTACACTTGCCGGTACAGCCGATCAACTGGCACTATCTCCCTATGAGCGATCACGAATTCGAAATCGCGATTCGCGAATTGGAGGCCTCGAATTGAGAAAGGCTTTCATCGACACCTTGAGCCAATTGGCAGCTAGCGATGAACGTGTGATCCTGCTGACCGGCGACTTGGGCTACATGGTGATGGAGCCGTTCCGCGCCAGGTTTCCCAGCCGTTTCATCAATGTCGGAGTAGCCGAGCAGAACATGATCGGAGTGGCCACCGGACTCGCCGAAGCCGGGCTTCCTTCCGTATGCCTATTCGATTGCCACGTTTGCTTCGCTGCGGCCTTTCGAATTCATTCGCAATGGGCCGGTTCTGCATCATCTGCCGGTGCGCGTTGTCGGTATGGGGATGGGGTTCGAATATGGTCATGGAGGCCCCTCTCACTATGCTCTCGAAGACGTCGCGGCGTTGCGCACGCTGCCCGGGTTGACGATCGTGATTCCCGCCGATTCCCCGCAAACCAGTACGGCGCTCACGAAGACCTACGATCTGCCCGGCCCAATCTATTACAGCTTGGGAAAGGATGATCGTACCTTGGTGCCCGGTCTTGACGGCCGTTTCGAACTCGGCCGTGCGCAGGTGGTTCGTACCGGGGACGATATTGCGATTGTCACCATGGGTTCCATCGCCCAGGAAGCAGTTGCGGCCGCCGCGGACCTTGCCTCACGCGGAATCAACGCGACGGTCGTCGTCGTCTCCTCCTTCAACCCCGACCCCGAGGACGATCTGACCGAAATCCTTGGACAATTCCGGAACGTGATCTCGCTCGAAGCGCAGACCATTTCCGGAGGACTCGCGGCCTGTGTCGGCAGCGCAGATCGCCCAGAATGGACTCCCTTGCCGCCTGCATCCTCTCGCGGTCCGCGTTTCGCCGGATGGCACCACCGGCAGTCCGGCCGACCGATGGCGAAAATATGGACTCGACCGCGCCAGTATTGCTTCCACAGCCATGGCGGCGCTCGAACTCGCACCTGCATGAGCCACCGAACAGGAGCGTTGAACTTGTACCGTTGAACTTGTACCTCTTGCGACCGCAAGACGAAATGTCTCCGCAGAAATCATGGGGATCACCTAGATTAAAAAAAGGGTACGGTTGGCGAAAGGTTACGGCTCGTTCCACAGCGCATGGCGAACGATCCGGGGTATCGAAGCCGTTCATCTGATTAGCAAAGGACGAGTGAGGAGGGTCGCTAAGCACGACTCACTGGCCCAAGCGCGATTCATTTCCACCTAGTTCGGCGTGCAATCTAATCGGACATTACGACCGCCTTCGGCAGTTCGGCTTTGTATTGTTCGATCAGGCAGGGTAGTTCATGGAACTGGTTCCGGTGCATCTGTAACGACGCGGCCCGGATTGACGACCTCGATATCAGGATAGCGGTTGAATCCGGCATCGAAGGTGAGGATCGCCGTCTCGCCATGAACTTTCATGGCGGCGACTAGGCGGGCGTCGTGCGTGGATTTCCCCATCAGCTTGTGGGTGACGGCGATGTCCAGCCAGGCGGGCAGGATATCCGGCGTATCAGGCAGCAGCTTGAACAGGCCCATGATGCCGGTGAGCGCCTCGGCCGCCTCCGTGGTGGACAGGCCAAGGCCGTTGCTGTTGACTGGCCGCGTGGCGACCGCCCATGTCTCAATCAGGTTTTGCGCGCTGATCGCTAATTCATGGCGCTGCGCCGCCAGGTTTTTCATGGCGCGGCGGGCGATATCCGTCATCGGATGATCGGGCTGTAGAGTGAGCAGGGCTATGTTCGTGTCAATCAGCATCCGGGCCGTAGATGCTCTCGCGCGTCATCGCCTCCATGGGCAATACGGGCGTTTTGCGGCGTGCCGCAATGAAGGCGTCAAGCTGCCTGCCGAATTCTTCGCCTCGCGGCTTCGGCTGGTCCTGCGCCGCCACGTGCTGCTCGGTGAGATCGATCTTGGACGTCGTCATGATTGCCACCCTTGGGGTTGCCTATAGCCATTATCGCTTTTTCCCGATTCCGTTGCGAAAATTCAGATGGCGCAAGCACGGGCCGGCTAAGCCTACACCTAATCCTTCCTGGTGTCACCGAGGAACGGCATAGGCGAACTTCCTGACTTGTCGCTCGTGTGCAACGCTATGATTACCGTGTCGGTCCGATTGTCAGTCTGGCGAGCTAAAGGGATGGCTACAAAAGACACGCGTTTTTGCAATACCTCTGGCTCAGTCGTGCCGCAGAAGTTTAAGTTTTGCCAGGAGTGCGGCGCTGAAATCGTGAGAGCGATAGAGCCGCCTAGGGAATTGGTAAATCCAAAGATGTCAGATGATTCGCCAACGCAAGCACCAGTTTTACCCCCAGGCCGTATTTTGCTTGGTAGTGACCGTTGGCCGGAGGAAGGTGCATGGCGGCACTACTTGGACCTTGCATCAGGTGACTGCTATGACTACGCAAGACACAAACATGCAAGGTGGGTCGAGAACGAAAAGATCCGCTTTTATCACCACATGTCCTTACTCTTTTTGGCAACTTGTTTCTGGCTCCTTATTGTCGGCTTGGCGGACTTATTTATGCACCGTATGCAACTTGCAACTAACTCCTATGTCGGCGCGGCTCTCTGCAAGCTTCTCCATGTGAGCGCCGCGCTGCTAATCGCAATTCAGTTGGCGCAGCCATATGCCTGCGCGGCAGAGCTGTACCTTGATCTCACGCATAAGGACATGGAGCCGGGCGAGGCAAAGTCAGCATGGGAGGCTCGGAATTCCCGGCATGACTTCCTCGAATCTCGCGTCGAAACCTCTGTTACCTATCAAGGTATCGATCCGTGAGATTTGGCCTACTGCGGCAACACCATTGGACCAGGTCACCGTCTTGGTCGTGCTTCGGAATGGGGGCAAGGAGGCGATCATGCTGCTTTTAGGAGCGCCCAACATTGGCGGCCCGGGGTTCACGGACAGCGCGACATAATCCTCATGCTCGAGTTAACGATGCCCGGCCAGAAGCGAGTACTGATTCCCGCCGGCGGAGCATATGGCGCGTCGGATATTCCAGGGTCGTTGGTGACACTTTCGCCGAATGACACGTTGGTCATTCGGGCATCCGCAAGCCTCAAGAATACCGGCGTGTGGTCCGGCGCATCGGCCTCACCGGTCAACGCCAAAGTCGCAATCATCGTGGACGAAAGCCGGTACCATGATACACGGTTTGACATAATCGGAACATCCAGGGTAGGTACCGCTACCAGCGCACTTCCGCTGACTTGGTCGGATGCGAAGTAGGCGAGGGCGTGGTCGCCGATAGTCAGGGATCGGGAGGAAATGCCACAGCTTTGAACGGGGTGACACAGGCACACGGAGATTCTGACGCATTGGCCCGACGCGCGTCTTTGGAGCGAACTTCGCACGCCTTCGTGCAGCGGACACGCGACGCAGCTATACGAATGGCGTGACCGGGTCATCACAGCCGAAATCGCCAGGGGAGGTCTCACGCCCGCATGAGATCGTTGAACTCCTCAGCATCAGCACGCCCGACGGATACGCAAGCCGTGCTGGCGTGACCGCCGGAACGCTCGAGACTCTCCGGCCGGGATGGGTAGGCGTCTATTTCAAAGACGCGATGAACACGTACAAAGCGAATGCGGGCAGCCGTGCCGCGGAGATTGTGGCCGGAACGGCGGCCGATCACTGCAGCGAGGAGAATGGCAATTGCCACCCGCATGCTCAACTGGCGAACCGTGGGTCCCGCCGCGGCTCACTATCTGATGAGATGCTCAAACTCCCGGGAGGCGTTAGAGTCAGTAAAGTAAAGAAGAAACTCGCCGCACGCGAGCTAAGAGAAGCGGACAGTTCGGCATCGAGCGGATAGCCGCCAGGACTCGCCGCGCCCGATCACGGCCGCTTCAACTATTTCGCCCCAATAGATTCAAGCACCTACGCGCGCCCGGGCACTTGAACGAGCGGCCTGAATGTAATGTGAAAGCAGAAAGGAGTTCTGCGCACATGGATTATCGAAGCCGCGCGAAAAGGCAGCATAAACAGAGGAACTACAATTATCGATTCGAAAAAAGCGTTTTAGGCCATCTCCGCCGCATAGGGATCGTTTTTTCGGCTTCACTACCGAAAACCGGGCTACTGTATCTGCTTAAGCCACTTCACCGCTCGAAGGGGTTCGTTTTTTCTTTCCCGCCTCTCTCCACTCTGTCGGCCCCATTGGGTGGAGTCGAGAAGGAGCGCGGTATCAGCCGCCGAGATTAATCGGATGATGACCCGTTTCTCCTCCCCGCTCATCAAACCGGACGTGCCGATTTCCAGCATCCGGCTTCCCGACGGACTTCACGCTCAGCACACGTCAGGAGTCTCCCTCCTGCTTCGCTTTCGCGCACAGTTTCCTCCAGAGTTTTCGAAGACTACTGAGGTTTGTCAGACTTATCATCAATCACCTCCTTCTTCCCTCCTTCCGAAACACATCCGAAGTAAGGGCCCTTGGCTCCCCCGGCATTACCCGGCTTCATCGCTGTCGGGTCGGAGGTGGCGCGCTTGCGCGCTGGCCACCGTCCGCCGCTCAAACTGTACGTGCAGTTTTCCCGCATACAGCTTTCACGAAGACTCACGCTTCCGAGATGCAATCGAAGGAATCAACTGAATCAAATTGACCAGCCCGTACTCGCCGTACAGCTTGGTTTCCGGCAACTGTCGCCAGCCGCCGTTCCGCCAACGCTTGCATCGATGCGACCGAATGCGCCGCACAATCCAGCCGTCGAGCCGGTGGAAGAGCTTTCGAACGTGGGCTCGCTTGTAGTGATGGCCCCATCCCCGCAACACTGGGTTTAATGCTTCAATCAACTCCTTGGTCTTGAGCGGTACGCGTCGGCTGGTAAGCGCGCGCACCTGATCCATGAACTTCCGCATCGATTTCTCTCGAGGGATTGCGTACAGCGCCCCCGATTGAGCACCACTGCGAATCTTGCTCGGGGGCAACCGGAGTTGCTTACCGCGCTTGATTTTGTACCCGAGAAAGTCAAATCCTTGCTGGACGTGCACAATCCGCGTCTTCTGCGGATGCAACTGCACACCCAACTCATTCAGAATCCGAAGCGCCGCGGCCACCGCCGCTCGCGCTTCTGCCGCAGACGAACAGGTCACGACCCAATCGTCGGCATACCTCGTAAGCTGATATCCCTTGCGCCTCATCTCCTGATCGAACGGCGTCAGAAGTATATTACTGAGCAAGGGCGAAACCACCTCGCCTTGCGGAGTCCCGCGCTCCGTCGGAAACAGTCGGCCCCTGCCGTAGCTTCCCGCCTTCAGCATCGCCTCAATCAGGCGCAGCACTCGGCCGTCCGCCACTCTCTGGGCCACCAGCGACAGCAGTTTCGCATCATCCACCGACCCGAAAAAGTCCTTGAGGTCTGCGTCCACCATCCACTCCCGACCGCTCTGAATCTCCTTCCAAACTTTGCGCATGGCGTCCTTCGTCGATCGCCCTCGCCGATATCCGAAGTTGGCTTCATCCAACACCGGCTCGAAGATCGGTTCCAACCGATTGAGCAACGCTTGCTGACATACCCGGTCATAAATCGTCGGGATTCCCAACGTGCGAAACTCGCCCGGCTTTCCCGCCTTCGGGATCTGTACCTGCCGCACCGGTTGGGGCCGGTAAGCGCCATCCTTCAGTTCCCCGTACAACCGATCCAACTGCTGATCCAGTTGCGCGGCGAATCCTGCCAGACTCTGCCCATCGACACCACCACTGCCACCCTTGGCCTTTACCATCTCCCAGGCCATCTCCAAGTTCTTCCGCTGATACACCTTGTCAATTAATGAATGGACCTTCTTTGCACCCGTCGGGTTGATCCAGTCCACCAGTCTCCTCGGACGAGAATGTACGGGTATTTCACTCATGCAACTGATCCTCCTCCCCGCCCTTGCTCATCTGGTTTTCTCTCTCTTCCCTACCGCCTTCGCCCGCTGCCTTCCCCGGCCCACTTCCGCCGCCGGTTGCCCGGTCACGCAACTTTCGCTGCGCTTGTGGTACTACACAGCCGTCCGTCTACTGTCAGAGCGTCGCTCGCCACTTCGCTCTCGCTTATAGGTCCGCTTACCCCGGTGCCACCCAGGGACTCTGCCAGTCCTCCTGAGGTCACGCATCACTCTTCCGTACCGTGCCATCTGCAAACACCTTGGTGCGGTGGGTGAATGAGAACGCCTTCGCCTATATAGTGCAGGCTCGACCTTGCCCCACCTTTGGCCGACCAGTTCATCTTCGGGGTAGCCCCCATCGATTACAGCCCGGTACTTCTCCTCATGCCCTTCGGATTCCACCTCGCGATGGACACCCTGCCCTCCGGGAAACGCAAGCGGTGGCTCCAGGTCCGCCTTGGCTGTGTCCAGCTTTCGCCTTCGTGCCCGTTTAGGCCTTCTCCATACCTGCCTCTTTCCCGGCCCGCGAGGCATTACCCCCGCGTTCGGATATGACGCTCCTCATCCGAGCGCCAGAGGGACTTCAACCCTCCTGAACAACGCGCTGCTCAGCGCACACTATGGCCCTCTCCGAGACCCAAGATGGCCGCGACCCTGACGGTCGCGTTGGAGTCGCCCCCACCAGCTCCGGGCTTCCCCTACTTGCACAGATTGCCTTCTCCACATGCCGTGCTCACTACCCCGGTGGACCGATCCGGCGCTTCGGTTTGGTTCATGATGCGCTCCCGCATCGGGCTTCTGCCCGGACCGCTCTGGCCTTCCCTGAACAAAGGGCAGGTCGGCATCCACAACTTTCCTTTCGAGGCCTGCTCAAGCTTCACTCGCGTTACGGCCTGCGGACTTGCTCGCCCACCTACGTGGACTTTGTCACGAGGCTCCCATCCCGTCGGTTAACCCGGCGAAACAGCCCGTCAGCTATCCAGTCATACCGACAACTCCTGGAGTGGGATTTACACCCACTGGTAATCTGCACCCTTTGGGGCGCACCTCTGTTCCGAAAAACTTGCAGCACCCGGCCGCAACGGACACGAAAATCCCGGCGTTTTGCGTCATGCAAGGCGCTCCGCTGTACTTGATTCATAATGTATAAAACAACAATGGCGATCAGTGCATCGGCGGCGGAGTACCTGGCGCCCAAGATCAAGAAACTCCAGGGTCCGATACTGGTCCTCGGCGGCAGCGGATTCGTGGGCGCGAATTTGCTTCGCACTCTTGTGCAAGTTCGCGAAGACGTGGTCGGCACCACTACCCGTTTGCCCGCATGGCGGTTCGAAGGCCTGTCTTCCAAGCACGTGCGGGTAGCCGACCTGCTGGTTAACTCGAACCTTGACGCGCTTCTCGCGGACGTCAAGCCGCGAACGATTTTCGATTGCGTCGCTCACGGCGCCTATTCGTTTGAGACCAATAGCGAACTGATTTACCAGACCAATTTCAATTTCGTGTCGCGCCTTGTCGAGCGGCTCGCGGGCCGTAGCATCGCCTGCTATATCCACGCCGGCAGTTCATCCGAATATGGCGACAACGCCGCCGCGCCCAGCGAGTTCGATGTTACCGCCCCCAATAGCGAATATGCGGTCTCCAAAGTAGCCGCCGCCAATCTCCTTTATTTTTGGGGCAAGAAAAAGAAGTTTCCCTGCTGCAACCTGCGACTCTATTCGGTATATGGGCCTCTCGAAGACTCGTCGCGCCTCATACCCAACGTCATCAAGCGGGGGATCGAGGGCGGTTATCCCGACTTCGTCAACCCCGACATCTCGCGCGACTTCGTATATACCGACGATGTGACCGAGGCGTTTCTAGACGCCGCACTGAACCTTCGCGAAGAAGATTACGGCGAGTCCTTCAATATAGGGTCGGGGAGCAAGACCGCGATTCATGAAGTCGCGTCGCTCGCCCGGGAGGTGTTCGCGATCGATGAATCGCCCTCGTTTACCATGCCCCAGCGCCGCTGGGACGTAATCGATTGGTACGCCAATCCCCGCAAAGCCAACGAGCGCATCGGCTGGGAAGCCCGCACCAGCTTCCGGGAGGGCCTCACCCAAATGGTCGAATGGTACCGCGCGCTTCCCGACAAAGAAGCCTACCATCACTGGTCCAAGCGCTTCACTCTGGACACTAAGCACAGCGTCAGCGCGATCATCGCCTGTTATAAGGACAATCAGGCGATTCCGATCATGTACCAGCGCCTCAAAGCCGTCTTTACGAAACTCAATATCGACTACGAAATCATCTTCGTCAACGACTGCAGTCCGGACGACAGCGAGGAAGTGATCCGTGCCATCTCCCGCAACGACAGGCGCGTTGTCGGAATCTGCCACTCCCGCAATTTCGGTTCGCAGGCGGCTTTCGTCAGCGGCATGCGCGCCGCCTCCAAGAACTCCTGCGTTCTGCTCGATGGCGATCTTCAGGATCCGCCCGAATTGATCGAAAAGTTCGTAGCCGCGTGGCGCGAAGGCTATGACGTGGTGTATGGACGGCGCGTCAAACGCGAAGCCACCATCTTCATGCAGCTCGCATATAAGGCCTTCTATCGAGTCTTCGACTACTTCTCATACGTCAGGGTCCCGCACGATGCCGGCGACTTTTCTCTCATGGACCGCCGCGTGGTCCAGGCCATCTTGCAGTTCCCCGAGCGCGATCTATTCCTGCGCGGCGTCAGGGCATTCGCCGGATTCCGCCAGACGGGCGTTGACTACGTCCGCCCGGAACGTCAGTTCGGAGTCACCACCAATAGCCTGCTCAAGAACTTTGGCTGGGCCAAGAAAGGCATTCTGTCTTTCAGCAATGTGCCGCTGAACATCCTGAGTGTCATGGGAGTCATCCTGGTTTTTGTCACCGTGCTATTGATGGCTCTCGAACTCGCTCTTAAAATCTTCTTTCCGGACAGCGCCCCCAAAGGATTCACTTCCCTGCTGCTTGTAGTTGGCTTCTTTGGATCCATCAATCTCTTCGCGGCCGGTATGATCGGCGAATATGTAGCCAAGATTTTTGAAGAAGTAAAACAGAGGCCTCTCTTTATCCAGCGCACCATAATCCGGGATGGAGAGATACGCCTCGTAGCCAGTAAGATGGAGAATACCGCCCATGGCTGAGATGGAGGTCTGGTTGTGTCCCCAATTTCGGAGATAAAAAAGCGGCAAGATGAACCCCGTCTTGCCCAGTTCGATCTAGTTTCAAAACGCACGAATATGGTGCGCCGGGCGAGCGAGGTCTGGCGCGCCGCCCCCCTTGGCGCCGTCCAATGGAAATCTCGCGAAAATAGCGGACAACGTCCGCCGGTTCCTCGACCTGCAGGCGGGCTCGATCTGGCGGGATCTGTCGGAAATCCTGCCGCACGCACGCGGTACCGTGCTCGATGTGGGATGCGGCGCTCAACCCTACAGATCCCTGTTATCGCCGGAGGCGACCTATACGGCCATCGACACTATCGACTCGGCGGCTCATTTCGGATACGAAGCTCCCGATACACGCTACTTCAGCGGGACGACCTGGCCGGTAGAAGACGCGTCCGTCGATTTCATTCTCTGCACCGAGACAATGGAACACGTTCCGGATTCAGCGGTTATGATTGGCCAGACGTTCCGATGTCTCGCGCCGGGTGGAACGCTCTTGCTCACCGTCCCCTTTGCCGCGCGATGGCATTTCATCCCTTACGATTACTGGCGCTTCACTCCGTCCGGCCTCGATCGCTTGTTGGCGTCGGGCGGATTTGTGAACCGGCGGGTATACGCTCGGGGCAACGCTGTGACTGTGGCGTGCTACAAAGTCATGGCTCTGTTGCTTCGCCTGGGCGCGCCACAGACTCAATCGGCGCTGGGGCGTCTTGGTCTGCGTATCCTCTTCTTACCGTTTGCGCCGCTGCTACTGGCCCTCGCCATAGCAGCCAACATTTCGATGCGCGGCCAAGGTGGGGACGATTGCCTTGGATATACAGTCCTGGCCGAGAAGCCCGCTCATGGCTAACGTTTTAGCGACTGGCGCAGCGATCCGCCACTGCCCCATCTGCGGCGGCGGCGGCAAGCCGAAGCTATTTGCCGATGCGAACGTCGAACCCGAACAACTGAATCAGTTCGCCTTTGCCTCCCGTAAGCTTCCGGAATACATGCATTGGCGGCTTTGGGAATGCGGGCAGTGCGATCTCCTCTACGCCAACCCGGCGCCTACCGTGGAACAGTTGGCCGGCTTGTATCGCGACGCGGCCTTCGGCAGCGGCATGGAAGCCGGCTTGGCCGCTAAGACCTACGGCGGTCTGCTGCGTGGCATCGCCCCGCAGTTGCCCGATCGGGTTGGAGCGCTCGATATCGGCACCGGAGACGGCGCATTCTTGCATGAGTTGCTCGACCAGGGTTTCTCCGGCGTCGTAGGCATTGAGCCCTCTTCAGCGCCCATTCAGAGCGCCCCGGATCGAGTCCGTCCATTAATCCGGCAAGGACTCTTTCAGCCCGGCTCCTTTACCGAAGGCCAATTCAGCCTGGTTAGCTGTTTCCAAACTATCGAGCACCTCAGCGATCCGTTAAGCGTAGTTCAGGAGGCGTGCCGTATCCTGAAACCCGGTGGGGCGATCTTCCTGATCGGCCATAACCGGCGGGCGCTTTCGGCCAAGCTACTCGGCCGCAAGTCGCCGATATTCGATATCGAGCACCTGCAGCTCTTTTCACCGCAAAGTCTGCAACGCCTCTTACGGTCCGCCGGATTCAGCCGGGTCAGCGTGAATCCGTTTCTGAACCGTTATCCCTTGTCTTATTGGAGCCAGCTATTCCCGTTACCCGCGAAGATGAAAACCATCACACTCGACTTACTTCATGCCACGCGAGCAGGTCGACTCATGATTCCTCTACCGGCAGGAAACATTTCGGCGGTTGCATTTAAGTAGGACCGGCCTCTATTGTTTGGTATCGTCCGGGTGAGTCGCCAGTTCGAAGAATTCCTTCTGCAGGCGCGGGCCAACCTGGTCCGACTTGACCGCACGGATGGCATTCGCAATCCCGTCCACCCAGGCCTTCATGTCGAACTCGCCGAGTTCTTTGGTCGCCGCTGTGCCGTCACCCGAATAATGATCGGGGAACTTCGCGTACCACCAGATTCCGGTATAGGTGCCCGGAGGGAGATCGAGGCGGTTGCGATCCGCGCCCGATTCGGTGCCCGCTCGATCCAGCTTCACCAGGTCGGGGCGCGTGATGAGCGTGTGTGAAGTTTCCGATTCCCCCGCATGACCGTCCGGCCGCGTCTTCAACGCCGGACGTCCCGGGGGAGGAGCGGAACGCTGATAAATATAGACTATGTAATCCTTCGGCGAGTCGAGTTGCGATTGCGCGAAATAGGGCAGCAGATTGTTATTGCCGCCATGCCCGTTGACGATCACGATCTTCTTGCAGCCGTTGCGGGCCATCTCGGCCGTAGTCTCCTGCAGAAGTTCCAGTTGCAGCCGCGAACTGTACGCAATGGTGCCGGGTTCGTGTTTGGCTTCGAAGATCTGACCGAAATAGTATTCGGGAAACACGATCGCATACTCCTGCCCGGCCGCATGCAGCGCGGCCCATCGTACATTGATGAGATCGGTGCCGATGGGCAGATGAGGCCCGTGCTTTTCGAGAATGCCAATCGGCAGGACACAAGTGTTCTGCGCTTTCTGAATCGCGGAAACGAAATCGCCCGCTACCAGTTCGTCCCATCGGACCGGAAGCGGCTGCGCGCATAAGGTGGCAGTCAGCAGCAGAAGAAGACAACGTAAGCTCATGACGAGCTATTCTATCGTTTGATCGTCGATTCGTCGATTCTGGACTCTCCTCGGCATCTCCGAGCGCCTCCTCGCGGGCAGGGTGGCAGGTCAACAAAACGCGCAAGGCGAGACATGCCGCGGCAAATTGGGTTTTTCCGAGGCAAAGAACGATCCGGACGTTGGTGCCGCGATGCTGGGGCACTTGCGAGACCTATGCGGTCGAGAGCGGCCGTGGAAAGACAAGTTCAACCTTCAAATCGATCTCGATATTCTGGCCGACCTCGATTCTTTCGAACGTATACCTGGCTTATCTGTAAACGAGGTTCAACCAGCCTGAGGCTGGCTTGAAAAACTCCTCCAAGGCCGCCCGCTCCGAGCGCCTGCGTCATCCCGCACAATTGGGAGATAAGAGATGCCCAACCCGCACAGCAACGCGATGGCATTTACTGAGCTGGTTCCCCCTATATCCGTTTTTCCCTTGTAAGAACCCCATCCCGGCTTGCCTGAGAAAGTTCGCCGGAATCTACCATTCCCTTTAGCCGGCTCAGAACCGCAGGCGAGTTAGAGCAGGACATCAAATATGCAGCAGCGGTTCAATTGCGCCGAAGCAGCCGGTTTTGATCTGGTTGTGACAACCGGCAAAAACATGCGGCATCAACAGAACCTCACAGGCCGCACAATTGCAATCATTCTGGTGACATACAGCAATGGCCTGAATTGAAATCCCATGTTCAGCTCGTTGTCGCCGCGGTCAATGCGGCCACACCCGGCACTTACAGTGAGCGGAGCACATGGCTAAAGTAGCAGCAACCATCCTGAGATGGCCCCGACAAGATGGTTTTCATGGTCGATGCCGGTGTCTTTCACACAATCTACTCAAGAGAAAGCCCCTTGGAAGAAATGACTGAAGGCAGAACTTGCTGTCGATAGCTGCGAGCAGCCCGTCTGTTAACGCCTTGCGTGGACTTCGCGCCAATCGTTCTCCTGGAGGTCGACGTTGAATTTGCGAGCCGCGGCCTTAATCCGCTTCCATGCTTCATCACGTTCGGCGTCCGTCACGCCCTGCACCTGGTTGAATCGCGCTATGGCATTACGGACATGCTCGGCGTCGTGGATCGGCTCCTTCCCTTCCTTCGGGAAGGCAAACTCATTTGTGGGGATGCTCTCGCGGTGTTTTTCGTCGAGTTTACTCATATAGGGAAAGACAGCATCTTTTGTTCCATGCCACGAGAGATCATTACGAACCGTGATAATTCGAGTGAAAGCTAAATAGCGTTTACCTCCCAGGATCGTACTGAATATCACTGGTTCTATGAGCAAATCGGAGGCTGGTTTTAGGCTTGAGTATGCTATCCTCTTCTTTACACAAGAGGTAAATCGTAACTCTCGCCTCATTCTGTGATTTACTGCCGCTACGGATTTACCGGCGTTTTATGGAGGCACGTTTTTTCAGAGGAATAACAGCACTGGATGCATACTGAGGAACTTCTCTCCGCAGCATCGGCAACGGCGAGCACCCCAGCCAGTTACAAGAGGGCTGAGCCATCGTGGCAAGGAGACCTTTTCTTCGTTCTCACGAGTCTCCTTCTCAAGGACTTCAAGATACGCTACCGGAACATGTCCCTGGGAGTGTTCTGGTCGGTTTTAAATCCCCTCGTGATGATGGGAGTTCTGACGTTTGTCTTCACGAAACTCACTCCTAATAACTCAATCCCCCACTTCCCTGTTTTTGTTATGTGCGGACTGGTTCCGTATAACTTCTTCAGCATCGCTTTCAATTCGGGAACCACATCCCTGGTCGACAATGCGGGATTGATCAAGCGGGTTCTGATTCCGCGGGAAATCGTTCCGATCGCGGCCGTCTTATCCAACTGTCTGCACTTACTAATTCAAATCTGCCTGCTATTCGTTCTGGTATTAGCCAGCGGCTACCACGTCAACCGCTATTGGGGTTGGCTGCCTTACATCTGGGCGATGGAAGTGATTTTCATGTGCGGCTTATCGCTGATTACTTCAGCCCTGAATGTCTATGTGCGCGATATGCGCTATCTGGTGGAATCGACTAACACCGTGATGTTCTGGATGGTGCCGGTGTTCTATCCATTTTCCGCGATTCCGGCGCTTTATAACGAAGTCTATAAACTGAATCCGCTTGCGGCGCTCATCATGGCGATGAGGGATATTCTTATAGACGGGCATGCGCCTGCCACGACAATTCTGCTTAAGCTGCCCTTGGTTTCATTGGTGACGTTCCTATTGGGTCTTACGGTGTTTTATAAGTTGAAGCGGCGGTTCAACGATCACCTATAAGCAAGATGAACATAGTCGAGTTCCATAACGTTTCCAAAATCTATTACCGGCACGGGGACAGGCTCCTTCTACGGAATCGTCTGCAACAGTTGATTTCACGGCGGCGGCCCGAGAGCTTCGCCGCTATCAAGAATGTATCTTTCACGCTCCGGCGCGGCGAAAGCATGGCCGTGGTCGGACCGAACGGGGCTGGGAAGAGCACCCTTCTAAGTCTTGTGGCCGGCCTCTCGAGACCGGATGCGGGTTCGATTGCGGTAAATGGACGAATTGCGGCGCTTCTCGAACTGGGCTCGGGTTTTCATCCCGACTTAACCGGCACGGAAAATATCAGGCTCAATGCGTCGCTGCTGGGATTGAGCCGAAAGCGCACGAATGAACTGTTCGATAAGATTGTCGAGTTTTCCGGTATCGGCGAAGAGTTCATCGACGAACCGCTGCGCACTTATTCGACCGGCATGATTATGCGGCTGGCGTTCTCGGTAGCGATCGAGATGGATCCCGACGTACTTCTGGTCGACGAGATTCTGGCCGTAGGCGATACTTCATTCCAGCAAAAGTGCTTTCAGAAGGTTCACGAATTCCGCAATTCAGGCAAAAGCCTCCTCTGCGTCTCGCACGCCTCCGGAATGGTGCAGGAGCTATGCGATCACGCGATCTGGCTCGATCATGGCGAACTCGTCATGAGCGGAACGGTATCCGACGTGGTTGAAGCTTACAACGGAAGACAGACAATTGCGGTATAAACCGCGAGCCGTCAGTTCACAGTGAAAACGAAAGCCTGACCCTGATAGTAAGTCTTCTTATCTTTGGAAATCACTCGTAGAGAAACAGTGTGGGATCCTTTGGGTAATTTTCCCGCGGGCATCATATATTGAAATCCGCAATGGAGATAGGCCGGATTCTTAAAGAAGCCCGCTACGTCGGGCCGTTCGATACCGTATTTTGCGGTATACGGTACCTGATCCACGACAACATCGATGCCTGCCGCAACCGATTTGTTGGGCTCGTCAATACCCCATCCGCCAAAAGCAACTCCGTTAACGCCCGATACCTGAATGGATTTTTGCGTGTCTGGGTAAAGTACCGACCCGATGTTATCGAGGAAACATCGCGCAGCCGTAGTATTCCGTGGAAGATTCTGGCTTTCTCCCGTGGGCGCGGATTCTTTTTTGCCGCAGGAAACCAAGAGGATCAGGACCGGCAAGAGCATCGGCACAAGAGTTGCGGCGCGGGTAAACATATGTGGGTACCAAATCAGTATAACTCTTCGCTATTCACCGGCCGAAGTTATAAGTGACTGTGGATAAGAGCGCGAGAAGATAGTGTATTGTCTCCCGCCTGGGGATCGTTATTATTAATTTGATGCCACCGGACGATAGCTTACGGCGTATTGAAACGCTTGAAAGAAAGGCCGCCCGGCTGGAACAGGAGCTTTCCGCGTTGAGGTTGAGCGGGCAGCGCGTCACTGTGCAGCAATCATTGATGGATGAACGGCTTTTGCTCCTGGAACGTAACAGACTGTTCCGGTTGTGGGATAAGGTGTATCGATCTGCGGCGCGGTTTTATGGCCGCCTGGGTTTGAGCAAGCGCTATGGCGGCTTATCGGACCTGCGAACGCCGGACGATTACGCCCGTTGGGTAAGCCACGAGCGGCACGAGATGGACGCGGAGGATCATGAGGGATCCGCCGCGCAGTGGACATTGCGGCCGTTAATCTCGGTGCTGATACCTGAGAGTCGGGACGCGCTGGAAGCCGGGTACCGCGATTCGGTAAGGTCGGTGTTTGAGCAGTGTTATGCCGATTGGGAGCTTTGTCTGGCGTTCGAGGGCGAGCCGCCCGCCTCGGTGGTGGAAGAGATCAAGCGCGGCGGCGAACAGGCCGCGCGGACGCGCATTGTCAAGACTTCCGATACAGGGAACGGGGACTTTGTATTCATTCTGCGCGCCGGCGACCGTCTATCCCCGCACGCCCTGCATTATTACGTCCAGGCGCTGCAGAGCGAGGAGCACAGTGCGCCAGCCCTGCTTTATTCGGACGAAGACAGCATCGGAGGCGATGGCAATCGCACGGATCCATTGTTCAAGCCGGGATGGTCGCCGGACTTGCTGTTGTCCACCATGTATCTCGGTTCCGCGATTCTGTACCGGCGCGATGTATTTCTGGCTCACGAGGGATACCCACTTCAATCGGCCAGTGCGGCGCGCTGGGATCTGGCCTTGCGCATTGCGGAGACTATTGCGGAGAAACACTCTCGCGTATGCCACATTCCGCGAGTTTTGTATCATCGGGTGCCGCGGCGCGACTCTGCGAAGCAATGCAATCCGGAAGCAGCCGGGCAAGAGCGCGATGCAATTGAAGCGGCGCTACGGCGAAGAGGGATTGCCGGCACTATCGAAAGCGCGGCGGCCCCTGGATGCTACCGTCTGCGCTACACTGCGCCTCCGGAAGCGCGCCTGAGCATTATCGTATGTTCGAGACATATCGAGCGAGTGCGCGAGTGCCTGAAAGCTGTCCGCGAGACCGTCGCGGTTCCTTGTGAGATTTTGCTGGTGCATCACCTGGAATCGGGGAGCGGCGAGGAGATGCGACGGTGCGTGGAGAGTTTCAGTGGAACCACTATTCCCTATGGCGGCGCGTTCGACTTTGCGCGTATGAATAATTTGGCAGCCGCGGGGGCCACGGCGCCTTATCTGCTCTTCCTGAATGATGACGTGGTGACGCTGGAACGCGGGTGGGGCGAGTCCATTACGGCAACATTGGGGCGGCCGGAGATCGGTATTGCCGGAGCCATTCTGCGGTATCCCAATGGAGCGGTGCAGCATGCCGGGGTAGTGTCGGGTATAGGCGACGCAGCGGGCCATTGCGGACGTTTTCAAATGTCGAGCGAGTTGTGGCCGTGGCTGCTGTTGAGCCGTGATGTGGCGGCGGTGACGGGAGCAATGCTCGGCATCCGGCGAGAGTTATTTGAGCGGATCGGCGGGTTCGATGAGTTATTCCCGTTTAACTATAACGACGTGGATTTGTGTTTCCGGGCGCGGGAAGCAGGATTGCGGGTGGTGTGCCTGGATGTGGGCCGGGTGATCCATCGGGAATCGCAGACACGCACCGGCGGCACCAGGCATGATGAACGCGACGCGCTGTATTCGAGGTGGGCAGGCGTTCTGGCCGCGCCGGATGAGTTTTATTCGCCCAACCTTGCGCCAACGGAGCGGATTGCGTTGAATACCGAGGCTGGAGGTAGGAGCCGCTTCAAAGAGTTGACTGCGTTGGGGGTGGCTCGCCGGTAAAAAGTTATTTAGCGATCCCGTTTTCTTCCGGAGTGCGCACTAATCAGTGACGGCAGAAATTCTTGAGAAACCTGCCGAAAACAACAACTCGGAGGAAACGATATGACGATTAGATATGCGCGTTCGCTTTTTGCAGCGACCGTAACCATTACTTGCGCGGCACGGCTTTGGCCGCTCTCTCGCTCACATTTCTGGCAACCGGCAGTTGCCTGAAGGCGAACAACTCGTCCAAGCCTTCGAGGATGGTGCTTATAGCCATCCCGAGCGCAACAAACAGGTCACCCCGGATGCTAGTTTGCCTATAGCAATTGATGAATTGCGTCAATTGCATCCTTGGTGTCAATATCCCCGTCCCAATACTTGAGAAGTACATCGTAGTTCAATTCGATCCATTTCGTTAGTAAGGCCAAATCGCCAGCGTTCATTCTACCTTCCACCACATGAACAGTCGGGCGAATCGCTACCGATACCATCTCCGACGGAAGCGCCTTGGGTCCGGGCGAGACCTTCACTCGCACATCGTGTTGAGCCCCGCCCCTATAAGAAATCCAAACCACGAATGGCAGGCCAGTATGTTTTGAGAAGAGATTCGCCATCTCAAATAGGGCTTCGGAATCATCGTGTTTATGTTCGCCAGTTGCTGTGGCGAAATCACGATACTGTTTCACTGCCGCACTTCCATGCGAGTGGACCGCCAGAGCGATTCGGTTCGCACCAGGAATACCAGAATAGCAAGCAGCGCCGCGGCATTCATCGCAAGGAACGTTCTCGCGGGAGAAGTAAGCCGCTTTAGCGGAAATTTTCGCGGCACAAACCGGTCTAGCACCGCGAGAAGCAGGAGCATGCTCTCGTCAAATAGCAGGAAATTCCGCTCGGAAGAACCCGGAAGCGCGATCGTCGATAACAAAATCAGGAGGATGGCCCAAGGCAGCACCAGCCGTCCAAATTTATAAGACACGAAATGAAACCGCATCCGATTGGCGCTGCTGAAAAGCTGCGGCACGCGAACGAATAGTTGCCATAACCCGGCCAGCGTACGCAACCGGCGGCGGAATTCGCCTCCAGGGGCTGCCGGATAATCGTACGCCAGAGCCGCCGGATCGAAGACCACCCGATATCCTTGAAAAAACACCCGCAGGGACAATGTGCCATCGTCAGCAATCGTGTCCGGCGGAAGCGGTGCCGCCAGCTTCCGGCGAAGCGCGTAAATGCAGCCAGTCGTGCTGAAGATGGAATCGATTCGCGAATGGCGATCCCGGGCCCAGAGTTCCAGCCTCCAGTACAACTCCATGTCAGCCTGTTCGCCTACTTTTACAGAACTCAAGAACCGCAACTCACCGGTAACCGCTCCTACGGTGGGGTCCGCGAAGTTCGCCACCAGATGGGAAAGCGCATGTTTGTCCAAGACCTGCCGGACATCGGTGAAAAAGATAATTTCTCCCGTCGCCTGGGAAAGGCCGGCGTTCAGTGCAGAGGCTTTGCCGCCGCGGGGAACGCGGAGTAATCGGACTCCCCGGTCCGCAAACGCTTCGGCGATAACGTCGGTCGCGTCGGTTGAACCATCGGAGATCACCAGAATCTCGCGAAGATTCGCGGGATAATCGAGCGCCAGAAGCGACTCGAGTTTCTTGCCGATGAACGCTTCCCCGTTATAGACGGCCACCAGAATCGAAACCGTAGGACGGCAAGTCATGTCCTTCCCGATCGGCGGAGCGCTACGCCGCGAATTCGCCAGCAGAATCGGGTATCCAATGAGGAGATAGAAGACAACCGCGGAGGCAAAGACAAGTAAGACGATGGCTAACATTAGTTTTTCGCCACTCCAGCAACGGTTGCCGTCCGCGGCTGAGCCGGGGATCGCCGGAACAGTATTCGAAGCAGGATATCGAGGTCAAGCGACGGACTTTCGTGTTTGACGTAATAAAGATCCAGCTCTAAAAGAAGCGCTTCATCAGGCACGCCGCCGTTACCATTCAGACCCGTGGCCGGCCATTTAAAGATGCCCGGTTTCACCGTGAAGCGGTACGCGTAAGCCGGCAGCAATTCGCTCAGCCGATTCGCGAACACGGTTCTCGCCGGCGCGGGGCCAAACAATGTCATCTCTCCCCTGACCACGTTCATCAACTGCGGCAGGTTGGTCAGATGCAGTTTGGCAATCAGATTCCCTATCCATGAGGGGCTGCCGTCCGGCCGGAGAATTCGAAAACGAAACATCTGAAATGGAATACGCCGGAATCCCAGGCATTCGATTCGCTCGAGCGACGGACCGCTGGTAAAGACGACTATCAGCATCGAGGTCAGAATCAACAGAGGAGCGAAAATGATCCGCAGCGCCAGACCGAGCAGGTTTTTGTAGACCGCCTGGAAAGCCAGCATGGCGGGACTCATGTTTGGATTCAGGAAGAATAGGAGTTCGGACGGCTGCAGATACTGCCACGCAACGCGGTGCAGAACCCTCTCGTACATATAAGGAACTCCTTCCACCTCGACTCCCGAGTAATGTAATTGAAGCAACTGTCTAAAAGATACTCCAGCCGGCTGGCCGCTTATAACAATTGAGTCCGGACTCTTGGCCTCGCATACCTGGTTGAGGCTGTCCGGAGAGCCTAAAAACGGCAGTCCGGGAGGAATCGCCATTGGCGCGCTCTCAAGTCCGCCTACAATTTTTTCCGGCAATGCGGCGGCTAGCGAGGGGGTGATGTTATTGAAACCCACGAGCAGAATGCCTTTACGACCGCTGCCCAGCGCTCCAGGTAGCCACGTCCGCAGCAGAGCGGTTGCGCCAATGCTGAGCGCGCTGCCCAGCATAAGGACCAGCCAGGAAACTGGCGCTATTCCAAACAGATAGGTCAGCCCGTATTGCACCAGTAGATTGGTGCCTACGATGGCGAGAAATCCGTCGACCCAAAGCCGTACCCCTTCGTGCCATTGGCGGTCCGGATAAACCATAACCAGCCAACCAATGGCAGCGGATAACATCCATGGAAGTCCCATCTGCCCGCCCAACAATTTTTCGAACAGGGCGGCTGTACCAAAGCCGGCCACGCACGCGAACAGATCGAGCAGCGCGATCCAGTTCCGGTCCTCACGCCCAAGCGATTGGCTCATGTGGTAGCGGTGATCGTGATTTCGTCCTTCTGCGTAATGGTTTGGGGGCGAAAGGTTCGCTTCACTGTTTCAGCAAATCCCATAAGGTCAAACGACGCGGAGGCCTCGGGTAATGTCCCGCTAACTTCAATCGAGTCTGTATCGGTTATTCGTACCTGAAATAACCATGATTGCGCGTTGCCCGGAGTCAGCCTTTTTATGCGCGATCCGCCCGGCCCAATCCAGTGGATTTCGGACATGCCTAAACTCGCCGCGCCATCGACCAGCGCATTCCACCAACTATCTTCATCGGTGGACCGCTCGAGATCCGAGTTCAGCCGCTGTAGTTTCATGCGGCCATCCAGTGCCTTTTTGAATCCGCCTCCGAACAGAAAGTGACCGGCGATATCGAACTCGGAGTAGCGCAACTGCCGAACGCCGATCAAGGCCGCCAGACAGAACAGCGCAATCACAAAACCCTGATATTTTCCGCCGAATGGAGAACTGGACAGTAAGGCTAAAGCGGCCGCAAGAGCGGCAAACAGATAGAGAACCCAGACTGCCTGCCGCGCGGAAAAGCCGCGATCGAGCAGACGGTGATGAATATGTCCCCGATCCGCCAAGAAAATCGGACTATTACGCAAAAAGCGCCGCAATACCGACAGAGAGACATCGAGCAACGGGATGGACAGCGCCAGCAAGGGCACCAGCATACTGAGCAGAGTAGAGGCTTTCTGAGTCCAGATCATCCCGTAGCAACCAAGCAAAAAGCCGATCAGGAGCGCGCCGGAATCGCCCAGAAACACGGTTGCGGGATTTATGTTGTAGCACAGGAAGCCGATCAGCGCCCCAGCTAAAGGAAATGTTGCGTAGGCCAACGGATCGTTATGGTGTAGCAGCGCGGCTGCAAAGAGCGTAAGCGTCGCCATCAGGCCCATACCCGCGCAGAGTCCATCGAGTCCATCGATGAGATTCAGAGCATTACTGGTGAGCAACAGCCAGAATACTGTGAGTGGATAATCGAGCCAGATCGGCAGCGGTTGAGTGGCCAGGCCGCCTATGTGCAGGCCGTTCCAGAACACGAGCGAAGCCGCGGCCACCAGGCCCGCAATCTTAAAAACAGGCTTCAGAGGGAAAAAGTCGTCCAGCAGTCCGGTGAGGAACACCAGCGCGGCGCCTGGCAGCAGCTTCCAGATCGCCGCGGCGGATTCCGGCTCGGTACTGGCGCCGGTGAGCAGCGATACACCGTACGCGATAGCGATCGCAATTCCACCCACACGTGGTATGGGATGAACGTGGACCTTGCGGTGGCCCGGCCTGTCGACCATGTTGTAGGAGCGAAAGGTATCGCGGACAATCGGTGTCAGGATCAGGGCGATCAAGAAAGCCTTGCCCGCCATCCACAAAAGATTTGCCATGGAGACAGTGTTCAGATTAACCATGGAGAGAGTCTTCCGCGTCTATCTCCAAGTATCTTTCATGGAGACTAACCGCGCACGGTCTAATGAATGTTCGATAAGGATCGCTAGGGCCGATCCATTACAATGCCGTACCTCGCCCAGATACAGCTTTGTGCCGCTTTCGATTTCCGCCAGAACTCCGGGAGAAAGCCCAGGCTCTCCAGCCGGTAGCGTCAAATGAAGCATATTCCCTTCCCAGTTGGCTTCTTTTGCCTCCTGGAAATCCCCTTCCGGCAGGCTGCGCAACCTTAAAAGACAGCAGTCGGACATAGAGTTATCATACTCTATTTTGCCGTCGATTTGGGCGCTTTTCGTGCCCTCTGTACTACACGGAACGTTTTTATTATCAAAGCTTTACTTCGCCCGTTCACCTCGCCTCGGACCTCGGGTACTGCTCGGATCGGGCACAGGATTTCAAATTATGCCGCGGACGATAAAGGACTCATTGATTTGTAATCGATTTAGCGAAAAATAACGCGATGCAATCCGCCACGTGCTCGATGTCTTCCGATTGCAACTCATGAGTAAGGAGTCGGTTCAGTAGCCGGAAGTTGCCGCCGGTGGTCCGGATGATTGCCGCGACCGTCTCTGGGTCTAGCGGACGGTCGGGGAGTTGGATGCCGGGACGTGCCCAGCGTCGCTTCAGCAATTACCGGGTCTCGACAGCCGCCAAGGGGTGAAACTCATGGACAAAATCCAATGCGAGAGTAGAACTGCAGATTGAACGAATCCTCGAATAACAGGTGAACCAAAACCTTTGTGGAAGCGGCCGCGAGCACCTAGTGATTGGGCAGGCATAATGCAAGCGTCGCCAGTGCGCTCAACTTCCAGTAAGGCGGTTTCGGGACAATAAAACGAAACGGCGGAAGGCCGGTGGCGCTTGGCGGGCCCGCGCGTCCCAAAACCTACCCTTTGTGAAACGGCCCTTGAGAATGTAAACCCGACAGGAGCGAGGCAGTGACTGGGAACCCGGCTGACAAGGAATTATCGACGGTCAGGGAGCCCAAGTAGACTTTGCCTCACTGTTTTCGTGCGCGGGACAACTGGCAAACCTTTCCAGCCTTGCAGCAAATTTACCGGAATTCCTCCCAGAGCCTTGATCTCCTGTTGCAGGTCTCGCAGCAGGCCTTTCATCTCTGCGGTGGCGGAGCGCCGGTCACGCCCTGTTTGATGCCCGCTGCGAAAGCCTGCACTGTGTTGATGAACTGCCTCTGAATCTCGGGGCTAATGTCGAAATCGTCAACCTCTGCAAAGCCGCCATGTGCTGGATTATTGAGGCGTCTTAGGGCAGCAAGCATTAAGTTGATCATCGTACGCTGGGTCTCCGGACTAATGTCGAAATGTTCCATAAATCAGCAAATCCTTCCTCGTCAACTCTCGTTAAAAGAGCGTCTATGTGGCTTAACGTGGCACGTGGCAAATGTCGAGCATAATTGTAGCAGGGCAGGGGGGCCTAAAGGGTTTCGTTTTCCGTCCCGACCACTTACCATTTCGAAACCACAAATGGCTCCTGCTGTTTCGAGCAGCCTTTTTTAGGGCCTCTGGACACACCGATACTGCCCAAGGCCATGCCGGCGGCCCGTGGGTTGGGTGTACAATCAAGTTCGGCCAGGATCGCAAAAGAAACATTCTGGTTATTGAAAGGAGCACTTTGTGCCAACTGAAATACCCTGCGATAAACTCAGCCAACTGATCGGCCAAGCTATCGAAGAAGGGGCGGTAGCGCAGGCGCGCAGTCTTGAAGAGTTGTACGCGAAACAATGCGGAGGCAAGAAACCAAAGCTAGCAGTTCCAATCGGCGCGCGCGCGTCGATGAGGTTCGCGGACGAAGCTGTATTTTTGAATCTGGTCAACGAGCAAGGCAACGTCGTCACCGTGATCTTTGGGGGTAGCGACGGCATCTTAATTACAATTGACGGGAAAGGGAAAATCACGGTTCTGCCCCCAGAGGGCCCCGGGGATCCGGAGGTCCGGCAGGCCGTGGCATCCATACGCCAAGCTGTCGAGGTGCTCTACGGCGCGGCTCTACCGTAACCAGCCCGTGCCGTGACCGCGGTCCGAATCGGGCTTTCCGCCCGTTCCGCGTCTCGCCACCATGTGAGACGTGCTCGGGACAGGTGGCCCCGCTTGGCCTTGCTTCGGTTGGACGAGGGCGAGAGTCAGCGGAACCCTCCCATCAGACGTACGATACCTGGACATCGTTCGATCCCACAAACTTTCCCTTGGAAATCACGTTGTCGCTCGAGTCCACCATGTTGATCGTGTTCCCGCTGTTGGGCAGAACCGTTTTGTCGCGCACTGTGGTCGCAGAACACTGAGTGAAATCCACCTTCGTGAATTTAGCCAGTTCAGGTTCGCCTTCGGGGCCAGTCCCCGGCGCTTCGAGAATCCATTCCGCGCAGTTTCCCTGCAACGATACGCTGGCGGGCACGGTTGCGACGAAGAAGAACCCGAGGCCACTCGTGACATTGCTAAGGAGAACCAAGGCTGAGTTCGAATTGGCTGCTCCAGCGAGCAATTCTACGCACTGAATCCAACAGTTTAACTCGTCGCCGGCTGACGATGGGATATTCGTGATATAGAATGCGCCCGCTGGGAACCACTCCCACCAAGGACGGAAAAGATGTTGGTGACCCCCGCCTGAGGTCAGCACGGCGGCAACGCAACCAGCTTGCAGTATGTCTCCAGAGCCGTCGTCGCCATCGATGCCGATCCAAGTCGCCGCAGAATACCAGATGCCGTCCTGCGCGCCAGCTGGCAGCGAGACTTTAGGAATTTTCCAGGTTCCATTGACACTCCAGATCTTATCGCCGGGATCTGGAAACGCCACGCCGCCCGACCAGTTAGTGTAGGTCTCCGGGCCGAAGCCTGGCTTGAAGCCGGGAAGCTTTTTGCGCCTGCTCTCCTGCTGCTCGAACACAGGTTCGATGAGGCGAATATTCCGCACTGTTTCCTGCCAGCGCTTCTGGAGATCGCTGGAACCGGCGGTAAAGCGAGGGATGCCGTAGAGCGTCCGTTCCTCGCCATTGGCCTTTTCATAATCGAATGAAGCGGGCGGAGCTGGATAGGTCGTGATGACAATCCCGTTGGCGAAAGTTGTAGTCAAGAACTCATCTCCTCTGCCGAGATTTCCATTTTGGCCTCCCGGCACATACATCGTAAGGATACTACGATGATGCGTAATCTTGATCGCGCCGGCAATGGTGCTTCCATTGCCGCCGATGTGGCCGCGGTCGCACATGAGGGCGTAAACGCCTTCGCGCTCCGCGCTCTGTCCTGCATAGGCCTTTGTTGGCCTGCGCCGCATTCGGGACAACGCAAAGCGTTTTGGAAACGCTGGTTGATGGCCGGGTCCTCGCGGCTCGGGAGATACAGCGGGCCTTCGCCGTCGAGCGGTGTTGTCATGCGGCGAAGGATAGCCGGAAGTTGCACGGCAAGAAAAGGGGCCAGAAGCGAGACACGACCACACCCGCAGGTCGAAGGATGATGCAGATGGTCGGGGCTTTCGCTGAATTCAGCCGAGTTCCAATACGGCCTATGCGCTGAAAGAACTATGCGGGTACCACCTCGGCGTCGGAGTCCTGGGCTAAACTCAAGGAGAGATCTATGACGCGGCTGCCGCCCAATCCCTATATCGAATCGCGCGGTTCGGGCTACTTCCTTGCGGGGACCCGGATATCGCTCGACAGCGTAGCTTGTGCAGTCGGCCGCGGCGAAAACGTAGACGAGATAGCAGCAGATTTTCCTGTAATCGAATCGCGCTTGACCCTCGCAGCAGTCGTCGCGTTTATAAAGGCGCATCCCAAGGAAATCGAGGCTTATTTGGCGGAAATGGCCACGCGGTGGGAGGATGCGCGAAGACTGAACGCCTCTGACGTTGTCGAACGAGCGAGGAAATATCGCCACGAGAGGACTCTTGAGTCCGCTTGAGGGCGCGCCTTCAGGCCGACGCAGATCTCCGATTCGCCATCGTTCGTGGTCTTCGCAAGCGCGAACCGGATATTAGTTTCAGCCCGCGCAGGGTGTGATTCCGGAATCGATGGATGATCCTGATGTGCTCGCGTTAGCAGCAGACTCCCGGCGCATTTTGGTATCGCACGACTTCGAAACTATGCCTGGGCACTTCTATCGGTTTCTCGAATTGCGAGAGTCTCCTGGTCTCATTCTGATTCCCCAGTGGTGGCAACTTGGCCGATGCGTCGAGGAACTGCAGATAACCTGGCTCTACCTGTCGCTCTAGCTATACCTTCAAGGATCAAAATTCGGGCGGCGGTAATCGAGTCCCTTCTCTCGTCGAAATCTTCTCTCACTTCAAGCAAAACCTGGCTGCCGGCGAATGCAAAGCTTCCCTGGCGACGGTAGAGGCCGCTCAATCTGCATCATCAAGACATTCCATCTATTTTAGTGAAAAATGAGGCGATGCAGCCGGCGACGTACTCGATGTCTTCCGGCTGCAACTCCGGGTAGATGGGTAGTGCGAGAACTCGCCGCGTGAGATCTTCGCTGACCGGAAAGTCTCCTGCCCGGTATCCCAGGTATTTGAAGCAGGACTGAAGATGAAGCGCAAGCGGATAGTAGATCTCCGTTCCTATCTGGTTTTGCGCGAGCCAGTTCTTCAACTCGTTGCGCCGGTCGCAGACGATGACGAACTGGTTATATATATGACGCGTCTGATAGGCCGCCGGCATCTGTACCTTGACCGGAACGCCACTTTCTCTAAACAGACGTGTGTACTGTGCCGCATGAGCCTGCCGGGCCCGCGTCCAGTTATCGAGATAGCGAAGCTTGACAAGTAGCACCGCCGCCTGAATTGCGTCGAGGCGCGAGTTGATGCCGACCCAATCGTGAAAATACCGGTGGCGCGACCCGTGCACGCGCAGTGCCGCCAGTTTCTCAGCGAGCTTGGGATCGTTCGTTGCGACTAATCCCGCGTCCCCGAACGCGCCGAGATTCTTGGTGGGGTAAAAACTGAAGCAGGCGATGTCGCCTAACGAGCCGGCTGTCTTTCCGCGATAGGTTGCTCCGATACTTTGCGCGGCGTCTTCGATTACCGGTATGCCACGCTTGTGGGCCGCGGCCCGAAGCGGATCCATGTCCGCGCAGCCACCATAGAGATGTACCGGAATCACAGCCCGTATCCGGGGGTTCGCTTCCATAATCCGGACAGCCTTTTGAATATCGATATTGAATGTCTCCGGCTCGACGTCCACAAAGATGGGCGTCGCGCCTAGCTGCGCGATGGCTCCCGCGGTTGCAAAGAAGGTGAACGGGACAGTGAGTACCTCGTCGCCCGGCCCGATATCATAGGCCATCAATGCGAGAGTTAGCGCGTCTGTCCCGGAGGCGCATCCTATGGCATAGCTGGCCGAGCAGTACAATGCCATCGCTTCTTCGAATTCGCGTACGGTTTCACCGAGAATCAGCTCCTGAGACTCGCAGACTCTGGCGATCGCGCTCATTGACTCCTCGCGAATTCCGGCGAACTGGGCGCGTAGATCGAGTAGCGGGACCCGCCGCTGGGCAATTGTTGGCATAGCTAAAGCTCAGTTTATCGTGGAGAGGTGTTTAGTTCCGGGCGGCGAACCTCCCGCGTGGGAGCGTGCGGAAACCAAATCCCGGAGGTTCTATCGTGCGCTTTTTTTCAATCACCCCGCTCGTCGCCGCCGTTTTCGCAGCAGTACGCCCGCGAGCGCATCTTTAGTGCTCACGCCGGCCGGAATAGCCGAGGGCTTTACTCTTACCACCTTCCTGAGCGGCTACAATGCCCAATATGGTCCGCTTGCCCAGGGAATAGCCCCGAACGGAAATGTCATCACGGGCAGTCTTTTGAATAATAAGATCTATGTCTTCCGCGATGTTGACGGTCAGACATTAACTAATGCGCTGTTTGCCAACTCCTACACTTGCACGACCGGCAACTGCAATTATGCGATGACCACGGCTGGCGGCCAAGTCTACGGTGCCCAGGCAAGCGGGGGTGTTTTCCAGCATTTCGCCAGCGACGGTCGGATCCACGGCGCGGGCAATCCCGATCCTGCCGCGGAACTTATTCACTAGTAGGCGAGAGGGCAGCGGCACGGAATACGCTGCCCCGATTTGAAAATGTCATTACCGGTCGTACACCGTCCAGGAGGTGCTGGTACACACATTGATATTGCGCCCGACAGCTTCTCTTCCATCGCTTAGAACGGCCTTGATGTCGAACAGACAGTGACCCGAGCCATCGTCGATATTGACATCCCTGTAATAACCCGGTGCAATCACGCGCCAGGCGCCAAGTATGTCTTCCTCCCACGAGCGCCGGTCGACATTCGAAGCATACAGATATTGAATGGAAGACGAAGCGCGATTGATAATTCTTACGCGCCTGTTTTCTTGCGCCTGAAGGGCCGTCCCGATCAGGCCAAACAGACAAAGAGCAACTACGGAAATGGCGATTTGCCGGATTCGTTTCATGTATTTATCTCCAGACTTTCTCAAGGTCTCGTATGGGCTTTATTAGCCGATCTGTTTTCGACCTTCACTAGAGAAGGCGCAGGCTACCGGAAACTCTGCACAAGAAACCTGGGACAAATTTTTGCCATTCTGAAGACCGCTCGAAGAGGTGGCGCGGCGAGATCTACTTGGTTTCGTTCGATCCGGTCCGTAGCGTACGAGATACAGAAGACGCGGCGGCCGTCATCATCTCATCATCCACGATGCCGTCGATCGAGCCTACTGGAGTGATACCGCGAACCCCCGATCCGAAAGCCCATTAACCGCGGTATTGATTGATCTTAAGCAACACGGGGCGGCCGTGCGGGATTTCATGCTGGCGAGTAATCATCAATCGTTTACGCTGGAAAGAGCAGCCTCAGAAAAAAGAGCAGCCTCTGAAAGGAACCGGCCATGAACCTGAATATTGAATTACCAGACGACCTTGGATCGATTGTGAAAGCGCAAGCCCAGGCGCAGGGCATTTCCCCCGACCGTTACGTCAGCCGCGTCTCTTGAAAATATTCTGGGCCGGCGCTGGAGCAACCCCAATCCGATCCGCCTTTTGAAACGGGATACGGCATGTGGGCGAAGTACGGGACCGCTCCATCGGCTGAGGAGATCGATGAGAACCGCCGCGAGATGTTCTGCAACTTCGCGAAAGACTTCTAAATGATCGCCGGCGTCGCTGACACTCACGCCGCGATCTGGTATCTGTTCGGCGATCTGAGGCTTTCCGCGCGGGCAAAGGGCTAGGGAGTCATGAACTATTATTCTCGATGCCTTATTCAGACGTATCGAATGGAAAATCCTGATGCTGGCGAGTAATCCGAGACCGTCCGGCTGCAGAAAGCTGAAGGGTCATGAGGACATCTGGCGGATTCGCATTGGCGATTACGGGTGTTGTATACATCGATGATGCAGACGCGATCATCCGCATCAGCCGGATCGCTCACCGAAGGGAAGCTTATGAATAAAGGTGCCGGAGTGCGAACCAGTGGACCTGGACGGTTCCTACGGTTACCTATTTCGCTGCCCCGAATCCCCGACGCATTCGTCAAACGCTAGCTCAACACTCATGGGCGGGAGAACGTCATTGATTTAGCATGGCTAATGGTGCGGATTCGCGGAGTTCTCGTTTCTTTTGTGGTCGCGGCGTTACAGGAGCAGCTCGGGCTTAAGCTGGAGTCGGCAAGATTCCGGCAGAGGTGTTGGTGATCGATTCCGCGGAGAAGCCGTCGGAAAACTAAGAGGCACGCGTGGAGCAGGCGGCCGATGAACCGGTTGTCATCGACCGCGTTACTCCTCTTACCGGTGCGCGCTACCGCGGACCCGGTCCCAGCACGCGAGCCTTGTAGGTGATGGGCTTAGCCGTGGGCGAGGGCGTCGCCGCTGTGAACTGGATTGTAAATGTCACGGTGGCGCCGGCGCCGATCGGGCCGGCTTCCTTGTAGGGACTTCCCGAAGGTAGCGCCGCGCTGGTGGTTCCGTCCGGCCGATACATCGCCACGCCGGCTGGTAGAGAGTCCAGCACATAAGCTGCCGCCGTCAATGCGGCTCCTTTATTCGTAACTTTCACAGTTTGACTGTAGCGGCCGGTGCCACGGTTGAAAGTAATGGCCGATTGGTTGATGTCGACTTGCGCGGTGACATTATCCACGACAGTCGAAAGATAGCCGGCCCAGTTACTCTTCGCCGCTGTGGCAAACGCCTGGAGCTGTGAGAAGTCGCCACCCCAGGTCGTATACATCAGACCTTTAACGCCGGGAATACGGGCGGCTTGCTGCAGCTCCTGAGTTGCTGCCGCTGCGCCGTCGCCTGAATCGTAATAGCCCGCGATGATCTGTTGGTAGTGAGTAGGCTGCTGCGAATTCAGACCGGAGAACCAGGTCAGCGAGTTAGTTAGATTCCCGAGATTCCAGTTCATAATGGTCACATTCGCAGGGACACCAGCCCACGATCCGGCAATACTGCCTTCGACGTAGTAATAATTGTTTACCGCGTTATGGTACGGGTCGAACATGTCGCTCCAGATGTAGAGTGAAGCCGAGGGCGCGAGCGACTTATAGAGATTGGCCGTATTCGTGACATGCCAGGCGAGCAGTTGCCCTGGGGTCATGTTCTTGGCTTTACAGGACGCGCAGGAATCCATGTGCCGCATCTCGTCGTAGGAGAGGAGATAATTCATTTTCGCGGGCATGTTACTGACGACGCTTTGAGCGTTTTGCTTCAGCCAGTTCTGAGCGCCGGTTTCGGTCAGGCACATACCGACATCGCCGCCCGGCTGGACGGGCATTACCGCGTAGTAGTCGATTGCCACCTTCTGTCCCGGCAAAAGCGACGTGGTTGAGGGCAGGGTCACGGTAGCGGGCGTGTGATAGAAGCCGTTAATGGGATAGTATGCGCCGGATGCAATTTTGGGATCGGCGATCGGGTTGAAATCCGTCCCTTCCTGGAAAACGGTAGCGATGTTGGCCGGGTTATAGGCTTTCAACGGAGTCCCGGGCCGGCGCAGCACAAAGACCAGAGACGTCTCTTCGACAAATGCGTCGTCGAACCAGATGGTGCCAGCCGATCCGCCCCACACGCCGAAGTACAACCCGGGTTGCGAGCTCCCCCGGCTGTTGAAGGTGAATTCCAGTTGAGTCCAGTCCTGTGTGGACTGCTGTTGAATAGGAGTGGCGAAGCAGGTGATCCCGCTCGATGGATCATAAATTTCGATTTGGGCAAAGCCGTGGAAGTTCGCGGTCTTGATCCAGACGCTGACGTGGTACTGTCTCCACGGGGTAACTTTGATCACCTGATGGAAGCGCGATAGTCCGGATGAGTTCGTCACATAACCCGATGCAGTTCCGCTGTGTGAGACGGAGGGGTCGATGCCCATATTGGGATCGCTAAAATCGAACCACCCGGTTAACCCCGATTCGAAACCGGGATTAACCAGCCCCCCGAAACTATTCACCGGTACGAGCGCAGTTTTGGATGCGTTCACGACGAATTGCGAGCCGGCGAGGTGCTCTCCCTCGGCCCAATTGGGATTGTTGATCAGCGCATCGTCGGAGTATCCGTAAGGCGCGACCTGCGCCATTGTCTTCATGCCTTTCGCTTGAGCGTAGGACATGAGTTGCTGCATGTACGCCACATTGGGAGCAGGAAAGACGGAGGATCCCATAAAAGTAAAGGACGAGCTCCAGAATGCAACACCCGTGTAGCCGTAGCTGAAAGCTTTATCTATTTGGGCTTCGATAGTGCTGACATCGGAACTGTTATCCGGATAAGCGCTCTGAAAATACCAAAGCTCTGGCGTGCCGCTCTGGCCAAAGGCTGGGATTAAAAGAAAAGGCAGAAGAAAGCTGCCGAAAATCGACTTGTTGATTCGCATTTGTTATGTACTATTACTACCAGTACAGTAAAGAATAGTACGAAATCACAGATTTGTCTAGACAAATTTAGAGCCGAAAAGTAGGGAGCTGGGTATCGGCCGAACCTGGAATGAACGCGCCAGGCTGACTTTACGCGATGGCGTCGGAATGAAGCGACAGTAGTGATTTTGGAAATTGGCTCGTAGGAGTTCCAGTGAGTGCATAGGCGCACAGGAGGGGTACCGAGTGAGTGGCGATCACTTGATTCCATAACTCCTCAAGCCGCGTTGTTGACTTAATGTCATAACCCCAAATTAGATTTACCATTTCTCCAAAAACCCGGACCGGCCGTGAACCGCCGCTTCCGAAGAATGTTCTCGCCTTCTCGATCAGGTCTCCTACTATGGTTTTAAATCGATGCTCATCTATGATGCCGTTGAAGATAAAGCGGGACATGAGATCTTCGGCTTTAACGCATACGAGTTGCCCGGTGTCTTCGAGAATTGGCAAATCAAAGCCGAGAAAGGTTAAATGTTCTCTAATTTCTCCATAGTGCTCCTGGCTCATCATGAGTATTACGGCTTCGCGATCGCGAAGGCCGGAGCTGGCAAACAGAGAAACAGCTTCGGCTAAGTAAGTCTGATTCGTATACGGATAGACGATGTGACTACATGGGGCGGGATTGGTCAAAATGGCGGTGGAAGTAGACGTCATCAATATGCCCTTATAACTTAGGGTACCAGTTGGCGGGTATTCGGGTTGTTGTTTTAGTACGTTTCCGTTGGCTTATGGTTCGTTACCCGGTGCTGTGCGCCAGTTTCGACCCTTCAAACCAGGCTGAGGCTTTGAGGATGTACGGACCTCCTGTTCTCGCGCAGCAGTTTTCGCTAGGTCAATGAAAACAGAATGATCCGGGAGCGGCCGTTGAACAACTGGCAGCAGCGGAAGGCGAGTATGGCTATTGGCTCCGCAAATGGTCCGGAACATGCCGCACTGTTTGAAACGCAAACCAATCACGATTTTGCAGCCAGCTTCGATTTACGCCCGAGCCAACGAACCGATGCTAGCGGCGGAAATTCGGGTAGCGCATACGTTCGGCATTCCTCTCGAAGCAGTCGGCTTCGATTTTTCGGATCGCAGAAGTCACTGGTCTTTCGATTTTCCCTTTGTCAAGCAGACCTTGCTGGTGAATCTTCATTCATGCTTTCCGGTCGTTCTCATCCCCAGTGTTGATCGCCACGCTCAAAAAAGACGTAACTCCTGGCTGGAGGCGAGCGCGATCAAGACGCCGGAGGAGCGGCGGTTGACGGCAGATGCGTAAGATCACTGTTCACCATGGTGTTCGACCGAGAAGGCTGCAGTCCGGAGTTCTTCGAGCAGATGCGAAAATGCCTCCCATCAAAACCGAACGGCTACCTGGTAGCTACCAGATACTCATGGGATAGCTATATACCGGTCTACTATCGCACCCGGTTGGCACGGCATGAAACCTCAAGCGGATATTCCGGCTATCGCACTTGGTTGGTAACCTTATGATCATGAGGTACTTATCTAATGCGGTAACCCGTAAACACCGCACAAACATCGAACTTGGTTGGCAATTTACGTTCTTTCAATAGTCTGGCGGACGTTTCGCCGCATCTCCGCTAGTTCATCGGCTTCCAACCGGGTGCGATGTTATTCGGTCAGCCGGGATTTCGACCGCGCCGAAGCCCATAAAGGAATGCCCTATCGCACCCGGTTGGAAGAAACATCGCATCTGGCTGGAAAAAACGTCGCATCTGGCTGGAAAAAACATCGAAGGCGGTTGGAAGAAAGCTCGCATCCGGTTGGAACGGAGCCTCGCACCCGGTTGGAAGGCATATCGAACCGGGTTGGAAGAAACATCGCACTCGGTTGGAAAAGATTCGATGCTAAACATTTTGTTCCTAATATGTTGCGAGTTTCCAAGGGTTCTATAGTTGTTCCATAGGTTGCTTTATTACAGTATTCTAAACATTCAACAGCACTCAATACTGGGGGCCGTGACCATGAACCGCCGCAAAACCGACACCAGCGCCGAGCCGGGCACAGCAACGCTGATTCCTTTGCCTGCTGCTGTCGACTTCATCCGCTTCGAGAAAAATCTTCTGCAGATCGGCTTTTTCGGTGCTCACGATATCCGCCACAACAGCCAATCAACCCGCAGGATTGAGCAGGTGGTCAATCGGGACGGGCAGAAAATCAAAGTGTCGGCCGAGTTTCGGGCATCCCAGGAAATGGGATTACCTTCGACAAGCGACCGCGACAAGTACATTGCATTCATGAGAATTGCGATGGAACAGAAAACCAAACACGGTCAGATTTCCAACCCGATTCGATTCACCGGCTATCGCCTGCTCAAGGAACTCGGTCTGAGCTACTCGGGCGAAAACTATGAGGACATCAACCGCTGGGGACAGCGTATGGCGGACACCACCATCACGTCGGAGCAGGTGATTTACCTTGCTGCGAGGAAGCGCTACGCCAACAAGACGGTTCATGTATTCCGCAGTTTTACGCGCGCCGGTCAGAGTAATCTGAACGACACCGGCAGGACGGAATCCTACGAAGCCGTTCTCGAGGACTGGCTCCTCGAAAACCTCAATCAGAGCTACGTCGTCCCCGAGGACTTCAATGCCTACCGGACGTTGAAACGCCCGACTGCCAAGGGCATCTTCGGTTACTTGCATCTGTGGTTTCACGCAAGCCACGGACGGCAAATCGAGAAAAGCTATGCGGAGTTGTGCATTCTGCTCAATATCCCCGTGTATAAGCACATTTCGAAGATCCGCGACACCATGGGCCGATCACTTAACGAACTGGTTGATGTTGGTTACCTGTCGAGCTGGGACGTGAAGCCTATGTCCACCAAACAGGGCTATAAGCTGGTCCTTTTGCCGGGCGAGGAACTCCTGCACGTTCTGGCTATCTCACAACGTAAGCAGATTGCGGAACAGGGCGAAAGCGAGTCTGAACCCAGCCCCGGCGATATGCCCGGAGATGGCCTCAGCGATGCTCAGCGCGGGGCGATTACCGCACTGCTTGAGCGTGGCGTCACGCCCGCCAAGGCAGGCTCTTTGGTTCGTCAGCACGATCCGGAGATGATCGTCGATCAGATCGAGTATGCTGAATTTCTGATTTCGCGGGACCGCCGCCGTGAGTTCGACAATCCGGCGGGGTTCATCATCTACACCATCGAGAATCAGGTTCCCGTTCCAACCAGCTTCGTTACTTCGCGGCATCATCGCCAGCAGGATGAAAAAGCGCAAAAGCAGGTGGAGAGGGATGCTCGCGTATTCGAGATGCGAGTGGAATACGACCAATGCGTGGAACAGCGGGTCGAAGCGGAGATTGCCGCACGCTATCCCGGGCAGGAACTGAAAAAGAAGACCAAAGACGTCATAGCTCAGAGGGTCCGCAGCGACGAGCGCTTCAGTAAAATGACCGCCATACACCAGGAAGCTTTGGCGCTGCAATTCCTAAGACGGGACACGCAGGAAGATTTAGTGCTACCCTCATTCGAACAATGGTGCGAACAGAAGCACCAATTCAATTTGTTTTGAACTCAGAATTAAATAGCTCGCGAGTGTTTTTGATTTGCCAAGCGACTATGAAATAGCAGCCACGCCGAAGTATCTAACTGTACGGGTACTAAGCGCATCTAACCAAAAACCTCCTGTAGGGGATTCTGATCCTTCGGTTTGTTTTGATCATCACCCTTGATTCAGGGCTGCAATACCCATGACGCCCACTGGAACACTCTATCCACCCATGAGAACGATTCGTGTAAAATCCTCATTCAGACCTTAATGTTCTATCGGCCTTAAATGCAGGTAGCCTTGCGATGACCGGTTACGTACTCTCTTGCGCGGGCCTGGCGGCGTAAGCTTTCTCATGGGAACAGTAGGAAGACATTCACCCCCAGGTGCCCCATCGTATTCACGATAAATCTGCGTCATTCGCCGAACGGGTTTTCAACCCGGACACTCCCGTACTCCTGCCCGTCGTTCAAATCTTCGGTGTAAAGAACCTCGGCTCCGCCGGATTCGGCGGCTGCGAGGATTAGGGCGTCCCAGAACGAGGTCTGGTATTGTTCTTCCAACTCTAGGGCCCGCCGGATGTGCGAGGCTTCGACCGAGACTAGATGCAGGTCGAGCAACCCTCTAATCAGGGCACGGAGAGTCTCCCGCGGAATCCGCAGTTTGCGCAATCCGGCGGCGTAAAATTCCTGGACTACCTGTGTGCTTAATACAATTCTTCCGCCGTGGAGTTCCTTTCTGAATAGCTCCCTGGCGAGGGCCTGCTTGCGGCGGTCTGCTGCACTATACATGTACAACAAAACGTTAGTATCAAAGAACCTCTTACCAGCGTTCATATATATCTTCACGGCGTATCGACCCCGGGTCCACCGACGTAAAGGGCCCCTTTTCAGCGATCTCGAGAATCACGGCACCGGCCGCGCGAATGCGGGCTTCACTTGTCACCGTCTGCTCAAGGAAATCCTTCACCATTGCGTTGATACTGGAATCATGTTGCGCTGCGTAGACCTTAGCCTGGCGGATCAGATCGCTGGGAAGGCTTAACGTGATGTTTCTAAGGTTTTGTTGCACACAATTGAGTGTAACACACGATCGTGTGTTGATTAGGCCTACAGAGCGGAAAGGAACTGATAATGTCTTCTTATCAGATGTTAGAGCTTGACGTATCTTGCGCAATCGCGCATAATCGCATTTGGTACACCGGCGTACTGTATGCCCGATAAGCCCATCTGGCTCAACCGTCTACCGGAAATAATCCGCCATCTCGAAGCAGTCTCGGAGGAGTGGATCGACCGCCCCAGCATCGAGTCGCTGCTCGGAGTCGGCCGCCGCCGCGCCCAGCAACTGCTCGCGCCTATAGCTACCCGCCGGATTGGCACGAGCATTCTGGCCGGCCGCGCCGACGTAATCGTTCATCTGCGGCGAGTAGCGGCTGGAGAAGCTGCTTACTATGAAGAGCGCCGCCGGAAACGGCTTTCGCAACACCTTGACCGCGCGCGGCGCGAGTGGATCGAGCAGCCGCCAGTGCTGGTCGAAGTTTCTGACGTCCAGCTCCGGCGCTTGGAACTGCATGGCTTCGACGGACTCCCTCAAGGAGTGGAACTCGGACCAGGCTCCATTACCGTTCGATTTCAGAGTTCCGATGAAGCTCTGGCGAAACTAATGGCGCTCGCACTCGCGATCAGCCAGAATCGCGATGCTTTCGACGCACGGGTGGAAGTCCGGAATACCTGAAACAGGCCTGATCTGACGCGTGAGATAATCTCTCCGTCAAGTGGCGAACGAGACATCGAAAATACGCGACTTTCACCGGCACGTGTTGGAACTTAACGGCGGCGCATGGTTTCCCTTTGAGCAACACTTGTCGGCGCTTTACCATGCTGTTCTGCGGCCCGGCGCGATCGCGATAGATGGGGGCGCCAACACCGGTGTGCACACGCTGCAGATGGGACAGGCCGTCCGGCCGGGCGGACTGGTGATTGCGATTGAGCCGGTACCGGAATTGCTGGCGCGCCTCGATACCCGCTGGCGCGAGTATCGTATGCCCGAGGACTTGATCCGCCGCTTGCCTTATGGCCTTTCAAACGCCGCGGGCGAAGCAGACTTTTATCAGGTAATCGACCCTATCCAGCATGAGCTCAGCGGATTGCGCAACCGGCACTTTCTAAAGGACCGGCCAGTCCAAACGATTCGGGTCGAGCTGACTACGCTTGATCTCGTGTGCAAGGATCTAGACAGGCTGGATTTTCTGAAACTCGATCTGGAAGGCGCGGAGATGGACGCCCTCAGAGGCGGCATGCGCACGCTGACCCGGCTACGTCCGGTGGTGACACTCGAGCAGGACCAATACAGCCCGCAATACTTTAGTTATACGTGGGATCAACTGCTGGAATATTTTGCTGCGTTGGACTATGAGCTTTATGATCTCTTTGGCCAGCGCTACACGGAACCGTCGCTGTTTGAGCAGTGCGCGGTTTGGGATTTTGTGGGCTTACCTGCGGGGTATCAAGCGAAAGATGCCTTGTTCAACGCCGTCCGGCGCAGTATGGACTTGGCGGGCGTGAAGCTTCCATCCGGCAACGGGGCCGCTGCCCCTCCGGCCCCAGGCGCCAGCAACAACCTCAAGCTTAGGGGCCTTACAGCATCGTGTTCTCTCGACTACATCGGCGCAGTAAGTAATCCCCAGGCGGAAGAGGCGGTTTGCGTTTTGGCAAACAGGACGATCCGGTTCTCAGGATGGGCTATTGATGAGCCTGATCAAACGGTTGCGGGAGGCGTAGACTTGGTCATCGATGGAATCCCGTATGCCGCAATTTACGGATGGCAACGAGTGGATGTGGCCAATTGCTTCAAGAATATGGCGTGTCAAGCTTCCGGGTATGTGCTGGATCTGGCGCCGGGAACCTTATGCGAGGGCGAACATGTAGTTGCCGTTCGCGTGATTTCACACGACCGGACATCGTATTATCAAGGTCCAACCGTAAGATTTCGGGTAACAGGGTAATTCCCTGCCCTGAAGTTCTGCTATTCGTGCCAGGTTTCCGGAGGCTCCGGCAATTCAGCGAGGACTCTCTTTAACCCCTCTACGATAATCGCCTGCTGCTCCAGTTGATTAAAGGCCGCTTTTTTGCGAAGCTCGGAGGCGAGCGAGACAGGACAACGGAATGAGAGCTGACGCACGGCTTCCCGTTGCAATAAAGGACGTGGTGTCAGGCTTCCAAACGTAGCTGGTGCCTGGGCGGTAGCTACCTGGTAGCTCTGCGGTAGCTCTGTGGTAGTTCCCTGCTCCGGTTGCGCGGATTCTACCGTGCGTCCCAGGAGCTTCAACTCCGCTTCCTTCTCCGACTCTGGACGATTGAAGTTCGTAAAGGCAGCTCTCAGGCTGCCGCGCTCGTTTGCAGACATTTTGCGATCTCCTCAGCAAGAGCCCGGATCTCAGCGGCGGCTTTGCCGGCTGGTTCGTAAGTCGTTACAGTCTTTCCCAGCGTGGGGGCGAGGACGAAAGCCTGACGGGTGGTTACCTCGGTTCGCAAAACCTGAACGTCCAGACCATCCACCCGGAATACATCTTCCGCCACCGAAAGCGCTTCAGCTCCACTGCGGGTATTGCCCGGCGGTTTGCCATTCACCACGATGAATACCTTCTGATTGTCCTTGAGAGCTCCGACATCTTTGAGCAGGGGCAGCAATTGGTGACTGGCCAGATAGTCGAGCATGGAGGGCCGGACCGGGACCAAAACGATATCGGCAGCCAAAATCGACATGCGGGAGATGCTGGTCTGGCTGTCTTTCCCGGTAGCTGATTGAGAAGCCCCGGGCGGACAATCGATGAGGATGACGTCATAGCCTTTTCCGGACATTTCCCGCACTTTCCGGTGGATGTCTTCGTGGGGGTGCGTCATCACCTCGAAACTCAGGCCGTTGTCGCCGGCCCGCATCGCCCATTGTTGGGCGCTCGCCTGGGGATCGGCGTCGATGAGCAGCACTTTCAGCCCGCCCTCGCCGCTCAGAACCCCGGCAAGGCTCATCGAGAGGGTGGTTTTACCACAACCGCCTTTTTGGTTTGCTACTGCGATGACCGCCGACATAGCACAATACTACCTGCTAGTTACGTTGTAGTCAAGTGATAGTCACCTGATAGGTAGCAGGTAGCTACCAGCCGTATGCATCATAGCTCCCAGATAGTTTTGGGGAACAACTCACGTAGCTACCAAACAGCTACCGGAGGTCGGCATCAAAAAGAACGCCTGTCTCCATCGTGTAACAATAGTTATGCTAATGCCCCAAAGAGACTCCCCGTTCGTAGTCGCTCCTTGGATTGAAGTTTGGAGCCTCCGGCGCTGGCTGAGGGATGCATATGCCGTCAGCATTCTCGAAGACAACGGCTTGTCGATCGATCTGCTCCTGCGAAATTTCCTCGATTCGCTTCAACCAAATGCCGGCAGGTCAACGATCCGCCTCGGATACATGGTAGCGATCAATGTCTACGATCTTTTCATGAAGGACGACTCGGGCAAATGGCAGTTCGATTCCGGGGCCATGAAGTTCTTTACGGACTTATTTCTCGGGGTCAATCGGCCGGTGGTAATTAACCTTCGCGCCAACCATTTTGTCGGGGAAGGCCCGCTTGTAACCGAACTAATGGAGCATGAGGACTCATATGCCCGCCTAAACGACGGCACGGCCGTCCGGGAGATTTACTATACGAATGCCGTGTTTGCGCCGACGTTTGCGCTTGACCCAGGCATCCCGTTCAACAGCTATCGGTTTGGCGGTTTTGCCCGGGCAGCAGCACTGTTAGCCGACTTCGACCGCGAACACCCCGGGATAATTCACGCCATTACTCTGGCCGGCGAAGTGCACCATTTTCTCCCCGAGCTTGCCAATCCTAAGGTGGCCGGGTTATTTGAAGGCGCCCAAATGACCGACTACTCGGCCGCCTCTATCCGCGACTTCAGCCGATGGCTGGAATCGAGGTATGGCGGATTGAGGCAGTTGAACGATCGCTTTGGAACGCTGTTCCGGAGGTGGGACGATGTTGAGCCGCCACGATGGGACCTGCGGCATGGACGCAGCGAGCCTCAATGGATGCATACCGATTCGTATGCCAACGGAGTCCTTCCTATTTTCGGTTGGGCCGCTTCCCCCGTGGACGGAACCTTGCACGTATATCTCAACGGTACGCATATCGGAGAGGCTGAGTACGGGCTAAGCCGCCTGGACGTTTACGAAGCGCTTCCCTGGTTGCAAGACAGCGATATAGGCTTCCGCTTCGACCTTGATTATCGCGACATGGCAACGGGCCCCCATATAATCCATGTGGTTTTGCAAAAGAACGACGGGCGCAGGTTCCTGGCTGGGCGTCGTTTCCTCGGAGTGGGCGCACGCGAAGCCGATATTCCCCACGACAGCAGGATGCGCGGTTTGGACGATCTGCCCGATTGCATCGATGAACGGGGAAGGTTTGCCTGGGTGGATCATCCTCCGATCCGGCTGCCTCTGCTGTTCAATGCATACGCCGCGGAGTGGCAGGAGTTTAGAGAATATCAGGTGAATGCGCTCTTATTGAAGTTCGCGGAGATCGCGGTGCAGTCGGGGATCGCTCCCGGGAAGCTCTACTCGCATCAGATTATGCCGCAGTTCGAAGGGACCTGGAATCGGGTGGCGTTTGGCGTGTCGTCTAAGTTCCCCGCGAGCCATCTGTTCTCTCCCGGTATCGATCTCTACGGGGGCGCTTCCGTATATAGGGGACTTGGCCGGTTTCTCGACGGTGCGCGGTACGCGGTTCCGGAGTTGCATCCCCGTATGGGAAGACTTAGCAGCCGGGACGTTTTCCTTAGAGCGCTCCGCTATCATCGCGACCTCGGCGCAGACTTTGTTTGTCCCTATTTCATGGCGTTGCGTGAACCGGAAGGGCGGGGAAATACGGCCGATCCGTCAAGCATGTTGGATGCTCTTCTCATTCACCCGCTGAATCCCGCCTTCGGTTCGCTCTTTTTCCACACCGCGCTGATGGAGTTTCTGAACCAGGAGCAGGCAGAGCCGGTCAGCCTTTCATGAAGATACCCGCAATCTTGCGGACCGGCGCGGTAATTCTCCAAGACCAGGAGTTTTCGATATCCTTTATCCGCATCTCGCGGTCGCGAATGACGGTCTCGCGCTCCCGTATGGCGGCATTCAAGTCGCGAATCACTCGCGCCTCGATGTTTTTAGATTTTTTGGCGTCGCTGCCGTTATCCGCTCCGCCGGCCGCCGGTATCGCCCCTTGCAGTTGATACTTATGATCTTCGAGTATCCGCATGTACTCGAGACGCGGCACAAGATGGTCTGTAAACGACCAGGTGTCCACCAGGCTATGGAGAAACTCGCCGATTTCGGCCGTACCCGAGTCCCAACTGATTTCGCCGCCGCCGCCGGTATCGAGCGCGCTGCGCTGCCATTTCGGGAAGCCTTCCTTCAGCCGCGATATCAGCTCCTTGGTCGAGTTGTATAGTATCAGATTCTCTCCCGCATGCAGCCTTTCGTTCAGATCCTGCATTACTGGAATAGAGCGGGCCATAACCGGTTTGGAATAAGCGAGGCTCTCCACTACCGGAATGCCGAAGCCTTCGTAATGGGAAGGGAATACCACGAACTTGGCTCCGCGTAGCAATTCCCGGACCTGCTCCTCGGTCAAATGGCCGCTCGGATAGGCAATCACGTTTCGATGGCTGTCTTCATTGAGCCCCAGAGCCACGATCTTTTCCCGCGGGAAAGCTTTGGTGAGAGCCTCCACTGTGGGTACCACGTGCTTGTGCGCAAAGGAGTTACCGATCACCAGAATATACGAACCCGGTGAAGCAGCTCCTTCTTTGGGATCGCGATAATCACGCACGTCGAGCGAGAGATACGCGGCCATCTCCTTCAATCCCGGCCGTAGACGAAAGCGTCGGCGGAACTGCTCCTGGACGAAGTCGCTGATATATAAGACCGCGTCCGCATAGCCGAAAACGGTGCCCCAGAGAATCTCCAGATTCCCGTGATCCAGGTAGAGACAGTCCATAGCGATGGTGTCCAGCATCATGTAGACATTCATCACCGCGATTTGGCTCATGCGGGCCACTTTCTCATAGTCGAAAGGCTGCCCAAGCCGGAAAGCCAGCGCAAACGTTCTGGTGGTTTCGACAGGGACGAGGAAGATGTGCTTCAGTTCATCGAGCTTATGGAAACGCTGGGCCTCATCCGACACCATCACGTAAATATGGAAGTACTTGAGCCACTGATCCGCTGAACGCAAGATGTGCTTGGCCGCCTCAAACGTGCCGTTGTGGTAAGGGCCCATGCTGGAAAAGTCGAAGACCAGATCAAGACGCCCTTCGCTATCGGGCAGCATGGCGCTCATCATACGTTCCGCCTGAAAATGTACGCTGCTAAAGTACTTGTCGATATTCCTCGCGTACTCCGGATAACGCTGCTGCAACACCTCGAAATTGTGCTTCTCCCCTTTCTCCTTTGGGTGTTTCGCTAACGGAGAATGAAGCCTCCCCGAGGTGATAAACAAAAGCGTGGTTGGCCAGCACCGCCCGGTAACCGCAGCGGTTCGCCCGCATGATCAGATCGCTATCTTCGTTGTAACCGCGCCCGTAACTGTCGTCGAACACTCCAAACTCTTCGAGAATGTGCAAGCCGATATACAAGCAAAAACCGGCCGCTGTCGGAACGTAATGATACGCGGGCAGATAGCGCGACAAATCGCGAAACACCGCGTAAGAGTCCTCAGGCGACAGCTTCTGAAACTCCGGTTGCGACGGGAAGGAGCAGATACCGGCATTGTTCGAGCGCGGGCTGACAAATGCAATCATAGGATCCAAGCTCACAACTCGCCGCATTTCCGCGATCGCACCCGGAAACACGATCGTATCGGAGTTCAGCAGGATCGCATCGTGCTGGTTCGCAATGGACTGATCGAGCGCCAGATTCACCGACCGGATAAAGCCCAGATTGCTATCGTTTTCGACGAGCCGGCAAGGAACTACAGCGCGGAGATCCTCTAGCGCCTGGCGCAGCAGCGGCTTCAGTTGTTCATCGTCCGGGGAATCGTTGATGGCGATTACTTCGCATCCGATCGCCGCTAGTTCTTCGCTAACCTGATGTAGGGATTGAAACAGGCTCTTCACCAGTTCGGGACGCCGGTAAAAAGGGATGATAATGTCGATCGGTAACTGGCTGGCCGGAGATTCTATGGCTGGAACTATAATTATTGGCTCCGTTTAACTGGTTTGGAATAGTTTACTTTAGCGTCGCGATATTGGAATGTCAATCGGTTGGGAGGGCTGAAACGAACTCAAGGATAACAGGGATTTTGGAGCATCTTTAAGCGAGCCGCTCACAGGGTTGCGAGAGCAGCGGCCATCGCGTCCAAGCCGATGGCATCGAGACCAGGGCCGATCGGATAGCGTTCGGCGCCGGAATTCACAAGGAATCGATGATCGGCTTTCAGGTCCTCACATGCAATGTAAAATCCCTTTTCCGGCCTCGCCGACAGACCGCGCTTGATATCGAACGCCCATAAACCATGGCCTGGTATCTCCAGTGTGAGGTCGATTTCCGCTCCAGCGGAGGTGCGATAGAAGCCGGGCACAGTGAGCGAGGGGGCTGCGGCGATCAGATTTTCGACGGCAAACCCTTCCCAACTGGCGCCCACGACGGGATGTCCGGAGAGCGCGTTAAAGTCTGCAATGCCAAGAAGACCGTGAACAAGTCCGCTGTCCCGAACATACACCTTGGGCGCTTTCACGAGCCGTTTTCCTGTATTGCCGTGAAACGGTCTGAGACGCCTGACGAGCAGAAGATCGACAAGCAGATCGATATATCGCGTCACGGTTTGTGCGCTGATCATCAGCGAAGCGGCGAGACCGGGAAGCATTCAAAATCGACGCCTGCTCGTGCGCGAGCATAGTCCAAAGCCGCTCCAGCGTCTCCGCCGGAACGCGAGGACCGAGGAGGGGAACGTCGCGCTCCAAATAGGTCCGGATGAAGTCTTTGCGCCATTCAAGGCTGCTGCGGTCGCTTGCGGCAAGGTAGCTGTCCGGAAATCCGCCGCGAACCCATAATATGCTCGTATCGTGGCCCGTGGCGCTTATCTCCAGAACGTTCAGCGGACCCATCTCCACATACGCGATCCGTCCGGCAAGGGATTCGCTTGATTGCCGTAGCAAGTCCATCGATGCCGACCCGAGCATAAGGAACCGTGAGGTTCTGTGGCCGTGACGGCGTCCCTGGTCGATCAGCCCCCGAAGCGCGGGAAACAGTTCCGGAGCACGGTGAATCTCGTCGAGGACGACGAGCCGGTCCTCATATTTGCCAAGGAATAGTGCAGGATCGGCAAGTTTGGCGCGATCCGCACTGGCCTCAAGGTCGAGATAAATGGAAGGAACGGCTGTGGCGATTTCGTGGGCGAGCGTCGTCTTTCCCACCTGCCGGGGGCCGATTAGGGCAACTGAGGCTTGACGCGAAAGAGCGTCTTGAACGGCAGGGAGCACCCGGCGCGGGATCATCCTTGCATATTATCCACGCCATGGATGATTTGCAAGGTAGAAGCCCTCACATGAAGAAGCGGAAAAGATATAAGGCAAGGCGACAAAACGCTCTGGTAGGTACATCGTAGGTACAATTGAGGTTGGAGTCTACGCTGGCCGTTTTGAACTAGGAACTATTCCCTCTTTCGCTAATGAACAGGAAGAAGCCGCTTGGTGGGATGCTCACCCCGAAGTTCTGACCGGCCGCTTCCAAGCTGCCAGGCAGCAAGGCGCGATCCGCCGGCGAGCAGCGCCTTGCGCACGGCACCCGGCAGCCGGTCGGGATCGCTTAAGGCAATCAGCGCCGCATTGGTATCCAGGAGCTGTCCGCTCACAGCTCGCCCTCGAGAAAGCGGTCGGGATCGACCGGCGTATCCCAGCCGGGGAGGAGTTGAATCCGGTCCTTCATGCCGCCCAGACGCACCGGCCGGCATTCGGGAGGTGGCGGCGAGAGTTGAGCCACCGGTTTCCCGTGACGGGTGATGACCACCTTTTCACCCTCCTCAACGGCGCGGATGAGCTCAGAGAGACGGTTTTTGGCTTCGACGATAGAAACATCCATCGCGACTACGATTATAGCCAGAAATTATGCAGTTAAATGATGGCCTACGATAAGCGTGTCTAATTAAGAATGGGCCGCAAGTTTCTCGACTGTTAGGCAGGAGGCCCGGATCCCCCGCGACCCGGTCAGTCCGGACGCGTGGTATCGTAGAAATCTTGGCGAATGGAGAGCGCCTTCCAACCAACTGGACTCATCTCAGAATGAAGAAAGCATTAATTACTGGCATTACAGGGCAGGACGGAAGCTATCTCGCCGAGCACCTGCTGAATCTTGGATACGAGGTACACGGCTTAGTCCGCCGTGTCGCGCTCGAGGAACCGGAACGCAGGTTAGGGCGCATCAACCATCTTCTCGACAGAATCACGCTCCACCCCGCGAACATCGAAAGCTATCCAAGCCTGTTCAGCATTCTCGGCCGGAACCATTTCGATGAATGCTATCATCTCGCCGCTCAGAGCTTTGTGGCGGAAAGTTTCGCCGACGGCTTCTCCACCATGACCACGAACATCGATGGTACTCACTACATGCTCGCCGCGTTACGTGAAGTCCAGCCGCAATGCAGGTTCTATTTCGCGGGATCGAGCGAGATGTTCGGCAAGGTCCGCGACGTGCCGCAACGCGAGAGTACCGCGTTCCATCCCCGTAGCCCGTATGGAATCAGCAAGGTAGCCGGCTTTTACCTCACCATGAACTACCGCGAGGCCTACGGCATGTATTGCTGTAGCGGCATTCTGTTCAACCATGAAGGCCCGCGGCGCGGCTTTGAATTTGTAACGCGCAAGATCACGAGCGCAGTCGCCAGAATCAAGCTCGGTCTTTCAAAAGATCTCCGGATCGGTAATCTGGAAGCCAAGCGCGATTGGGGTCATGCCGCCGATTACGTTCGCGCCATGCATTTGATGCTGCAGCAGCCGGGCCCCGACGATTATGTCGTAGCTACCGGTAAGACCCACTCGGTCCGTGAGTTCTGCGAACTCGCTTTCTCGAGAGTCGGTTTGGATTACCGCGAGTTCGTCTCGATCGACGAACGGTTCTATCGCCCGGCGGAAGTCGACCTGTTGATCGGTGATCCGTCGAAAGCGCGAGCGGAGTTGAACTGGTCTCCGAAGTATACGTTCCAGCAACTGGTCGACGAGATGGTGGATGCCGATCTTCAGGCCCTTACCTCTACCGGCCCAAGTCAATCGGCCCCCGCACTACTCTCGAAAGCCAGCCGGCTTTCCACAGCTTAGGTACTCCGCCGGATAGAAGTTGCCATCGCCGGCCTCCAGCCTCTTTGCCATCACAACCGCAGGGGACAAGCCGGTGAGAAAGTGATTCTTACGTGCCGAGAGGAAAAACTCGATCATCTGCCCGGCATCCCAGTCCCACGGCACAATCCAGGTCCAGTCTCGTCCTGCCAAACGTTCGGCAAAAGCTCCGAGATCCGGAGCGATCACCGGTAACCCTATCGCGAGACACGCGCTCAGAGTGTAGCTGAACGTCTCGGGCGATTGCGCCGGAAACCAAATGGCGTGAGCTCCGAGTTTCCGCAGCAATCCCGGCAACTCTTCATTCCTATAGCGCCCGGTTTGCTCAAAGGGCTCCTTCTGCGCAAAAGGCTTGTCGACATAGCCGGCCAGCACGAAGCGTAAGGGCAACTTCTGCTTCGCGGCTGCTCTCGCGCACTCGCGCAGCCGATGCAGCCCCTTGTGCGGAGTCAGAATGCCAAGCACCGCGATTACCAGAGGGTCATCCGCGGAAAGTCGCCCGGGCTGAACCGAAGCCACAGTCTTACTGCCGGTATGCGCGGTTACCACAATGTTGGCCTCGGGGAAATAGCGCCCCAACCGGTCCGCCGTATCTTGCGACGGCGCAATCACGCGATCCGCGCCGGTGACAAGAGACGCGTGTTCTCGACGCCAGGAGTCGATCGGGCTTACTCCATGCAGCGGCGGCCACGGAGGACGCGCCGCTAAGCACGCATTGCACCCCGCGCCGCCGGGTTCACCACAGTATCGGCCCGCCGCATCCGTCAGAGTCACCTGTGGACAGATGACGTAATAGTCGTGCGCCGAGAAATCCATGGGCACGCCCAGATCCTGGCGCAAACGCTCGACCTCGAGAGTATGCCCCTGCATATGCTGGACGTGCAGCCGCGTTACTCCGCAACGCTGTAGCAGCTCGACTAATGCCGGATAGTCTTCTTCAACATCCAACACCACACGGAAGTCGTCGAGCGGATCGAGGTTACGCAGGATCACCGCTCCGCAACTCGCCGGTGTCAGAAGAAGCATCTCGGCGTCTCCGGCCAGCAGTTCCCGCAATTCCGTCACGTACTGCTCTACCCCTCCACCGAGATCGTGACTGATTGCGAGAATCACCGGCTTACCCGATTGCCGCATGCGAGCAGCGGATACCGCTATCCGGTAAGGCTTCGTTGGATCGTTCTGCAAGTGATCGGCTATGGTCCGCTCGTACTTCGGATACAGGCGGCGCAGCGTTTTCATGGCAGCGTGCCGCCGCGGGGCCGATTCCGAAGCAAAACTGGTGGCGCCGGCATGGTAAACGAATACGTCCGCTGCCAGAACGTGGCTCCATCCTTTATCTGTCGCCCGCAGACAGAAATCATTCTCCTCGCCGTATCCTTTGCCGAACAGTTCGGGGCGGAAATTTCCGGTGTCGTTCAGGCAGTCGCGCCGGATGTACATGCAAAACCCCACCGCGGTCGGAATACTCACCCGATGTCCCGCGTTCACTTGCCGGAAGATGCTGTCGAGTTCCGCTACGCCGCAGGGCAGGGAATTGCCCTCATCGAGGCGTGGGTAACTGCAGATCGTTGCATTATTCGAGAAGGGAGTTACCGTGCCAGTCTGGGGTTGGGCGAACGCAGCCGCTGCCAGACGGTCCAGCCAGTCATTGGCAACTTCCGTATCGCTATTGAGCAGCACCACATCCCGGTCGGGATGGAGCGCGAAGCCACGATTCACGGAACCCGCGAACCCGAGATTCTCCGGGTTTTCAATCAGAGTCCGGCCGTAAGCTGCGGAAACCTCATGCAGATACCGGTGCAGTTCCCGATCCGGCGTCCGGTCGTTAATCAGCACGATCTCATGCGGTGTCCGGCAAGAAGCTCCGAGCAGGCTCTTGACGCACCTGCGCGTCTCCTCCAGGCCTAAGTACACCGGAATCAACACGTCGACCGTTGCCGGCGAAGCCACGGCAACCTCTACTGTCTCACGGGGCGAAGCTGGTAACGCGAAGCGCTCCGCGGCAACGGGCCTCTCGCCTCTCCTTCGGCGTTCGAGATAATCGGCGAACGGATTTATGCCCGCCGCGAGACCTGGGGTGTGTGCCTTATAAAAGGATGCGTCGAACAGTGGATTCGGGCGGCGTCCTTCTTTCCATCCATAACGCAGGAAATGAATCAGTGGATTAGAGCCTGCCGCGGCGACATCGGGATTGCCGGCCAGGTAATACGCGGCATCGAACAGCGGATGCGGCTCGCGTCCCTCTCTCCCGCCGTACAGGAGAAAATGGGCCAGCGGATCGAGGCCTGAACGACGGACGTCCGGATTCCGGTCCAGATAGTAGTCAGGTTCAAAGCAGACCCGCAGATCTGGTAAAACCAACTTCGCCGCTGTGGCACAAGCCAAGCTGACGGCGTTACGGATGCGGGCGAAAGACGCGCGCGGCATCTTTAAGGATACTCGACTGTAGATTCAGGCGGGGGGAGAGAAGGAACAGTCTCCAGACGACGGCTTCCGCCCAATTACGCCACAGAGAGCCGGGCGGTTTCCGCGGAGTGATACTACCTGCTCCGTGCACACGTTTGCACGGTCTGTTCTATCTCTGCCAGCAACGATTTCCGATCAGGTTGTGGAGGCCGTGCTCAAAAACACGAGCATCCTCCGTTCTGCTCTTCTGCCATGGCTGAGGAAGAAGAACGGCGCCTGATCGCCGAGCTTTGCCACCGCTTCGCTGATGCGTTCAAGACAGTGCTCGACCGCATCGGAAACGAGGGGGCAATGGCTTGAGCCTCTCGATAATATCGAGCAACCTTCGGATAGGCTTATTAGAAGGCAAGGGCGCGGTCTCGTTGATTTCTTGTTGGAAGCCTGGTTTGCGGACGGGTTCTTCTACCAAATCCGCCTTGCAGCCGAGCAGATTCGAAAGGTTCTCCCGGAGCTGTTCCCGCTGCCAGAAATAGTCGAAGCCGCCCGTCGAGAAGTTCTTATCCAGCCGCACAGCGATATCGACATCGTCAGGATCGGACTCGTCCCGCGCAGTGGATCCGAACAAGGACACGCTTACCACACCGGCGGCTTTGAGCTCCAATTCATGGCGGCGCAGAATCGCTATGGCTTCCTCGCGGGTCATGCCTTCATTTTGCCTATACCCTTTCGCACGGTCAAACTGCCGCACAAAATAAGCCGCATAATAAATGGGGCCGGACCTGGCGAGCGGAAGCACACCCACAATACCTCAGAATCTACTTCTCTACAACGCGTTCTTGGGCTTAACCGCCAAGCCATTCTGGCAGGAGGAAAGCTACGATCATGTGGTGCGAGACAAAGAGGGATCAGTCGAGCGCCGGTTGGGCGACCGGCACCCAACAACCGATCGGTATCAGTGTATTTACGCGGTCAAGCGGCGGCGAATATAGAACGCGGCCAAGGCGATAAAGCCGAGTGTCAGCGTGGACGGCTCCGGCATACCCACGCCCGCTACGCCGAAAGCGGTATCTGTTCCGCCGAACCCAGTGAAAGGATATTTCGTATAGGAAGATCCGTTATATTGCATGTACCCGGCAAGGCCGTTTCCCGCCGCCGAGGCCCGCTCAAACGCATCGTTTGCAACCTTCAAGTTATTGCTTGTGCCCAAATAGTAGTTACCGGGACCGAGAACCACGTTTAGACCGGAAGCGGTAAAGGTATACGCAGTTCCAGCCGCGGTTATCACTGCGTTAGCTATCCCTTGTGCCTGCAACACACCACCAACCGAAGGATCGCCTTGATAGATCGACCAGTTCGTGCTGGCATAGTCCGAGGCGGTACCCATACCTATATAGTCGGTGAAATCAAAGCCGGTGACCGCCATGGTGGAACTGAGTTGAAAGTTATCGTAAATAGTAAATGAAGATCCGCTGCAGTTGTCGCAGACCATCGAATTCGCACCAACCGCACCGTTGTTCCAAATGAGACCCGCATTCGCTCCGGTCACCGTCATGAGCACAAAACCTACAATTGACAATGTGCTCAGAACGGGCCGATGTGGTCCCTTGAGTATGTTTACCCTCACCTAAATTTCCTCCAATACCAGGTTTTCATTGTAGAATCGTGGCTTTCCTGGCTATGAGTAGTATACACCCGGGGTACTACTGATACCTACTCCTTTAGAGAGACTCAAGCCCAGTTAGTTTGGTACTAATTGTGAATGGAAATACAGTAAAATACGATGACAATTACGTTCTGGGAGAAAACGAACAGTTGCTTTTGACTGGTTGCACTCAATTGAGTACCTTCAAATACAATTCGATCCGCCAAGCAGTCCGGTCTTTGAAAATCTTCACCGTGTTGGGGGCGGTAACAAGAGACTTGTCGAAATTCGAAGTTTTACGGACTGCTGCGGATAAGCGGGTTCCCTGGAGGGAACTCAAAGCGAAAAAAACGAACCCGTTGACGACTCTGATCACAGCGGGCCCGACTCGGTCGTGGGGAACGGTCTAAATGAAAAGCCGTTCTACTAATATTGACGTAAACCAGGGGCAACTCGTTTACGGTCGAGGAGGTGAACTGCGGCGAACTCACCGGAAGGCCGCTAGTCGAGCGGACCGCAACCCAATTGACAACGGCAACCATTTGAGGGGTTTAGGGGGCATCCGAAGGTCAAACAGCGGATGCCTCATTAAGGATTAATATGTTTTAATCTAAACATCTAAAAGCACCAGTTTTGGCGTTTGCGCGGCAGTCGTCCTCCCGCTTGGTTCCCCAGACCACGTTGCTCGTTGATAAATAAGGTACTTAACCGCACGACCTCTACGGTACAAGTCATTGATTAAAAAGCACTTGACCCCCTGGAATCGGCGATTGGAGCCAGACGGGGACCGGAATCCCTACAAATCTCGTTGACTTTCACGTACAGAGAATTTATCATTGGTGTCGATCTAGACGTTGGGTGTAGATCCACACGTCGGGTGACGGTTACGATCTTGACCGCGCCAGGCGCAAACAATTTTAAGCAGGTAAAAGCGATTGAACTCTGAAGAGGACTTGATGAAGGGGAGCAGTCTATAAATGAAAAAAACCAAAATCTTAGCGGCATGTTTGCCCGTGATGGTTACCGGAGCCCTATTAGCGGCTTCGACCGGGGAACGCAGCGCCCGCACGCAGGAGAGCGCGTCAAACTCATCCAAAGCGAAAGCTTCGATGGGCCAGACGCCAGCGTATTTCGAACGGAACGTAGGCCAGACAGACTCTCGGGTGAAGTTTCTCTCCCGCGGTCCTGGGTATTCCGTTTTCTTGACGCAAGACGAAACCGTCATGCGCCTCAAAGACACCAAGAACACTGACGCCGTTGTGCGGATGAAGTTCGTTGGTGGCAACAACGCAGCCGACGCAACCGGAATGGAAACGCTTCCCGGAACGAGCAACTACTTCAAGGGTAAAGACTCTTCGAAGTGGATCACCGGCGTATCGCAGTATGGTAAAGTTCGTGTCGGAGACGTCTATCCAGGCGTCGATGTTGTATACCAGAGCGAACAACAGCAACTGCGCTACGATTTCGTCGTCAAGCCCGGTGCCAGCCCGAGTTCCATCCGGATGGCTTTCCAAGGCGCGGACAACATATCTGTAGACAAAGATGGCAACCTCGTGTTGAACATCCACGGCAAGAAACTGCTGAACCTGAAGCCTTATACCTATCAGGACATTGCCGGTTCCAGAAAAGAAGTTGCCAGCCGCTATGCCGTCAACAACGGCCAGGTGAGTTTTGAGCTTGCCAGCTATGATACTTCGAAGCCAGTCGTCATCGATCCGGTAGTGGTATACGTTTCCTTCCTCGGCGGTACGCTCAATGACACCGTCAATGGCGTATCGATCGATGGTGCCGCCGTGTTCTACACCGGAACCACCAACTCCGTCGACTTCCCGACGACTAACGGCGGTGTCAGTGTCGCCGGCTTCCAGCCCACTTTGAGCAATTTGAATGACGCGTTTATCGCCAAGATCAACTTCTCCGGCAACACGCTGGTTTGGGTTTCTTACTTAGGCGGTACCGGCGACGACTTCTCAGACGCTGTCGCTACCGATACTACGTGCGCGGCGGTCGGATCCAATACCGGTTGCCCCGTGATCGTTGGCCAGACCTTCTCTACTAACTTCCCCATCACAACTGGTTCGGGTATCCACGGAACCAATGACGCATTCGCCACGAAATTCGCGGCGGACGGAAAATCGCTTATTTACTCTGAGTACATCGGCGGTTCCACGAACGATATCGCCACGGGCGTCGTTGTGGACCCAACGGGTAATGCGTACCTGGGCGGTTATACGGATTCATTCAACTTCCCGACGACAACTGGCCCTGCGCCTCAAGGCTCTTCGGATGCCTTCGTAGTCAAGCTGAGCAGCGCCGGTAGTGTTTCGGCGGCTGCGCTCTTCGGCGGATCCGCCGCGGAATTTGGCCGTTCCATCGCCCTCAACCCGATTACCAATGGCGTTTATCTCGCCGGCGATACTGGCAGTTCTGTCCTCAGCACGCCCCCGACGAACGCCACCAGTCTAGGAGCCAGCGGTCGAAGCGGCTTTGTGGTTGGCTTCAGCCCGGCATTGGCGGTAACATATTCGAGCTACTTCGTCGCCGGTGGAACAGACATAATTGAAGGCATAGCGGCGGAACTCTCCTCGTCTCCCGGTCTCGGCTTGGCTCAATCTCGCGTTTATATCACCGGATCGAGCGCTACAACCATTGGTGCCGTAGGCCCCGGTAACGGTCTTGGCCTTCAGCCCATCAGCACCGCCGCCAACTCGGCATTTGTGTCCGTTATCGATCCTAACGCCTCCGTTCTCACCAATCAGGTTGTGTACTTTACCTTCTACGGCGCCGCAAACGGAAACTCGGCTACAATCGGTAACGCCATCGCGCTCGATAAAACCGTCGAGCTCGGAGCGGGACTGTTTGAACAGATCTACGTCAGTGGCAACACTACATTGACCGGAGCGGGTGCCAACTCTCTCCCCACCGCCAATCTGGCTACGACCAATGGCGCCGGCATCGGCGGATACAGCACGGCCGGGGCGACCACTGCGAATGAAACGGACGCCTTTGTTGCACGATTCAATCCGAATCAAATGGGAACCATTTATCCCACTACGGGCGGATTGCTTCCCCAGTTGAATTTCGCTAACTTCCTCCTGGGCAACGCTGTGGGCGCGGGTGCTGCTACCACGACCACGGCTAACGCGATCGCGGTCGATTCGAGCCGCACCGTGTTCATCGGAGGATCTACTACCTCAACTTCCGCTATAGGCGCGTTCGCCACCACCAATGCCCGTCAAGGGACCAACGCGGGAGCGACGGACGGCTGGTATTCATCTTTGTTCTTTAACGACATCCTGAATAACTCAGCATTACCTTCCGCTCAAGGTGGTTTGATACCGTTCGACTTTGCCGCGAGCGATTTCACCACTGCCAATCCGACTCAGACCTTCGTAATAACGTTCACCGGTCAGACAGTGAACTTCACTTTGCCTGCGGCGCAGGGCGCAATCACTTACGGTGCCACCAATCCCCCTAACGTCCAGTGGCTCAACCTGCCGGTTCAGGACATCACGCCTGGCGTTGTTCGCCTCAGCATCAATAAGGCGGCAGCTCTGGGATTGACGGAAGGTACCTATACCGCTACCTTCCTGGTTACCGCAAACACTGCGGGCCAGGCTACCGATAACGTCTCCACGCTCATTAAGGTGACGCTGAATGTGCATCCCAGCTTATTCCTCGCCGCAAATGCCGCACTTGCTGGTGGTATTGGCCCGGTGACGGATGCGACACCTCCATATGCCGGCAATGGCACCAACTCCCACTTTCACTTACACCTATGATGTGGGTGTTGTGAACGCCGGTAATCCGGCAGCTCAACGGAATGACGCTACGGTGCTTGACTATGTCACTCCCGCGGTCTCCAACGTCACGTTGTATGTCAGTGCGGCTTGCAGTTCGGTGAACGGCGCCTCCGCCAATTGGCTGGGAGTTCAATTTAATAACCTGGACCCAACGCCTGTGCCGATTTGTACTGCCACCGCTCCAGGCGGGACTGTGGCTCCGAGATTGCTGTTGTTGCCTGCGAATAACACGAATACCGATAACTCGGTAAACACGATGCTGCTATTTACCGCACTCGCTAAGACCGCTGTCTTAACACCGGCGCAGATGGCGCCTAACGGAAACGGGATGGCTCCGGGAACCTACATAGCAACCGTTACCGTATGGTCTTCTCGCGCCAAGAACACCGTTCCCAACGTTGCCGCGCAACAGACGTTCACGGTCACTCTGTTTGTGTTTGATTCGACTCAGGCCATTCAGATCACGCCGTCGGCTCAGAACGTGTCCCCGGGACAAATCATTCCGTTGACCGCAACCGTGGCCAACTCTCAGGCTGTAGGTGGCACCTATGCGCAGTTCGGCGGAGCACCCTCGCTGGTTGAATGGTCTCTCGTACCCTTCAGCCCGACTGAGAACGCTGGTAGTCCTTCCACCGTTTGCACTATTCCCGGTGGCGGGCTCGCAGTGCAAAACAACAACGGGAATTCTCTGGCGACGATTGGTCCGTCTTCCACGAATACCCTCACCGTGGCTAACCCCACGACGGGTCCGATAACCGTATATACCTGCCGTCCGACGGTAGCCCCGTCCTTTGCGGCAAATCAAAATACGGTTACTCTCGCATCGCAAACCTATACGGTTCTTGGCACGCTGATTACCACCAGAGTTGGTGATTTCCGGCAGGCAGGCACCGCGGGTTGCGCGGCCGGTCAACCGTGCTTCGTCTTAAACAAGAAGGGTGACGATAACAGCGTTGGCGATGCAGTCGTCAACTTCACTGGTATTAACGGCGGAATCCAGGCTACCGATCTTCCGGTAACTGGCGACTGGACCGGCGACGGTCACACCAAGGTTGGTATCTTCCGGCCGTCCACTAACCAGTGGTGGCTTGACACCAACAACAACGGCATCTTCGATGCCGGCGATGCGGCGGTGTTCGCATATCCTGGCGTTGGTCCGTTGGCAACCGACCTTCCGGTCACTGGCGACTGGAAAGGCCTCGGTAAGGCTGGTGTTGGTATCTTCCGCTCTGGCCTCTGGGTACTCGATACGAACTATGACGACGTGTTCGAGCAACCTGCCGCTGGTACCGCAACGTCCGCTGGTTCGGATTCCGTCTTCTTCTTCGGCGGTATCGCCGGAGGTGGTGACGTGCCTGTGACTGGCAACTGGCTCGGTGGAGCTCAGTCCTATGTCGGTTATGTCCGCGTTGCGGGTGGCCCCGGCGGCCCGTGGCTCTGGGTAACTGACTCGGGTTTGCCGAGCGCCCCGCTGCAAAGCGGTCACGTTGAAAGACAAGGTATCGCCTTCGGCGGTATCACTGGCGACGTGCCGTTAAGCGGCGATTGGTTTGGTACCGGTACTGCTGGATTTGGTATCGTCCGCTCTTCGGGTAATGCGAGCGGCGCGCCATTCTTGTGGATCCTCGATAGCGCCAGTCCGACGGCCGTACAAGCTGCTCATACCAGCGGAGCGGTCTTCCCGTACGGTGGCGCCACCGGCGACAAACCGGTTGCGGGTAAGTGGTAATTCAGTAAGCTGTTAGAGTAGTTCAATCCATGGCCGTCCACCGCGTAAAACCGGTGGACGGCCATTTTCATTTCCACATTCAGCTGCGGAGGGCGTCAATTCATGTATATTCTGTTTTCTAAGAGCAATCGCATCGGCGAAAGGCCGCCTTGCTGTTTTCATTACAGCAAACGAGAAACGGCAAACGTCTCTCGATACCATCGATGTTATTGATTCGTTTAAGACTATTTCGGTGAACCCGCTGTTATCGCGGATAGAAGAGCAGGCTAAACTGTAGTGATCGAACGCATGAGACATCTCCCAGTCGTATCCTTACTCCTCGCCGGCGCCGCTCTGTTATTCCAGGCGCACGGCGCGACCAATGCCGCGGGGCCGCAGCCTCCGCCGGTTGCGGTTAAAGTTCTGGGACTTTTCGACCGCCTTCGCGCCGCCGAAGCGACGAACGGGCAAGGTGGACATCAGCATGTCGCTTTTCGCCTATCCGATTCGGAGATCAATGAGTATATGCGGTATGCGTTGAAGACCACGCCACGCCCTGGTCTGGATGCGCTGACCGTCAAAGTCTTCCCCCAGGACTACATCTCCACCTTCACCGTGGTGGATTTCGATGCCGTGGAACGCTGGCATCCTGGAACCATTCCAACGGTTCTTCGTCCGGTGCTCAGAGGCAAGAAATCGATCTGGGTCGATTACCGGATTCATGCCCAGGATTCGAGACTGACCTTCTTCGTGGAGAAGGCCCGCTACGAGAATATCCCGCTGCCGGCGTTCTTTGTGAACAAGATGATTCAGCTTGTGGCCGCGCGCCAGCCGGAAAGGTACGACACCACCAAACCGATGCCGATTCCCTTTGGCTTGCGCGAGGTTGGAACAGCGGATCACATCATCGAAGGGCATAATTAACAGACGATTGCCTCTCATGTAGGGCCGAATTATCGATCGGATCATAAGCTTGCTCAAGCGCCCTAGACGGAAAGAAGTATGGCAAGCTTTTGGCGAATACTCTGTCAAAGGTGATAGAAACCGATGAAGAGTTTGACCGGATGGTCGCGATGCTGGAGAAAGGAAATCCGCACGGCGGCCTGAAGCAAGCCGACCTGGTGCCAGTGCTCGGGTCACGAGCGCAGGTGTCGGCGGTGGTGAATGGCACTCGCGGAATCAGCAAGGCGCAGGCGAAGAAGTTGGCTGAGTTCTTCCATACATCGACCGATCGGTTTATCTGATACCCTCAGTCCGTGCTGCTTCACACGCGAGGAAGGCGGCAGGGCTTGTTCGAGTTCCCGGTAAACACGACAATCGATCTGTAGGTCCGGAGTTAAGTAATGGATACCCCAGCAATTCTGATCGTCGAAGATGAACATGTTGTCGCGCACGATCTGAGCAACACCGTCGGCAAACTGGGATACCGGGTGGTGGGGGTCGCGGACAGTGGACATGAGGCGATCCGGCTTGCAGGGGAACTGAAACCGGACCTGGCACTCATGGATATCGCCCTTCCCGGTGGCCTGGATGGGATCGCCGTCGCGGAGCAACTCCGGACGAGGTGGCAGATCCCGGTGGTCTTTCTATCGGCGCATTCCGACGACGAGACCGTCGCGCGCGCCACGGAATCGGGCGCCTTCGGGCAGTTGACCAAGCCCATCCGCATAAACGAGCTGAAATCGGCCATTTCGATTGCGCTGAATCAGCATCGCGCGGCCCACGAGCTGATCGAGCAGAACACGTGGCTGGCAACACTGCTCGCAAGCATAAGCGAGGGCGTGATCGCTAGCGATCAACAGGGGCGGGTAGAGTACCTCAATCCCCAGGCCGAGCGGATCACCGGCTGGACACTTGCGGAGGCATACGGAAGACCTGTCGAGGAGATCTATACGTTGCTAACGCCAAGCGGCGGCGTCCTGGACGAAACGCGCGTTCGCACCGTTCTCCGGACGGGCTCCGGATTGCCGCAGCAGCGGCTGCTGCTCCGCAATCGGAAAGGCTTGGAGTTGCCCGTGGAAAATACCGTGGTGGCTCTGCCGAAACCCGATAATAGCGGGGGCGCAGTGACGATTTTCCGCGATCTTACCGAAACGCTGAGATTCGAAAACGCTCAGAAGTTCGAAACCATCGGCGTACTGGCCGCCGGGGTTGCGCACGATTTCAATAACCTGCTTGCCATCATGATCGGCAATGCTTCGTTGGCGCTCGAGTTATTGCCGGACGGCAGCCGCGGGTGCGAGTATCTGGAGCAGGTTCTCCGTAGCGGAACGAAGGCGGCGGACCTCACGGCGCAACTGCTGTCTTACGCCGGAAAAGGAACACTCCGCAAGGTAGACGTCAATCTGGCGATCCTCATTCGCGAGGTTGTCCAACTGATCCGGACCACCATCCCAGGCGAGGTGGCGGTGGTCTTCCAGGTTCCCGATCGCGTTCCGTGGATCGTAGCCGATCCGACGCAGATCAAGCAGCTCGTGATGAACCTGGTCATCAATGCGGTGGAGGCGATCGGAACCCGCAACGGAGTGATTCATATCTCCGTCGGCTTTGCCGGCGAGAACGACGATCTCGCGGTCCTTCGCGTTCGCGATACGGGACCGGGCATAGACCCGGAGATCCGGCCGAAGATCTTCGACCCATTCTTTTCGACGAAGTTCACCGGCCGCGGTCTTGGTCTTGCCGCCGCGCAGGGCATCGTCCGTTCGCATGGCGGCAGCATTGAAGTCGAGAGCAGAAGAGGGCAGGGAAGCACCTTCACGGTGACCTTCCCGGCAGCCCACGCCGCCGGAGCGCCCCGCCGGTGGCGGAGAAGGTTGTGGGGAACCTGCGGGGGCACGAAACGGTCCTGGTTGTGGACGATATGGAAAGCGTGTCTCGCATTGCCAAGAGCGCGCTGGAGCGGTTCGGCTATAAGGTGCTCGTGGCGGACAGCGGACTCTCCGCTCTGGAATGTGTGAATGAGCTGAAGGAGGAGATCGATCTCGCGCTGGTCGACCTATCCATGCCCGGCATGTCGGGCGCCGAAACCGCGCGGCGAATCCGTGAGATGCTTCCCGGCATGCCTATCTGCCTGATGAGCGGCTATAGCGAGGTAATGGCGGAGCGGCAGATGGTGGACCCGTTGGTCGTCTCGTCCTTTATACAGAAGCCTTTCACGCCTGAGCAGCTCGCTCAGAAGATACGAAGCGTTCTCGATTCCAATGCCCTTTCCGAATCATGAGAGACAATCCGGTTATGGCGCGCTCATCGAGGTTACATCCGATGAATCGCCTTCACCGCCAGCCGTGGCTCGTACGCGATGATCCTCAACAGAGTAGCTGCCGGCCCAGTTGGCCGGCGGCGATCCTGCTCCCAGTTCTGTAGGGTTTTCACGCTGACGCCAATCAAGCTCGCGAATTCCGGCTGCGAGAGATTGGTTCGGTCGCGAATCGCCCGTATCCCGGAAGACCCGATTTCAAACCGGCGCGAAGCTTTCCTCTGGCCACGTAGAATCGCTCCACCTTCGCGCACGCTTTCCAGCAGTTCTTCAAACATTTTAGGTTTCATCCCTGAACTCCTCCTTGAGTACCTTGGCGAGTTGCGCCACCTGCTTCGGGGTTAGATCCGCCGCCATGTTCTTCGGGTACGCATAGAGCAGCAGGATCAGGTCTTTTTGAACCGCCCAGTAGTAAATGACGCGGGCACCCCCGCGCTTGCCGCGCGACCCAACCGCTACGCGAATCTTGCGTATTCCGCCGCCGCCCTTGATGAGAACACCGAGACCTGGATTCGCTGCCAGCCTGGACTGAAATGCCCCGTAATCTCCATCGCTGAGCAGCGCCGTGATCTGCCTCGTAAAAGTGGACGTTTCGATCAGCTCCACGCGCTTCAATAATCCGCCATTGGCGGATAGCGGTCAAGATGGCCACCGGGTCGCACGATCGCAGCGCACGGGCGGGGCAGCAAAATAGTTTTTGACCCCAAGCGGCCGCGCGAGGAGGCTTCCGATAGCAAACAGGTTTCCCCGTTGCTCGTAATCGAAGAACTCCTTTGCCATGCCGCGGCGCGCCTGGTTTCCGGGCAAGAGTCAGTCGAGAGCAATATTCTAATTTCAAAGACCTGCGGGTGACTCCTCCTACAAAGGAGCTGAAGCCGGCGGATCGATCATCTTCCGGTTCTAACTTAGCACTTGGAAATTCGGTTTCCGTGCGTTTTTGCGGTTTCATTGGGTTTTCCAAGAGAAAGGCGTTGTGAACGAAACTTGGTATGCTTTGATACTTTAAAATAAATCCGTACGGGGCTATTGAATACATGGGACAATGAATAGTTCTCCTCAACCGAGCGCGGTCTTAAAATATCTTGGCCCGCCACCTCTCTGCCGAGAACAGAGAGATGGTGCCCCAATTATGGACCAGACGACTGCGCAAAAAGTCCACAAGACAATTCTTATCGTCGACGATAACCCGATGATTTTGAAATTCGTCCTTGCAGCGCTGGCTGGACACGAATTCCACGTGTTCAGCGCCAGCAACGGCGCAGACGCGCTTCAGCAAGCGAAGAATTATAAAGGCGAGATACATCTTCTTTTGTCCGACTTCGAAATGCCGGGAATGAACGGCATAAAGTTAGCCACGGCGCTCACTGTCGACCGGCCGAACATTCAGGTTTTGCTGATGTCCGGTTTCACCGGAGGAATGCTTGTACTCAATGAAGGATGGCATTTTCTGCCTAAGCCGTTCATCGCGTCCCAACTGTTAGCGTTAATCGTGACGCTCATCTCTCCCGAGAGACCGTCCAAATTTCTAGAGTACCCATTACCCAGCGGCTAGCTTAATGGCCCTCAGAATCGACCTATTTGACCAAAAAGAAGATCCTGCTCGTTGAAGACGAGGCCGTAGTACGCGATGTGATGGTCTGGCCGCTTTCAGCCAGTACCACCACGAAATAGGCTTAGTGCTGACGGATGTCTCGATGCCAGAAATGAATGGCGTGGAGATGGTTCATCGGATATTCGCACTAGAGCCTCATCCAAACGTCATCCTGATGACGGGGTAACGATCCTACCGTCGTTGTGCCCGCTTCCATGCAAAAAGTGTGCGGCTTACTGAGTTAGCCCTTCACCGCTCGATTCGCTTGCCGGGGGGGGGGGAAGCGGAACATCGACGACAACCTTTGTGCCTAATCCTGGGGCGGACGTAATCTTCACAGTCCCGTGGACGATGCGCGCCCGTTCCTCCATGCCGATCAGCCCTAAACCGCCGCGATCTTCATTCATATCAAACCCGTGTCCCGCATCGGCGACCTCCAGTTGCACGCCTTCGGAGGTTCCCCGGAGTTGAACCTTTACATGTGTCCGCCCAGCGTGCTTCATGACGTTGCGAAGAGCTTCCTGGGCGATCCGGTATAGCACGGTGGCAACTTCCGCGGATATTAAATCGGGAACGTCCCGGGTCGAAAACGTAGCTATAATTCCGTCGGTGCGGTCCATGTCCTCGGTTAGCGCGCGAAGCGCCGCCGCCAAGCCCAAGTCCTCGATGATGGCCGGATGAAGGTGGTGAGACAACGTGCGTACGTCCTCCGAAAGGCGGGCGATTCCATTCCGGACCTCATGAAGTTTATCGCGAGCCATGCCGGGATCGGCGGCCATGGCGCGTTCGACTTCATCGCTCTCAATATCGAGCATGGCTAAGCGCTGGCTCACATCGTCGTGCAGTTCCCGTGCGATACGCCGCCGCTCGTCCTCCTGGCTGGTGAATAGACTGCCGGCCAGGGCGCGCAGGTCTTCCTGGCTACGTCCCAGAGCCGTGGTAGTGAATGTCAACTGGCGTTCAGCTTCCTTCTGTACGCTAATGTCCTCGAAGGTGACCAGCAGGCATTTCTCACTGTCGAAAGGCAGCACGCGTCCCCGAATGCAGAATACTTTCGGGTGCTCGCCCGCGGCGCGGTGCTCAGCGCGTTGTTCAATCTGGAAGCTATTACCGATAATCGGCGAGTTCCGCAGCGTTTCCAACTGAGCACGAAGCACATTCTCGTGCCCCCAAAGCATAAACGCGACGTCCGGAAGCAGCCGCCGGTCCAACGACGCGAGAGTCAAGCCCGTAAGAGAGCAGAAAGCTTCGTTCGTCGAGCGAATCTTCAATTCGAGATCGACAACGGCCAGCGGGAAAGGGATGTTCTTGATCACCGACGTGGCAAACTCGTTAGCCGCCCGCAAATCCTGTTGACTCTTGCGGAGTTGGTCGATATCCACGAGAGCGACAACCAGCCCGTCAATCCGATTCTCGGAAGTGCGAAAAGGCCGCACCCGTAACAAATACCAATGCCCCTCACTATCCTGGACTTCGAGCTCGCGGGCGGTCAGCGAGTCCAGCACCTCGTGAAACAAGGGGGTAAGATCGCCGGTTTGAAGATTCATCCGGATCTCGCCGAACGGCCGGCCGATATCCGTGCCGCGAACATTCATGAGGCGCTGTGTAGGCGGGGTGAAGTGCCTGATTTTGAGCTGGTCGCTGAGCATCAACACCGGCAAGTTCACGCTGTTCAGGAGATTATTGAGATCGTTACTGGCTTGTGTAAGAATCGCGTTGCGATTCTGCAGCTCGTCATTGACGGTGCGCAGTTCTTCGTTCGCGCTCTGCAGTTCTTCCTTGGTGGTTTCCAGTTCTTCGTTCGTGCTCTGCAGTTCTTCGTTCGACGACTGGATCTCCTCATTGGCCGAGACCAGTTCCTGATTCTTGGCATCTCTTTCCTCGAGCAGAGATTGCAGGTACAGCCTCGCCGAGGAGAGGTCGTGCCGCATTTGCTGAACCGAGCCGCCGGTCTCCTCACCGTTAGCGGCGATATCCGCTATAGGAACGACATTCGCGGCGGAGTGAATCGGGCGGGGCGGAACGAACAATACCAAGTAACATTTGGAGCGGTGATTCAAGCTATGAATCGGGAGCACTTCGAGCGTCGCCCGAAATGTCGAATCGCCGTCCTGTACCTTCAGGCCGTGCACCTGAACAGGCATGTCCTGTTCAATGGCGCGCTTGACCGCATTCGTCACTTCGGCTGCGATAGGTTCGCGAGTCATGCGCGGCAATTGCAGTGTGGCCGCGCCTTGCCGCATTTCGATAAAGGGGCTGGTATGCCCGCGAAATTGCACGATTTCCAGGCGCTCGTTCACCACCACGCCAGGCGGCCCGTAGCGAGCGAGTACGATACGATCGGCGGCGCGCTGGAGTTCCACGTCGCCCCATAGATCGCGTCCCACTTGTGGCACGGTCAGTTCGGCGTTAAGCGACAGAGGCAGCACGTCCAGGATCACTCGCGGGCTAGTCGCCCCCAGTTTCACGTAGATTTTATTCTTGCGGTCGGCCAGGCCAAACAGATCGGTAAATTCCCGAATGGTCTCCGAGGTGCCGAGCAGCAGGAAACGATCCGGATAAAGAGCGTAATGAAAAGTGGGAATCAACTGGCGCTGCAATTCCGGACCGAAGTAAATCAGTACATTCCGGCAGCTAATCAAGTCCATCCGCGAAAATGGGGGATCGTGACAGAGATTCTGCCGCGCAAAAATACACAGGTCGCGAACCCGCTTGGCCAGATGATAGCCCTTATCAGTTTTTACAAAGAACCGCCGGAGCCGTTCAGGCGAGACCTCCGCGGCGATGCTTGCTGGATAGATACCCGCCCGCGCCCGCTGGATGTTCATTTCACTCGCATCGGTGCCAAAGATCTGGATCTGCGGTTCTTCCGGCTGTCCCGCGAGGTGTTCCAGAAGACAGATGGCAAGCGAATATACTTCCTCTCCCGTGGAACAGCCGGCCACCCATATTCTTACCTGTTCGCCAGGCTCTTTGGCCGCGAAAATCCGCGGCACAATCTGCCTCTTCAAGCTTTCAAACACTTCCGGATCGCGGAAAAAGTGAGTGACATTGATCAAGGCGTCTTCGTGCAGTTCACGCAGCTCATTCGAATCCGATTGAAGAAGCGCCACGTAATCGGACAGAGAATCGATACGGTTCAGCACCATCCGCCGGGCGATACGACGCCGTATCGTGGCAGGCTTATAGAGACGAAAGTCGACGCCGGAGACGCTTTTCATGAGCGCCACAGCGCGATTGAAAAGGCGATCGTCATCGGAAAGCGGTATTCCATCCTGTAGCCGGCGCAGGTTGTTCGAGCGGAGCTGGCGGGAAAGCTGCGCAAGGTGAGCCGCAATCTCGCGAGGCGGAGAAATGAGATCGACGTTATCGGCCGAGATGCTGCTCTTCGGCATTTCCGGAAACTGCGCGGACTCGGGCGATTGGACCATGGTGATCCCGCCCTCGCCCTTAATGGAGCGCATGCCAAGCGCGCCATCGCCATCCATGCCAGAAAGCACTATGCCAACGGCGCGCGTCCCCTGCTCATGGGCCAGGGAGTAAAAGAAGGTATCAATCGGCCGCGACAAGCGCTCTCCCGGCCTGGTGAGTCTGAAAAGCCCATGATTCAACCTGGCCTCGCTGCCGGGGGGCACTATATATAGATGATTCGGCTCAGGGCGAAGGCCGTTCGCTACAACCAGCACGGGCATTTGCGTGTGTCTCGACAAAATGTCGCCCAAATAGCTCTTCTGGTCGGCTGCGAGGTGAAGAATAATCACATACGCCATGCCGGTATCCTCTGGGAGATTTTGCAGAAGTTCGATGTATGCCTCGATGCCGCCGGCGGAAGCTCCTATGCCGACCACGTTAAAGGGGAGCCGCGAAATTTCGAGCTCATCGCCAGAGTCGGAGACGACGGGCTCGGGCGCCGCTTCTGCTTGTGTATGCTCGCCCTGCGGGGCTTTTTCTTCCGGTTTTATGTGCTCCCCTTCCGGGGGTAGTTGCTTTGTTTCGCCGTCTGTCATGTTGCAAATACCTGTTTACGAACTTTTGCGTACCGGCTCCCTAACGGTCGCGGCTCAGAAATTTTTAGCCGACCGATGGCGTCAACCTTTCTTCCACCAGTTTGCGTATTTCTCCCGCATGGCGGCGAAGCTGCGCGGCCTCTCCTTTCAAGTCCTCCTTGTGATTGCCGTTCATCCGGGCGGCGGTGTACTCGGCCAGCTCAGCGCCTTCCTCCAACGCCAGAATGGCTTCGTAAAGTTTGCGCTCTTGCGTAGAGGTGTGTTCATCGAGCAACGTTTTTAAGGATAGAATATGGCCTACCCGGCAGCGGAATTCGACCGGACCCGGCTCCGACACATACAGCGGTCCGCGGCATTCCGGGCAGGTGAAGCCACTGAAATGCTTCTCCCGTTTCCCGAGTTTTTGCCGTACGTCGATGTTTGGCATCTCTTCTCCATTTACCAGGCGAGTTATGAGTCCTCCAATCTCGCAAACCGGTGTGATGAACTGGATCGCCGCATCCTGCAACGCGTTTAGAGGCATGGAGGGAAACTCCGCTTCAGAAGGATCCTGAATAATGGTAATCCCTTCCCGCCTCGAAATCTCCCACATTCCCGAGGCGCCATCGTCGAGCATGCCGGAGAGTAAAACACCGATCACCCGGTTACCATAAGCCGCCGCCGCCGAGCGGAAGGTAATGTTGATACTCGGGCGATGAAGTCCTTCCTTCGGTCCCCTGGTGAGGTGAAGGTGATCGGTTCCGATGAGCAGATGCCGATCCGGCGAGGCCACATAAATTTTTCCAGGCTCTATCCTGTCCCCCTCCCTGGCTTCTGCACACGGCATGCCGCCTTGGGAATTCAGAATGTGGGGAAGAAAATTTTCTCCCCGGGGCGCCATGTGAATAACCACAAATACCGCGGCCGGGAGGTCTGCCGGCATGGCGCGAACGATTTGCTTCAGACCTTCAAGACAGCCGGCCGATCCGCCGATGGCGATAATATCGCGTTTAGGCATTATTCATTCCTCAATTCAGCCGAAGTGCAATCACTTCAATCCGAAAAGACCCTTTACTATTACTTCGTTAATATAGATACCGCAATTTCCTAGCCATTGCCGCACCACCTTGAACTTGCTGCCAACCGGAATAACTGTAGGTCCTTATTCTACGCTTAAATATCGTTTACAAATTTGGTCGTTCCGGGTTGCTGTTCGGGCGCGTCTACCTGCGTAAGGTTTGGGGGGTGGGACTCGGGTGCGTTTTGTGGGGGGAGGAAAGGCTTGGCTGGCCGCCGATAAAAGGATGACGTAAAGGGCCGGTTTCTTGTGCGCCCTTGGGCAGGGGATGTGGTTTTTTGCGGAACCAACCCAATGGGGGGTGGGGCGGGGTGAGGGGTCGGGATGACGCAAACGGCCGGTTTTTGAAACAGGCCGGTCGTGTGGGGTGGGAAAGGCTTGGCTGGCGGCCGATAAAGGATGACGCAAAGGGCCGGTTTCTTGTGCGCCCTTGGGCAGGGGATGTGGTTTTTTGCGGAACCAACCCAATTGGGGTGCGGCGGGGTGAGGGGTCGGGATGACGCAAACGGCCGATTTTTGAAACAGGCCGGTCGTGTGGGGTGGGAAAGGCTGGTTGGCTGGCCGCCGATAAAAGGATGACGTAAAGGGCCGGTTTCTTGTGCGCCCTTGTGCAGGGGATGTGGTTTTGCGAACGAACCCACTTCCTGGCACCTGGGTGAATGGGTCGCGATGATACCAAGAGCGTTTCTTGAACTTTGTTTGCGTCGATAAAATGAAAAACGAAGTTGTCATAAGTTCCTCCCAAATAGAAAACGCGGTCCGGGTTTACGGGCCGCGTGAGAATTAGTTGGCCGACACTACGGGTCGTCTAACTTTTGTATAGCATACCAAAGGCAAAATTCGTTCTTAGCAGGCCGGAAGCTATTGATTATGAAAGAAATATAGGTTGTGACCGACTGGAATACGTTTGTGGATAGCATTGAAAGTTATGCCTTCATCCTGCTCGATACCGGGAACCGCGTGACTGGTTGGAATCCGGGCGCGGAGCAAATGTTCGGGTATTCAACGGAGACGATGACCGGGCGAACGGCGGATGTGTTGTTTCTGCCGGAAGACCGAAGTTCCCGCCAGCCAATGCTGGAGATCGCATGCGCTCTCAAAGACGGTAAAGCGGAGTGCCGAAAGGTGGCATTTGCGAAGCGACGGCTCCCGTTTCCGCGCCGCCAGCGTGTTGACGCCGGTCAGGGACGGTTCGGGAGAGGTTACGGGATTCGCGAAGGTTATCCGACCCATACCCGAGCCCGAAGAACCGCGCGACCAACTGGCGGCCTGGCGCATTGAGCGCGCCGCCCTGCTGAGGGAGGTCCATCACCGGGTTAAGAACAACCTTCAGATGATCGTCAGCCTCATCAGCTTACAGACCGCGCGCATCACCGATGCGAGAGCAGCGATTGCGTTCGAGGAGACGCAGGCCCGGGTGCGCGCGATTGCCGCGGTGCATGAAACGCTCTACTCCAGCGCGGATTTCTCGGCGATTCATGTGGAACCCTATCTTCGCGCCCTTGCCGGCGAATTACAGAGCACGTTTCCGCAGGCCGGCAATATCGCCGTGAAGGTGGAGGCCGCGGATTTAGCCCTTGAAATCGGCATAGCCGTTCCACTTGCGCTGATCGTCAACGAGATCTTGTCCAATTCGTTCAGCCACGCTTTCCCGGATGGGCGGCGAGGGGAGCTGTTGTTGAAGTTGAGCTACGCAAGCAGTCTCGAGGGACCGCCATCGAATGCGGTGATTCAGGTCAGCGATACGGGAGTCGGGTTCCCAGCCGGCGTCGAGTTCCGGACTCACGATTCGCTGGGCTTCGATCTGGTGCGGCTTCTCGCGGCGCAGCTTCATGCCGAAGTGGAATGCGATACCGGGGCAGGGGGGACGGAATTTCGCATCTCGTTTCCGTTGAGTGTGGAGAAGTGAGCGCGATTCAAAACTTTTAAATTGCAGTGGAGTCCCGAAAGTGCCAGATCTTGACTAACCGGCCAGCCAGCGTTTACTTACCATCGACGAACCGGGATCGAGAGGCCCTGATCATTGATTTCCGCTGGATAGTGGCCTGCTCAATCGATCAATCCCTTAACGGAGGTTTTCGGTTGGATGTCGCTACTACCCCCTATTGGCGGCTGCGGATGGCGAGGCGGTCTCGAAAAGACGACATAGACATTCTGCTCAGCTCTGCACGTAATACAGAGTCCTCCCTACCAAGCGGCCGAAGCATATCGGCGGCGTGATATTTCATAAAGATGATCGCAGGGATAATGATAGCCTGTATACTCAATTCACCGACAAGGTTTTCATGGAGTCCTCTCCGCAGCAGGCAGGTTCCCCCGTCCCGTTGGAATCGATCATTTCCACGCAAGAGCTAAACCGTCGCCCGCCCCGCCAGCGAGACAATGAGGCGGTCATTAGCGCGCTGGTGACCTTGGGGCGGACGTTGGCTGATTCGCCGGAGCGCATCCTGCAACAACTCGCTGAGGTGGCGCTAAACCTGTGTTTCGCCCAATCGTCCGGGATCAGCTTGCTGGAAGAGGAGCAGGGACGGAAGATTTTCCGCTGGCACGGCGTTGCAGGCGAGTACGAACCCCATCTGTGGGGCACGACTCCACGCGATTTCAGTCCGTGCGGCACCGTGTTGGACAGAAACGCCGTGCTGTTGATGTCGAACCTTGACCGCCACTTCTCCTATTTCGCTGAGGTGCAGCCGCGCATTGAAGAAGCGTTGCTGGTTCCCTTTCACGTGGGGGGAAAAGCAGTCGGCACGATTTGGGTCATCTCGCATGATGCGAGTAGGCGCTTCGACGCGGAAGACGCGAGAGTATTGACGACGCTGGGAGAGTTTGCGGCGGCCGCATATCAAGCCGTGTCCGGCATGAACGCCTTGAAAGCTATCATCGCCACGATTCGGCAGCCGCTGATCGTCCTGGACGGCTGCCTGCGAATCCAGCTGGCGAGCCGCTCCTTCTACGAAACCTTTCAGGTGACGCCCGAGGCGACGGAAGGACATTATTTTTACCAGCTTGGCAATGGCCAATGGAATATTCCGGCGCTGCGGTTACTCCTGGAAGATATCTTGCCCAAGGAAACCGTGCTGGATAATTTTGAGCTCACGCATGATTTTCCTTCGCTCGGGCGGCGGGTGATGTTGCTTAATGCCCGCAAGCTGGTGCGTGAAGGCCCTACTGAGCTTATTCTGCTGGCCATCGAGGATATAACGGCCCGCAAGCATATCGAGGACGAACTATTGCGTTCGCACGAGGACTCGCAGCGGTTTGCTTACGTGGCGGCGCATGATCTTCGCTCGCCGTTGTATTCGTCCATGACGCTTCTTGAACTGCTGGATCGCCAGGCGACACTGGAAAAAGACGACCGCCATGTGTTGTCCCTGGCCAGGGCCGGACTTCAGCGGTTGCAAGCGTTAATGAGCGATATTCTCACCTATTCCCAACTGGGAGGCACGCAAAACGTCACACTTGTCCCCTTGCAGGAATCCTTGCAAATAGCGCTGACCAACCTCCAGGGAGAAATCGACGTGACGGGAGCGCAGGTGGAATGCGGCCTTCTTCCTTCCCTGCAAGCGGATCGCTCGTTGATGACGCTGGTATTCCAAAACCTGATCGGTAATGCACTTAAATTCCGCCGTGAGAGCGAGCCGCCTCATGTTCAGATTGAAAGCCGCAGGTCACAGGGGGAATGGGTGGTATCCGTCGCTGATAACGGGCAGGGCTTCGAGCCGCACTATGCCGACCAGATTTTCCTGCCGTTCAAGCGTTTGCACGGGTCAGAGGTACCCGGAAGCGGCATTGGTCTGGCTACTTGCAAGCGCATTGTGGATCGTCTCGGCGGCCGCATCTGGACGGAAGCCGCGCTTGGCAAGGGCGCAACCTTTTATTTCACGCTGCCCGACAACTGAACTTGGCGCAGGATCTATTGCCTAGCTGCCGCGTTCTTACACATTATCCAAGTAGAGGACGCCGGGAGCGACGGAGAGACCCTGGACACCATGGGTGTCAAACATAAAACCATAATCGGCGTGTGTGCGTCCTTGGCTTGGCCCTTTTTTCCACTATTGGAATGCTGTCCGGCGGTACGCGCGTAATTAAGACACCTTTGGCCAGTGGAGTGTAGCAAATGCATTAATGGGCGATAAAAATATTATTCACTTGCTGGTAGTTGAGGACAGTCCCGCTTATCTTCACCTCATCCAAAGAGCGTTTCACGGACGCCAAGGACAATTTCGCTGGGAACTTACGGTTGCGGGAGATGGCGAGCGGGCGCTGGAACTGTTGTTCAAGGAAGAGACAGAAAACGCGCCCTTGCCCGACCTCATTCTGTTGGATTGGGATTTACCAAAGGTGAGCGGCGATGAGGTGCTTCGGCGCGTAAAGGAACATCCAAGGCTCCGGAGAATTCCGGTGCTCGTGTTTTCTTCGTCCGAAGCCGATAAAGATATCCATGCTGCGTATGATAGTTATGCGAACGGGTACATTACGAAACCCGATAGTATGGATGTGCTGGCGACAATTGTGGAAGCCATTGAGCGGTTCTGGGTTGTCATCGCCCAACTTCCAAAAGTCATGCGGGCACCGCGTTCTAGCTGGGCGAGATAGCCGTTTCCATTGGCGCCTTTAAGCGGTGGCCGATTTCTTGCTCCGGCACAAAGAAACCGAGCGGTTGCCCGCCCGGTTCTCTCTTCGAAATGTGCGGCTCCAACTACTTATCCGCTGCGTGCTTTACTTTATCGCCAGCGTCTTTGAGCTTTTCGCCGGTTTTGTGGGCCGCGTCCTTAGTCTTGTCCGCGACCTTTTCAGTCGCATCCTTGGCTTTATCCGCAGCGTGGTCGATCTTTTCCTTTACATCGTTTTTTGTAGACATGCTGTTTCCTTCTCTGCCTGAGTGTTAGTATTTGCCGGTTGTGTGAACCGGCTTCCCCTCGGTCACAACACCATGCGTGCTTGCAGCTTTCTCGCCCGCTGAGGAGATATCTTCAGCGCCGTTATGCTTGAGAATATCTTCCGCACGTTTGACCCAATCGGAATCGTCACAGTGCACAGAGACCAGGATGCCGCCGTCTTTCACCCGGCCCTCATAGCGCTTTGCTTCATATTCCGGAATGCCCATGCCGACCAGCGCGCCGATGAGTCCGCCTGCAGCCGCGCCGACACCAAGACCCCCGAGCGCGCCCATGATGGGGCCGGCGGCGATGAAAGGCCCGAGACCCGGAATCGCGAGCGCTCCAATGCCAGCAAGCAAGCCCAATGTGCCGCCGATGGCGCCGCCCGCCGTCGCTCCGGTTGCCGTTCCTTCCGGTGCTTTGGTGTTCTTCTCGGTGGCGAGTTCCTTTGTTGTATGTTGATCGGGAGCCAGAACCGATATATCATCACTCCGGAAACTCCCGCTGATTAAAGCGTCCACACAGCTTTCAGCCTGTGCGCGACTCTTGAAAATCCCGAATACTGCCGTATTTTTTCCTGCCATTTTATTTTCCCCTTCGTGAGACTTGGCGCTAACGCGCCGCTTTATCGCCCTTCGCCGCGAGCATATTGGTAACGTTGCCCGCGCCCGCTACTTCAACAGCTTTGGCTTCGATGTTTTTGCTTTCTTCTTCGGTGTGGACAGGCCCCTTCAGTGTCACTTTCCCGTGTTCGGAAATGATCTTCACGTTGTGACCATAAGTGGATAGGGATTTGTCCGCAACGACCGCCTTTCTGATCCTTTGCATGATTTCGCGATCTGACAGGGTGTTCTTCGCCTGATCCGCCGTTGGCTGAGATTTGGCTCGATCGCGCTCGTTGACTTTCGTGTTGTCGGGTGCCTGCGCGAAAGTTGGGGCGATGCCTAGCCCCAAAATCACACTTGAGATTATTAGAGAACGTTGTAGTGCTACGTGGAACATTTGACTCCTTGTGAAAATACGAAGAAACGGATATGCAGAGGGTAAGTGTGGGGGACTGATGACATTCCACACTCGAACCGATTGCAAAAGGTTGATGAAGTAGAGATTCGCTGCCTTAGTGGTGATTGAAAATAAACCACGCCACGATCAGGACGCCCGGTACACCGAGTAACCAGGCAGCTATGTATTTCATTTCCTCATCCCGGGCCCAGGTAAGCATATTTAGCACCAATATTTACTTGCACCGTGTATTATCGTGTGATAAGTGACATTTACATGCGTTTTTCGTTTCGGTAGGCCTTCTGTATTGAGGCAGCGGGCCATCCCTGCCGGTGGTTCTACTTGCGCTGATCGTCAACGAGATCTTGTCCAATTCGTTCAGGCAACGCTTTCCCGGACGGACGGGGAGGGGAGCTGTTGTTGAAGTTGAGCTATGCAAGCAGTCTCGAGAAACCGCCATCGAATGCGGTGATTCAGGTCAGCGATACGGGAGTCGGGTTCCCATCGGCGTCGAGTTCCGGACTCACGATTCGCTGGGCTTCGATCTGGTGCGGCTTCTTGCGGCGCAGCTTCATGCCGAAGTGGAATGCGATACCGGGGCGGGTGGGACGGAATTTCGCATTTCGTTTCCGTTGAGTGTGGAGAAGTGAGCGCGACGGAAGATACTTTATGTTCGCTTGGTAAGGGGCGCACCTGCACGGCGGCGAATCTGGTTGGATTGGTGAGGTGCACGTCCATGCCTCAAGATAGGGAAAAGCGGCTCTGATGCAAGCTGCGCTTGGGTGGCGACCGAAATCCCAAAGTTACCCTTTTTGAAACAGAGTTAGCATCGCGGGCGGTTGCGCGGCAAGAACAGCCGGTGAGCGCGGTTAGAATGTCAACCAAGCCGCTCCTGAAGCGCCGTCAGGAACTTGATT